>NZ_FMBW01000071.1 GCF_900091725.1 Streptomyces sp. DvalAA-43 | reverse complement strand
AGGAGGCGTCCAGTGTTCGCTGATCTCGCGTTCCTGCTCTACGTCGGCCATCTGATCGCCGACTACCCGCTGCAGACCGACCACCAGGCCGGGCACAAGGCCCTGCCGGGCGTGGCCGGTTGGCGGGCGAACCTCTGCCACGCCGTCACGCACGTCGCGGTCTGCGCGACCCTGCTCGTCCTCGGCGCGGCGGTCCTGGGCTGGCGGCTTCCGCTGCTGCCCGCTCTGGCTGCGGTCTTGTGGATTGGTGCCACGCACGCGGTGATCGACCGGCGTTGGCCCGTCGCGGCCTGGATGCGCCTGGCCCGCCAGACCAAGTGGGCCGCTACCGGCGGTGCCGCGCACGTCGACCAGACCGCCCACATCGCCGCGCTCGTCGTCGCGGCCCTCTGCCTCTCCGCCTGAAAAGGAGCACCCCCATGGCAACCACCAGCACCCCGCGGCCCCACGCCCCCCGCCCCCGGACCAGCGGCGGATCGAGCCCCAGCGGGAAGGGCGCCAAGTTCGCGGCCGGTGCGGCCACCGCCGCCGGAAACTTCGTCGGCGCCGCCGCCGGTGGGTTCGTCCCGCCGATCAACGTCACGGTCAACAACACCAAGACCAAGGCCGCCCCCGCCAGTGCCCGCCAGCACGCCGAAAGCCTGCTCCCCGCACCGGAGTTCTCCTCCCCGGCCCAGATCCGCGACTACTGCAACAGCCTGCGGGCCGCGGCCGTGATGCTCTCCTTCGAGGTCGCCATGGGCGCCGAGATCCTCAAGTCCGTGCTCAGCACAGTGCCCGACCCGGACGGCCGGATGGGCGGCGCCAAGATCCGCGCGTTCAAGGTCTCGCGGAAGCTTCAGCGCGCGGCCGACGAACTGCGCAACGCAGCCAAGCTCGCCGCCGCGACGTACGCCCAGTTCCAGCAGGACTACGAGGGCGAGCTCAACGCCCACCGCCACCGCGCCCAGCGGCCGGAGCGCCCCCGCATGAACTGGACCGCTCAGTGAACCGCCGGGTTGACCAGGACGAACGGGACGTGGACCGGGAGCTGGAGAGGATGGAACGGCGGATGAGGAACCGCGAGCACAGCACGTCGACCGGCGGCAGCATCGGGGCGTACCTCCTGCACCGCGCCAAGCCGCACATGCCGCCGTGGCTCGGCGTCGCAGGGATCGGCGTCGCCGGGACCGGTGCTCACCTGCTGTGGGCCGACTCGGTCGCGGCCGGGGTCGGGCTGACCCTGTCCACGGTCGCCCTCACCGGGGCCACCTGGTGGGCCGGTCGGGAGACCAGCCCGCAGCGGCGCCTGCACTCCGCGATCACGGTCGCGGCCGGGTCCGCATGGATGACCGGAGCCGCGCTCGCCGGGCCCCTGACCGGCATCCTGCCCGACACCTACCTGATGGGCGGGGCCGTCCTGGCCCTGTCCTGGAACATCCGCATGGCGCTGCGCACCTCGGACGGCCCCGCGGCCATCGAGTCCGCCGACAAGGGCCTGCTGGAGAAGGTGGGCCTGGCCAAGGCCAGGATCGGGCGGACCGAGGTCGAGCCGAACCGGGTCACCGCCAGCCTGGCGCTGGACGGGGGCACGCAGACCAACGACGACGTGGCCCGTGCCCTGGTGCGGATCGCGTCCGCGCTCGACCTGCCGCAGTCGGCGGTGCGCTACCAGCCCGACCCGGACTCTGCCCGCCGCGGCGACCTGGTCATCGTGCCCAAGGACATGCTGACCGAGCCCCAGGAGTGGGAAGGCCCCTCGCAGCCGGGCGCCTCGATCATGGACCCGCTCGTCATCGGCCGGTACGACGACGGCTCCCCGCTGATGGTGTGGCTACCCGGTGACCCGGCCGCCGGGCGCAACGCCCAGCACTTCCTCGTCGCCGGGGGCACCGGTTCCGGCAAGGGCGACACCGCCCTGAACCTCCAGACGGAGATCCTGTCCCGCCGCGACGTCATCATGTGGCTGTCCGACCCGAAGGCGTTCCAGGACTTCCGGCCGCTACTGCCCGCCTACGACTGGGCAGTGGAGGGCGGCGCCGGTACCGAGGCGATGGTGGAAGCGCTCCAGCACGTCATCCCGGCCCGGACCGGGTGGCTGGGCAAGCACTCCTACCGGCAGTGGACGCCGCAGGCAGCCGAGCCGCAGACCGACCCGGCGCACTCCTGCCGACCCGACAGCACGGCGTGCGGCTGCGAGGGCCTGCCGTACCTGGTCGCCTGGATGGAGGAAGCCGCCAACACGCTGCGGCAGCTCGGGGACAACGCGTTCACCGGCATCGCCCAAGAGGCCCGGTCCGCCGGGTGCTCGCTGTTCGTGTCACTCCAACGCCCCTCCTACGACCAGATGTCGACCAGTACCCGGGCCTCGCTCCCGTCCGTGATCGCCCTCGGATGCGACCCGCGCGACGAGGGGTTCAGCCTCCCGGACGCGGTCATCGACGCCGGAGCCCACCCCGGAGCATGGGGCAACCGCAGGCCGGGCTACTGCTACGTCGTCGCAGGCGGCATCGACCCCGACCGCTACGCCTCACCGGCCAGGACGCAGCAGTTCACCCCGGACGCCACGGCCGTCATGGAAATGCTCGCCCAGTGGGCCGTGCGTAACGGCGCCGCCGCTGACCCGGTTACCGCCGGGGCCGCCAGGGCGGTCGTCGGCAACGCGTACACCGGCCGCCGCACCGACGAGACAGGGCAGGCCACCGTGCCGGACCAGGACGACACCATCCAGACCGGCACCCTCCTCGACCCGGAGGACGCCGCGATGGACCCAGAGGCCGACCTCCCCGCGGCCCAGCAGGGCGACGACACCCCGCTGTTCGGCCAGGAGACCGGCCGCAAACCGTCCCCGGAGGAAGCCAGGCAGTTGTTCACCCGCGCGCTCGACGAGTTCGAGGCGGCCGGGCAAATGGTCATCGGACCGAAGGACTTCATGGACTGGTGCGACCGCAACAACCTCGGTCGGTCCTGGGTGTCCAAGCGGCTGAAGGACGCCTCCGTGGAGGGCCGTCTCCAGCCGACCTCCCAGACCGGCCGGTGGCGCATCGTCCCCGTCCTCGCCGCCGCCTGACACCCATCACATGTGACAGCCGCGTCACACCCAAACCCCTAGGCGGGAGCGGGTGTGACGCGCCCTCACAGCGGCCCATCACACCCCCGTCACACCCACCCGACCCCCTGACCGGGGGCCCGCCGTCACGCCCGACGCCGGGCCCCCGGCCCGCCCGGGAGGAGTACCCCCGTGAACCGACCCGACCAGCCCCCGGCCAGCAGCCAGCTCAGCTCCGCCGAAGCAGACCTCCGCGCCCGCCAGCTCATCGACGAGGCATACACACCGACGTCGCACCGCGACGACTCCCCGCTGCCCTCGTACGGGCCGACACCCCCCATCGCCCAGCCCGGACGCCCGCCCATGAGCCAAAAGGCCACGGACGCCAGCGCCCTGATGCTCACCGGCAGCGTCGCCGCCCTGTCAGTCGGCGGTGCTACCTCCCTCGTGCTCTACACACTCGGCCAGGTCGACCCGGTCACCCTCGCCACGGGCGCGGCCGGACCCGTCGCCCTGGTCCTCGCCGCCGGATCCCTCCTGCGCTCCGCCGCCCGCGCCAAGGCCGACGCGCACACCGAGCACCACCACCACTACACCGGCCCCATCCACCAGGACCAGCGCACCACCCACACCACCACCCGCGGCGTGTGGGCCAAGACCACCAACCAGCAGGAGGCCCAGTGATCCGCCCCGCGAAGAAGTACGAGCCCGCCAGCAGCGACCTCAACCGCCGCCCCCAGGAACCCAAGGACTCCTGAACAACCGATCCGAGCACTCCCGCTACTGACCCCGAAGGGACCATCCGTGCAGCCCAAGCTCCTCGACCGCCTCAGCGACGCCGCCGTCGCCCTCATGACCGGCACGCGCACCGTGCGCTGCCCCCACCCCGGCTGCACCGTCCACATCCGCTACCGCTGCGTCACCCCCGACGAAGCGCGTGACCTCACCACCCTCGCCACCGACCACACCCGCCACGGTGCCCAGCCGGAAGAGTCCGTCCGGCTCCGTATCCGGCGCGCCACCTGGCCCCGGCCCGCGCTGATCCTCACCGACACCCCCCACCCCAACTGCCCCGCCTGCCAGGGCGAAGGCGGACACAACCACGACTACGGCGACTACGAGACCGGCGAGTACGCGAGCACCGAGTGGGAGCCCTGCGACTGCTGGGACGAGGAGTGCTGCTGGACCCTGTTCCGCCTCCCGCACCGGCCCCGCTGGCTGCGCCGCAACCGCCCGGCCGCCGACCCGTTGGCCACCAACGAACCGCCTTTCTGACAGCCCAAGGGCGGCCCCCGTCTCGCCAAAGTCCGGGGCCGCCCTCGCCTGCCAGCACTTCTACAGAACTGGAGACACCCAGCATGACCCATGCCAATGACATCCAGCGAGACCACCTCGCCTCTGCCCTCGAACTGGCGGCGGCCGGTGTGCCCGTGTTGCCGTTGCGGGCGGGTAAGCGCCCGGTCGGCAACTGCCCCGCCTGCACGGGAAACATGTGCGGTGGGCGCCCGAACATGAAGACCGCGGGCCCCTGCCAGTGCCCGCGACCGTGCCATGGCTGGGCCGCAGCCACCACCGACCCCGCCGTCGTAGCGTCACCCGTTTGGGGGAGCGCTTGGAAGCGGGCGGGGGCGGTAGCCTACTGCCCCGGCGGAGCCGGGGTGACCGTTGTCGACCTCGACAACGCCGCCGCGCTGGCCTGGGCCCGCAAGTCGCTGCCCTCCACCCGGACCGTGCCCACCACGCGTGGAGAGCACTGGATCTACCGGGGCTCGATGCGGTCCGCGAACAACGTGCGCACCGGCGTCGACATCAAATCCCTGATGCAGTACGCCCGGTGGCTCGGCCCCGGCACCGGCACCATGACCCGTCTGCCGGACGTCGTCCGCGCCCTGATCGGCAGGGAAGAGACCACCCCCGCCCGGGGAGAGATGGTCTCTTCCCTCAACCGGTCCGCAGCATGGGATGCGACGGTGGCCACCGGATGCCGGCACACCGGGCGCTACGTGCGTACCGGCCTGGACCGAGGCGTGGCCATGGTCCGCGCCCGGACCGAATCCGGCGCCGGATCACAGGCGTACGGTGTCGCATCTTTCCTGGCCAAGCAGCACACCGTGTGTCCCGGACCGTGTGGCCTGGACGCCATGGGCCAGCAGATCATCGCTGCGGCCGTCTCCGTCGGCGTCCCCGAGGCCTACGCCGCCCGCGCCGTGGCCAATGGCCTCTACGGGCCGACAGCCCTGGGCCGGGTCTCATGACCGCCCACGGCCCGCGCGCCGCCCGACATGCCCCGCCACGGGCCGCAGAGGGCGCGGGAATCGCCGCCCGTCAGGGCGTCCTTACTGCTGTTCGCCCTGAGCCGCACATGGTCACCGTGCTCGGCATCGGCCCCGGTCTCCACGTCCGGGGGCTGGAGCGGGGCGGATTCCCGGTGGCCGACTGGCTGTGCGCCTGCGGGTACCACGAGCAGGTCCGGGGCCGCCGTGCCGTCACCGAACTGGCCGACCGTGTACGCGTCGGGCACTGCCCCCACGGCACCTCGCGCACGATCCAGACCGAAGGGAGGACCGCCGCATGACCGGCACGGAAGAACTGCCCTCACCGTCGAACCCGCTCGCCGTCGCCCGGCGGCTCCTGCCCGACTGGCAGACCGCTGACGGATACCTGCGTCTCCGGCGGTGGCGCGGCTCCTGGATGCGGTGGACCGGCACGAGCTGGCGGGAGCTGGACGAGCAGCAGATCCGCGCCGACCTCTACAAGCGTCTGGAGCACGCCACGTTCAGCGCGGGGGTGGGCAAGGACGGCCTGCCCGAGGTCAGTGACTGGGCCCCGACGAAGCAGAAGATCAGCAATCTGCTCGATGCCTTGGGCGCGATCGCGCTTCTGCCCACGGATGTCGACGCGCCGTCGTGGATCGACCACGAGCACGGCCGTCACGACGGGAGTCCGATCGTGGCGTGCGAGAACGGACTGCTCCGCATCCGGGACCGGGAGCTGTTGCCGCACGGACCGGGGTTCTTCAATCTCGTCTCCGTCCCGTTCACCTACGACCCCGACGCGAGTGCCCCCGCGTGGGAGGCGTTCCTGCAACAGATCTGGCCCGATGATCCCGAGGCGGTCAACGCGCTCCAGGAGTGGTTCGGCTACGTCCTGTCCGGCCGCACCGACCAGCAGAAGATCCTGCTGGTCAAAGGCCCCTCCCGCTCCGGCAAGGGAACCATCGCCCGCGTCCTCAAGGAGCTGGTCGGCCGTGAGAACCTGGCAGGCCCCACGCTCGCCGGACTCGGCTCGAACTTCGGGCTGTCCACGCTGGTCGGCAAGCCCCTCGCGGTCATCTCCGACGCACGGCTGTCCGGCAAGGACGGCGGCCAGGTCGTCGAACGGCTCCTCACCATCTCGGGTGAGGACACCATCGACATCGACCGCAAGTACCGGCAGCCGTGGACCGGGAAGCTCCCGACCCGGCTGATGGTCCTGACCAACGAACTGCCGCACTTCGGCGACTCCTCCGGGGTCATCGCCCGGCGCTTCGTCGTGCTGAACATGACCGTCTCCTGGCTCGGTAAGGAAGACACCAGCCTCACCGACAAGCTTGCCGCCGAGATGCCCGGCATCCTCAACTGGGCCCTCGACGGACTCGCCCGCCTGCAACGCACCGGCCGGATCACCGAACCGGCCTCCAGCCGCGAAGCGGTCACGACCATGCAGGACACCGCCTCACCCACCAGCGCATTCGTCCGAGAACGCTGCGCGGTCGGGCCCAACTGCGAAGTCCCCGTGGACACCCTGTGGGACATCTGGCGCGAATGGGCCGAGGACAACGGCGTCAAGGCCATCGGTTCCAAGCAGCTATTCGGCCGCAACCTGCTCTCCGTCGTCCCGCAACTGCACCGCGCCCGCCCCCGCGACGCCTACGGCCGGCAGGTCGCCACGTACTACGGGATCACCCCCACCGGGTCCGACCCACATTTGCCTGAGTCGTGACTCAAACGACTCAACACCCCCCTCGCACCGCCTCTGAGTCGGTTGAGTCGCGACTCACGGCAATGTGCCTCCAACCCGCCCGCAGCCCCGCCGCTTCATAGAGGAGGCGCACCATGGCACGCCCCCAGATGCTCAAGCTCCCCGAAGTCCTCGCCGAACTCGGCATGAGCCGCGCCGCCTTCTACCGGATGCGCGCCCGCGGCCTCGCCCCAAAACTCATCAAGCTGCCCAACAAGCAGATCCGCGTCCGCCGTGCCGACCTGGATGCCTGGCTGAGCCAGTACGAGCAGACCGCCGCCTGATCCACCCCCGCTTCAAGAGGGCCCGCCGTTCGGTGGGCCCTCTCTCATTCCTGGAGAGCCATGCTCACGTACGACGTGGACTTCTGGTCCATCCGGCAGCGCAAGAACCGCCCGAAGCCTTTCGAACTGCGATGGCGGGTCGGCGAGCGCTCGCACTCTAAGAGCTTCAAGCTCAAGACGCAGGCCGAAGGGCGTCAATCCCAGTTGATGGATGCGCTGCGCAAGCGGGAGCAGTTCGACGAGGAGACCGGGCTCCCGGTCTCCGAGCTTGAGGCGTTGACCACGCCCACCTGGTATGAGCACGCCACCGCGTACGTGCTCATGAAATGGCCGAAGGCGGCGGCCAAGCACCGCGCAAGCATCGCCGAGACGTTGGCCAACGTCACGCCGGTCTTCGCCTCCAGCTCGCGCGGCGCCCCGAAGGCCGCCGTGCTGCGGAAGGCGCTCTATTCGTGGGCCTTCCGCGCCGTACGGGATGCAGAGGGCACTCTGCACCTGCGGCACCAGGTCGAGGAGCCACCGGCCGATGTTGTCGAGGCACTCGCCTGGATCGCTGAGCACACGTACAAGATGACCGAAGTGGCCCGATCGGACCGGCTGCGCGCCGCCCTGGACGCCATCTCCAAGAAGCTGAACGGAAAGTCTGCGGCCGACAACACGGTAGCCCGGAAGCGCATGGTGCTGAGCAATGTGCTGCGATACGCCGTCGAGCGCACGATCCTCCCCGCCAACCCACTAGGCACCGTCGACTGGACAACCCCGGAGCGGGACGACGAAGTCGACTTCCGGTACGTGCCCAACCCGGGGCAGGCCGCAGTCCTCATCGACGCCGTACGCCAGCTCAGCGCGCGGGGCGAGCATCTGGGGGCGTTCTTCGGGTGCCTCTACTACGCCGCCATGCGCCCCTCGGAAATCGCGGCCCTGCGTGAGGAGGACTGCGCACTGCCGACCTCAGGGTGGGGCGAGCTGGTCCTTGCCGGGAGCCGTCCCGAGGTCGGGTCCGGCTGGACGGACGACGGGAAGTCGTACGACGACCGGGGCCTGAAGCGGCGGGCACGGAATGCCACCCGCCCGGTACCGATCCCGCCGGTCCTCACCGCGATGCTTCGGGAACACAAGGAGCGGTACGGGGTAGCGGACGATGGTCGGCTCTTCCGAGCCGCGGAGGGGGGACGCGTCAGGTCCACGGAGTATTGCGCTCTCTGGGACGCCGCCCGCCTCAAGGCCCTGTCAGCGAAGGAGGCGAAGACGCCGCTCGCAGACGTGCCGTACTCCCTCCGCCACGCGGGGGTCTCCCTGTGGATCAATTCCGGAGTGGACCCGGTGGAGGTCGCCCGCCGGGCGGGACACAGCCTCACCGTCCTCTTCCGGTTCTACGCCAAGATCCTCCGAGGGCAGCAAGACCGTGCGAACACCCTCATCGAGCAAGGACTCAACGGCGGATGAGTCCCCGATCCTGGCCCACGCATGGCCCATACGCACTGGTCAGGACCGGGATATACGCGAGTCAGGGTGAGACAGGGTGAACACAGAGGGCGGGCCCCGGAACTCGGGGCCCGCCCTCTGACCTGCTGCTTCTCTGACCTGCGGCGGTGGGTGTGGGATTTGAACCCACGGTGACATCGCTGCCACGACGGTTTTCAAGACCGTTCCCTTAGGCCGCTCGGGCAACCCACCCCTGCCCCGTCCACCTGTGACGGAGCGCCTACAGCGTACCGGCTGATTGGTTCCGCCGGGCCATCCCGGTCGGGCGCCCTCCCCGGCGCAACTCGGGCCTGTGGACGGGTGGTGCATCGGATGCGGCCCGCGGGTGAGCGAAGGGCCCCGCGGGTGCGGGGTCCTTCGCTCGCGTGCTGCCGGGATGGTCAGCTGTCGCCGTTGCGCTCGCCGAGGGTGACCTGGGCCGTTGCCGTCCGGCCGTCGCGCTGGTAGGTCAGCGTCACCCGGTCGCCGGGCTTGTGGGTCCAGATCTCGCCGATCAGCGTCGGGCCGCTGTCGATCACGGTGTCGTTGAACTTCGTGATGACGTCGCCCGCCTTGAGCCCGGCCCGGTCCGCGGGGCCGTCCTTCGACACGGCCGGCGTACCGCCCGCGCCCTGGTCGGAGATGACCGCGCCGCCGGTCTTCTCGTCCATGGTGACCGTGGCGCCGATCACCGGGTAGACCGGCTTGCCGGTCTTGATCAGCTGCTGGGCGACGTTGGTCGCCTGGTTGATCGGGATCGCGAAGCCGAGGCCGATGGAGCCCGCCTGCGTCTGGCCGACGCTGCTGCCGGTCGACTGGATGGCGGAGTTGATACCGATGACCGCGCCGCGCGCGTCGAGCAGCGGGCCGCCGGAGTTGCCCGGGTTGATCGAGGCGTCGGTCTGCAGCGCGCTCATGTACGAGTTGCTGCCGCCGGAGCCGTCACCGGAGGCGACCGGGCGGTTCTTGGCGCTGATGATGCCCGTGGTGACCGTGTTGGACAGGCCGAACGGGGCGCCGATCGCGATCGTGGAATCGCCGACCGCGACCTGGTCCGAATTGCCGAGGGCCAGCGGGGTGAGCCCCGACGGCGGGTTCTTCAGCTTCAGGACGGCGACGTCGTAGCCCTGCGCCCGGCCGACGACCTCGGCGCCGTACTTCTTGCCGTTGGAGAACGTGGCCGTCAGCTGGCCGCTGTCCGCCGCGGAGGCCACCACGTGGTTGTTCGTGAGGATGTGGCCCTCCTTGTCGTACACGAAGCCGGTGCCCGTACCGCCCTCGCCGTCACCGCCCTGCGCGTCGATCGTGACCACGCTGGGCAGCGCCTTGGCCGCCACGCCCGCGACCGTACCGGGGTCGCGCTTGAGGTCCTGCTGGTTGGCCGACGCCGAGACCGTGGTCGAGCCGGAGGAGCCGTTGCGGTCGGCCGCCCAGTAGCCGAAGGCGCCGCCGATGCCGCCGGCGACCAGCGCCGCGACCGCGACCGCCGCGACCAGGCCGCCCATGCCCCGCTTGCGCGGGCCTTCGGGGGCGTACGGCTGGGACGGGGCGCCCCAGACGGGACCGCCACCGTCCGCACCGTGGGAGGCGTACGCCGGCACGGCGGGCGGCGGCGGGGGCGGCCAGTTGGCCTCGGCAGCCGACTGGGGCGCGTGGGGTGTCTGGGGCGCGTGAGGTGTCTGGGGTGTGTGCGGCGCGTGGGCAGGCGTTGGCGGGACGGAAGCCATGGGTGTGGTGGCGGTGGCCGGCTCCCCCTCCGGGGCAGGCGCGGGCGCGGGCGTGCTCCCGGGTGACCCCTGAGGAGCATCGGCCGGCACGGGAGGTACGGACGGAACGGCCTCGGCCGCAGTGCCCTCGTTGCCCTCGTTCTCTGTGCTCACAGCTCTTTACTCCTCGGTTCCACATCAATTTCGGCAAGAGATCCGCTGTGTACGTGTCAGGTCCCAGCTTTTCCCAAGGCACGTCAGGCCACTGTAAGCAGGACCTGTGCATCCGCACACCAATCTTTACATCGGGCAAAACGATCCTCCGGTGCAAGACGCACCGCAGCAGCGGCGCGGGGTGCCCGCATCCGCCGCGCAGCGTGCGCCCGGGGGCCGCCGCTCGATGACACGATGACGGGGTGACCCACGCACGCCGGCAATCCACGCACCACCCCATCCAGGTCATCGCGCACCGGGGCTCGTCCGACGACGCCCCCGAGCACACCCTGGCCGCGTACCGAAAGGCCATCGAGGACGGCGCCGACGCCCTGGAGTGCGACGTACGGCTCACCGCCGACGGCCACCTGGTGTGCGTGCACGACCGCCGGGTGAACCGCACCTCCAACGGCCGCGGCGCCGTATCCGCCCTGGAGCTCTCCGAACTCGCCGCCCTCGACTTCGGCTCCTGGAAGGACCGCGAGGAGAGGAACCGAAAGGAGCGGAACCGCGAGGAGTCGGAGTCCCCGGACTGGGATCCGGTGCCGGGCGAGCTCACCTCCGTACTCACCCTGGAACGACTGCTCGAACTCGTCGTCGAGACCCGGGCCGCCGGGCGTCCGCTCCAGCTGGCCGTCGAGACCAAGCACCCCACCCGCTGGGCGGGCCAGGTCGAGGAGAGGCTGCTGCAGCTGCTGAAACAGTTCGAGCTCGACGCCCCGCCGGCCGACGGCCCCTCGCCGGTGCGCATCATGAGCTTCTCGGCGCGCTCGCTGCACCGCGTCCAGGCCGCGGCCCCCGCCCTGCCCACCGTGTACCTGATGCAGTTCGTCTCGCCGCGGCTGCGCGACGGGCGGCTGCCGGCCGGGGCGCGGATCGCGGGTCCGGGGATGCGGATCGTACGCAACCACCCCGGTTACATCGAGCGACTGCACCGAGCGGGGCACCGCGTGCACGTCTGGACGGTGAACGAACCGGAGGACGTCGAACTCTGCGTCGATCTGGGCGTCGAGGCAATCATCACGAACCGCCCGAAACAGGTTCTTTCGCAGCTGGGACGCCTCTGACACCCAGTGACACGGAGTGCACCGGCGCATTCGAACCGTATTCGATCGTTACGAGTACGTCACTGGCAGTCCGTTGGCCGGTTTCCGGTCCAGTCCAAGGGGGCATCCACTCCGTGGCGTGGGGCAAAGGAGGTCTCGGGGGTGGCGTTGGTGGTGGCACAGGAAGTGCCCACGTCGTCGAGCATGGCCGTACCCCATGGCCCTGCGGGCGTGGGCCAGGCGCGGCACCGGATGCGCGAGCAGTTGCGCAGCCACGGGGTGTCGGATTCGGTCGTCGACGACGCCGTGTTGATTCTTTCCGAACTGCTCAGCAATGCCTGTCGGCACGGCAGGCCGCTGGGCCGGCACACGGATGTGGGTGACGGCGACGTCCGCGCGGCGTGGCGCGTCGACAGGACCGGCGGGCTGACCGTCGAGGTGACGGACGGAGGCGGCCCGACCCGCCCGGTCCCGGCCACGCCGTCGGTGACGGCGCGCGGCGGCCGCGGGCTCAACATCATCAGCGCGCTCGCCGACGAGTGGGGCGTACGCGACAGCTCGTCCGGTGAAGTGACCGTCTGGGTCCTCGTCAACGAGGGACACGGGCAGGCGTCCGGCGCGCCTGGCAGGCCGGGCGCACCGGTCGTGCCGGGTCCGGGCAGGTCGCGGCCGGGAGCGTCGCGGCCCGGAGTGCCCGCGCCGGGCATGTCGCTCGACGGGCTGGGCTTCGCGGACGCCTTCGACGACGTGGGCTGACGTTCCGGTACGGACACCGGCCGCCGCCGAGGTACGGGAGGCGCCGGCGCCCCAACGCGCCTGCGCGCGCAAGGGGGGATCGCGCGGCACGGCGTCTCCGGACGTATGGGCGGGATCGCGCGGCACGGCGTCCGCACGCACCGAGACGTGCTCCCGCGGCAACGCGCGTGCGCGCGCGAGAACATGGTCACGCGGCACAGTGCGGCCGCGCGGAAAGCGGCGTTCCGCGCTCCGGTACCGGCGGACGCGTGGGCACGTGTGTTCCGTACGCGACGGAGACGGCTAGGCTCGCGGCCCAGACCGCACTGTCGCAATCGGGAGAAAGCCCACCATGGCCAAGAAGCGCCCTCAGACCAAGGCCGGGAAGCAGCAACTCAAGGATGGCGAGATCCCGGTGGTCGGGGCTCGTGAGCCCTGCCCGTGCGGTTCGGGCCGCCGCTACAAGGCATGTCACGGCCGCGCTGCCGCCCAGGCCGTGACCGAGCTCGTCCACCGCCCCTTCGAGGGTCTGGCCGGCGAGTGTGACTGGGTCGCGCTGCGCGAACTGGTGCCCGCCGCCACGGTCGCGCTGACGCTGAAGGGCGGGCTGCCCGAGGGCGTGCCCTCGGTGACGCTCGCCACCGTCCTGCCGATGGCCTGGCCGGCACTGCGCCGCGACGACGGTTCGGTGCTGCTCGCCCTGCAGAACGACACCCCGTCCGGTGACCTCAGCCGGGACCTCGCGGACACGCTGCGGCGGGCGCTGGACGCCGAGCCCGGTTCGCCCGTGGCGGCGCAGCGCGTGCCGGCCGACGGTCCGCGGCTGCAGGACGTACTCGACCCCGATGCGGCGTTCGAGCCCGTCGTCCACTCCGGCTTCGAGTTCTGGGTCCCGGACGCGGAGAACGCCACGCCCGAGGTGTCCGCCTCCCTGGAGCGCGCCAACGAGGCGGCGATCCCGACGACGCGGCTCGCCGGTGTGGACGCCGCCTACTGGTGCGAGACCCCGGAGAAGAACCATCTGCGCTGGGTCATGCCGCACGCCGAGGAGCGGCTGCTCGACGCGCTCGCCCGGCTGCACGCCGCCGGTACCTCCTCGCTGGGCGAGAACACCCGGCTGGTCGGCTCCTTCCGGGCGCACGGGCTGATGGTCCCGGTCTGGGATCTGCCGAGTGCCATGGGGGCCGAGGAGTGCGAGAAGCCGGCGGCCGAGTTCGCCGAACGGCTGACCGAGGCGCTCGCCTCCGACGCGCCGCTCAGCGCCGAGGAGCGGCGGGCGCGCGGCGGTCTCACCAACCGCCAGGTGACGCTCAGCTGACATCGACGATCCCCGAACCCACCGGGCTCATGGGGTGACTCGCGTCACAACTCGCCGTACTCACAGGTAAATCGCTGTCCGAATACGCGAGATCGAATTTGCGAACGGCAGATCTCTTGTTACCGTTCTAGAAGCCCGGTCGCTGGTGCATCCCCCGTCGCCAGCGATCGGGCATCCTCATTTCCGGATACGGCGCACGGCGCGCAACGCGGCGCACAGGCCCGCGCACAAGCCCCTTGCCGGTACGCCCCGGCCTCACTGAACACCGCGCCCCCATGACCGTTCCCGCCGCACCGGCGCCTTCATGGATACGCCGCCCCGGCTCGACGGAGCGGGAGGGGCCGAGGCACCGAGAGAGCCCTGACCGCAGCAGGAGCAGGGCGCTCAGGGCGTCGGCGGACCATGCGAGGACCGACAGGTCTCGGACAGATACCGAATGCCGGATGCCGTCGGATGCCGGGCGTCAGCGGATGCCAGGCGCCGCATGCCGAATGTCGGACGCCGGGCGTCGAATGCCGGATTGCCGGGCGCCGGGCGCACTCCGCGAAATGACCTGCACCGGAGTTAGTCGAATGGATATTCGATAAATCTGTCGGGGCGTTCCGAAAGGTCATCAGAAAGCCTTACACCGCCGGACTTTGCAGCGGCAGACTTTGCATTGCGCATCAGGGATCACATCCGGGGATCACGCCCAGGGATCACATCCGGGCCGGCATCCCGCCGTCGGGACACGACCACCCGGATAATCACGGACCGCACCCGCCGGCTTCGCAGGGCGTTCTGACGGTCCGCCGGATATTCCAGCCGATACGCGGGGTCCGGCGCGGCCCACCCCACTACTCCGGTGGCGGGCACGACGCGCCCGCCACCGCCCCCGTCAGTACGCGAGCCGACTGCCGCCGTCCGGCGCACCGCTGCTCGCCGTGACCAGCGCGTCCAGCACCGCCCCCACATCCGGCAGCCACGGCGCGGCGGGTGCCGGAGCCGGGCCCTTCCCACGCGCACGCTGCCGGGGCTCCGGGGAGGGAGCCCGCTCCCAGCGCACCTGCCCCGCCCCCACCTCGGACGGCGGGAGGACGAGATAGCCGCCCTCGCCGTGGAAGCGCAGCGAACTGGGCACCCAGTCCTGGGCGTGCAGCAGCTCACCGAGCCGTTCGAGGTCGTACGGGGCGACCAGCAGCGACCACCGGGTCGGCGTCGCCACCACGGGGCCGAGCCGCACGCCCATCCGGTCCAGCTCGACCAGCGCACGGGCGGCGGCCACGGCCGGCAGGCTCAGCGCGCACGGAGCGCGCCCGCCGGTGGCCAGGACGATCGGAGCGGTGGGCCGGTTGGTCCACCACCAGCGCACCATGCGCGCGTCGGTGGTCGCCGCGAGGAGACCGGGATCGAAGGGATGTGCGCCGGGCACGGCGCACTCGGGATCGGGACAGGCGCAGCCACGGCCACGGCCACCGCGACCACCGGCCGCCTCCGGCCCCACTCCGGGGAGCACGGGCCACTGCCATGCGGTGGCACAGGTCAGGGCCGCGTCGAGCTGGGCGGGCCTTCCCCTGCGCCGGAGCCGGAGCCTGCGTCGCCTTCCGAGGATCTCGCGCATGAGCGCTCGTTCCTTTCCGTTGAACGCCGAGGGTCCACATCACACCACGTGTGAGTTGCCGTACGTGTGCATCAGTTCACTGTGCGTACATGCTCTTCAGGTCTGCGGTACGGGCGGGTCGTCGGTACCGAGCATGGGCCGAGCCGATTCGAGCAGGTGCGAGACGGGTCCGGACGAGCGGTCCGGACGAGCGTGGCGAGGAGCGGCGCAGCTATCGCGCCTGCCGTGCCAGGGTGCGAACCCCGCCACTCGGGGGTGGGTGCGTGGCCGTCACAAGAGAGGACGTCCGGGCCGCCTGCTGGGTTCCGGGGCGATCAGAACTG
This sequence comes from Streptomyces sp. DvalAA-43, assembly GCF_900091725.1. GTDB lineage: Bacteria > Actinomycetota > Actinomycetes > Streptomycetales > Streptomycetaceae > Streptomyces > Streptomyces pulveraceus. The sequence goes on along the minus strand of NZ_FMBW01000071.1, from coordinate 595,253 downwards.
CCCCTGGCCTTCATCGATTACGTACCCAGCATGCCCGGCATGACGCTCCCTCCGGGACTTCACCCCGAGAACACCCCCTGTTCGAGCACGCCCAGTCGATCGCAAATAGCTCTCATGGGGTGCATTTTTTGGCCAACTTAGCAGCTGCGCGGACACCATAATTCCCGTGGGGACAATGCTGGACATCGCCTCACTTGTGCGTGTACATGTGGTGCACGTGTACATGCGGATGCACTGATAGCGGCGCAGAATGACATGGGGGTTCGCGATGCTATTCGACGAAACGCACTGGTCGGAAAGCCGAAAACGATGAGCGCCCCACACCTGCCAAAAGTGGCTGGAATCGATCCCACAGTTCCGGTTTCAGCACACACTGCCGGGCCTCTGTCCGAAGTGCCGTCCGCTCCGGGAGCCTTCATCCAGGACCGGCTCGCCGGCTGGATCTCCGATCTCACCACGTTGCACGAACTCACCGAGCGACTGGCCAGAACCGCCACCCTCGACGATGCGCTTCACGAGCTGCTGGACGCCGGAGCCGCTCTGGTCGGCGCCCGCCGCGGCCTGGTCGTCCTCGAACCCTCCGACCACCGCGGCCCGGTGAGCACCATCGGCCTCGGGCTCGCCCACGCCGAGCTGGGGCTGATCGAGACGGTCCCGCGCGCCGCCACCTCCTACGGCCGGATCCTGGAGGGGCTCCCGGACACCGAAGGAGCGCAGACCACCCCCGACCTGCTCGGCGACACCGCTCTGGACCCCCGCCGCCGCGAGGTCGCCGCCCGGCTCGGATACGCCGCCAGCTACGCCGTGCCGCTCACCGCCGAGGCGACCGGCAGGCTCGGCGCCGCCGTCTGGCTCTACGACGAACCCGCCGAACCGCTTGAGCGCCGGCGCCATCTCGTCGGCCTCTACACCGGATACGCCGGTGAGCACCTGGCCCGGCTGCTGGAGCTGGAGCGGGCCAGGGCCGATGTCGCCACCGTCACCGAGGAGCTGCTGCCCACCCGGCTGCCCCGGGTCGCCGGCGTCCAGCTGGCCGCCCGTCACCGCCGGGCCCCGCAGGGCGGCGGCGACTGGTACGACGCGCTGGCGCTGCCGGAGGGCGCGCTCGGTCTCGCCGTGGGCTCGGTGAACGGCTCCGGGCCGAGCGCCCTGGCCGCCATGGGGCGGCTGCGGGCCGGGCTGCGGGCGTACGCGGTGATGGAGGGCGAGGACCCGGTCGCCGTGCTCTCGGATCTGGAACTCCTGCTGCGGCTCACCGAACCGGCCCGTACCGCGACCGCGCTGTTCGCCTACTGCGAACCGGCCGCGCGCAAGATCCTGCTGGCCGGTGCGGGCCACACCCCGCCGCTCGTGATCGGCGACCGGCGCACCGAGTTCGTCGAGACCTCGGTCTCCGCGCCGCTGGGCATGCTCGCCTGCTGGGAGGCGCCCAGCGTGCAGATCACCCCGGCGCCCGGCGAAACCGTACTGCTCTGCACCGACGGGCTGCTGCGCCGTACCGGCGACTCGACGGACCGGGCGTTCGCACGGCTCCACTCGGCGGCCGCGTCCGTACCGAAGGCGATGCGCCAGGACGCCGGGGCCGTCGCCGACCATGTGCTGCGCACCGTGCTGCCGGACGGGCTCGACCGCGGCGAGGACGCGGAGGACGTGGTCGTCCTGGCCGCGCGCTTCGACTGAGCCCCGCGGCATTCCCCGGCCGAACCCACGGCATTCCTCCGGCCGAGCCGTGTAACAGGTCCTCCGGCCCTGTGCCCCCTTCCGTACACCCGTACGATGGACGGGGTCCAGTGTCGTATCAAGGAGAGACAAATCGTGGCTGAGGAGCTCATCCCGGAGAACCCGGAGACCGAGGAAGAAGAGACGGTCAAGCAGCGGAAGAACGGCCTGTACCCGGGCGTCTCCGATGAACTCGCCGCGAACATGAAGTCGGGCTGGGCCGATACCGAGCTGCACGGCGTCGAACCGATCGCCCAGGCCGCGCACACGGCCGCCCGCCGCGCCGCGCTCTCCGCCCGCTTCCCCGGTGAGCGACTGGTCGTCCCCGCGGGCAACCTGAGGACCCGCTCCAACGACACCGAGTACGCCTTCCGCGCCTCCACCGAGTACGCGTACCTCACCGGTGACCAGACCCAGGACGGCGTGCTCGTCCTGGAGCCGACCGAGGACGGTCACCAGGCGACCATCCACCTGCTGCCGCGCTCCAACCGCGAGAACGGCGAGTTCTGGCTCGACGGCCAGGGCGAGCTGTGGGTCGGCCGCCGTCACTCCCTCGCCGAGGCCGAGCAGCTGCTGGGCATCCCCGCGAAGGACGTGCGCGAGCTCCCCGCCGCGCTGACCGAGGCCACCGGCCCGGTCCGCAACGTCCGCGGCCACGACGCCGGCATCGAGGCCGCGCTGACCGACAAGGTCACCGCGGAGCGCGACGAGGAGCTGCGCGTCTTCCTCTCCGAGGCCCGGCTGGTCAAGGACGCCTTCGAGATCGCCGAGCTGGAGAAGGCCTGCGACGCCACCGCGCGCGGCTTCGAGGACGTCGTGAAGATCCTCGACAAGGCCGAGGCGACGAGCGAGCGCTACATCGAGGGCACCTTCTTCCTCCGGGCCCGCATCGAGGGCAACGACATCGGCTACGGCTCGATCTGCGCGGCCGGTCCGCACGCCACCACCCTGCACTGGGTGCGCAACGACGGCGCGGTGCGCTCCGGCGAACTGCTGCTGCTCGACGCGGGCGTGGAGACCAACGACCTCTACACCGCCGATGTGACCCGCACCCTTCCGATCAACGGCACGTTCACGCCGCTCCAGCGGAAGATCTACGACGCCGTGTACGAGGCCCAGGAGGCGGGCATCGCCGCCGTCAGGCCCGGCGCCGGCTTCCGCGACTTCCACGACGCCGCACAGCGGGTGCTCGCCGAGAAGCTCGTCGAGTGGGGCCTGCTGGGCGACCTGTCCGTGGAGAAGGTCCTGGAGCTGGGGCTCCAGCGCCGCTGGACGCTGCACGGCACCGGTCACATGCTCGGCATGGACGTCCACGACTGCGCCGCCGCGCGCACCGAGACATACGTCAACGGAACGCTGGAGCCCGGCGTCTGCCTCACGGTCGAGCCCGGTCTGTACTTCCAGGCCGACGACCTGACCGTGCCCGAGGAGTACCGGGGCATCGGCGTCCGGATCGAGGACGACATCCTCGTCACCGAGGACGGCAACCGGAACCTCTCCGACAAGCTGCCGCGCCGCTCCGACGAGGTCGAGGAGTGGATGGCCCGCCTCAAGGGCTGAGCCGACGGCCCCCACGCGTCGAAGGACGCCCTGCTCAGGACACCATGAGCAGGGCGTCCTTCCGCCATTTCAGGACCTTGTCGAAGCTGACGACGGCTCCGCTGCCGGGGCGGTTGCCGAAGTGCACATGGTCGGCGAGCTGCTCGATCAGACAGAGGCCCCGCCCGTCCTCGGCGTTGAGCGGCGGGTACTGCTGGGGCTCGTGCGGCTGCGCCGCGGAACGGAGGGTGCGCCGGGCGGGGAAGCCTGGCCCCGAGTCGGCGACCTCGATACGGCACTTCTCGCCGTCCAGATAGGCGGTGACCCGGTACTGCCCGGAGGCGGCCCCGGGCAGCTCGTCCCATACGTCCCACGGATCCTGCGGCACTGCCCGGTCCTCCGGTTCGTCCCGGACCGCGTGGTCACCGCCGTGCTCGACGGCGTTCGCGCAGGCCTCGCTGAGCGCGAGCGACAGATCGAAGGAGATGTCCGGGTCCACACCCGCGGTCTCCATGGTGCCCAGCAGAAAGCGGCGGGCGAGCGGGACGCTCGCGGCCTCGCGCCGCAAATGGAGGGACCACCAGATGCTCATGCTCCAGCCTCCTGGCTGCGGCTCGACATACCGATACGTATTGCCGCACGGCACCATTCGTAAGCGCGGACCGGATGTGAGACCGCTCATTCGGCGGATACCAGCGCTCCGTACACCCGTGTATGCCTGGCCCGCCCGACCGCACCGGACAGAAGGCGACCTTCCGGACCTGCCGTACGGAGCCCGGGGGCCCGGTGCGATGATGGCCCCGCCATGTCTATGCCTGTCGCACGCGCCGGAGCCGGTCTGCGGCTCCTGAGGACCGCGGTGTTCACCGCGGTCTGCGTCGCGCTGTCCGCGGCAGGCCACTCCCTGGCGTCCTGCGCGGCCGTCCCCTGGTGGACGCTGCTCGCGGGGTTCCTGGGGATGTCCGCGGTGGTGGCGCCGTTCGCCGGACGCGAGCGTTCGCTGTGGTCCATCGCCGCCGCACTGGCCGGTGGACAGATCGCCCTGCACGCCCTGTTCGGCCTGGGCACGCACAGCACCCCGGCGCTGAACGCCAGGGCGGGCGACGACTCCCTGATCCGGTTCGCGGCGAGTCTCGTGTGCGGGGCCGGGCCGGCGCAGCTGAGCGCCGCCGACGCGCACCGCATCGTCACCACCGCGGGCATCGACCCGGCGTCGGTGACGGCCGGGGGCCACCACATGGCCGCCGCGTCCGGCACGGATCCGGGCACCCTCGCCGCCCTGCTGCCCGACCTGCCCATGCTGCTCGGCCACCTGCTGGCCGCGGTGGCCACCGGCTGGCTGCTGCGGCGCGGCGAGATCGCCCTGTTCGGGCTGGTCCGACTGTCCGCGCACGGCGCGCAGCAGATAGCGGCCGGAGCCCGGCTGCGCGCGCTGCGGGCGGCGTTCGCCCTGGTCGACGCACTGCGCGCCGGGCTGCCCGGCGGCCCGACGACCGGGCCGCGCATCGCCCGTACGGCGGTCGACGCCCCGGCACCCGCCACCGGGGACCCCTTGCAGCACCAGGTGATCAGGCGCGGTCCGCCGCCCGCGTACGCACTCGCAGCCTGACGCGACACCCTCCATCCGGTGCACGGACCACTCCGCGCCGTACCCGGCCGGCGCATGCACGCCGCCCAGGGGGGACAGGAGAGGTGTCGTGACGCCGTCGCGCACCCGCGCGCCGGACCACCTTTCCTTCGTGCTTCCGTGGAGTGATCCCTGTCATGAACGTTTCCCGCATCGCCCTCGCCGGCGGCGTCGCCGCGTCCACCGTCCTGATCCTCGCCGGTACGGCCTCCGCGCACGTCAGCGTGCAGCCGCAGGGCGAGGCCGCCAAGGGCGGTTACGCCACCGTCAACTTCAAGGTCCCCAACGAGCGCGACGACGCAGCGACGACCAAGGTCGAGGTCAACTTCCCGACCGACCACCCGCTGGCCTCCGTCATGCCGCAGGCCGTCCCCGGCTGGGACATCGCGGTCACCAAGAGCAAGCTGGCCAAGCCGCTGGAGATGCACGGCCAGAAGATCAACGAGGCCGTCTCCAAGGTCACCTGGACCGCCACGGGCGACAAGGACGAGCGTGGCATCCGCCCCGGTGGCTTCCAGCAGTTCCCGCTCTCCATCGGCCAGCTCCCCGAGGACGCCGACCAGCTGGTGTTCAAGGCCATCCAGACGTACGACAACAAGGAAGTCGTCCGCTGGATCGAGGAGCCGAAGGAAGGTGCCGCCGAGCCCGAGAGCCCGGCGCCCGTCCTCGCGCTGACCGCGCCGGCCACCGGCGAGCACGGCTCGGCCGCGTCCTCCAGTGACACCACGGCCCGGGTCCTCGGCATCGTCGGCATCGTCATCGGCGTGGCCGGGGTCGCCTTCGGTGTCCTCGCCGGCCGCCGCCGCGCCGCCTGATCCACAGCTCCACCCGTCCCACCGACCACCAGGAATCAGAGCTCCATGTCCAAGAAAACGGTGCTGGCCGCGGCGTTCGTCGCCGCGGCCGCGCTCACCCTGTCCGCCTGCGGCAGCAGCGAGGACAGCGCCAAGAAGCCCATCGCCGATGTGTCGGTCCAGCCGAAGACCAAGGCCGCGACCGCCCTGGACCAGCCGTTCACCAAGCCGAATCTGGTGCTCACCGACACCCACGGCAAGAAGTACGACCTGCGCGAGCGGACCAAGGGCAAGCCGACGCTGATCTACTTCGGCTACACCAACTGCCCCGACGTCTGCCCGCTCATCATGAGCAACATCGCCATCGCCAAGAAGTCGCTGCCCAAGGCCGACCAGGAGAAGCTCCAGGTCATCTTCGTGACCACCGACCCCGAGCGGGACACCCCGTCCTCGCTGGGCAGCTGGCTCAAGCAGCAGGACCCCGCCTTCACCGGCCTCACCGGCGACTTCCCGACCATCCAGGCGGGCGCACGCCAGATCGGCATCGGCATCGACGCGCCGAAGAAGGAGAAGGACGGCACGGTCGTCTCGATGCACGGGTCCCAGGTCATCGCGTTCTCCCCGAAGACCGACCAGGGCTACCTCGTCTACAGCGAGGACACCTCGCCCGACGACTACACCAAGGACCTCCCCAAGATCATCAAGGGGGAGACCCCGTGAACCGCCGCACCGCCCTCGCCGGCGTCATAGCCCTCACCACGGGGCTGACGCTGGCGGGTTGCTCGTCCTCGGACGACAAGCCCGAACTGACGGTGACCGGCGCGTTCATGCCGCAGCCCGTCAGCGACATGGCGGCCGGATTCCTCGTCGTGAAGAACAGCGGCGGCGCTTCCGACCGGCTCACCTCCGTCACCAGCCCGCTCTCCGACGACGTCACGATCCACGAGACGAAGAACCAGACGATGCGCATGGTGACGTCCTTCGACGTACCCGCGGGCGGCGAGCTGGATCTGGAGCGCGGCGGGAACCACATCATGTTCATGAAACTCAAGCAGCGGCCCAAGCAGGGCGAGAAGGTGTCCGTGGAGCTGCACTTCGAGAAGGCCGACCCGATCAAGGTCGACCTTCCCGTGAAGGAGACCACCCACAACCCGAAGAAGCAGTGAGGGACTGACTCGTCATGACAGCCACCGCCCCGCACTTCGGACCGGCCCCGTCCACTCCCGCGGCACGCCGTCCCCTCGCCGCGGCCGCGCTCCTCGCCGCTCTCGTCGGCATGGTGTTCGGCCTGCTGCTGGGAGGCGCGGGCCCGGCGTCCGCGCATGCCGCGCTGACCGGGAGCGATCCGCAGGACGGGGCGGTGGTCGCCACCGCCCCCAAGGAGGTCACGCTCACCTTCTCCGAGCAGGTCGCCCTCGGCGACGACTCCATCCGGATCCTCGATCCGAACGGCAAACGCGCCGACACCGCCGCCGCACCACGTGATCTGCAGAGCGGCTCCACCGTGAAGTACGGCGTCTCGCTGCACACCGGGCTGCCCGACGGGACGTACACCGTCGCCTGGCAGGCCGTGTCCGCGGACAGCCACCCCGTCTCCGGAGCCTTCACCTTCTCCGTCGGAGCGCCCTCCAAGACCGCCGTGGTGCTCCCGACCGAGGAGGCCGGCGGCGGCCTCGTCGGCACCCTCTACGGCATCGCGCGCTACGCCGCGTACGCCGGTTTCGTCCTGCTGGCCGGCGGCTCCGCCTTCGTCCTGGCCTGCTGGCAGCGCGGGGCGGGGGCCCGCCCCCTTCAGCGCCTGGTGGTACGCGGGTGGATGACCCTCACCGTCGCCACCCTGGCCATGCTGCTCCTGCGCAGTCCGTACACCGGATCCGGGAAGCTCGCGGACGTCTTCGACCTCGACGGGCTGAAGGCCGTGCTCGACACCAAGCCCGGCGCCGCGCTCGTCTCCCGGCTGCTGCTGCTCGGGGCCTCCGCGCTCTTCATCGCCGTGCTCTTCGGGACCTACCCCAGGCGCGAGGACGAGCGCGAGAAGCGGGACCTCACCTTCGGCCTGGCCATCGGCGGCACGGTGATCGCCGCCGGGATCGCCGGTACGTGGGCGCTCGCCGAGCACGCCTCGACCGGGATCCAGCCCGGCATCGCCATGCCGGTCGACGTGCTCCACCTGCTGGCCGTCGCCGCGTGGCTCGGCGGTCTCACGGCCCTGCTGGTCGCGCTCTACCGGACCCCCGACCTGGACGCCGCGTCCGTACGGCGCTTCTCCGGCATCGCGCTCGGCAGCGTGGTCGTGCTCGCCGCGACCGGGATCTACCAGTCCTGGCGCCAGGTCGGCACCTGGTCCGCGCTCACCGGCACCGGATACGGACAGCTGCTGCTCGTGAAGGTGGGGCTCGTCGCCGTCCTGATCGGGATCGCCTGGCTGTCGCGACGCTGGACGGCCCGGCTGATCGCGGGCGGGGGCGGCGCGGAGTCGGAGACGGAGTCCGGGACCGGGGATGGTGAGAAGCCCCGGGCGGAGGCCGCCGAGGAGACCGAGGACCCGGACACATCGGGCGCCACGGCCGAGGACCCCGCGCGGGCCGCCCAACTCGCCCGGCAGCAGGCCGCCGTGGCCACCGCCGAGAAGAAGCGGATCCGCGACGCCGACCCCGACCGGTCCGGGCTCCGCCGGTCGGTACTGGCGGAAGTGGGGGTCGCCGTCGTGCTGCTGGCGGTGACGACCGCACTGACCTCGACCGAACCGGCGCGTACCGAGGAAGAGGCCCGCGCGGCGACGGCGGTGACCGCCCCGGCGGCGCAGGGTCCGGTCTCCCTGAAGCTGCCCTTCGACACCGGCGGCGCCAACGGCAAGGGAACGGTGCGGATGGAGATCACTCCCGCCCGTACCGGCGCCAATGAGCTCCACCTCTGGGTCGACGGCGCCGGCGGAGAGGCCATGGACGTCCCCGAGGTGAAGGTCGCCTTCACGCTGGAGTCCAAGGACATCGGCCCGCTCCCCGTCGTTCCCACCCGGCTGACCGAGGGCCACTGGACCGCCGATGGCGTCCAGATCCCGATGGCGGGCGACTGGAAGGTAGCCGTGACCGTCCGTACGTCGGACATCGATCAGACGACCATCGACAAGAACATGAAGATCGGCTGAGCAGGATCGTGAGCACAGACAGCAGGAAGGCCCGGGACGAGGCGACCCGGGACAGCGGGGAAACCCGGAACGGTACGGGCCCTGCGGACGGCGGCGCCCGTACCGGCGAGGGCATCTCCCGGCGCCGGCTGATCGGCGGCGCGGGCGCGGCCGGTGCGGCCGGGCTGGTGCTGGGCGGGGCGGGCGGTGCCGCCGGCTATGCCGCGACCCGGCCCGACGAGCCCGCCGCGCTGACCACGGTCGGCTCCACCGAAGTGATGTTTCACGGGAAACATCAACCGGGGATCACCACTCCGCTTCAGGCGCGCGGCCATCTCGTCGCCTTCGACCTGGCGCCCGGCGCCGGCCGGAAGGAGGCCATCGCCCTGATGCGCCGGTGGTCGGCCACGGCCGGACGCCTGATGACCGGCGAGCCCGCCGGGAACGGGACGGCGGACGGCCCGGACCATGACACCGGGATCGCGCTGGACGCCGGACCGTCCTCGCTGACCGTCACCTTCGGCTTCGGCCGGACCTTCTTCGAACGCACGGGCCTGACCGACCACCGCCCCCCGGGGCTCGACCCGCTGCCGCCCTTCTCCTCGGACCACATCGACGCCGCGCGCTCCAACGGTGATCTCTGGGTCCAGATCGGCGCGGACGACGCGCTCGTCGCCTTCCACGCGCTGCGTGCCGTGCAGAAGGAGGCGGCCCCGGCCGCCAGGGTCCGCTGGCAGATGAACGGCTTCAACCGCGCTCCCGGCGCCACGGCCCGGCCGATGACCGCCCGCAATCTGATGGGCCAGATCGACGGCACCAACAATCCGAAGCCGTCCGAGAGCGACTTCGACCGCCGCGTCTTCGTCCCGGACACGACCGACGCACCGTACGACTGGCTCGCGGGCGGCTCGTACGCCGTCGTGCGCCGGATCAGAATGCTGCTCGACGACTGGGAGAAGCTCCCGGTGGAACGGCAGGAGCAGGTCATAGGGCGCCGGAAGCAGGACGGCGCTCCGCTGAGCGGCGGCACCGAGACCACCGCGCTGGACCTCGACAGGGCGGGCCCCGACGGCAAGCTGCTGATCCCGGACAACGCCCACGCCCGGATCTCCTCACCGGAGAGGAACAGCGGCGCGGCCATGCTGCGGCGGCCCTTCTCGTACCACGACGGCATCTCGGCGGACGGCGCTCCGGACGCCGGTCTGCTGTTCATCTGCTGGCAGGCGGATCCGCTGCGCGGGTTCGTTCCGGTGCAGCGGAAGCTGGACCGGGGCGACGCCCTGTCGCCGTTCATCCGGCACGAGGCGAGCGGCCTGTTCGCGGTGCCGGGCGGTGCGGCGGACGGCGAGTACGTGGGGCAGCGGCTACTGGAGTCCTGAGCCACCGGGGCCCGCCCATTAGGGTGACGGTATGTCCGCCACGCGCTACGCCTATCTCGGCCCCGAAGGCACCTTCACCGAGGTCGCCCTCCGTACGCTCCCGGAAGCCGCCACCCGCGAACTCGTCCCGGTGGTCTCCGTACCGGCCGCTCTGGACGCGGTGCGCAGCGGGGCCGCCGCGGCGGCGCTGGTGCCGATCGAGAACTCCGTCGAGGGCGGCATCACCGCGACGCTCGACGAGCTGACCACCGGCGAACCGCTGATGATCTACCGCGAGGTGCTGCTCTCCATCACCTTCGCGCTCCTGGTGCGGCCCGGCACCAAGCTGTCCGACATCAAGTCGGTCACCGCGCACCCGGCCGCACAGCCGCAGGTGCGCAAGTGGATGGCGGCCCACCTCCCGGACGCCGTGTGGGAGTCGGCGGCCTCCAACGCGGACGGTGCCCGGCTGGTGCAGGAGGGCCGGTACGACGCCGCCTTCGCGGGTGAGTTCGCGGCGGCTACCTACGGTCTCGAACCGCTGGTGACCGAGATCCATGACGCGGCGAACGCGCAGACCCGCTTCGTCCTGGTGGGCCGGCCGGCCCGTCCGGCGGCACCGACGGGCGCGGACAAGACATCGGTGGTCATCTGGCTGGGCGAGGACCACCCCGGCGCCCTGCTCGAACTGCTCCAGGAGTTCACGGTGCGCGGGGTCAACCTGATGCTGATCCAGTCGCGGCCTACGGGGGCCGGCATCGGGAACTACTGCTTCGCGGTGGACGCCGAGGGGCACATCGCGGACCGCCGGGTCGGCGAGGCGCTGATGGGGCTGAAGCGGATCTGCCCGAAGGTGCGGTTCCTGGGCTCGTACCCGCGGGCGGGGGTGGCCCCGGAGGACGTACCTCCGCTGCGGGCGGGGACGTCGGACGCGGAGTTCACGGACGCCGCCGACTGGCTGACCAGGAACCTGGACGGCCGGGGCTGACGGAGCCCGGACCCGAGGCTCCGGGGCCGACAGGGTTCCGGGGCCCGGTGCCGACAGGGGCTCGGGCCCGCGGGAACGGGAGCGAGTCGGCTCCCGGGGCCCGGCATGTCACTCTCGGCGGACCGGTGCTATCTACCGATCTTCGGTATCCACAGAGTTATCCACAGGCGCGGCTCTCGACCTGGGGACAAGTCGACACTCCCAGGCGACATGGTCGACATATTGCTCCAGTCGGCCCAGATGCATCCACAGGTCGGCAGGGCGCTCAGGTCGCCCCGAGCCGCCCCTATTCCATTGATCAACTCTCCAGAGCGGGAAAATACCACCCGAACGAGCGTCTGAGGTGGGTTTGAACGGAAAATCCGCGAGCCATCACACAGCTTCCGGAATGAACTCCTCCGGCATCCACAGATCTTCCACACAGCCTGTGGATAACTTTCGGAAGTCCGGGAGCCTGTGGACAAGCAACGATCAACTACCCCTCCAGGCAAGGGGTATACGTCAAGATGAGTGAAGCCTTCTGCCCCATTTAGGGGATTAGGCTCTTTTTATTGACGGATCCAGGTCCACGCCGGTCGCATAATCTCCCCCAGCATTGCCAATTCAGGCAATTAGGGCAAAGCGACGCGCTTGCCAATATCGGTTCGAGCTGGGGAAGTGCACACCGGTAGCCTGGAGGGGTGATTGACCTTCGCCTGCTCCGTGAGGACCCCGACCGTGTTCGCGCCTCCCAGCGCGCCCGTGGAGAGGACGTCGAACTCGTTGACGCCCTTCTCTCCGCCGACGAGCGGCGCAGGTCGTCCGGTGTCCGCTTCGACGAACTGCGCTCCGAACAGAAAGCGCTCGGCAAACTCATCCCCAAGGCCTCGCCCGACGAGCGCGCCGAGCTGCTCAAGAAGGCCGAGCAGCTGAAGACCGACGTCAAGGCCGCCGACGCGGCCCAGGACGAGGCCGACGCCGAGGCCAAGCGCCTGATGCTCCAGATCGGCAACATCGTCCACGAGGACGTGCCGGTCGGCGGCGAGGAGGACTTCGTCGTCCTGGAGACGCACGGCACGATCCGTGACTTCGGGGCCGAGGGCTTCGAGCCCAGGGACCACCTGGAGCTCGGCGAGATGCTCGGCGCCATCGACATGGAGCGCGGCGCCAAGGTCTCCGGTTCGCGCTTCTACTACCTGACGGGTGTCGGCGCGCTGCTGGAGCTGGCCCTGGTCAACGCGGCGATCGCGCAGGCCACCGAGGCCGGCTTCATCCCGATGCTGACCCCGGCGCTGGTCCGCCCGCGCGCCATGGAGGGCACCGGATTCCTCGGCCAGGCCGCGGAGAACGTGTACCACCTGGAGAAGGACGACTACTACCTGGTCGGCACCTCCGAGGTCCCGCTCGCCGCGTACCACATGGACGAGATCATCGACGCCGAGAAGCTGCCGCTGCGCTACGCGGGCTTCTCCCCCTGCTACCGCCGCGAGGCCGGTACGTACGGCAAGGACACCCGGGGCATCTTCCGGGTCCACCAGTTCGACAAGGTCGAGATGTTCTCGTACGTCGACCCGGCGGACGCCGAGGCGGAGCACCGCAGGCTGCTGGACTGGGAGAAGCAGTGGCTCACCGCTCTTGAGCTGCCCTTCCAGGTGATCGATGTCGCCACCGGCGACCTCGGCGCCTCGGCCTCCCGGAAGTTCGACTGCGAGGCGTGGATCCCGGCGCAGGGCAAGTACCGCGAGCTGACCTCCGCGTCGAACTGCAACGGCTTCCAGGCCCGCCGCCTGTCCGTCCGGATGCGGGACAACCGCGACGGCAAGAAGGTCCTCCAGCCGCTCTCCACGCTGAACGGCACGCTCTGCGCCGTACCGCGCACGATCGTGGCGATCCTGGAGAACCACCAGCTGCCCGACGGTTCGGTACGGGTGCCCGAGGTGCTCCGGCCGTATCTGGGCGGGCGCGAGGTCCTGGAGCCGGTCGCCAAGTGACCTTCCCGTACAAGCTCGTCGCGACCGACCTCGACGGCACGTTGCTGCGCAACGACGACACGGTCTCCGAGCGCACCCGTGAGGCACTGGCCGCGACCGCCGCGGCCGGTGCCGCGCACATCATCGTCACCGGCCGCGCGGTTCCCTGGACCCGGCACATCCTGGACGACCTGGGCTACGAGGGGCTCGCCGTCTGCGGCCAGGGCGCGCAGGTCTACCACGCGGGCGAGCGCAGGCTCCTGACCTCGCTGACGCTGGACCGGCAGCTCGCCGGTCTCGCGCTGTCCAAGGTCGAGGCCGAGGTCGGTCCGCTGGCCCTGGCGGCCAGCCGTGACGGGCTCGACGGCGAAGTGATGGTCGGCCCCGGCTACCGGGTGCAGGAAGGCCCGCTCCCGGCCACCTTCGTGGAGGACCCGGCCGAGCTGTGGTCCGCGCCCCTGAACAAGGTCTACATCCAGCATCCCGATCTGGACGACGACGCACTGGCGACGGCCGCACGCGCCGCCGTCGGCAACCTCGTGGACGTGGTCATGGCCGGTCCCGGGGTGGTGGAGATCCTGCCGCTGGGGCTGAGCAAGGCGACCGGGCTCTCGCTGGCCGCGCGCCGGCTGGGCGTGAAGGCGGCGGACACCCTGGCCTTCGGCGACATGCCGAACGACATCCCGATGTTCGCCTGGGCACAGCGGGGGGTGGCGATGGCCAACGCGCATGCGGACCTGAAGGCCGTGGCCCAGGAGATCACCGCGTCCAACGAGGACGACGGCATCGCCGTGGTACTGGAGCAGCTGCTTCAGTCGTAGGAGCGGGCGCCGAGCCGTACGGATCTCTCGTAAGAGTGCCGATACAGGGCGGCGTACCGGCACGTGTGCCGGTACGCCGCCCTGTTGTGGCGGAGGCGGAGAATGCGCGGATCGAACGCGCGCGGGGTTTGCGGCCCCGACGACGGCTTAGCAAGCCGCTGCCTTCCACTCGGCCAATCCTCCGGGACCAACCACTGTGCCGGGGGCGGCCGTTCGGCGCCACCCGTTTTCCGGGCGGCGCCGAAGGCACACGAACTCCTGCCGAATCAGCGCTGCTTGCTGCCGCGGCGGTTCAGATCCTTCAGGTTGCGGGCGAGTTCATCCATCCTGCCGTCGATGCGGACGATGTCCTCGGACATGTGCCCCAGCCGCACGCTCATCGCGCCGACCACCTGATGGGTGACGTCCAGCCGCCGGTCGAGGCTGTCGAGCCGGTGCGACATCCGGTTGAGGACGGGCCCGAGCTCCTGGAGCGCGGTGCCGACTCCGGCCAGGCAGCTCTCGACCCGGGTGACGCGGTGCTCCAGGGAGGCGTAGCCCGCGCGCAGGTCCTCTTCGGCGTCGAGCAGATACGTACGGACGCATCGTGCAATGTCGCTGTCGCGAAGAAGCATCGCGACGTCGAGGACGGTCCTGCGGGTGTAGAGGGTGAGCTGCGTGGCAGCCTGTGGATAACTTTCACCCCCTTCGGCACCCCATAGGGACAACATGTCCCTATGGAATTCCCGCAGCTCAGCGCCACGCATGAGCCTGACCCATTCTCTGCGACCTCAGCCCGGTGCCGCTGGGTGACCTTCCTGACTACCTCTGTGGATACTTCGAAGTAACGAGCCACATCCTCTGTGCGAAGGTGAATTCCGTCCGGGAGCATGACAAGGCTCTTGACCTTGTCCAGGACATCGACGCGCTCCATCTGCTCCACGCGCAGCGCGCGCGATTCGAGCAGGGCGACTTCTGTGGGCATGGACATGCCTTCCGATCGTGAAACCGATGACGGGCAGCCCTGTCCTGGGCTCAAGGGCGGAGGACGCTCACGGTTGCCACTCACTCAATGACCGACCCGGCGGGTACTCCCTCACCGGCATCGGCAATCCCTGATTTCACGAAAGCTACGACGCCACAGATCCCAGTTGCCTCCACGCGACCTGCCCAACGAACCGATAACCGTACAGTTACGCGTACGACTGTCCGAAATGCGTCAACCCCCGCCCGGGGGGCGAGGGTTGACGAGGGGACGGGGCAATCGGGACCGGTCGGAAGCGGTCAGGACCAGTCAGGAGCGGAGCGCCAGGGGGGCCGCGTCGGGAGGCGGGCCCCCGGTCACTCCTCGCCTGCCAGCTTCAGCGTGCGCAGCTTCTGGCCCGCGTACCAGGTCGCCACCACCGTGACCGCCGCGAGCAGGACCGTCGCGGTCGGCAGTCCGACATCGGAGGTGATCGCGCCCGCCCCGCCGACCTTCTCGGCGACCGCGAGGGACCACTGCTGGACGCTGAGCGTGCGCGCCCCGGGCACCAGGGTGCCGAACAGGGCCTCCCACACCAGCGCGTAGACCAGGCCGAAGACGACCGCGTGCCGACTGACGGTGCCCAGCAGCAGGAACAGCGCGCTGTACGCGATCGAGGCGACCAGGGCCGCGATGGTGTAGGCCACCGCGATCTGCTGGCCGTTGCCGTTGAGGATCAGGCCCGCGATCAGCGTGGGCAGCGCGGAGAAGACCATGGTCACGGCGATGGCCACGATCAGCTTGGTGAAGATGATCGTCGGCCGCTTCACCGGCTTGGCCAGCAGATAGACGATGGAACCGTCATCGATCTCGGGACCGATGGCCCCGGTTCCGGCGATCACACCGATCAGCGGCACCATCGTGGCGATGGCGAAGCCGCCCAGCACGTCCGAGGCCACCTGGTCGTCGGACCCGGCGAACGCCCGGACCGCGACGGCGATGATCACCAGCAGTGCAGGCAGGACGAACAGGATGGCGGCCCGGCGCCGGCCGAGCAGGGCCCGGTAGGTGAGCCGGGCGACTGTGGGGTCGTACATGACGCTTCACAGCTCCTTTCAGGCCACTACTCAGGCCGCTACGAGATAGGAAAAGACCGATTCGAGGGACTCGTCGGACGGCGAAACGGTCAGAAGGCGAATTCCGTGCTCGCATGCGACCTTCGGCAGCAGTTCGGTGAAGCGCCCGAAGTCGACCGCCTGGATGCGCAGGGCCCGTTCGCCCAGATCCACCTCGATACCGGCCGTCGACGGGTCGGCGATCAGTGCGGCGGCGAGGGCGCGGTCGTCACTGGAACGTACGAGATAGCGGTGCGGGCGGTCCGTCATCAGCCGGCGGATCCTGCGGAAGTCGCCGGATGCCGCGTGCCGTCCCGCCACGATCACCTCGATGTGGGAGGCGAGCTGCTCGACCTCTTCGAGGATGTGCGAGGAGAAGAGCACCGTACGGCCCTGTGCCCCCATCTGCCGCAGCAGTTCCATCAGCTGCATCCGCTGGCGCGGGTCCATGCCGTTGAACGGCTCGTCCAGCAGCAGGACCGAAGGCTCATGGACCAGGGCGGACGCCATCTTCACGCGCTGGCGCATGCCCTTGCTGTACGTCGAGATCTTGCGGTCCTGCGCGTACTCCATCTCGACCGTGGCCAGCGCCTTCTGCGCCTCCGCGTCGCCGAGCCCCTGGAGTTCCGCGTTGGCGACGACGAACTCGCGGCCGGTCAGGAAGTCGTACATGCCTTCCCGCTCCGGCACGATCCCGATCTCCTTGTACGCGGCCTCGTTGCGCCAGATCGCCCTGCCGTCGAGCGACACCGCACCCGTCGACGGGGCGAGGAAGCCGGCCATCATGTTGATCAGCGTGGACTTTCCCGCGCCGTTGGGGCCGAGCAGCCCGGTGACACCCGGGCCCACCGTCATGCTCACGTCGTTGACGGCGACCACATTGCCGAACCAGCGCGAGGTGTGGTCGATCTCGATGGTGGTCACAGCCCGACCCTCCGGTAGCGGCGCATCAGTACGGCGTACGAGCCGGCGACGAGCGCGAGAACAACGATCAGATAGACCACCCCGGCCCCGGCCCCCGGGCCTTCCCCTCCGGGGAAGGCGGAGTCGGCCCCGAGGAACGCGGTCTGCACGCCGTCGATCAGCGTGATGGGGGAGAAGAGCCCCAGCCACTCGATGGCCCCGCCCGAACCCGTCTGCCAGGCGATGGCCTGGACCGTGGAGACCGCACCGTAGGTGATGGTCAGGACGGCGATCACCGCGGCGACACCGAAGCCGCGGCGGGGTGTCAGCGCGGCCATCACCAGGCCCAGCGCGGAGAAGAGCACGGAGAGCAGCGCCACCGAAATCATTCCCTGTACGAACCCCTCGGTCTGGTCTGCGAAGTCGAACTTCCCGAGCAGCGCACCCGCGTAGAGGATGACGAGCGGCGTCCCGGTGAGCACGAAGAGCGCGGATGCCATGGCCGCCAGTTTGGCCACGACGTAGTCGACCCGCTCGATCGGCCGCGAGAAGTACAGCGGCACGCTCTTGAACCGCAGGTCACGGGAGACCGACTGCGGTGCCTGCGCGGCCAGGAAGAGGCCGATGACGGCCTGGAGGTAGATCGCGAAGGACGTGTAGTCCATCAGCAGTTTCGTCGCCGACGGGACGTTGATGGAGACGGCGACGATGATCGCCGCGATCACGCACATCACGCCGAAGAGCAGCATCGGCAGCACCTTGGACTTGGCGGAACGGCCGAGTCCGAAGGCGCCCCGCAGGGACTGCGAGTAGAGCGAGCGCCGTGCGTAGCCGCGGCCCAGCCGCCGGCCGTCGTAGGAGCGGTACCCGATGTTGTGGATGCGGGAGCTCTCGCTCCCGGCCACGGTCCCGGTCTCAGTGCTCATCACGACCGCTCCCCTTCTTCTGTACGGAGTCCTGCGGTCACGGGCGCGCTCTGCGCCGCGACGGCGGACGCGGGTGCCCCTTCGGCGCGGAAGACCTCGGCGATGTGGTGGCGCCGCTGCTCCATCCGTACGAGGCCGAGCCCCAGCCCGGCGACGCTGTCGCGCACGATGTCGTACGTCTCGTCCCCGGCCGCCTCGACCAGCAGGATGCGGCCCGCACCGGGCAGCCCCTGGGCGTCGAGACCGTCGTGGCCGATGAGCGTCACGCCGGCCCGGGTGAGGACCTGGCGCAGCGCGTCGGTGCCGTCCGGGTGGGTGTCGCTGTCGGTGACCTCGACCGCGAGGGTCGCGGTGGTCTGGGTGAAGTCGCTGGTGGAGCTGGAGCGCAGGAGCGTGCCGCCGTCGATGACGACGACGTGGTCGCAGGTGCGTTCCAGCTCACCCAGGAGGTGCGAGGTGACCAGGACCGAGATGCCGAAGTCGGTGTGGACGCGGCGGATCAGTCCGAGCATCTCGTCACGGCCGACGGGGTCGAGGCCGTTGGTCGGCTCGTCGAGCAGGACCAGCTGCGGGTCGTGGACCAGCGCCTGCGCCAGTTTCACGCGCTGCTTCATGCCGGTCGAGTAGCCGCCGATGGGGCGGTAGCGCTCCTCGTAGAGGCCCACGTGCCGGAGCGTGTCGGCGGTGCGCTCGCGCGCCGCCGTCGGTGGCAGTCCGGACATCCGGGCCATGTGGACGACGAACTCGGTGGCCGAGACGTCCGGTGGCAGGCAGTCGTGCTCGGGCATGTAGCCGACCCGTTCCCGGATGGCGGCACCACTGGTGGCGACGTCGAGCCCGAGCACGGCGGCCCGGCCTTCGGTGGCGGGGGACAGACCCAGCAGGATCTTGATCAATGTGGACTTGCCGGCTCCGTTGGAACCCACCAGGCCGGTCACACCGGGGCCGATGTCCAAGGAGAGCCGGTCAAGCGCGGTCACCCGGGGGAACCGCTTGCTCAGGCTTTCGGTCGCGATCACAGTCACCACTCGAAGGTAGTGGCGCGGGCCACATCAGTCGTCAGCCCTGGCGGCTGGATCGGCCTCCGACTCCAGATGTACGGACCCGTAGGGGCCCACCACGGGGGATGACATCCGCGGTCGGGGAGAAGGGGCGCGGAGAGGTCGGGAAAGGTCGGGGAGAGGTCGGCAGGAGGGGGTCGGGACCAGTTGTCCACAGGTCTCCGCACACCCCTTGACGTAGCCGCCGGACATTGTCACATTCATCAGTGTCACGTTACGGGCACGTACCGCACACGGCAGGGAACGGACGGTGGCATGGCCTCGGCAGTGAAGGACGAACAGGCCCCGGAGCTGCGGGGGTTCAGAGAAGTCCAAAGCCTCGCGTACGCCTGCGCGGAGGCGGTCGCGGGCCGGCTCCGGCCGGGCGTGACCGAGCGCGAGGCGGCCCGTATGCAACGTGACTGGCTGCGCGAACGCGGGGTGCGGGACTGGTTCCACCTCCCCTTCGCCTGGTTCGGGGACCGCACGGCGTTCGCCGGCTTCAAGGTGCCGCTGCAGTTCTTCCCGGGCAACCGGAAGCTGGAACCGGGGATGCCCTTCATCCTCGACCTGGCCCCGGTACACAAGGGCTTCACGGCCGACATCGGCTACTCCGGCTGTCTCGGGCTCAACCCCCTGCACGACAAGCTGCTGGCCGATCTTGAGGCCCACCGCGAGCTGATACTGGCCCAGGTGCGCGAGCGGCGTTCGCTGCGCGAGATATACGAGAACGTCGAACGCCTGATGATCAGGCAGGGGTACGCCAACAGACACCGCGCCTACCCCTTCGGTGTCATCGCCCACAAGGTCGACCGCGTCGCCGAACGCCGCTGGTCCCCGCATGTGTTCGGCTTCGGCACCCAGTCCCTCAAGGGACTGATGAGCGACGCCCTGCACGGGCACCGGGACGGCTGGTCGCCCCTGTGGAGTCCGTACCGCTTCTCCGACCATCCGCCGCAGCCCGGTCTGTGGGCGGTCGAGCCCCATCTCGGATTCCGCGGTACGGGCGCCAAGTTCGAGGAGATTCTGGTGGTCACCGACTCCAAGGACCCCGAGCAGAACGCCTTCTGGCTGGACGACGATCTGCCGCATGTGCGGCGCTGGGCCGAGGAAAGGGTGGCGGCATGAATCTGCTGAGCCTGCCGGGGGCGCGCGAGCGCCGGGTGTGCACGGGCGGAATCGACCTGTGCGTCGTCGAGCTGGGCGAGCGGGGGCGGCCGACGGTCGTCCTGGTGCACGGATACCCGGACAGCAAGGAGGTCTGGACGGACGTCGCACGCCAGCTGGCCGACCAGTGGCATGTCGTGCTGTACGACGTCCGGGGCCACGGCCGGTCCACGGCCCCGAAGCCACTGCGCGGCGGCTTCACCCTGGAGAAGCTCACCGATGACTTCCTGGCCGTCGCCGACGCGGTGAGCCCGGACCGGCCGGTGCATCTCGTCGGGCACGACTGGGGATCGGTCCAGGCCTGGGAGTTCGTCACGGTCAAGCGGACCGAGGGCCGGATCGCCTCGTTCACCTCGATGTCCGGCCCCTCCCTGGACCACTTCGGGCACTGGATCAAGCAGCGGATGACCCGGCCCACCCCGCGCCGGGTCGGCCAGCTGCTCGGCCAGGGCGCCAAGTCCTGGTACGTCTACATGCTGCACACGCCGGTCCTGCCCGAGCTCGCCTGGCGCGGCCCGCTGGGCAAACGGTGGCCGCGGATACTCCAGCGGATGGAGAAGGTACCGGCGGGCGACTACCCGACCCCCTCGCTGCCCGGGGACGCGGCGCACGGCGCCTGGCTCTACCGCGACAACGTCCGCGCCCGGCTGAGCCGACCGCGCACCGACGCCTACGCGCATGTGCCCGTCCAATTGATCACGCCGACCGGCGACATCTTCCTCTCGGAGAAGCTCTATGACCAACTGGAGCTGTGGGCACCCCAGTTGATCCGCAGATCCCTCGACGGAAAGCACTGGGTGCCGCGCACCAGGCCGGACCAGCTCGCCGCCTGGATCAGCGAGTTCGTCGCCGCGAACGAGGCGGCCAAGGAGAACGGCGGCCCGGTGCAGGACACCGCGCCGACCGGGGCGTACGCGGACAGGTTCGGCGGCCGGCTGGTTCTGGTGACAGGGGCGGCCGGTGGCATCGGCCGGGCCACCGCCTTCGCGTTCGCCGAGGCGGGCGCCCGGGTGGTGGCCGTGGACCGGGACGCGGAGGGCGCAACCAGGACGGCCGAGATGGCCCGGCTGATCGGCGCCCCGGCCGCCTGGGGCGAAGCGGTCGACGTCAGCGACGAGCAGGCGATGGAGAAGCTCGCCGAGAAGGTCGCCGCCGAGTACGGCATCGTCGACGTCCTGGTCAACAACGCCGGGATCGGCCTGTCCGGCTCCTTCCTGGACACCACGAGCGAGGACTGGAAGAACGTCCTCGACGTCAATCTGTGGGGCGTCATCCACGGCTGCCGGATCTTCGGCAGGCAGATGGCCGAACGCGGCCAGGGCGGCCACATCGTCAACACGGCTTCCGCCGCCGCCTATCAGCCGTCCCGGGCGCTGCCCGCGTACAGCACCTCCAAGGCTGCGGTGCTGATGCTCAGCGAATGTCTGCGGGCCGAGCTCGCCGAGCGGTCGATCGGGGTCAGCGCCATCTGCCCCGGCATCATCAACACGAACATCACCGCGACGACGCACTTCGCCGGTGCCGACGCCGCGGAGGAGAAGCGCCTGCGGAAGCGGACCAGCCGGCTGTACGGGCTCCGCAACTACCCGCCGGAGCGGGTCGCCGACGCGATCCTCAAGGCGGTGGTGCGCAATCAGGCCGTCGTTCCGGTGACCCCGGAGGCCCGTGGCGCCCGCATCCTGTCCCGGTTCAGCCCCGGCGTGCTGCGCGGGATCGCCCGGCTGAAGCCTCCGCTGTGAGCGGCCCCGGCCAGCCGGCGGCGGACCGGCAGGCCGCCGCCGAGTACCGGATCGAGGACCTGGCCCATGCGAGCGGGGCCACGGTGCGCACGATCCGGGCCTACCAGGACCGCGGCCTGCTGCCGACACCGGAGCGGCGCGGCCGGGCCAATGTGTACCGGGACACCCATCTCGCCCGGCTCCGGCAGATCGCCGATCTGCTGGACCGCGGTTACACCCTGGCCAGCATCAAGGAGCTCCTGGAGGCCTGGGACACCGGCCGCGGCCTGGGCGGGGTGCTCGGGCTCGTCGCCGAGGTGCACGGCCCCTGGACGGACGAACAGGCCGACCGGATCTCCCGGGACGAGCTGAACCTCAAGTTCGGCGGCACCCCGGACGACGAGGCGGTCGCCGAGGCGGTGGACCTCGGCGTGCTGGAGCCCATTCCGGGCAGGGACGACGAGTTCCTGGTGCCGAGCCCCCAAGAGCTGGCCGTGGCCGTGGAGTTGCACGCGGCGGGCGTGCCGCTCAGCGCGATCTCCGGTCATCTGAGGGAACTTCGCGGCCAGGTCGAGCAGATCGCCTCGCGCTTCCTGGAGTTCACCACCGAGCACGTCTTCGCCCGCTATCTCGGCCATCGCCCGCCGACCGACTCGGACGCGGCCGAGGCCGCCGCCATGGTGCGCAGACTGCGCCCGCTCGCCCAGCAGACCGTGGACGCGGAACTGGCCCGTGCGATGCGGACGTTCGCCACCCGGCATCTGCATCATCACCTCGGCGCGGACACCCCCCTCTCCACCGATGCTCCGTCGCTCACGGCACCCGGGGTGGACCTTCCACCGGGAACGATCCGGGCCGTCCAGCAGCTGGTTGGTACGGAGAACGTCTCCGCCTTCATCACGGCAGCCGCCGAACGCGAGGTGCAATCAAGGACATTGGACGCATTGATCCCATCAGCCAACAAAGTTGAGCAAATTGACCAAAGGAATTGATTTCACAGCCACTTGTCCACAGAATCGCCAATTAGCCTGTGGATAAGTCAAATTGACTGTGGATCAAACCTGTGGACGAAGATTTCTTCGGCGCACCGTGAACGAAACCCGGATGCACCGGGGCGCCCACCACGGGCACCCTGGCGGCATGGACGAAAGACGCACCGTCAAGGTGTCCAAGTACCTTTCGAAGCACCTGCGGCATCAGCCGGAGCGCATCGGCATCACGCTCGACTCCCACGGGTGGGTGCCGATCGACACGCTGCTGCACGCCCTGGCCCGCAACCACTTCCCCCTCACCCGGACCGAGCTCGACCAGGTCGTCGCCCTCAACGACAAGCAGCGCTTCGCCATCGAGGGCGACCGGATCCGCGCGAACCAGGGCCATACCGTCCCGGTGGATCTCGGCCTGCCACCGGCCGAACCGCCCGCGTACCTCTACCACGGCACGGTGGGCCGCGCACTGGACTCGATCCGGAGCGAAGGGCTGCGCCCCATGGACCGCACCCATGTCCATCTCTCGCCCGACCGCGAGACGGCGACCAGGGTCGGCGCCCGGCGCGGCCGGCCCGTCGTCCTGTCCGTGGACGCGGGCGCGATGCACCGCGCGGGCCATACCTTCCACGTCAGCGCCAACGGCGTCTGGCTCACCGAGGCCGTGCCGCCCGCGTTCCTGCGATTCCGCGACTGACCCGGGAAGACATGGAGCGCGGCACGACGCCCCGCGTGCCGGTGTCCGCCAAGGCTCTCCCGCACATGCTCAGCGCGGCTCGGTGCCCAGCAGTTCGCTCAGCCGGTCACCGATCACGGACACCCCGGGGTGGGGTTCGTTCTCGTAGTACCAGGGCTTGCAGCGGCGCAGCAACGCGTCACCGTGCTCGCCCCACGTGAAGTCGGGCTTCCGCAGCACTTTGCGGAACACCAGGTCGACGGTCTCCGGGTGGGCGGTGGCCAGCCGGCGGATCGGCAAAGGCGTGATCGACTCCTCGCGCACGTACATGCGGAGCAGGTCCTGGTGCTGTTTGCGGCCCGCGAGGGCGGGGTCGGCGAAGAGGTCCCGCAGCGTTCCGTAGTCCGCGTAGAAGTTGAGCCCGTCGACCTCGTCGTAGATGACCCCGATGGTGTCCGCGTCCGCGAGTTCTGGCGGCAGCTCGAAGACGGGCAGCTCCGGGGCGGTGCGCCGCCTGCCTCGGGCGGGTACGGGCTGCTCCGCAGTGGCGGCCTCCTGCCGGTGGCGGTAGTAGGCGTTGAGGAGGCCCTCGGCTTCGGCAGGCGGAAGAACGAGTTCGTCACCGTCGCAGAACTCGGCGAACGCGGCCCGGTCCTCTCGCATCCGCTGCCATCCCTGCTCGATTTTCGCGGGGTTCCGAAAGACCAGTCCGGGTCGGCTCGTCGCCAGTCCGAGCGCCGCGCGGGCGATCTCCGGTGCGGCGGACCTGGGGTAGGAGGACATCGTGCCGGAGAGGAGCCATGCGCCGGGTACCGGTGCCAGAGCGACCAGCCGGGCGCTGAGGAAGTGGCCTCGGGTGAGACCTCGGAATGTCGATCGCCCAACATTGGAGTACGTCCGGTACTCCAGGTCGTCCAGCAGGTTGAGCAGGAGCAGGGAGTCGCGGTCCTTGCCCCGTACCTCGAAGAGCCCCTCCACCGGGTCACGCCAGGCCAGCACCATCTGCCGGTCGGACTCGTGCAGGTCCTTCCGGCGGGCGACGAAGCGGTCGGCGACCGTGTTGCCGTCCGGCAGGCGGTACTGCAGGAGGAAACGGTCGATGACGCCGATCGCGGTTTCCTCGTCCAACGAATCCTCGGGATGGGCCGCCTCCGACAGGAGTGCGCCGAGCCGTCGTTCGAAGGAACGGCCCTGCCCGAACGCAACGAGTTGTTCCTTCAGCTCGGCGCTGCGCCGCAGGGCGTGTGCGAGATCCGGGCCGGTGTTCATGGTGTGCTCCGTCCTGCTTCGGCTCTCATCGTGGCGCACCCGCTCAACAGCCGGACCAGCGCCGGTATGCCTCGACCCACTGCGCGCCGTCCGGGGGCGGCACCGGCAAGGGCAGGTCCAGCAGGCCGATGTCCTGCCGAAACCCGTCCCGGACGCAACGGGCAACCACCCGGGAGTCGTTCGTGAGACCGATCTCGACCACGTTCACCTCGACGCCCAGGACGGTCGTGGAGAACGGAACGGTCAGGTGTTCCTCGATCACTGCCAGGAATCCGCTGGCCGCTTCGATCTCGTCGTAGGTGTCGACCGTCGCTTCTTCGATCAGCACGTCCAGTTCGGCGGCGCTCCAGGTGCCCACCCTCGTGAGCATAGGCGTCGGGCGGCGCGCCCGTTCCTCGTTCCCTGGACCGCGGTACGTCCGCCTGTCCGTATGTCCGCGTAAGGTCGGCGCATGCGTCTGAGCACCGTGATTCTGCCGATCTACCGCTGGTCCACCGAGGGGCGGAAGGAGTGGGAGCGGGCCGAGGCCCTCGGCTTCCACGCCGCCTACACCTACGACCACCTGGCCTGGCGGACCTTCCGCGACGGCCCCTGGTTCGGTGCGGTACCGACCCTCACCGCAGCGGCCGCCGCCACCAGCCGGATGCGTTTGGGCACCCTCGTCACCTCCCCCAACTTCCGGCACCCCGTCACGCTCGCCAAGGACCTCATCACGCTCGACGACGTCTCCGACGGGCGCATCACCCTCGGCATCGGTGCGGGCGGCAACGGCTTCGACGCCACGACGCTGCGCCGGAGCGACGAGGAACCGTGGACTCCGCGCGAACGGGCCGACCACTTCGACGAGTTCGTACCGCTGCTCGACCAACTGCTGCGTGAGCCCTCGGTGACGTACGAGGGCGCGTTCTACGCGGCGAACGAGGCCCGGAACATCCCCGGCTGTGTACAGCGGCCCCGGCTGCCGTTCGCCGTGGCCGCCACCGGACCGCGCGGCATGAAGCTCGCCGCCCGGTACGGCCAGGCATGGGTCACCACGGGCGACCCGAAGCTGGCCGAGACGGGTACGCCGGAGCAGTCCGTGGAGGCCATTCGCGGGCAGCTCACCAAGCTGGGCACGGCCTGCGAGGCCATCGGCCGGGACGCCGCCGAGCTGGACAAGATCCTTCTCACCGGTTTCACCCCGGACCGCCCGCTGCAGTCCCTCGACGCCTTCGTGGACTTCGCGGGCACCCACTTCGCACTGGGCTTCACGGAGATCGTCCTCCACGCGCCGATCCCCGACTCCGACTTCGCGGTGGACGAGAAGGTCTTCGAACGCATCGCCACCGAGGGCCTGGCCCAGCTCGGCCACTGACGGACCAGTGCCGGTCCGCCACTGACGGAGCGGTGTGGTTCCGCCGCCGACGGACCGGCGTGGCCGCCTCGCAACCGGCGGCATATGCCACGGGCAGGTTCTCCTGGTCAGGGGCGTACGTCCTCAGATGTGCGCCCCTGCGCACGCCCGTGCACGGTCGTACGCGAGAATGGACGGGTGACCTCAGCTACCGACTCGCCCTCGCCTGCCGCTATCCGGCTGATCGCCACCGACCTGGACGGCACCCTGCTGCGCGACGACAAGACGGTCTCCGACCGCACGGTCGCCGCGCTCGCCGCCGCCGAGGAGGCCGGTATCGAGGTCTTCTTCGTCACCGGGCGCCCGGCCCGCTGGATGGATGTCGTCAGCGACCATGTGCACGGCCATGGCCTGGCGATCTGTGCCAACGGCGCGGCGGTCGCCGATCTGCACGCCGGCGGCGAGCTGGTCAAGGTCCGGCCGCTGGAGCGCGCCATCGCCCTCGATGTCGTCCACTCGCTGCGCGCCGCCGCCCCCGGCACCACCTTCGCCGTCGAGCTGGCCACCGGCATCCACTACGAACCGGCCTACCCGCCCTTCCACCTGGACCCGGGCGCCACGGTCGCCGTCGCCGAGAAGCTGCTGCACGAGGAGACGCCCGGCACCGGCGTCCCCGTGCTGAAGCTCCTCGCCCACCACGCCGAACTGACCCCGGACGACTTCCTCGCCCTGGCCCGTACGACCGCCGGGGACCGTGCCTCCTTCACCCGGTCCAGCCCCACGGCCCTGCTGGAGGTCAGCGGTCCCGGGGTATCCAAGGCCAGCACACTGGAGCTGTGCTGCGCCGAGCGCGGCATCTCGCCCGCCGAGGTCGTCGCTTTCGGGGACATGCCCAACGACGTGGAGATGCTGAGCTGGGCGGGCACGTCGTACGCGATGGGCAACGCCCACCCGGCCGCCCTCGCCGCCGCCTCCGGCCGGACCGCCACCAACAGCGAGGACGGCGTCGCGGTCGTCATCGAACGGATCATCGCCGAGCACCGGGCCTCCGGCATCGGGCGCTGAGACCCTCCTCCGGAAAAGACAAGCGCCCGGCCGCCTTCACAGAGGCACCTCCCACACCACCGTCGTGCCGCCCCCGTCCTCCCCGATGCCGGGCCCGAACCAGCTCGCGCCGCCGAGCGACTCCGCCCGGCGCGCCAGGTTCCGCAGACCGCTGCGCCGGCCGCCCGCGGGGATGCCCACTCCGTCGTCGGCGACCGACAGCCGCACCGCGCCCCTCCCGTCGGGGAGCGTGGCGGTCGCGTCGACGACCACGTCGATCAAGGACGCCTCGGCATGCCGGAAGGCGTTGGACAGCGCCTCCCGCAGCGCCGCGATCAGATTCTTGCCGGTCAGCTCGCCGACCAGCGCGTCGACCGGGCCGAGGAAGCGGTGCGAGGGTTTGAAGCCCAGCGGGACCGCCGCCATGTTGATCTCGCGCAGGACGCGGGTGCGCAGCCCCGACGGTGCCTCGGCGGGTTCCTGCTGCAACGCGAAGATGGCGGTACGGATCTCCTGGATGGTGACGTCCAGTTCGTCGACCGCCCGGCCGATCCCGGTCTGCACCTCGGGCACGACCGACCGGCGCTGGGCACTCTCCAGCATCATCCCGGTGGCGAACAGCCGCTGGATGACCAGATCGTGCAGATCGCGGGCGATCCGGTCCCGGTCCTCGTAGACCGCCAGCCGCTCCCGGTCCCGCTGCGCCTCGGCCATCATCAGCGCAAGGGCCGCCTGCGAGGCGAACTGGGTGGCGAGGGTCCGCTCCGCCTCCGTGAACGGCCTGCCGCCCCTGCCCCTCGGGGTGGCGAGCGCGCCGAGCACCCGCCCGTCGCTGTGCAGGGGCAGCAGCATGCTCGGGCCGTACCGATGGGCCAGCCCGGTGACCATCCGGGGGTCGGTGGCCGAATCGTCCACGAAGACCGCCTCGCCGCCCAGCAGTTTCGCCGCCACCGAACTGTCGGGCCCGATGATCACCCCGAGCGAGGAGGAGGGGTCGTCCGCGGAGACGGCGACGATCTCCAGCCCGCCGTCCTCGGTGGGCAGCAGCACGACCCCGGCGGCGGCATCGGCGAGCCGGCGGGCCTGTTCGGCGACGACGGAGAGCGCGTCGTCGGCGTCCCCGCCGGAGAGCAGGGCGGTGGTCACGGCCACCGATCCGTCGATCCACCGCTCGCGCTGGCGGGCCGCCTCGTACAGCCGGGCGTTGCCGATGGCGATCCCGGCCTCCGTGGCGAGCACCCGCACCATGTGCAGGTCGTAGTCGTTGAACTCGCCGCCGTCGTTCTTCTCGGCCAGATACAGGTTTCCGAAGATCTCGCCCTGGACGCGGATCGGGACGCCGAGGAAGGTCCGCATCGGGGGATGGCCGGGAGGGAAGCCCGCGAACCGCGGATCGGCCGTCAGATCGGCGAGCCGCACCGGTACCGGATCGTGGATCAGCGCGCCCAGCAGCCCCCGGTGCCCGTCGGGGCGGCGGCCGATCTCGTCCGCCAGCTCGTCCGGCACTCCGTAGGTGACGAAGTCGGAGAGCCCCTCGCCCTCCTCGTCGACGACGCCGATGGCGGCGTAGCGGGAGTGGGCCAGCTCGGCGGCCGTCTCACAGATCCGGTCGAGGGTGGAGTGCAGTTCGAGGCCCGCGCCGACGGAGCGCATGGCTTCGAGCAGCTGTGGGATGCGGGCGGTGATCTCGGTGGACAGGCCCTGCAGGCTGCGGGTCGCCCGGGTAGCCGCTTCGAGTGAGTCCTTCGGGTCCTGCTCCGGCATACCCCGAGAGTAGTTAGTCCTGATTGAGGAGGAAAGTCGGATGCCCTGCCGCCCGGGTCGGCTGCTCTGCCGCCCCGGCTCACACCCGGGCGCCCACGGCACCCTCCGGAACCCGCACGGTCTCGCCCACGCCCACGGTCCCTTCCGGCATCCTGGCGGTCTCCCGTTCGCGCTCCAGCATCCGGCGCAGAGGGCCCTCCGCTACCGCGAGATCGGCGTACGGGCCGCGCTGCACGACCCGGCCGGCCTCCAGCACCAGCACCTCGTCGACGGCGTCGAGCCCGTGCAGTCGATGGGTGATCAGCACGGTCGTACGCCCCTCGGTGGCATCCAGCAGGTCCGCGGTCAGGGCGTCCGCGGTCGCCAGGTCGAGGTGCTCGGCGGGTTCGTCCAGGACGAGTACGGGGAAGTCGGCGAGGATCGCCCTGGCCAGGGCGAGGCGCTGGCGCTGACCGCCGGAGAGGCGTGCGCCGTGTTCACCGACGAGGGTGTCGAGCCCTTCGGGCAGCGCATCGGCCCAGTCGAGCAGCCGTGCCCGGCCGAGGGCGGCCCGCAGCTCCTCGTCCGTCGCACCGGTCCGGGCCAGCCGCAGGTTCTCCCGGATGGAGCTGTCGAAGACATGGGCGTCCTGGGCACAGAGCCCGACGAACCGCCGGACCGTGTCCCCCTCCAGCGCACCGGCCTCCACACCGCCGATCCGGTACGTACCGGCCCGTGCGTCCAGGAAGCGGACCAGGACCTGCGCGAGGGTCGTCTTCCCGGAGCCGGAGGACCCGACGACCGCGATGCGCCGGCCGGCCGTCAGCGTCAGGTCGACGGCGTCGAGGGCGTCCCGCGCCGCCCCGGCGTACCGCGCCGACAGTCCCCGTACCTCCAGCGGGAAGGGCGACGCGGGCGCCTCGGCCGGGCTGTCGGGTTCGTGTACCGGCAGCGGGGCGTCCAGCACCTCGTACACGCGCTCCGCGCTCCGCTCGACGCGGCGGCGGTACTGCACGGCGAGCGGCAGGCCGGTCACGGCCTCGAAGGCGGCCAGCGGGGTGAGCACCACCACCGCGAGTTCCACACCCGCGAGCCGGCCGTCGTGCACGGCGGGCAGGGCGACGAGCGCGGTGGCGACGACGGTGAGCCCGGCGATCAGGGCGGTGAGGCCACCGCCGAGCGCGGTGGCGGTCGCCGCACGGGCGGCGATGCGGGTGAGTGCGCCGTCGGCGTCCCGGGTCCGCTCCGCGCGGTCGGGCAGGGCGCCCGCGACGGTCAGTTCGGCGGTCCCGCCGAGCAGGTCCGTGATCCGGGTGGCCAGATCGGCGCGCGCGGGGGCGAGCCGGCGTTCCGTGTGACGGGAGCAGGCGCTGCTGACCAGCGGCACTCCCACTCCGGCCAGCAGCAGTCCGGCGGCCAGCACCACGCCCGCCGCGGGCAGCAGCCAACCGATGAATCCGGCGGCCGCCGTCCCGACGACCACGGCGGTCCCGGCGGGCAGCATCCAGCGCAGCCAGTAGTCCTGCAGGGCGTCGACATCGGAGACGAGCCGGGAGAGCAGGTCCCCGCGCCGGGTCCGACGCAGTCCGGCGGGCGCGACGCGCTCCAGCCCCCGGTAGACCGCGACGCGCAGTTCGGCGAGCAGCTTGAGCACCGCGTCGTGCGACACCAGGCGCTCGGCGTAACGGAAGACCGCCCGCCCGAGTCCGAAGGCGCGGGTCGCGGTCACGGCGACCATCAGATAGAGGACCGGGGGCTGTTCGGAGGCGCGCGAGATCAGCCAGCCGGAGACGGCCATGAGCCCCACGGCCGAGCCCACGGCGAGGCTTCCCAGCAACAGCGCGAGGGCCAGCCGTCCGCGCTGCGCACCGGCGGCCTCCCTGACCCGGGCCAGCACCCGTCCGGAGCGGGTCGCGGTGTCCCGCAGCACCTCGGGTTCCGCCGCCTCCTCGTGACGGTCGGCGGGGGCGCCCGTCTCCATCCGGTCGGCGGGGGCGCCCGCCGGTCGCGGCACGACCGCGAGCGCCTCGGTCCGCACCGGCCGCGCCGTCGCGTCCGGGGCCAGGGTCACCACCCGGTCGGCGACCGGGAGCAGCGCCGGCCGGTGCACGACCAGCAGCACGGTCCGCCCCACCGCCAGCCGCCGTACCGCCTCGACGATCCCCGCTTCGGTCTCGCCGTCCAGGCTCGCGGTCGGCTCGTCGAGCAGCAGCACCGGGCGGTCGGCGAGGAAGGCCCGCGCGAGGGCGAGCCGCTGCCGCTGTCCGGCGGAGAGACCGGCCCCGTCCTCGCCGATGAGCGTCCGCACCCCGTCCGGCAGCTCCGCCACGAAGTCGCACGCCCCGGCGTCCCGCAGGGCCGTCGTGACCGCGCCGTCGTCGGCGTCCGGCCGGGCCAGTCGTACGTTCTCAGCGATGGTGCCCGCGAAGAGATACGGGCGCTGCGGCACCCAGGCGATCCGTTCCCGCCACCGCTCGGGCGCGAGCGTCGCCAGATCGACGCCGCCGATCCGTACACGCCCCTCGTCGGGTGCCGTGAAACCGAGGACCACGTCGAGCAGGGTGGACTTGCCGACGCCGCTGGGGCCGACCAGGGCGACGGTCTCCCCCTCGTCCACCACCAGTGAGGCCCGGTCCAGCGAGGGTTCGCTACGGCCCTCGTGCCGTACGGTCACCGACTCCAGCTCCAGCCGCAGCGCACCGGGGACGTCCGCCGTGCCGCCCTGCCGGGGCTCGGTCTCCAGGACCGCGAAGATCTCCTCCGCGGCCGAGAGCCCCTCGGCGGCCGCGTGGTACTGCGCTCCCACCTGGCGGATCGGCAGATAGGCCTCGGGCGCCAGGATCAGCACCACCAGGCCGGTGTAGAGGTCGAGTTCGCCGTGGACCAGCCGCATGCCGATGGTGACGGCCACCAGGGCCACCGACAGCGTCGCCAGCAGTTCCAGCGCGAAGGACGAGAGGAACGCGATCCGCAGGGTCCGCAGGGTGGCGCGGCGGTACTGCGAGGTGATCGTGCGGATGGACTCGGCCTGCGCCTTGGCCCGGCCGAAGACCTTCAGGGTCGGCAGCCCGGCGACCACGTCGAGGAAGTGTCCGGAGAGCCGGGACAGCAGCCGCCACTGACGGTCCATCCGTGACTGGGTGGCCCAGCCGATCAGGATCATGAAGAGCGGGATGAGCGGCAGCGTGACCACGATGATCGCGGCCGAGACCCAGTCCTCGGTGACGATCCTGGCGAGGACCGCCACCGGCACGACCACCGCGAGACCGAGCTGCGGCAGATAGCGCGCGAAGTAGTCGTCGAGCGCGTCGACACCACGGGTGGCGAGCGCCACCAGGGAGCCGGTCCGCTGTCCGTTCAGCCAGCCGGGACCGAGCTCCGCGGCCCGCGCCAGCAGCCGGCCGCGGAGCTCGGACTTGACCGCCGCGCTGGCCCGGTACGCGGCCAGTTCGGTCAGCCAGGCGACCAGCCCCCGGCCGAGCGCGACCGCCGCGAGCAGGAGCAGCGGGGTCCGCAGCGCGGAGACCGTCAGCCCGTCCTCGAACCCGCCCACCACCACCTCGGCGATGAGCATGGCCTGGGCGATGACCAGCGCGGCCCCGACGACTCCGAGCGCCACCACGGCCGCCAGGAAGAGACGAGTGGCGCGGGCGTGGTGGAGCAGACGCGGATCGATCGGTTTCACGTGAAACAGCCCCTAGCGAGCTCGGTCGATGGGCCGGGGTCCGCCCGGCGGATCGGGGTCGGCGTCGCGACCCCGGCCATGATCCGCCGGTCGGGCCCCAGGTGCGTTCAGTGCGCTTCGGCGATGTGCTGCGTACCGATGCGCTTGCGGAACACCCAGTACGTCCAGCCCTGGTACAGCAGGACGACGGGGGTGGCGATCCCCGCGCACCAGGTCATGATCTTCAGTGTGTACGGGGTGGACGAGGCGTTGGTGACCGTGAGGCTCCAGGCGTCGTTCAGCGAGGACGGCATGACGTTCGGGAAGAGCGTCAGGAAGAGCATCGCGACCACTGCCGCGACGGTCACACCGGAGAACGCGAACGACCAGCCCTCGCGTCCCGCCGCGATCAGGGCGACCGCGCCGACCAGCCCCACCACCGCGATGATCATCGCCAGCAGGCTCCAGCCGTCCCCGTTGTCGAGCTGGGTCCAGATCAGGAAGCCGAGCGCGAGCACCGCGGTGACGATCCCCAGCTTCAGTGCCAGTTTTCCGGCCCGTTCCCGTATGTCCCCGACCGTCTTGAGCCCCGCGAAGACGGCGCCGTGGAAGGTGAAGAGGGAGAGCGTGACCAGTCCGCCGAGGATGGCGTACGGGTTGAGCAGGTCCCAGAAGTTGCCCACGTACTCCATGTCGGCGTCGATCTTCACGCCGCGCACGATGTTCCCGAAGGCCACGCCCCAGAGCACGGCCGGGAGCAACGAGGTCCAGAAGATGGCGTGTTCCCAGTTGGTCTGCCACTTCTCCCCGGAGCGCTTGGCCCGGTACTCGAAGGCGACCCCTCGCACGATCAGGCAGATCAGGATGAGCAGCAGCGGCAGGTAGAAGCCGGAGAACAGGGTGGCGTACCACTCGGGGAAGGCGGCGAAGGTCGCACCGCCCGCGCTGAGCAGCCACACCTCGTTGCCGTCCCAGACGGGCCCGATCGTGTTGATCAGGACCCGTCGTTCCTTGCGGTCGCGGGCCAGCAGCTTGGTGAGGACACCGATCCCGAAGTCGAATCCCTCCAGGAAGAAGTAGCCAGTCCAGAGGACGGCGATGAGTACGAACCAGACGTCGTGGAGTTCCATCTCAGCTCCTCTGCTCTCAGTAGGAGAAGGCCATCGGCCGGTCGGCGTCGTCGTGGTCGCCGCCGATCTTGGTGGGCGGGTTGAGGTCGGCCTCCGTGAGCTCCGGCGGGCCTGCCTTGATGTACTTCACCAGCAGCTTGACCTCGATGACCGCGAGCACGGCGTAGAGCAGGGTGAAGCCGATCATCGAGGTGAGCACCTCGCCCTGCGAGACGCCGGGGGAGACCGCGTTGCGGGTCTGGAGCACGCCGTAGACGACCCAGGGCTGGCGGCCCATCTCGGTGAAGATCCAGCCCCAGGAGTTGGCGATCAGCGGGAAGAGCAGGGTCCAGAGCGCGACGATCCAGTAGCACCTGGCGAGCTTCGGGCTGAGTGCCTTGTTCTTGAAGAGGACCAGATGGGGCACCTCGTCCTCACCGGTCCGCAGCCCCGGTGGCAGCATGAACTTCCGCCGGGTCAGCCACAGTCCGAGGATGCCGAGGGCGAAGGACGCCATCCCGAAGCCGATCATCCAGCGGAAGCTCCAGAACGCGACCGGGATGTTGGGCCGGTAGTCGCCGGGGCCGAACTTCTCCTGCTCGGCCTTGTTGATGTCGTTGATGCCGGGGACGTACGAGGTGAAGCTGTCGTCCGCGAGGAAGGACAGTATCCCCGGGATCGAGATCTCCACGGTGTTGTGGCCCTTGGCCACGTCGCCGACCGCGAAGATCGAGAAGGGTGCCGAGTTCTGCCCCTCCCAGAGCGCCTCGGCGGCGGCCATCTTCATCGGCTGCTGCTTGAACATGACCTTGCCGAGCTGGTCGCCGCTGACGGCGGTGAGCAGTCCCGCGACGACCACGGTGACCAGGCCGAGCCGCAGCGAGGTCCGCATCACCGGGATGTGCTTCTTGCGCGCCAGGTGGAAGGCGGCGATGCCGACCATGAACGCGCCGCCGACCAGGAAGGCCGCGGTGATGGTGTGGAAGAACTGGGCGAGCGCGGTGTTCTGGGTGAGCACCTGCCAGAAGTCGGTGAGCTCGGCCCGGCCGCGTTCCTTGTTGATCCGGTAGCCGACCGGGTGCTGCATCCAGGAGTTGGCCGCCAGGATGAAGTACGCGGAGAGGATGGTGCCGATGGAGACCATCCAGATGCAGGCGAGATGGATCTTCTTCGGCAGCTTGTCCCAGCCGAAGATCCACAGGCCGATGAAGGTGGACTCGAAGAAGAAGGCGATCAGCGCCTCGAACGCGAGCGGAGCACCGAAGATGTCGCCGACGAACCGCGAGTAGTCGGACCAGTTCATACCGAACTGGAACTCCTGGACGATGCCGGTGACGACGCCCATGGCGATGTTGATCAGGAAGAGTTTGCCCCAGAACTTCGTCGCCCTGAGGTACTTCTCGTTGTTCGTCCGGACCCAGGCGGTCTGCAGGCCGGCGGTGAGCGCGGCGAGAGAGATCGTCAGGGGGACGAACAGGAAGTGATAGACGGTAGTGATACCGAACTGCCATCGCGCCAGGGTCTCCGGCGCCAGAGCTAGCTCCACGTCGTCTTCTCCTTACGTCGCCGTAATCACACCGGCAGTTTGCCCTTTAAATCCGACTAATCATGGGAGGAAACAGGACACGCTTGTGAACGCGTTCACATTCACAAGCATTATGGCGCACAGACTTTCGGGACGTTCCGGCGGGGTACCCCTCTGGGGACGTTCCGAGCAATCCCCCCGAACCAGACGTCCGGGAGCGGCGCGGATCCGGCAACGAGAAGGCCCCGCACCTCGCCGGACGAGGTACGGGGCCGGGGCGCGCGGGCGGCCCGCGCCGCCGCTCTACAGCTCCTTGCGGTAGGCCTCCGCCACCTTCAGGAACAGGTCGTTCGCCTCGTCCTCACCGATCGAGACCCGCACGCCCTCGCCCGCGAACGGCCGGACCACCACCCCGGCCCGCTCACAGGCCGCGGCGAAGTCGGCGGTACGGTCCCCGAGCCGGATCCAGACGAAATTGGCCTGGGAGTCCGGCACGGTCCACCCCTGTCCCGCCAGCGCCCGCTGCACCCGCTGACGCTCGGACACCAACGAGCCCACCCGCCCCAGGAGTTCATCCTCGGCCCGCAGCGAGGCGACCGCCGCGTCCTGCGCGAGCTGGCTGACGCCGAAGGGCACCGCCGTCTTGCGCAGCGCGGCCGCCACCGGCTCGTGGGCCACGGCGAAACCGACCCGCAGACCCGCCAGGCCGTACGCCTTGGAGAAGGTCCGCAGCACCGCCACATTGGGCCGGTCCCGGTAGATCTCGATGCCGTCCGGCACCTCGACGTCACGGATGAACTCCCGGTACGCCTCGTCGAGCACCACCAGGACATCGCCCGGCACCCGGTCCAGGAACCGCTCCAGCTCGGCCCGGCGCACCACGGTGCCGGTCGGGTTGTTCGGATTGCAGACGAAGATCATCCGGGTGCGGTCCGTGATCGCGTCCGCCATCGCGTCGAGATCGTGCACCTCACCCTCGTTCAGCGGGACCTTCACCGAGGTCGCACCGCTGACCTGCGTGATGATCGGGTACGCCTCGAAGGAGCGCCAGGCGTAGATGACCTCGTCGCCCGGCCCCGACGTGGCCTGGAGCAGTTGCTGTGCCACACCGACCGAGCCGGTGCCGGTGGCGAGGTGCGAGAGGGGCACACCGAAACGGTCGGCCAGCTCGTTCATCAGGCCGGTGCAGGCCATGTCCGGGTAGCGGTTGAAGTTCGCGGCCGCGGCCAGGGCGGACTCCATCACTCCGGGCAGCGGCGGATACGGATTCTCGTTGGAGGACAGCTTGAACGCGACCGGTCCGCCGGCGGCGGCCGGCTTGCCCGGTACATAGGCGGGAACGCCGTCCAGCTCGGCGCGCAGCTTGGGGCTCGTCTCGCTCACCGCAGGTCCTCCTCGACCGTCCGTACACATCA
Organism: Streptomyces sp. DvalAA-43; assembly: GCF_900091725.1. Taxonomy (GTDB): domain Bacteria; phylum Actinomycetota; class Actinomycetes; order Streptomycetales; family Streptomycetaceae; genus Streptomyces; species Streptomyces pulveraceus. The sequence continues at coordinate 558,755 of NZ_FMBW01000071.1, read as the reverse complement.
ATACTGCTCACCTTATGAGGATTGGGCGCCGCTGCGAATGGCCGGAGCCGTCCAATCGTCCGGTGCGACCAGGAATGGGGGGAGCGCTCTTCCCACCGGCGCGCGCCGGTGGCTCACGCCGTGGCGCGCATCCCTCGAAGAGGTGAGATGAGACCTCTTCGAGACATCGGCCATTTAGCAGGCCCATCGACTTCGGCACGTGACACACATCGGCCAAGCCCCTGAACTCCCTTGCTTTACAAGGCATTAGACCTTTGATGATCATGCAAAAACGTACCTGTCAACGAGTGAATATGCGACCGGGCCAACCGCCCTCGCGCGCCCTACTATCGGCTCGCCATGACAGCAGCAGGGAAGCACCAGGTGAGCCGGACGGACACACCCCGGCGCGGCGGCCGGCAGGGACGAGCGGGAATCCGGGACGTGGCCGCCGCCGCCGGGGTCTCCATCACGACCGTCTCCGACGCGCTCAACGGCAAGGGCAGGCTCCCGGACGCCACCCGCCGCCATGTCCGCGAGGTCGCAGAGCGCCTGGGCTACCGCCCTTCCGCCGCGGCCCGAACCCTCCGTACCGGCAAGTCCGGCCTCATCGGCCTGACCGTGACGACCTACGGGGACGAACCCTTCACCTTCACCGAATTCGCGTACTTCGCGGAGATGGCCAGAGCGGCCACCTCCGCCGCGCTCGCCCGCGGATACGCCCTCGTCATCCTGCCCGCCACCTCACGCCATGACGTCTGGTCGAACGTCGCCCTCGACGGCACGGTCGTGATCGACCCCTCCGACCAGGACCCGGTCGTCACGGAGCTCGTACGCCAGGGGCTGCCCGTCGTCTCGGACGGACGCCCGGCCGGCACCCTCCCGGTCACCGCCTGGGTCGACAACGACCACCGGGCCGCCGTACTCGATCTGCTCGACCATCTCGCCGCCGCCGGAGCCCGCCGCATCGGCCTGCTCACCGGCACCACCACCGACACGTACACCCGCCTCTCCACCACCGCGTACCTCCACTGGTGCGAGCGCGTGGGCCAGGACCCGGTGTACGAGTCGTACCCCGCCCACGACCCGTGTGCGGGCGCGGTGGCCGCCGACCGGCTGCTCGCCCGCCCGGACCGGCCCGACGCCGTCTACGGGCTCTTCGACCCCAACGGCACCGACCTGCTGGCGGCGGCCCGCCGGTACGGTCTGCGCGTCCCCGAGGACCTGCTGCTGGTCTGCTGCAGCGAGTCCACCGTGTACGCGACGACCGAGCCCCCCATCACCACCCTCTCGCTCAAGCCGCGCAGGATCGGCACGGCGGTCGTCCAGCTCCTGATCGACGCGATCGAGGGAGTGACCCACGACGGACCGGTCGAGCAGGTCATACCGACCGAACTCATCGTGCGGACCTCCTCGCAACGCCGTCCACCCCGCACCACGGTCAGCGCACCCCGCTCCCCGGCAGGGGATTGATCAGGTGATTTCGGACCAATCGGCCGGTGAACCCGACGTGCGTCCGGATTCACCACCCCTGGTGCGTCACAGAGCACGATCCGCATTCCTATGATGGGCGCACGACACCGCGGACCGCCCCGACCAGCAGGGCCCGTCAGGTGTACGGCGGCGCGACGGTGGTGGAGGGGTCGATGACACAGGGGGCCGGTCAGGAACCCGTGGTGCGGACTGCGACGTTGCGCGACTTCCGCGTACCGCCCTATGCACAGAACCCGGTGCCGCCATCACCACCCCATCCGGGCAACGCCGTGCCCGGCGGCGAGCCGCCGGAGGGGTACACCCCCACCGCGCGCGATCTTCCCGTGATCAACCGCGGCGACACCCTGGAGGTGACGGCCGTCCCCGACCCCCGGCCCGTCCCGGACCAGGGGCTCGGACCGCTGTACGTCGTCGGCGACGTCCACGGCTATCTGGACGAGCTCCACACCGCCCTCGCCGAGCAGGGCCTCATCGACGCCGACGGCACATGGGCGGCGGGCAACGCCCGGCTCTGGTTCCTCGGCGACTTCACGGACCGGGGCCCCGACGGCATCGGCGTCATCGACCTCGTGATGCGTCTGTCCGCCGAGGCCGCGGCCGCCGGCGGCTACTGCAAGGCCCTGATGGGCAATCACGAACTGCTGCTCCTCGGCGCCAAGCGGTTCAGTGACACCCCGGTCAACTCCGGTGCGGGTACAGCCACGTTCCAGGCCGCCTGGCTGCTCAACGGCGGCCAGAAGAACGACATGGAGCGGCTTCAGGACGTCCACCTCCAGTGGATGTCCCGGCTCGACGCGGTCGTCGAGGAGGACGGGCATCTGCTGATGCACTCCGACACGACGGCGTACCTCGAATACGGCACCACCATCGAGGACGTCAACGACACCGTGCACGCCATCCTCACGCGCAACGACGCCGATGAGTGCTGGGACCTCTTCCGGAAGCTCACCAAACGGTTCGCCTTCCGTGACGAGTCGGGTCCGCAGGCGGTCCGGGAGCTGATGTCGGCCTACGGCGGACAGCGCATCGTCCATGGTCACAGCCCCATTCCGTACCTCCTCGGAGAGGTCGGTTCGGAGGACGGCGAGGACAGCTCCGGCCCCGTGGTCGAAGGTCCGCACGTGTACGCGGACGGGCTCGCCATCGCCATGGACGGCGGAGTGACCATGGCCGGAAAGCTACTGGTCGTCCAACTGCCCCTGCATGACTGACGTTTCCCTGGGCAGACGCATCCACGACCTGACCACGCCGACCGCTGGGCCTATTTCCGGAAACCCCCTGTCACCCCGTGCCGTGGGCGCTCTACCATCGGCGTACCAGTCGCAGGCTCTCCTCCGTTTCCGCCCAACTGCCCGCGCCGAGCGGGCATTCAGGCCAAACGGAGCATCGGGGGATGCACATGAACAGCGCTCCGCACCTGCTGGCCGAGGACCGGCCCGAGTACGAACGGATCCTCGACGACGCACTGCGCCATGCCCATGAACGGCCGGATCTGGCCGGGGTCGGCGAGCGGCTCAACGCCGTGCAGTTGCGCACCATGGCGCTGGACGCCACGGAACTGATCACCTCCACGGCCGCCACCGAGTACCAGCACTATGTGCGGGCCCGCGAGGAACTGCGCAGCCCCGCCGAAGGGGAGGACCAGGACGCGACCCCCGGGTCCGCGCCCGATCGTCCGCACCGGTCGGGCGCCGGCGTGGGCGCCGTCGTCACGGTCCTGGCGCCCGTGCTCGCCGGTACCGCGGCGTTCATATTCCTGCTGGCCGGCTACTTGCTGAAGCTGCTCGACCCGGCACCGTCGTTCGCCTCCACCATGGTCTCCGCGGGCTGGTTCTTCGCGGTGGTCACGGCCGCCGCGATCCTGGTCGCCGCCGTCGGGCTGCTCGCCACCGCACTGCGCAACGGATCGACGCCCCAGCCCGTCGAGGACGACGAGGAAGAGCTGCCGGAGGACGTGGCACGGGCCAGGGAGGCATGGCGCCACGCCCTGCTGGAGCGCGGCATCCTGCCGTTCCTGCGGGACGCGCTCGCCGATCCCGAGGCCGGACGCGCCTCGCGCACACCGCTCCGCTCGGCGAACCGCATCCCGAAGATCGGCTACAGCCGGCCGGACTTCTCCAGCCCGGACGACGGCCCGGCGGCGGGCCCCCGCCCGACGTTCACCTCGCCGGACTTCACCAGCCCCGACTTCGGCGGCCCCGAACACGAACTGGACTGACCGAGTCCGCACACCGGCAGGGCAACGGAAGCCGTGTCCGTCGGACGGGAGGAGCGGTCGCCCCGGAGACGAGAGCCTCCGGGGCGGCTTCTCCTTCCGGTCAGTCCGCGATCGGCAGATAGACCCGGTTGCCGGACGCCGCGAACTCCCTGGACTTCTCCGCCATGCCCGCCTCGATCTCCGTCTGCGAACCGCCGTGCTCGCGCCGGATGTCCTGGGAGATCTTCATCGAGCAGAACTTCGGGCCGCACATCGAGCAGAAGTGCGCCGTCTTCGCCGGCTCGGCGGGCAGCGTCTCGTCGTGGAACTCCCGTGCGGTGTCCGGGTCGAGAGCCAGATTGAACTGGTCCTCCCAGCGGAACTCGAACCGGGCGTCGGAGAGCGCGTCGTCCCAGTCCTGCGCCCCCGGGTGCCCCTTGGCGAGGTCCGCCGCATGCGCCGCGATCTTGTACGTGATGACGCCGGTCTTCACATCGTCCCGGTTGGGCAGGCCGAGGTGCTCCTTCGGCGTGACGTAGCAGAGCATCGCCGTCCCCCACCACGCGATCATCGCCGCGCCGATGCCCGAGGTGATGTGGTCGTACGCCGGAGCGACATCGGTCGTCAGCGGGCCGAGCGTGTAGAACGGCGCCTCCTCGCAGATCTCCTGCTGAAGGTCGATGTTCTCCTTGATCTTGTGCATCGGGACATGGCCCGGCCCCTCGATCATGGTCTGGACGCCGAACCTCTTGGCCACCGAGTTCAGCTCGCCGAGCGTGCGCAGTTCGGCGAACTGCGCCTCGTCATTGGCGTCGGCGATCGAACCGGGACGCAGCCCGTCCCCCAGCGAGTACGTGACGTCGTAGGTCGCGAGGATCTCGCAGAGCTCCTCGAAGTGCTCGTACAGGAAGGACTCCTTGTGGTGCGCGAGGCACCACGCCGCCATGATCGAGCCACCCCGGGAGACGATGCCGGTCTTGCGGCGGGCCGTGAGCGGTACGTACGGCAGGCGCACGCCGGCGTGCACCGTCATGTAGTCGACGCCCTGCTCGGCCTGTTCGATCACGGTGTCCTTGTAGATCTCCCAAGTCAGCTCCTCCGCCCGGCCGTCGACCTTTTCGAGCGCCTGGTAGAGGGGGACGGTTCCGATCGGAACGGGTGAATTACGGAGAACCCACTCACGGGTGGTGTGAATGTTGCGGCCGGTGGACAGATCCATGACGGTATCGGCGCCCCAGCGCGTCGCCCACGTCATCTTTTCCACCTCCTCCTCGATGGAGGACGTCACCGCGGAGTTGCCGATGTTGGCATTGACCTTCACCAGGAACCGCTTGCCGATGATCATCGGTTCGATCTCGGGGTGGTTGACGTTGGCCGGCAGCACGGCCCGCCCGGCCGCGATCTCCTCGCGCACCACCTCGGGCCCGACGTTCTCCCGGATCGCCACGTACTCCATCTCCGGGGTGATCTCCCCCTGGCGGGCGTACGCGAGCTGGGTCACCGGCTGTCCGTCCCGGCTGCGGCGCGGCAGTCGCGGGCGGCCGGGGAAGACCGCGTCGAGGTTGCGCAGCCCGCCGCGCGGCGAGGTGTGCTTGAGCCCGTCGTCCTCGGGGCGGGCGGGGCGGCCGGGATACTCCTCGGTGTCGCCGCGGGCGATGATCCAGTTCTCCCGCAGCGGTGCGAGACCGCGGCGGACATCGGTCTCGACGGTGGGATCGGTGTACGGCCCCGACGTGTCGTACAGCGTCACGTCCTTGCCGTTGGTGAGGTGCACCTGACGGACCGGCACCTGGAGGTCCGGGCGCGAGCCCTGGACGTACCCCTTGTGCCAGCCGATGGACTTCCCGGCCTCGTCGCTCTGGTTCGAGGCAGGCGTGCGTGCGTCCGCTGTGGTCATGAGACCTACTCCCTACGCCGGCATTACCCGGTAACAGGTTCGGCGGTCGGCGCAGCCCGTCCCGTACGGACGTACGGATGTCAGCGCCCTCTCAGCCCGGTGCTCCGAGCTCCCGCGTGTGCAAAGGTTCCTCCACGCTAGCGCCCCGTCCGGCGTGATGAACAGAGGGCCCGTCCCTTCTTGCGATGATCGGCCGGTGACGTCCCCCCATATCACCCACGAACCGCAGAGCCGGCCTCAGGACCAGCACCACGGTCACTCGCACAGCCATGGCCCTGCCGCACCCGTCTCCACACATCTGCGCAAGGTCATCGCGGCCGTACTGATCCCGTTCGCCACCGCCGTTCTCGTCGGTCTGGTGGCTCTCTGGCCGGGTGGCACGCCGCCGCACGAGCGGACCGGCGTCGGATTCGACCGGCAGACCCAGCAGGGAAAGGTGGTGAATGTCGACAAGGTGGACTGCAAGGACGTGAACGCGGTTCAGACGCCCATCGGCGGGGACACCGCACCGCCGTCGGAGGGCGGACGGGGGCTGTGCGGGCATGCCACGATCGAGGTGACGACCGGTCAGGACCAGGGCCGGACCTTCACCGAGATCGTCCAGCCCGACTCGCCCCGCCAGTTGCGCCGGGGTCAGGGCGTGGTCGTGGCGTACGCCCCTGACGCACCCCATGACCTGCAGTATTCGGTGACGGATGTGAACCGGAAGTTCCCGATGACCCTGCTGGCCGGAGTCTTCGCCCTGGTCGTGGTCGCGGTGGGCCGCATGCGCGGGGTGATGGCGCTGGTCGCGCTGGCGGTGTCGTTCGCCGTGCTGACCCTGTTCATCCTCCCGGCCGTTCTCCAGGGCTCGAATCCGCTGCTCGTCGCGGTGGTCGGGGCCAGTGCGATCATGCTGATCGCGCTCTACATGTGCCACGGCCTGACCGCCCGTACCTCGGTGGCGGTGATCGGCACGCTGATCTCACTGCTGCTGATCGGACTGCTCGGTTCGCTCTTCATCGGCTGGGCGAGCCTGACCGGAAACACCGACGACAACACCGGCCTCATCCACGGCCTGTACCCGCACATCGACATGAGCGGTCTGCTGCTGGCCGGTGTCATCATCGGTTCGCTCGGGGTCCTCGACGACGTGACCGTCACCCAGACATCGGCGGTCTGGGAACTGCACCAGGCGAACCCGGCGTTGGGCGTGCGGGGGCTCTACCGGGCAGGGATCAGAATCGGACGCGACCACATCGCCTCGGTCGTGAATACGCTGGTGCTCGCCTACGCGGGCGCCGCACTGCCGTTGCTGCTGCTGTTCTCCGTAGCGCAGAGCAGCATGGGGACAGTGGCCAACAGCGAGCTGGTGGCGGAGGAGATCGTACGCACGCTGGTCGGCTCGATCGGACTGGTCGCCTCGGTACCGGTGACGACGGTGCTCGCCGCATTGGTCGTCTCCGCGGACCGCACAGGGCTCGGCGCGGAAGCCGGGGCTTCGGCACCCGTACGGGCCGGGAAAGGCCGTCGTCGTAGGACGAAGGCTTGATCGTCTCCGCCAGGTGAGCAATTCACCCATTCGGCAGATACCGTGTTCGACCGGTGGGCCGGTCAGCGGCGTCGTTCTCCGTCAGCCGGCGTTCTGCTCCTCGGAGAGGATCCGGCCCAGGGCGTCCTCCAGGTTGCCCTCGAAGTCACCGAGCGTGCACTCCTGCCCGAGCGGCACCAGCTTGTCGGTCCGGTCGAGAAACGCCACAAGTGGTGCCGTACCGGCCCTGAAGAGGGCCCGGTCCTCGCCGACCTGTAGCCGGATGTGTACGTCGGAAAGGCCCTCGGGCTCAGTGGGTTCGATGTGCACATCACCGTCACCACTGGGGCTGTTGAGGCCGTCGAGCAGCAGCTCACGGCCGAATGCCCAGGTGACGGGGGCGTCACCGGGCAGATGGAAGGTCATCCGGATCGCATATGGATCGCAGACCTCGTACCGGAGCTCCACCGGGATCCGGAAAGAGAGCTCCTCGGAGACGAGGAAGCTCATCATGACCTCAGCTTGAACCGACTCGCGCATCGTTCAACCCCGCAGTAGATGAATCTGGCCAGGAATGATCCCCCGTGGCCCTATTGACGCCATCGTGGTGCACGCGATAGCAGATCACAAGGAGTGATTTTTCAGATACTGATAGAGAACACGAACGAACGCAAGAGGTTGGCCACTTCGCCACGTAGTTGTTCGACTGCGGGGAGCAACCGGCTTTCCTGCTCCAGGGGTACGGAAATCGCCATCGCGGCGGCGGTGAATCCGGCGGTGATCGGGATGGCCGCGCAGATCGTGCCGAGGGCGTACTCCTGCCGTTCGATGACAGGTTCCATCCGTTCCAGCGAGCGCAGTCGTTCGAGGAGAGAGGCACGGTCCTTCACCGAGTAGCGGGTCAGCGGACGCACAGGGTGACGGTCCAGATGATCCTCGCGGGCCTTCTCGTCGAGCTGGCTCAGCAGACACTGGCCGATCGCATGCGCATGCCCGGTCTCCCGGAAGGACGCCCACTCGTGGACGGCGGGGGTGGCGGGGGCATCGGCGACCGCGACGAGTTCGATCTCGCCCTCGCGGTAGACGGCGCAGTACACCGGTGCGCCGATGATGTCGCGCCAGCGGCCCAGCGACTCGGTCATCCTGCCGCGACGGTTCTGCAACGTTCCCTCGCCGACCAGGCGTTCGGCCGCGGTCCCCATGAGGAAGACGCCGTTCTCCCGGCGCAGATAGCCCTCGTGGGTCAGGGTGCGCAGCAGGTGGTAGGCCGTGGGAAGGGGAAGGCCCGCCTCCCTGGCCAGTTGCTTCGCGGGCGCCCCGTCGCGATGGGCGACCACGGCCTCCAGCAGCCTCAGCGCTCGCTGCACCGAACCGATCAGCGTCGGGGCAGCAGTGCTCGATGCCGTGGTCAACAGTCACCCCCAGGCATGGTGACGGGTAGTCAGCCCGCCTGTGGGGGCCGCCCCCACGGGCTGCCGCATGGCTGGGGTCCGGAGACCGAACGCCGTACAAACCACTGGTCATCGTGGTGACGGACTGTTAATTCCCAGGTCGTGGCAGCGAACTGCCACTGTATCGGCCGGGTCCGCGAGGGGCGCCGTTTCGCCTTCCGCTTAGCTCAGCTGGGCTAACGCCCCGGCCGACTTCCGTGCGTCCTACCAGTCGCCGCGCGAAGAGGACGACATGAACTTGCGGACGACGAAGACGAGCCCGCCGACCAGGATCACGAAGATCAGGACCTTGAAGAGCACTCCGATCACGAAACCGATCACGCTGGCGATCAGCCCGCCGAACACGACGATCGCGATGACCGGCACCGCGATCCACTTCACCCACCAGGGCATCCCCGTGAATATCTCCCGTACGGCCATCGTCCCTACCTCGTCTCCTTGAGTTCCTGCTTCGATGCTAGAGGCGCGGAGGGGGACGGCGGAGGTTCCGCGGCCCTTGAAGTCCCCTGATCGACCCCTGAGGGATCCCTGAGACCGGACCCCTGCACTCCGGCGGACCGGCGCTCAGCCCTCCGGCGACTCGGCGCTCAGCCCTCCGGCGGGGAGAAGACCACCATCACCCGCAGGTCCTCGGTGATGTGGTGGAACTTGTGGGCGACACCGGCCGGTACGTACACCACGCTTCCTCTGCCCACCTGCGTGGTTTCCATGCCGACCGTGATCGAGGCACGGCCGCTGACGACGAGGTAGACCTCGTCCTGCTGGTGCGGCTGCTGAGGGTCGAGGTCGCCGGCGTCCAGGGCGTACAGGCCGACCGACATGTTCCGTTCCTTCACGAACTGCAGATACGCGCCGTCGTTGGCGGCGCGTTCCGCCTCCAGCTCGTCCAGTCTGAATGCCTTCATGGCCTGACCGCCCCTTGCCTCTGTACTGCCGGTGTCCGCCACCGATCACGTCTGCCACGATCAGACACATGAAGAATTTCGTAGTCAAGACGATCGCCAACGCAGGTGCGCTGGCCGTGGCCATCTGGCTGATCCAGGACATCACGCTGAGCGGCGGCAGCACCGGCCGCAAGGCACTCACGCTGATCCTGGTCGCCCTGCTCTTCGGCCTGGTGAACTTCGTGGTCAAGCCGATCGTGAAGCTGCTGACCCTGCCGCTCTTCATCCTCACGCTCGGGCTGATCACGCTGGTGGTCAACGCGCTCATGCTGCTGCTGACCTCCTGGCTGGCCGGGCTGTTCGACCTGAGCTTCCATGTCGAGGGCTTCTGGACCGCCGTGCTCGGCGGCCTGATCATCTCGATCGTCTCGTGGGCACTGAACGTGATCCTGCCCGACGAGGACTGACCCGACGCCTACAGGAGACGACTGCGGGAACAGTGCGGGCACGACCGGTGGCACACCGGAGAGAAGCGAGGAAACGGAATGAGCACCATGGGCGACGGAACCAGAGCGGTACGGGCCGGGCTGCCCGAACCGGAACAGTTCGAACCCACCCTGCCCGGTCCGGTCTTCGCCGCGCACTTCCATCTCTCCGGTGAGCCGACCGGCCCGTACACCTACGGCCGGGACACCAACCCCACCTGGACCCATCTGGAACGTGCCATAGGAGAGCTGGAGGCACCGGGGGAGCCCGTCGAGACCACCGTCTTCGCCTCCGGGATGGCGGCGATCTCGGCCGTGCTGCTGTCCCAGGCACGCACCGGCGATGTGGTCGTGCTGCCCGACGACGGCTATCAGGCCCTGCCGCTGGTGCGCGAGCAGCTGGAGGCGTACGGCGTCGAGGTGCGGACCGCGCCGACCGGCGGCGATGCCCAGCTGGCGGTCCTCGAAGGCGCCAGACTGCTGTGGATCGAGACGCCGTCCAACCCGGGGCTCGATGTCTGCGACGTACGCAGGCTCGTCGAGGCGGCGCACTCGGCCGGCACTCTGGTGGCCGTCGACAACACGCTCGCCACACCGCTCGGCCAGCGCCCCCTGGAGCTGGGGGCCGACTTCTCGGTGGCCAGCGACACCAAGGGCATGACGGGGCACGGCGACATCCTGCTCGGCCATGTGACCTGCCGCGATCCGGAGCTGGCGGCGGCTGTACGGCGCTGGCGCAAGGTGGTCGGCGCCATTCCGGGCCCCATGGAGGCCTGGCTCGCGCATCGGTCGCTGGCCACGCTGGAGCTGCGGATCGACCGGCAGTGCGCCACCGCCCTGACGCTGGCGGAGGCACTCGGCGGACGGCCGGAGATCACCGGGCTGCGGTATCCGGGGCTGCCCACCGACCCCTCGTATCCCCTGGCCGTGCGGCAGATGCGGCGCTTCGGCTCCGTGGTGTCGTTCGTCCTGCCCGACCGCGAACGGGCCGAGCGTTTCCTGGCCGGGCTGCGGCTGGTCGACGACGCGACGAGCTTCGGCGGTGTGCGCTCCACCGCCGAGCGCCGGGGGCGCTGGGGCGGTGACGCCGTGCCCGAGGGCTTCATCCGCTTCTCGGTCGGCGCGGAGGACCCGGCGGACCTGGTGGCGGATGTGGAACGGGCGCTGGACGCGGCGCAGGGCGGGAACTGACCACCGGGCACGGACGGTCCGAGCCTCCCCCCTCGTGGCTCGGACCGCCCCGGCTCCCCTACGAGGAACCGCCCGAACAAGGCTAGTTGACTCTCCGTCAGTGTCCAATCACCCTAGCGACAGAGACCTATCGACATATTTATAGTTGTACGGGTCCGAAGCATCACGGCGGTGGGAGGGCAGGACATGGACCTGGCCCTGCTGCGCACCTTCGTCACGGTGCACCGGGCCGGTTCCTTCACCAGGGCCGCCGCCCTGCTCGGGCTCTCCCAGCCCGCGGTCACCTCGCAGATCCGGACCCTGGAGCGGCAGCTGGGCCGCCCGCTCTTCGTGCGCAGGGCCCGTGGCGTGACCCCGACGACCATCGGCGACGAACTCGCGCACCGGGCGGCGCCCCATCTCGACGCGCTGGTCGAGATCGCCGAGACGGAGCTCGGCGAGGAGTCGGGCGTACGGAGCCTGCATCTGGCCGGGCCGCCCGAGTTCACCTCGGTGCGTGCCCTGCCCGCACTCACCCCGCTCGTCGGCCAGGGGCTGGCTCTGCGCAGTTCCTTCTTCGCCGGGGCCGAGGAGGCGCTGGAGGGGCTGGCCGCCGGACACCATGATCTGGCCATCGCGACGGCCCGGCCGCGCGGCGGGCTGCTGACCGCGACTCCGCTCTGCGACGAGGAACACGTCCTGGTAGCCGCGCCGCGCTGGGCCGCGCGTCTCGGGCCCGGAGCCCTGCGGCGCAAGGGGCCCGTGGTGCTGGACCAGCTGCCAGTGGTGGAGGTCCACGAGAGTCTGCCGCTCGTCTCCCGCTACTGGGCCGCCGTCTTCGAGAGCCGGCCTGCCGTCGCGGGGGCCGTCATCGTGCCGGACCTCCGGGCGGTCCTGGAGTGCGCCGCGGCGGGCGCCGGGCTCACCGTGCTGCCCCGCTATCTGTGCGAGAGGGCACTGGAGCGAGGCGAGGTCGTGGCCCTCCTGGACCCTCCCGTGCCCCCTCTGCGCACCTACTTCCTGGTGGCGCGGACCGGCACACTCGCGCTGCCCCACATCGCGCGGGCGCACGAGTGGCTGCTGCGCGCTGCCGCCGACTGGTGAGCGCAGGACGGCCCGGCACCGGTCCGGTGTTTCAGAACAGGTTCCGCGGGCCACTCTCTTGCCATGACCGAACGTCCTGTGGTCAAGCGCACCGCACGCGCCATCCTGCTCGACGGCAACGACCTGATCCTCATCAAGCGCACCAAGCCCGGGGTGGATCCCTACTGGCTCACACCCGGCGGCGGGGTCGAACCCGAGGACGCGACCGTGGTCGATGCCCTGCACCGCGAGGTGGACGAGGAGCTCGGCGCCAAGATCACCGATGTGGTCCCCTGTTTCGTCGACACCGTGGAGCACATCGAGGGCGGCGGGGTGAAGGGCGTGAAGGTCCAGCACTTCTTCGTCTGCCGACTGGAGTCGATGGACCCGTCCCGGAGGCACGGCCCCGAGATCGACGATCCGTGCGGGGAGTACGACATCGTGCGGGTGCCGTTCAGCCGGATGGGGATCGCCGCCGTCCATCTGGTGCCGCTGTCGCTGCGGCACTACCTGGACGGCAATATCGAGGGCGTACGCGCGATGCACGCACCCGACCTGGGCTGACCTCCGCCGCTCGGGGAGGGCCGGAATGCCGTACAGGTCGTGATCACTGCGTGCCCCGTGGGAGACCTCCACGGGACGCCGGTCGCCGCGCTCCGCGACATCCCCGACGAGCGCCTTGAGGAACGCGTGCTGTACGCCGAGGCCAGTACGCGCGATTACTCCCGCTGTCGGACGCCCGATCGCTCAGCACCCGGCACCGTGTTTCACGTGAAACCACTCAAACGCTCCGCCCGCCGCAGCCTCCTGGTGGCCCATGTCGCGGTATCCGTGAGCTGGCTGGGACTGACCGTAGGACTGCTGGCGCTCGCCATCGCGGCCCTCTCCACCGCGGACCCCGCCACCGCAGGGGCCGCCACCCGTGCCATGAAGATCTTCGGGGACTGGCTGGTCGTACCGGTCTCCCTGTTCTCACTGTTCAGCGGCCTCGTTCTGGCGCTCGGGACACCATGGGGGCTGGCCAGGCACCGTTGGGTCTGGACGAAGTTCTGGCTCACCCTGATCACCGTGGCACTGTCCGTCTTCTCCCTGCGGCCCGGCATCGACGAGGCCGCTGCCCGTGGCACCGTCGATATCGACCTGGTGATCGCTCCGTCGGTGGCGACGGCGACGTACCTCTTCATCACCGCGATATCGGTACTGAAGCCCTGGGGGCCGACCCGGCGCGGCCGACGGCTGCGCCGCCCATCCGCCTCCGGTAAATCCACCTCCGATAAATCCGCCTCCGGTAAAAGAGTGGACGTACGAACACCGGGTCGTACAGCCTGACCTCCATGCCCAGCTCACTGCCCCGTCCGATCGCCGAACCGCCCGTTCGGCGCCTCACCCCGGGTGACCTGGTCGCCTGCGCCGACCTCTGCGAGGACCGTGGCTGGCCACGGGATGAGCACAGGTGGCGCCTGCTCCTCGCCGCCGGAACCGGCTACGGCGTGGACGACCCCGGGGGCAAGGGGTTGATGGCCAGCTGTGTGGTGACCACCTATGGCCCACGGCTGAACGCCCTCGGCATGCTGCTCGTCGCGGAGCGGTACGCGCGGCAGGGGGTCGCCCGGCATCTGATGAACCGTGTGATCGCCGAGTGCGGATCCATTCCGATCAGCCTCTACGCGACAGCCGCCGGGCAACCGCTCTACGAGCAGCTCGGCTTCTCGGTCGTGGGCCGCTCGCAGCGGATCACCGGCTTCTTCCGGCCGACCGGCGAGAGCCTCGACGGCGTGACCGTCCGCCCGGCCACGGCGGAGGACCTGCACGCCATGGTCCGGCTGGACTCGGACGTCTTCGGTGCCGACCGCACCCACCTCCTCGCCCGGCTGCCCGCGTACGCCGACCACATCCGGGTCGCACGGGCCGAGGGAGAGCTCATCGGCTATGCGGCGGCCTGGCCGAGCGAACGGACGCATGTGGTCGGCCCGCTGATCGCGCGCGACACCGCCACGGCTCAGGCACTCGTCGCCTCTCTCGCGGAGGCGACGGATCTGCCCCTGCGCGCGGACATCGACGCACGCCACACCGAGCTGCTCGACTGGTTCGAGAAGTGCGGTCTGCGGCTCGGCTCCGCGACCACGGTAATGACGCTCGGGACCTCGGACCTGCCGGGCGACTGGACCCGTCGCTATGCACCGCTGACCGTGGCGACGGGCTGAGCGTCGGCGCGTGTACGGCCCGGAACCGTCACGGCCGCAGGCCGTACGCGCGTCAGGCGAGGGCCTTCACAGCAGCCGTCGCGAAGCCGTGATCCTGGTCGGGGGCGCCTCCGCCGACGCCGATGGCGCCGATGAGTCGGCCGTCGCGGTGCACCGGAACACCACCGGCGATGAAGAGCAACGGCCGGTCCAGGGCGGTGGGCAGCGTGTGGAAGAGCCCGCCGGGGCGCACCGCGTCGACGAGGTCGGCCGTGGGGGCGTCGAGCTGGAGGGCCGTGTACGCCTTGCGGGTGCTGGTCTCGCCCGCGATGAGGACGGCCCGGTCATCGCGCCGGAAGGCGAGCAGATGGCCGCCCGCGTCGAGGACGGTGACGGCAACCGCGACGCCGGAGACTTCGGCAGCGGTACGGGCCGCGTCGATCAGTGCTTCGGCGTCCGGGGTCGTCAGGGGGGCGACGGCGACAGCGGTGGTGTTCATGGGGGGGTGACTCCTTGGTGCGCGGTGGTGCGGTCACGTGCTGAGCTCGGTGGAGGGGTGGGTGCCTGTGGGGCGGGTGAGCGGGTTCAGCGTTGGGACGCGAACTCCAGGGACGGTTCGGGGCTGTGCCGGGCGACAAGCCGGCTGGGCGTGACCGTGCGGCGCTCCAGCACACCGGAGACGACCGCGAGGGCCAGTGCCGAGGCTGCCAGGGCCGCGCCGACCCAGTTGGGAGCCGTGTAGCCGAGGCCGGCCGCGATGACCAGGCCGCCGAGCCACGCCGAGAGCGCGTTGCCGAGGTTGAAGGCGCCGATGTTGGCCGCGGAGGCGAGGGTGGGAGCACCGGCCGCCTGGTCGAGCACCCGCTTCTGCAGCGGCGGCACGGTCGCGAAGCCCAGGCCGCCGATGAGCACGATGGTGACGGCCGAGGCGATCTTGTTGTGAGCGGTCAGGGTGAACAGGGCGAGAACCACGGCGAGGGCGCCCAGCGACACGTACAGCAGTGGCATCAGACGGCGGTCGGCGAACCTGCCGCCGATCAGATTGCCGCCCACCATGCCCAGTCCGAGAAGAACCAGCAGCCAGGTGACGGACGACGCGGAGTATCCGGCGATCTCGGTCATCATCGGGGTGATGTAGGTGATCGCCGCGAAGACTCCGCCGAAGCCCAGCACCGTCATCCCCATGGCCAGCAGGACCTGCACATTGCGGAACGCGGCCAGTTCGTCGCGGAGCCGTACACCCTCGTGCTGTTGCTGTTCGGGGACGAGCCTGGCGACACCGAGCAGGCCGATGACGCCGATCGCGGCGACGGCGAAGAACGTGGTCCGCCAGCCGATGCTCTGCCCGATGTAGGTGCCCAGCGGTACACCGACGAGATTGGCCACGGTGAGGCCGGTGAACATCATGGCGATCGCGCCGGCCTTCTTGTGGGGAGCGACCAGGTCGGCCGCGACGACCGTTCCGATGCCGAAGAAGGCACCGTGGGCGAGCGAGGCGATCACCCGGCCGACGACCATCACACCGAAGACGGGGGCGACCGCCGAGACGACATTGCCCACGACGAACAGCCCCATGAGCAGCATCAGCATGCGTTTGCGGGGGACCCGGGTGCCGAGGGCCGTCATCAGCGGGGCACCGAGGACGACGCCGAGTGCGTAGCCCGTGACGAGGAATCCTGCGGTCGGGATCGAGACCTGGAAGTCCGCGGCAACCTCGGGGAGCAACCCCATGATCACGAACTCGGTGGTCCCGATACCGAAAGCCCCGATGGCGAGGGCTAGGAGCGCGAGCGGCATGGGTTTCACCTTCCCTGAAGATTGCGCCTGCGTCTTACGAGCGTCCACAATAATTGCAGACGCTGATTAATTGCAAGCGCGGGCTATTGCGGTAGTCGCCTATCCTGGTGGCAAGCGGCTCCGACACGGAGGAGAGACCCCATGACAGCGACAGACCCCGCACTCACCGCCCTCTCCCAGGGCTGGTGCGCTCTCTCCTTGCTCCACGGAAAGATCGAGGCCCGCATCGAGCGGGCGCTCCAGTCCGGGCACGGGCTGAGCGTGCGGGAGTACTCCCTGCTCGGCGTCCTGAGCCGGCAGCACAACGGCCCTGGTGGACATCTTCAGATGAAGCAGGTCGCGGACGCCGTCGTACTCAGCCAGAGCGCCACCACCCGCCTGGTCACCCGCCTCGAAGACCGCGGTCTGCTGACGCGGTACCTCTGCGACACCGATCGCCGGGGCATCTACACCGATGTCACGGAGGCCGGTCTCGCCCTGCTCGCCGAGGCCCGGCCGACCAATGACAGTGCGCTGCGTGCCGCGTTGGACGAGGCCGCGAAGAGCCCCGAGCTGGCCCCGCTGGTCAGAGCAGTCGAGGAACTGCGGGCGCCTGCGCAGATCGCGTGAGTCGCCGCGTGGTCACGACGGGCGTGAGTCGCCGCGTGGTCACGACGGGCGTGAGTCGCCGCGTGGTCACGACAGGCGTGAGTCGCCGCGTGGTCACGACAGGCGTGAGTCGCCGCGTGGTCACGACAGGCGTGAGTCGCCGCGTGGTCACGACAGGCGTGAGTCGCCGCGTGGTCACGACAGGCCCGCGGGACTCGACGAAACGCAGCACCATCCGGATGATCTGCGTACCCTGCCGATCATGAGCGATCTCGACATACGGCCGGCCGACCTCGACGACATTCCCGCGATCGTGGCGATGCTCGCCGATGATCCGCTGGGCGCACAGCGTGAGTCACCGGACGACCTGGATCCGTACCACGCCGCATTCCGGCGGCTGGTGGACGACCCGAACCAGCATGTGGTCGTCGCCGTGCGCGAGGGCCGCGTCGTCGGAACCCTTCAGCTGACCGTGATTCCCGGGCTTTCCCGGCGCGGCTCGACCCGCTCGGTCATCGAGGGCGTCCGCGTCCACGCCGACGAGCGCGGCAGCGGCCTCGGCACCCTGCTGATCGAGTGGGCCGTGGACGAATCCCGGCGCCAGGGCTGCCAGTTGGTCCAGCTGACGTCCGATGTGACCCGGACCGATGCCCATCGTTTCTACGAGCGGCTCGGATTCACCGCCAGTCATGTGGGCTTCAAGCTCGCGCTCTGATCCCCGTTCCGATCCCAGTTCTGATCCCGTTCCGACCCCAGTCCGTCCGGAATCCGGGAGGTCGTCCATGCACCGCATCAGTGATGAACAGCGCAGGATCAGACTCGGCCGACGCCATCTCCTGGCTCCGTCCGCACGGGCCCATTCCCCGGTCTCCGTGGCCGACGCGGTCGTCGCGCTGCACGCCACTGACGCCGCCACCGTCTTCCTCTCCACCTGTGCCCGCATGTCCGAGGCGAGTGTCGACCCGGTGGAGCAGGCTCTCTACGGGGACGTCTCGCTGGTCCGGCAGCTTTCCATGCGGAACACCCTTTTCGTCGTGTCGCGGGAGCTCGCCCCCTGCGTCGACGCCTCGAACGCCAGGGCCGTGGCCGCCAAGGAACGCCGGACCTTCGTCAAGCACCTGGCCGACGACGGCAACGGCCTGGACGAGCGCTGGCTCGCCGACACCGAACAGCAGACCCTCGCCGCTCTCGCCGACCGCTCCACGGCCACCGGCGCCGAGCTCTCCGCCGCCGTGGCGGCGCTCCGCACGAAGATCACCGTCTTCCCCGGGAAGAGGGCCGAGACCATCCAGGGCGTCGCCACCCGTGTCATCCGGATCCTGGCGGCCGAAGGCCGGATCCGCCGGGACCGGCCCCGTGGTTCCTGGACCTCCAGCCAGTTCCGCTGGACGGTAGCCGAGCCCTGGCCGTTCGAGGAGCCCGAACAGGCACGGGCCGAGCTGGCCCGTCGGTGGCTCCGCGCCTACGGCCCGGCGACCGAGGCCGATCTCACGTGGTGGACGGGCTGGGGCCTGGGCACGGCCCGCAAGGCACTGACAGCCATCGGGGCCGAGGAGGTCCGGCTGGACAGCGGAGCCGTGGGACGGGTGCTGCCGGAGGACCTGGCCCCGGAACCGGCCCCGGAACCCTGGGCCGCGCTGCTTCCCGCTCTCGACCCCAGCGCCATGGGATGGACCGACCGCGGATTCCACCTGTCGGCCGGGCATCGGGAAGCCCTCTTCGACCGGTCCGGCAATATAGGCCCGACCGTGTGGTGGAACGGCGGGATCGTGGGCGGCTGGGCTCAGCGGGCCGATGGCGAACCGGTCTGGCGGCTGCTGTCCGACGTGGGCCGGGATGCTTCCGCCGCGATCGAGGCGGAAGCATCCCGGTTCTCGCAGTGGGTGGGCCGGACGCGGGTCACGCCACGCTTCCGCACCCCGCTGGAACGGGAGCTGACAGCCTGAAGGACCCCGTCCCGCCCTCCCGTTTCACGTGAAACGCACGAAACGTGAAGCCTGAACGTCGCGTTTCACGTGAAACGTGGCGTTCAGGCTTCCAGGCCCCGCCATCCGCCCTCGTCCACGCCACCGGGAACGGCCGCGGCCGGGTCGTACGGCTCCCGCGTGAAGACGAACGACCCCAGATCGAGATGGTTCACGCTGCCGTCGCTGTTCCGGACGACGCGCAACGTCTCCCCCGCGTAGTAGCCGTCAAGGCCGACCCAGGTGCCATCCGGCCGTGCGGTGAAGCGTGCGCCGCGACCGTCGCCCTGCAACGGTCCGAGTTCCAGCCCGCCGTTCGGGGTCATCCGCAGGACGTTCGGACGCGTGCCCCAGTACCAGGGGCCGGTGAGCGCGAGAAGTTCGGCATCCACCTCCGGCAGCGGGCACCAGGGCTCCGGGATACGGGGCTCGGCCTCGGCCACGATGTCCACGAGGTCGGCGGCGACACCACCGATCATCGGTCCCGATGTCGTATTGGTGAGCGCGACGGCCGCCACATCGTCCTCGACGCTGATCCACAGAGCGGCCAGGAACCCGGGCAGTGACCCCGTATGCCCGAAGAGCGTGCGGCTACCGCTCCGCACCAGCTGAAGCCCCAGCCCGTAACTGGACTGCCAGTCGCCGGACTCGGTCGGTGCGGACGGCTCACGCATCTGCTCCACGGAAGCCGCACAGAGAACCCGGTCGTCCCCCTCGGCCAGGAGCGCCGCGAAGCGCAGGAGGTCGCCGGTCGTGGACCAGAGCTGACCGGCCGGGGCCATCAGTCCGAGATCCTCGGCGGGTTCGGGCAGCATGACATCGGCCCAGGGGTGCACGGCCCAGCCGCCCGCGTGCGGCGACTGCGGGTGGGGACTGGTGCGGTGCATGCCGAGCGGTTCCAGGATCTCGTGTCGCAGCACCTCTGCCCAGCTCGCCCCGCGCACCTTCTCGACCAGCGTGCCCAACAGCGTGTAGCCGGGGTTCGAGTAGTGGTGACGGTGCCCCGGACGGTGCATCCGTGTCTGCTCGCCGAGCACATCGGCCAGCTCGGGCCGCAGTGAGCCCGGGGTCCGCTCCCACCAGGGAGCGGGCGACTCGGCACCGAGTCCCGCGCTGTGCCCCAGCAGCTGGTGGATCGTCACGCCGCCGACGCCGGTGCCGGGCAGATGCTTCTCCAGCGGATCGTCCAGGTCCAGCAGGCCCTCGTCACGCAGGCGCAGGACCAGCACCGCGGTGAAGGTCTTGGTGAGGGACCCGATCCTGAACTGGGTGTCGGCGTCCGGCGCATGCCCGTCCACACAACTGCGGGAGCCGCTCCAGACGGTCTGCCCCTGCCGCTGTACCGCGGCGACGAGAGAGGGCGCGCGGCCCTCCGACTGGGCGGTGGCGATGCGGTGCAGCAGGGCGCGCCGCGTCCCCGGGAGCAACTGTTCGAATGAGAAGGTCATGCTCACAGAACTACCCGCAGAACCAGGCGGTGGCGAGCCCATTTCACAGCCCCCGGACCGCGCCCCGAAATCCGCGGGCGCCGTCAGGTCTGTGCCATGTCCACGAAGCGCGAGTAGTGGCCCTGGAAGGCCACTGTGATCGTTGCCGTCGGACCGTTACGGTGCTTGGCCACGATCAGGTCGGCCTCACCGGCGCGGGGGGACTCCTTCTCGTACGCGTCCTCGCGGTGCAGCAGGATCACCATGTCGGCGTCCTGCTCGATGGATCCGGATTCACGCAGGTCGGAGACCATCGGCTTCTTGTCCGTGCGCTGCTCGGGACCACGGTTCAGCTGGGAGAGCGCGATGACCGGGAGCTGAAGTTCCTTCGCCAGCAGCTTGAGGTTTCGGGACATGTCCGAGACTTCCTGCTGGCGGCTCTCGGCGCGCTTCGAGCCACCGGACTGCATCAGCTGCAGATAGTCGATGACCACGAGCTTGAGGTCGTTGCGCTGCTTGAGCCGACGGCACTTCGCCCGGATCTCCATCATGGAGAGGTTCGGGGAGTCGTCGATGTAGAGCGGGGCGGCCGAGACATCCGGCATCCTGCGGGCCAGCCGCGTCCAGTCCTCGTCGGTCATGGTGCCGGAGCGCATGTGGTGCAGCGCCACCCGCGCCTCGGCGGAGAGCAGACGCATCGCGATCTCGTTGCGCCCCATTTCGAGGGAGAAGATCACGCTGGGCAGATTGCTCTTGATCGAGCAGGCCCGTGCGAAGTCGAGGGCCAGCGTGGACTTACCCATGGCGGGACGGGCCGCGATGACGACCATCTGACCCGGGTGCAGGCCGTTCGTCAGCGCGTCGAGGTCGGTGAAGCCGGTCGGCACCCCGGTCATTTCGCCGCTGCGCGAACCGATCGCCTCGATCTCGTCGAGCGCGCCCTCCATGATGTCGCCGAGCGGCAGATAGTCCTCGCTGGTGCGCTGCTCGGTGACGGCGTAGATCTCGGCCTGCGCGGAGTTCACGATGTCGTCGACATCGCCGTCGGCCGCGTATCCCATCTGCGTGATCTTCGTCCCGGCCTCGACCAGCCGTCGCAGGACCGCCCGCTCATGGACGATCTCCGCGTAGAACGAAGCGTTGGCCGCGGTCGGCACGGACTGGACGAGGGTGTGCAGATACGGCGCCCCGCCCACCTTGGTGATCTCGCCGCGCTTGACCAGCTCGGCCGCCACCGTGATCGGGTCGGCCGGCTCGCCCTTGGCGTAGAGGTCGAGAATGGCCTGGAAGACGGTCTCGTGCGCGGGGCGGTAGAAGTCGTGGCCCTTGATGACCTCCACGACTTCGGCGATGGCGTCCTTGGACAGGAGCATGCCACCGAGAACCGACTGCTCGGCATCGAGGTCCTGGGGCGGCACCCGCTCGAAACCGGAAGAGCCGCCCTCCCAGCCGCCGCTCTCCCTGCCGCGTTCGTGCTGCTCGCCGCGGTCCCGGCCTTCACCGCGGCGCGGCCGGGAAACGGGCAGACGGTCACTGGGACCGGACTCGGCCCAGGGGTCGTCCAAAGGCTCGGGAATGCTCACCGGGCCACCTCCTCCCGTCCGCTCCGCGGACCTCGCCATGCCACTCTTTCTTACGGCACAGCACCGACAAACAAGACGCCCGACTCCGGTTCCGGCGCGTCGAGTTATACGTGGTTCCAGGACCAGAACGGGGTGCGGGCGCCGGTCCACGGTAGGCCGCTCGGCACCGTCAGCCAATCTGGTTATCCACAGGCCATGTGGACGACCGACCAGATGCTGTGGAGAACCCCGCAGAACCTGTGCACGGAGCGGGGGACAGCACTGTGGACAAACTCATAACACCTGCACCACCACGGCGCTGACCTGGCCTTTCCCCATCCACGGGCTGTGGGGGAGAAAAACTTTCCGAGTCAGCACAAGATCACGACAAACGGCCCACGGGAGAACGCCGGAGCTCAGCAAATGTAAGGACCCAGAAGGCATTGCATCCATTACCTGTGGAAGATTAGATTGACCCCCATGATCCAGGCCCCGGCAACCCCGCCTTCCAGTCGCCGACGGCACGACCGCGAGATCATCTCGCTCGCCGTCCCTGCCTTCGGCGCACTCGTCGCCGAGCCGCTCTTCGTGATGGTCGACAGCGCGATCGTCGGTCATCTCGGCACCCCGCAACTGGCCGGCCTGGCCGTCGCCGCCGCCCTGCTGACCACCGCTGTCAGCATCTTCGTCTTCCTCGCCTACGCCACCACCGCGGCGGTGGCACGACGGGTCGGGGCGGGTGATCTGGCCTCCGCGATCCGGCAGGGCATGGACGGCATCTGGCTGGCGCTCCTGCTGGGCATCGCCGTCATCGCCGTCGCGCTTCCCACCGCCCCCTGGCTGGTGGACGTCTTCGGAGCCTCCGACACCGCAGCCCCTTACGCGACCACGTATCTGAGGATCTCCAGCCTCGGCATCCCCGCGATGCTCGTGGTGATGGCCGCGACCGGCGTACTCCGCGGCCTGCAGGACACCAGGACCCCGCTGTACGTCGCCATCGGCGGCTTCGCGGCCAACGGGGCCCTCAACGCGGGACTGGTCTACGGCGCCGGTCTCGGCATCGCCGGATCGGCCTGGGGCACCGTGATCGCGCAGGTCTCGATGGCCGTTGCCTATCTGGTCGTGGTGGTACGGGGGGCGCGACGCCACGGCGCCTCGCTGCGCCCCGACGCCGCAGGCATCAGGGCCAGCGCCCAGGCGGGCGTTCCGCTGCTGGTCCGTACGCTGTCGCTCCGTGCCGTCCTGATGATCGCCACGGCCGTCGCCGCCCGCCTCGGCGACACCGAGATAGCCGCGCACCAGATCATCCTCTCCCTCTGGAGCCTGATGGCCTTCGCCCTCGACGCCATCGCCATCGCCGGTCAGGCGATCATCGGCCGCTATCTGGGAGCCGACGACGCCAAGGGCGCACGCGAGGCCTGCCGCCGCATGGTGCAGTGGGGCATCGTCTCCGGGGTGGTCTTCGGAGCACTGATCGTCCTGGCCCGCCCACTGTTCGTGCCCTTGTTCACCAGTGACCGGTCCGTGCAGGACACCCTGCTCCCGGCACTGCTGGTGGTGGCGCTCTCCCAGCCGATCGCCGGCGTGGTCTTCGTCCTCGACGGAGTCCTGATGGGCGCCGGCGACGGGCGGTATCTGGCCTGGGCCATGCTCGTCACTCTCGCGGTCTTCGCGCCGGTCGCCCTGCTGGTGCCGGTGATCGGCGGAGGTCTGACGACACTGTGGTGGGCGATGGCTCTGATGATGGTCGTCCGCATGGTCACCCTCTGGCTGCGCACCCGCTCCGGCAAGTGGGTCATCACCGGGGTCACCCGCTGAGCCGCCCGCCCTGGTCGCGTTTCACGTGAAACCGTCCCACGCGACCAGGAGCATGCGGCCCGGAACGACGAAGGGCCGCACCCCGTGGGGTACGGCCCTTCAGCTGCTCAGGTGAGCTGTGCCCTTAGGCAGCAACGACCTCGATGCCGAGGTTCGCAGCGACCTCGGGGTGCAGACGCACGGACACCTGGTGTCCGCCGAGCGTCTTGATCGGCGAGCCGAGCTCGACGCGACGCTTGTCGACGTCGGGGCCACCGGCGGCCTTGATCGCCGAGGCGATGTCGGCCGGGGTCACGGAGCCGAAGAGACGGCCGGCGTCGCCGGAGCGAACAGCCAGACGGACCTTCACGGCCTCGAGCTTGGACTTGATCTCGTTGGCCTGCTCGATCGTGGCGATCTCGTGGATCTTGCGGGCGCGGCGGATCTGCGCCACGTCCTTCTCGCCACCCTTGGTCCAGCGGATGGCAAAGCCACGCGGAACCAGGTAGTTACGGGCGTACCCGTCCTTGACGTCGACGACGTCGCCCGCAGCACCGAGGCCGGAGACCTCGTGGGTGAGGATGATCTTCATGATTCGGTCACCCTTCCCTTATCGCGCGGTGGACGTGTAGGGCAGCAGCGCCATCTCACGGCTGTTCTTGACTGCCGTGGCGACGTCACGCTGGTGCTGCGTGCAGTTGCCGGTCACGCGGCGGGCACGGATCTTGCCGCGGTCGGAAATGAACTTCCGCAGCATGTTCGTGTCCTTGTAGTCCACGTACTGGGTCTTGTCCTTGCAGAACGCGCAGACCTTCTTCTTAGGCTTGCGCACAGGCGGCTTCGCCATGGTGTATCTCCTGTGTGATCAAGAAGTGGGGGTACGAGCTGCCCTAGAAGGGAGGCTCGTCCGAGTAGCCGCCGCCGGAACCACCGGAGCTTCCGCCCCAGCCGCCTCCGCCGCCCTGCTGGCCCCCGCCCTGCTGACCGCCGGACGGCGCGCTCGTGGCCCACGGGTCGTCGGCGGGAGCGCCGCCACCACCCTGCTGGCCACCGCCACTGGGACCGCCGCCCCAGTTACCGCCGCCCTGCTGGCCACCGCCGTATCCACCCTGGCCGCCCTGACCACCGCGACCGGTGGTCTTGGTGACCTTGGCCGTGGCGTTCTTCAGGCTGGGGCCGACTTCCTCGACATCCAGCTCGTAGACCGTGCGCTTGACGCCCTCGCGGTCTTCGTAGGACCGCTGCTTCAGCCGACCCTGCACGACGACGCGCATGCCTCGCTGGAGCGACTCGGCGACGTTCTCCGCCGCCTGCCGCCAGACCGAGCAGGTGAGGAACAGGCCTTCGCCGTCCTTCCACTCATTGGTCTGCCGGTCGAAGATGCGGGGAGTGGACGCGACACGGAACTTCGCGACCGCCGCACCGGACGGGGTGAAGCGCAGCTCGGGGTCGTCGACGAGATTGCCGACGACCGTGATGACGGTCTCGCCTGCCATGGATGAACCTCTCGGCGGGGATTGCTTCTGGCTGCTTGCTGCTACTCGAACCCGATGACCACTGAGCTAGAAGCTCAGTGGGACTCGGGACGGAGGACCTTGGTCCGGAGGACCGACTCGTTCAGGTTCATCTGGCGGTCGAGCTCCTTGACGACCGCAGGCTCGGCCTGCAGGTCGATGACCGAGTAGATGCCCTCGGGCTTCTTCTTGATCTCGTAAGCGAGACGACGACGGCCCCAGGTGTCGACCTTCTCAACCTTTCCGTTGCCCTCACGGACGACGGAGAGGAAGTTCTCGATCAGCGGGGAGACAGCGCGCTCCTCGAGATCGGGGTCGAGGATGACCATCACCTCGTAGTGACGCATGTGGAACCCACCTCCTTTGGACTCAGCGGCCACGGTCGTTCCGTGGCAGGAGGGTCGTGATGCGTAAGCAACAGTGTCTCCGAGTAAAACAGCCGCCACTGACAACGCCCTCCATCGAGAGGGGCTGAATGTGCTGGCCTGGGCAGACACCGGTGCAGACCGTACAGAGTACCCGCACACCGGCTTCCGGTTGAAATCCGGTGGTCAGGAGACGCAATCTGGACACATCGGGTGTGAGCGACGCCACGACGCGCCCCTTTCGGCCAGGAGGTACTCCATGGCACAGGCAATACGACCCCGTCCCCCCGTCTCCCTGCTCGCCACCGACGGCAGGCCCCATCCGCTCCAGCAGACGCTGGTGGTGGTGACGCTGGTCCTCGGTGTTCTCGCCTTCGTGACGGCGATGTTCCACAACCTGCATCTGATCAGCTCGTGGGCCGGGCTCATCGGGATCCTCACAGGCGCCTACGGGCAGTACGTCTCGGTGACCACGCGAGAACGGTTCCCGCTGATCATCGGCATGGGCGCAGCCGCCATCGGCTTCTTCCTGGGCATGGCGCACGGCGGCCTCTTCGGCGGCGTGGTGGGCTGACACCGGGCGGCCGGCAGGTGATCCGCGGCCGGTACGAGCCGGACGGCGGGTGACCCGGCAGCCGGCACAGGCCGGAGGAACGGCGCGAGGAACCACTCGGGAACCTCGCGTCGTTCCCCGTGCAAGGACCCGGGGACCCGGGTCCCCCACGACGGCGGAGGCGCAAGGTCCCATAGGGCCAGACGGTGGACTCGTCGGTCACAGTAGGCTTCGGCGCGAGAGCCGGAGCCCCTGACCGATGGGGACACACCTGCCGAGGAGCGCCCCGCATGAGCCTGACCCTGAGGACCATCAGCCGAGAGCAGCATCTGGCATACATCCAGAGCCTGCCCGCGGCGAGTCACATGCAGGTCCCGGCATGGGCGGACGTGAAGGCGGAGTGGCGCTCGGAGAGCCTCGGCTGGTTCGACAAGAGCGGACAGCTCGTCGGCGCCGGCCTGGTGCTCTACCGGCAGCTGCCCAAGATCAAGCGGTACCTCGCCTATCTGCCCGAGGGCCCGGTCATCAACTGGTACGCCCCGAACCTGGACGACTGGCTGCGGCCGATGCTGGCGCACCTCAAGCAGCAGGGCGCCTTCTCCGTGAAGATGGGCCCGCCGGTCATCATCCGCCGCTGGGACTCGGCCGCCATCAAGTCGGGCATCCAGGACCCCGAGGTGAAGCGGCTGCGTGACGTCGAGGCCACTCACATCGAGCCGCGCGCCTTCGAAGTGGCGGACCGGCTGCGGAAGATGGGCTGGCAGCAGGGCGAGGACGGCGGCGCCGGCTTCGGTGACGTACAGCCCCGCTACGTCTTCCAGGTGCCGCTGGCGAACCGTTCACTCGAAGACGTCCACAAGGGCTTCAACCAGCTGTGGCGACGCAACATCAAGAAGGCCGAGAAGGCCGGTGTCGAGGTCGTCCAGGGCAGCTACGCCGAGCTCGACGAGTGGCAGCGGCTGTACGAGATCACGGCGGAGCGCGACCACTTCCGGCCGCGTCCGCTGGGCTACTTCCAGCGCATGTGGACGGCCCTCAACAACGAGGACCCCAACCGGATGCGGCTCTACTTCGCCCGCCACGAGGGTGAGAACGTCGCGGCCGCGACCATGCTGATCGTCGGCGGGCACGTCTGGTACTCCTACGGCGCCTCCGCCAACCACAAGCGCGAGGTCCGGCCCTCGAACGCGATGCAGTGGCGGATGCTGCGCGACGCGTACGCCATGGGGGCCACCGTCTACGACCTGCGCGGCATCTCCGACTCCCTGGACGAGACCGACCACCTCTTCGGCCTGATCCAGTTCAAGGTCGGCACCGGCGGGCAGGCCGCCGAGTACCTCGGCGAGTGGGACTTCCCGCTCAACAAGCTGCTGCACAAGGCGCTCGACATCTACATGTCGCGTCGCTGACACGCGTCCTCCGTTACGCACCGCCCCACTGACGAAACCCGGCTTCATTGGTTTCAATGGGGACCTCGGCTCCACCCACCTCCCACACAGCAGCCACCAGAAGGGTTCCGGACCGGCCATGGCGCTCTCCCTGTACGTCGACACCGCGCGCTGGCGGGCGCACCAGAAATCCGTCCTCGACCAGTTCCCCGGTCTCGTCCCGGTCTGCAAGGGCAACGGATACGGCTTCGGCCACGAGCGGCTGGCCGACGAGGCCATCCGCTTCGGCTCCGACATGCTCGCCGTCGGGACCACCTACGAGGCGGCCCGCATCAAGGACTGGTTCAGCGGCGACCTCCTGGTCCTCACCCCGTTCCGCCGGGGCGAGGAGCCGGTGCCGCTGCCCGACCGCGTCGTCCGGTCCGTGTCCTCCGTGGACGGCGTACACGCCCTGGTGGGCGCCCGGGTCGTCATCGAGTGCATGAGCTCGATGAAGCGCCACGGCGTCAAGGAGGAGGAGCTCGGGCAGCTGCACGCCGCCATCGAGGACGTACGGCTCGAAGGCTTCGCCCTGCACCTGCCGCTGGACCGCACGGACGGTTCGGACGCGGTCGAGGAGGTCATCGGCTGGATGGACCGGCTGCGCGCGGCCCGGCTGCCGCTGCACACCATGTTCGTCAGCCATCTGCGCGCCGAGGAGCTGGGCCGGCTCCAGCAGCAGTTCCCGCAGACCCGTTTCCGCGCCCGCATCGGCACCCGCCTCTGGCTCGGCGACCACGAGGCGACGGAGTACCGGGGCGCCGTCCTGGACGTCACGCGCGTGGCCAAGGGCGACCGCTTCGGCTACCGCCAGCAGAAGACCGCCTCGGACGGCTGGCTGGTGGTCGTCGCCGGCGGGACGTCGCACGGTGTGGGCCTGGAGGCCCCGAAGGCGCTGCACGGTGTGATGCCGCGCGCCAAGGGGGTCGCCCGCGCGGGCCTGGCCACCGTCAACCGCAACCTGTCGCCGTTCGTCTGGGCGGGCAAGCAGCGCTGGTTCGCCGAGCCGCCGCACATGCAGGTGTCGATCCTGTTCGTCCCGGCGGACGCCCAGGAGCCGAAGGTGGGCGACGAGCTGGTGGCCCATCTGCGCCATACGACCACCCAGTTCGACCGCCTCGTCGACCGGTAGGGCCTGCCCGGCCCCGATCGCACGGCAGTCCCCGCAACGGAACCGGGTCTCTCCCTTCGGGAGAGACCCGGTTCTCAGTCGGCGACCGGTCCGCGCGCCGCGCCCCACTCCACCCGCGGCCCTTCCACCGCGGCGTGGGCGTGCTCCGGCGGATGCGCCGCCCGCCCCAGCACGAACGCGTCCGGGGCCCCGTCGAGCACCCCGCCGGACGGATCGTCCGACCCGTCGCGCCGTACGACGTCCCGCTCCGGCATGAGGATGTCCCGTACGACCACGGCACAGAGGTACAGCGTGCCCAGCAGGTGCAGGGCGATCGCCAGCTGGTAGCCCTCCGTGGGCAGCCCCTGGTGCTTGTCCCCGCTCGTCGTGTACGCGAGGTACAGCCAGATCCCCAGGAAGTACAGGACCTCGCAGGCCTGCCAGATCAGGAAGTCGCGCCAGCGCGGCCTGGCCAGGGCGGCCAGGGGGATCAGCCACAGCACGTACTGCGGCGAGTAGACCTTGTTGACCAGGATGAACGCCGCGACGACGAGGAAGGCGAGCTGCGCGAAGCGCGGCCTGCGCGGCGCCGTCAGGGTGAGCGCGCCGATGGCGGCGCACAGCAGGACCGTCGTCAGGGTCGAGACGGTGTTGACGGTCGAGACCTCGATGCCCTCGCCGGTGCGCTGGGTGATGATCAGCCAGAAGGAACCGAAGTCGATGCCCCGTTCCTCGCTGAATGTGTAGAACTTCTTCCAGCCCTCGGGGGCGAGGGCCATCACCGGCAGATTCACCACCAGCCAGGACACCGCCGCCCCGAGCGTGGCCATGCCGAACTCCCGCCACTTGCCCGCCCGCCAGCACAGCACGAACACCGGCCCCAGCAGGAACACGGGATACAGCTTGGCGGCCGTGGCGAGGCCGATGAGGATGCCGAACGCCAGCGCCCGTCCCCGGGACCACATCAGCATCGCCGCGGCCGTCAGCGCGACGGCCAGCAGGTCCCAGTTGATCGTCGCGGTGAGCGCGAAGGCCGGCGCGAGGGCGACCAGCAGCCCGTCCCAGGGGCGGCGCCGGTGCGTACGGGCGACACAGACGGCGATGATCACGGCGCAGATCATCAGCATGCCCGCGTTGACCATCCAGTACAGCTGCTCGCGGTACTGGAGGGATCCGCCCGGCGTCAGCCAGGAGGCGACCTGCATGAACACGCCCGTCAGGACGGGGTACTCCAGGTACTGCATGTCGCCGGGCAGCCGGTCGAAGTAGGGCACGAGGCCGTCGGAGAATCCGCGTGCGGCGAAGAGATGCGGAATGTCCGAGTAGCAGGCGTGCGTGTACTGCGAGCTCGCGCCCCTGAACCACGCCCAGTTGTAACAGGGCAGCTTCTGCACCATGCCCAGCGCGAACATCCCGAGAGCCACCAGGGCGACGACGGCCACGGGTGTGAGCGCCGTGCCTCCGAACCGTGCCCAGCGCCCGGAGCGCCCGCCGATCAGCTCGCTGCCGGCCGCGGCGACCTCGTCCTGGTGCGTGGGCCGCACGACGGACCGTTCCTGGTGCTGGTGCACGCTCGTGTCTTCTGCGCTTGGCATGCCGCTCATCCTGCCGTACGGGACTGTGGAAACCGCGAGGGCCGCCGCACCGGATGGTGCGGCGGCCCTCATGACCGGTCGGCCCCTCGGGCCGGGCGGACGTTATCCGGCCGGTCCGGCGATGAACCCTCCGTCGCCGCCGTTCCCGTTCCCTCCGTCGCCGCCGTTCCCGCCGTTGCCGCCATTGCCGCCGTTCGCGTTTCCGCCGGTCGGTGGGTCGGTCGTCGGGGGAGTACCGCCGGTACCACCGTCGTTTCCGCCGTTCGCCCCGTCGCTGCTCCCGCCGTTGTTGTGCTGGCAGTCCCAGTCCCACGTACCGCAGGTCTCGCCGGGGTCGGGCGGCGGCGGGGTCGTTTCCTTCGAGGGCGGTTCGGTCACCGACTTGGTCGGCGACGGTGTCGTCGACGCGGGGGGCGTCGGCTTGGGGCTCTGCGCGCCGCCGCCGTAGACCTTGTCGCCGATCGGCTCCGGCTCCGGGAAGGTCAGGGCCGGCATGCCCTTCAGCGCACCCGCCATGTAGTCGTGCCAGATCTCGGCCGGGAACGACGCACCGTGGATCGTCTTCTCGCCACCCGTGCCGTACATCTTCTCGAACTTGCGATCCTTGTTCGCCGCATCGTCGTCGAGCCGGTACATGCTGATGGCCGTGGACAGCTGGGGCGTGTAGCCGACGAACCAGGCCGACTTGTTGTCGTCCGTCGTACCGGTCTTGCCCGCCACGTCGCGGCCGGGGAGCTGCGCGGGGGTACCGGTCCCCTTCTCGACGACGTTCTTCAGGACGTCGGTGACGTTGTCGGCGATCGCGGGTTCGAAGGCACGCTTTTGGACGTCCTTGTGCTGGTAGACCACCTTGCCCTCGTGCTTCACCTCGGAGACCGAGTAGGGCTCGCGCTGCATACCGCTGGCGGCGAAGGTCGCGTACGCGCCGGCCATACGGATCGCGCTGGGCGAGGACGTACCGATGGAGAACGACGGCACATGCGAATCCGCCATCTGATCGTCGTCCTTGAGCCCCGCGTGTATGGCGACTTCCTTCACCTTGTCGGTGCCGACGTCCATGCCGAGCTGCACGTACGGGGAGTTGGCGGAGACCCGCATGGCCTCGCGAAGGGTGATGTTGCCCTTCGACTCATGGCCGTCGTTGGCCTGCAGCCACTCCTTGCCGTTCTCGTCCATCCAGATGTCGCCGTTGTACTTCTTGATCTTCAGCCGGTCGTCGGCGTTGTAGATGCTGAGCGGCGAGACCGGCGTGCGCTCGGACGGCCCCTGGTCCTCCCCGAGCGAGGGGTCCCGCTTGCCGTACTCCATCGCCGCCGCCAGTACGAACGGCTTGAAGGTCGAACCGACCTGCGCACCGGTGGGGTCGGCGTTGTTGGTGAAGTGCTTGGTCGCATCCTGGCCGCCGTAGATCGCCACGATGGCCCCGGTCTTGGGATCCACCGAGCCGCCGCCGAACTGGACGTGGGTGTCCGTCTCGGGGCGCTCCTTCGGCTTGATCTTTTTGTCGTAGACCTTCTTGACCGCGGCGTTGAGCTCGTTCACCTTCTTCTTGTTGAAGGTGGTGTGGATCTGGTAGCCGCCTTGGGCCAGCATGTCCGCCGTGACGCCGGGGGTGTTGTTGAGGAAGTACTTCTTGGCCAGGTCGACCAGGTATCCGGTCTGGCCGCCGAGCTGGGGACTCTTCTTCAGCGGGAGGGGATCCGGGAACTCGGTGTACTTGGCCCGCTCCGTCTGCGAAAGACGTCCGTCCTTGACCTCTTCGTCGAGGATCCACTTCCAGCGCTTCTTGGCCCGCTCGGTGTTCAGCTTCGGCGTCGCCTGCTTGGGATCGACGTCGGTGGCGCCCGCCGGGTCGTAGTAGGACGCGCCCTTGAGCAGCGTGGCCAGGAACGCGCACTCGCTCGGATTCAGATCCACGGCGTCCTTGCCGTAGTACGTCCTGGCCGCCGCCTGGATCCCCGAAGCACCTCGCCCGTAGTACGAGACGTTGAGGTAGTCCCTGATGATCTCGTTCTTCTTCATCTTGTTGGTGACCTTGAGCGTGATGAAGAGTTCCTGGAACTTCCTGCTCAGGGTCTGTTCCTGGGAGAGACGAGAGTTCTTCACGTACTGCTGGGTGATCGTCGAACCACCCTGGGTCTCGCCGCCGGTCGCCATGTTGAACAGGGCTCGGGCGATGCCCATGGGGTCGATGCCCCGGTCATGCTCGAAGGACTTGTTCTCGGCGGAGATCACGGCGTTCCGCATGGCGTCGGGGATCTGCTCGAAGCTGATTATCTGGCGGTTGACCTCACTACCGGTGGCAACCATCTGCGAGCCGTCGTCCCACAGGTAGACGTTGTTCTGCGCCTTCGCGGCTTCGTTCACATTGGGCAGGCCGACCATCGCGTACGCGATCCCGCCGATGCCCATCAGCGCGCCGAGAAAGCCGACGCAGAGGCCGGAGGCCAGCTTCCACGACGGCACCCAGCGCCGCGCGCCGTACTTCCCGGCGCGCGGGTAGTCGATGAAGCGTTTCTTGACAGGGCGCTGGCCCGCACGGCCACGCCCCCTGCCGGGGCCCTCATGACCGGCGTCGCCACCGCCACCGCGGCGACGTCCACCACCACCACCGCCGCCTCGGCCGCCGCCCCGCTGGGCGGCTCGTCTGGCCGCCGCGCGCCCGCCGTACGGAGTGTCCCCACCCGGCGCATCGGAAGGTGATTCGGACGTTACTCCGTGTGACGGAGCGGCGCGGCGTCCTGAGGACTGCTGGGCAGCTCGTCTGGCCGCTGCACGCCCACCACCTTGTGGTTGCGGCGTTTTGCGACGGTGCTCGCTCATCGAACGACTACTCCTCGGGCAGGCGAGAGCGCCTGGAAGCGGCAGTTGAGATCCGGTCCCCCGAATTACGGACCAGCCCTGCGTCA
Organism: Streptomyces sp. DvalAA-43; assembly: GCF_900091725.1. Classification (GTDB taxonomy): domain Bacteria; phylum Actinomycetota; class Actinomycetes; order Streptomycetales; family Streptomycetaceae; genus Streptomyces; species Streptomyces pulveraceus. Next base: position 525,813 of record NZ_FMBW01000071.1, on the reverse strand, counting down.
GGCTCGTCCGCCATGCGTCCGGCTGGTCCGCGGAGACTGACGCGCGCGTGCGTCACGCGGTTCCCGGTGGTCTGCATGCCGCACAGACTACGCACGGTCAAAACCCTCCTAGGACCGAACTTCACCCCAAACAACGCAAGTCGGTGCCTACGAATTCTCGATGTGACGCCGTTCACGATGGCTCCCCTTGTCGCATCGCGAGGACCGATCTATCGTCGTGATGTATCGAGTCGATACATCAGCTCGGTACATCGGCCCGGCACAGGGCTTCGCAAGAGCACTCGGTGAAGGAGGAGGCGAAGTTGAGCAGACGCTCCGGCATCCTCGAATTCGCCGTTCTCGGACTGCTCCGCGAGTCCCCGATGCATGGCTATGAGCTGCGCAAGCGCCTCAACACCTCGTTGGGGATCTTCCGCGCCTTCAGCTACGGCACCCTTTACCCCTGTCTCAAGACGCTGGTCGCCAACGGCTGGTTGATAGAGGAGCCGGGTGCCGCTCCTGCCGACACTCCGCCCACCGCCGGCCGTGCGGTCGCCCCCGCCTCATCTCTGGCCGGGCGCCGCGCCAAGATCGTCTACCGGCTGACGGCGGAAGGTAAGGAGCACTTCGAGGAGCTGCTCTCGCACACCGGGCCCGACTCCTGGGAGGACGAGCACTTCGCAGCCCGTTTCGCCTTCTTCGGGCAGACGGAGCACGAGGTACGGATGCGCGTCCTGGAAGGCCGGCGCAGCCGGCTGGAGGAGCGGCTGGAGAAGATGCGGGCCTCTCTGGCCCGCACCCGCGAGCGCCTCGACGACTACACACTTGAGCTGCAGCGACACGGCATGGAGTCCGTGGAGCGCGAAGTGCGCTGGCTGAACGAGCTCATCGAGAGCGAGCGGTCGGGACGGGATCAGCGACGATCCTCGCCCGGGAGCGAAGCTCAGCAGAACACAGCAGGAGAGACGGGCGGCCTGCCCCGGCGCCGGGGTGACACCCCGCCGGATCCGTCCGACGACACCGCAGAGTGAGGCACCCGCAGATCCGCGGGGCCCTCATCGGAAACATCCAAAACACACAGGGAGCAACCGGAATGGGTTCGGTTCGCGTAGCCATCGTCGGCGTGGGCAACTGCGCCGCCTCGCTGGTCCAGGGCGTCGAGTACTACAAGGACGCCGATCCGGCCGGCAGGGTGCCCGGTCTGATGCACGTCCAGTTCGGCGACTACCACGTACGGGACGTCGAGTTCGTCGCCGCCTTCGACGTCGACGCGAAGAAGGTCGGCCTCGACCTCGCGGACGCCATCGGTGCCAGCGAGAACAACACCATCAAGCTCTGCGACGTGCCGAACTCCGGCGTCACCGTCCAGCGCGGCCACACCCACGACGGTCTCGGCAAGTACTACCGCCAGACCATCGAGGAGTCGACCGAGGCCCCGGTCGACATCGTCCAGATCCTCAAGGACCGCAAGGTCGACGTCCTCGTCTGCTACCTGCCCGTCGGCTCCGAGGTCGCTGCGAAGTTCTACGCGCAGTGCGCCATCGACGCCAAGGTCGCGTTCGTCAACGCTCTCCCGGTCTTCATCGCAGGCACCAAGGAGTGGGCGGACAAGTTCACCGAGGCCGGTGTCCCGATCGTCGGCGACGACATCAAGTCGCAGGTCGGCGCCACCATCACGCACCGCGTGATGGCGAAGCTCTTCGAGGACCGGGGCGTCATCCTGGACCGCACGATGCAGCTGAACGTCGGCGGCAACATGGACTTCAAGAACATGCTCGAGCGTGAGCGCCTGGAGTCCAAGAAGATCTCCAAGACGCAGGCCGTCACCTCCCAGATCCGTGACCGCGAGCTCGGTGCGGACAACGTCCACATCGGTCCGTCGGACTACGTGGCCTGGCTGGACGACCGCAAGTGGGCGTACGTGCGTCTGGAGGGCCGCGCCTTCGGTGACGTTCCGCTGAACCTGGAGTACAAGCTCGAGGTGTGGGACTCCCCGAACTCCGCCGGTGTCATCATCGACGCCGTCCGTGCTGCGAAGATCGCCAAGGACCGTGGCATCGGTGGCCCGATCCTCTCCGCGTCCTCGTACTTCATGAAGTCCCCGCCGGTCCAGTACTTCGACGACGAGGCCCGCGAGAACGTCGAGAAGTTCATCCGCGGCGAGGTCGCCAACTGACGCAGCCGGACACGGCGCGTCCGTGCGGCCGGATACTGAGCGGCAACGCTCTCTCCTTTCCGCACTGTTGAGGGTCCCCGGGCAATCTGTCCGGGGACCCTCAACGTATGTGACCCTTGATCACATGGCCGTCGTGGGTGATCTGCGCGTTCTTCTGCGCCTTCGGAACTTCCGTCGTCTACTGGCCGTACGACTCCTCTCCCAGTCGGCCGACGGCGTCTTCCAGGTGGCACTGGCGGCCCATGTCGTCTTCTCCCCCGAGAAACAGGCTTCGGCGGGTGCCATCGCCTCCGCGATGGCGGTACTGCTGCTGCCCTACTCGCTCATCGGCCCCTTTGCCGGTGCCTTGCTGGACCGCTGGCCGCGCCGCCAGGTCTTTCTGTACGGGAACCTGCTGCGTGCCGTCCTCGCCTGCTGCACGGCGCTCCTCATCCTCGGCTCCGCACCCGACTGGCTCTTCTACTCCTCGGCGCTGTGCGTCACCGCGGTCAACCGCTTCGTCCTGGCCGGTCTCTCGGCCGCGCTGCCGCGTGTCGTCGACAGCGACCGGCTGGTGCTCGCCAACTCGCTCTCACCGACCGCCGGAACACTCGCCGCCACGGCGGGCGGCGGGCTCGCCTTCGCCGTGCGGCTGGTCCTCGCGGACTCCGATGCCGCCGTGGTGCTGCTGGGCGCGGCGCTCTATCTCGCTTCGGCGCTGGCCTCCCTGACCCTTGCCACCGGGCTGCTCGGACCGGATCGGGACGGACACCGGACCGGGCTGGGCACGGCCCTGGCCGTTACCGCGCGGGGGCTGTCCGACGGGTTGCGCCATCTGGCGGAGCGGAAGCAGGCCGGCCGGGTGCTGGCCGCCATGACCGTGATGCGCTTCTGCTACGGAGCGCTGACCGTGATGGTGCTGATGCTGTGCCGGTACGCCTGGACCGACAGCGAATCCGAGGGCCTGGCGCTCCTCGGACTGGCCGTGGGGGTCTCCGGTGCGGGGTTCTTCGCGGCGGCCGTGCTGACGCCCTGGGCGGCGGGACGGCTCGGCCGGCTGCGCTGGATGGCGGTGTGCGCGGCGGGGGCCGCCGTCCTCGAACCCGCACTGGGGCTGTGGTTCGCGCCCGCACCGATGCTGGTGGCGGCGTTCGTCCTCGGGCTGGTCACCCAGGGGGCGAAGATCACCACCGACACGGTGGTGCAGACCTCGGTGGAGGATTCCTTCCGGGGCCGGGTCTTCGCCCTGTACGACGTGCTGTTCAACGTCGCGTTCGTGGGGGCCGCGGGGGTCTCCGCGCTGATGCTGCCTTCTGACGGGCGGTCGGCCGCAGTGGTGATCGGGGTGGCGGTTCTCTACGCGGTCGTCGCCGCGCTGATCATCCGGTGGGACCGCACCGGAGAGGCCTCTTAGCGTTCGAGGCACGGCGAGGGGGACATAGCGAAGGGGCGCTGTTTCACGTGAAACAGCACCCCTCACCTGTTCGGGATGCGGCACCGGGGCGGGTCATGTTTCACGTGAAACATGACCCCGTTCCCCGGCGGGCGAGCCTCCAGCAGCCTCAGACCTGTGCGGCCCACCACTCCTTGAGCTTCTCGACCGCCCTGTCATGCTCCATCGGGCCGTGCTCCAGGCGCAGCTCCAGCAGGAACGCGTACGCCTTGCCGATCACCGGACCAGGACCGACCCCCAGGGTCTTCATGATCTCGTTGCCGTCCAGGTCGGGGCGGATGGCATCCAGCTCCTCCTGCTCCTGCAACTGCGCGATGCGCTCCTCCAGCCCGTCATAGGTCCGGGAGAGCGCGGCGGCCTTGCGCTTGTTCCGAGTAGTGCAGTCCGAGCGGGTCAGCTTGTGCAGTCGGTCCAGCAAGGGCCCGGCGTCCCGCACATATCGGCGGACCGCGGAGTCCGTCCACTCGCCGTCGCCGTAACCGTGGAAGCGCAGGTGAAGTTCCACCAGCTTCGAGACGTCCTTGACCATGTCGTTGGAGTACTTGAGCTCGGTCATCCGCTTCTTGACCATCTTGGCGCCCACCACCTCGTGGTGATGGAACGAGACGCGCCCGTCCTTCTCGAAGCGTCGCGTCCGGGGCTTGCCGATGTCATGGAGGAGAGCGGCGAGCCGCAGAACCAGATCGGGGCCGTCCTTCTCCAGGTCGATCGCCTGCTCCAGGACGGTCAGCGAATGCTCGTAGACATCCTTGTGACGGTGATGCTCGTCACTTTCCAGACGCAGTGCGGGGAGCTCCGGCAGCACCTGCTGCGCCAGCCCCGTGTCGACGAGCAGCGCCAGGCCCTTGCGGGGGTGTGTGGAGAGCAGCAGTTTGTTGAGCTCTTCCCTGACCCGTTCGGCGGAGACGATCTCGATGCGTCCGGCCATCTCCGTCATCGCGGCGACCACATCGGGAGCGACATCGAAGTCCAGCTGAGCCGCGAAACGGGCCGCGCGCAGCATGCGCAGCGGATCGTCGGAGAACGATTCCTCGGGGGTTCCGGGGGTACGGAGAACGCGCTCCGCCAGATCCTCAAGGCCGCCGTGCGGGTCGATGAACTCCTTCCGCGGAAGCGCGACGGCCATCGCGTTGACCGTGAAGTCGCGGCGGACGAGGTCTTCCTCGATGGAGTCGCCGTAGGACACCTCGGGCTTGCGGGAGGTCCGGTCGTACGCCTCCGACCTGTAGGTGGTGACCTCGATCTGGTAGCCGTCCTTCTGGGCGCCCACGGTGCCGAAGGCGATCCCGACCTCCCAGACCGAGTCGGCCCACGGGCGGACGATCTTCAGTACGGCCTCGGGGCGGGCATCAGTCGTAAAGTCCAGGTCGTTCCCGAGCCTGCCGAGAAGCGCGTCCCGGACCGAGCCACCGACCAGGGCGAGACCGAACCCGGCGTCCTGGAAACGGCGAGCGAGGTCGTCGGCGACCGGGGACACCCGGAGCAGTTCGCTGACTGCGCGGTGCTGCACCTGGGTCAGGGCACGGGAGCTGTCTTCATTGGCGTTCGACACAACTGAAAAGGGTACGTGCCTGGACCGGTCCGGTCGCCCTGGATTCGTCCCGCCTGCAAGACTCTTCCGATCATGTAGCGAACTCCCCAGCACTTGGCACCCGCGCACATCGTTACCATGCGTGGACGCAACAACCGACAACCATCGACACCAGCTGACGACGACGAGGGACGGGTAAGCGCGTGGCCGAGGCGGCAGACATTCAGGGGATCGGTCCCTCTCCTGCCCGCCGGTGGCTGCGGCGCACAGCCGCCCTGATCATCGGGGCGCCGCTCGTCGCGGCGCTGCTGGCCGTTCCGGCCGCGCAGGCCGGCACCGGCAAGGCACACACCGGCTCCGGGACGGTCGATGTGTCCCTGAACACGCTGTCCCCGAGCGCGCCGGTCAAGGGGGACACCCTGACCGTCTCCGGCACTGTCACCAACAGGGGCAGGGACACCATCAAGGCGGCCACGGTCGACCTGCGGGTGGGCCCGAAGCTCCTGGGCAGGACGGAGATCGACACCGCCGCCAGGCGCACCGGATACGCGCTCGGCAGCGACCCCGCCGCGCTCGGCGGCAAGTACACGGTGAAGATCGCGAAACTCCCCACCGGGATCAGCCAGGACTTCACGCTGTCCGTCCCGGTCGGCAAGCTGGGCCTCGGCGACGACGGCGTCTACCAGCTCGGTGTCTCGCTCTCGGGGCAGACCTCCCGGGCCCCGTACCCCCAGGTGCTGGGGATCGAGCGCACCTTCCTGCCCTGGCAGGAAGAGGAGCGTGACTCCAGGACGAAGGTCACCTATCTCTGGCCGCTGATCGCATCGGCCCATGTCACCGCCGAGACGGGCACCGACGATCAGCAGACGCCCGTGTTCGCGGACGACGACCTGGCCGCCGAGCTGGCTACGGGCGGACGGCTCGAACAGCTGGTCTCACTGGGCAGCCAGCTGCCGGTGACCTGGGTGGTCGACCCGGATCTGCTGGCCAGCGTGGATGCGATGACGGGGAACTACCGCGTCAAGTCCGGCGACACCACCGTCGCGGGGACGAACCAGGCCGTCGCCAAGAAGTGGCTCACCGCTCTTGAGGCCGCGGTGTCGGACGGGAAGGTCGTCGCGCTGCCGTTCGCCGACCCCGATCTGGCGTCCATCGCGCACCGCGGCAAGAACGTCTCCGGCACCCTCAGCCATTTGCAGACCGCCACCGAGGTGGCCGGCTCCACGGTGCAGACCATCCTCCATGTGAAGCCGTCGACCGACTTCGCCTGGCCCGTCGACGGGGCGATCGACCCGTCGATCGTCGATGTCGCCACCTCGGCCGGTGCCCACAAGGTGATCGCCCGCAGCGACAGCCTCCAGGAGACCGGCAATCTGCCGTACACGCCGACCGCCGCCCGGCCGATCGGCGGGGGCACCACCGCGGTCGTCGCCGACGCCCGGCTCTCCACGGCCTTCCAGGGCGACATGTCGAAGGCCGGGAACTCCACCCTCGCCGTGCAGAAGTTCCTCGCTCAGACGCTCGCCCTGACCGCGCAGGACACGGACGCGGAGCGGAGCATCGTCGTCGCACCGCAGCGGACGCCCACCGTGGCCCAGGCCCAGTCGATGGCCCGCGCCCTGCACGGTCTCGACGACGGACGCTGGACACAGCCCCTCGGGCTGGTGGAAGCGGCCGGGGCGAAGCCCGACGCGGACGCGACAACCGGCGTCCCCGGGACCTCCCAGTACCCGAGGAAGCTCCGCGGCCAGGAGCTGCCCACCCAGGCCTTCCAGGACATCAAGTCCACCCAGGTCTCGCTGAACAACTTCCAGGTCATCCTCACCCAGACCGAGCGGGTGGTGACCCCCTTCGGCAACGCGCTCAACCGCTCCATGTCGACGTCATGGCGAGGCCGCCCGCTGGAGGCCCAGCAGTACCGGGACTCGGTCCGCACATATCTCCAGGACCTCATCAACGAGGTCCAGCTCATCTCGAAGTCGGACGTCACCCTCTCCGGCCGCAGCGCCACCATCCCGGTGACCGTGCAGAACAGGCTGTTGCAGGGCGTGGACCATCTCGTCCTCCGGCTGAAGTCGGAGAACGCGACGCGCCTCAAGCTGAACGACGGCGGGGCCGTGGCGGAGCAGCCGATCCGGATCGGCGCCGGCCACAGCCAGTCCGTGAAGTTCGACGCGGCGGCCAACGTCAACGGCCAGGTGCAGATGACGGCGCAGCTCTACACGGAGGACGGCACGCCGTACGGCGACGAGATGACCTTCACCGTGAAGGTCTCCGAGCTCACCCCGACCGTGCTGCTGGTCATCGCGGGCGGACTGCTGCTCCTCGTCCTCGCGGGCATCAGGATGTACACCCATCGCAAGCGCGCCAACGCGGGCGGCGCGACCGGCGACGACGGCGGTGAACCCGGGCAGCCGAGTGACCCGACTCCGGACACCGGGCCGGAAAGCGGGGAGCCGTCGGCCCCGGGTGAGAAAGTGGAACGTTGAGCGATGTCTGTCGTGGCCGGTCGGCCGGGGACGATGAGGTGGGGTTTCGATGAACGCGCCGTACGACGGTGACCGCGGTCAGGGTGCGGGCGGAGCCGGGTCTTCCGGCGGGCCCCCGATGCCACCGGGGCCCGGTCAGGTTCCGCCGACGCCCGATCCGTACCTCCAGGACGCCTACGACCGCGATCCCTACCTCGCCCAGGACCTGTCGGTCCAGGACCCGGTGGCCGAGGCGCTGTACGACCGGGCCGCGCACCCGCCACCGCCCCCGGGCACGTACCAGCAGCCCCAGCCGCTCTACCAGCAGCCGGCCGCGGCCCAGTACCCGCCCGATCCGCGTATCTGGGCGCAGACACCGCCGCCCGAGCCAGACGGCCCGTCGCGGCACCTGCCGTACGGCGACACCCCGGCGACCACCCAGTTCGTCGGGGTGGACGACCTCGTCAGCCAGGCCTCCCAGGACGACGAGCAGCCGGATGCCTTCGCGCACCTCTTCCGGGACCAGGAGGGCCCGGCAGGGTCCGCCCCCGTCCCCGCGGAGCCCGAGCCTGCCCCGGCGCCCGCTCCGCCCAAGTCCGGCGGCCGGGCCTCCGGGATACTGAAGTCCAGCGCGCTGATGGCGGCCGGCACGCTCGTGTCCCGCCTCACCGGATTCGTCCGCAGCCTCGTGATCACCGCCGCGCTCGGTGCGGCACTGCTGGGCGACAGCTTCACGATCGCCTACACGCTGCCCACGATGATCTACATCCTCACCGTGGGCGGCGGCCTGAACTCGGTCTTCGTGCCTCAGCTCGTCCGGTCCATGAAGGACGACGAGGACGGCGGCGAGGCCTACGCCAACCGGCTCCTGACGCTCGTCATGGTCGCGCTCGGCGTGATCGTCGCACTCGCGGTCTTCGCCGCTCCGTGGCTGATCCACATGATGTCGCCGACGATCGCCGAGGACGCGGCGGCCAACAGCGTCGCCGTGACCTTCGCCCGGTACTGCCTGCCGACCATCTTCTTCATGGGCGTGCACGTCGTCATGGGCCAGATCCTCAATGCCCGCGGCAAGTTCGGCGCGATGATGTGGACCCCGGTCCTCAACAACATCGTCATGATCTTCACGTTCGGCATGTTCATCTGGGTCTACGGAACGTCCGCCGAGTCCCAGATGGGCGTCCAGACCATTCCGCCGGAGGGCGTCCGGCTGCTGGGCATCGGCACGCTGCTCGGTCTGGTCGTCCAGGCCCTGGCCATGATCCCGTACCTGCGCGAGGCCGGTTTCCGTTTCCGCCCGCGCTTCGACTGGAAGGGACACGGGCTCGGCAAGACGATCAAGCTGGCCAAGTGGACCGTTCTGTTCGTGCTGGCCAACCAGGCAGGTGTGATCGTCGTCACCCAGCTCGCGACATCGGCGGGCAAGCTGTCCGGCAAGGACGGCACCGGCTTCCTCGCCTACTCCAACGCCCAGCTCATCTGGGGCATGCCGCAGGCGATCATCACCGTCTCCGTCATGGCGGCCCTGCTGCCCCGCATCTCCCGCGCCGCCCACGACGACGACCCGGGCGCCGTCCGCGACGACATCTCCCAGGGGCTGCGGAACTCGGCCGTCGCCATCGTGCCGGTGGCCTTCGCCTTCCTCGCACTCGGCCTGCCGATGTGCACCCTCCTGTACGCCTCCGCGGGCACCGAGGCCGCCCGCTCCATGGGCTTCATCCTCATGGCCTTCGGTCTCGGCCTGATCCCGTACTCCGTGCAGTACGTCGTGCTGCGCGGCTTCTACGCCTACGAGGACACCCGCACGCCCTTCTACAACACGGTCATCGTCGCCGCGGTCAACGCGGCGGCCTCGGCCCTCTGCTACGTGGTGCTGCCCGCCCGCTGGGCCGTGGTGGGCATGGCAGCCTCGTACGGGCTCGCCTACGCCGTCGGCGTGGGCATCGCCTGGCGGCGGCTGCGCAACCGCCTGGGCGGCGATCTGGACGGCTCCCACGTCGTCCGCACCTACGCCCGGCTCTGCCTGGCCGCGATCCCCGCAGCGGTCCTCGGCGGCGGCGTGGGCTTTGCCGTACTTCTGGGTCTCGGCGAGGGCGCCTTCGGTTCGCTCACCGCTCTGATCTGCGGCGGAGCCGTTCTCCTGGGGGTCTTCTTCGTCGCCGCCAAGCGGATGCGGATCGAGGAGATCAACGGCATGGTCGGCATGGTCCGAGGACGACTCGGACGCTGAGGATCCTCGGCCGCACAACCATCACCACCCCTTGCGTGTCGTGCATAGCGCCGGAGTGTGGGCACAATTGGCGTGACTGTGCAGAGCTGGCTGGCATCGCGCAACGGATGGGGAGGCAGGAACGACGGTGGCGGAACGTAGCACGGCTGCCGTCGACGTGGCCGACAACAGCGGTGATGAACCGCTGGCCGCCAAGGCGGACGAGGCCACGACCGACGGGACGGCAGAAGCCCAGGACACCACAGGCACGAAGCCGCAGGACACGGGTGGTGAACACATCGGTTCCGAGGCCACCCTGCCGACCCCTGACCTACACAGCGGGCACAAACTCGCCAGACGCTACCGGCTGGAGGAGTGCGTCACCCGCCTGGACGGCTTCAGCAGCTGGCGGGCCGTCGACGAGAAACTGCGCCGCGCGGTGGGCGTCCACCTGCTGCCCGCCGACCATCCGCGTGCCCGCTCCGTGCTGGCCGCGGCCCGCTCCTCCGCGCTGCTCGGTGACCCACGCTTCGTGCAGGTCCTCGACGCGGTGGAGGAGGACGACCTCGTCTACGTCGTCCACGAATGGCTCCCCGACGCCACCGAGCTCACCTCTCTGCTGGCCTCGGGGCCGATGGACGCGCACGACGCGTACCAGCTCGTCAGCCAGATCTCCCAGGCCATGGCGGCAGCCCACCGGGAAGGCCTCGCCCATCTGAGGCTCACTCCGGGGGCGGTGCTGCGGAGCTCGACCGGGCAGTACAGGATCCGCGGCCTCGCGGTGAACGCCGCCCTGCGCGGTATCACCGCCGACAGCCCCCAGCGAGCGGACACCGAGGCGATCGGCGCCCTGCTCTACGCCGCGCTGACCCAGCGCTGGCCGTACGAGAGCGATGCGTACGGCCTGGCCGGGCTGCCCAAGGGAGTGGGGCTGATCGCCCCCGACCAGGTGCGGGCCGGCGTCCATCGCGGCCTTTCCGAGCTCGCCATGCGCGCACTCGCCAACGACGGCGCCACCGCCTCCCGGCAGGAGCAGCCGTGCACCACACCGGACGAGCTGGCGAAGGCCGTTGCCGCGATGCCCCGCATCCGTCCTCCGGAGCCCGCCTTCACGGCGCCCCCCGAGTACCAGCGCACGACCTACCAGCAGGGTTCCTACGGACGTCCGCCGGCCGGGCCCGTCGCCGCACCGCCCACGATCGCCATGCCTCCGGCACCGCTCCAGAGCCGCACTGGCAAGGTCCTCAAGTGGGCCGTGTCCGCCCTGCTCATCGCCGCGCTGGGCCTCGGCAGCTGGCAGCTCGCCGAGGCGATCCTCGACCACACCAAGGGCTCCGAGCCCGGGGACAGCACCCCGACCGACCCGAAGATCGGTGACGACGGCAAGAAAGCGCCCACAGGCCAACTACTCACGGTCAAGGACGCGGTCGAGTACTTTCCGGATGGAAAGGCACAGCACCCCGACGACGTCCACTTGACGTATGACGGCGACAGCGCGACGTACTGGCGGTCCAAGAGCTTCATAGACGGCCCCAAATTGGCTCCCTTCAAACAGGGCGTCGGCATCGTTTATGAACTCAATTCTGCTCAGTTCATCTCGTCAGCCTCCATAAGACTTCAATTCGGTGGTGATCACACCACCGCCTCGCTCTACGCGACCGACTCCCTCAACTCATCGACGCCGCTGACGTCGATGAAGAAAATCGCAACGACCGAGACGGCCGGCACAGAAGCGAAACTGCAGACGAAGAACCCGGTAAAGACCCGGTTCGTTCTCGTATGGCTTACCGACATGCCGAATTCACCCGCCGATCGCTACAGCGGCGCAGGCTACAAACAAGGCATCGCCGATGTTAAATTCATGGGCTGACTACCTGCTCGCGGGTCATCGCACTCGGCCCTTTCTGTTGGTAGGGGAGATCCTGTTCGGTAAAGCCTCTGCCGGGAAGTGCGTGCTCGACGACCCGACCCGCACGGGCGTGGGGTCGGCGCGCTTACAGTCCTTCGCGACGACGATCTCCGACAGGTAAGAGCTGTCGGGAAGTTCCTCGCGCGCCGGCAGGATCTGATGCGAGCGAAACCGCCACAGCAGGTCCGCACCGTCGGCCGAGCCCGCCCGCCACAGCTCCACCCCGGTGAACCCACGGTCGGCCAGCAACAGATAACCCCTCGCCAGCCGAGTGCGCAGGCCAGAACGGCGGCACTCAGCGACCACCGGGTCCACCAGCTCCGGCGAAAACGTGCCTGCCAGCAGTCATTGGTATGGTGTTCAGCCTCGGTATCGGCGCCGACTTCCACACCCACAACCTCGACCCGGGCCGCAAGAGCCGCGGCCTCGCCCGTCGGCTCAAGGCCCTCGGCCACGGCGTCACCCTCATCACGGGGGCCGCCTGACAGCACACGCCACCGGGGGGCTGCTTGGCCAAGCCCACCTGACCACGGAGTCTTCCGATCAGGGGCACTTTCCGCTTTCCTGATCAAGCCTTGGACGACCCACTTCGCGAAAGCCCGAGGCCAAGGTTACTTTTAGGCATTTAGGGGTAGCGCGTGGTTGCTGATTCCTTAGAACCCGACTCTAGCGACTCAGACCTCCTCGCTCGCCATGTGGCCGGTGAACCGGACGCCTTCGGTGAGCTCGTACGGCGCCACCGCGACCGGCTGTGGGCCGTGGCGATACGGACCCTGGGAGACCGCGAGGAGGCCGCGGACGCCGTCCAGGACGCCCTTGTCTCCGCCTTCCGGGCAGCCCACACCTTCCGCGGTCAGTCCGCCGTCACCACCTGGCTGCACCGCATCACGGTCAACGCCTGCCTCGACCGGGTCCGCAAGGCCGCCACGCGCAGGACCGCACCGGTCGACGACACGGAACGGTTCGAGCAGCTCCTCGAACCGCATGAATCCGCGGAAGCACCGGCCGAACGCAAGGATCTCCACCGCGAGTTGCTGGCCGCACTGACCACGCTCCCCGCCGAGCAGCGGGCCGCACTCGTCCTCGTGGACATGCAGGGCTACCCCGTGGCCGAGGCAGCACGCATCCTCGACGTACCGACAGGCACCGTGAAGAGCCGCTGTTCGCGGGGGCGGGCCCGGCTGGCGCCGCTGCTCACTCATCTGCGCAGCGAGGTCGCGGGAGCCGACGAGACGGCCACAAGGAACCGGACGCCGCGTACATCCGTCCCACCGCCATCGGGGCCGAGAGATACGGACACAAGCGATCCTGCTGCAGTGAAGGGCGGAGGTGGGCGCACATGACATCAACGACCGACACGACCCAGCATCCGGATGTCACGGAGATCTCCGACCTGGCGGAGGGACTGCTCCCCTCGTCGCGTGCGGCAGAGGTGCGCGGCCATGTGGACGGCTGCGCACTCTGCGGTGAGGTCCATGCCTCTCTCATGGAGATCCGCGAGCTGCTCGGCACCGTACCCATGCCGCAGCACATGCCGGACGGCATCGTGGATCGTATCGACGCCGCACTCGCCGCCGAAGCGGCTCTCGGCACCACGCCACCTTCCGGCTCGCTGCATGTTTCACGTGAAACAGAACCACCCGCAGCGGAGAAGCCGAAGGCAGAGCCCAGCCCCTCGGACCGTCCCGCAGGGCGCCCCCGAGCGACCACCGGTCCCGGCCGCGGCCGCCGACCGCTCCGGCGCCGCCGTCGCACAGCCGTGCTCGGAGCCGCTCTCGGCGCGGCCGTGGTCGGTGTGAGCGTCTTCCTACTGCAGAGCATCCAGCCGTCCCAGAACTCCGGGAGCCTCAAGGCAGCGGACCGCAGTTCCAGCGCCGGGGAGAACGGCGGAGGAACGTTCTCGGGGTCCACGCTTGAGGACCGGGTACACACGCTTCTTCTGAGCACCGGTTCGAAGCCATCGAAGTCGGCGGACGGTATGGAGGCCGAGGAGCAGACGCCGTCCACCGGGGCGCAATCGACGCCCAAGAGCACCTCTGCCGGATCCGAATCGCCCCAGACGCCCTTGCGCGCACCCACCGTGTCCGTCCCGCCCTGTGTGGAGCAGGGCACCGGGCGCAATGCCGCGGCCCTCGCAGTGGAGGAAGGCACCTACCAAGGCACGGATGCCTTCCTCGTCATCCTCCCGCACCCGTCCGACGCGACCCGCGTCCAGGCGTACGTCGTCGACGCGTCCTGCGTCCAGAAGCAGCCCACGGGCAAGGGTGAACTTCTGCTGACCCGCACCTACGCACGCCCCTGAGAATCGTGCCGGACGCCGCCTCGGCACTACGGGGAATGCATCCCCCGTAGGATCCGTTGGGTGGGGTGAGAGTCGTTGAACCGACCCCAGTAGGCGTGGACAGTAGGCAGTCTGCAGAGACGAGGAAGAAACCCGTGAGCGACGTCCGTAATGTGATCATCATCGGCTCCGGCCCTGCGGGCTACACGGCCGCCCTTTACACCGCACGCGCCTCGCTGAAGCCGCTGGTGTTCGAAGGCGCCGTCACCGCCGGTGGCGCGCTGATGAACACCACCGACGTGGAGAACTTCCCGGGCTTCCAGGACGGGATCATGGGCCCTGAGCTCATGGACAACATGCGCGCCCAGGCCGAGCGCTTCGGCGCCGAGCTCGTTCCCGACGACGTCGTTTCCGTGGACCTCACCGGAGACATCAAGACGGTCACCGACACGGCCGGCACGGTGCACCGCGCCAAGGCCGTCATCGTGACGACAGGCTCCCAGCACCGCAAGCTGGGCCTGCCCAACGAGGACGCCCTCTCCGGACGCGGTGTCTCCTGGTGCGCCACCTGTGACGGCTTCTTCTTCAAGGACCAGGACATCGCCGTGGTCGGCGGTGGCGACACCGCGATGGAGGAGGCGACCTTCCTCTCCCGCTTCGCCAAGTCGGTCACCATCGTCCACCGCCGTGACACGCTGCGCGCCTCCAAGGCGATGCAGGAGCGCGCCTTCGCCGACCCGAAGATCAAGTTCGCCTGGGACAGCGAGGTCGCCGGGGTGCACGGCGACCAGAAGCTGTCCGGGCTGACCCTTCGGAACACCAAGACCGGCGAGACGTCGGAGCTCGCGGTGACCGGCCTGTTCATCGCGGTGGGCCACGACCCGCGCACCGAGCTCTTCAAGGGCCAGCTCGACCTCGACGACGAGGGCTACCTCAAGGTCGACGCTCCCTCGACGCGGACCAACCTCGCCGGTGTCTTCGGCGCCGGTGACGTCGTCGACCACACCTACCGACAGGCCATCACCGCCGCAGGAACGGGGTGCTCGGCCGCACTCGACGCCGAGCGCTTCCTCGCTGCGCTCGCCGACGACGAGAAGGCCGCTGCGGCCGCCGTCTGACTCACGCCTCTCACCCCACACACCCCAAGAAGTTAAGGAGGCCGCCGTGGCCGGCGCCCTGAAGAACGTGACCGACGACTCCTTCGACGAGGTCGTCCTGAAGAGCGAGAAGCCCGTACTGGTGGACTTCTGGGCTGCCTGGTGCGGCCCGTGCCGTCAGATCGCCCCGTCCCTGGAGGCCATCGCCGCCGAGCACGGCGACCAGATCGAGATCGTCAAGCTCAACATCGACGAGAACCCGGACACGGCCGCCAAGTACGGCGTCATGTCCATCCCGACCCTGAACGTCTACCAGGGCGGCGAGGTCGCGAAGACCATCGTCGGTGCCAAGCCGAAGGCCGCGATCCTCCGCGACCTCGAAGGCTTCATCGGCCAGTAGGACCGCACCGCACTGTTTCACGTGAAACGGGTCCATCCCTCGGGGGGATGGACCCGTTTCACGTGGTCTTGGGCTCTTGGATCACAGCGGTCTCAGAGCCGGCTCCTTCTGCACCGCGCCCAGCAGCCGGTCCAGCGCCAGTTCGACGTCTTCCTTCCAGGAGAGCGTCGTACGCAGCTCCAGCCTCAGCCGGGGATGAACGGGATGCGGCCGCACGGTCTTGAAGCCGACCGCCAGCAGATGATCCGCGGGAAGCACACAGGCAGGCTCCTTCCACCGGGCATCGCCGAACGCCTCGATCGCCTTGAACCCTCGACGCAGCAGGTCCTTGGCGACGGCCTGCACCATGACCCGGCCCAGCCCCTGGCCCTGGTGGCTCGGCACGATCCAGGCAGTCATCAACTGCACGGCGTCGGGGGAGACCGGGCTGGTGGGAAACGCGGTCGAACGCGGTACATAAGCCGGCGGCGCATAAAGAACGAAGCCCACCGGCACATCGTCGACATAGACCACGCGGCCGCACGAGCCCCACTCCAGGAGAACGGCCGAGATCCAGGCCTCTTTCTCCAGCCCGGGTCTTCCCGCCTTTACCGCAGCTTCCCCACTGACCGGGTCAAGCTCCCAGAAGACACAGGAGCGGCAGCGTCTGGGAAGATCCGAAAGGTTGTCCAGTGTGAGGGGTACGAGCCGACGCCCCATGAAGGCTGTTCCTCGCTTCCTTCGCCCGCCGCGTCGCGTGCGGCCGTCAGTGCACTCCGTTCGAGGAGCAGGCTGCCGACGAACCCTCCGACAGCCCCCAGACCCAGCCCCACTGCCATCAGTCGACTGCGGCTCACTGACCGCATGGCCCTCCCTGCCGAGGTACCTCAAGCCGGATGTGCCCTACCAGAACGCATCGTATCCACCCAGGGACGAAGCCGACACCGAGAGAAAGCAAAGGGCGGGCTGTGTTCCGGTAACCACCGGAACACAGCCCGCCCCACGCTCCCGTCGGCAGGATCAGCCCTCTTCGTCCTCGGCCGCATCCTCGGAGAGACTCCGGTCCAGCACACGTCCCTCACCCGGTGCCAGGCTGCCGAGAATGCGGTCCAGATCCTCCATCGACGCGAACTCGACGACGATCTTCCCCTTCTTCTGACCGAGGTCGACCTTCACCCTGGTCTCGAAGCGGTCCGACAGCCGGGTAGCGAGATCGGAGAGTGCGGGCGAAACCCGGCCTCCGGCTCGCGGCCCCCTGGCCTTGGCAGGGCTCTTGGGATCGGAACCCATCAGGGTCACGATCTCCTCGACCGCACGCACCGACAGTCCCTCGGCCACGATGCGATGAGCCAGCCTGTCCTGCTCCTCCGAGTCGTCCACGGACAGCAGCGCCCGCGCATGACCGGCGGACAGCACCCCGGCCGCCACCCTCCGCTGTACCGGAGCCGACAGCCTCAGTAGTCGCAGAGTGTTCGACACCTGCGGCCGGGAACGCCCGATCCGGTCGGCCAACTGGTCATGCGTGCACTTGAAGTCCTTGAGCAGCTGGTCGTACGCGGCCGCCTCCTCCAACGGATTCAGCTGAGCCCGGTGCAGATTCTCCAGGAGCGCGTCCAGAAGCAGCTTCTCGTCATCCGTGGCCCGGACGATAGCCGGAATCCGCTCCAGCCCCGCCTTCCGGCAGGCCCGCCAGCGCCGCTCGCCCATGATGAGCTCATAGCGCTCCGGCCCCACCTTGCGCACGACGACGGGCTGGAGAAGGCCCACCTCCTTGATGGAGGTCACCAGCTCCGCGAGTGCGTCCTCATCGAACACCTCACGGGGCTGCCGGGGATTCGGGGTGATGGAGCCGGCCGGCACCTCGGCGAAGTACGCCCCGGCAGGTCCCACCTCCTCAGCACCCGCTCCGGACCCCGCGACCGGCGCACTCGGCTCCGGCACGACCGGAGCACCGCCGAGAGCGGCCACCTTTGCCGCAGCCACCCCCCGCTCCGCCGTCATCACAGGACCCGCCCCCGCAGAGGCCGGCCCCATCCCTGCGGACGGCACCTGCTTCTCCTGCGGAGCGGCGGGGATCAGGGCACCCAGCCCACGCCCCAACCCTCTTCGACGCTCGCTCACTGAATCCCCTCCGAAAGGCTCTGCTGGCTGTTCCCGCTGCCCGTCTGGGCATGCTGGGACTCGTAGTGGACCCCGACCCCCCGCAGGGCGATCTCACGCGCCGCTTCGAGGTAGGACAGCGATCCGCTGGAACCCGGATCGTAGGTCAGCACGGTCTGCCCGTAGCTGGGTGCCTCCGAGATCCGCACCGATCGCGGAATGTTCGTACGCAGCACCTCCTTGCCGAAGTGGGTGCGCACCTCCTCCGCGACCTGCGAAGCGAGCCTCGTCCTGCCGTCGTACATGGTCAGCAGGATCGTCGACACATGAAGATCGGGGTTGAGATGCCCCCGCACCAGGTCCACATTGCGCAGCAGCTGCCCCAGTCCTTCCAGCGCGTAGTACTCGCACTGGATGGGGATGAGCACCTCGGCGCCGGCGACCAGGGCGTTGACCGTCAGCAGGCCGAGCGACGGCGGGCAGTCGATGAGGATGTAGTCCAACGGCTGCTCGTACGCCTGGATCGCCCGCTGCAGTCGACTCTCCCGCGCCACCAGCGATACCAGCTCGATCTCCGCACCGGCGAGATCGATGGTGGCGGGAGCACAGAAGAGACCTTCGACATCCGGTACGGGCTGAACCACCTCGGAGAGCGGCCGGCTCTCCACCAGGACGTCATAGATGGAGGGGACTTCGGCATGGTGATCGATGCCCAGAGCCGTAGAGGCGTTCCCCTGCGGGTCGAGGTCGACCACCAGCACGCGTGCACCATGAAGTGCGAGCGAAGCAGCGAGATTGACCGTCGTGGTCGTCTTGCCCACTCCACCCTTCTGGTTGGCCACCACCATGACGCGCGTCCGGTCAGGACGGGGCAGGCCCTCGCCGGCGCGGCCAAGGGCCTCAACCGCCAGCTGGGCCGCGCGACCGATGGGTGTGTCGTCCATCGGCGGCGGTGTTTCACGTGAAACACCCTCCCCCGCCGATTCGGTTCGGGGACCGGGGACCGGATCGGTCATCGGTCCCGCGATGTTGGCGTCGGACCGCAAGGATTCACTCTCCTCGACTTCAGGCTCGCAATGAGCAGAGCCTGCCATGCTTTCTGGGTCGTGAACCAGCGAGGCCCGCTCTTCTGTGGATGAATCCACTTCTGTGGACAACTCCGTAGCCCTAACGGGCCCGCGATACCGCGGCGCGGCAGCCGCGCGGCCGCGGCTGATGATTCCATGCAGCAGAGAGCGACGTTTCACGTGAAACACGATGCCCCTGCAGCCTAGCTACAGGGGCACGACACTCCGCAGGGGGACGTACGGCTACGCATCGGAAACACGGCCCACAGAGGGGCAAACCGTACATGAACGCTCCATCCCGCGGAGCAAGGGAAGACGTCAGCGACGACGCCTCGTA
Organism: Streptomyces sp. DvalAA-43; assembly: GCF_900091725.1. Taxonomy (GTDB): domain Bacteria; phylum Actinomycetota; class Actinomycetes; order Streptomycetales; family Streptomycetaceae; genus Streptomyces; species Streptomyces pulveraceus. Next base: position 506,848 of record NZ_FMBW01000071.1, on the reverse strand, counting down.
CGACTCGTCCGGGCGGCCTTGGCCCTCTTCGCGGCGAACCTCACACCGCCGGGGCTCTCACCGACCACCACACGCACCACCGTGGACATCGGGTCGACAACACCCTCCCCGACATGCAGCACCTCGGTCTCCACCACACCGAGCTTGCTCAGGGCCGCACGCGCCCCGACGATCTCCTCCTCGGCGGTGTCCCCCTTGAGCGCCAGCATCTCTCCGTACGGGCGCAGCAGCGGAACGCCCCAACCGGCCAGCCGGTCCAGCGGCGCCACCGCACGAGCCGTCACCACATGCACCGGCTGAAGCGAGCCCAGAACCTCCTCGGCCCGGCCACGCACCACCGTCACATGGTCAAGCCCCAGCAGCTCCACGACTTCCTGGAGGAAATTCGTACGCCGGAGCAGGGGCTCCAGCAGGGTGATCTTGAGGTCCGGGCGCACCAGCGCCAGCGGGATACCGGGAAGGCCCGCGCCCGAACCCACATCGCAGACCGTGACCCCCTCGGGCACGACCTCGGAGAGCACCGCGCAGTTCAGTAGATGCCGCTCCCACAGCCTCGGCACCTCGCGCGGCCCGATCAGTCCCCGCTTCACCCCGGCATCCGCCAGCAGCTCCGCGTACCGGACGGCCTCCGGGAAGAACTCGCCGAAAACCGCCCGCGCCCCTGGGGGCGCCTGGGGAAGCTCTACTTCCGCCGTCACGGGAACCGTCCTTCCGTACCGCACTGTGGGTGGCTGACTATCAGGCTGACAAAGATCGGCCCCGCCTGCGTACAGACGGGGCCGACAGAACTGAGGGTCCGGTCAGGCCGGGAGGACGACGACGAAGCGCTCCGGCTCCTCGCCCTCGGACTCGCTGTGCAGGCCTGCGGCCGCGACCGCGTCGTGGACGACCTTGCGCTCGAACGGCGTCATCGGGTCCAGCTTCACCGGCTCGCCGGTGCTCTTGACCTCATCTGCGGCCTTGGCACCCAGCTCGGCGAGCTCGGCCCGCTTCTTGGCCCGGAAGCCGGCGATGTCCAGCATCAGCCGGCTACGGTCTCCGGTCTCCCGGTGAACGGCAAGCCGCGTCAACTCCTGGAGCGCCTCCAGCACCTCACCGTCGCGGCCCACGAGCTTCTGGAGATCACGTGCCGAGTCGCTGATGATCGAGACCGCGGCCCGGTCCGCCTCGACATCCATGTCGATGTCGCCGTCGAGGTCGGCGATGTCGAGCAGGCCCTCAAGGTAGTCCGCTGCGATCTCGCCCTCCTGCTCAAGGCGGGTCAAGGTGTCGCTGCCCTCAGCGGCCGTGGAGGTGGTGCCTTCCGTCACGGATGGACTCCTTCTTACTTCTTGGACGGGTGCTTGGGCCGCTGCGGACCCTTGCGCTGTCCGGACTTGGCTTGGCGTGAGGAGCCGGACGCGGGCTTGCCCGCCGGCTTGGGCTTTTCGTCCTGCTTCTGCAGGGAGGTCTTGGAACCCGACTCGGTGGAATCGGCCTCCTTGCCACCCGCCTGCGCGGTACCGGTCTGACGCTTGGCCTTGGTCTGGCGCTTGGGCTGCTGACGCCGCTGCGCGGCTCCGCCCTCGGCCTCGGCGGCAGCGGTGTCGCTCTTGCCCACCGTGCCGTCCTCCTGGGGGGCGAGGCCCAGCTTGGCCAGTCCGGTGACGAACTTCCGCTCGATGTCATTGCGGTCCGGGCCCTTGGCCACGATCCGCTTGACGGTGTTGCGCCGGGTCCGGCCGCGGACCTCACCATGCGTGGTGACGCTCTTCAGCAGACGGGTCAGGTACTGGTCCTGCGCCTTGCTGCCCGGGGTCGGGTTCTGGTTGATCACGTACATCTGCTGACCCATGGTCCAGACGTTGGTGGTCAGCCAGTAGACGAGGACACCGACGGGGAAGTTGATGCCCATGACGGCGAAGATCACCGGGAAGATGTACATCAGCATCTTCTGCTGCTGCATGTACGGCGTCTTGACCGTCAGGTCGACGTTCTTCGTCATCAGCTGGCGCTGGGTGAAGAACTGCGATGCCGACATCATCACGATCATGACCGCGGTGACGACCCGGACGTCAGTGAGGGAGGCGCCGAGAGCGCTGACCTCGGCCGAGCTGTTCATGAACTTGGCGGCGAGCGGAGCACCGAAGATATGGGCCTGACGAGCGCTGTCGAGCAGCGACTGGTCGATGACACCGATCTTCTTGTTCGAGGCGATGGCCGACAGCACGTGGTACAGGGCGAAGAAGAACGGCGACTGAGCCAGGATGGGAAGGCACGAGGAGAGCGGGTTGGTGCCCGTCTCCTTGTACAGCTTCATCATCTCTTCGGACTGACGCTGCTTGTCGCTCTTGTAGCGCTCCTGGATCGCCTTCATCTTCGGCTGGAGCACCTGCATGTTGCGGGTCGACTTGATCTGCTTGACGAACAGCGGGATCAGGCAGATCCGGATCAGCACCACCAGGGACACGATGGACAGGCCCCAGGCCCAGCCCGTGTCGGCCCCGAAGATCGCCCCGTACAACTTGTGGAACTGGACGATGACCCATGAGACGGGCCAGGTGATGAAGCTGAACAGACTGGCAATCGTGTCCACTAATCAGGCTCCTTGAGCATTGGGCGAAGTCTCTGCGGCCTGCCCCGGGGGTTCGGAGACCGATCCCCGGACAGACGCATCAGCGGCGGAGTCCCCGCCCTTGCCACCGCGTATGGCATTACGCAGGAGTTCATGCCAACGCGGACGTTTGCGTGGTGGAACGTGATCCACGCCACCGGGTGACCACGGATTGCACCGCAGGATGCGCCAGGCCGTCAGCGCGGTTCCCTTGATCGCTCCGTGCCGGTCGATCGCCGTATATCCATAGTGGGAACACGACGGGTAGTACCGGCAGACAGGCCCGAGTAGTGGGCTGATCGTCCACTGATACAGCTTGATGAGAGCCAGCAGCGGGTACTTCATCGCGCGCCCCCTCCCAGCAGCCGCTGCAAGGCGGCGTCCAGGTCTCGGGCCAGCTGTTCATGGTCGGCGTCGCCCGATCCGGGCAGCGCTCGTACGACAACCAGGCTACCGGGGGGCAGCAGGGCAAGCCGTTCGCGGACCAGATGGCGAAGCCTCCGCTTCACCGCTGTGCGGACGACCGCTCCACCCACGGCTTTGCTGACAACGAAACCCGCACGCGGCGGGGGAGCATTCTCCCCAGTCACGTGCGGGTCCGTTGCACCGCTGCGTAGATGAACGACGAGTAGCGGGCGGCCGGCCCGGCGTCCTCGACGTACTGCGGTCGCGAAGTCCTCGCGCCGCCTCAGCCGATTCTCGGTAGGCAGCACGTCATGACCTGTAAGCGATCAGGCGGACAGGTTGGCGCGACCCTTGCCACGGCGGGACGCGAGAATCGCGCGGCCGGCACGGGTGCGCATGCGCAGCCGGAAGCCGTGGGTCTTCGCGCGACGACGGTTGTTCGGCTGGAAGGTGCGCTTGCTCACTAGGGGGCTCCAGAAATGACTCGTGTGTTGGCGGGACATCGCCTGGCTGTCACCGTGCGCCCACGAGAGACTCGCGTAAACGCTCTAGTGCACCGCTTCACGATCACAGATCGTGATCTTTGCCCATCGGAGGCAGGCGGCAGCAGCCATCGACAACTCGACCTGGTCACGGTACGCGCGGCTACGCCATCCGGTCAAACCGGCTCTACCGCACCCCACCACTGTGCACAGGCTGTGGACAACAACTTGAACCACGCGGGTCGCCCTGACTACCGTGGCTGAGTTCCGGTCTTTTCTTCCTGCCTGCCGGTCCCCACCCATCCCGTCCCGAGAACCACACATTCGTGGGACCTGCGAGAGAGCGTGCCCTGTGGCTGACGTACCTGCCGATCTTGCCGCAGTGTGGCCACGAGTGCTGGAGCAACTCCTCGGGGAGGGCCAACAGGGCATCGAGCCGAAGGACAAGCAGTGGATCGAGCGCTGCCAGCCGCTCGCCCTGGTCGCCGACACCGCGTTGCTCGCCGTCCCCAATGAATGGGGCAAGCGCGTCCTGGAGGGCCGGCTCGCGCCGCTCATCAGCGAGACGCTGAGTCGCGAATGCGGCCGCCCGATCCGCATCGCGATCACCGTCGACGACTCCGCGGGCGAACCGCCGAGCCCGCCCGCGCCGCCGATGCACCAGTCCCAGCAGCCCCAGCAGCAGCACCGCTACCAGGGGCCGCCGCAGCACGACGAGCGGCAGCACAACGACGCGTACGACGGCTACGGGCACCGGCCCTCCGACGACGGCATGCCGACCGCCCGCCCGGCCTACCCCGACTACCAGCAGCAGCGCCCCGACCCCGGCGCGTGGCCGCGCACCCAGGAGGACCTCTCCTGGCAGCAGCCCCGCCTCGGCGGATTCCAGGACCGTGAGGCTCCCGCGGAACAGTGGCGCGAGCCGTACGCCGCCGGCCGCCCCCAGCAGCCGCAGCACGACTACCGCCCGCAGCCGCCCGAGCGCCAGGGGTACGAGCAGCAGCGCTCCGACCACCGCGACATGCCGGAACCCCAGCCGCAGCACCGGCAGGGCGGTGGCACCGGGCGGCCCGGCGGCGCCTCCGGGCCGATGGGCTCGCAGCCCGCGCCCACGCCCGGCCCCGGCGAACCGGCGGCCCGGCTGAATCCGAAGTACCTCTTCGACACCTTCGTCATCGGCGCGTCCAACCGATTCGCGCACGCCGCGGCGGTCGCGGTCGCCGAGGCCCCCGCCAAGGCGTACAACCCGCTCTTCATCTACGGGGAGTCCGGGCTCGGCAAGACCCACCTGCTGCACGCCATCGGGCACTACGCCCGCAGCCTCTACCCGGGCACCCGGGTGCGGTACGTGAGCTCCGAGGAGTTCACCAACGAGTTCATCAACTCGATCCGCGACGGCAAGGGCGACACCTTCCGCAAGCGCTACCGGGATGTGGACATCCTGCTCGTCGACGACATCCAGTTCCTGGCGAGCAAGGAGTCGACGCAGGAGGAGTTCTTCCACACCTTCAATACGCTCCACAACGCCAACAAGCAGATCGTGCTGTCCTCCGACCGGCCGCCCAAGCAGCTGGTGACCCTGGAGGACCGGTTGCGGAACCGCTTCGAGTGGGGGCTGACCACCGATGTGCAGCCGCCGGAGCTGGAGACGCGGATCGCGATCCTCCGCAAGAAGGCGGTACAGGAGCAGCTCAACGCCCCGCCGGAGGTTCTGGAGTTCATCGCCTCCCGCATCTCCCGGAACATCAGGGAGCTGGAGGGGGCGCTGATCCGGGTCACGGCCTTCGCCAGTCTCAACCGTCAGCCGGTGGACCTCGGGCTGACCGAGCATGTGCTGAAGGACCTGATCCCGGGTGGCGAGGACTCGGCCCCGGAGATCACGGCGACGGCCATCATGGCCTCGACCGCGGACTACTTCGGTCTCACGGTGGACGATCTCTGCGGAACCTCGCGCAGCCGTGTGCTGGTGACGGCCCGCCAGATCGCGATGTACCTCTGCCGGGAGCTCACCGATCTCTCGCTGCCCAAGATCGGTGCGCAGTTCGGCGGCCGCGACCATACGACGGTGATGCACGCGGACCGGAAGATCCGCGCGCTGATGGCGGAGCGGCGCTCCATCTACAACCAGGTCACCGAGCTCACCAACCGCATCAAGAACGGCTGACGGACCGCCGTCGTACGCGCCGCAAGGGCGCTCGAAGGGCCCTCACGGGCTCCTCGGGCGCCCTTTTCGCTGCCCGGAAGCCGCCTGGGGACCGCCTGAGAACCGCCCAGGAGCCTCTGGAGACCGCCCGCCGCCCGCTCCGAACCCTCTCCGAGCCCCCTCCGAACCCCCTTGGAACCCTCTCCGAACGCCTTCCGAGCCCGTTGCGCCCCGCCCCGAGGTCCGCCGCCAACGCTCCGACACCACCGCGGTGTTCGAATACCTGCCGCTGACCAGCCGTTCTCCACAGATCTGGGGAGTTTTTCCCCTCCACAGCCTGGGGATCCGGAAGTTGTCCATATTGCTTCCACAGGGGCGACTGCCGATACTCCATCAGGCCAGGTCAAGGGCCTGGGGATTTGTGGTCAACAATGATCCACAGCCTGTGGACAAAATATTCGTCCACAGGGCGCGGATGATGTTGTCCACCGGCAGCCCACAGACCGAGCTCTGTTGTCCCCAGCTTCGAGGGGCTTCTCCACACCTCTGTCCACTGTTCGGCAACGCGGCACCACCTTTCACCGCACCGAGTGAAAGGCGTCACACCAAGAGGGTCGGTTGGGCTGTGGGGAACCTGGGTAAAGCTGGGGACAGCCCTGGGGAGAAACCCCCCTGTCCTGTGCATCGGGTGTGCAGAACTTTCGCGTGTCCACAGAAGCGCCGTGTTGTCCACCGGTGCCACCCACAGGGTCGGTGGACAAAAAACCGGGATTGACCTGCGGAAACGACGTTATCCACGGTTTCCACAGGCCCTACTACTACTGCCACATAGAGTTAGCCCGGAATCCGCTTCGAAGTGGGGCCTGTGCACAACTCGGCGCCGGAGCTCTCCGAACCTCTTGTCGCGACTTGACCCCGAGCAGCACCGAGTGTCGGTGCCGTACGTCAGACTGGTCCCCGGCGTCCTTCCTGCCCCAGTGGTGGGAGACCCGATTCAGACGACGAAGGCCAGCAGGGCGAGCGAGCAACAGCAGGAGGCGGTTCCGGTGAAGATCCGGGTGGAGCGCGATGTACTCGCGGAGGCTGTGGCCTGGGTGGCCCGTAGCCTCCCGGCCCGTCCGCCGGCGCCCGTTCTCGCGGGCCTTCTGCTGAAGGCTGAGGACGGGGCCCTCAGCTTCTCCAGCTTCGACTACGAGGTCTCGGCCCGGGTCTCGGTGGACGCGGAGGTCGAGGAGGACGGCACGGTGCTGGTCTCCGGCCGGCTGCTCGCCGACATCTGCCGCGCCCTCCCCAACCGTCCGGTGGAGATTTCCACAGACGGTGTACGGGCGACCGTGGTCTGCGGCTCCTCGCGATTCACCCTCCACACCCTTCCTGTGGAGGAGTACCCGGCGCTTCCCGAGATGCCGACCGCGACCGGCACGGTCCCCGGCGAGGTCTTCGCCTCCGCCGCCGCCCAGGTCGCCATCGCCGCGGGCCGCGACGACACGCTGCCGGTGCTGACCGGTGTACGGATCGAGATCGAGGGCGACACCGTCACCCTGGCCTCGACCGACCGCTACCGCTTCGCGGTCCGCGAGTTCCTCTGGAAGCCGGAGAACCCGGACGCCTCGGCTGTCGCCCTGGTGCCCGCCAAGACGCTCCTGGACACCGCCAAGGCCCTGACCAGCGGTGACACGGTGACCCTGGCGCTGTCCGGCTCGGGTGCCGGTGAGGGGCTGATCGGTTTCGAGGGCGCGGGCCGACGTACGACCACGCGACTGCTCGAAGGCGATCTGCCGAAGTACCGCACGCTCTTCCCCACCGAGTTCAACTCGGTCGCGGTCATCGAGACGGCGCCGTTCGTCGAGGCCGTCAAGCGTGTGGCCCTCGTCGCCGAGCGGAACACCCCGGTGCGGCTCAGCTTCGAGCAGGGCGTACTGATCCTGGAGGCGGGTTCCAGCGACGACGCACAGGCTGTGGAGCGGGTCGACGCGGTGCTGGAGGGCGACGACATCTCGATCGCCTTCAACCCGACCTTCCTGCTGGACGGACTGAGCGCGATCGACTCCCCGGTCGCCCAGCTCTCCTTCACGACGTCCACCAAGCCCGCGCTGCTCAGCGGCCGCCCGGCCGTGGACGCCGAGGCGGACGACGCGTACAAGTACCTGATCATGCCGGTCCGCCTCTCCGGCTGATCCGGTCGTCGGTCCTGTCATGACGGATCCCGGCGGGCATGCTCGGCGCCGAGCATGCCCGCCGGTCCGTCCCCGGCCGGGCGTAGGCTCGTCCTTGGGTACGAATCGGCACAACGCTTAAGGAATCTCTGATGGAGCTCGGTCTCGTCGGCCTCGGCAAGATGGGCGGCAACATGCGCGAGCGCATCCGCCGCGCAGGCCACACCGTCATCGGTTACGACCGCAACCCGGACGTCTCCGATGTCCACAGCCTCGAAGAGCTTGTGGGCAAGCTGAAGGGTCCCCGGGTCATCTGGGTGATGGTTCCGGCCGGTGCCCCGACCCAGGCCACGATCGACGAGCTCGCCGGTCTCCTCTCGCCCGGCGACATCGTCGTGGACGGCGGGAACTCCCGCTGGACCGACGACGAGAAGCACGCCGTCGAGCTGGGCATCAAGGGCATCGGCTTCGTGGACTGCGGCGTCTCCGGCGGCGTCTGGGGCCTGGAGAACGGCTACGCGCTGATGTATGGCGGCGACGCCGAGAACGTGGCGAAGGTCCAGCCGGTCTTCGACGCGCTGAAGCCCGAGGGCGACTTCGGTTCCGTGCACGCGGGCAAGGTCGGCGCCGGCCACTTCGCGAAGATGGTCCACAACGGCATCGAGTACGCCATGATGCAGGCCTACGCCGAGGGCTGGGAGCTCCTGGAGAAGGTCGACTCCGTCACCGATGTGCGCGAGGTCTTCCGCTCCTGGCAGGAGGGCACGGTCATCCGCTCCTGGCTGCTCGACCTGGCGGTCAACGCGCTGGACGACGACGAGCACCTCGACAAGCTCCGCGGCTACGCCGCCGACTCCGGCGAGGGCCGGTGGACGGTGGAGGCCGCGATCGACAACGCGGTGCCGCTGCCCGCGATCACCGCGTCGCTCTTCGCGCGTTTCGCCTCGCGCCAGGACGACTCCCCGCAGATGAAGATGATCGCCGCGTTGCGCAACCAGTTCGGTGGCCACGCGGTCGAGAACAAGAAGTAACCGCAACGGGAGGCGGACCGGGCCCAGACGTCCGGTCCGCCCCACGAAGCACGGAGCAGGAAGCCGGGAAGGTCGGCGTACACCCATGCATGTCACGCATCTCTCGCTGGCCGACTTCCGCTCGTACGCCCGGGTCGAGGTACCTCTCGAACCGGGCGTCACCGCGTTCGTGGGGGCCAACGGCCAGGGCAAGACGAATCTGGTGGAGGCGGTCGGCTATCTCGCGACGCTCGGCAGCCACCGGGTCTCCTCCGACGCTCCGCTGGTGCGGATGGGCGCGGAGCGGGCCGTCGTCCGCGCCGCCGTGACGCAGGGCGAGCGTTCGCAGCTGATCGAGCTGGAGCTCAATCCCGGCAAGGCCAATCGGGCGCGTATCAATCGATCGTCGCAGGTCAGGCCGCGTGACGTGCTGGGGATAGTACGCACGGTGCTGTTCGCGCCGGAGGACCTGGCGCTGGTCAAGGGCGATCCCGGGGAGCGCCGGCGCTTTCTCGACGAGCTGATCACGGCTCGTTCGCCGCGGATGGCGGGGGTGCGCTCGGACTACGAGCGGGTGCTGAAGCAGCGCAACACCCTGCTGAAGTCGGCGGCGATGGCGCGTCGGCACGGCGGCAGGTCGATGGACCTGTCCACGCTCGACGTATGGGACCAGCATCTGGGCCGGGTGGGCGCGGAGCTGCTGGCTCAGCGGCTGGATCTGATCGCGACCCTGCAGCCGCTGGCGGACAAGGCGTACGGGGACGTCGCGCCGGGCGGCGGCCCGCTGGCCTTGGAGTACCGCAGCTCGGTCGGGGCGGACGTGGAGTCCGCCCGTACCCGCGAGGAGCTGTACGAGCAGTTGATCGCGGCCCTGGCGGAGGTCCGCAAGCAGGAGATCGAGCGGGGCGTGACGCTGGTCGGTCCGCACCGTGACGATCTGCTGCTCGGGTTGCGGGGCATGCCGGCCAAGGGGTACGCGAGCCACGGCGAGTCCTGGTCGTACGCGTTGGCGCTGCGGCTGGCCTCGTACGATCTGCTGCGCGGCGAGGGCAATGAGCCGGTGCTGGTGCTGGACGACGTCTTCGCGGAGCTGGACGCGCGGCGCCGTGAGCGGCTGGCGGAGCTGGTGGCCCCGGGTGAGCAGGTGCTGGTGACGGCCGCGGTGGACGACGACGTCCCGGGGGTGCTGGCGGGGGCGCGGTACGCGGTGTCCGCGGGTGAGGTGGAGCGGCTGTGAGCGGCCACGGCGAGGGGTCCGGTGAGGGGAAGGCCCCGGAGCCTTCGGGGGTCGATCTGGCGCGGGTGGCCCTGCGCGCGGCCAAGGAGCAGGCGCGGGCGCGTGGTGCTGCCGCGCAGCAGAAGAAGCAGGCCAGGCGGGGCGGCGGGCTGCGGTCGGGTGCGCGGGCCGATGGGCGTGATCCGTTGCCGCTGGGCTCCGCGATCAACCGGCTGATCACCGAGCGGGGCTGGGAGACCCCGGCCGCGGTGGGCGGGGTGATGGGGCGCTGGCCGCAGATCGTCGGTGAAAATCTGGCCAATCATTGTGTGCCGCTGCGGTACGACGAGGATCCGGACGAGCGGGTGCTGACGGTGCAGTGCGACTCGACGGCGTGGGCGACGCAGCTGCGGTTGCTGGCGCCTCAGCTGGTGGCCCGGCTGAACGCGGATCTGGGGCAGGGCACGGTGCGGTTGATCAAGGTGCTGGGGCCCGGCGGTCCGCAGCGCAGGTTCGGTCCGCTGCGCGCGCCGGGGAGCATCGGCCCTGGCGACACCTACGGCTGAGCTGGTCTTTTCCTGGTTCCTGACTGGCTCCGGGCTGTTCGAGGGGTGGCCTGCGGCCGCTTTCCGGTGCTGCGCGGGCCCCCGTTCCGTACCCGGACGAGGCCCCCTCGCGGTGCGGTGCCGTCCATGTGGAGCGCTGTCCGTCGGATCCGTGTTGTGCGGGTATGCGGTGGTTGGAACCACGCGCTGAGAATGGGGCGTCCCTCACGGTAGCGGGAGGTTGACAGGTCGAAGCGCTCAAGGCCCGCGTGAGCCTCCTGGGAGCCCTTCCTGAATATGGGGAGTCGTCAGCCGCTCATTCAGGGCGGCACATGCGTACTCAGGTACCGGCAAACCCCCATTCATGTCAGCGCTACCGGTAGACTGGTGAACAATCCCGCACCCTTGCGGGAGTCGTCGATACAAGCCGAACGACGCAGCCGCTCCCGTTTGCCCGGAGAACGGCCTGTGCTGTGCCAGAAAGGGCGCTTCGTGGCCGATTCCGGCAACCCCAACGAGAACATTCCGTCCACACCCGGTGAGAGCGCCGAGGCTGTCGCCGCGGGCGAGGCCGTGGGTGCCGACGAGGTCACCGCCTCGTACGACGCCAGCGCGATCACCGTCCTGGAGGGTCTGGACGCGGTCCGCAAGCGACCTGGCATGTACATCGGTTCGACCGGTGAGCGCGGTCTCCACCACCTCGTGTACGAGGTCGTCGACAACTCGGTCGACGAGGCGCTGGCCGGGCACGCGGACACGATCGACGTCACGATCCTCGCCGACGGCGGGGTCCGCGTGATCGACAACGGCCGCGGTATCCCGGTCGGCATCGTGCCGTCCGAAGGCAAGCCCGCCGTCGAGGTCGTGCTCACCGTCCTGCACGCGGGCGGAAAGTTCGGCGGCGGCGGTTACGCCGTCTCCGGTGGTCTGCACGGCGTCGGTGTGTCCGTCGTCAACGCCCTGTCCACGCGGGTTGCCGTCGAGGTCAGGACGGACGGCCACCGCTGGACGCAGGACTACAAGTTCGGCGTCCCGACCGCCCCGCTGGCCCGTAACGAGGCCACCGACGAGACGGGCACGTCAGTCACGTTCTGGGCCGACGGGGGCATCTTCGAGACCACCGAGTACTCCTTCGAGACCCTGTCGCGCCGCTTCCAGGAGATGGCGTTCCTCAACAAGGGCCTGACGATCAAGCTCACCGACGAGCGCGAGTCGGCGAAGGCGACGGCGGGTGCGGATGTCGCCGAGGTGGCCGAGATCGCCGAGGCGGAGCAGGTCCGTACGGTCTCGTACCACTACGAGGGCGGCATCGTCGACTTCGTGAAGTACCTCAACTCCCGCAAGGGCGATGTCATCCACCAGTCGGTGATCGACATCGAGGCCGAGGACAAGGAGCGCCTCCTCTCGGCCGAGATCGCGATGCAGTGGAACACGCAGTACAGCGAGGGGGTCTACTCCTTCGCGAACACGATCCACACGCACGAGGGCGGTACCCACGAGGAGGGCTTCCGCGCCGCGCTGACCACGCTGGTCAACAAGTACGCGCGCGAGAAGAAGCTGCTGCGCGAGAAGGACGACAACCTCACGGGTGACGACATCCGCGAGGGTCTGACGGCGATCATCTCGGTGAAGCTGGGCGAGCCGCAGTTCGAGGGCCAGACGAAGACCAAGCTGGGCAACACGGAGGCGAAGACCTTCGTGCAGAAGGTCGTCCACGAGCAGCTCACGGACTGGTTCGACCGCAATCCGAACGAGGCCGCCGACATCATCCGCAAGGGCATCGCAGCGGCCACGGCCCGGGTCGCGGCCCGCAAGGCGCGTGACCTGACCCGCCGCAAGGGGCTCCTGGAGAGCGCCTCGCTGCCGGGCAAGCTGAGCGACTGCCAGTCCAACGACCCGACGAAGTGCGAGATCTTCATCGTCGAGGGTGACTCCGCCGGTGGTTCGGCGAAGTCCGGCCGCAACCCGATGTACCAGGCGATCCTGCCGATCCGCGGCAAGATCCTGAACGTCGAGAAGGCCCGGGTCGACAAGATCCTGCAGAACACCGAGGTCCAGGCGCTGATCTCGGCCTTCGGTACCGGGGTCCACGAGGACTTCGACATCGAGAAGCTGCGCTATCACAAGATCATCCTGATGGCGGACGCCGATGTCGACGGTCAGCACATCAACACCCTGCTGCTGACGTTCCTCTTCCGCTTCATGCGTCCGCTGGTCGAGGCCGGGCACGTGTACCTCTCCCGCCCGCCGCTCTACAAGATCAAGTGGGGCCGGGACGACTTCGAGTACGCCTACTCGGACCGCGAGCGCGACGCCCTGGTCGAGCTGGGCAAGCAGAACGGCAAGCGGATCAAGGAAGACTCGATCCAGCGCTTCAAGGGCCTCGGCGAGATGAACGCCGAGGAGCTGCGCGTCACCACGATGGACGTCGACCACCGGGTTCTCGGCCAGGTCACGCTGGACGACGCGGCGCAGGCCGACGACCTCTTCTCGGTGCTGATGGGCGAGGACGTCGAGGCGCGGCGCTCGTTCATCCAGCGCAATGCCAAGGACGTCCGCTTCCTCGACATCTGAGTCGGCCGAACCAGCAAGCCGCCGCTCGAAAGGACTTTGACCAGCAATGGCCGACGAGAACACCCCTGTGACACCTGAAGAGGATCCCGCCGCCGGTGTGGGCATGCGTGTCGAGCCCGTCGGGCTCGAAACGGAGATGCAGCGCTCCTACCTCGACTACGCGATGTCCGTCATCGTCTCGCGTGCGCTGCCCGACGTGCGGGACGGCCTCAAGCCCGTGCACCGCCGGGTGCTGTACGCGATGTACGACGGCGGCTACCGGCCCGAGAAGGGCTTCTACAAGTGCGCCCGCGTCGTCGGTGACGTCATGGGTACGTACCACCCGCACGGCGACTCCTCGATCTACGACGCCCTGGTCCGCCTGGCGCAGCACTGGTCGATGCGCATGCCGCTGGTGGACTCCAACGGCAACTTCGGTTCCCCGGGCAACGACCCGGCCGCCGCCATGCGGTACACCGAGTGCAAGATGATGCCGCTGTCCATGGAGATGGTCCGGGACATCGACGAGGAGACCGTCGACTTCCAGGACAACTACGACGGCCGTAACCAGGAGCCGACGGTCCTGCCGGCGCGCTTCCCGAACCTGCTGGTCAACGGTTCGGCGGGCATCGCGGTCGGTATGGCGACCAACATCCCGCCGCACAACCTGCGCGAGGTCGCGGCCGGTGCGCAGTGGTACCTGGAGCACCCGGAGGCCTCTCAGGAGGAGCTCCTGGACGCGCTGATCGAGCGGATCAAGGGCCCGGACTTCCCGACGGGCGCGCTCGTCGTGGGCCGCAAGGGCATCGAGGAGGCGTACCGCACCGGCCGCGGCTCGATCACGATGCGCGCGGTCGTCGCGGTCGAGGAGATCCAGAACCGGCAGTGCCTGGTCGTCACGGAGCTGCCGTACCAGACCAACCCCGACAACCTCGCGCAGAAGATCGCCGACCTGGTGAAGGACGGCAAGGTCGGCGGCATCGCGGACGTCCGGGACGAGACCTCGTCGCGGACCGGTCAGCGTCTGGTCGTCGTACTGAAGCGGGACGCGGTCGCCAAGGTCGTACTGAACAACCTGTACAAGCACACCGACCTGCAGACCAACTTCGGCGCCAACATGCTGGCGCTGGTCGACGGTGTGCCGCGCACCCTCTCGATCGACGCGTTCATCCGGCACTGGGTGACGCACCAGATCGAGGTCATCGTCCGGCGTACGAAGTTCCGGCTGCGCAAGGCGGAGGAGCGGGCGCACATCCTGCGTGGCCTCCTCAAGGCCCTGGACGCCATCGACGAGGTCATCGCCCTCATCCGGCGCAGCAACACCGTGGAGATCGCGCGTGAGGGCCTGATGGGCCTGCTGGAGATCGACGAGATCCAGGCCAACGCGATCCTGGAGATGCAGCTGCGCCGGCTGGCCGCGCTGGAGCACCAGAAGATCACGGCCGAGCACGACGAACTCCAGGCGAAGATCAACGAGTACAACGCGATCCTGGTCTCGCCGGAGCGGCAGCGGAAGATCGTCAGCGAGGAGCTGGCGGCGATCGTCGAGAAGTTCGGCGACGACCGGCGCTCCAAGCTGGTGCCCTTCGACGGTGACATGTCCATCGAGGACCTGATCGCCGAGGAGGACATCGTCGTCACGATCTCGCGCGGCGGCTATGTGAAGCGCACGAAGACGGACGACTACCGCTCGCAGAAGCGCGGCGGCAAGGGCGTGCGCGGTACGAAGCTCAAGGAAGACGACATCGTCGACCACTTCTTCGTGTCGACGACGCACCACTGGCTGCTGTTCTTCACGAACAAGGGCCGGGTGTACCGGGCGAAGGCCTACGAGCTGCCGGACGCCGGCCGTGACGCCCGCGGTCAGCACGTCGCCAACCTGCTGGCCTTCCAGCCGGACGAGCAGATCGCCCAGATCCTGGCGATCCGCGACTACGAGGCCGCGCCCTATCTGATCCTGGCCACGAAGGGCGGTCTGGTGAAGAAGACCGCGCTGAAGGACTACGACTCCCCGCGCTCGGGTGGTGTCATCGCGATCAACCTCCGGGAGACGGGGGACGGCTCGGACGACGAGCTGATCGGCGCGGAGCTGGTGTCGGCCGAGGACGACCTGCTGCTCATCAGCAAGAAGGCCCAGTCGATCAGATTCACCGCGACGGACGATGCGCTGCGCCCGATGGGCCGTGCCACATCGGGCGTCAAGGGCATGAGTTTCCGCGAGGGAGACGAACTGCTCTCGATGAATGTTGTCCGGCCGGGTACGTTCGTGTTCACTGCCACCGACGGCGGGTACGCGAAGCGGACCCCTGTCGACGAGTACCGGGTCCAGGGCCGTGGCGGTCTGGGCATCAAGGCCGCCAAGATCGTGGAGGACCGGGGCTCGCTGGTCGGCGCGCTGGTGGTCGAGGAGACGGACGAGATCCTGGCCATCACGCTCGGCGGTGGTGTGATTCGTACGCGAGTCAATGAAGTCAGGGAGACGGGCCGTGACACCATGGGCGTCCAACTGATCAATCTGGGCAAGCGCGATGCCGTCGTCGGTATTGCCCGTAACGCCGAAGCCGGTCGTGAGGCCGAAGAAGTCGAGGGGTCCGAGGACGCCGAGGCCGCGACGGCGGAGGGTGCCGAGAGCACGGTCGAGGGCAATGTCGAAGGCACGTCGCCTTCGGCCGGGGAGCACGAGGAGTAGAGCGTGAGTGGAGCCACGGGCGCCGGTTCGGCCGCTTCCGGAACAGGGGCGAACGGTGCCCGTGGCCCTGCCACGGACTCCCAAGGGGGCACTGTGACGGACACCCGGGGGCCTCAGCCCCAGTACGAGGGCTACACGACCGGGCCGTTGCCCGGTGAGCGCGAGCCCGCACCGGGGCAGAGCGGGCCGTACCACCCGCCACAGGCGTATCCCTCGCCTGCCGGCGGGACCCAGGGCGGCCGGCCGTCCGGCGGCGGCACGCAGGGCGGTGTGCAGGGCGTCGGAGCCGCGCAGGCGGCCCGTCGGCCGCGGACCGGGGCGCGGACGACTCCGCGTACCCGCAAGGCGCGGCTGCGGGTGGCCAAGGCCGATCCGTGGTCGGTGATGAAGGTCAGCTTCCTGCTCTCCATCGCGCTCGGCATCTGCACGGTGGTGGCGTCCGCGGTGCTGTGGATGGTCATGGACGCCATGGGCGTCTTCGAGACCGTCGGCGGCACGATCAGCGAGGCCACCGGTTCGAACGACAGCAACGGCTTCGATCTCCAGTCGTTCCTGTCGCTGCCCAGGGTTCTCATCTTCACCTCGGTCATCGCGGTGATCGATGTGGTCCTGGCGACCGCGCTGGCGACGCTGGGCTCCTTCATCTACAACCTGTCGGCGGGTTTTGTCGGCGGTATCGAGCTCACGCTGGCCGAGGACGAGTAGGTCGCCGGGTATCGATTTTGGGACTGGCCCCGACGTGCGCTAATCTTCAGAAGTCAGCGCAGAGCGCGGCGGGGCTATAGCTCAGTTGGTTAGAGCGCATCCCTGATAAGGATGAGGCCACAGGTTCAAATCCTGTTAGCCCCACCAGTACGAAGGCCCCTCACCGGAAACGGTGGGGGGCCTTCGGCATTTACGGCCGACGTCCACGGCCGGGCGTCAGTAGGTTGGCCGCATGTCTTCCGTACTCGTGATCGGTTATGACCCGCAGGCACTGCCCGGCATCGACGCGGAGGCGGTGCGCACGACCCTCGCCGAGGAGGTGAGGCGGTTCGGCGAGCTCGGTATCGAAGCGGCCATGACGCTGGTCGTCTTCGACGAGTCGGCCGAGCCCGCGATCGCCGCGTCGCTGGCCGAGCGTCCGTGGGACGTGGTCGTCATCGGGGGCGGGATCCGCAAGACCGAGGTGCTGCTCCCGCTCTTCGAGCGGACCGTGAATCTGATCCGCCGCCATGCGCCCGGTGCCGCCATCGCGTTCAACACCAACGCGGGGGACAGCGTCGAGGCGGCGCGGCGCTGGCTCCCGTAGGCGGGAGGGCCGCTGGAGCGCACGGAGAAGCCCCCGTCCGGTGCGAACCGGTCCGGGGGCTCTGTACGTCAGTTGAGCGGCTCTCAGGGCGGCAGGAGGGACGCGTCCCCCGCCGGGGCGCCGTGGGGGGTGCGGGCGGCGTTCCTGGTGTCCGTGGTGTCCGTGGCGTCGACGGACAGATGGCGGGTCGCGGGTGAGGAGCCGTGTGCCTCGGCGCGGATGCGCTGCTTCATCGTGGGTGGCAGCGCCCTGTCGCGCGGGAGGGTCCATCGCACCGACGGGGTGGCCACGGTTGCCGTGGTCGCGGCCATGTGTTCGTGGGTCGTGGTGGCCGGCTCCGTGGCGCTCTGCTCCGTGGCCGTCGCCGGGGTGCTCATGAGCCCCACTGCGGCGAGCAGGGCGAAGAGGGCGGTGATGAAGGCGGTCCAGATGCTCTTGGGCTTGAAGGTGCTCATGGCCCCTCGCTTTCGGGTGGTCCGGTTTGCTTACCTTTCTGATGATGTGGATGTGGCCCGCGATTTCGTGGACCGACGCCACCGATCCGCCGATCTTCGGATGAACACCACTCGTATGGTTCAACCGGCCTCGACGGGCTTGTTCCGGGCCGCGGGCCGGGGCCTGGTTCTCCGGGCGGAAACCGGTTCTCGGACGATCGCTCTTTCCCGGGCGCCAGTTGGGTCGCGGGCAGGTCACCGGTTGATATCGGCCGGTGTGTATAGTCGGGCGGCAGAAGTCCCCTACGTCAAGGAAAGACGAGGTCGCGCGGTGAAGAAGCTTCTCCTGGTCGCACTGGCCGCCATCGGCGGGCTCCTCGTGTACCGCCAGATCCAGGCGGATCGCGCCGAGCAGGATCTGTGGACGGAGGCGACTGACTCCGTGCCCGCAGGTTCGGGTGTGTGAGACAGAACAGCCTGATTGCGGGCCCCGGTCGCTGAGCGGCCGGGGCTTCGTGCTGTTGCGGGACCGTGACTCCTGTGCTCTTGAGTTCACCATGAGCAAATAAATACGTTGCTTGAGTGAAACGGCCGGGCGGGCCGGGTGAAGGTGCGGACCACCGCCGCTTGCCGTACCGCGGCTTCTGTTCCCCGGCGAGGAGCCGGCCTGTTCGGGGAGCCGTGCTTCCGCCGCAGCCGAGAAGGCGGGCAAGAAGGGCAATTCGATCAGCGTCGAAGACAGCGGCGGTACGGGCGGGGCAGGATGGACCGGCATGGCGGCCGCTGCCGGGGCGGACGCCGTGGTGGTGGCCGCGGGGCCCGTGTCCGTACGCGGGCGTCGCGGGCGGGCCGCACGGACGACGAGGGGGAAGCGCGTGATGAGGCAGCGCAACAGGGGTCGGGTGGCGCTGGCCGCGGTCACGGCGATGTGCGCGGCGGCGCTGCCGGGGCAGGCGTTCGCGGCCGGGGAGCCCGCCGCGTACACCTTCGACCCCGGGGCGGAGAAGGTCGTCGGCACGGAGGTCAGCACCGAGGCGGCGGCGCTCACGCCCGGATCGGTGTACAAGAGCTCGATCAGGCCCGGCGAGAAGCTCTACTACCGCCTCAACCTCGACGCGAAGACCAATGCGTACGTCTCGGCGGTGGCCGTGCCCAGGGGCGGCGGCCAGGTCGCCTACGGGGACGGCATCACGGTCAGCATCCGCGACAGCACGGACCTGCAGTGCAGTTCGCAGGACGCGCGGTTCCAATCGGCGGAGTTCCCGCGTCCGATCGCCACGTACGCCTACCGGCTCATGGAGAAGGACAGCAGCACCTGCCAGGACGCCGGTACGTACAACGTCCTGATCGAGCGGGAGAGCAAGGAGACCTCGGCGCCCGGCGCGTGGGACCTGGAGCTGCGCTACGAGTCGGAGCCGCAGCTGAAGTCGGCCGGTTCGATGCCGACCGACGCACCGGAGAACTGGCCGTCGGCCTCGCCCACGCCGCCCACCACCGCCCCGCAGAAGCGGTCGGGCGGCACCAGCTACTACGACGCGACCGGTCTGGAGACCGGTGAGTGGCAGGAGAAGGGCGGCATCAGGCCGGGGCAGACCCTCTTCTACCGGGTGCCGGTGGACTGGGGCCAGCAGATCTTCGCCACCGCCGACCTGAGCAACAACAACGCCTCGGACGAATTCATCGGCAACGCGCTCGCGCTCTCCCTCGACAATCCGGCGCACGGCCACGTCGACTCCGCGACACCGCTGTCGTACTCCGGCAAGCCCGCGTCCGTGTCGCTGGATCCGCTGCCCCCGGTGGCGTACGAGAACCGCTACGACTCCACCAGCAGCGTCAGCGCGATGCGGTTCGCCGGCTGGTACTACCTGTCGGTGACGCTCAGCCCGAAGATCGCGAAGTCGTACGGCGACAAGCCGATCCCGCTGACCCTCAAGGTCAAGGTCGAGGGGAAGGCCGGGAGTTCGCCGTACACGGGGGACGCCGGGGTCTTCTCGGTCACGTCGCAGGACAAGGACATGGCGCGGAGCGGACAGAGCGGCCCGCAGGCGGCCAGGAGCGACCGGATGAAGATGATCGGCGCGGCCGGGATCGGCACGGGCTCGGTGTTGGTGCTCGGGCTCGGGGTGTGGACGCTGCTGGCCCGTCGCCGCACGAGCGCCGCCCCGGCGGGCCCGGCCGGTGGCGACCAGCCGTACGGAGGCCCGCCGCAGGCCTGGTGAGCCGGGCCGGGCCCGGGGCCCGGACGGCAGGGCTTCGGGGCTCGGGGCCCGGCCCGGCAGGGGTCCGGGCGACCGCGGCCTGGGGTCTGAGCGACCGGGGCCTGGGGTCTGGGTGACCGGGGTCAGCTCTGGGTCAGCGCCCAGATCCCCACCGCGAAACACACCAGCGCCACCAGTAGCACCGGGACCGCCACCTTCGGGGACGGTCCCGGACGCTTCTGCGGGGCGTACGCGGGAGCGGGCGCCGCGAGATGCGGGGCAACTCCCGCGCCGGGCGCGGGAGTCTGCGGCTGCCCGACGGTGTACGCGCGGGTGAGAGCCGGCTCGTGCTGCACGGCGGAGGTCGGTGCCTGCGAGAGGTCCGGCACGGGAGCGGCGTACGGGGACGCCGCCTGGGCCGGGAGCGGGGAGGCCGGCTGGGGCGACGGCGCGGTCTGCTGCGGAGGCGGTGGGAGATGGAAGCTGCCCGTCTCCGACATCGGGACCGGCGACTGCGCGTACGGCTGCTGCGCGGCCTGCTGGGCCGCGGCCTGGCTCGGTGGCTGGGGGCCCTGGGAGTCCTGGGCGTTCTGCGGGGTCTGTGGAGTCTGCGGGTTCTGCGGGTTCTGCGGGTTCTGCGCGTCGTGGGTGTTCTGCGGGGTTCGAGGGTTCTGGGGGTTCTGTGGGGTCGGCGCGGGGGCCGGGAGCGGTCCGGTGGGGCCGAAGCCGGGGGGCAGCGGCCCGATCTGGTCGAAGACCTCGACCGGCTCGTCCTCGGGCGCGGCCTCCGGAAGCATCTCGACCGCGGCCGTCAGCGCCTTGCGCGCACCCGTGGCCGTACGGAACCTGGCCTGCGGATCCGGCTGCAGCAGCCCCGCGAGGACCTGCCACAACGGCTCGGGGATCCCCTCCGGGGCGGCGGGCGTGCCGTACGAGGCGAAGTGCTCGACGATCGCCTGCGCGTCGGGCTTCTTGCCCTGGAGGAGATAGAGCGCGACGAGACCGACCGCGAACAGGTCCGCGGGGAAGTCGGGCTCCGCGCCCATCATTTGCTCGGGTGCGAAGTAACCGGGCGTGCCCACCACGTAGTTGGTCTCGGTGAGTCGCGGCTCTCCCTTGCGCATGGAGATGCCGAAGTCGGACAGCCGCAGGTGCGGACGCCCCGTACCGGTCGCCTCCATAAGGATGTTGGCCGGTTTGATGTCCCGGTGCACCACACCCTCCGCGTGCACCGTGGACAGCCCGGACAGCAGCTGGTCGAGGAGCGTGCAGACGAAACGGGGCGGCAACGGCCCGTAGTCGCCGATGACATGCGCCAGTGAACCCCCGCTCACCAGATCCATGGTGAACAGGACCTTGTCGTCGTCCGCGGCCCAACTGGCGGGCGCGAGCACATGCGGATGCTCGATCCTCAGCGCCTGCTCGCGGACGAAGCGCAGCAGGGTGTGCGCGTCGCTCTGCTGGAGGACCTTGGCCGCCACATAGCGGCGGCGCCGGTGGTCCCAGGCCCGCCAGACGGCGCCGACCCCACCACGTCCGATCGGATCGATCAGTTCGTACCGACCGGCGAAGACCTCACCCATTGCGCTGTGCCCGCTCCCAGTTCCTTGTTGGGCCCACGGCCGGTTCTCGGGGGCAGTGCCCGGTCCGGTCCGGACGAAAGCTAGCTCTGGTGTCCCTCGTAGTGCGCCACCGCGTCCGCGGTGCGTCCCGCGCCGTACACCTTGAGGAACTCTGCCAGTTCCGGGTGGGTCGGGGCGAGGGCGGCGGCGGCATCGATGATGTCACCGGCGGCCGAGACGGACCGCAGCAGCGACTGGATCTCGCGGACCACGCGCCGGACGGTGGGGGCGCCGCCGGTGGTCGAGGTCTGGCCGGTGCCGGTGAGGACGGAGCCGCCCTGGGACTTCTTGATCTCTTCCATGCGGTCGGTGGCCTCGCCCGCGCTGACGCTGCCGTCCGCGACCTGTCCGGCCAACTCCTGGAGCGCCTGCACACGCTGGACGACCGCGGGGTTGCCGATCTTCGCCCGCTGGCCGCTCATCAGCTGGGAGAGCATGGGGGCGGACAGCCCGAGGACGGCGGCGAGCCGGGCCTGGTTCAGGCCGAGATCATCGATCAGCCGGCGGAAGAGCGCACCGAGGGGCTCTCCGTACCAACTGCGCTGAAGCTCCCTGGCTCTTGCCGTTGCCTCTTGCTGCGCTGCGTCCATGGCGTCTCCCCTTCGCTGCGGCTTCGCTGCTGCGAACCTCGCCGAGCATCTTACGGAGAGTGGTCGCCCACCGGGAGTCCCCATCTTTTTTGCAGGATTCCGGGGAGTACCCGGTACTCTGGTCTGCGGCGGTGGCCGAGACGCTGAAGCGTCCGGGGCTGTCCGTATTCAGGGGCCTTAGCTCAGTTGGTAGAGCGCTGCCTTTGCAAGGCAGATGTCAGGAGTTCGAATCTCCTAGGCTCCACACACACGAACCCCCTCCGACCGGCACGAACGCGGTCGGAGGGGGTTCTGCGTGCTCCCGCTGTCCGCCGGTCGGCCGGGCGGCGCGGGTCCGTCGTTCGGGGCGGGCTCAGCGGCGGTCGTCCGGGCCGGTGCCGTCCACGTCCTCCGGGCCGTCCGTCCCCTCCGCCCCGGCCTGCTTGGCCCGGACCTCGGGGTCGAGCGAGGTCGGGCCGCTGCCGTCGACCGAGGTCAGCGGCGCACGGTCGGAGACCTCCGTGGCAGCGGGCGGCTCTACCAGCCAGTCGGGGTTGGCCTGCTTGTCCCACCACCGCCAGACGGCATAGGCGCTGCCCGCCACGAGGCCGGCCACGACGAGCCCCTTGAACAGCCGTCCGGCCTTCGCCCGCCGCTCGTGCTTCCTGATCAGCTGCCGGATCTCGTCCGGCGTGACCTGCCCGCGCAGCGCGGCCAGCGCGGCGGCGCTGCGGGCCGATGCCTCCTCGGCCACGGGCTGGGCCAGGGCCATCGCGTGCTCGACCCGCGGCACCGTGTAGTCCGCAGCGGTGCGGGCCGCCCGGCGGGTGTGCAGCGCCGCGCGGCGGCCGGCCTCGTCGACCTTGGGCGGCACATGGGTGAGGGCCAGTTCGATACGGGGTGCGAGATGCGCGTCGTACTGGACGCGGGCCTGCTGGGCCGCCTTGGACACCTTCGGCGCGAGCCGCGTGCGGGCCTCGTACGCGAGCTGTGCGGCCTGTTCCTTGGCCGTGTCGGCGTAGGGCGCCACCACTTCCGCGGCGTGCTGCACGCTGTCCTTCGCCGAGTCGGTTGCGGCGCGCACGCTGTCGATGCGGGTCACGGGATCCTCCTCCTTGGTGGCGGGTAGACACTCCGCCTTTCCACCCATTTCGAGATCATGCCTGCCGGAGTCCTGTATGGCATGTGGGGCGGGCATCCGGGTCATTCGTTTCATTCGGCTCATGAATGAAACTTCTGGGCAATGCGGTGCAAGGGGAGCTTGCCGACGACAATGCCATGGTTCGCTCCGGCCCGCGCCGCTCCGTCACGCACTTGGCCGCATTTGTTCCTGCGGGGGGCGAGGGCCGGTGGCGGCCGGGCGCCGGAGCGCACGGTCCGTGCGAGGATCGATGGACGTCACTGAGGAAGACATTGGTGAACGTCACCGAGGACTCAACGTCACCGAAGACTTACGGAAGGCAGATCGTGGCTGAGCAGCTTTACGCCACCTTGAAGACCAACCAGGGCGACATCGAGATCAGGCTTCTGCCGAACCACGCGCCCAAGACGGTCAAGAACTTCGTCGAGCTCGCCAAGGGCGAGCGGGAGTGGACGCACCCGGCGACCGGCGAGCGGACGACGGACAAGCTGTACGACGGCACCGTCTTCCACCGTGTCATCAGCGGCTTCATGATCCAGGGCGGCGACCCGCTCGGCAACGGCACCGGTGGCCCGGGGTACGAGTTCGCGGACGAGTTCCACCCCGACCTCGCCTTCAACAAGCCGTACCTGCTGGCCATGGCCAACGCGGGCCCGGGTACCAACGGCTCGCAGTTCTTCGTGACCGTGTCGCCGACCGCCTGGCTGACCGGCAAGCACACCATCTTCGGCGAGGTCGCCGACGACGCCAGCAAGAAGGTCGTGGACGACATCGCCGCCACTCCGACCAACGCCCGCACCGACCGCCCGGTGCAGGACGTCGTGATCGAGTCGGTCGTCATCGAGACCCGTTGATCACCTGTGGTCATCGAGTGATCACACACTGATTCCCTTTTCGGGAACCAACCGCCCCGCCCGTCCGTACTGTTACATAGCGGACGGGCGGGGCGGAGTCGCGCGTGCCGTGCTCGCCATGACGAGGACCGAAGGGACCGGGAAGTGATGGGACCGATGGACCGGCAGCCGCCGGGAGACACGGACCAGTCCGCTGCCGCGGACGGCTCGCTCAGCTGCTACCGCCACCCCGGTCGCGAGGCGAACATCCGCTGCACCCGCTGTGAGCGCCCGATCTGCCCCGAGTGCATGGTCGACGCCTCGGTCGGCTTCCAGTGCCCGGACTGCGTCCGCCAGGGATCGGGTACGGGGCACGGGCCGGCCGACAGTCGGCCGCGCACCGTCGCGGGCGGCGCCGGCACCGGCGGCGCTGTGATGGCCGACCCCCGCCTCGTCACCAAGATCCTCCTCGGCATCAATCTGGCCGTGTACATCGCGGTGCTGGCGAGGGGTACCGGGCTGGTCGACGAGCTGATGCTGATCGGCCGGGCCAGATTCCATTACGGCGGGCCGCTCGAAGGTGTCGCGGAAGGCCAGTGGTACCGGCTGGTGACGTCGATGTTCCTGCACCAGGAGCTGTGGCACATCGCGTTCAACATGCTGGGGCTGTGGTGGCTCGGCGGACCGCTGGAATCGGCGCTCGGCCGGGCCCGCTATCTCACGCTGTACATGATCTCCGGCCTGGCCGGCAGCGCCCTCAGCTACTGGCTCGCCGCGTCCGTGCAGGGCTCACTCGGAGCCTCCGGGGCGATCTTCGGGCTGCTGGGTGCCACCGCCGTGCTCATGCGTCGGCTCAACTACGACATGCGCCCGGTGCTCGTACTCCTCGCGGTGAACCTGGTCATCACGTTCAACCCCTGGGGCGGGATCGCCTGGCAGGCGCATGTCGGCGGCCTGGTCGCGGGCACGCTGATCGCGATCGGCATGGTGCACGCACCCCGCGAGCGGCGTGCCCTGGTGCAGTACGGCACCTGCGCCCTGGTCCTGGTGGCCGTGATTCTCGTGGTCGTCTTCAGAACGGCCGCGCTGACCTGAGCGGCATCGCCCTCGGGGCGGTCGTCGGCGGTCGTCAGCGGCCGTAGTTGTCCACAGCGGGTGCCGGATCTTGTGCATTCTGTGGGAACAACTGTGCCCCTTGTCGCTGAGCTGGGTATTTCCAGTAGGGACAAGGGGCGTGCCATCCCCCGATGGGGGAGACTGCAGTCACATCGGCGTCAACCGTCAGGGAGTTATCCACAGATCGTCTGACCTTTTCCCCCGCCTGTGGATAACGCTGTGGGTAACTCGGGGCAAGGGTTGCGGGACCGGGCCCCGTCGTGCAGGGGAGAGTGCCACGGCGCTACCGCCATTGCGGCATCACTTCGGCTGTGGTGCTACTTCCGCTGCGGTGCTACTTCCACTGCGTGGAGACACCGAAGCCACCGGCGATGAAGCCGAAGCCGACGACGATGTTCCAGTTCCCCAGGTCCTTGATCGGCAGATCGCCGTCGGTCACATAGAAGACGACGATCCAGGCCAGACCGATCAGGAAGAGCGCCAGCATCACCGGCGCCACCCAGCTGCGGCTGGTCAGCTTTATGTTGGTTGCCTGCTTCGCCGGAGGGGGCGTGAAGTCGGCCTTCTTGCGGATACGTGACTTCGGCACGAGGAACTCTCCTGTCGATGCGCTGCGTGACCGCGCAGGTAACTGTGGCTGGCGCCGGGGCGGGGCCGAGGGGGAATACTGCCTCCCCCGGGCGTCCGTTAGCGTAGTGCTTCCCTGGCGCCGAAGGAGATAAGGGTACGTTGAGCAATTCTGCCGACTCCTCCCAAGGGCCGGTCCGGCGCACCTTCCGGCACCCGGTCCGTGTGCTCACGGCTGCCGTCTTCGCCCTCGCCGGACTGATCTTCGTCACCAGCGCCAATACGGCCAAGGGCACCAACATCCGCACCGACTCCTCGCTGCTGAAGCTCTCCGACCTCATCCAGCAGCGCAGCAACAAGAACGCCCAGCTGGACGAGACCACCGCGGCCGTGCGCCAGGATATCGACGCCCTCGTCCGGCGGGACGACAGCAGCACCAAGGCGGAGGAGGCCCGGCTCAAGGAGCTGGAGCGGGCCGGCGGCACCACGAAACTCACCGGCCGCTCGGTCTCCGTCACCCTCGACGACGCCCCGCCCAACGCCACCGCCAACCCCGGCTACCCCGACCCGCAACCCAACGACCTGGTCATTCACCAGCAGGACCTCCAGGCGGTCGTCAACGCCCTCTGGCAGGGCGGCGCCCGGGGCATCCAGGTCATGGACCAGCGGCTGATCTCCACCAGCGCGGTGCGCTGCGTCGGCAACACCCTGATCCTCCAGGGCCGGGTCTACTCCCCGCCGTACAAGATCACCGCGGTCGGCGACCCGGGCAAGCTCAAGCAGGCGCTGAACGGCTCCCCGGCGATCAGCAACTACCTGCTGTATGTGAAGGCGTACGGGCTCGGCTGGAAAGTCGAGGAGCACGAGGCGGTGACTCTTCCCGGCTACTCGGGCACAGTGGACCTCCACTACGCGGAGCCCGTGAAGTAGCGAACGGCTGTGGGGAGGCCGGCCAGGTGTCGGTGCGACTGATCGTCAGGACGTTCAGCGAACTCTGCATCACCATCGGTGCCCTGATCGTTCTCTTTGTGGTGTACGTGCTGTTCTGGACCGGGGTGCAGGCGGCCGACGCGACCGAGGGCCAGATCGACTCCCTGCGGAGCCGGTGGGCGCATGGGCCGGTGTCCGCGCCCCCTCCGCGCTCCTCCGCGACACCGAACGCGCCGAATGCGTCGAAGGAGCCTCCCGCCCCGGCCGCGTACCGGGACGGCAAGCCGTTCGCGATGATGTACATCCCCCGCTTCGGCAAGGGCTGGGAGTGGCCCGTCCTGGAGAACACCGAGGTCAGGACCTTGCAGAAGGGGCTGGGGCATTACACGGGGACCGCCCGTCTCGGGGCGACGGGCAATTTCGCGGTGGCCGGACACCGCCGCACCTACGGGGATCCGTTCAAGGACTTCCCGGAGCTGCGTCCCGGCGACGCGGTGGTGCTGACGGACGGGACGACGTGGTTCACGTACCGCATCGGCAGGAAGCCCTACCGGACGGTGCCGAGCGACATCGGGGTCATCGATCCCGTCCCCCGTAAGTCGGGCTTCGACGGGCCGGGCCGCTATCTGACGCTGACCACCTGCGACCCCGAATGGGGCAGCAGCCACCGGCTGATCGCCTGGGCGCACCTCGATGCCACCCAGCCTGTGACCGAAGGCAAACCGGCAGCTTTCCACAGCTGACCCACGCTCCTGCCCCCGCCCTTTAGTCTGGTCTCGTACCGAATGGAGGGGACAGCATGTACGGCTGGATCTGGCGGCATCTGCCGGGCAACGCATGGGTGCGTGCGCTCATCTCGCTCGTGTTGGTGCTGGCCGTCGTCTACGCGCTCTTCCAGTACGTCTTCCCCTGGGCGGAGCCGCTGCTTCCGTTCGGCGATGTGACGGTCGACGGCTCGACCGGGACGGGGGGCGGCCAGTGAGTGCCCGCATTCTTGTCGTGGACAACTACGACAGCTTTGTCTTCAACCTCGTCCAGTACCTCTACCAGCTCGGCGCCGAGTGCGAGGTGCTGCGCAACGACGAGGTGACCACGGCACACGCCCAGGACGGTTTCGACGGCGTCCTGCTGTCGCCCGGTCCCGGCACCCCGGAGCAGGCGGGTGTCTGCGTCGAGATGGTGCGCCACTGCGCGGCGACGGGCGTCCCGGTCTTCGGGGTCTGCCTGGGCATGCAGTCGATGGCGGTGGCGTACGGCGGTGTGGTGGACCGCGCCCCGGAG
This sequence comes from Streptomyces sp. DvalAA-43, assembly GCF_900091725.1. Taxonomy (GTDB): domain Bacteria; phylum Actinomycetota; class Actinomycetes; order Streptomycetales; family Streptomycetaceae; genus Streptomyces; species Streptomyces pulveraceus. The sequence goes on along the minus strand of NZ_FMBW01000071.1, from coordinate 479,074 downwards.
CTGCTGCACGGCAAGACCTCGCCGGTGACCCATGAGGGGGCGGGGGTCTTCGCGGGCCTGCCGTCCCCCTTCACCGCGACCCGCTACCACTCGCTCGCCGCCGAGCCGGACACCGTCCCGGCGGAGCTGGAGGTGACGGCGCGGACCGCCGACGGCATCATCATGGGGCTGCGCCACCGCGAACTACCGGTGGAGGGTGTGCAGTTCCACCCGGAGTCGGTGCTGACCGAGTACGGGCACCTGATGCTGGCCAACTGGCTGGCGCAGTGCGGCGACACAGGAGCCGTCGCGCGGTCCGCGGGGCTCGCGCCGGTGGTGGGCAAGGCCGTCGCGTGACCGCACTCCGCCCCGAACACGACGCCGGACAGGACGGCCCGTACGAGCAGGGAACGTACGAGTCCGCGGGCGCGTTCGAGGCGGCGGTCGACCGGCTGGCGGATCCGCTGAACGATCCGCTGCCGGGGCGGCACGCCTCCCCGTGGTTCAGGACGGACGACATCCCGGACGAGGCGGCGGGGGCTGCCGAGGCACCAGGGGCGGGGCAGGGGCAGCACCGCGCCCCCGACACGCGGCCACAGGCCGGGCCCAGGGCGCAGGCGCCCTACGGGGCACAGAGCCCCGAGGCGACTCCCCGCGAGTGGTACGACCCCGAGGGCTTTGAACGGGACTGGTACGGGCGGCAGACGCCCGCGACGGCACCCGTTCCGGAGCCCCGGGCGCATCCCGCCCCCCCTCCCCGCCCGCTCGACGACCGGACGGTCGGCCTGCCCCGGCTCCGGCCGGACGCCCCGCCGGGGCCCGGGCCGGACCGGGACCGGGCCCCGGCGGGTGACGCGGAAGATCTCGTGGAGTCCGCACAGAAGCCCGAAGGCACCGATCCGGAACCGCGCACCGGGGGCCGCGCCGAACGCCGTCGCGCCGCCAAGGGCCGGGGCCGCCGCCGCGCCGAACCGCGGCCGGAGACGGCGACGACGGCCGCCGCACCGGCCGACAAGCCGATGTCGCGCGTCGAGGCACGGCGGGCGGCGCGCGCCGCCAAGGACAGCCCGGCGGTGGTGGCCAGCCGGGTCACCGGGGAGCTGTTCATCACGCTCGGCGTGCTGATGCTGCTGTTCGTCACCTACCAGCTGTGGTGGACGAATGTGCGCGCCGACCAGTACGCCGGCAAGGAGACGCACAAGATCCAGGACGACTGGGCGAAGGGCGACCGCAACCCCGGTGAGTTCGAAGCGGGACAGGGGTTCGCCATCATCCACATCCCCAAGCTGGATGTGGTCGCTCCGATCGCCGAGGGCACCAGCAAGGAGAAGGTCCTCGACCGGGGCATGGTCGGCCACTACAGCGAGGGCACGCTCCGCACCGCGATGCCGTCGGCCAAGCAGGGCAATTTCGCCCTGGCCGGCCACCGGAACACGCACGGCGAGCCGTTCCGCTACATCAACCGGCTGAACCCCGGCGACCTGATCGTGGTCGAGACCCAGGACGCGTACTACACGTACAAGACGACGAAGACCCTGCCGCAGACGTCGCCGTCCAATGTCTCGGTGATCGGTCCCGTTCCGCAGGGGTCCGGGTTCACCGGTCCGGGCCGGTACATCACGCTGACGACCTGTACGCCGGAATTCACGAGTACGTACCGTTTGATCGTCTGGGGCAAGATGGTCGACGAACGACCGCGCAGCAAGGGGAAGCCCGACGCGCTCGTGGGCTGAATCATCATCACGACAGGGACGGGTGCGGTGACAGCTAGGACCGAGCACGACGAGCGAATCGGCGAGTCCGTGCCCCCGCCCCCGCGCGGGGCCCGCCATCCCGTCGCGACCGTGATCAGTGTCTTCGGTGAACTGCTGATCACCGCGGGCCTGGTGCTGGGACTCTTCGTCGTCTACTCCCTCTGGTGGACGAATGTGCTCGCCGACCGTGAGGCCACCAAACAGGGCCACACCGTCCGCGACCGCTGGGCGGGCGGGCCGGGCGCGCTGGACACGAAGGACGGCATCGGCTTCCTGCACGTCCCGTCGATGAAGAACGGCGAGGTGCTGGTCAAGAAGGGCACCGACACCGAGAACCTCAACGACGGCATCGCGGGCTACTACACCGACCCGGTGAAGTCGGCCCTCCCGTGGGACGCGAAGGGCAACTTCACCCTCGCCGCCCACCGCGACGGGCACGGCGCCAAGTTCCACAACATCGACAAGGTGAAGACCGGGGACGCGGTCGTCTTCGAGACCAGGGACACCTGGTACGTCTACAAGGTCTTCAAGGAGCTTCCCGAGACGTCGAAGTACAACGTCGACGTCCTGCAGCCGGTGCCGAAGGGGTCGGGCACGAAGAAGCCCGGCCGCTACATCACGCTGACGACCTGCACACCGGTCTACACGTCGAAGTACCGCTACATCGTGTGGGGCGAGCTGGTGCGTACGGAGAAGGTGGACAAGGACCGTACGAAGCCGGCGGAGCTGCGCTAGTTCTTCCGTTCGGATCAGGCCGGAGGCCGGATCGGAGCCGGGCCCGAAGTCGCCGCTGTTCTGCGCGACTTCGGGCCCTTGCTCCGTCCGGCGCCCTGGTGAGCACCGGCTGCCCGGAGGAGCCGCGCGCGTGCCCGACCGGAACCCGGCGGCACGGCGAAGGGCCCCGGTCGCCATGCGGCGTCCGGGGCCCTTCGGAGCGGTGTGTCCGGGTCAGTGCCGACGTGAGCCGGACGGGCCGCCGAAGATGTTGCCGTCTCCGCCGCCCGGCATGGTCTGGACGTTGACCGCGCTGTTCTTGTCGGCCTGCTGGCCGGCTTCGGGCTGGAAGGCGACGACCCTCGCGTTGTCGTCGTTCGGTCCCTGCACCTGGCCGAGCTGCAGACCCGCCCCGGCGAGCAGGGCCTTCGCCTCCGCGAGGGTCTTGCCCCGCAGGTCGGGGACCGTGGTCTGTTCCGGCTGCTGCGGGCCCTTGGAGACCGTCAGCACGATCTGGGCGGTCAGCGGCTGCATCGAGTCGCCGGGTGGCGTCTGGCTGATCACCTGGTCCGCGGGCTGTTCCGAATCGACGTCGGTCCTGGAGATGTTGGTGAAGCCCACGCCCTTGAGCTGGGCCACCGCGGCGTCGTAGCTCCGGTCGGCCACGTTCGGCACCTTCTGGGTGGCCTGCTTGGCGACCGTGATCGTGACCTCGGAGTTCTTCTCGGCCTTCGTGCCGCCCTCGGGGTCCTGCTTGGTGACCGTGCCTGGGGTGCTTTCGGACTCGACCGTGGTGACGTTCACCGTGAAGCCCTTGTCCTCAAGGTCCTTGCGGGCGGTCGCCTCGGTCTTCTCCACGACGTCCGGCACATCGACCTTGGGCGCCCCGGTCGAGACGACGACCGTGACGGTGTCCTTCTTGGCCATCGTGCCGTCGGCGTCCGGGGTCTGGCTGCAGATGTTGCCCTTGGGCTGGTCCTCGCACGGTTCGCGCGAGCCGATCTTCAGGACGACTTCGGCGTTGTCCGCGAGCTTCTGTGCTTGCTTCACGGTCGCACCGACCAGGTTCGGCACGTCGGTCTTGTTGTCGCTGTCGCTGCTGCTGAAGAGCGACCGGCCGATCAGGACCGCGCCGATCAGCACCAGGATGCCCGCCACGACCAGCAGGATCGTCGAGGTGTTGCTCTTCTTCTGGCGGCGGCGGTCCGGGCGGTCGTCATAGCCGTAGCCGCCGTCGTCCGGGTTGACCGGGGGCAGCATGGACGTGGGCGCGCCGTTCTGGTCCGCGGCGCGCAGTGCGGTGGTCGGCTGGTCGTTGCCGTATCCGTCGTAGCCGCCGTAACCGGCCGCGCCCATCGCCGCGGTGGCGGCGACCGGCTGGCCGTCGAGGCAGGCCTCGATGTCGGCCCGCATCTCGTCGGCCGACTGGTAGCGGTAGTCGGGGTCCTTGGTGAGGGCCTTCAGCACGATCGCGTCCATCTCGGGCGTGATCTCGGGGTCGAAGTTGCTGGGCGGCTGAGGCTCTTCCCGTACGTGCTGGTAGGCCACCGCGACCGGTGAGTCCCCGATGAAGGGCGGCCGGACCGTCAGCAGCTCGTAGAGCAGGCAGCCGGTCGAGTAGAGGTCGGAGCGCGCGTCGACCTGCTCGCCCTTGGCCTGCTCGGGCGAGAGGTACTGGGCGGTGCCGATGACGGCGGCGGTCTGGGTCATCGTCATTCCGGAGTCGCCCATGGCGCGGGCGATGCCGAAGTCCATGACCTTGACCTGACCGGTGCGCGTCAGCATGACGTTCGCCGGTTTGATGTCGCGGTGGACGATGCCGGCGCGGTGCGAGTACTCCAGCGCCTGAAGGATGCCGACGGTCATCTCAAGGGTGCGCTCGGGCAGCAACTTGCGCCCGGAGTGCAGGAGTTCCCTGAGCGTCGACCCGTCGACGTACTCCATCACGATGTACGGGATGGAGACCCCGTCGACGTAGTCCTCGCCGGTGTCGTAGACGGCGACGATCGCCGGGTGGTTGAGCGAGGCGGCGGACTGGGCCTCACGGCGGAACCGGGCCTGGAAGGACGGATCGCGGGCCAGATCGGCCCGGAGCGTCTTCACTGCTACGGTGCGGCCGAGCCGGGTGTCGTGTGCGAGGTAGACCTCGGCCATGCCACCACGGCCGAGCACCGAGCCCAGCTCGTACCGGCCGCCGAGGCGACGCGGCTCTTCCATAACTGTTCCAGCCCTCTCCGTCAGTCCCGACCGCACCGGTGTGTGGTCCGGCGGTGTGCTGCTCGCGCATACGCTACCGGCCGCGCACTACCTGATCGGCCCGGAGTGCGGACCTGATACCTGACCGGTATCCCGATGTGCAGGTATGGCACCCGATGTGATGGGCATCACTTCTTGCTGTCGATGACCGCCTTCATTACCGCCTGTGCGATCGGGGCGGCCAGACCGCCACCGGAGATGTCGTCGCGGTTGGCCTGGCTGTCCTCGACGACCACGGCGACGGCGACCGGGGAGCCGCTGTCGGTCTTGGCGTAGGAGATGAACCAGGCGTACGGGTTCTCGCTGTTGTTCAGGCCGTGCTGGGCCGTACCCGTCTTGCCGCCGACGGTGACGCCGGGGATCTTGGCGTTCTTGCCCGTGCCGCTCTCGACGACGGTCTCCATCATCTGCTGGAGCTTCTGCGCGTTCTCGCCCGAGAGGGGCTGGCTGAACTGCTCCTTCTCGTGGGTGTAGATCGCGTCGAGGCTCGGCGCCTGGCGCTCGGCGACCATGTACGGCTGCATCAGCTTGCCGTCGTTGGCCACGGCCGCGGCGACCATCGCCATCTGGAGCGGGGTGGCGCGGTTGGAGGCCTGGCCGATGCCGGCCATGGCGTTCTGCGGACGGTTGTCCTTGGGGTAGATGCTGGCGTCGGCGCGTACCGGAGTGAAGATCTCCTCGTTGAAGCCGAACTTGTTGGCCTCGTCGATCATCTTCTGGTTGCCGAGATCGTCGCTGATCTTGCCGAAGACGGTGTTGCACGACCACCGCAGCGCTTCCCGGAGCGTGGCGTTCTCGCACGGAATGGCGCCCTCGTTCTCGAGGTCGCCGGTGGTCAGCGGGAGCCGCCAGGGCAGCGGGGAGTTCGTCTTGTCGTCGATCCCCTTGTACAGCCCGTTCTCCAGGGCCGCGGCGGCGGTGACGACCTTGAAGGTCGAGCCGGGCGGGTAGGTCTCGCGCAATGCCCGGTTGAGCATCGGCTTGTCCTTGTCCTTCAGGAGCTTCTGCCGGGCATCGGCGTCCTTGAGGGAGTTGCCCGCGAAGACCGAGGGGTCGTACGAAGGGGTGCTGACCAGGGCCAGGATGGCGCCGGTCTGCGGGTCGAGCGCGGCGACGGCGCCCTTCTTGCTGCCGAGCCCCTTGAAGGCGGCCTTCTGCGCGGCGCCGTTGAGGGTGGTGACGATGTTGCCGCCGGTCTTCTTGTCGCCGGTGAAGAGGGACAGCGTGCGGTCGAAGAACAGCTGGTCGCTGTTGCCGGTGAGGATTCCGTCTTCGAGGCTCTCCAGCTGCGAGGCGTCGAAGGCCTGCGAGGAGTAGCCGGTGACGGGGGCCCACATGGGGCCGTCCTTCCAGACCCGCTTGTACTTGAAGTCGCTGCCCTTGGTCTCGACGGACCCGGTGACGGGGTTGCCGTCGACGATGATGTTGCCGCGCTCGTGGGCGTACCGCTCGATCTGGACGCGGCGGTTGTGCTCGTTGGCGTTCAGTTCGTCGGCGCGGACGTACTGGAGCCAGTTGACACGGACCAGGAGGGCGAGGACGAGCAGCCCGCAGAAGACCGCAATCCTGCGAAGGGGCTTGTTCACGGTCGGACCACCTGGGTCATCTCGGCGTCGGGCGAGGGGGCGGGGGCCGGCGCGGGGCGGCGCGCGGTGTCGCTGATGCGGAGCAGGATGCCGATCAGGGCCCAGTTGGCGATCACCGACGAACCGCCCGCCGCGACGAACGGCATGGTCATACCGGTCAGCGGAATGAGTCCCATGACGCCGCCGGCGACGACGAAGACCTGAATGGCGAAGGAGCCGGAGAGCCCGATCGCGAGGAGCTTGCCGAAGGGGTCGCGGGCGGCGAGGGCGGTGCGGACACCGCGTTCGACGATCAGACCGTAGACGAGGAGGACCGCCATCATTCCGGCGAGACCCAGTTCCTCGCCGACCGTGGCGAGGATGAAGTCGGAGTTGGCGGCGAAGCCGATCAGGTCGGAGTTGCCCTGGCCCAGCCCGGTGCCGAGGGTTCCGCCGGAGCCGAAGGCCATCAGGGACTTGGCCATCTGCTCGCTGGCGGCCAGCTTGCCCCACCCGTCGAACGGGTCGAGCCAGGCGGTCACGCGCTGCTGGACGTGGGGCTCGAAGGTGGCCACGCCCACGGCGCCGGCCGCGGACATCAGCAGGCCGAAGACGATCCAGCTGGTGCGTTCGGTGGCCACGTACAGCATGACGACGAACATGCCGAAGAACAGCAGGGACGAGCCCAGGTCGGTCTCGAAGACCAGGATCAGGATCGAGAAGGCCCAGACCATGAGGATCGGGCCGAGGTCACGGCCCCGAGGCAGGTAGAGGCCCATGAAGCGGCGGCTGGCCAGGGCCAGGGCGTCCCGCTTGACCATGAGGTATCCGGCGAAGAACACCGCGATGATGATCTTGGCGAACTCCCCTGGCTGGATCGTGCCGACGCCGGGGATCTTGATCCAGATCTTGGCGCCGTTCACCGCGGGGAAGAACATCGGAAGGATCAGGAGGAACAGCGCCACCAGCATGGAGATGTAGGTGTAGCGCTGCAGGATGCGATGGTCCTTGAGAGCCAGCAGAACGATGACCAGCAGCGCGACGCCCGCAGCCGAGAACATCAGCTGCTTGGAGGCGGCGGCTACGAAGTTCGGGGTTGCCTGGAACCGTTCGGACTGGTCCAGACGCCAGATGATGGCCAGTCCCAGCCCGTTCAGCAGCGTCGCCAGTGGCAGCAGCAGCGGGTCCGCGTACGGGGCGAACTTGCGGACGGCGAGGTGGCCGATGCCACCGAGCAGGGCCAGTCCGAGCCCGTATCCGAGCATGCCGGAGGGCAGTTCGCCGTTGATGGCGAGCCCGACGTTGGCGTAGGCGAACACCGAGATGGCGACGGCGAACACCATCAACATCAGCTCGGTGTTGCGACGGCTCGGTGCGTCGATCGCGCCGATCGTGGTCGTATTGGTGACAACGCTCATGGTGCTGAAGGCCCCCTACGGCTTTACTGCTTACCGCACTGCGGGACCAGCTTTTTCTCTTCCTCCGAGAGGCTGGGACCAGGAGTGGGAGTCGCTGCGGTCGGCTTGGTCTTGGCGGCCCTGGATGTGGCGGACGTCTTGGTGGCGTCGCTGTCGGTGCCGTCGGCCTGCTTCTCGTCCGGGCGGGCCTTGCTCTCGGCCGCGCGTCGCTGGGCGTCCTTCCTGCAGGCGGACGCCTGGAGAGCGAGCTCATCGATCTTCTCGCTGGCGGCGGCGAGGTTGCCCTCGGCGATGGTCGCCTCGACCTGCTTGCGCTGGTAGGGCGGGAGGTACTTGAGTTCGATCTCGGGGTGGTCCTTCTCGACCTTCGAGAGCGAGACCCAGGCCAGGTCCTGGCTGATGCCGCGGAACAGCGCGACGTTCTCGTTCTTGGCGCCGACGTAGAACTGGCTCTGGGTCCAGCGGTAGCCGCCGTAGAGGCCGCCGCCGACGACGGCGAGCGCCAGGACGGTGTAGAGCGACCTCTTCAGCCACTTGCGGCCGCCGCCGGGCTTCACGAAGTCGTCGTCGGTGTACGCGTCGAAGGAGCCGTCGGGCATTCCGTCGTAGCCGATGCCGTCGCCGCTTCCGGGCGGGCCGAAGCCCCCCGCGGGCGGCGGTACGGGGCGGCCGAGGCCGGCTGCCCGTCCGGCGGGGGTCTGCATGGCGGCCGTGCTCTCGGCGGCGGACATCTGCGCGGCCTGGTTCTCGGCGACCGCGCCGACGATGACCGGGGTGTCGTTGAACTGCGCGGCCAGGGTGTCGTTGCTGTCGACGTCGAGGACGTCGGCGACGATGCAGGTGATGTTGTCGGGGCCGCCGCCGCGCAGGGCGAGCTGGATCAGCTCCTGGATGGTCTCCTGGGGCCCCTGGTAGCTGGCGAGGGTCTCTTCCAGCGTCTGGTGGGAGACGACGCCGGACAGCCCGTCGGAGCAGATCAGGTAGCGGTCGCCGACCCGGACCTCACGGATGGAGAGATCGGGCTCGACGTGGTCGCCACTGCCCAGCGCACGCATCAGCAGGGCGCGCTGCGGGTGGGTGGTGGCCTCTTCCTCGGTGATCCGGCCCTCGTCGACCAGCCGCTGCACCCAGGTGTGGTCCTGGGTGATCTGGGTGAGCACGCCGTCGCGCAGCAGGTACGCGCGGGAGTCGCCGACGTGGACGAGGCCGAGGCGCTGGCCGGTCCAGAGCAGGGCGGTGAGCGTGGTCCCCATGCCCTCCAGCTGGGGGTCCTCCTCGACCATCACGCGCAGTTGGTCGTTGGCCCGCTGGACCGCCGTACCGAGCGAGGTGAGGATGTCCGAGCCCGGGACGTCGTCGTCGAGCTGGACGAGCGTGGAGATCACCTCGGAGCTGGCGACCTCACCGGCCGCCTGGCCGCCCATGCCGTCGGCGATGGCGAGAAGGCGCGGTCCGGCGTAGCCGGAGTCCTCGTTGCCCTCCCGGATCATGCCCTTGTGCGAACCGGCGGCGAAGCGCAGGGAAAGACTCATGCGCACCTCTCCCGTCGGCTCGGGGTATAGCCGGTCTCGAGCCACACTGCCCACCCTCCGGTCGGGAGCCGGGCCGGGTCCGTTGCCCGGACCGCTGCGGCCCGCTCGCTCCGCTCGCTCATTGTCGTACTACTTCCGCAGCTCGATGACGGTCTTGCCGATCCGGATCGGCGCGCCCAGCGGAACGGGTGTCGGGGTGGTGAGACGGGTCCGGTCGAGATACGTGCCGTTGGTGGACCCGAGATCCTCGACGATCCACTGGCCGTCACGGTCGGGGTAGATCCTGGCATGCCTGCTGGACGCGTAGTCGTCGTCCAGCACAATCGTTGAATCGTGCGCCCGGCCCAGCGTGATGGTCTGCCCCTGGAGCGCCACCGTGGTGCCGGTGAGGCTGCCCTCGGAGACGACCAGCTTCGTGGGTGCCCCCCGGCGCTGGCGGCCTGGCTGCTGGCGTTGCTGCGGCGGTGCCGCGGCATTCTGGCGCGCCTGTGGAGGCCGTGCGTCGGTCGCAGTGCGGCGTGAGCCGCGCTGCGTGACGCGCGTTCCGAACAGATCGCTGCGGATGACCTGTACGGCCACGATCACGAACAGCCACAGAACAGCCAGGAAACCTAGCCGCATGACCGTCAGGGTCAGCTCTGACATTGCCCCCGCTTCACCCTTCGGCTTGCCGGTAAACGATGGTGGTGCTGCCCACGACGATCCGCGAGCCGTCGCGGAGCGTAGCGCGGGTGGTGTGCTGCCCGTCTACCACGATGCCGTTGGTAGACCCGAGATCCTGGATCGTCGAGGGCGTTCCGGTCCGGATCTCACAGTGCCGACGCGATACGCCGGGGTCGTCGATCCGCACATCGGCGTCGGTGCTGCGTCCCAGCACCAGCGTCGGGCGGGAGATCTGATGGCGGGTGCCGTTGATCTCGATCCAGCGTCGCACCTGCGCGTTCGGCAGGGGGCTGGGCCCGGCCGGCGGGTGCCGGTCGGTGCTGGGTGCTCCGGGCCTGCCTGCGCCCGGCGGCGGGGCCGCGGGCATGGGCGGGGGAGAGCTGGGCGGATAGCCGTAGCCGCCGGTGGGTTGCGGCGACCGGCCCGTGCCCGGGTGGGGAGGCTGGCCCTGCAGTCCTTGGCGGCCCTGGGGCTCCTGCTGTGACGAACTCGATGCCAGGGTGCGGCTGCGCACCCGGTAGAGCCCGGTGTCGAGGTCGTCGGCCTTCTCCAGGTTGACCTTGATGGGGCCCATGAAGGTGTACCGCTGCTGCTTGGCGTAGTCGCGCACCAGCCCGGAGAGTTCGTCGCCCAACTGGCCGGAATACGGGCTGAGTCGCTCGTAGTCAGGGGTGCTGAGCTCGACGATGAAGTCGTTGGGGACGACCGTCCGCTCGCGGTTCCAGATCGATGCGTTGTTGTCGCACTCGCGCTGGAGGGCTCCTGCGATCTCGACAGGCTGGACCTCGGACTTGAAGACCTTGGCGAAGGTGCCGTTGACCAGACCTTCGAGACGCTGCTCGAAACGCTTCATGACTCCCATGGGGCACCTCCTCCGTCGTAGTCGTCCCTGTACTGCTTACTGGTCGTCTTACTGATCGTATCCACGCGTCGGGAAATCGGCTGGTTCCCCTTGTCTGCCCTGTGGATGAGTGTCACCTCTCACACGGATCGTAGAGGTGGACTCCTCACAGTGTCCCGCACCCGGGGTGCACACAGGAGGAGTGGGGGCGGCCGCTCGGCGTTCCCGGTTCTCTTCAGTACGTTCCCTGGTTCTGTTCAGTACGTTCCCCGGCTTCGTTCAGTAGACGCTCCCGGTTCCCTTCGGCAGATGCTCCCGGTTCCCGTCGGTAGACGTTCCCGGTTCCCGTCGGCCGGTCGGCGAAACAACGGATGTGAATCCACCCTGTCCAGCGTGCTAATCTTCCGGATGTCGCCAGGCAATCGCACCAAACGGTGGGAGAGTCTGGAAACACCACTCTTGCGCGAGTGGCGGAACGGCAGACGCGCTGGCTTCAGGTGCCAGTGTCCTTAGGGACGTGGGGGTTCAAATCCCCCCTCGCGCACAAGAGAGAAGCCCCACAGGCCAACGGTCTGTGGGGCTTCTTCGTTCCCGGGTTCCGTTCCGGGGTTCCATTCCCGGGTTCCGTTTCGTTCCCGGATTCTGTTTCACGTGAAACGCCTGGTTCGAGGCGGCCTGCGGGCCTCTGTGGCTTACGGGGCGCACGGGTCGTAACACGTTGCATGGGGCTTCTGGAGGCTGAGGTGTGGCCGCCCGGGATCAGGCCTTCGGTGGCTGCGGGGTGGCTGTGGCTGTGTCGCCGGCCGAGTTGTAGCGCAGCAGGTACTCCGCGAAACGGGCGAGATCCTCTTCCGTCCAGTCCGCGAGGCGTTCCTGGTAGGCCATGCGGCGGCTGGCCTGTGTGGAGGCGAGCGCCTGGGTGCCGGCGGCGGTGGGGTGCAGCACCTGGATCCGGTGGTCGTCGGGGTCCGGGTGGCGTTCGACCAGTCCGAGTTTCTCCAGCGTGCCGATCTGTCGGCTGACCGTCGATTTGTCCAGCATGTAGTGCGCGGCCAGATCTGTCGCGCGGCAGCCGTGCTGGTCCTCGATGTGCGCCAGCAGCGTGTACGAGACCAGGGGGAGCTCGGGGTGGAGACGGGCCGCCGCGGCCCGCGCGCGGCGTGCGAAGGCGGTGAGTTCCCGCTGGATGACGTCCAGCGACTCTTCGCGCTCCTCGGGGGTGCCTGGCACTGTTCCGCCTTCCGTCTCGCGGTTCTCGATTTTCAGTTGTATAGTACAACGAGTTAAGAGTTGTAAAAGCCAACTATTGGAGTGTTCCGCATGTCCGCAGGCCCGAGTGCCGCCACCGGCTCCACCGCCGCCGCTCTCCGCCATGTGCTGGGCCATTTCGTCACGCCGCTGCTCATGTGCATCGGCATGGGGCTCGCCTATCTCGGGGCCTTCCACGCCCCGGAGCCGCACGATCTCCGGGTGGACGTGGTCGGGTCGGGGCCGAGCACGCAGGTGCTCGCGCAGACGCTGCAGGACAAGAGCGACGGGGCGCTCAGCGTGCGTACCGTTCCCGACCGCGCCGAGGCGGTGAACCACCTCAGGACGCAGGCGAGTTACGGCGCCTATCTGCCGGGCAAGCACCCCGAGCTGTTCGTGGCCGGCGCGTCCTCCGACACCAGCGCCACGGTGGTCGAGAAGGTGTTCACCAAGGTCGCCGCCGGGCAGGGCGAGCCGCTGAAGGTGACGGACACGGCACCGACCGCGGACGGCGACCCGACCGGTCAGGGCATTTTCTTCCTGCTCGTCGCGGTGAGCATCGGTTCGTACGCCTCGGTCGCGGTCATCGGTGGCGCGGGCGCGGTGCTGGCGCTGCGGATCAGGGGCGCACTGGCTGTTGCCGCGTCGCTGGTGGTCAGCGTGATCGGAGTGGTGTTCGCGGGGCCGCTGTTCGGGCTCGTGGACCATGGGCTCGGCGGTCTGTGGGCGATGGCCTGGCTCTACTCCGCGGGCATCCTGCTGATCGGCGTCGGACTGCACACCTTCCTCAGGCGATGGACGACGCTCGGCCTGATGGTGCTGTTCGTGATGCTCAACTTCACCAGCTCCGGCGGTATCTTCCGGCCCGAACTGCAGCCCGGATTCTTCGCTTCGCTGCACTCCTTCTGGAACGGTGCGGGCTTCGTCGAGGGCGTACGCAGTCATGTGTACTTCGGCGGGCACGCGCTGGGCGGACATGTGCTGGTGCTCGCGCTCTGGTTCGTGGCGGGCCTGGCCCTGATGGGTCTGGCGGGGCTGGCCGAGTCGAAGCGGCGGCGGGCCGCGGTGGTGACGGCGGCGGCCGGCACCGGTGCCGTGGCCGGATCCGCCGAGGCCGGTGGAGCGCACGGGCCGAGGCACGCTGCCAGGACCGGGGCCGGAACGCGGACCGGGGCGGGCTCCGGAGAGGGCTCCGGGGCAGGTTCCGTGGAGGGGGCCGGGGCAGGTTCCGTGGAGGGGGCCGGGGCGGGTTCCGTGGAGGGGGCCGAGGAGGAGATGGAAGAGGAGATGGAAGAAGCCGTTGGCGTCTGACCAGGACGGACCGTTGTCCACAGGTCGCCAGGTGGGTTTTCCACAGGGGCAGACGGCTTTCGGTCGACGGCGGTACCTTCGTCGCAATTGATCTGCGACAGGGCGTCGGGCCAGGAGCGCAGGGCGAGGGCGGGGGAGGCTGCGCGCCATGGGTGACATCGAAGCGACAGTGCCGGTCCAGCGGGCGGGGGCAGGCGATCCGCGCATTCCGGTCGTGCCCGGATTCGCGCGGCGGGCGGCTGCTGCGGGCGGGGGCGCGACGCGGTCGCCGAGGAGGGCGGGCAAGGAGCTGCGGGAGCGGGTGCCCAGGGTGTCGCACGCGTCCCTGGATCTTCCGGCCGGGAGGCCCGACGCGGTGCGGGCGGTGGAGGAGTCGAGCCGGGGCAGAGTGCCCTCCCTCGCGCCGATCCGGGTGGGGCGGATGGCGGCCACCCCCTTCGCCTTTCTGCGCGGCTCGGCCGGGCTGATGGCCCATGACCTGGTGGGCACGCCGGTCAGCGGGGTGGGCGCCCAGCTCTGCGGCGATGCGCACGCGGCCAATTTCGGGCTGTACGGCGATGCGAGGGGCAGCCTGGTCATCGATCTGAACGACTTCGACGAGACCGTGTTCGGCCCGTGGGAGTGGGACCTCAAGCGTCTGGCCACCTCGCTGGTGCTCGCGGGGCGCGAGGCCGGGGCGGACGAGGACACCTGCCGACAGGGTGCGTACGACACGGTGGGCGCCTATCGGCGGACGATGCGGCTGCTGGCCAAGTTGCCCGCGCTCGACGCGTGGAACGCCATCGCTGACGAGGAGTTGGTCTCGCACACGGACGCCCGGGACCTCCTCGGCACGCTGGAGCGGGTCTCGGAGAAGGCCCGCAACAACACCAGCGCCCGCTTCGCGGCCAAGTCCACGGAGGATTCCGGGGACGGCGGACGCCGCTTCATCGACGCGCCGCCGGTGCTGCGGCGGGTGCCGGACGAGGAGGCCGCGGCGGTCGCGGCGGGGCTCGGCGACTATCTGGGCACGATCTCGGAGGACCGGGTTCCGCTTCTCGCCCGGTACGCGATACACGACGTGGCGTTCCGGGTGGTCGGCACCGGGAGCGTCGGCACCCGGTCGTATGTGGTGCTTCTGCTCGATCACCGGGGTGAGCCTCTGGTGCTCCAGGTGAAGGAGGCGCGGCCCTCCGTGCTCGCGCCGTATCTGCCGACCGTCGGCTTCGACGTGCCGGAGGTGGCGCACGAGGGGCGCCGGGTGGTGCTCGGACAGAAGCGGATGCAGGTCGTCAGCGACATCCTGCTGGGCTGGGCGACGGTGGACGGACGTCCGTTCCAGGTACGGCAGTTCAGGAACCGCAAGGGCAGTGTGGACCCGGCGGCGCTGGCAGCCGATCAGGTCGACGACTACGGCCGGATGACCGGTGCGCTGCTGGCGCGGGCCCATGCGCACAGCGCGGATCCGCGACTGATCGCGGGCTACTGCGGCAAGAACGACGAACTGGACGAGGCGGTGGCGGCGTTCGCGGTGACCTACGCGGACCGTACGGAGGCGGACCACGCGGAGTTGGTGCGGGCCATCGGCTCGGGGCGGATAGCCGCCGAGCTGGGCGTCTGAGGGGCATCGGGCCGACCGTGCGTCCTCGGGCCGCGCGCGGTGGCCATACGCTGGGCGGGTGACCCACGAAGCCGCCGGGGTGCCGACCACCCGGAACGACGATGACCGGCAGGACAACGACCGGCAGGTCGATGACCGCCAGCGCGAGCAGCATGCCCGGGACGAGCAGCACGAGCAGGGTGAGCAGCGCGGGCGGGACGAGCGGCCCGGTGCGTCGGCCGGTGCCGGTTCTCGGACCGGTGCCGAGGGTGGCTCCGGTGCCGACGAGGGCGGCACCGGAGACGGCGCTCCCGAGGGGGCGACGGACACGGGCGCCGACGGGGGGACGGGCGGGCGCGCCGAGGAGGAGCGGCCCGAGGCCCGGCTCGCCAGGGCGGTGCGGGTGGCGGAGCAGGCACTGATCGAGTTCGAGATCGCGGTGGAGACCTTCCGGGTCGAGGTCGAGAATTTCTCCCGGCTGCATCACCAGAAGCTCGGGCCGATGTACACCCGCCTCGACGAGCTCGATGCGCAGATCGCGGAGGCTCGGGCCGCCAGGACGGGTGACCCGGAGGACATCCGCAAGGCGCAGGAGGCTCGGGCGATCGTCATGCCGATGCCGGGCGTCGACGAGCTGTTCCACGACTGGATCGATTCCGAAGGGCTCTCCCCCGAGGCCGCTGCGATGCTCACCGAGCAGCCGGTCCGGCCGCCCAAGCGGGTCCGGCCGACCGAGGAGGCGCGCCGGCTCTACCGCGACCTGGCCCGCAAGGCCCACCCGGACCTGGCGCAGGACGAGACGGAGCGGGCCCGCCGGGACGAGTTCATCGCCCGCGTGAACGCCGCGTACGGGCGGGGGGACGAGGCGCTGCTGATCGAGTTGGCCCAGGAGTGGGCGGCGGGCCCGGTGGCCCCGGAGACGGAGCTCAGCGAGAGCGAGGAGCTCTACGCCCGGCTGAACTGGCTGACCCAGCGCAAGGAGCTTCTGACGGTGCTCGCCCAGGAGCTGGAGGAGAGCGCGATCGGGTCCATGCTGCGGATGGCGCCGGACGATCCGGACAGGCTGCTCGACGAGATCGCCGAGCAGCTGCTGGGCGAGGTCTCACGGCGCGAGGCGGAGCTGGCGGCCATGGTGCAGTAGCGTTCCGGTTGACTCAGGAGCGTACATACGAGAGAAGGCATGACCCATGAATTTCGCCCCGCTGCCCTCGGTGGACGTCGCGGCGGTTCCGTCGGACGGCTTTGTGCTGGACGTCCGGGAGGACAACGAATGGGCGGCCGGGCATGTCGAGGGCGCCCTGCACATCCCGATGAGTGATTTCGTGGCCCGCTTCGGTGAGCTGACCGAGGCCGCCGAGGACGGTCGGCGCGTGCACGTGATGTGCCGGGTCGGCGGCCGGTCGGCCCAGGTCACTCAGTACCTGGTGCAGCAGGGCGTCGACGCCGTGAACATCGACGGCGGGATGCTCGCCTGGGACGGCGCCGGGCGCCCGATGGTCACGGACAACGGCAACCCGGCCTTCGTGCTCTGAGCCGGGCCGCTGTCGGGCACCCGTCAGGCCGCCGTCGTGGCTGCCTGACCGCCCGGCCGCCCGACGGCCCGACCGGTGTCAGCCGAGGAGGTGTGCGGCCAGCAGGTCGCCCAGTGCCTCCTCGTGTGCCGCTGCCGGACCGAGGGACAGCTCGATCTGCTTCGCCCAGGCGTGGAAGCGGTGCAGCGGGTAGTCCGTGTCCGCGCCGAACCCGCCGTGAAGATGCTGGGCCGTCTGTACGACCCGGCGGACTCCGTCCGACGCCCAGATCTTCGCCACGGCGATGTCGCCCTCGGCGGGCAGCGCCCCGGCGGCCCCGGTGGAGATCCGCCAGGCCGCCTGCCAGAGCGTCACTTCCATGGCCCGCAGATCGATGTACCGGTCCGCGGTCTGTACCGCGACGGACTGGAAGGTCGCCACCGGGAAGCCGAACTGCTCGCGTTTGCCGGTGTATTGGCTCGTCATGGCGAGCACGGCCTCACCGAGGCCCAGTGCGAGCGCGCACGTCCCCGTGGTGAGGAGGGCGCGCAGCCACTCCCAGGCCCAGGCGTCGTCGATCAGCGCGTGGCCGTCGACCCGTACCGACTCCAGCCGGACCTCGGCGAACCGTTCACCGCTGGTGGAGACCTGCTCGGCCAGGGTGATGCCGTCCTGGGCGGGCTCGATCAGGGCGACGACGGCCCGGCCCTCGTCGGTGTGGGCCGGAATCGCGATCCAGTCCGCTGTCTGCGCCCACGGCACCGCTGACTGCGTCCCGTCGAGCACCCAGCCGCCATCAGAGTCGGCACGGGCACCGGCACTGATGCCCGCTGCTGCCTTCCGGCGTGCGGTGACGGCGAGTTCGGCCGGGTCGTGGCCGGTACGGCCGTTGGCCCCGACGGTGAGAACCAGCTCGCCCCGGCCCACCCGGGGCAGCAACTCGGCGGCCAGGCGCGGGTTCCCGTATCGCTGGAGCGCCATCGCGACCGCGCACGTCTCCAGCAACGGCACTCTCGCAAGCACCTTTGCGGACTCGCGCAGCACCAGGCAGAGCGCGACGAGATCGAGCCCGGCCCCGCCATGCTCCGGCGACAGCGTCAGGCTCAGCAGATCGCTGGAGGCGAGCCCGGCCCACAGCGGGCGGTCGATGTCCTCTGCCACCGCGCCCGGTACGAGAGCGGGGCTGGGAACCCCGTCCGGGGCGACTCCCGAGAAGACCGCTTTCGCCGCCTCCGTGGCTGCCTGCTGTTCCTCGGTGAAGGTGAAGTCCACTGTCCTGGCCTCCCGCTGCCCGACGCCCCTGTGCCCGAATGTGACGGGTCGTCAAGATAGAACACGTTCTATGAGAAGGGAACAGTGGGCGCGAGCACGAGAAGAGCGGGTAGCGGGGAGAGCCGACGGGGGCGTCAGCGGTCGAAATCGAGTTCCACCTCCGGTGTGACCGGATGCGACTGGCACGCCAGTACGTAGCCCGCGCCCGTCTCTTCGGGCTCCAGCGCGAAATTGCGGTCCATCCGCACCTCGCCCGAGACCAGGAACGCCCGGCAGGTCCCGCACACCCCGCCCTTGCAGGCGTACGGGGCGTCGGCGCGGCTGCGCAGTACGGTCTCCAGCAGCGATTCGCCCTCCTCCACCGGCCAGGTGCCGGAGCGGCCGTCCAGGGTGGCGGTGAGCCTGCTGTGAGCGGGTGATTCGGCCCGGGGGCGGGCGGAGGTGCTCGGGCCGTCGTCCACATGGAAGATCTCCTGGTGGATGCGGGACCGGTCGACGCCCAGGCCGCGCAGCGCCTGGTCCGCGGCCTGCACCAGTCCGAAGGGACCGCAGAGGTACCAGCCGTCCACCTCGGTCACCGGAAGCAGCGCGGGCAGTAGCTCGGTGAGGCGCTCCTGGTCCAGCCGGCCGGAGGGGAGGCCCGCCTGCTGCTCCTCCCGGGAGAGCGCCGTGATCAGCTGGAACCGGTCCGGAAAGCGGTCCTTGAGGTCGGCGACCTCGTCCAGGAACATCGTCGAGAGCGCGGTCCGGTCGCTGCGGATCAGGCAGAAACGGGCGTCGGGTTCCCGCGCCAGCAGCGTGGCCGCGATGGACAGGACCGGCGTGATCCCGCTGCCTCCGACGACCGCCGCGAAGTGTCCGGGGCGGGGTGTCAGCACGAAGCGGCCCATCGGAGCCATCGCCTCGACCAGGTCACCGACGGCGAGTTCCTTCAAGGCGTACGTGGAGAACGCGCCGCCGTCGACGAGCCGGATGCCCACGCGCAGTACCGGGTCGTCCGGCGCCTCGGTGGCCGGGGAGCAGATCGAGTACGAGCGGCGGACCTCCTCGCCGTCGACCGTGTACCGCACATTGAGGTGCTGGCCGGGCCGGTGGCGGAAGGTCTCGCGCAACTCGGGGGGCACGGCGAGGGTGACGGCCACCGAATCGTCCGTGAGCCGTTCGATCGTGCGGACCCGGAGCGGATGGAACATCTACAACTCCTTGAAGTGGTCGAACGGTTCGCGGCACGTCACACAGCGGCGCAGCGCCTTGCAGGCGGTGGAGGAGAACCGGCTCAGCAGCTCCGTATCGGTCGAGCCGCAGTGCGGGCAGCGGACCGAGAGGGTGAGCGGCACCGGCCCGCCCGCGCCGGCCGCGGCATCGTGCGGGCGCGGGGGTGCTATGCCGAACTCGGCCAGCTTGCGCCGCCCTTCGGCGCTGATGTCGTCCGTGGACCAGGCCGGTGAGAGCACGGTGACCACGGAGACCTCCGGTATGCCGTGGTCGTGCAGGACCCTCTTGATGTCGGCGGACATGGCCTCGATCGCGGGACAGCCCGTGTACGTCGGGGTGAGACGCACGGTGACCTTGCCGGGGGCGAGGACATCCACGCCCCGGAGAACGCCTAGCTCGTCCAGGGTCAGTACGGGCAGTTCGGGGTCGGGTACGGAGCCTGCGAGGCGGTGCAGCTCCTCCTCCAGGAGTGTCTCGGTCACCATGACGCCCCCGGGTGGCTGCGATGCAGATGCTGCATCTCGGCGATCATGCGGCCGAAGGGCTCGGTGTGGATTCCCTGGCGTCCCGCGCCCGCCGTCCACGCCCCGGCCTGCGGACCGGTCGGCAGCGTCAGCGTGGCCCGCTCCAGCACCGCGGAGACGGACTCCAGCCAGCCGCTGCGCAGCGACTGCCAGTCGACCTCCACGCCTTCCACGGGCTCGAACAGCTCGCCGGTGAACCGCCACAGGGCGTCTACGGCGAGCTGCATCCGGTCATGGCTCTCGTCCGTGCCGTCGCCGAGCCGTAGCGTCCAGTGCTCGGCGTGGTCCTGGTGGTACGCGACCTCCTTCACGGCCTTCGCCGCCAGGCCGGCGAACGCGCTCTCGCCAGCCGCCAGCTGCTCGTACAGCAGCCGCTGGTAGGTGGAGAAGTAGAGCTGGCGGGCGATGGTGTGGGCGAAGTCGCCGTTCGGCTGCTCGACCAGCTGGACGTTGCGGAAGGCGCGTTCCTCGCGCAGGTAGGCCAGCTCGTCCTCGTCCCCGACCAGGGAGAGGAGTACCCGGGCCTGCCCCAGGAGGTCCAGGGCGATATTGGCCAGGGCCACTTCTTCTTCCAGCACGGGCGCATGGCCCGCCCACTCCCCCAGCCGGTGCGAGAGCACCAGCGCGTCGTCGCCCAGGGCGAGGGCCGCGGTCACAGGTGCTTCACCCCTTCCGGGATCTCGTAGAACGTCGGATGCCGGTACGGCTTGTCGCCGGCCGGCTCGAAGAAGGAGTCCTTCTCGTCCGGCGAGGAGGCCGTGACCTGTGCGGACGGGACCACCCAGATGGAGACGCCCTCGGATCGGCGCGTGTACAGATCGCGCGCGTTGCGCAGGGCCATCTCCGCGTCCGGGGCGTGCAGGCTGCCCGCGTGGGTGTGGGAAAGGCCGCGGCGCGAGCGCACGAACACCTCCCACAGTGGCCATTCGGTCGAACTGCTCATGCTGTCGCCTCCCCGTTCCCCGCTGTTGCGCGTGATGCCGCGTGTGCTGGTGCTGCCTGTGCTGGTGCCGCTGTGTGCTTCTCGGCGTAGGCAACCGCCGCGTCCCGGACCCAGGCACCTTCCTCGTGCGCCCGGCGGCGCTGGGCGAGGCGCTGCTCGTTGCACGGGCCGTTGCCCTTCAGGACCTCCTGGAACTCCTTCCAGTCGATCGCCCCGAAGTCGTGCTGGCCGCGCTCCTCGTTCCACCGGAGGTCCGGGTCCGGGAGGGTGAGCCCCAGCGTCTCGGCCTGCGGGACGCAGATGTCCACGAAGCGCTGCCGCAGCTCGTCGTTGGAGTGGCGCTTGATCTTCCAGGTCATCGACTGCGCCGAGTGGGCCGATGCGTCGTCCGGCGGGCCGAACATCATCAGGGACGGCCACCACCAGCGGTTCACCGCGTCCTGCGCCATGTCGTGCTGCGCCGGGGTACCGCGGCTGAGGGCGAGCAGCAGCTCGTACCCCTGGCGCTGGTGGAAGGACTCCTCCTTGCAGATGCGGACCATCGCGCGGGCGTACGGGCCGTAGGAGCAGCGGCAGAGCGGCACCTGGTTGGTGATCGCGGCGCCGTCCACGAGCCAGCCGATCGCGCCGACGTCCGCCCAGGTCAGCGTCGGGTAGTTGAAGATCGACGAATACCTCTGGCGGCCCGCGTGAAGCTTGTCGAGCAGCTCCTCGCGTCCGGTGCCGAGGGTCTCCGCCGCGCTGTACAGATAGAGCCCGTGGCCCGCTTCGTCCTGCACCTTGGCCATCAGGATCGCCTTGCGGCGCAGCGAGGGCGCACGCGTGATCCAGTTGGCCTCCGGCTGCATGCCGATGATTTCGGAGTGGGCGTGCTGGGCCATTTGCCTGACCAGCGACGCACGGTACGCATCGGGCATCCAGTCACGTGGCTCGATGCGCTCGTCCGCCGCCACCGCGGCGTCGAACACCGCCTCCAGGGCCTCGTCCGCCCCTTCGGGCCTGTCCGCTCCCGCCTGCGCTGTCTGGTCCGCAGTCACTGCCGCCATCCCGGGCTCCCTACCGACCGATCGTTCGGTTCAATGTCTTCAATGGTGAGTCGGTGGCCCGTAGGGTGTCAACCCTGTGGATGACTGACCGGGGATCGACGGGGATCGGGGCGGGATGGATTCGTACGACGACAGGGGCGCCGAAAGCGGGAGCGAGGCCGCCGATCCGGGGCCGGATCTGTGTGAAGAAATTCCTTCCGGTACTGGTCAGACGCCTGAATCAGGTCCGCGCGGCGGAATCGCCGCCCTGTCGCTTCCGTACCAGATCGTCGCCGCGGTCGCGCTGTCCGTCATCGGGCTGGTCGCCTGTGGACAACTGGCCATGGTGTTTCTGCACGTCGCACCCTCCAACACCCTGACCAAGCAGCACGGCGAAGCGGTCGACGAGTGGATCTACCCCGAGTTCGAGCAGAACTGGAAGCTCTTCGCCCCGAACCCGCTTCAGCAGAACGTCGCCGTGCACGTACGGGCCGAGATATCCGGCGCCGACGGACGCCGCACCACTTCCTGGATGAGTCTCTCCGGCGAGGACGGCAAGGCGATACGCGGCAACCTCCTCCCGAGCCACGTCCACCAGAACGAACTCCGTCGCGCCTGGGACTTCTACCTCGGCTCCCACGACAACGAGAACCGGGCCAACGGCCTTCGCGGACAGCTCTCCGAGCGCTACATCCGCCGCATCGTGATGCTGCGTCTCGGCGAGCACGACTACGGCGGCACCGTCGAGCGCATCCAGGTCCGTTCCGAGGTGCGGTCCGTCGGGGCGCCCCCGTGGAGCGAGGAGAAGATCAGCACGCGGCCGTCCTACCGGGTACTGCCGTGGTGGACGGTGACCGCCGCTGACCTTCCCGCGAGCGCCAAGGGGGCGGACAAGTGAGTGCACCTGCCCTCGACCGCAAGACCGGCCGCAGGGTCGACCACAAGGTCGCCCGCGCCATCCAGCGCATCACCTCCACGGCCTTCGGCCGGTACCAGAGTGCCGTCATCCGGATCGGTTTCTCGGCCACCTATCTGTTCTTCCTGCTGCGCGAACTGCCGCACCGCCACGAGATGTACGGCCCCGACGCCCCATGGGGCTGGGACATGGCGCAGCAGCTGATAGCCGGGAACCAGTCGTTCACCGCGCTCATGTGGTCGGACAGCACGGTCTGGTTCGAGATCGTGTACGCGATCGCGCTGATCTCCGCGGCGCTGCTGATGGTCGGCTGGCACACCCGAGCCATGTCGGTCCTCTTCATGGCCGGGGTGCTCTCCCTTCAGAACCGCAGCATCTTCATGGGTGACGGCGGCGACAACGTCATCCACCTCATGGCGATCTATCTGATGCTCACCCGCTGCGGGCGGGTCTGGTCGCTGGACGCCCGGCGTGCGGCGCGACAGGCGCGTGAGGCAGCGGACGACCCTCGGAGCCGGGCGCGGACGAATGTGGCCGGTGCGGTCCTCTGGGTGGTGCTCGGCCTGGTGCTGATCGCGGCCAGCGTGACCGACGGGCTCGGCGGCACCTGGTGGCTGCCGGCCCTCCTCTGGATCCTCTGGATCGGCGAGGGCGCCTGGTGGGCCGTGAACCGTTACGCGCCGCACAGCGAATCGCGCACCCTGCTCGATGTCGTCGCCAACCTCGCCCACAACGCGACCCTCGTCGTGATCATGGCCGAGGTCTGTCTGATCTACGCCACCGCGGGGTGGTACAAGATCCAGGGTTCGCGGTGGCAGGACGGCACGGCGCTGTACTACCCGCTCAAGCTCGACTACTTCACGCCCTGGCCCGGACTGTCGGACATCCTCGCCTCCAACAGCGTGATGGTGATGCTGCTGACGTACGGCACGGTCATCGTCCAGGTCGCGTTTCCCTTCACCCTGTTCAACCGGCGGGTCAAGAACGTCCTCCTCGTCGCCATGATGTGCGAGCACGCCGGTATCGCCCTGCTGCTCGGGCTGCCCTTCTTCTCCATGGCGATGATCGCCGCCGACTCCGTCTTCCTGCCGACCGTCTTCCTGGTGTGGTTGGGCTCCCGGGTGACCCTCACCCGGAAGCTGTTGTTCCCGGGCAGGGCCGAGGTACCCGGGCAGCGGCGTGGTGACGGTGACGAGGAGGCCCCGCAGCACAGCGGCGACGGGGGCCATACGCTCGTGGGGTGAGCAGGAGCGAGAACGGCAGTACGGGCAGCAGGGGCGGCGCAGGCAGTGGCGGCGGGGAATCGTTGATCGAGGAGGCCGTCGCGCCCGAGACGCCCCTCGCGCCCGAGGCGTCCCCTGGGTCCGAGGCGTCCCTTGGGTCCGCAGCGGGCGGGGAGCCCGGTGCGGCGGCGGAGCCGACGCAGTACGACGACGGGTTCGGGACGGAGATCGGCGTCGGGCCCCACCCGCTGCCGTGGCCCGTCGACGAGCGGTACGACCCCGAGCTGCTCGCCCACGGCGACCGGCGCAATGTGGGCGACGGCTACCGGTACTGGACCCGGGAGGCGATCGTCGCCGATCTGGATCTGCGGCGGCACGACTTCCATGTCGCGGTCGAGAACTGGGGCCACGACTTCAACATCGGCTCCGTGGTGCGCACGGCGAACGCCTTTCTCGCCAAGGAGATCCACATCGTGGGGCGGCGGCGCTGGAACCGGCGCGGCGCGATGGTCACCGACCGGTACCAGCATGTGCGACACCACCCCGACACGGAGTCGCTGACCGCTTGGGCGGCGGCCGAGGGCCTGCCGATCATCGGGATCGACAATCTGCCGGGGGCGGTGCCCCTGGAGCGGACCGAGCTGCCGCGCCGCTGCGTACTGCTCTTCGGACAGGAAGGCCCCGGGCTCACCGAGGAGGCCCGCAAGCACGCGGCGATGGTGTGCTCCATCGCGCAGTTCGGGTCGACGCGGTCGATCAACGCGGGAGCCGCGGCCGCTATCGCCATGCACGCCTGGGTGCAGCGGTACGCGGAGATCCCGGAGGCGGGGAGCTAGACGGTCTGGGAGGGGGACGGGGCCGGGCGGGACCGGGGCGGGGCTCGTCGGTCCGGGCTCTCGCCTCTCGGCCCCCGCCCATCGGCCCTCGGCCGCCGGCCCCGCCCCCGGGGCCCCGGGTCATGCCTGGCGGCGGACCTCCACCATGCGGAAGCGGTTGGACACGAAGGCTCCGTCGCACAGCGCGGCGTTCGCGGCCGGGTTGCCGCCCGAGCCGTGGAAGTCGGAGAAGGCCGCGGTCTGGTTGACGTACACCCCGCCGGTCAGGTTCAGCGACAGCTGGGCCGATTCGTCCAGGCAGACGTCCTCCACCGCGCGCTCCACCTTGGGTGAGGTGGTGTACGCGCCGACCGTCATCGCTCCCTGGTCGCGCACCGTACGACGGAGCAGCTCGACGGCGTCGGCCGTCGAGTCGACCGCTACCGCGAAGGCGACCGGGCCGAAGCACTCCGACAGGTAGTGCTCCTCGTCGTCCGGCTTGGTGGCGTCCAGCTTGACGACGACGGGGGTGCGGACCACGGCGTCGGGGAACTCCGGGTTGGCCACCTCACGGGAGGGCAGGGCGACTTCGCCCAGATCCGCGGCTGCCTCCAGGCGGGCCTTCACATCGGGGTTGACCAGGGCGCCGAGCAGCGCGTTCGCCCGGGTGTCGTCGCCCAGCAGGCCGGAGACCGCGGCGGCGATGTCGGCGACCACTTCGTCGTACGTCTTGTCGCCGGCGTCGGTGGTGATGCCGTCCCGGGGGATCAGCAGGTTCTGCGGGGTCGTGCACATCTGGCCGCTGTACAGGGAGAGCGAGAACGCCAGGTTGGACACCATGCCGCGGTAGTCGTCCGTGGAGTCGAGGACGATCGTGTTGACCCCGGCCTTCTCCGTGTAGACCTGGGCCTGGCGGGCGTTGTCCTCCAGCCAGTCGCCGAAGGCGGTGGAGCCCGTGTAGTCGATGATCTTGATCTCGGGGCGGAGTGCGAGGGTCTTCGCGATGCCCTCGCCCGGCCGTTCGGCGGCCAGGGCGACCAGGTTGGGATCGAAGCCCGCCTCGGCGAGCACCTCGCGGGCCAGCTGCACCGTGAGCGCGAGCGGAAGCACGGCGCGCGGGTGCGGCTTGACCAGGACGGGGTTGCCGGTGGCCAGGGAGGCGAAGAGGCCGGGGTAGCCGTTCCAGGTGGGGAAGGTGTTGCAGCCGATCAGGAGCGAGATGCCGCGCGGAGCCGGAGTGAACGACTTCCGCAGCTGGAGCGGGTCACGCTTGCCCTGCGGTTTGGACCAGTCGGCGTTCTGCGGGGTGCGGATCTGCTCCTCGTAGGCGTACGCCACCGCCTCCAGGCCGCGGTCCTGGGCGTGAGGGCCGCCCGCCTGGAACGCCATCATGAAGGCCTGGCCGCTGGTGTGCATCACGGCGTGACCGAATTCGTGGGTCCTGGCGCTGATCCGGGCGAGGATCTCCAGGCAGACCAGGGCCCTGGTCTCGGGGCCCGCCGCACGCCAGGCGGGCATGCCCGCGCGCATGGCCGGAAGCAGGACGTCCAGGTCGGCGTGCGGATATTCGACGCCGAGCACCGGACCGTAGGGAGAGATCTCCCCGCCCGTCCAGCCGTCGGTGCCGGGCTGGCCGAGATCGAGCCGGGTGTTCAGCACGGCGTCGAAGGCTGCCTTGCCCTCGGCCGCGCTCAGGCTGCCGGGGGCGCCGCCCTCGCCGTATGCCTTCGGATGCTCGGGGTGCGGGGACCAGTAGGCGCGCGTACGGATCGCGTCGAGGGCCTGGTCGAGCGTGGGGCGGTGCTTCTCGGAGAGCAGGTGCGGGGAGAGCTCGGCGGCCATGACGGACCAACTCCTCGTCGAGCTGGGCGGGGACGGGCGGACAGAGTTAGAGTAACCGAACGATCGGTCGGGACAAGGGGGCCCGCCAAACCTGTGGACAACTCGTAGGGGAGGATCGCGGACATGACCACGGCCAAGCGGGACACGTACACCCCGGAGACTCTGCTCACCGTTGCCGTCCGTGTCTTCAACGAGCGCGGCTACGACGGCACGTCCATGGAGCACCTCTCCAAGGCGGCGGGCATCTCCAAGTCGTCGATCTACCACCACGTCGCGGGCAAGGAAGAACTCCTGCGCCGCGCGGTCAGCCGCGCGCTGGACGGGCTCTTCGGAATTCTCGACGAGCCGGGGTCGACGCAGGGGCGTGCGATCGAGCGGGTCGAATACGTCACCCGTCGCACCGTCGATGTGCTGATAGCCGAATTGCCCTACGTCACGCTGCTGCTGCGCGTACGGGGCAATACGAAGACCGAGCGCTGGGCCATGGAGCGGCGGCGCGAGTTCGACCAGCGGGTGACCGATCTGCTGAAGGCGGCGGTCGCGGACGGCGACCTCCGCTCCGACGTGGACATACGGCTGGTGACGCGGCTGCTCTTCGGGATGGTCAACTCCCTGGTGGAGTGGTACCGGCCGCTGCCCGACGGCGGGGTCGACGGGGAGCGGCTGGCGGACACGCTCGTTCGCGTGGCCTTCGAGGGGATGCGGTCCAGCCGCTGAGCCGTAGCCGTCGAGCTACCGAGCCGCCAGGCCGTTGGGGTGTTGGGCTGCTGAGGTGCTGAGCCATCGGCGGCCGCGTGGTCCTCAGGTGAGCTCGGTGGGTCCGTCCGGGCCCGGGGCCAGGTCCGTCTCCTCGAACACCAGGAGCGTACGGGTGGAGAGCACCTCCGGGATGGACTGGATCCTCGTCAGGACCAGTTCGCGCAGCGATCTGTTGTCCGGGGTGTGCACCAGCAGCAGGACGTCGAAGTCGCCGCTGACCAGCGCGATATGAGTGGCCCCCGGCAGCGCCTGGAGCTGCTCGCGGACCGTGCGCCAGGAGTTCTGGACGATCTTGAGCGTGATGTACGCGGAGGCTCCCTGACCCGCCCGCTCATGGTCCACGCGCGCGCTGAAGCCGCGGATCACGCCGTCGTCGATGAGCCGGCTGATCCGGGCGTAGGCGTTGGCCCGGGACACATGGACGCGATCGGCCACCGACCTTATCGAGGCGCGGCCGTCCGTCTGGAGCAGTCGCAGGATGCCGCGATCGATGGCGTCGAGCGGGCGCGCGGGCGGCGCCTGGCCCGGCTCCTCGCCCCCGTCGGCCATTTGTTCAGCTGACATGTGCCCCCGCCTCCCTGTCCTGGACGACCTGCCTCTATCCCAGGCTGTGGAGAACCGTTTGTCCACAGGCTGAAGGTGCCTGTAGCCAAAATGCGCTCACGACCGAACAATCGGTAGGTGAGGCGCGCCACAACGGCGCCTCGGACAGCGCTCGACATTTCGATGTATTTCGACACCCCTCGGCATCGGACGACCCCCGATGCCGCCAGACGCCGCTCGAAACCCCTCGATGCCAGGAGGTGCTTGTCATGACGGTCCAAGAGCTGCCCGGCGCGGCGGCTTACCGGCCCACGCCGCCCCCGGCCTGGAAGCCGCTCACCGATCCCGCGCCGCTGCTCCCGGACCCCGAGCCGTACCGCGTGCTCGGCACGGATGCCGCGGCCGACGCCGACCCCGAGCTGCTGCTCCGGCTCTACGCGGAGCTAGTCCGGGGCCGGAGGTACAACGCACAGGCCACCGCTCTCACGAAGCAGGGGCGGCTTGCCGTCTACCCGTCGAGCACGGGGCAGGAGGCTTGCGAGATAGCGGCCGCGCTGGTGCTGGAGGAGCGGGACTGGCTCTTTCCCAGTTACCGGGACACTCTCGCGGCCGTGGCGCGCGGCCTGGACCCGGTCGAGGCGCTGACACTGCTGCGCGGCGACCGGCACACCGGTTACGACCCGCGCGAGCACCGCATCGCACCGCTCTGCACCCCCCTCGCCACCCAGTTGCCGCATGCCGTGGGGCTGGCGCACGCGGCGCGGCTCAAGGGCGACGACGTGGTGGCGCTCGCCATGGTCGGTGACGGCGGGACCAGCGAGGGCGATTTCCACGAGGCGCTGAATTTCGCGGCCGTCTGGCGTGCCCCGGTCGTCTTTCTCGTGCAGAACAACGGCTTCGCGATCTCCGTACCGCTGGCGAAGCAGACCGCCGCGCCGTCCCTGGCGCACAAGGCCGTGGGGTACGGGATGCCGGGCCGGCTGGTGGACGGAAACGACGCGGCCGCGGTGCACCAGGTCCTCGGCGAGGCCGTGGCGCGGGCCCGCAGCGGCGGCGGGCCGACGCTCGTCGAGGCGGTGACGTACCGCATGGACGCCCATACCAACGCCGACGACGCCACTCGTTACCGCGTCGACAGCGAGGTGGAGGCCTGGCGTGCGCACGACCCGATCCGGCTTCTGGAGCGGGAGCTGACCGGGCGGGGGCTGTTGGGCGACGACGGCATCGAGAAGGCGCGTGCGGCCGCGGAGCGGATGGCGGCCGCACTGCGCGAGCGGATGAACGCCGATCCGGTGCTGGACCCGATGGCCCTGTTCGCCCATGTCTATGCGGAACAGACCGATCAACTGAGGGAGCAGGCGGCCCGGTTGCGGGTCGAACTGGACGCCGAGCAGGACCAGCACGGCCATGACGACGTGGAGGAAGGGCGATGACCACCGCAGCGGCGACGGCCGGGGAGCGGAGGGCGAAGGCCAAACCCGCCACGATGGCGCAGGCACTCGGGCGGGCGCTGCGCGACTCGATGGCCCAGGACCCGACGGTGCATGTCCTCGGCGAGGACGTCGGCACGCTCGGTGGGGTCTTCCGGATCACCGACGGTCTGGCGAAGGAGTTCGGCGAGGACCGTTGCACGGACACCCCGCTGGCCGAGGCGGGCATCCTCGGGGCGGCCGTGGGCATGGCGATGTACGGGCTGCGGCCCGTGGTGGAGATGCAGTTCGACGCCTTCGCCTATCCGGCGTTCGAGCAGCTCATCAGCCATGTCGCGAAGATGCGGAACCGGACGGCCGGTGCCATGCCGCTGCCGATCACGGTCCGGGTGCCGTACGGCGGCGGGATCGGCGGGGTCGAGCACCACAGCGACTCCTCGGAGGCGTACTACATGGCGACGCCAGGCCTCCATGTCGTCACGCCCGCCACGGTCGAGGACGCGTACGGGCTGCTCAGGGCCTCGATCGCCTCCGACGATCCGGTGGTGTTCCTGGAGCCGAAGCGGCTCTACTGGGCGAAGGCGGACTGGTCGCCCGACGCCCCGGTCGCGGTGGAGCCGATCGGCCGGGCCGTCGTACGCAGGCCGGGCCGCAGCGCGACGCTGATCACGTACGGGCCCTCGCTGCCCGTCTGCATGGAGGCGGCGGAGGCTGCCGTCGAGGAGGGCTGGGACCTGGAGGTCGTGGACCTGCGCTCCCTGGTGCCGTTCGACGACGAGACCGTCGCCGCTTCCGTCCGGCGCACGGGGAGAGCGGTCGTCGTCCATGAGTCCTCCGGTTTCGGCGGGCCGGGCGGCGAGATAGCGGCCCGGGTCACCGAGCGCTGTTTCCACCATCTGGAGGCGCCGGTGCTGCGGGTCGCCGGGTTCGACATCCCGTATCCGCCGCCGATGCAGGAGAAGCACCATCTCCCGGGCGTGGACCGGGTGCTGGACGCGGTCGCCCGCTTGCAGTGGGAGGCGGAGAGCTGATGCCCCAGGTACTCGAATTCAAGTTGCCGGACCTCGGCGAGGGGCTCACCGAGGCGGAGATCGTGCGCTGGCTGGTGGAGGTCGGCGATGTCGTCGCCATCGACCAGCCGGTCGTCGAGGTCGAGACGGCCAAGGCGATGGTGGAGGTGCCGTGCCCGTACGGGGGCGTGGTGACCGCCCGGTTCGGCGAGGAGGGCTCGGAACTCCCGGTCGGAGCACCGCTGCTGACGGTCGCGGTGGGGTCGGGCAGTGGGGCTGACGAAGGAGCGGGGTTTGGTTCCGGTGAGTCCGGGGCTGGTGAGGTGGAGTCGTCCGGCAACGTGCTGGTCGGGTACGGGACGGGTGCACCGGTGGCCCGTCGCCGGCGGGTCCGTCCCACGGCCCTGACGGCAGCTGCTCCCGCGAGGGTGCCCGTGGCTGCGGCTGCGGATCCGGCGTCCGGTCCTGCTGCGGCTCCGGTGTCGGCTGCTGCGCCTGCTTCTGCTCCGGTGTCGGTTCCCGGTCCCGTTCCGGATGCGGTCCTGGGGCCGGTGGCGGTCGTGTCTCCGCTGGTACGGAAGCTGGCGCGGCAGCATGAGGTCGACCTGCGGCAGCTGGTGGGCTCCGGGCCGGACGGGCTGATCCTGCGGGCCGACATCGAATCCGCGATCAAAGCACTGGAGGAAGGGGCGGCGGTTTCCTCGCCGACTGCGGTCCCGACGCCGGAGGCCGTGACGGAGTCGGCTTCCGGGGCGGTGGCGCGGCAGAGCGCGCACCGGATTCCCCTGCGCGGTGTACGGGGTGCGGTCGCCGACAAGCTGGCGCGCAGCCGGCGGGAGATCCCCGACGCCACGTGCTGGGTCGATGCCGATGCCACCGAGCTGATGGCGGCCAGGGCCGCGATGAACAGCACCGGTGGTCCGGCGGCCGGGTCCAAGGTGTCGGTTCTGGCCCTGCTGGCCCGTATCTGCACCGCGGCGCTGGCCAGGTTCCCCGAGCTCAATTCCACGGTGGACCTGGAGGCACGGGAGATCGTGCGGTTGCCGGAGGTGCATCTCGGGTTCGCGGCACAGACCGAGCGTGGCCTGGTCGTCCCCGTCGTGCGGGACGCGCAGGCCAGGAACGCCGAGTCGATCGGGGCCGAGATCGCCCGGCTGACCGAGGCGGCGCGGGCCGGGCGGCTGACCCCGGCGGAGCTGACCGGGGGCACGTTCACGCTGAACAACTACGGGGTGTTCGGAGTCGACGGATCGACCCCGATCATCAACCACCCCGAGGCGGCGATGCTGGGCGTCGGCCGGATCGTGCCCAAGCCCTGGGTGCACCAGGGCGAGCTGGCCGTACGCCAGGTGGTCCAGCTGTCGCTGACCTTCGACCACCGGGTCTGCGACGGCGGTACGGCGGGCGGCTTCCTGCGCTACGTAGCCGACTGCGTGGAGCAACCGGCGGTGCTGCTGCGCACGTTGTAGGCGAGGACAGGTCGTGGGCTCCGTCCTTCCTCCTCGCCCGATCCGGGAATCGGCCCGATCGCCGACCGGGAGGATCGACGGGAGCCCGTGGCCCGCATACTCGGGGCATGACCGCGTATGACGCCATCGTCCTTGCCGGAGGGGCCGCCAAGCGGCTCGGCGGCGCCGACAAGCCCGGAATCCGGGTCGGTGGCCGTGCGCTGCTCGACCGGGTGCTCGTGGCCTGCGCCGATGCCTCGACGACGGTGGTGGTGGGCGGGCGCCGGCCCACCGCGCGACCGGTGATCTGGGCGTGCGAGGAGCCCCGGGGCGGCGGCCCGTTGGCGGCGCTCGACGCGGGGGTCCGGCAGACCACGGCGGAACGGGTCCTGGTGCTCTCCGCCGACCTGCCGTTCCTCGGCCCGGACACGGTCGGAACGCTCCTGGCCGCCGCCGGGGAAGGGCAGCGGGAGGGGGCTCTCTGCGCCGATCAGCAGGGGCGCGACCAGCCCCTCGTCGCCGTCTACCGTGCCGAACCGCTGCGCCGTGAGCTCGCGCTCCTCGCCGCCGAGCACGGCGGCCTGTCCGGGCTCCCCCTGCGTCTGCTGACGCATGAGCTCGACCTCGCCCGGGTGGAGGCCGATCCGCTCGCCTCCTTCGACTGCGACACCTGGGAGGACATTGCGTCGGCTCGGGCCCGTATCAGAGAGCATGGGTCCGTGCTCGATGAATGGATCACCGCAGTCAAGAACGAACTCGGCATCGAACTGGACGTCGACACCGGCGTCCTGCTCGATCTCGCCCGTGACGCCGCCCACGGCGTCGCCCGGCCCGCCGCGCCGCTGACGACCTTCCTGGTCGGCTACGCGGCGGCCAAGGCGAGCAGCGAAGAGGGCGGTGACGGAGCCACGGCGGTGGCCGAGGCCGCCCGGAAGGCCGCCGCGCTCGCCCTCCGCTGGGCGGACGAGAACGAGACGCAGTGACCGCCCGTAGCGGCGGGACCGATCGGCCGCCCGCCGCGGACACCGCGCCGGTGGGCGGCGGGCCCTCGGCAGCGGATGCCCACCCGCCGGCCGACTCGTCCGCGGCCGTCGGGCATGGGTGGGGCGTCGGTTCGTCATCGGCGTGGGCGGCCGAGGAGGACCGGGCCGTCGAACAGGCCCTCGCGCTGGTCGGACGACGGCCCTCCGGCGAGCCCCGGCCCACGGGCCGCCCCCATGCCATGGAGCCACCGCACTCCATGGACCGGCCTTGCCCCGCGGGCGACTCCGGGGAAGCACCCCCTTCACCGTCCCCGGACAACAGCGCCGACACGGCCCCGGGAAGACATGACCGGCATGAGCACGAGCACCGGCATGAGCACGAGCACCGGCACGAGAACGAGCACTTGCCCCCGCCTCCGCACTTGCCCACGTCTCCGCCCCTTCCCCCGTCCCCGCCCACGCGTGGGCACCGGCACTCGGTCTCCTGGGAGGAGGCGCGTGCGCTCGCTGTTCGGTGCGGGCGTGCCGCCGCGGTCCGGGGCGGTCGGATCCCCCTCGACGGGGCGCTCGGACACGCACTCGCCGAGCCGCTCGTCGCGCTCACCGATCTGCCGTCCTTCGACACCTCCGCCATGGACGGCTGGGTCGTCTCCGGACCGGGGCCGTGGAAGATCCGCGAGCCCGCCGGAGCCGGAAACAAGGCCGGAGCCGGAAGCGAGAAGAGCACCGAAGCCGAAGCCGACGCCGAAGCCGAAGCCGGCTCAGGCCGGGGCATGGGCATCCTCGCCGGGCAGAGCGCCCCCGCCGCGCTCGCCGACGGAGATGCCGTACGGATCGCCACCGGTGCCCGCATTCCGGCCGATGCCAACGCCGTGATCCGCAGCGAACACGCCCACGTGGACGAGACCAGGGGGCTGCTCCACGCACAGCAGCGGGTCCTGCCCGGTCAGGACATCAGGCCCCGTGGCCAGGAATGCCGTGCCGGTGATCAGCTGATGCCCGCCGGGGCGCTGGTGACGCCGGCCGCTCTGGGGCTGGCCGCCGCGGCCGGGTACGACGCACTCGTCGTGGTGCCCCGCCCGCGCGTGGACGTCCTCGTCCTCGGCGACGAGCTGCTGACCGGCGGCCTGCCGCACGACGGGCTGATCCGTGACGCACTCGGCCCGATGATCGGCCCCTGGCTGCGCGCGCTGGGCGCCGAGGTCTCGGCCCCGCAGCGCCTCGGCGACGACGCGGCGGCCCTGTGGCACGCCCTCACCACGTCCGACGCCGATCTGGTCGTCACCACGGGTGGCACGGCTGCGGGCCCCGTCGACCACGTCCACCCGGTCCTCGCCGAGATCGGCGCCGAGCTGCTGGTCGACGGAGTCGCTGTCCGCCCCGGCCACCCGATGCTGCTGGCCCGGCTCGTGAAGGAGAACGCGGCGGCGGGTCCATCGGAGCGCCGGAGCGGGGCACGCGGCGAAGGACCGTATCTCGTGGGGCTGCCGGGCAATCCTCTGGCCGCCGTCTCCGGACTCCTCACCCTCGCCGAGCCCCTGCTCCGCGGGCTGGCGGGACGGGGGCCGCAGGTGCCGTACCGGGCCGCGGTGCGCGACGAGGTACACGGGCACCCGCAGGACACCCGCCTGGTGCCCGTCGTCCATCGCGCGGGCGGCGGCACCGCCGACAGGCCGGAGAGCAACGGGTACAACGACGGTGGCGCGGGAACCGGCAGCGGTGCCGAGCACGTCGTACCCCTGCGTTACAGCGGCCCGGCCATGCTCCGGGGGATTGCCGCCGCCGATGGACTGGCCGTCGTACCGCCGGGCGGGGTACGGTCCGGCACCGAAGTGGAGATCCTCGATCTACCGTCGGCCTCGGCGATGCCGTGGTCGGAAGGGTGTTTCACGTGAAACTTCCCGGCCACGATCTGATGGCCAGGCGTGCGGACGAACATGTCGTGCCCACCCGGGTACTGCTCCCGCGCAGGGCGGTCGCCGGACCGGCGCGTCAGGTCGCCAAGCGGCTGCTGATGGCGCTCCTGGTGCTTGCCGCGACGGTGTTGATCGTCTGGACGGACCGCGGCGGGTACCACGATGCCGCCGACGGCAAGGTCGACCTGCTGGACGCGGTGTACTACGCGACGGTCACCCTCTCCACCACCGGCTACGGCGACATCACCCCGTACTCGGACGGCGCCCGGCTCACCAATGTGGTGCTGGTGACACCACTGCGGGTGCTCTTCCTGATCATCCTGGTCGGCACCACTCTCGAGGTCCTCACGGAACGGACCCGGGAGGACTTTCGGCTGAAGCGTTGGAGAACCAGCTTGCGTGATCACACCGTTGTCGTCGGCTTCGGGACGAAGGGCCGCTCGGCCATCCAGACCCTGTGTGCGACCGGCCTGAAGAAGGAACAGATCGTCATCGTCGACCCGGCGACCAAGGTGATCGAGATCGCCAACGCCGAAGGGTTCGTCGGCGTGGTCGGCGATGCGACGCGCAGCGAGGTGCTGTTGCGGGCCGAACTCCAGAAGGCGCGTCAGATCATCATCGCCACCCAGCGCGACGACACGGCGGTGCTGGTGGCGCTGACGGCCCGGCAGCTCAACCGCGGCGCGAAGATCGTCGCGGCGGTGCGCGAGGAGGAGAACGCCCCGTTGCTCCGGCAGTCCGGCGCCGACGCGGTGATCACCAGTGCCAGTGCCGCGGGCCGACTGCTGGGTCTCTCCGTCCTCAGCCCCAGCGCGGGCACGGTGATGGAGGACCTGATCCAGCAGGGCAGCGGACTCGATCTCGTCGAACGGCCGGTGATAAAGGCCGAGGTCGGCAAGAGCGTCCGGGAGACCGACGATCTCGTGGTCAGCGTATTGCGGGGGCACCGGCTGCTGGGTTACGACGATCCGGCGGCCAGCCCGCTTCAGTTGACGGACCGTCTGATCACCATCGTGCGTGCCTCGAACACATCACCGCAGGACGGGCCGACCCCGTCCATGGGCACACCACGCCCGCGCGACTGATTCCGCGCGACGACCTTCGCGGTCCTGCACCTGCCACGGAGTAGCCTCGCCGCCATGTATGCGATCACGATCCCTGAACCCGGCGGTCCCGAGGCACTCGTCTGGGCCGAGGTGCCCGATCCGGTGGCAGGCGAGGGCGAGGTCCTCGTCGATGTCGTGTCCAGCGCGGTCAACCGCGCGGACGTGCTGCAACGGCAGGGGTTCTACAACCCGCCGCCCGGCGCGTCCCCGTACCCCGGCCTTGAGTGTTCGGGCCGTATCTCGGCGGTCGGGCCCGGCGTCACCGGCTGGTCGGTCGGCGACGAGGTGTGCGCGCTGCTCGCGGGCGGCGGCTACGCGGAGAAGGTCGCGGTGCCCGCCGGGCAGCTGCTGCCCGTGCCGGACGGTGTCGAGCCGGTTCTGGCCGCGGCGCTGCCCGAGGTGACGGCCACGGTCTGGTCCAACGTCTTCATGGTGGCCCATCTGCGCCCCGGTGAGACGCTGCTGGTGCATGGCGGGTCCAGCGGTATCGGCACGATGGCGATCCAGCTCGCCAAGGCCGTGGGCGCGCGGGTCGCGGTCACCGCGGGGGGACCGGAGAAGCTGGCGCGCTGCGCGGAGCTCGGCGCCGACATCCTGATCGACTACCGGGAGCAGGACTTCGTCGAGGAACTGCGCAAGGCGACCGACGGGGCCGGTGCGGACGTCATCCTCGACATCGTCGGCGCGAAGTACCTGGACCGTAATGTGCAGGCGCTCGCCGTCAACGGCAGGCTGGCCGTCATCGGGCTCCAGGGCGGCGTCAAGGGCGAGCTGAATCTGGCCGCCCTGCTGAACAAGCGGGCCGCCGTCACCGCGACCTCGCTGCGTGGCCGCCCGCTCGCCGAGAAGGCCGCCATCGTCGCCGCGGTGCGCGAGCACGTCTGGCCGCTGATCGCCGACGGCGTCGTACGGCCGGTGGTGGACCGCACCGTGCCGATGCCGGACGCCGCCGAGGCCCACCGGGTGCTGGAGTCCAGCGCGCACATCGGCAAGGTGCTGCTCCAGGCCCCGGCGGGCTGACGCCACCCATCAGGACGGCGGACCGGGCTTCTGCCCTCGCCCACCGCGACGGCGGACCGGCCTCCGCCCTCGCCCCACCCCGCCCCGCCCCACGCGAAGGCCCGGCGCGCAGGTCGTGGACCATGTGCGCCGGGCCTCGGTGTCGCTTGCCGTCAGAGCCCCTTCCGGCCCTTCCGTTCTTTTTAGAGGTACGGGCCCGACCGGATGGCCCCGTGCGGGTCCCCGCTGCCGTCCTCGTCCTCGTGCACGCTGCCCGGCGGAAGGGCGCGGCGCATCTGCTCCAGCTGGGCCCGAGCGGCCATCTGCTGGGCGAACAGCGCCGTCTGGATGCCGTGGAACAGGCCCTCCAGCCAGCCCACCAGCTGGGCCTGGGCAATCCTGAGTTCGGCCTCGGAGGGCACCGACTCCTCGGTGAACGGCAGGGAGAGCCGCTCCAGCTCCTCCACCAGCTCCGGCGCGAGCCCGTCCTCCAGCTCCTTCACGGAGCTGGCGTGGATCTCCTTGAGCCTGACCCGGCTCGCCTCGTCGAGAGGAGCCGCCCTGACCTCCTCCAGGAGCTGCTTGATCATGCTGCCGATGCGCATGACCTTCGCGGGCTGCTCGACCATCTCCGTCACCGGGACCTCACGCGATTCGTCGTCAGTGCCACCGCCGCCGATCGCCATGCCGTCCTGCCCCACCACGAGGACTTGGGGGTGCTCCTGCGACCGTTCATTCCTCGGCATCTCCATGGCGCCATTGTCTCGCACACCTGCCGTACGACACTGTGGTGCCCCCGCAAACGGTTGATCCACCGTTCACGGGGGCACCGAGTCGGCCGGTCAGCCCACCGGCCGCGCCGGCCGTACTGGCCGTATCACCGGCATCACCGGCCGTATCTCCGGCATCGCCGTCACCCGGCCCTCCGCGCCAGCGCGAGGCGGGAGCGGGTGAGCGCCGTCGCCAGCAGACCGGCCAGCAGCGGGACGCCCACGACGAGCAGGCCGATGGTGACCCACGGCAGCACGATCGGTGTGTACGCCGACTCCGTGGGGTCCATCCGCATCGTCTGCAGCGCCTTGCGCAGATCGACCAGCCGCAGCGCCACCGCCGGCACCAGCCCCGACAGCGTCCCGAGCACCACGCCGGTCAACGCCACCACCACGCACTGGAAGCCGGACAGCTTCCGTCGTACGCCCGGGGGCGCGCCCACCGCGCTGAGCGTGTTGAGGTCGGCCTCCGCGTCCGCCTTGGCCAGGCCCGTCGTGATCGCGGCGGCGCCCAGCGTCACCATCCCGGCGAACAGCGTGAGGATCATCAGCATGCTGTTGTCGGTCTCGGCGGGACCGTTCTCGGACTCCACCCAGACGTTGCTGCCGACCTGCGCCATCGCGGCGTACGCCGCCTGGTTCTCGGCATCCGTCGGCGGGTGGGCGACGGTGTACACGCTTCCGGCGGCCTCGGTGTGCAGGCCGAGCCGTTCCGCGGTCCTCTGCGGCATGATCATGTTGATCCCGGGGGTGGCCGCGTACTTCGCGGGGGCCACGTACACCTTCAGCTTGTCCGTGGTGGTCCGTGCCTTGCCCTGGTGGCGTGCCCAGTTCTTCTTGTCCTTCTTGCTGTACGCGTGGGTCGCCTTGA
Organism: Streptomyces sp. DvalAA-43; assembly: GCF_900091725.1. Lineage (GTDB taxonomy): Bacteria > Actinomycetota > Actinomycetes > Streptomycetales > Streptomycetaceae > Streptomyces > Streptomyces pulveraceus. The sequence goes on along the minus strand of NZ_FMBW01000071.1, from coordinate 441,093 downwards.
GGGTGATCTCGCCGTTCTCCGCGAACGCCTCGTTGAGCAGCACCGGTGTGCCCGCCGCCAGTGCCTTGGCGGCGGCGGGGTCGTCGAGCTTCACGTAGGTGCTGAGCATGGCCGCGTCCGCCACGACGATGTTGGTCGCATTGGTGCCGAAGAGCCCGGTCGACATGGTGCCGGTGAGACAGGCGGGGGACTGGAGCAGTTTCTTGTGCTCGTCGGCGGAGAGCCGTGCGGCGAGTTCCTTGGCTCCCTTGCCGGTGAGCGGGCAGGTGTGGGCCTTGCCGGTGGGCTTGACCAGTTCGATCGAGCCGCAGTCGTTCTCCGCGTCGCCGTAGCGGTTGCAGTCGCTGCCCGCCCAGACCCGCCGGTAGTCGGCGGGCGGACTGGTGACGGACATGTTCCGCTCGACGGCGGCCCGTGCCTGCGGGAGCCGCCCGGCGGCCTCGGCTTCGGCGGAGGACGCGGAGGAGAGGACGACGGTGCCCTCCGTCATCGAGGGGGTGTAGTCGAATTCGGCCTCGGCCCCGGTGCTGGACATGTACGTGGCGATGGCCACCGAGCCCGCGACGGCCGCCATCACGGCCGCGACCGCCGGAGCCGTACGACCGCGGTTGCGGGCCGCGTCGCGCAGCGCCATCCGGGGCGAGAGCGGGAGCCTGCGCCCGAGCCGGCCGAGGAAGCCGACGATCACCGGGATGCAGGCGAGGAGCCCGAGCTCGGCGACCACCGAGCCGCCGGAGACCAGCGTCGAATTGCCGGAGGTGCCGCCGTACACGGCGACGCCGGTACCGATGACCAGTACGCAGGCGCCCACGATCGGCAGCACCCGGGAGGAGCGGCGGACGCCGCGACGGCCGGTGAGCGATTCGAGTACGGACTGCCGGCTGGCCACGAGCGCCGGGGCGAACGCCGCCAGGAGACCGGTGATCAGGCCGACCACCGCGATGGCCAGCAGCTCCGTCGGCCTCAGGGCGAGGGAGACGAAGCGGTGTCCGGCCCACTCCTCGATCGTCGTGCGGAACACGGTGGTGAGCCCGAGTCCGACCACCACACCGGTCACCGCCCCGATCCCGCCGAGCACGAGACCGCCGCCGAGCACCACGGCCCGGACATGGCGCCGGTCCCCGCCGCAGGTGCCGAGGAGGCCGAGCTGACGGCGGGAGCGGCGCGCACCGACCGCGAAGGCCGGACCGGCGAGCAGCACGATCTCCAGTACCGCCAGGGCGGTCACGGTGACGAGCGCCGTGCTCAGCTCCGTGGGGCTGCTGGGGATCGGGCTGTAGCCCTTCCTGGCCAGCAGCGGGACCTCGGAGTCCGGCGGCGGGTCGAGCACGACCTGACGGGACGTGACGATGATGCCCGACTTGTTGGCCCGCATGACGTCCGGCCAGGTCACCCCTGCCCCTTCGGGGCCCTTGACCAGCCATTCCGCAGGCTGGGTGTTCGGGGGCGTCACCTTCTTGTCGTGCTCCGACTTGGCCTTCCACGGGGCGATGACCGCTCCGGGATCGGCGAACAGCGCCTCGGTCTTCAGCGCGTCCGGCTGCTCGACCACACCGGTGATCCGGTACTTCTCGCCGGAGTTGCGCACGGTGGTGGTCGATCCGATGTCCAGCCCGGTCGACTTCAGGAACGGCTCGGTGGCGGCCATCTCGTTCATGCCGTGCGGGTAGGCGCCGCGCACGAGCTCGACCATGCCGCGGGCCAGCGGATCCGACGTGCGGATCTCGCGGATGTCGGTGCCGGTGATGCCGTACTTGGTGGTGACGCTCGCCGGGGCCGACTGGAGACTGATCGCCCGCGACCCCTTGGGGAACGTGGTGCTGATGTCGATCTCCGGGGCGTCCTCGTCCAGCGGCGCGTTCTCGTCGACCTGGCTGTACATCTGCGCGTTGGGCAGCTGCTCGATGGGGCCGCTGCGCCGATCGCTGAAGAGGGCGTCGGAGGACCCCATGGAGGCCGTCAGCTTCTCGGTCGCGGTCGGTGTCACGCTGCGGTAGGTCACGTCGAGGGCGGTGACCCCGAGCACGGGTACGGCGATCATCGCGACGACGAGTGCGCTGCGGCCCTTGGACCGCATCGCGTCGCGCCGGGCCATCCGGAGGGCGGCGCGCCAGCCGGTGAGAACGCTCACTTGGCGGCCTCGGAGGTGAGGAGCGAGTCGGCGTCGGAGTGGTCGGTGAGCGTCTGGTCGACGATCGAACCGTCCCGCAGGAACACGACCCGGTCCGCCCAGGCCGCGTAGCGCGGCTCGTGCGTCACCATCACTCCGGCCGCGCCCTGGTCGCAGCGGCTGCGCAGCAGCGCGAGCACCTTCTCGCCGGTCTCGGAGTCGAGTGCCCCGGTCGGTTCGTCGGCGAGCACCAGGCGCCGGTCCCCCACCAGCGCACGGGCGATCGCGACACGCTGCTGCTGGCCGCCGGACATCTCGTCCGGGAACCGGTCGGCGATCTCCAGGAGCCCCATCTCCTCCAGTGCCGCCCGCGCCTCCTTGCGGGCCTTGCGGACGGAGACGCCGTCGAGCTCGCGCGGCAGGGCGATGTTCTCGGCTGCGGTGAGGGCGGGGATCAGGTTGTAGTCCTGGAAGACGTAGCCGACGCTGCGGCGGCGCAGGGCGGCGATGCCCTTCTGGCCGAGTCCGGCGATGTCCTGGCCCTCGATGATGACCTGGCCGCCGGTCGCGGTGTCGAGGCCGCCCGCGATCGTCAGCAGGGTGGACTTGCCGGAGCCGGACGGACCCATCACGGCGACGAGTTCACCGGCGTGCACGGAGAGGTTGACGCCGCGCAGGGCGTGCACCTCGGCGATGCCGGAGCCGTGGGTACGGGTGAGTGCCCGGAGTTCGAGCACCGGTCCGCCGGCCGGTATCGGAGGGTCGGCCGGCGCCGCGGATCGGGACGGGACGTGCGAGGACATGATGGGTGGTTCCCCCTTGGTGGAACGGGTGTGGAGTGGCGGGCCCGCGGCCTGTGGTGTGGTCTGTGGGGTGCCGCGGGTGCGGCCCGTGGTCTGCGGAGGCTCGTGGCCTGCGGGGTGCGTCAGCGTCGGCTGTGCGCGCGGGCGATGCGGGACGCGGCGCGGCCGACCGTAGGGGTCTCGGGCTCCGGATCCGTGGCGGCGGCCTCGGCGAGGCGGACCAGCCGGGTCTCGCAGTGGTCCAGCCAGCGTGCCTCGGCCTCCGCCTGGAATATCAGCTGCTCCAGTACGAGCAGCCAGGCGACCTCGTCGCGGTTGGCCGGGACGTCGCTGAGCGACTGGGCCTTGAGCCGGGTGTAGTCCTGCATCGCCTTCACGGTGTGGTGGCGCTGGGACTGGATGACGGCACGGATGTCGACCCCGGGGGCGCCGACCGCCATGGCGAGCTTGATGGCCAGCTCGTCGCGGGGCGGGTTGCTGCGGTCGACGGGCGTCTCGAACCAGCTCCGCAGCTCGGTGTGCCCGGCGTCGGTGATCGCGTAGAGGGCGTGCCCCTGGTCGTCCTCGGCGTCCTGGACGACCAGTCCGTCGCGCTCCAGCCGGCTGAGCGTCGTGTACACCTGGCCGACGTTGAGCGGCCAGGTGGAGCCGGTGCGTGATTCGAATTCGGTACGGAGCTGGGAGCCGTATCTGGGCCCCCGTTCCAGAAGGGCCAGGAGCCCATGGCGGATCGACATACTCAGTATGTATACCGAGTATGTTGTTCGACGCAAGTCTCCTCCGGGGTGCGTGGGCGCTGGTGAGGGGCCTGGCTGCGGCTCAGTCCGACCGGCGCATACGGAGTGCCAGGAAGCCCAGCCCCAGTCCGATCAGCGTGATGCCCGCGCCCAGCGACAGCTGTTTCACCTGCTGCACGGCCGGTGCGCTCAGGGCCTGCGGCGAGAGCGGGCCGCCTCCGGGGGGCGCGCTCGCCACGGGGGTCGCGGCGGGCAACGGCTCCGGATCGGTCGCGGCGGAGGGCGGGGCCGGCTGCTGGAGCGTACTGTCCGCCTGCGCGAGCTCCTGCGGCGAGAGCTGTCGTCCGGGCCGCAGTCGCCCCTCCCCGGCCTCCCGCCCGGCCAGCGTGGGCTGCGCCTCGGGCTGCGGCGGCACCCCGTCCGATCCGGAGACGGGACCGGAAGCGGTGCCCGAAGCGGAGCTGGACGCGGGGTCGGGCGGCGAGGCCGGATCGGAGATCGCGGGGGAGCCGGAGGTGCGCGGCGGGCCCGGAGGCGCGGGTGCGGCCGGTCCGCCGACCGGGGGATCGGCTGTCGGCACGGCCGAGGGAGTGGCCGAAGGGGTGACCGGCCCCTCGATCGGTCCCTCGACCGACGGATCGACACCGGAGGCACGAGAGGTCCTGGAGGTACGAGAGGTGTTCGCGGCACCAGAGGGACTGGAGGCACCAGAGGCATCGGAAGCACCAGGAGCACCGGAGCCGGCACCAACACCGGAAGGACGAGCGGAGGCCCCGTCCGGGGTGTGCCCGGACGACGCCACCGGAGCGCTGAACAGCCCCACCGGGCGGCCGGTCGGGCGCTGACCGGCCTGCGCCTCGCCCGCCGCAGCCGCCAGCGCCGCACTCGCCGTCAGTACCAGGCAGGCCACGCACCTCGTGGGCCGTGAGGGGAGAAGTCCTGAAGCCATGGGCTCAGCGTCACATGTGACGATATGTCCGGCATCTCGGATGTACGCCGATCCGGGGCACGGCCCTCACCGTGCCGTCTTCCATGCTCATGCCCACGCCCACGGCTCACCCATGGACGGCGGAACGGGACGAGCCCCGGCTCAGGCCGGGTCGCCCGTCGCGACGCGCAGTTCGAAGTGGGCGCCGGTCTTGTCCACGGCGGTGCCGGACGACGGGAACTGGTCGATGACCTGGTCCTCCGCGTACGCGTTCCCCGGGACCTTGATCTTCTTGACGGTCCAGCCGGCCGCGTCCGCGCACGCCTTCGCGGAGAGGTAGTCCTTGTACAGGAACTTCGGCGCGTCGACCTTCTCCGGGTCGTCGCTGTCCTCCATGGCGTCCGTGCAGTCCTCGGTCTTCATCGTCCGGTTCCGCTCCGGATCCTTGTGCTCGCTCGCGGCCGGGGACTCGTTCGCGGTCGTGCCGCCCTTGTCGTCGTCCTTCAGCGAGAGCACCGTGATCAGCCCGCCGATCGCTATCAGCGCGACCACGATCGAGCCCACGATCACCGGCATGTTCCGCTTCGAGCCGCCGCCCCCACCCGAGCCGGAGTGCGACTGCGTCTGGGTCTGCGGCGAGAGCGCGTAGGGCGGCGGGGTCTGGTGCGGCACCGGGGCCTGGCTCTGGTACGCCGGGGCCGACTGCGGGTAGCCGTACGAAGGCGCGGGGGCCGGGGTCGCCGGGCCGTACGGGCCCGACTGGTACGGGCCCGGCTGGTACGGCGTCTGGACGCTCTGGGGCATCCCGCCGGACTGGTCGACCGGCGGGAAGACCGCCGAGCCGACGCCCGAGCCGCTGTTCGTCGGGGCGCCGCCGCCCGCGATGATCACCGGTGCGCCGGTGGACCCGCTCGCGGCCAGCACGCGGGCGATCTCGTCCTGCATCGCCGCCGCGCTCGGGAAGCGTTCGTTCGGGTTCTTCTTCAGTGCGCGGGCGACCAGCGCGTCCATCGCCGGGGTGACCGACCGGTTGATGGTGGAGGGCGCGACCGGCTCCTCCTGGACGTGCGCGTACGCGATGGCCAGCGGGGAGTCCGCGTCGAAGGGGATCCGCCCGGTCAGCAGCTGGAACAGCATGATGCCGACCGAGTACAGGTCGGAGCGGGCGTCCACGCCGCGGCCCAGGGCCTGCTCGGGGGAGAGGTACTGCGGGGTGCCGACGACCATGCCGGTCTGCGTCATCGACGTGACGCCCGACTGCATGGCGCGGGCGATGCCGAAGTCCATGACCTTCACGACACCGCGCTTGGTCATCATCACGTTGCCGGGCTTGATGTCGCGGTGGACCAGGCCCATCTCGTGGCTGGTGTCCAGCGCGGCCAGCACGTCGGACGTCACCTTCAGCGCCCGGTCGGCCGGCATCGCGCCGTAGCTCTGGATGTCCGCCTGGAGCACGGAGCCGAGCGGCTGCCCCTCCACGTACTCCATGACGATGTACGGCATCAGCGCGCCGCCGAGCTCGTCCTCGCCGGTGTCGAAGACCGAGACGATGTTGGTGTGCTGCAATTTGGCCACGGCCTGCGCCTCGCGGCGGAAGCGCTCGCGGAAGGACTGCTCGCGGCCCAGCTCGGTGTGGAGTGTCTTGATTGCGACTTGACGATCAAGAGCGGTGTCGTACGCCAGGTATACGGATGCCATCCCGCCCTCGCCGAGCAGGTCGCGAAGCTGGTAGCGCCCGCCGGCGACCGAACCGCCCGCGTAGCGACCCTGTGCGCCGTGTGCGCCGTCCTGGCTCATGACTAGCTTCCCCCTCGGCGCGCGACTCACGCGATGATCCCTGTGACGCGCCAAGTCTGCCCGAGGGGTACGACACGTCAAGCCAGGTGCCCGTTCCGTGACCGTACGCACAAGAAGCGTCTCGGAAGCGTTACAGGAACCGCATGAAATTTGCCTGGACGGCGCGCCGGGCGGTCGGATGACCGGTCCCTCTCGGAAACGGGGTGTCCGACAGAGGCTGTAGCGTGGCGTGGCAATGCAGCTAGACACCGTGAGGACCCGCGGACGCGCGGACAGATACGACGGCGAGGACTGATGGCACCCGATTCCGAAGCAAACGGCGGCGGAGTTTCGGATGGCACCGACTCCTGGGGCATCGGCGGTGTCGTCGGTGACGGACGTTACCGGATGACCCACCGCCTCGGCAGAGGCGGCATGGCCGAGGTGTTCGCGGCCGAGGACGTCAGGCTCGGACGCACGGTCGCCGTGAAGCTCCTGCGCTCCGATCTCGCCGAGGACCCGGTCTCCAAGGCCCGGTTCACGCGCGAGGCACAGTCGGTCGCCGGACTCAACCACCACGCGATCGTCGCCGTGTACGACTCCGGCGAGGACGTCGTGGGCGGGGCGACCGTCCCCTACATCGTGATGGAGCTGGTCGAGGGCCGCACCATCCGTGATCTGCTGATCAGCGCCGAGCCCCCGCCGCCCGAGCAGGCGCTGATCATCGTCTCCGGCGTGCTCGAAGCACTCGCGTACTCGCACCAGCACGGCATCGTGCACCGCGACATCAAGCCAGCCAATGTGATCATCACCAATTCCGGTGCCGTCAAGGTGATGGACTTCGGCATCGCCCGTGCGCTGCACGGCGCGCAGTCGACGATGACCCAGACCGGCATGGTCATGGGCACGCCGCAGTACCTCTCCCCCGAGCAGGCGCTGGGCAAGGCCGTCGACCACCGATCCGACCTCTACGCCACCGGCTGCCTGCTCTACGAACTCCTGGCGCTGCGGCCTCCGTTCACCGGCGAGACCCCGCTGTCGGTGGTGTATCAGCACGTCCAGGACATTCCGGTCCCGCCGTCCGAGGTCCTGGGCGCGGTGCCGCCGGAGCTGGACGGGCTGGTCATGCGCTCGCTCGCGAAGGACCCGGACGACCGGTTCCAGAGCGCCGAGGAGATGCGCGGCCTGGTCCAGTACAGCCTTCAGATGCTCCAGGTCCAGGGCGGCCACACGGGTACGTGGAACACCGGCCCGGTCACGATGCACGAGGGCGGGCACACCTCGGCCATGGGCATGGCCGGGAGCACGATGGCGATGGGGCACCCGCACCACGGGGACACCTCGCAGGGCCCGATCCTGCCGCCGATGAACCCCGACGACGGCGGTTACGAAGGCGGGCACCAGGGCGGTGGCGGCCGCGGCAAGCTGTTGCTGTTCGTCGTGCTCGCGCTGATCGCGATCGGGGCGGGCGTCGCCATCGCGGTCAGCGCCGCGAACGACACCGGCTCGACCCACGAGAAGAAGCCCGACAAGACCTCCAGTTCGCCGTCCCCGAAGAAGAGCTCGTCCGGGCCGAAGGACGAGGAGAGCGAGGACACCCAGACACCGGAGAACTCCACCGGCAACCAGCAGGACACGACGCCGAGGCGGAGCTACTCCCCGTCGACCACCCCGAGCCAGCCCTCCGTACCACCGTCGAAGGAACCGTCCTCCCCGGCCAACGGCAGCACGGGCACGGACACCGGCGGCACCACGGACACCGGCGGCACCGGTACGGACGGCGGCAGCACGGGCACGGACACCGGCGGCACCACGGACACCGGCGGCACCGGTACGGAGGGCGGCAGCACGGGCACGGAGGGCGGCAGCACGGGGACCGAGGGCGGCAGCGGCGCCACCACCGGTACATCCGCGGCGGCCGGGCCCGGTACGGGCACCACGCCCTGACCTGACCGACGGCCGACGACCGGGCCACCGACCCGGCGACGACCGGGCCACCGACCCGGCGACGACCGGGCCACCGGCCCGGCCGTCCATGGGCCGGTCACCCCGTGAACGCTTCGCACACCGCCTCGTACTCGCGCGTCCACCAGACCGCCAGGGCCGACACCGCAGGGAACTGCGGGTCGGCCCTCCGGTCGTCCAGGCAGTACCGCCACCGCAGTATCCAGAAGTCGTTGAGCCGCTCCCACCACACCCGGTGCACCGCGGCCGCCAGCTCCGCCGCGCTCGCCCCGGCCGCCCGCCGGTAGGCCCGCGCGTACGCCCGGACCTTCTCCAGCTCCAGCTTCCCGGCCGGCAGTACGAAGAAGATCGCCGCGGCCCGTACCGCCTCCTCCGCCCGCGGCTGGACCCCCAGCCGGTCCCAGTCGAGGATCGCGACCGGGTCGTCGCCCCGGTACAGGACGTTCAGCGGGTGGAAGTCGCCGTGCACCCAGCCGGTGGCCGGGGCGCCGGGGGTGGGCGGCCTGCGGTCGGCGTGCCGTTCCAGCAGGGTGCGCCGCTCCAGGAGGCGGTGCTCGGCCAACTCGTCGAAGGCGTCCCGGGAATGGCGTCGGCGCGCGACCGCCAGCAGGTCGTCGATCAGCGCGAAGGTGTCGGCGGGGTCGGGGCTCCGGTGCCCGACGGACTCGACGGACCCGACGGACCCGACAGATCCACCGGACTCGACGGCCCGGACGGATCCACCGGATCCGACAGATCCACCGGTCCGCTGCACGAGCCCCGTGCCCGCCCCCATGACCAGCTCCAGCCCGGTGTGCACGGCCCCGAGCAGCGCCCCGAGCCGCTCCGACTGGTCGGTGCTGAGCTGGGCGCCCGCCCGGTGCAGCCCGTCCACCCACGGGTGCAGGGCGTAGCACCGGCCGCCGATCTCGGTGACCGTGTCGCCCTCGGTGTCCTGGACGGGCGGGGCGACGGGCACGCCCAGCGACTGGAGCCGCTGGGTGGCGCGGTGCTGGCGGACGATCGTGGCGCGGTCGCCGGTGGAGTCGTCGAGGTGGTGCTTGAGGAAGTAGGAGCCGCGGGTGGTGGAGACGCGGTAGCCGTGGTTGAGCAGGCCCTTGGTGATGGGCTTGCAGCTGAGGGGCTCACCGGCGTCCGGATAGCGGCGCAGCACCTCGTTCACCGGGGGCACGGGCGGCCGTGGCACGTACGGGAGTGGCGACCGGGCCACCCGGGACACGGACGGGAGCGGCAGCCGGTCCACCGGGGACACGGGCGGAGCGGGCAGGTTCGGGAACAACACCTCACCGGCCGACGGAGCGGGCGGAAGGGTGACAAATGAGCGCGGCACTCACCAGATGTTAGATCACGCTGTGTTGATGATCGATTGACTTGCGTTGAAGTCCAGAGTGTGCACAGAGACGAAGTGCGGTTCGAGCCTGAGGTACGCCGGGTCGAAGCGCTCCCCGTTCACCCGGGCGGGACCGTCGCCGAAGAGTGCGCGCTGGCCGGGCGCCGGGTGCACGATCTGGGCGGTGCCGGTGAACTGCACGGCCCACAGCTCGTCGCCCTCCGGGCCGGAGCCCCCCGGGCCGGCGGTGTCGAAGTTGTCCGCGCCGTACGCCACGACCGTTCCGTCACAGGCGGTGTGGTAGCCGAACCCGCTGTGCATCCGCAGGACCACGCGGCCGTCGATCACGACATGGCGGGCCACCGACAGAAACGGGAGGGCGCGCATGCTCGTCGCCAGCCGGCCGTAGCGGACACGAGCGAGCAGTTCGATCGCCTGGAGTTCCTCGGAGGACATGGCCTCCACTCTCCGCCACCGGGGAGGGGGCGGAAAGAGGCCGCGGCCCCGGTTGGTCCGGGACCAAAGTCCCGAAGATCACCGAGCGCACGGCCCCTTCGGTCCCGCCCCGCGTCGCCCCGGCCGCCCGGGGCGAGATGCTCAGCGCTTCTCCGCCTGGAGCCTGGCCACGTACGCGGCGGCCTGCGAACGCCGCTCCATGCCCAGCTTGGAGAGCAGGCTGGAGACGTAGTTCTTGATCGTCTTCTCGGCGAGGTGCAGTCGTTCGCCGATCACCCGGTTCGTCAGCCCCTCGCCGATCAGGTCGAGGATCTTGCGTTCCTGTTCGGTGAGATTGGCGAGCTTGTCCTCGCCCCGGCCTTTCTTCCCGTCGCGCAGCCGCTCCAGCACCCGGGCGGTCGCCACCGGGTCCAGCAGCGACTTCCCGGCCGCCACGTCACGTACCGCGCTCAGCAGTTCGTTGCCCCGGATCGCCTTCAGTACATATCCCGACGCACCCGCCATGATCGCGTCGAAGAGCGCCTCGTCGTCGGCGTACGAGGTGAGCATCAGGCAATTGATGTTCTCGTCCTGGGAGCGGATCTCCCGGCAGACCTCCACCCCGCTCCCGTCCGGCAGCCGTACGTCGAGCACCGCCACATCGGGCCGGGTCGCGGGGATACGGACCAGCGCGTCCGCCGCCGTCCCGGCCTCGCCTACGACCTCGATGTCGTCCTCGGACGAGAGCAGTTCATGGACTCCGCGTCGGACGACTTCGTGGTCGTCCAGCAGAAAAACGGTGATTTTTCCTTGTTCGCGCACAAAACGCAGTCTCACACACTCGCCTCTTCCCTGCCGCCGAACGGCGGGATAACGTGCCGTTGTTCCGGCGGCCCGCAAGGCTGTTGCCAGTGCTGTGACCAGCGAGAGTTCCCGAATTTTTCGATTTACTTGGAAATCCAAGCAAAATCGCAGGTCAGATAGGGTTTCGCAGTTATGCGGCGTACTGGGTAACGTGCTTTTGGCAGGGCTCGCCGGGGCACCTGTCACGCCTGTTCCCGGACCGAGCGGCACCCACCCCGTGCACGGGTACGGACCCAGGCGAGCCGCACTGGTTTCCCGGCAGACCCCGGGGGCCGGACCGACGGAGGAGCACGCACGTGACCGTGGAGAGCACTGCCGCGCGCAAGCCGCGACGCAGCAGCAAGCGGACCAGCGCCGTGAAAACGACCGCGAAGACGTCCGCGAAGACGCCACAGAGTTCCGAGCCCGAGCTCGTACAGCTGCTGACGCCCGAGGGCGAGCGCGTGGAGCATCCGGACTATTCGATCGACCTGACCGCGGACGAGCTGCGCGGTCTGTACCGGGACATGGTCCTGACCCGCCGCTTCGACGCCGAGGCGACCGCCCTCCAGCGCCAGGGCGAGCTGGGTCTGTGGGCCTCGCTGCTCGGCCAGGAGGCCGCCCAGATCGGCTCCGGCCGGGCCCTGCGCGACGACGACTACGTCTTCCCGACCTACCGGGAGCACGGCGTCGCCTGGTGCCGGGGGGTCGACCCGACCAATCTGCTCGGGATGTTCCGCGGCGTGAACCACGGTGGCTGGGACCCGAACAGCAACAACTTCCACCTGTACACGATCGTCATCGGCTCGCAGACCCTGCACGCCACCGGTTACGCCATGGGCGTCGCCAAGGACGGCGCGGACTCGGCCGTGATCGCGTACTTCGGCGACGGCGCCTCCAGCCAGGGCGACGTGGCCGAGTCCTTCACCTTCTCCGCGGTCTACAACGCCCCGGTCGTCTTCTTCTGCCAGAACAACCAGTGGGCGATCTCCGAGCCGACCGAGAAGCAGACCCGCGTCCCGCTCTACCAGCGCGCGCAGGGCTTCGGCTTCCCGGGCGTCCGGGTCGACGGCAACGACGTACTGGCCTGCCTGGCCGTCACCAAGTCGGCGCTGGAGCGGGCCCGCCGGGGTGAGGGGCCCACCCTCGTCGAGGCGTTCACCTACCGGATGGGCGCGCACACCACCTCCGACGACCCGACGAAGTACCGGGCCGACGAGGAGCGGGCCTCCTGGGAGGCCAAGGACCCGATCCTGCGGCTGCGCGCGTACCTGGAGAAGGAGGGCGCCGCCGACGAGGCGTTCTTCACCGCGCTGGACGAGGAGAGCGAGGCGCTCGGCAAGCGGGTGCGCGAGGCGGTACGGGCGATGCCCGACCCCGACCCGATCGCGATCTTCGACAACGTCTACGCCGACGGGAACCCGCTCGTCGACGAGGAGCGCGCCCAGTTCGCCGCCTACCAGGCATCGTTCGCAGACACCGCCGAGGAGAGCAAGTAGCCATGGCCATGGAAAAGATGTCCATTGCGAAGGCTCTCAACGAGTCGCTGCGCAAGGCCCTCGACACCGACCCCAAGGTCCTCATCATGGGTGAGGACGTCGGCAAGCTCGGCGGGGTCTTCCGGATCACCGACGGGCTCCAGAAGGACTTCGGCGAGGACCGGGTGATCGACACCCCGCTCGCCGAGTCCGGCATTGTCGGCACGGCGATCGGCCTGGCCCTGCGCGGCTACCGGCCGGTCGTGGAGATCCAGTTCGACGGATTCGTCTTCCCCGCGTACGACCAGATCGTCACGCAGCTCGCCAAGATGCACGCCCGCGCGCTCGGCAAGATCAAGCTGCCGGTCGTCATCCGGATCCCGTACGGCGGCGGCATCGGCGCCGTCGAGCACCACAGCGAGTCGCCGGAGGCGCTGTTCGCGCACGTCGCGGGGTTGAAGGTGGTCTCGCCGTCGAATGCGAGCGACGCCTACTGGATGATGCAGCAGGCCGTCCAGAGCGACGACCCGATCATCTTCTTCGAGCCGAAGCGCCGCTACTGGGACAAGGGCGAGGTCGAGACCGACTCCATCCCCGGCCCCCTGCACAAGGCCTCGGTGGCCCGCACCGGCACCGACCTCACGCTCGCCGCGTACGGCCCGATGGTGAAGGTCTGCCTGGAAGCGGCCGCGGCCGCCCAGGAGGAGGGCAAGTCGATCGAGGTCCTGGACCTGCGCTCGATGTCCCCGATCGACTTCGACGCCATCCAGACCTCGGTCGAGAAGACCGGCCGGCTCGTGGTGGTCCATGAGGCGCCGGTGTTCTACGGCTCCGGGGCCGAGATCGCCGCTCGCATCACGGAGCGCTGCTTCTACCACCTGGAAGCACCGGTGCTGCGGGTCGGCGGCTACCACGCCCCGTACCCGCCGGCGCGTCTTGAGGACGAGTACCTGCCGGGTCTCGACCGTGTGCTCGACGCCGTCGACCGCTCGCTGGCGTACTGAGGACGGGGACGTGACAACGATGACCGACACTTCCAACGCGGCCCGCTTCCGCGAGTTCAAGATGCCCGACGTGGGCGAGGGCCTGACCGAGGCCGAGATCCTCAAGTGGTACGTCCAGGCCGGTGACACGGTCACCGACGGCCAGGTCGTGTGCGAGGTCGAGACGGCGAAGGCGGCCGTGGAGCTGCCGATCCCGTTCGACGGGGTGGTGCACGAGCTGCGCTTCCCCGAGGGCACGACCGTCGACGTCGGCCAGGTGATCATCGCGGTGGACGTGGCCCCGGGCAGCGGTGACGCGGCCCCGGCGGCTGAATCCGCCCCGGTTGCCCGGCCCGAGCCGGAGCCCGAGGCTCCGAAGGGCCGCCAGCCGGTCCTGGTCGGCTACGGAGTCTCCGAGAGCTCGACCAAGCGACGGGCCCGCAAGGGTGCGGCCACTGCCGTACCGGCCGCCGCGGCGGCGATCCAGGGCGAGATGAACGGCCACACCACCGTGGTCCCGGAGAGCCGGCCGCTGGCCAAGCCGCCGGTCCGCAAGCTGGCCAAGGACCTGGGCATCGACCTGGCGACGGTCGTCCCGACCGGCGAGGGCGGGATCATCACCCGCGAGGACGTCCACGCGGCGGCCACGCCCGTACCGGCACAGGCCCCGGCGCCGACCGCCGCTCCGGTGGCGGCCGAGACCGCTTTCGAGGCCCCGGCCCCGGCCGTCGTCACCACGGTGGGCGCCCGCGAGACCCGCATCCCGGTCAAGGGTGTACGGAAGGCCATCGCCCAGGCGATGGTCGGCAGCGCCTTCACGGCTCCGCACGTCACCGAGTTCGTCACCGTCGACGTGACGCGCACGATGAAGCTGGTCGCGGAGCTCAAGGAGGACAAGGACATGGCGGGGGTGCGGGTCAACCCGCTCCTGATCATCGCCAAGGCCCTCCTGGTCGCGATCAAGCGGAACCCGGAGGTCAACGCCGCCTGGGACGAGGCGAACCAGGAGATCGTCCAGAAGCACTACGTGAACCTGGGCATCGCCGCAGCGACCCCGCGCGGTCTGATCGTGCCGAACATCAAGGACGCGCACGAGCAGACGCTCCCGCAACTCGCCGCGTCCCTGGGCGAGCTGGTCTCCACCGCCCGCGAGGGCAAGACCTCCCCCGCCGCGATGGCGGGCGGCACGGTGACCATCACCAACGTCGGTGTCTTCGGCGTCGACACGGGCACGCCCATCCTGAACCCGGGCGAGTCCGCGATCCTCGCGGTCGGTGCGATCAAGCTCCAACCGTGGGTCCACAAGGGCAAGGTGAAGCCCCGTCAGGTCACCACGCTGGCCCTGTCGTTCGACCACCGCCTGGTCGACGGCGAGCTCGGCTCCAAGGTCCTGGCGGACGTCGCCGCGATCCTGGAACAGCCGAAGCGCCTGATCACCTGGGCGTAGCTGTACGAGATGGGCCCGCGCGAACTTCGCGCGGGCCCATCGGCATGTCCGGCCCCTGCCGCAGGGCGAGTTCGGCGAACACGGTCTTCCCGACGGTGCGCGGCTCGATGCCCCAGCGGTCCGCGATCCGCGCGACGATCAGGAGCCCCCGCCCGTAGCACTCGTCGCCCGCGGCCTCGCGCAGACCGGGCAGCCGCTCGCCGCGCGGGTCACTGACCGCGATGCGGAGCGTGGTCGCGGTGAGCGTGAGGTGAACGCGGAAGAGCCGCCCCCGGATGGCGCCGTGCAGTAACGCGTTGGTCGCCAACTCGCTGACCAGCAAGGCCGCGTCGCCGGCCAGCCCCGGATACCCCCACTCCCGTACGAGCCGCGCGGTACGGCGCCGGGAGAAGGTGACGCTGCGGGCGGTCGGCGTGAAGTTGAGTCTGTCCTCGCGGAGAACGGGTTCGGGGACGGAGATCTGTTCGGCTGCGGTCATGGGCGCGTGCCTCCGTGGGTGCGGGCGGTGGCGATGCCGCGCCTGCGGGGCGCCATTTCTGGGCGCGGGGCAGGGCGGTGCACTTCCGCCGACTGATTCCGCTGTGCGAGCGGCTGTGAGCCGAACGTAGCGACTCCCTGAAGCTGGAGGCAAGTGAAACGGAGCCAATTGTCTCCAACGAGCTACAGCAGTCGACCGTCTGCATTGCGGGAGGCCACACTGGGGCGGTGAATCGAGCGACTCGGCAAGGCAATCGATCGTCAACTGTCCTGGGACGCAGGCTCGGCAGCGAGTTGCTGCGCCTGCGAGACGCGTCGGGGAAGACGCAGCAGCAGGCTGCTCAGGTCATCAGCGCGACCAACTCCAAGATCGTGAAGATGGAGCAGGGATGGGTTCCGATGAGGGATCCGGACATCCGTGCCCTCTGCGAGTTCTACGGTCTCGATGACGCGCAGCTCGTCGACCGCCTGCTGGAGGTGGCCCGGATGGATCGGGAGCGCCGCAAGGCGAAGGGCTGGTGGAACCAGTACCCGGAACTCCGTTCACTGGTCGAGTACGTTGCGCTCGAAGACATCGCCAAGGGAGTCAGGACCTGGCAAGGGGCGTTCGTACCGGGCCTGCTCCAGACGCCGGACTATGCGAGGGCGCTCGCTGTCGGCAACGCGGACTGGGACGACCCCGACGAGATCGAGCGGTTCGTCGAAGCGAAGATCGCACGCCAAACACGCCTCGCGGACGGCAGTCCTCTGGCGCTGTGGGCGATCGTCGCGGAAGGAGCGCTTCGGCAATTGGTCGGTGGCCGCGACGTGATGCTCGCTCAACTGGAACGGCTGGCGGAGGCTGCCGCCGAGCCAAATGTCACAGTGCAGGTTGTCCCCTTCCTTGCGGGCTCGCACCCCGGCATGACCAGCGCTTTTAGCATCGTGTCGTTTGCCGAACCCGGTGCTATGGACGTGGTCTACATGGACACCACGTCGTCTACTCTGTGGCTTGAGAGCGAGTCGGATGCCGCGCGTCACAACGTCACGTTCGGTCGAATCGCCAGAAGCGGACTCGCTCCCCGCGATTCCATCGCTCTGATAGGGCGTATTCGCAAGGAGTTGTAGTCGTGCCACACTTCGAGTTCGTCAAGTCCAGCTACAGCAGCGGCAATGGCGAGTGCGTCGAAGTCGCCCGCAACATCCCTCGTACCGTCGCCGTCCGCGACTCCAAGCGCCCCGACGGCCCGCTTCTCGTGCTCGCTCCCGCCGCGTGGGACAGCTTCGCGGCGGGCCTGCGCCGGCAACCATAAGCGTGGCGGCGGAACGGCGAGGGCGAGGAGGGTTCCTGCGACATCCTCCGCGCCGTCGCCGTCCGTGACTCCGAGATGTCTATCCGGCCCACACTGCCGTGTTCTGGCAGGCGTGCAGCAGCCACCTTCCGTCATCCTGCTTCGTCATGACGTAGAGCGGAGCGCCTTCCGTCTCGCCCTCCGGTGAGTGGTAGACCTGCCGGACCTTCACGGCCGCCACGTCGGGCCGCAGGAATTGCGTGTGCACTGCCTCGTAGGTGATCTCGCCCTCCCAGTTGGCCGCCGGCAGCACGGTGCGGGTGAACTCGGCGATCGCGTCGAAGCCGATCAGGACCTTGCCGTGGCCGGTCGTCCAGAGGGCGTCGGGATGGAAGAGCGCGAGGAAGCCCTCGACGTCCTTGGCACGCTGGGCGCGCTCGACGGTGGCGACGACCTGTTCGATGGCTTTGATGTCTGCGGTTTCGGTGTTCATGCAGAATACTCTGAGATCTCAAGCGGACTTGAGGTCAAGGCCGGCCGCAGGATCGCCCCAGAACCTCATCAGCGCGGTACGGCGGCCCCTCTCGCCCTGGGGCCGGCCTCTTGTCGGAGGCCGTTGTTACGTTGACGCGAGGATCTCGCTTCGACCTCTGGAGAGGGCGCATGTACGACGAACGGCTCGCCGGGTTTTCCCGGGAGCGGCTGGACGGCCGTCCGATACCCGGCGATCTGCGTGTGCTGCTGGTGGCGCAGTGGGAAGGCCGCACCGACTTCACCCACCTTCTCGGCCTCGAATTCTTCGAGGCGGGAGAGGTGCACCCGCTCCTGGACACCAGCTATCTGAGCGAAGAGGAACTCGCGGACCCGGAGATGCAGGCCGTCAACGCCGCAGCCGCGGAGATGGCCAAGTACGTCAAACTCGTGGCGAAGGGCGGAAAGGGGTGGATCGGCTACTGGCTGCACCCCGACGAACCTGGGGATCGTGCCTGGCACCCCATGGAGCTGGACACCGAGTTCTCCTTCTGGAGCCTGGTCGGTCTGACCCTGACCGAGGGGGTCGCCGCCGAGCGGGCTAGCTACCAGGACGAGCCCGACGAGCGAATCGCGTTCACACAACTGGCCGCCGAACTCGCCGAGCTCGGCCTGCCGCTGAGCACCCAGGACTACGACGCCCTCGATGACACCGAGCACGCGGTGAACCCGGAGAAACTCATGGAGGAGCTGATCGAAGCCGAACGCGAGAAGCGCGGTCTTCGCTGAGCGGGGGAGAAGCCGGCGCCCCGGGCGGGCGAGCGTCGAGGTGTCGTAAGTGTCCAGAAGAGCGATCGGAATGCCGGGCTCAATAAAGGGGAACTGGTGTCCGGAGGCCCGCTGTTAGGGTGGCCGAATGGCATCGCTGAGGAAGATCCAGATCACCTTCGACTGCGCGGACCCGGAGCGCGTCGCCCGTTTCTGGTGCGAGGTGCTGGGATACGTCGCGCCGCCGGTACCGGAGGGGTTCGACTCCTGGGACGCCTATAACGACTCGCTGCCGCCCGAGGAGCGGGGTGCGTGGTTCGCGTGCTCCGATCCCACGGGTGAGGGCCCGCGCCTGTACTTCCAGCGGGTTCCCGAAGGCAAGGTCGCCAAGAACAGGGTGCACGTCGACGTGCGGGCCGGTACCGGGCTCGTGGGTGCGGAGCGGCTGGCCGTGCTGGAGGCCGAACGCGATCGGCTGGTGGCGCTCGGCGCGGTGTGCACGAAGGTGCTGTATGCCGACGAGGAAAACGAGTCGTGCATCAACATGCAGGACATCGAGGGCAACGAGTTCTGCCTCGACTGAGCATCCTCCGGCACAGAAAGAGGGGGCCCGCATGGCGCGGGCCCCCTCTTCGCGTGCGGTGCCGGTCCGGGCTACTTCTTGAAGGAGTAGTCCATGATCTTCTTCATGTCCGCCGTGCGGTTGGTCGCGTTCGTGGACGCGAGCACCGTGCCGACGATCGTCTTGCTGCCGCGGGTCGCGGCGAAGACCAGGCAGTACTTGGCGGACGGGCCGGAGCCGGTCTTGATGCCGATGGCGCCGCTGTAGCTGCTGAGCATGTTGTTGGTGTTGGACCACGTCATGTAGCGGTAGCCGCCGGACTTCGTGGTGACCTTCTGCTTGGTCGACTTGGTCTTGACGACCGTGCGGAAGGTGGAGTTCTTCATCGCGTTGCTGGCGAGCTTCGTCAGGTCGCGCGGGGTCGAGTAGTTCGAACCATTCCCTATGCCGTCGAACGAGTCGAAGTGGGTGTTCTTCAGCCCGAGGGACTTGGCCTGGGCGTTCATCTTGCCGATGAACGACTTCACGCGGGCCGCGCGGGTCGAGCCGGAGCCGAACTTGTCGGCCAGCGCGTAGGCGGCGTCGCAGCCGGACGGCAGCATCAGGCCGTACAGCAGCTGGCGGACCGTGACCTTGTCGCCCACGATGAGGCGGGCCGACGAGGCGCCCTTGGAGACGATGTAGTCGCTGTACGCCTTCTGAACCGTGACCTTGGAATCCAGGTTCAGGTTCTTCTGCGCCAGCACGACGTTCGCCGTCATGATCTTGGTGGTGGAACCCGTGGAACGACGGGTGTCCGCAGCCTTGGAGAACAGGGCCTTCGAGGTGCCGTTGTTCATCGTGAAACCGCCCGCGGCGGTGATCTTGGGGGTGGGCAGCGTGGCGGCCTGCGCGGTGGAGGCGAACGCGCTGCCGGCGATGACGGCACCTGCCGTCAGGGCCACGGTGGCAGTGGCGGTGGCGCGGCTTATGCCCTTAATGCCGATTTTCAACTTGAATGCTCCAAATGCCCCTGGAATGCGGCCACATGAGGGTGCCGCTCGGTGGTGAGACTCATGAGGGCGGGGGATGGATGTGCTGATTCCTGGGGCAATTTCGGGGCTACGGGTGATTCCGGTCGTGATCGGTGGTGCGGTAGCGCAGTAGTGCGGAGGTGCGGCGGTGCGTCGGTGCGCCCCGGAGCGGGCGGGCTTCTGTCCGGATGACGGAATGGTTCGCGATGCACGCATCTTGTATCTATGCTGTGTACATGCCTGCCGCACCCCCAGCCGTGAAGCCTGTCGCGAAGTCCGCCGTGAAGTCGTCCATGAAGCCTGCTGTGAAGGCCGCTGTGAAGCAGCCGCCTGCCGCCGAGCGCGTGTACACCCACGTAAAAGGGGCGGTCCTCGACCGTCGTTACGAGGGCGGCACGCTGCTGACCGAAGGGGATCTCGCCGAGGCCGTCGGCGTTTCCCGTACGCCGGTGCGCGAGGCCCTGCTGCGGCTGGAGGTCGAGGGGCTGATCAAGCTGTACCCGAAGAAGGGCGCGCTCGTCCTCGCCGTCTCCGCGCAGGAGATCGCGGACGTGGTGGAGACCCGGCTGCTCGTCGAGGAATTCGCGGCCCGCAAGGCCGTGCCCGCCTCCGCGCAGCTGATCGGCCGGCTCGAAGAGCTCCTGGAGGAGCAGCGGCGGCTGGCCGAGGCGGGGGACCTGGCGGAGGTGTCCGTGAAGGACCGCTGCTTCCACGCCGAGATCGTGCGCAACGCGGGCAACGACATCCTCTCGCGCCTCTACGACCAGCTGCGCGACCGGCAGCTGCGGATGGGCGTCGCCGTGATGGAGGCGCACCCGGGGAGGATCGCCGCCAACATCACCGAGCACGGCGAGCTGCTGGAGGCGATCAGAGCGGGGGACGCGGAGGGTGCCGCGCAGGTCGTGCGGCGCCATGTCAGCCGGGTCAAGGTGCTGGTCAGGGGTGAGGACCGGTGAGTTCTGCCGCCGCTCCCACCCTGTCCCTGCCCGGCGATCCACCCGGCGGCCGACGTGCCGCATGGGTCTGGGGCATCGGCGTCGCCGTCTACTTCGTCGCCATCATCTTCCGCACCAGCCTGGGCGTCGCCGGGCTGGACGCCGCCGACCGGTTCCACGTCAACGCCTCCGCGCTCTCCACGTTCTCCATACTCCAGCTGCTCGTCTACGCGGGCATGCAGATACCCGTCGGCCTGATGGTCGACCGGCTCGGCACCAAGAAGGTCCTCACCCTCGGGGCCGTCCTGTTCACCCTCGGGCAGCTCGGCTTCGCGCTCTCCCCCTCGTACGGCATGGCACTGGCGTCCAGGGCGCTGCTCGGCTGCGGTGACGCGATGACGTTCATCAGCGTGCTGCGGCTCGGCGCCCGCTGGTTCCCGGCCCGGCGCGGCCCGCTGATCGGCCAGGTCGCGGCGCTCTTCGGGATGGCGGGCAACCTCGTCTCGACGCTCTTCATCGCACGGGCCCTGCATGGATTCGGCTGGACCACCACGTTCGCCGGCAGCTCGGTCGCCGGGGTCGTCGTCCTCGTCCTGCTGCTGCTCTTCCTGAAGGACCACCCCGAGGGCCACGAGCCGCCGCCCGCCGAGCACGCGGGCGCCGCCTATGTGCGCAAGCAGATCGCCGCCTCCTGGCGGGAGCCCGGCACCCGGCTCGGCATGTGGGTGCACTTCACCACGCAGTTCCCGGCCATGGTGTTCCTGCTGCTCTGGGGGCTGCCGTTCCTGGTGGAGGCACAGGGGCTCAGCCGCTCCACCGCCGGAGAGCTGCTCACCCTGGTGGTGCTCTCCAACATGGCTTTCGGGCTGGTCTACGGGCAGATCATCGCCCGCCACCACGCGGCCCGTGCCCCGCTGGCCCTCGGCACGGTGACGGTGACGGCGCTGCTCTGGGCGTCGGCCATCTTCTACCCGGGCGACCATGCGCCGATGTGGCTGCTGATCGTGCTGTGCGTGGTGCTCGGCGCGTGCGGTCCGGCCTCGATGATCGGCTTCGACTTCGCCCGCCCGGCCAACCCGCCGGAGCGCCAGGGCACCGCCTCGGGCATCGTCAACATGGGCGGTTTCATCGCCTCGATGACCACGCTGTTCGCCGTCGGTGTGCTGCTGGACGCGACGGACGACAACTACCGGATCGCGTTCGCCTCGGTCTTCGTGCTGGAGGCGCTCGGCGTCTCGCAGATCCTGCGGCTGCACTCCAGGGCCACGCACCGCGAGCGGAACCACCATGTGGTCAGCCGCGTGGAAGCCGTGCACGTGCCGGTGTGACCGCGCACCGCGCCGGGCCGGCGGCGCGCCCGTCCTCCGTGCGACGGGCGCCGCCGGTCATGGCGTCACAGCCTTATGACGTCACTGCTCTACGACGTCAGAGCCCTACGGCGTCACGGCGAAGTTCTGCAGGATCGCCGTCGCCAGCTCCTCGTCGCCCTCGACCTTGATCCGCTCGGCGACCGCACCCGCGCGCACCCGCCCGCAGGCGAGGAGGAAGTACGTCTCCCAGTCCATCGCCAGCGTCACCAGGGGCCCGAGCGACGGCGAACCGTCCACCGAACCGCGCCCCTCCGCGTCGACCCTGACGGTGCGCAGGAATTCCAGCGGCCCGTGCACATCGAGCACGATCGCCGAATTCGCCGGTGCTCCCGCGTCCTTGGCGACCACCTTCGGCAGCGCCTCCAGCAGGGTGTCCCGCACGATCGTGGCGCCGGGGGAGTCCAGATTGCCGGGCCGGCCCAGCGTCGCCCGGAGGTCCTGCTCATGCACCCAGACGTCGAAGGCGCGCATCCGCAGCGCCAGTTCGAGGGTCTGCTCGGCGCCGAGCGGTGCCCGGACCATGGTCTCGGGAGCACGGCTCTCGTTGCGCAGCTGACGTGCGCGGCGAATGATCGTGTACTCCAGCTCGGAGGTCATCTCCGGTGCGGTGTGGTGGCGCCGCACATCGACCTGCATCTCCATGTACCGGGCGAAGTCGTTCTGTACGTGGTACAGGTCGCGCGGCAGCGTGTGGATCGGACGCGGGTCGCCGAGCTGCTCGGACTCCATGCCGATGACGTGCGAGACGATGTCGCGCACCGACCAGGCGGGGCATGGCGTACGGCGGTTCCACTCTCCCTCGGCGAGCGGCTTCACCAGCTCGGCTATCGACTCGATGGAGTGGGTCCAGGCATCGGCGTAGGTCTGGAGGCTGGGATGGACGGTCACGGGACCCCTCGTGCGGTTCTGCGGTGCATGGGCTGAAGAAGCTGGGCGCGGACGGCGGGCGGCGGGCTGCGTGGGAGGTTCGGTCGCTAAGTTACGCTGCGAGCAGGCACCCCGGCAGTGCTTTCGTGTGACGATCGTAGGCCCGTGTTGACGGCTCGAATGCCAGGACGGTGGTAGTGTGCGCGCCTCCCTCATCCAGATCGCAGTAGACCCGGACGAATCCGTCAACGCCCGTAGACAGCGTGCGGCTTCGCTGATCGCGGCCCGGCGCGGCGCTGATCTGGTGGTCCTTCCCGAGCTCTGGCCGGTCGGCGCCTTCGCGTACACCGACTTCGAGAACGAGGCCGAACCGCTCCAGGGGCCCACCCACGACATCATGGCGAAGGCCGCGGCCGACGCCGGGGTCTGGCTGCACGCGGGCTCCTTCGTCGAGCGGGCCCCGGACGGCACCCTCTACAACACCTCGCTCGTCTTCACGCCCGAGGGCGAGCGGGCCGCCGCGTACCGCAAGATCCACCGCTTCGGCTTCGACCAGGGCGAGGCGGTCATGATGGGCGCCGGCGAGGAGCTGGTCACGGTCGCCCTGCCGCAGACCACGATCGGCCTCGCCACCTGCTACGACCTGCGCTTCCCGGAGATGTTCCGCGGCCTGGTCGACGCGGGCGCCGGGACGCTGATCGTCGCGGCCGGCTGGCCCGAGCGGCGCCGCGCCCACTGGACGCTGCTGGCCCAGGCCCGCGCCGTCGAGAACCAGTCGTACGTCCTGGCCGTCGGCACCGCGGGCACCCACGCCGGAATCCAGCAGGCCGGGCACAGCATCGTCGTCGACCCGTGGGGCGAGGTGCTCGCGGAGGCGGGCGCGGACGAGGAGGTGCTCGACGTGGAGTTCGACCCGGCGAAGGTGGCGGCGACCCGCGAGCAGTTCCCGGCCCTCAAGGACCGCCGCCTGGGACTGGCCCCGCCCAGGCTCCGATAGGACCGCTTCGTTTCACGTGAAACCGGGGCGGGTCAGTCCTCGCGCTCCTTCCGCGCTCAGTCCTCGCGTTCCTTCTCCGCGAGCACGATGACGCAGATCGAGACGGCGATGAGCAGCGCCGTATCGGCGTCCTCCCGTACGACGTCGATGCCGTAGGTGTCCCGTACGGTCAGCCAGCGCCGGGAGATCTGGGCCAGCAGCTCCCCGTCGTAGTCGATGGCGAACTCGCGGTCCAGGATCTTGCCGCTGACATCGAGCTCGGTGCCGTCGACCAGCGTGACCCGGTAGTGGTTGCGCAGCAGCGACAGCCGCTTCCGCCTGATCGTGGCGAGCTGTTCGCCGTCGCGCTCGATGAGCATCGTGTCGCGCAGGCTGAGCAGCTTCTGCCGGATCTCGACCAGGATCCGGCCCTGGGCGTCCTTCAGCTCGAAGGTGTCCCGCACCCGCATGGCCTTGCCGTCGACGAGGAAGACCTTGCGGCCGTCCGTGTCCTCGATCCAGTAGTCGTCACCGATGGCGAAGAGTCGTTCACGCACCAGGAATCTCATGGCTCACAGGTTCCCCGAGGTCCCTGCGGAATGCGTGGACGCCACGGTGATGTTGACTGTTGGCATGGCAACACGTGCGCGCGTCAGGGCCCCCGAGCTGGTCGGCAAGGGCGGCTGGCTCAATACAGGCGACCAGCAGTACACCCTCGCTGACCTGCGAGGACGCATTGTGGTCCTGGATTTCTGGACCTTCTGCTGTGTGAACTGTCTGCATGTCCTCGATGAGCTGCGCGAGCTGGAGGAGAAGCACCGCGACACCCTGGTGATCATCGGGGTGCACTCGCCGAAGTTCGTCCACGAGGCCGAGCACCAGGCCGTCGTCGACGCCGTCGAGCGGTACGGGGTCCACCACCCGGTCCTCGACGATCCGGAACTGGCGACCTGGAAGCAGTACGCGGTACGGGCCTGGCCCACGCTCGTCGTCATCGACCCCGAGGGCTATGTCGTCGCCCAGCACGCCGGCGAGGGCCACGCCCACGCCATCGAGAAGCTGGTCGAGGAGCTGGAGGCCGAGCACGCGGCGAAGGGCACGCTGCGTCGCGGCGACGGCCCCTATGTCGCGCCCGAACCGGTCGCCACGCACCTGCGCTTCCCCGGCAAGGCGCTGCTCCTGCCCGAGGGCGGCTTCCTGGTCTCCGACACCACCCGCCACCGGCTGGTCGAGCTCGCCCCGGACGGCGAGACGGTGCGCCGCCACATCGGTACGGGCGAACGGGGCTTCGCCGACGGCGGGCCCGACGAGGCACGGTTCTCCGAGCCGCAGGGCCTCGCCGTGCTGCCCGACGGCCGGATCGCCGTCGCCGACACGGTCAACCACGCCCTCCGCGCCCTCGACCCCGCCACCGGTGCGGTCACGACGCTCGCCGGCACCGGCCGCCAGTGGTGGCAGGGCTCGCCGACGTCCGGACCGGCCCGCGAGGTCGACCTCTCCTCGCCCTGGGACATCGCCTGGTTCGCGGACCGGCTGTGGATCGCCATGGCGGGCGTGCACCAGCTGTGGACGTACGACCCCGCGACGGGGACCGTCCGGGTCGCGGCGGGTACGACCAACGAGGGCCTGGTCGACGGGAAGGCCGACGAGGCCTGGTTCGCCCAGCCGTCCGGGCTCGCCGCGTCCGTCGACGGGGAGCGGCTCTGGGTCGCCGACTCGGAGACGTCCGCCCTGCGGTACGTCGAGCACGAGGGCGACGGCTTCACCGTCCGTACGGCCGTCGGCACCGGACTCTTCGACTTCGGGCACCGCGACGGCGCCGCCGCACAGGCCCTGTTCCAGCACCCGCTGGGTGTGACCGCGCTGCCCGACGGATCCGTCGCCGTCTGCGACACGTACAACCACGCGCTGCGGCGCTACGAGCCCGGGAGCGGTGAGGTCACCACCCTGGCCACGGATCTGCGCGAGCCCAGTGACGCCGTGCTGGTCGACGGCGATCTCGTCGTCATCGAGTCCGCCCGCCACCGGCTGACCCGGCTGCGGCTCCCCGAGGAGGCCGTGCGCGTCGCCGACCGGGCGCACCGCACCCGGCGCGCGGCCACCGCGATCGCGCCGGGCACGCTCCGGCTCGATGTGGTCTTCCAGGCCCCCGCCGGGCAGAAGCTCGACACCCGGTACGGCCCCTCGACCCGGCTGCTGGTCTCGGCGACCCCGCCGGAGCTGCTGGCCGGGGGCGCGGGCCCCGGCACCGATCTCTTCCGCGACCTGGTCCTCGCCGAAGGCATCACCGAGGGTGTCCTGCACGTCTCGGCGATGGCGGCGTCCTGCGACGACGACCCGTCGAACGAGTACCCCGCCTGCCATGTCCACCAGCAGGACTGGGGCGTCCCCGTCCGGGTCGGCCCGGACGGAACGGCCCGGCTGCCGCTGGTGCTGGCGGGCATGGACGAGCAGGCGTAGGGGCCGAGCCCCGGGTGCGGGCACAGGGCCCGCCCCCGGGAGGGGTCACCCGTCGTCGTTGAGCCGGCTGACCGCTTCCTCGTACCGCTTGCGGTACTCCGGCTCGGCCGTCACCCGCAGCAGCGCCTGGAGGGCCCGCACCGCGCCCTCGTCGTAACCGGCGCGCTCCGCCTCCCCGGCCGCCCGGTCCAGCAGCAGGATCCCCTCGCTCTCCTCGCCGAGCGCCAGCCGGGCCTCGCCGCTGGTGCTCAGCAGCAGCACCCGGCGGGCGATCTCCTCGTGCTCGGGCCCGAGGTCGAGCGCGGTCCGGACGGACGCGAGGGCCTCGTGCGGCCGGTTCGCGGTCAGCTGCATCCGGGCGAGGTGCTGGAGCGCCAGCATCTCGGTGTGCGCGTCCCGTTCCTCGCGGGCCAGGCCGACCGCGCGCCCGCAGTCCTCCAGGGCCGTGTCCAGCTCCCCCTGCTCGGCCTGGACGACGGCGAGGTTGATCAGCGCCGTCGCCTCGCCGAGCCGGTCACCGGCCTGCCGGGCCAGCGCGGGCGAGCGCTCCAGCAGGGCGATGGCCTCGGCGGCCCTGCCCTCCTCGGTCAGCACCCAGCCCAGCAGGTTGAGCACCCTCGACTCGGCGTACGCGTCGTCCTGGGCGCGGGCGGAGTCCAGCGCCAGTTCCAGCAGCGGTGACCAGTTGTCCCGCACCCGCCACACCACCTGCGGCCACTGGAGCAGGATGATCCGCCAGGCCCGGTCGTGGAGACCGGCGGTCCGGGCGGCGTCGGCGGCCAGCGCCAGATCGTCGCGTTCGGTGGCCAGCCAGTGCATCGCCGTCGCCCGGTCGACGAAGTCCCGCACGGCGACCGGGCGGCGGTAGTCCTCCGGCAGGACGAAGCAGGGCTCGCCGCCCGGCTCGGCCGTGTCGGCGGCGGCGAGCGCGGTGGCGATGTAGTGGTCGAGGACGCCGGTGAGCGCTTCGGGCCCGCCCTCGGGCTCCATGCCGCGGGCGTAGAGGCGCACCAGATCGTGCAGCACCCAGCGTCCGGGCGCAGCCTCGGTGACGAGATGGGCGGCGGCGAGCCGCTCCAGCGCCGCTGTGGCGACGACCGGGTCGGTGCCCGCGAGGGCGGCCGCCGTGTACGGGTCGAAGTGGCTGCCGGGGTGGTGGCCGAGCCGGGCGAGCTGGTGCACGGCGTCCTGCGGCAGCTGCTGCACGGTCAGCCGCAGCGCGGCCGAGACACCGGTGTCGTCCACGTCGAGGTAGGTCAGCCGGCTGCGTTCGTCGGCCAGCTCGTCGGCGAGACCGGCCAGCGTCCAGCTCGGGCGCCCGGCCAGCCGGGCCGCGGTGACCCGGAGGGCGAGCGGCAGTCCGCCGCAGAGCTCGGCGAGCCGACGGGCCGCGACCGGTTCGGCGAGCACCCGGTCCTCACCGAGCACCCCGGCCAGCAGGGCCGTGCCGTCCGGCGGTTCGAGCACGTCGAGCGGTACGGGCCGGGCCGCGTCCGAGGCGATGAGGCCCTCCAGCCGGTGCCTGCTGGTGACCAGCGTGACGCAGTCGGTGCCACCCGGCAGCAGCGGCCGGACGGTGGCGGAATGGCGGGCGTTGTCGAGCACGACGAGCAGTCGGCGCCGGTCGGTCAGGGACCGGAAGAGCGCGGCCGCGGCCGCGGCGGACTCCGGGACGCGGCGGGGCGCGACGCCGAGCGCCAGCAGGAATTCGCGCAGCACCTCGACGAGCGCGGGCTCACCGGTGTCGCTGAACCCGCGCAGATCGGCGAAGAGCCGCCCGTCCGGGAAGGCGGCCGCGTTGCGGTGCGCCCACTGGAGGGCCAGCGCGGTCTTGCCGACCCCGGCCGGTCCGGTGACCAGACAGACGGGTGCCTCGCCCGCCGCGGCCCGGGTGAGCGCGGCCAGTTCGGCGCTCCGCCCCTGGAAGCCGCGGGGGGCGCGGGGCAGCAGATCGGTGGGGTGCGGCTCGCCCGCGAGGGACGGCACGGGGAGCGGGCGGGGCGGTGCGGGGCTGGGGGCGCCGCCCAGGTCGCCGGGCGGGCCGGGAGGTTCCGCCGTCGCTGTACCGGTCGGCCGGTCCGCCTGCACGGCGACGTCGCCGGAGGCGCCGCGGCTGCCGCCGTCGCCGCCGCTCGGGCGGACCGGGCCGCGTGCTGCCGTCCCCTGCCCGTCGGGCGCGTTCCGTCCGCCCTCGCGTCCGGCCTCCGGTCCGGGGTCGCCGCGCAGGATCAGCGCGTACGCGTCGGCGAGTTCGTGGCCCGGGTCGATCCCCAGCTCATCGGCGAGCAGCCGCCGGGTGCGGTGGAACCAGTCCAGCGCCTCCGACTGGCGCCCCGCCCGGTACAGCGCCGTCATCAGGGCCGCCGCCAGCGACTCCCGCATCGGGTGCGCGACGGCCTCCGCCCGCAGCACCGCCGCCGCCCGGTTGTGCTCCCCCAGCGCCGCGTAGGCGCGTGCCATCTGCTCGACCGTCGCCAGCCGCGACTCCTCCAGCGAATGCGCGGCCGCCTGGAGCGGCCGCCCGGCGAACGCGCCGCTGAGCGCCGGGCCCTGCCACAGGGACAGGGCCTCCTTGAACATCAGCACCGCGTCCGCCGGGCTGCGCTGCCCCCGTGCCAGCGTCAGCAACTCCTCGAAGCGCTGCGCGTCCAGCAGGGTCTCCGGCAGCCGCAGCACATACGCGTCGCCGAGCGTGACCAGCTCCACCCCGTACGCCTCCGCGTCCGCGCCCACCAGCAGGGCGCGCAGCCGGGACACATGGCCCTGGATGACGCTGCGGGCGTGCAGCGGCGGTGTGTCGTCCCACAGGGAGTCCGTCAGCCTGGCGATGGAGACGGGGGTGTTGGCGGACAGCAGCAGCGCGGCGAGCAGGCTGCGGCGCTTGGCGGGGCCGAGCGGCAGTGGCCCGGTGAACGTGTCGACGGAGACGGTGCCGAGCAGCCGGAACTCCACGAGCGGCTTCCCTTCCGGGCGGGATGCGCCCGGGGTCGGGCACGGGAAAGTCCCAGAATATCGGGGGTGCCGGGAATCCGACGACGGGCCGCTTCAGGTCGTGGGGCGTGGTCCGGCGGACGCCGCGGGTCACGGGTAGTGGCGCTCGTCCTCGGATACGACGGTGGTGCTGGGCGGTACGACCATCCGGCGACGCCGCGCGATGCTCGCGTAGACGACGACCCCGATGATGCCGACGATCATCATGATCCAGCCGACCAGGTCGACGTCGACGGTGTCCATTTTCCAGTCGGTGGCGAAGGCCAGTATCGCCCCGGCCCCGATGAGGATGATGCATCCTCCGATTCCCATGAGTTCCGCCTCCTCGACGGCCCGGCGGTTCCGGGCCGGTGTACGGATCGCGTACCCGGCCCGGCGTCGGCCATGCCCGGGGGCACGGCGGGGGCCCGGCGGGCTCAGCCCGCCAGGAACGCCGCCACCGCGTTGGCCAGCAGATACGGGTCGTCCGCCCCGCACAGCTCACGGGCGCTGTGCATCGACAGGATCGCGACGCCGATGTCCACGGTCTGGATGCCGTGCCGGGCGGCGGTGATCGGGCCGATCGTGGTGCCGCACGGCATCGAGTTGTTGGAGACGAACGTCTGCCACGGCACGTCCGCCTTCTGGCACGCCGCCGCGAACACGGCCCGGCCGCTGCCGTCGGTCGCGTACCGCATATTGACGTTGACCTTGAGGATCGGTCCGCCGTTGACCACCGGGTGGTGGGTCGGGTCGTGGCGCTCGGCGTAGTTGGGGTGGACCGCGTGACCGGTGTCGGAGGAGAGACAGACGGTTCCGGCGAAGGCGCGGGCGCGGTCCTCGTACGTCCCGCCGCGTGCGAAGACGGAGCGCTCCAGGACCGTGCCGAGCAGCGGGCCGTCGGCGCCGGTGTCGGACTGCGAGCCGTTCTCCTCGTGGTCGAAGGCGGCCATGACCGGGATGTACGGAAGCTCCTCGTCCGGCTGCCCGGCGACGGCGCCGAGCGCGGCGGCCGCGGCGTGCACGGAGAGCAGGTTGTCCATCCGGGGCCCGGCCAGCAGCTCACGGTCCCGGCCCAGATAGGCGGGCGGTTCGACGGGGTGCGGCATCAGGTCCCAGCCGGTCACGTCCTCGGCGTCGACGCCCGCCTCCTCGGCGACGAACCGGATCAGGTCGCCCTCCTCGACATCCCCGAGCCCCCAGATCGGCTGCATGTGCTTCTGCCGGTCGAGCTTGAGCCCGTCGGGGTTGGCCGACCGGTCCAGGTGCACGGCCAGCTGCGGTACGCGCAGCAGCGGCCGGTCGATGTTCACCAGCCGGTGCGTGCCGTCGCGCAGCGAGATCCGGCCGGCGAGACCGAGGTCCCGGTCGAGCCAGGTGTTGAGGAGCGTCCCGCCGTAGATCTCCACGGCGACCTGCCGCCAGCCGTACGCCCCGGTGTCGGGCAGCGGCTTGACCCGCAGGTTCGGCGAGTCGGTGTGCGCGCCGACGATCCGGAACGGGGTGTGCGCCGAGGCGCCCTCCGGCACGTACCAGGCCACGATCGCACCGCCGCGCAGGACGTACTTGCCCCCGCTGGTCCCGTCCCAGGCCGCGGTCTCCTCGACCTGCCGGAAACCGGCCTTCTCCAGCCGGGCGGCCGCGGTGGCCACGGCGTGGTACGGGGAGGGGGAGGCCATCAGGAAGGCCATCAGATCGTCGGTGTGCCCGCGGTCGAAGCGGAGGGAGGAACTCATGTTCTTCACTGTAACGAGGCCGGACCGGGCGGCCTCACCACCGTCGCGCGAGGGTGCCCGTTCACTGTCGGGGCAGGGCCGCGGAGGGTTTCTCGGCTCAGTGTCCGGGCAGGGCCGCGGAGGGCTTCTCGCCGTTCTGGGCCTGCTGGGCGCGCTCGGCGAACATGGTCGCGAACGCCTTGACCTCCTGGTCGGGAACGGCCGATGTGCCGTCGGTGCCGGTGCTGATGCCCAGGACGGTCGTCCCGACCCGGATCTGTGCGATCGTGCCCGGTCCGCCCATGGTGCCGACCGCCGCGCGGTTGGCCTCGCGCTCGGCGCCCGTGCTGCCGAGGTCCACCTTCCGGGCGTGCTGCCCGACCCGGTCCCCGCCGTACCACTTGATCAGGACGTCGTACGCGGCGTCCGCGGCCTTCTCGTCCTCATAGGCGAGGACCCAGAAATTCAGCGTGGTCCTGTCCGCCTTGCGCACGAAGGCGGACGAGCCCCAGGACGTGGCCGGCCGGCAGGCGGTCTCCCGCTGCTCCTTCGTCCGGGACACACAGACCGGCGGCGGGTTCTCGGGTATCGGCTTCAGGGCGGCGGGCTTCATGTACAGCCGCCAGCCCGGCGCGTCCTTCGCGTCCGGCAGCACCGAGGCGACCTGCCCCTTGCCGAGCGCCGCGGCCCCGGCCTCGTCGCCCCCGCTCCCGCAGCCCGCGAGCAGCAGCACCGCCGCCCCGGCCGCCAGGACCCCCCGGCCCCCTCGCGTACCCACGAAACCCTTGTCCCCCATGCGAAACCCGCCCCCTCCGGCTACCGGACGTCCGATCCTAGGGGGACGGGCGCCGCGGGGCGGGCCCAGGTCTACAGCCGGTCGATGGCGGTCAGGTCGATATCGATGTCGTACGGGTCGGACAGCTTCTGCCGGTCGTGGTGGACGCCGGTGGAGACGTACCTCTTGGTCACCTCGTCGCACTCGTACGTCCACACCGCGGGCCGGTCGTGCTCGCCGCTCATCTCGACCCGCCAGAAGTGCGGGATGCCCGCCGCCGCGTACTTGTGAGGCTTGGTGTCGCGGTGGCGGTCCTCGGAGTCGGGGGAGACCACCTCGACGGCGAGCAGGACGTCGGCGGCCTCGTAACGTGTTTGCCGCGGGCCTTCTACACCGTCGGCCTTCTCACCACGACGAGATCAGGTTCTGGGACATTGCGCTTACCGAGCACGACGGCCATCCCCCGGCGCACTCGCAGAGCCTCGGGGACGTGCTGGCGCAGCCCCTGTTCCGGCAGATACATCGCCAGCGTGTGAAAGTTCCGCTGCGGACTCACGAAACCAGGCTCCCGTCGATCAGCTCTGTGTGCGGCGGGAGATGAAGCGTGAAGAATTCGTCCACGGTGCAGCCGTCCTCAGGCGGGACCGGCCACTTGGAATCGTCGCGCCGCAGCTGCGACGCTTCGGGCAGTGCATCGGCGGTCATGGTTCCTCCCATGGAAGGGATTCCGGGCCGTGCACTCAGCCCATACGACAGCACCGCCACCCGAAAGCGTGTCCGGGTGACGGTGCGTGTTGACGATCTTGAACGGAGGGGCTAGAACGCGGCCTCGTCCAGCTCCATCAGGGAGTTGTCGACGGACTCGGCGAGCGCGCGCTCGGCCGAGACGCCCGGCAGGATGTTGGCGGCGAAGAACTTCGCGGCGGCGATCTTGCCCTGGTAGAAGGCGACGTCCTTCGCGGAGGCGGTCGGCAGCTTCTCGGCCGCGACGGCCGCGCCCTTGAGGAGCAGGTAGCCGACGACGACATCGCCGGAGGCCATCAGCAGGCGGGTGGTGTTGAGGCCCACCTTGTAGATGTTCTTGACGTCCTCGCCGGTCGCGGTGAGGTCGGTGATCATCGTGCCGACGATCGCCTCCAGGTCCACGGCAGCCTTGGCGAGCGAGTCCAGCGCACCGGCCAGCTCCTCGTTGCCCTGGGCGCCGGAGAGGAACTTCTTGATCTCCTCGGAGAGGGCGTTCAGCGAGGCGCCCTGGTCGCGGACGATCTTCCGGAAGAAGAAGTCCTGGCCCTGGATCGCCGTGGTGCCCTCGTACAGCGTGTCGATCTTGGCGTCACGGATGTACTGCTCGATCGGGTACTCCTGGAGGTACCCGGAGCCGCCGAAGGTCTGGAGCGACTGCGCCAGCTGTTCGTAGGACTTCTCGGAGCCGTAGCCCTTCACGATCGGGAGCAGCAGGTCGTTGAGGCCGTGCAGCGCCTTGGCGTCCTCGCCCGCGGCCTCCTTCTCCTGGATCGCGTCCTGGACGGTGGCGGTGTACAGCACCAGGGAGCGCATGCCCTCCGCGTACGCCTTCTGCGTCATGAGGGAGCGGCGCACGTCGGGGTGGTGCGTGATGGTGACCTTGGGGGCGGTCTTGTCCATGAACTGCGACAGGTCCGTGCCCTGGACGCGCTCCTTGGCGTACTCCAGCGCGTTCAGGTAGCCGGTCGACAGGGTGGCGATGGCCTTCGTGCCGACCATCATGCGGGCGAACTCGATGATGCGGAACATCTGGCGGATGCCGTCGTGCTTGTCGCCGATCAGCCAGCCCTTGGCGGGGTGCTGGTCGCCGAAGGTCATCTCGCAGGTGTTGGACGCCTTGAGGCCCATCTTGTGCTCGACGTTCGTCGCGTACACGCCGTTGCGCTCGCCCAGCTCGCCGGTGGTCCAGTCGAAGTGGAACTTCGGGACCATGAAGAGCGAGAGGCCCTTCGTGCCGGGGCCCGCGCCCTCGGGGCGGGCCAGCACGTAGTGGATGATGTTCTCGGACATGTCGTGCTCGCCCGAGGTGATGAAGCGCTTCACGCCCTCGATGTGCCAGGAGCCGTCCTCCTGCTCGACGGCCTTCGTACGGCCCGCGCCGACGTCGGAACCGGCGTCCGGCTCGGTCAGCACCATCGTCGAGCCCCACTGCTTCTCGACGGCGATCTCGGCGATCTTCTTCTGCGCCTCGTTGCCCTCGTCGAAGAGGATGCCGGCGAACGCCGGGCCGGAGGAGTACATCCACACGGCCGGGTTCGAGCCGAGCAGCAGCTCCGCGTAGCCCCAGATCAGGGAGCGCGGCGAGGTGGTGCCGCCGATCTCCTCGGGCAGGCCCAGGCGCCAGTACTCGGAGTCCATGAACGCCTGGTACGACTTCTTGAAGGTGGCCGGGACCGGCGCGGTGTTGGTCTCCGGGTCGAAGACCGGCGGATTGCGGTCGGCGTCCGCGAAGGAGTCGGCCAGCTCGTTCTCCGCGAGGCGGTTGACCTCGTCGAGGATGCTCTTCGCCGTCTCGACGTCCATCTCGGCGAACGGGCCGGTGCCGTACGTCTTGTCGCGCCCGAGGACCTCGAAGAGGTTGAACTCGATGTCGCGGAGATTCGACTTGTAGTGCCCCATGGGAAGGCTCCGTAATCAATAGCAGTGGCGCGCAGCGCCCCGGGGATGGGGTGTGGGCCGGGCGGGCGACGAGCTGGCGTGCGTATATCAGCTGACCTCTACGATGATGCTACCCGTCAGTAATAAGACGCAACCCCTCAAGGCCCCGATGTGTCCGATTACTCTTTGGG
Source organism: Streptomyces sp. DvalAA-43 (assembly GCF_900091725.1). GTDB lineage: Bacteria > Actinomycetota > Actinomycetes > Streptomycetales > Streptomycetaceae > Streptomyces > Streptomyces pulveraceus. The sequence continues at coordinate 406,815 of NZ_FMBW01000071.1, read as the reverse complement.
CTATGTACGGCTACGACCAGAACCCGGGCGCACAGCAGCAGATGGGTGGCGGCTACGGCGAGCAGCCGCTGTATCCCGAGCCTTCGCCGCCGTCCCTGGGCGACGCGGTACGGGCCTTCACCACCGGCTCGCTGTCCGCCGAGGACTTCCAGCAGATCTTCGCGACGTCGAAGGTCTACTGCCCGCGCGGTGACAACCCCGGGTTCCTGGCGCTGCACAACACCCAGCAGCCGGTGATCCCGATGTTCACCACGCTCAAGGAGCTGCGGCTGTACGCGGGCAAGGAGTCCAAGTACTTCGTGATCACCGGCGCCGAGGTGATCGACCTGCTGCCGACCGGCTACGGCTTCGTCCTCGACATGGAGGGCGAGCACCGCATGGTCTTCGACGCGAAGGCCGTGGAGCAGATGGTCGACTTCGCGATGCGCCGGATGTACGGCTGAGGCCGGACGTACGGCCGGGATCCGGTCCTTCGCAAGGGGTTCGCACCGCTCGGTGCGGGCCCCTTTTCGCTGCTCCGGACGGCTGAGGGAATGGATGGGTCCTTGCGGGATGTTCACTATTCAACTAAATTGAAGGCAGAACGATCCCGGAGGTGGCTCCCATGCCCGCAGTGACTGTCGAAAATCCGCTGACCCTGCCCAAGGTCGCCGCCCCGGGCGACGCAGCGGACCGTCCCGTACTCGCCGTCACCACGGCGCCGAGCGGATTCGAGGGCGAGGGTTTCCCGGTGCGCCGCGCGTTTGCCGGGATCAACTACAAGCACCTCGACCCGTTCATCATGATGGACCAGATGGGAGAGGTGGAGTACGCGGCCGGTGAGCCGAAGGGCACCCCCTGGCACCCGCACCGCGGCTTCGAGACCGTCACGTACCTGATCGACGGAACCTTCGTCCACCAGGACTCCAACGGCGGCGGCGGCACCATCCGCAACGGCGACACCCAGTGGATGACCGCCGGGTCCGGCCTCCTGCACATCGAGGCCCCGCCGGAGTCCCTGGTGATGTCGGGCGGCCTCTTCCACGGCCTCCAGCTCTGGGTGAACCTGCCCAAGGCCGACAAGATGATGGACCCCCGCTACCAGGACATCCGCGGTGGCCAGGTCCAGCTCCTCGCCTCCCCGGACGGCGGCGCGCTGCTCCGCGTCATCGCCGGTGAGCTCGACGGGCACGAGGGCCCCGGCATCACCCACACCCCGATCACGATGATCCACGCCACCGTGCGCCCCGGCGCCGAGGTGACCCTGCCGTGGCGCGAGGACTTCAACGGACTCGCGTACGTGCTGGCCGGCCGCGGCACCGTCGGTGCGGAGCGCCGCCCCGTCCACATGGGGCAGACCGCGGTCTTCGGCACCGGTTCCTCGCTGACCGTCCGCGCGGACGAGAAGCAGGACGGCAACATTTCGGACCTGGAGGTCGTGCTGCTCGGCGGCCGCCCGATCCGCGAGCCGATGGCGCACTACGGACCGTTCGTGATGAACAGCCAGGCCGAACTGAAGCAGGCCTTCGAGGACTTCCAGGCCGGTCGCCTCGGCACCGTGCCCGCCGTCCACGGGATGTGACCGCCGCGGTGTGACGGGCCGTCACCCGTACGGCCGCTCAGGCGGGACACGGCCCCCGCGCCGTGATCGGGTGGGAGGGTGCAGACCGACAAGCCCCTCCTGCCCGACGGTGCGCGGCGCGCGGCCGCCTGGTGCGGCGTGGTCCTCCTCGTCACCGGGGTCGCCGCCGTCGCCATCTGGCTGTGCATCGTCTTCAAGACCGCGATCACTCCGGTGCTGCTCGCGCTGCTCGGTACGGCGCTGCTCGGCCCGGTGCACCGCCGGCTGACCGCCCGGGGGCTGAACCGTTCGCTCGCCGCCGGGCTCACCTGTGTGCTGCTCGTCGCGGTGGTCGGCGGCGCCGGGTACATCGTCGTCACCGCGCTCGTCGACACCGGCGACCAGATCGTCCGGTCGCTGAAGGACGCCGCCCAGTGGGTCGTCGACCACTTCGGGATCGGCAAGAACACCAATGTGGACGATCTGGCGTCCAACGGCCAGAAGCTCGTGCAGAAGTTCGGCGCGAGCGCCGCGGGCGGGCTGCTCTCCGGGATCAGCCTGATCGGCTCGCTCATCGCCACCAGCGTCCTCGCCCTGCTGCTGACCTTCTTCTTCCTGCGCGACTCCGACCGGGCCGCGCGACTCGCCCACTCGGTCGCCCCACGCGGCACCGGGGAGCTGGTCGAGGCGATGGGGCGGCGGGCCTTCGAGGCCGTTCAGGGCTTCATGCGGGGCACCACGTTCATCGCGCTGATCGACGCCGTCTGCATCACCGTCGGCCTGCTGATCCTGCGCGTCCCGGGCGCGGTGGGGCTCGGTGCGCTGGTCTTCGTCGGCGCCTACATCCCCTACCTCGGGGCCTTCATCTCGGGCGCCGTCGCGGTGCTGGTCGCGCTCGCCGACCGGGGGGTCGTGATCGCGCTCTGGGCGCTGGGGGTCGTGCTCGCCGTACAGGTGCTGGAGGGCCATGTCCTCCAGCCGGTGATCCAGAGCCGTACGGTGCAGATGCACCCCGCCATGATCATGATCGCGATCACCGCGGGCGCCAGCGTGGCCGGTCTGCTGGGCATGCTGCTCGCGGTCCCGGTCTGCGCGGCGGCCTTCGGCGTCCTCGGCGAGCTGCGCGGCAGACACCCGGAGCCGCCGTCCGGGGGCGAGCCGTCGGCCGAGCCCGGGGCCTGAGGGCCGGGCTCAAGCCCGCGGGGATGCCCTCATCACGGCACACCGCCCCGAACCGGGCCGCCGGGCCGGTTCAGCCCACGGGGACGCTTCCCGCTCCGGCCTCCTCCGGTCCCGATTCGTTCAGCTCGAACCAGATCGACTTCCCCGCCCCCCGCGGGTCCACCCCCCACGCGTCGGCGAGCATCTCCATCAGCACCAGGCCCCGGCCGCTGGAGGCCATCTCCCCAGGGCGCCGCTTGTGCGGCAGCTCGTCGCTGCCGTCGGACACCTCCACGCGGAGCCGCCGCTCGCCGTGCTCCCCCGTCGCCTGAGCCAGCAGCAGCGCGTCCCCGTCCGTGTGGACGAGGACGTTGGTGGCCATCTCGGAGACCATCAGCACCGCCGCGTCGACCTGCTCCGGATCCGCCCAGTCGTGCAGCAGGTCCCGCAGCTGCTGCCGGGCCGCCGCGATCCGTTCCGGCTCGGCCTGCGCGATGGTCAGCGCGGTGCGCCGCGGCGCGGGCCGCTTCCGGGCGCCCCCGTCGCAGCGGAGCAGGAGCAGCGCGATGTCGTCCTCCCGGCGGTCCGACAGCGGGCCCGTGGTGTAGTGCGAGGTCGGCCCGTGCACGGCCTGCACCAGGGCGTCGGCGAGCTTCTCCAGGTCGCCCGTCTGCTGCTCCAGGACCGGCCGCAGCCGGTCCCAGCCGGAGAACATGTCATGGCCGCCGGTCTCGATCAGCCCGTCCGTGCAGAGCATGATCGTTTCCCCGGGCTCCAGGGTGAGCCGGCTCGTCGGATAGTCGGCGTCCTCCTCGATGCCGAGCGGCAGTCCGCCCTCGGTCTGCCGGATCATCGCGGTCCCGTCGGCGGTGGTCACCACGGGGTCGGGGTGACCGGCCCGCGCGATGTCCAGCGTGCCGGCCACCGGGTCGACCTCCGCGTACAGGCAGGTGGCGAAGCGCGGCCCGGTCGCCGCCCCGTTCTCGTACGCGTCGGAGAGCCCGGAGAGGAAGCGCGAGGCGCGCGAGAGCACCGCGTCCGGGCGGTGCCCCTCGGCGGCGTACGCGCGCAGCGCGATCCGCAACTGGCCCATCAGCCCGGCGGCCCGCACGTCATGGCCCTGGACGTCGCCGATGACCAGGGCGATACGGCCGTTGGGGAGCGGGATCATGTCGTACCAGTCGCCGCCGACCTGGAGCCCGCCGCCGGTCGGGATGTAGCGGGCGGCGACCGTCATGCCCGGGATGTCGGGGCCGAGCGTCGGCATCATCGAGCGCTGGAGCCCCAGCGACAGCTCCCGCTCGGTCTCGGCGACCCCGGCGCGGGCCAGCGCCTGCGCGAGCATCCGGGCCACGGTCGTCAGCACGGACCGTTCGTCCGGCGAGAACGACACCGGGTGCTTGAACCCGGCCATCCAGGCGCCCATGGTGCGTCCCGCGACGATCAGCGGCAGGAAGGCCCAGGAGCGGCGCCCGAAGCGGCTGGCGAGCGGCCAGGTGACCGGGTAGCGGCGGCCGTAGTCCTCGGGTGACGGCAGATAGATCGCCCGCCCTGTCCGTACCACCTCGGCGGCCGGGTAGTCGGTCTCCAGCGGCATGTCGGTGAACGGGTCCTCGTCGCCCACGCTGTGCCCGTGGTGCCCGATGACCGTCAGCCGGTCGCCCGCGATGCCGAAGACCGCCAGGCCGTCCGGCGAGAAACCCGGCATGGAGAGCGAGGCGGCGACCCGCAGCACCTCCGCGGTCGACCTGGCCTCGGCCAGCGCCCGGCCCGCGTCCAGCAGGAAGGCCTCGCGGGAGCGGCGCCAGTCCCCGGTGATGGGGGTGTGCGCCCCGGTGGTGCCGGGCTGCGGCTCGGCGACCTCCTGGAGGGTGCCGACGAGTATGTAGTCCCCGCCGTCCACCGCCCCGGCCGGGAGCGGCTTGGAGCGGCTGCGCACCGTACGCAGCACCCGGCCGCCGCCGTCCACGATCCGCAGCCGGGCCTCGGCGAGGGTGCCCTCGGCGCGCGCCAGGTTCACCACCCCGTAGATCTCGTTCCAGTCGATGGGGTGGAAACGGGAACGCACCGCGGACTCGCGGAAGACACCGGCCGCGGCGGGCAGCTCCAGCAGCCGGGCCGCCTCCGCATCGAGCGTGACGGTCCCGGATCCGTTGTCCCACCGCCACAGACCGGTCGCGGTCGCGGCCAGGACGTCCTCGGTGCGCATTGCCCTACTTTAAGAAGATCTGCTCCGTGAACGCCACCGAGGACGGCCGCCCGAGAGCTTCCGGGGAGGGGGCCGGGAGCCTTCGGGGAGGGGCGGGGAGCGTCCTGGCGGGCCCGGCGGTGCCGTCCACCGGGCCCCGGATGATCTTGAAATGTCAATGTCAATGATTCGGTGCGGGTGCGGGCGGTAGCCTGGGGTGGCTGAATCCACCCCGAACCGCGAAGACTGGATGAACGACGATGCATCGGTACAGGTCCCACACCTGCGGCGAGCTCCGCGCCTCTGACGTCGGCACCGACGTCCGACTGAGCGGCTGGCTGCACAATCGCCGAGACCTGGGTGGCATCCTCTTCATCGATCTGCGCGACCACTACGGTCTGGTGCAGCTCGTCGCCCGCCCCGGCACCCCCGGCAACGAGGCGCTGGCGAAGCTCACCAAGGAGACCGTCGTACGGATCGACGGCAAGGTCTCCGCGCGCGGTGCCGACAACGTGAACCCGGAGCTCCCGACCGGGGAGATCGAGATCGAGGTCACCGAGGTCGAGGTGCTGGGCGAGGCCGCCCCGCTGCCCTTCACGATCAACGCCGAGGACGGGGTCAACGAGGAGCGGCGCCTGGAGTACCGCTTCCTCGACCTGCGCCGCGAGCGCATGCACCGCAACATCATGCTGCGCTCGGCGGTCATCGCCGCCATCCGCGCCAAGATGGTGGCCCTCGGCTTCAACGAGATGGCGACCCCGATCCTCACCGCGACCTCCCCCGAGGGCGCCCGTGACTTCGTCGTCCCGTCCCGGCTGAACCCGGGCAAGTTCTACGCCCTGCCCCAGGCCCCGCAGCAGTTCAAGCAGCTGCTGATGATCTCCGGCTTCGACCGCTACTTCCAGATCGCGCCGTGCTTCCGCGACGAGGACGCCCGCGCCGACCGCTCGCCCGGCGAGTTCTACCAGCTCGACGTCGAGATGTCGTTCGTCGAGCAGGAGGACGTCTTCCGGCCGATCGAGAAGCTGATGACCGAGCTCTTCGAGGAGTTCGGCAACGGCCGTCACGTCACCTCGCCGTTCCCGCGCATCCCGTTCCGCGAGTCGATGCTGAAGTACGGCAACGACAAGCCGGACCTGCGCGCCAAGCTGGAGCTGGTCGACATCTCCGACGTCTTCGCGGACTCGGAGTTCAAGGCCTTCGCCGGCAAGCACGTCCGTGCCCTCCCGGTCCCGGACACCGCGGGCCAGTCCCGGAAGTTCTTCGACGGCCTCGGCGACTACGCCGTCCAGCACGGCGCCAAGGGCCTGGCCTGGGTCCGCGTCGGCGAGGACGGCACGCTGGCGGGTCCGATCGCCAAGTTCCTCACCGAGACGGACGTCAAGACCCTCACCGAGCGCCTCTCCCTCGTCCCGGGCCACGCGGTCTTCTTCGGCGCGGGCGAGTTCGACGAGGTCTCCAAGATCATGTCCGCCGTCCGCGTCGAGGCCGCCAAGCGCGCCGGCCACTTCGAGGAGGGCGTCTTCCGGTTCTGCTGGGTCGTCGACTTCCCGATGTACGAGAAGGACGAGGACACCGGCAGGATCGACTTCTCGCACAACCCCTTCTCGATGCCCCAGGGCGGCCTGAAGGACCTGGAGGAGAAGGACCCGCTGGACATCCTCGCCTGGCAGTACGACATCGTCTGCAACGGCATCGAGCTGTCCTCCGGCGCCATCCGGAACCACGAGCCCGAGCTGATGCTCAAGGCCTTCGAGATCGCCGGTTACGACCGCGAGACCGTCGAGCACGAGTTCGCGGGCATGCTCCGCGCCTTCCGCCTCGGCGCCCCGCCGCACGGCGGCATCGCCCCGGGCGTCGACCGCATCGTGATGCTGCTGGCCGACGAGCCCAACATCCGCGAGACGATCGCCTTCCCGCTCAACGGCAACGCCCAGGACCTGATGATGGGCGCCCCGACGGAGCTGGACGAGACCCGGCTGCGCGAGCTGAACATCCAGCTCCGCAAGCCGGTCGCGGCGGCGAAGGACAAGGCGGAGGCCAAGGCGGACGCCAAGGACTCCGTGGCGAGGGACACCGGCGCGAAGTAGAAGCAGGCGTCACCGGTTCCGCTCCGGTTCCACGTGAAACATCCCCCGGCCGACCCCGGCCGGGGGATGTTCCATGTCCGGGCCCGTCTCACGTCGCGTTCAGGGCCACCGTCGGATGGAGGCGGGAGGCGCGGATCGCCGGATAGAGGCCCGCGACCACCCCGATCAGGAGGGTGGCGGCCAGGCCGCCCGCCAGGGACCAGGGCGGGACCACCGCCGTCCACCCCTGCACCCGGGCGAATCCGAAGGTCGTCGCCGCGCCCAGCAGCGCGCCCGTCGCCCCGCCCAGCGCCGACAGCAGCAGCGACTCGGTCAGGAACTGGAGCCGGATCGCGCCCCGGGTCGCGCCCAGCGAGCGGCGCAGGCCGATCTCCTGGCGGCGCTCCAGGACCGAGATGACCATGGTGTTGGCGACGCCCACCCCGCCGACCAGGAGGGCCACCGCGCCCAGGCCGAGCATCAGGCTCGTCAGGCCCTCGTCGGCGGCGGCCTTGGCGGCCAGCGCGTCCGAGGGCCGGGAGACCTTGATGCCCGCCTCGTCGCCGGGGCTGATGGTGCGGGCCAGGACCGCCCGTACGTCCTGCACCGAGGCGTCCGTGGAGCGCTCGAAGACGGTGGTGGGGTGGCCGTCGAAGCCGAAGTAGCGCTCGGCGGCGGGGAACCCGACCATGGCCACCCGGTCCAGATTGGGGACCAGCTCGATCGGCCGGAGGATGCCGACGACGACCACCCGGGTGTCGTTCATCATGATCGTCTCGCCGGTACGGGTGATGCCGAGGCGTTCCGCGGCCACCGCGCCGAGGACCGCCGTCGGGAGGCGCTCACCGGCCGGGGTCAGCCAGACGCCCTTGTCGACCTCGCCGCCGAGCGCGGCGAGTAGATCGGTGCGGACCGCCTGGGCGGTGACGCCCGCGGTGCGCTCCTCGGGGACCACGTCGCTCCGGCGGATGCGGGCGTCGACATCGGCGGTGGCCGTGGCGTGCCGGACCGGGCCGATGCGCTCGACCATCGCGACCGCGTTCCTGGGGAGCTTGATCTCCTGCCCCAGGGGGTCCTTGCCCGCCTCGGCGGTGAGGAGGTTGGTGCCGAGACGGTCGAGCCGGGTCATCAGGTCCGCGCGGCTCGACTCGGACAGCCCGACGACCGCGACCATGGTCGCGATGCCGATGGCGATGCCGAGCGCCGAGAGCACCACCCGCGCCCGCCGCGCGCGGAGCCCGACCGCGCCGACGCGGAGGATGTCGCGCGGCGAGAGGCGGGCGGGCCTGAGGTCGTGCTTCATGAACCGGCCCCTTCCGTGCGGGAGCATGAACCGGCCCCTTCCGTGCGGGGGCCGGGGCGCGGGCCGGAGCGCAGGTCCGAGACGATCGCGCCGTCCCGGAAGCGGACCCGGCGCGGCAGCGCGTCCGCGATCTCGTTGTCATGGGTGATCACGCAGATGGTGGTGCCGGAGGCGTTCAGCCGGTGCAGCAGCTCCATGACGAGCGCGCCGGACGCGGTGTCCAGCGCCCCGGTCGGTTCGTCCGCCAGCAGCAGCCGGGGTTCGCCCACCAGGGCGCGGGCGATGGCCACCCGTTGCTTCTCGCCGCCGGACAGCTCGTTCGGCGTGTGGGAGCGGCGGTGGTCCAGCCCGACGCCGGCGAGCGCCTCCCGGGCCCGCGCACGCCGTTCCTTCGGCGGGACGCCCGCATACAGCAGCCCGTCGGCGACGTTGTCCACCGCGTCGCGCCCCGCCGCCAGGTGGAAGTGCTGGAACACGAAGCCGATGTGGCGGGCGCGGAGTGCGGAGAGCCGGGCGTCGGAGAGCTCGGACACGTCGTACCCGGCGATCCGGACGGTGCCCGTGGTGGGCCGGTCGAGGGTGCCCATGAGGTTGAGCATCGTGGACTTGCCGGAGCCGGACGGGCCGACGACGGCGACGAGTTCGCCCTCCTCGACGGTGAGGTCCACTCCGCGCAGGGCGTGGACGCCGCCGGGGTACGACTTCCCCGCGTCCCGCAGTTCGATCACCGGGGACGGCGTCATGACGCCGCCACTCCGACCTTCAGTCCCTCGCGCACATCCGGTCCGCTGACCTCGATCTGCCCGTCGGCGGTCATGCCCGTCTCCACCCGCACCATCCGCGACGTGGTGCCCTCGACGACCTGGAGGCCGTAGCCGCCGTTCTCGCCGCGCAGGGCGACGACCGCCTCGACGGGGACCGCGAGGACGCCCTTGTGCGCCTCGCTGACGAACTTCACGCTCGCCGACGCCTTGGTGTCCTCGCCGGACGCGGCGCCCGCGCCGCCGTCCAGCACGACCTCGACGGTGATGCCGTCCTCGGCGGCGGCCTCGCCCCCGGACTGCTCGGGGCGCACCGTCCCGGCGACCTTGCCGGACACGGTCTTCCCGCTCGGCAGGGTCACCTCGACCCTGGTGCCCCGTGAGGTGAGCGCCCCGTCGGTCTGGTCGAGCCCGGCCCGTACGACGGGCTCGGTGGAGGCGATCGTCAGCACCGGCCCGTCCGGGCCGACCCGGTCGGCGAGCGCCGCGTCGGCGGAGACCACCTTGACCGGGCCGGGCTGGAAGACGACATCGCCCCGGCCGACCCGGCCGGTGGTCTCGCGGTTCAGGGACTTCTGCCACCGCTTGACGGCGGCCGCGGTGTCCTGGTCGTACCGGACGTCGACGTACAGCCGCGAGCCGTACCCCAGGTCCCGGAGATTGCGCTCCAGCTGGAGCACGTCGCTGCCCCGGTCCCCGGCCTTCATCTCGCGGAACATCGGGACCGGTCCGTAGAGGAGGGTGACCGGCTTGTCGTTCAGCTCGTACAGGGCCTGCCCCCTGGTCAGCGTCCTCCCCTCGGTGGCGGCCACCGTGACGGTGCCCTCGACGGCGGACTTGACCGCACGCCGCTGCGCGAAGTCGAGCTTTCCGTCGACGGTCTTGGACCGCACCAGGTCGGTGCGTACGACGGTCGCGGTGGCGGGCGGCAGATCGCCGGAACCGGCCGGGGCGCCCGCCCCGCCGCCGTCGCCGAGGAACAGGACGCCCGCGGTGACGGCGGCGGCCGCGGTCACCGCGCCGAGCGCGAGGAGAGCGGTGCCGCGCTTCACTGCATGCCGTCCAGACCGTCGAGCAGCTTCGACCCGCACGCCTCGCGGGCCTTCTTGTACGCCGGTGAGTCCGTGTCGATGACCGGGGACGCCGGGTTCGGGTCGCCGCCCGGCTGGGCGTTGCCGCCGCTCATGGTCGGGTTGGTGAACCGGGAGACGCCGTTGTCCCGCATGCACTTGGCGTGCGCGAGCATCGACTCGTAGGACTTCTGCTGGTCGCGCTCGGGCTCGGCCTCCATGGCGTCCCGCAACTCGGCCACGCAGGCACCGTTCCTGCCGCCCTTGATGCCCTCGTTGCGGCCGGGCTGGGAGCCGATCTCGTTGATCTTGTCCCAGTCGAGGTACCCGCTGAGCGTGGGGTCGGGGAAGTCCTTGTAGCCGCCCTTGGCGCGCATGCACTGGACGTACTTCACCTGGGCGTCGTAGAAGGCGCTCTTGCCCGCGGGCGGGGCGCTCGGCCTGTCCGCGTCCTTCGTGGCGCCGGCCGCCGGAGTGCTCGGTACGTCGGCGATCGCGTCGGTCTTCTCCGCCGCGTCCGTACCGCCGTCCCCGCCGCCGCAGCCGACGGAGAGGGTGAGCACGGGCAGGGCCACGAGGGCGGCCAGGCGCAGCCGGGCGGCGGTACGGGTGTTCGTCCGGGGGTTCGTCCTGAGGAAGATCATGCGCCGTACGCTCGCCGCCATGGATGATGGTCCGTCCATGGCCACATGATGGGAACGTAACAATGGCCCCGGCCTGCGCATTCGTCCCCGTGGGCGGGAGACGGGAACGGTCCGGGCGTGCCCATAATCGGCCCCATGCCCCATGTGCTGCTCATCGAGGACGACGCGTCCGTACGGGACGGAATGGAGCTCGTGCTCCGTCGGCACGGGTACGGCGTGGACACCGCCGCCACCGGCGAGCAGGCCCTCGCCCTGCTCGCCGGGGAGCGGGGCGCCCGGGTCGAACTGGCCGTGCTGGACCTGATGCTGCCCGGCATGGACGGCTTCGAGGTGTGCCGCCGCATCCGTGCCCGTTCGGCGACCCTGCCGGTCATCATGCTGACCGCGCGCGGCGACGACCAGGACATCGTGACGGGCCTGGAGGCGGGCGCCGACGACTACGTCGTCAAACCGGTCACCGCCCCCGTCCTGGAGGCCCGCATCCGGGCCGCGCTGCGGCGCGCGGAACCGTCCGGGCAGGCGCAGGAGGCCGACGCCGACCTCGCCGGGCTGGTCATCGACCGCGTCGGACTGACCGTCACCAAGCACGGCGTCCCCGTCCCGCTCCCGCCCACCGAACTGCGGCTGCTGCTGGAGCTCTCGGCCTCCCCCTGCCGGGTCTTCAGCCGCGAGCAGCTCCTCGAATCCGTCTGGGACCACACCTTCCTGGGCGACTCCCGGCTGGTGGACGCGGCGGTCGGACGGCTGCGCGCCAAGTTGGAGGACGTACCGGCCAAGCCCCGGTACGTCCAGACGGTGCGGGGCTTCGGCTACCGCTTCGGACCGCTGTGAACGGCAGCGGGAACGGCGGGCGCCCCGCCGCCCCGGCACGGCGCTCGCGGCGTCTCGTCGGCGGGCTGCGCACCCGGCTCGTCGTCACCTTCGTCGTCGTCGCCCTGATCAGCGCGGTGACCGCGACCGCCCTCGCCTACCGGGACGCCCGCACCGCCGTCCTCCAGCGCACCCAGAACGCGGCCGTGAACGACCTCCGGGAGCGGGTCGGCGCGGTGGCCGCCGACTTCGACGTACCGCCCGACCAGCAGTCGCTGTCCCGGTTCGCGGCGCGGGTGTCGGACGGCATCGGCGGGAGGATCGTGGTCGCCCGCTACCAGGACCTGTCCGCCGTCTCCGACTCGCTCGCCGACACCGCGTCCCGGATCGGCGTCGAGCTGCGCACCGCCGTCACGACCGGCGACGACGCCGAGTTCCAGCGGGTGCGGTGGCGGGGCGAGCCCTATCTGGTGGTCGGCATGCCCGTGACGTACGCCGACGGGGACCGCCGCACCTCCGGCCTGGAGGTCTACGCGATCACCGATCTGCGGGCCGAGAGCGACGACACCGCCGCCCTGCTGGACTCCGTCCGGACGGGCATCGTGCCGGTGGTGCTGCTCTCCGCCGTCCTGGCGCTGCTGGCCGCGGGGACGGTCCTGCGGCCGGTGCGGAGACTGGGCCGGGCCACCCGGGGGCTGGCGGCCGGTGATCTCGGCAGCCGGGTCGCCGTCACCGGCCACGACGAACTGGCCGATCTGGCACGGACGTTCAACGAGACCGCCGACGCGCTCCAGGCCTCCGACACGGATCTGCGCGCACAGGAGGCGAAGGCGCGCCGCTTCGTGGCGGACGTGTCGCACGAACTGCGCACGCCCCTCGCGGCGATGACGATGGTGGCGACCGTCCTGGAGGAGGACGCCGACCAGCTGCCGCCGGACGCGGCACGGGCGGCCCGTACGGTCGGCGCGGAGACGGCCCGGCTGTCCCGGCTGGTCGAGGACCTGATGGAGATCTCCCGCTTCGACGCCGGGGCGGCCCGGCTGAACGCCGCCGAGACCGACCTCGCCGACACCGTGCGGGCGTCGCTCGCGCTGCGCGGCTGGACGGACCGGGTGGAGACGGAGCTGGGGGCGGACGTCCGGGCGGTGGTCGACCGGCGCCGGATCGACGTGATCGTCGCGAACCTGGTGGGCAACGCGCTGCGGCACGGCGCCCCGCCGGTCACCGTGACCCTCACGACGGACCGCGCGGCGGACGGCGCGTGGGTGGTGCTGTCCGTCGCCGACCACGGCCCGGGGCTGCCGCCGGACGCGGGGGAGCGGGTCTTCGACCGGTTCTACAAGGCGGACGCGGCCCGCACCCGGGGAGCGGCCGACGACAGCGGACAGGGCAGCGGCCTCGGCACGGCGATCGCACTGGAGAACGCCCGGCTGCACGGCGGCACGATCGAGGCGGCCGACGCGGCGGACGGACCGGGGCACGGCGCGGTGTTCACCCTGAGGCTGCCCCTGCGACGTACGGGAGAGGACATGGAATGAGGCTCCGACGGGCGGCCGCGGCGGCCGCACTGGGGATCGCCCTGACGGGCTGCGGCGTCCAGCCGACCGGGGTGATAGGCGCGGGCGAGCCCGCGACCGGGCTGACCCGCGGCATGCGGCTGTACTACGCCTCGGCCGGCGGGCTGCGCGCGGTGCCCCTGATCGACAAGAAGGTCGATGACCTCAACGGGGTGCTGAAGCTGCTGGGCGGAACCCCACCGCCCACCGGGCAGGGCGACGGGCTCGCCTCCCTCGTCCACCTCGGCGGTTACTCGGCGACCGGCTCGGGAACCCGGGTCACGGTGCGCCTGGAGGGCCTCTACGGGGAGTCGGGCCGCGACCAGGCCACCGGCCAGCTGGTCTGCACCCTGGCCCGCGCCCAGTCCGTGCTGGAACCGGAGGTCAGGACCGACGACGTCGAGGTCACCCTGCGCCCGACCGAGGGCGAGGCGCTGGGCCCCTACCGGTGCGCGGAGTTCCTCAACGGCTGAGAGCCTGCCGGATTCCGGGAACGCCCTCTCCCCGACGGCACGGAATCCTGACCCGGAATCAGGCCGCGGACACCCCACGGAGCGCAAGGCCGGGAACCTACACGCAAGGAGCGGCTCCGGGCGTGAACGACGCGCGTGTCCGGCGCCCGATACATCCGTATGGCCCTCGTGCGGATTCGCGCTCGCCCGACGCGGCGTTAACTGAGGTCGGCGGCAGGCGGCGTGACGGGGAGCCCGCCCGCACCGCCGTCACCCCTGCGACCGCTGAGGAGCTTCGCCATGCCCGTTTCCCGTCCGTCGACCCTCCGGCACCCCCCGTACGCCGTCCACGTCGGCGCCTGTGCCGCCGCGCTGCTGCTGCTCACCGCCTGCGGCAACGCCTCCGGGACCGCCACCCCCAAGGCCCCCGCCGCCCCGGCGAACGCCACGGCCTCCGCCGGTGTCGCGGGCCCACCCGCCGAACGGGCCCGTAAACAGGCCGCGCGGGGCCCGCACGCGCCGGTCGTCCGGCCGCGCGAGATCCCCGCACTGGGACCGAAGACCCGGGCCGCGATCCCGGCGGGCTCCAGACAGGTCTTCGTCGTCACCGGCGACGACTACGATTCCAGCCTCTCCACCGCCGTCCTCTACACCCGAGACAACCCGTCCCTGGGCTGGCTGCCCGTCACGACCCGCTGGCCCGCCCACAACGCGCTGAACGGCTGGACCGACGAGCACTGGCAGGGCGACCTGCGCACCCCGGTCGGCGTCTACGGACTGACGTACGGAGGCGGCCTGTACGCGCCGCCGCGAACGGCGTTCCCCTACGACCGGAACCCGGCGTTCGTGGTCAGCGGCGAGGGCTTCGACGGGGAACCGCTGGAAGGTTCCTTCGACTACGTCGTCGCCGTCGACTACAACCGGACCCCCGGCGTCACCCCCCTGGACCCGGGACGCCCGCTGGGCCAGGAGCGCGGCGGCGGCATCTGGATCCACGTCGACCACGGCGGCCCGACCCAGGGCTGCGTCTCGCTCCCCCTGGACCGGATGCGGGAACTCCTGAGCGACCTCGACCCGGCGAAGAAGCCGGTCGTCGTGATGGGCGACGAGGAGGCCCTGGAGCGGTGAACACGGCACGGGCAGGGGGGCGGGCCCGTACGCGGGAGGCGAGTTCAAGACGTATGCGCAGCCCGAGCCGCTGAAGAACCGGGTCCGCTGACCCGACGCGGCAGTACACCGAAGGGCGGGACCGGTCGTGCGGTCCCGCCCTTCGTGGTGTGTACGCGCGTGCCGCCTACGCGGGCTTCTCCTCCAGGCGCGGGAACAGCACCGCGCCCTTCGTCACCGTCGCGCCCGCCGGGAGCCGGCCCCAGGTGCCCGCGTCCTGTACACGCTGGTCGGCCAGCGCGCCCAGGGACGCCTCGGCGCCCAGCGACTCCCACAGCTTCTGCGAGGTCTCCGGCATCACGGCGTTCAGCAGGACCGCGACACCGCGCAGCGACTCGGCGGCCGTGTAGAGGATCGTCGCGAGGCGGGCCTGTCCCTCGGGGGAGGTGTCCTTGGCGACCTTCCAGGGCTCCTGCTCCGTGATGTAGCCGTTGACCTGCTTCACGAAGTCGAAGATCGCCAGGATGCCGGCCTGGAAGTCCAGCTCCTCGCCGATCTTCTCGTCGGCCGTGGCGACGGCCTTGGCCAGACCCTCCTGGACCGCCTTCTCGGCGTCGCCCGGAGCGGTGGCCGCCGGGAGCGCCCCGCCGAAGTACTTGCCGACCATGGCCGCGAGGCGCGAGGCGAGGTTGCCGTAGTCGTTGGCGAGCTCGGAGGTGTAGCGGGCGGAGAAGTCCTCCCAGGAGAACGAGCCGTCGCTGCCGAACGCGATGGCACGCAGGAAGTACCAGCGGTACGCGTCCACGCCGAAGTGCGAGGTCAGGTCCTGCGGCTTGATGCCCGTCAGGTTCGACTTCGACATCTTCTCGCCGCCGACCATCAGCCAGCCGTTGGCCGCGATCCGGCCGGGCAGCGGCAGCCCCTGCGCCATCAGCATCGCGGGCCAGATCACCGCGTGGAAGCGGAGGATGTCCTTGCCGACCAGGTGCACGTTCGCGGGGAAGGTCTCTTCGAACTTCTCCTGGTTGGCGCCGTAGCCGACCGCCGTGGCGTAGTTCAGCAGGGCGTCGACCCACACGTAGATGACGTGCTTCTCGTCCCACGGCACCGGGACGCCCCAGTCGAAGGTCGAGCGGGAGATGGAGAGGTCCTGGAGGCCCTGCTTGACGAAGTTCACGACCTCGTTGCGGGCGGACTCGGGCTGGATGAAGCCCGGGTTGTTCGCGTAGAACTCCATCAGCTTCGGGCCGTAGGCGCTCAGCTTGAAGAAGTAGTTCTCCTCCTTGAGGATCTCCACCGGCTTCTTGTGGATCGGGCACAGCTTGACGCCGTCCGCGTCCTCGATGAGGTCGCCGGGGAGCTTGTACTCCTCACAGCCCACGCAGTACGGGCCCTCGTACCCGCCCTTGTAGATCTCGCCCTTGTCGTACAGGTCCTGCACGAACTCCTGCACCCGGTCGGTGTGGCGCTTCTCCGTCGTACGGATGAAGTCGTCGTTCGCGATGTTCAGGTGCTCCCAGAGGGGCTTCCACGCCTCCTCGACGAGCTTGTCGCACCAGGCCTGGGGCGTGACGTCGTTCGCCTCGGCAGTGCGCATGATCTTCTGACCGTGCTCGTCCGTGCCGGTGAGGTACCACACCTTCTCGCCGCGCTGGCGGTGCCAGCGCGTGAGCACGTCGCCTGCGACGGTCGTGTAGGCGTGGCCCAGGTGAGGAGCGTCGTTGACGTAGTAGATGGGGGTCGATACGTAGAAATTCTTCACGCCGTCGCCCCCTTGCTTCTCGGATCCAGTGGCCGCCATGGTCGAAATCCTAACGGTCGGCGGGAGATCGATTCACACCGATAAACGCGGCTCCGGACCCGGAGACCTTTGCGAAACATCCCTTCCGGTAGCAAAGACGCATCCTGGGAGGGAGTGGACACGCGTGGACGAGGCAGGGGACATCACGATGCGGGTACTGGTCGCCGAGGACGAGGAGATCCTGGCGGAGCTGGTCGCCACCGGGCTGCGGCGGGCCGGTTTCGCCGTCGACACGGTGTACAGCGGCGACGCCGCCCTCGCCTACCTGGGGCTGCACGACTACGACGTCGTCGTCCTCGACCGCGACCTGCCCCGGGTGCACGGCGACGACGTGGCGCGCGGGCTCGTCGCCTCCGGCTCCCGGACCAGGATCCTGATGCTCACCGCCGCCGGTTCCATGGAGGACCGGGTCGCCGGGCTCGACCTCGGCGCCGACGACTACCTGGGCAAGCCGTTCGAGTTCCCCGAGCTGGTCTCGCGGGTCCGGGCACTGCGGCGGCGCAGCGCCCGCCCCGTACCGCCGCAGCTGGAACGGCACGGCATCCGGCTCGACACCGTACGGCGCACCGCCTCGCGGGACGGGCGGGAGCTGGACCTCTCGCCGAAGGAGTTCACCGTGCTCCAGCTGCTGCTGGAGGCCGACGGCGGCACGGTCAGCGCCGAGGAGCTCCTGGAGCGGGCCTGGGACGCCAACGCCGATCCCTTCACCGGCGCGGTGCGGGTCTGCATGAGCAAGCTCCGCGGGAAGCTCGGCGAACCTGCGCTGATCCGTACGGTGCAGGGCGTGGGGTACGCCCTGTGAGGCGCCGGGCCCAGGTGCCGCACTCCAGGATCCGGACCCGGATCGCCCTCGTGTACGGCGGAGTGTTCCTGATCCTCGGTACGGCGCTGCTCGCCACCGTCAATCTCGCCTCCCGCGCCGGTACGGACTCCCAGGCGCGCGACATCGCCCGCACGGCGGCCGTCGTCCAGCCCGGTTACGCGGTGAACGGCCCGATGATCACCCGGCGGAGCCTCGGACCGCCCACCGTCTACGACCTCACCGACAACGTCAGCGACGCGGCCGGGCACCAGCTGCTGATCTGGTCGGTGGCGGCACTGCTCGTGATGACGGCCTGCGCGGTCGCCGTGGGCTGGTGGACCGCGGGGCGGGTGCTGCGGCCGGTCCACGCCATGACCGCCAAGGCGCGCCGGCTCTCCGAACACAATCTGCACGAGCGGATCGCGTCCAGCGGCCCCGACGACGAGCTGAAGGAGCTCGGCGACACGCTCGACGCGCTGCTGGCCCGGCTGGAGAAGGCGTTCGACAGTCAGCGCAGGTTCATCGCCAACGCCTCCCACGAGCTGCGGACCCCGCTCGCCACCCAGCGGGCCGCGATCCAGATCGGTCTGGACGACCCGACGCCGGACGATCTCGTACGGACCCGGCAGACGCTCCTGGACAACAACCGGCGAAGCGAGCGGCTGATAGAGGGGCTGCTGGTCCTGGCGCGCAGCGAGCGCGGGCTCGCCGAGGGCGAGCGGGAGACGGTGGATCTCGCGCAGGTGGTGGCGGAGGAGGCGGCCCGGCACCCGGGCGTGCGGGCCGACACCCATTTCTGCACGGTGCGGGGGAACCGGATGCTGCTCGCGCAGCTGGTGGCGAATCTGCTGGCCAACGCCGTCACGTACAACGTGCCGGACGGGACGGTGGACGTGTCACTGGTGACGGCCGGCGGCGGGGCGCTGCTGGAGGTGCGCAACACCGGGCCCGTGGTGGACGCCTCGGACATCCCCGGACTGTTCGAGCCGTTCCGGCGGGGCGAGGGCAAGGACCGGATGGGGCGGGGTTCGGGGCTCGGCCTCTCGATCGTGCGCTCCATCGCCGTCGCGCACGGCGGTACGGTCACGGCGGTGCCGGGCCCCGGGGGCGGGCTCGCCGTGACCGTACGGGTGCCGGTGGATCAGGCGCCGGCCTCGGTGTCGCGGGCCGCGATCCAGGCGGGGAGCGCGGCGAGGACCTCGCGGTAGAACGCGGCGTCCGCGACCTCCTTCGGCGCGGGGCCCGCGTGGAAGAACCCGGCGTTCGGGGCGTCCAGCTTGCGCAGGAAGTCGAAGCCCTTGGCGTCCTCCTCGCCGAACGCGACGAACTGGAAGAACAGCGGCAGCCGCGCCGCGTCGGCCAGTGCCTGCCTGGCGGCCTGCTTGGCGTCCGGCGGGCCGTCCGTCTGGAAGATCACCAGGGCGGGGCCGGTCGCCCCCGACTTCTCGTGGTGCGCGACGACCTCTTCGACGGCGCACTGGTAGTTCGTACGGCCGAGGCGGCCGAGGCCCGCGTTCAGCTCGTCGATCCGGCCCTCGTGGTCGGCGAGGCCGACCGTGCCGATGCCGTCGATCTCCGTCGAGAAGAAGACGACGGGGACGGTCGCGGTCTCGTCCAGGTGCGCGGCGAGCGCCACGGTGCGGTCGCCCAGGTGCTGGGCGCTGCCGTCCTTGTAGAACGGCCGCATGGAGCCGGAGCGGTCGAGGACCAGGTAGACGGTGGCGCGCAGCCCGGTCAGCCCGTGCGCCTTCAGCCCGGCCTGGGCCGCCTTGTACGCGTCGACGAGCCCGGGGGCGCGCGACTTGACCTTGGCGAGGGTGAGGGCGGGCTTCGGGGCGGGGGCGGAAGCGGGGGTGGTTTCGGCCACCCGTTCGGCGACCGGTTCGGGGGTGGACTCCTGAGCGGGCTCCACGGCGGGAGCGGGCTCCGGCTCGGGGGTGGCCTCTACGTGCGCCTCGGGCTCGGGCTGGGGCTGGGGCTGGGTCTCGGTGTCGGCCTTGACCTTGGCCTTGACCTCGGCCTTGACCGGCTCGGGCTCGGGCTCGGTGATGGCGACGGGCTCGGGCTCAGGTTCCGATTCCGGTTCGGCGGGGGTTTCGGCCTTGGCTTCGGGCTCGGCCTTTGCCTCGGGCTCGGCCTCGGGCTTGAACGGCTCCGGCTCCGCTTCGGCCACCGGCTCCGGCTTCGACTCCTCCACCGGCTTCGACTCCGGCTCCGGCTCCGTGACGGCCTTCACCGGCTCCTTCACCGGCTCCTCCACCGGCTCCGGCTTCGCGGTGGTCTCCGTCGATTCCGGCTTCCGGGCCGAACCCTGCGACGGGACCGTGGAGAGGGCCGCCTTGTCGAAGGCGGCCGCCACCAGGTCCGAGGCCAGGCCGCTGTCGTCGCCGGACCGGGGCGAGGCGGGGGCCGGGACCGAAACCTTGGTGGCCGGGGCGGTTTCGCGCACCGGGGCCGGCTCCGCGGCCGGCTCGTCCGCCGTCGCCGTCTCCGTCGCGGTGGCCGGCTCCGACTCCGCGGGAGCGGTGCGTTCGGTCTGGGGCGGGACCGTGGCCGTCGGCGCGTCCTGCTCCGCGCGGTCGCGGCCGAACACCTTGCGCAGCAAGCTCCGAATGCCCATGGGCGAGGCCTTTCGCGTGAGTTGGGTGCGAGAAATGTCCGACCTGCGGAAATTGATCCCTGGCCAGGGCGGATACGTAAGGTTAGCGGCCGGATCCGGCCCTTCGGTGGCGCGGCCCGCCCATGGGGGAACTGAGCCACAACCGAGCCGTGAACGAGTCCTGTGCGCATGTGGTGCGGGCCTGATGTGCGTCGGCACATGTTGTGCGCGCTGGGTCCCGAGTTGCGTCGCTGGCGTGGGTGGCCGGTCGTGTGGAGGTGCGGACGGACATCGATGTCCGTACATTTTGTCTGCTTGGGAATCAGCACAGTTCTGCCGTGAGCAGCGTGGGGCGTGAAAATGGAAGAGTCGCCTGATGTGTATGACAGCGGGATACCGAAAGACATCCGTTCACGCCGATGGTGCGGATATGAATAACTGACGGTCAACGTATGTCAGTTCTGATCGTTCCGTGCTTATGGGCGGTGGTGGTCATATGGTCGGCTGCGTGCAGCTTCGCTCCTCCTTTCGTATGGAGCCGACGCCGGGACAACGCGTCGTGTGTCCCGGGCTTTCGGCTGTGCGCGGGTGGTGTGGAATGACTGTCTGCGGGTGCGGCGGGATGCCTTCGCTTCGGGTGAACCATTTCCGAAGTCGGCGGAGTTGTCGAAGCAGTTCATCACTGAGGCGAAGAGGACCGTCGAGCGCGGCTGGCTTAGTGATGTGTCTGCTGTGGTGCTGCAACAGTCCTTGCGGGACTTGGACGCTGCGTATGCCAACTTTTTCGCGTCGCTGAAGGGTACGCGCAAAGGTCCGAAGATCGCCGAGCCCCGGTTCAAATCGAAGCGGGACAGCCGACAGGCGGTCCGGTTCACGGCGAACGCGCGGTGGGTGATCACTGCGTCCGGGAAGCTGCGTCTTCCCAGAACATCAAGCTCGAAGGCCGCCGTATCAGGGCGGCGGCCCAGCAGACAGCGCCGTCCACCCCCGGACCGGGGGCCCTCGCCAGGTAACGCGTGAGGTGAACGCCTGCGGAGCGCATGTGAGACCGGGCTTGTTCCGGCAGAGCGCGAAATCCCCACTCGGGTGGGGAGGAACCAGGAACCCGACTCAAGGCGAGCCGCACACATGGACGCCAGGGAGAGAATCCCCCACATGCGAGTGTGGGGGAGGAGGTCAAAACATGTCGGAAGTGATCAGCGACCTCGGCTGATCCGCCGCACAGGCCCTGCACCCGCCGCACCGGCCCCGCATCCGCCGGACAGGCTTTGCGTCCGCCGGACAGGGCCTACAGTCGGAGGCATGGTTTCCGGTGAGGCGCCGCAGGCGGAGGGCAGCGTTCGGGTCGACGTCTGGATCTGGTCGGTCCGGCTGACGAAGACGCGTGCGCAGGCGGCCGCCGCCTGCCGCGCGGGTCATGTGAAGGTCGCCGGTGAGCGCGCCAAGCCCGCCCAGGCGCTGCGCGTCGGCGACGAGGTACGGCTCCGGCACGCCGGCCGCGACCGGATCGTGGTCGTGTCGAAGATCGTCAAGAAGAGGGTCGGCCCGCCGGTCGCGGCGGAGTGCTTCATCGACAACAGCCCGCCGCCCCCGCCGCGCGAGGCGGCGGTCCAGGTTCCGGTACGGGACCGGGGCGCGGGCCGTCCGACGAAGCGGGACCGGCGCGAGATGGAGCGGTTGCGGGGACCCGGCCCCACGGAGTGACGGCCGGGCGGACCGACTGCCCCCGCTACAGCCCAGCCCCAGCCCCAGCCACGGCTACGGCTGGGGCGACGCGATCGCCCTGGCCGCCGCCACCTCCTGGCGCAGCGGAGCCAGTACGCCCTCCTCGTCGCCCGGGAGCTCGGTGCGCACCCCCACCAGGACCTCGCTCGTCCGGATCCCGTCGGCCAGCTCCCGCAGCTGCCGCCGGACCTCCGCGACCTCGCCCGGTGGCGGCTCGGGTGCTCCGTGATTGACCCGGACCCGGGCCGCCGTCGTCGCGTCCACGATGCGTTCGACCGCGACGACCAGCGGCCACCAGGCCGCGGCCCGGGTGCCGACCGGGGGCGGTTCCGTCAGGGCGCGCTGGAATTCGGAGCGTACGACCGACAGGTCGCGGTAGATCCGGCGCCGGGCCCGCACCCGTTCCGCGTGGTCGCCGGAGCGGCCCGGATCGAAGGCGTACGCCACGTAGTCGGCGATGTCCGTCACCGCGTCCGCGAGCCGGTGGCCGATCCGTACGTGCCAGCTCTCCGGCCACAGCAGATAGCCCGCCACCAGCACGATCGCGCAGCCGATCAGGCTGTCCAGGAAGCGCGGCCAGACCAGATGGAAGCCCTGGTGGTTCAGCAGGTCGGACAGGAGCAGGATGACCGGGGTGATGGCCGCGGTCTGGAAGGCGTAGCCCTTCGCGGTGAGCGCCGGGATCAGCGCGGCGAGCACCACCATCACCGGCACGTCCCACCAGCCGATCGGTACCGCCGCGAGCACCGGCGCGGCGATCACGAGACCGGCCGCGGTGCCCACCGAACGCAGCACGGCCCGGGAGAACACCGAACCGAAGTCCGGTTTGAGGACGAAGGTGACGGTCAGCGCGACCCAGTAGGAGCGCGGCACCGGGATCAGCGAGGTCAGCGCCTGCGCCAGCCCGATGCAGAGGGCCAGCCGCAGCCCGTACCGCCACGAGGCCCCGGAGAGCAGTACGTCGCGGGCGGCCCGCCGGATCCGTACCCCGAGGACGGCGGGCCGGCCGAGCCGGTCGTCGACGTTGTACGGGTCGGGGTCGGCCTCGTGCACGACGACCGCCGCGTGCCGCAGGGCGCTGTCCACCGCCCGGGTGGCGGGCGAGTCCGGTGCGGGCAGGGTGAGTTCGGGGCCGCCGGTGCGGCTCTCCTCGACGGCGGCGGCCAGTTCGCGCACCGCCGCCGGGATCTCGTCCGGGAGGGTGAGCCGGCGCACATGGACGGCGGGGGCCGCCTCGACGAGCGGGATGACCACGTTGAGCTGGGCGAGCAGCCGCACCATGGCGTTGCTGCGGCCGTGGTAGCGGGCCCGGCGGGCCAGGATCAGGTCGTAGGACGCGTTGAGGGACTGGGTGACGGTGTGGCGCCGCTCCTCGTACGCGTCGCTGCCCGCGGCGGCGAGCAGGTCGGCGACCGCGAGATAGGTGCCCGCGACCGCGACCCGCTCCGGGAGCTTCCGGCGCAGCGGCCAGGCCAGCAGGGTCAGGGCGAGGACGAAGAGGCCGCCGACGGTGAGCAGCAGCGGCGCCACCCACCAGGGCTGCGGCATCGGGAGCCCGGCGCCGACCACCGCGTTGAGCAGGAGCAGCAGTCCGGACACGGAGGCGACGGCGCCGATCGTCGACATCATTCCGGAGACCAGGCCGACCAGGGTCAGCGCGGCGACGGCCGCCCAGCCGGTCCCGTACACCAGGGTGCCGAGCATGATGCCGAGCGCGCCGAAGAGCTGCGGTACGGCGATGTTGAGGATGCGCATCCGGTAGGCGTCGGCGGTGTCGCCGATGACGCCGGAGAGCGCGCCCATGGAGACGAGCGCGCCGTACGCGGGCCGGTCCAGCGCGAAGCCGACGGCGAGCGGTACGGCCAGGGAGACGGCGGCGCGGACGACCGCCGCCCAGGCGATGGGCGTGGACGACTGCGGGCGCAGTCCGCTCAGCAGCCAGGGGGGCGGTGCCGCCCGCCGCCGTCCGGATGCGGCCTCCGTGCCGGTCAACGCGTCCCCCTGAGTCGTACGTTCAGCTGCGGTAGCCCTCGACCTCTTCGGCGGGCCGGACCTTCGCCGCGGCCGGATCCTCGCCGAACTCGCTCAGCGCGCGGCGCTGTCGCAGCAGGTCCCAGCACTGGTCGAGCCGTACCTCAACGGTACGCAGCCGTGCCTTCTCGTCCGCGCTCAGGCCCATTTCCCGGGTGGAGCGGTCGCGCAGGCCCCGTTCCTCGGAGATGAGCCCGCCGATGTCGTCGATGATGGCGTGTTCCCGGTCGTCCATGACGTCTCGTCTCCTTCGGGTTCTTCGGGTTCTTCGGAGCGGGGACCGCCGCACGGGGCGCCGGGGGCTCAGAGCACGATGACGGTCTTGCCGCGTGCGCCGCCCGTCCGGTTCCGGTCGAGGGCCTGCGGGGCCTTCTCCAGCGGGAGTTCGATGTCGATGGGCACCCGCAGTACGCCCTCGGCGGCGCCCGCGGCCAGCACGTCGAGCAGGACCGGGGTGGGTTCGAGCCGGAAGTCGATGCCGGTCACGTCCGCGGGCAGGGCGGCTTCGGCGGCGACGCCCCGGGTGGTGAGGGCGATGCCGCCGGGGCGGACCAGCTCGGCGTGGGCGGCGAAGGCGTCCGGGTCGGTGGAGACCAGGTCGACCACGGCGTCGACGCCGTCCGGGCAGCGCTCCCGTACCGCCGCTTCGAGCGGGCGGTCGGTGAGGTCGAGGGTGACGGCGGCGCCCAGCTCCGTCATCCGCCGGTGCTCGTCGCCGCGCACGGCGGCGATCACACGGATGTCGCGGGCCGAGGCGAGCTGGGTCAGATAGCTGCCGACGCCGCCCGCCGCACCGATGACCAGCAGGCTCTCGTGGCCGCGGACCACCGCGGTCTCCAGGATCTGGGCGGCCGTCATCCCGGCGGAGGGCAGCGCGGCCGCGGCCCGGAGGGGGAGGCCGGGCGGGACGACGGTGATGGCGGAGTCCTGGGGCACGGACACGTAGTCGCAGTACGTGCCGCACCCGGTCGCGTTCGGTCGGGCGACCCGGCCGAAGACCTGGTCGCCGACCCGGAAACGGTTCTCGCCGCTGCCGATCATGTCCACCCGGCCCGCGAAGTCCACGCCGATGACCACCGGGAACACGCGCGGTGCCGGTCCGTCGTCCGGGGCCCCCTGCGCGGTCTGCCAGTCCGTCGGGTTGAGCGCGGCGTACTCGATCCTGACCCGTACCTCTCCGGCTTCCGGCTCGGGCTTGGGTATCTCCACCAGTGCGGGGTCGGCCCGGAACGCGCCGACGGCTATGGCTCGCATGCGGAAGACCTCTCAGTCGCCCCCGGTCCGGCAGTCACGCATCCCACTCTTCCCCGGCCCGTCCGCCGCCGCACGTCGAGCCCGCGCGGCCCGGTCGTGCGGCGCCGTCCGGGGTCACCCGGGTCCGGTGTACGGGCCGTCCCCGGGTCATTCCGGGCCCGGTACGGGCCGTCCCCGGGCCGCCCGCAGCCGCAGCAGCACCGCGCACACCGCCACCGCGAGCCCCACGGCGAACACCGTCCACACCGTGGTGCGCAGCGAGCCCGTCAGCGCGTCGTACACCGCCGCCGCCCCCGCCGTCTCGCTGTCCGGCACCTCGGACAGCACCCGGTCGCGGGCGAACGCGAGCACCGCGCGCAGCACGAGCGCCCCCAGGGCGAAGCCGAGCCCGGTCACGGCGGTGGCGGAGAGCGCGGCGAGCCCGGAGCGGCGGTGTCCCGGGCCGCCGCCGCGCGCCCAGGCCACGACCACGGCCAGGACGGCGACCACCACCGTGCCCACGGCGGGCCAGATGCTGCCGGTCCGCAGCAGGCGGAAGGTCTGGCGCAGCTGGTCGGCACGGTCGGCGGAGATCAGCGTGATGTCGGTGTGCTGGACCGGGATCCGGTCGGCGAACGGCACCCCGTTCTCCTCCAGGTTCTGTTTGACCCGCTCGGTCACGGGTGCCAGGTCGATGGTCACGGCCTCGCCGGTGTTGCCGTCCAGGGCGGCGGTGACGGCCTCGTGGGCGGTGCGGTTGGCGGCGTTCCACGCGTCCTGGAAGGCGCCGGTGGTGGTGAAGGACAGCACCGCCTGACGCAGGAAGTCCCGCACGGTGTCCTGGAGCGGCCCGGCGTCGATCTGTTTCATCGCCCCGTCGGTGATGAGGTCGGTGACGGTGCTCCGCACATCGGGGTCGGCGGCGAGCGGGGCCACCGCGTCGACGTAGCGGTCCGTGTTGTCGATCTCCAGATCCACCCAGGCGGACAGCGCGCCGACCGGGACGAGGACGGCGAGCAGCACCACCAGTACCGCCGAGAGACCTGCCGAGAGATACGTCCGCACCCTCCCAGGGAATCCCGCGGACGGGCGGCGCGCCCCGGGCCGTACGCCATCCGAGTTGCCGGGTGCCGCCGCCGGGTGTGCCCTGGGAGGTGAAGCAGCCACGGAAGGAGAACTCCGCCATGTCCACACACGCAGCAATGCCGGCCCGCGGACGGTCCGGGCCGAGGGCACGCGCACACGGGCACAGCGCACTCTCCTGGGCGATCCCCGTCACGCTGGGCGCGGTGTACGGCCTCTACGCCTCGTTCGTCCTGAGGAACAACGGCGCGAGCGGCTTCCGGCAGTTCTGGTACGGCCTGATCACCGCGGTGGTGCTCGCCGTCCTCTGCTTCGCGCTGGGCCGGATCCAGCACCGCATGCTGCCCCTGGTGCGGGCGGCGGCCTACGGCGCGCTGACCGCCGCGGCGATCGGCCTGCTGGTCGGGCTGACCGATTCGAGCGTGCTGCGGTCCTCGGCGCTGGGGCTGGCGGTCGGCCTCGGCATGTTCATCACCACGTTCTACATCTTCTACACGCACGAGAGGACGTACCCCGTCCCTGGCACCGGGAGGCGTGAGCCGCGCACCGTCTCCGACAGGAAGGCGTGAGCCGCGCGCCGGGTCCCGCTCGACCTTCTCCGTGGGGGAAGCCCCAGCATCGGTGATGCTGGGGCTTCCCTTTCGGCGTTCGGCGCGAGGAGGTACGGGGTGGGGCGCGAGGAGAGCGGCTCGTGGGTGACGATCGGGACGTTCGCCCGGCTGTGCAGGCTGTCCGCGAAGGCACTGCGCCGCTACGACGAACTGGGTCTGCTCCCGCCGGCCCTGGTCGATCCGGTGAACGGCTACCGGTACTACGCCGAGGAGCAGGTGGAGACGGCCAGGCTGGTGGCCTGGCTGCGCCGGATCGGCATGCCGCTGAACCGGATCAAGGAGGTGGTCGCCCTCGGGGACCCGGGTGCGGCCGCCGCGTCGATCAGGGACTACTGGGCTCAGGTGGAGGCCGAGACGGCGGCCCGGCGGGACCTGGCGGCCTTCCTGGCCGACCATCTGTCGGCGCGGGAGGCGGTGGGGACGCTGGGTCCGGTGGGGACGCTGGGCATCCGGTACGCGGCGCGGTCCGTGCGGGGCGCGGTCCGGGAGCGCAACCAGGACGCGGCGTACGCGGGGGCCCGGCTGCTGGCCGTCGCCGACGGGTTCGGGGCGGGCGGGGCCGGGGCGAGCGCGGCGGCGATCGACGCGCTGAAGCCGGTGGCGCTCGGGGCGGCGGGTGCGGCGGGGCTCCTGAACGTCCTGGAGGACGCGGCGGAGCGGGCCGTGCGTGCGGTGCGGGACGCGGTCGCCGGGAGCGGGGCGGACGGCGAGCCGGAGGGCTCCGGGACGACGCTGACCGCGATGGTGTGGAACGGGGCGCAGCTGGGGCTGGTGCACATCGGGGACTCGCGGGCCCATCTGCTGCGCGACGGCGGGCTGTTCCGGATCACCCACGACCACAGCGCCGTCCAGTCGATGATCGACGACGGCTCGCTGACCGAGGCCGAGGCGTCCTCGCACCCGCAGCGCGCGCTGCTGCTCAGGGCCCTGGTGGGCGGGGACGACGGCGGGTCGGCGGTGCCGACGCCCGACGAGCGGCTCCAGGCACCCGACGAGCGGCTCCAGGCACCCGATGCGCGGCTTCGGACGCCCGATGTGCGGCTCCAGGAGGTCCGGCCAGGCGACCGCTATCTGCTCTGCTCGGACGGCCTCTCGGCGGTCGTCGGCGGCGCGGAGACGGCCCGGGTGCTGGCCGGGGCGGACGGGCCCGGTACGGCCGTGCGGGAGCTGATCGCCCTGGCCGTGGCCGCGGGTGGTCCGGACGACGTGTCCTGCGTGGTCGCGGACGTCGTGTCCCTGTGACACGGGCGGGGGCGGGCCCGCACCTGGTCGTGAAGGCCCGCCCCGTCCGCCGTCAGCCGCGTACGACCGTCACCGGGCACGGTGCGTGCTGGGTGACGTGGAGGCTGACCGAGCCGAGCACGGTCGCCTTGAGGCCGCTGTAGCCGCGCGCGCCCACCACGAGGAGGTTGGCCCCCTCGGCGCGGTCCAGCAGGGACTGGGCCGGGTTGCCGATCACCACGACCTTGCTGACCGCCGCCGCACCCTGGGCGCCCAGGGCCTCCTCCAGCGTCTCGGTGAGGGCCACGGTCGCCAGGGCCTGCGGGTCGAAGTCCTCCGGCATGCCGGGCATCATCGACGCCCAGCTCGTCGCCGGGTACTCCCAGCTGTTGACGGCCTCCACCGTGTCACCGGTCAGCTCTCCCTGGCGTACGGCCCAGTGCAGCGCCTTGACCGACGACTCGGATCCGTCGACGCCCACCACGATCCTGCCCATCACTGCCTCCAGCTCGGTTCGGCTCAGTGCGCGGACGCGTCGTACGGGGCGAGCCCGTACGACGCACCTTTCGTTCCAACTCTAATCAAACCGGTACAAGGCTTCCGGAGGTGGGTCCCGCGGCCCCCGGGGGTGGGGCGCTCAGTCCAGGCGGAGGTCGGCGAGCTGCTGCTCGAACGGCACCACCTCGTCGTCGAGCCCGAGCGTCCTCGGCGCCCCGGAGACCGCCCGGCCGCCCGTGATCATGGCCGCGAGCTCGCCGCCCGCCCGCCGGACGCGGGACGGCAGGCCGTCGGTGTACTCGTCGCCGGACGAGCCCCAGTCCTCCGACGCCGCGTACACGGACGTCGGTACGACGGTGGCCCGCAGGTAGGCGAAGAGCGGGCGCATCGCGTGTTCCAGGACCAGCGAGTGGCGGGCGGTGCCGCCGGTCGCCGCGATGACGACGGGCTTGCCGGTCAGCGCGGTGTTGTCGATCAGGTCGAAGAACGACTTGAACAGTCCGCTGTACGAGGCGGTGAACACGGGCGAGACGGCGATCAGCCCGTCCGCCTCCGCCACCTCCTTGATCGCCGTGTCCAGGGTGGCCGGCGGGAACCCGGTGACCAGGTGGTTGGCGATGTCGACGGCCAGGTCGCGCAGCTCGATCACCCGGACCTCGACCGGGCGGTCCTGCTCGGCCAGCAGCCGCTCACGGGCGGCACCGGCCAGCCGCTCGGCCAGCAGCCGGGTCGAGGACGGGCTGCTCAGCCCGGCCGATACGGCGACGACGCGCACGGGCTCGGTGGCGAATACGCCGGACGTGGTGGACACGGTGGTCAGACCTCCTTCGGGGCGGCAGTGGCGGCGCGGGCGGCCGCGACGGCCGGGTGGACGGGTGCGGAGTCCGGGACCCCGGCCGGACGCAGGTTGGCGAACTCCTTGCGCAGCACCGGGACGACCTCCTCGCCGAGGATGTCGAGCTGCTCCAGGACCGTCTTCAGCGGCAGCCCGGCGTGGTCCATCAGGAACAGCTGGCGCTGGTAGTCACCGACGGCGTCCCGGAAGGACAGGGTCCGCTCGATGACCTCCTGCGGCGAGCCGACGGTCAGCGGCGTCTGCCGGGTGAAGTCCTCCATCGAGGGCCCGTGACCGTAGACCGGCGCGTTGTCGAAGTACGGGCGGAATTCCCGTACCGCGTCCTGCGAGTTCTTCCGCATGAACACCTGGCCGCCGAGGCCGACGATGGCCTGCTCGGCGGTGCCGTGCCCGTAGTGCGCGTACCGCTGCCGGTACAGGCTCACCATCTTCCGGGTGTGCTCGATGGGCCAGAAGATGTTGTTGTGGAAGAAGCCGTCGCCGTAGTACGCGGCCTGCTCGGCGATCTCCGGCGAGCGGATCGAGCCGTGCCAGACGAACGGCGGGACGCCGTCCAGCGGGCGCGGGGTCGCGGTGAAGGACTGCAGGGGCGTACGGAACTTGCCCTCCCAGTCCACGACGTCCTCGCGCCACAGCTTGTGCAGCAGCGCGTAGTTCTCGATGGCGAGCGGGATGCCCTGCCGGATGTCCTTGCCGAACCACGGGTAGACAGGACCGGTGTTGCCGCGCCCCATCATCAGGTCGACACGGCCGTCCGCGAGGTGCTGGAGCGTCGCGTAGTCCTCGGCGATCTTCACCGGGTCGTTGGTGGTGATCAGCGTCGTGGACGTGGACAGGATCAGGTTCTCGGTGCGGGCGGCGATGTAACCGAGCGTGGTCGTCGGCGAGGACGGGACGAACGGCGGGTTGTGGTGCTCGCCGGTCGCGAAGACGTCGAGACCGACCTCCTCCGCCTTCTGGGCGATGGCGAGCGTGGCCTTGATCCGCTCGTTCTCGCTGGGTGTCCTGCCGGTCGTCGGGTCGGTGGTGACGTCTCCGACGGTGAAGATGCCGAACTCCATGGCCCGCCTCCAGAAACCTAGTTTGGTTGAACATTGAACTATGTGAGCACACCCTACAACGGAGCACCCCCCTGGCCTATTCCACGGGGGTCCCCGGGCCGGTGCGTACCCTGGACGGGACGCGCGGACCGGCCACGGACCGCGCCTTCGACGGAGGCGGACAGTGAGCGGCGGCGAGAGCGAGCGCTGGAAGGAGCGCGGCGTCGCCCTGCGCGTCTTCGTCTATGTCTTCGCCACGCATCTCTTCGCGGGCTTCATCTGGATCCTGTTCTACGTCGGCGAGCACGCCAAGAAGTAGCGACGGCCGGAGCGGGGCGTCCGGGGAGGACGCGGCCCGGTCCCCGGTGCGGACCCCTTAGGTTGGGAGCGCATCACCCATGACGCTCACTTCGGAGGACAGGTGCCGGCGCTCCAGCGGATCACCGCACGCAACGCCCGCTTCCAGCAATGGGAATCACTCCTCGGCAACCGGAACAAGCGGTCGCGGGCAGGGGAGTTCCTGGTGCAGGGCGTGCGCCCGATCTCGTTGGCGGTGGAGTACGGCTGGCCCGTCAGGGCGCTGATCCACGACGGCGAAAGGACGTTGTCCCGGTGGGCGCAGGATCTGCTGCGCACCGTGGACGCCGAGCGGATCGCCATGGCGCCCGAGCTGCTGGCGGACCTCGGGGAGAAGGACGGCAGCGCGCCGGAGCTCGTCGCCGTGGTCGGGACACCGCCCGACGATCTCGGCCGGATCAGGGCCGACCACGACTTCCTGGGCGTCATGTTCGACCGGCCGACGAGCCCGGGGAACGTCGGCAGCATCATCCGGTCCGCGGACGCCTTCGGCGCGCACGGACTCATCGTCTCGGGACACGCCGCCGATGTGTACGACCCCAAGTCCGTACGCGCCAGCACGGGTTCGCTCTTCGCCCTGCCGACCGTGCGCGTGCCGTCGCCCGGCCATGTGAGGGCCTGGGTCGAGGAGCGGCGGGCCGCGGGGCAGCCGATCGTTCTGGTCGCCACCGACGAGAAGGGGGACTGCGACGTCTTCGACTTCGACTTCACCCAGCCGGTGCTGCTGCTGATCGGCAACGAGACGTCCGGGCTGAGCAACGCCTGGCGGGAGCTGTGCGACCACACGGTCAGCATCCCGATGACCGGCTCCGCGAGTTCCCTCAACGCCGCCAACGCCGCGACCGCCGTGCTCTACGAGGCACACCGGCAACGCATCACCGCGAAGCGATAGCGCCCCTGGGGCCCGGGGCGAGGGTTCGGTCAGCCCTACCCCGGAACGGCCGGGCAGCCGGATCCCCTTCGCGGCTGTGCCCGGAGAAGCTGGGCGCAGCGCAAGGAAATGGTTTCCCGGCGATCTCCCAGGAGTTGTTTCGTGAACGAGCAGACGCGGCACCGTATCCCGTTCCTCCGGCGGCAGTCCGACGGGCGGCGCAGAGCGGTGTCGGCCGGGGTCGCCGTGGCCGCCGGCGTCATGCTGGCCGGTGTGCCGGCGCCGCCCGCGGCCCACGCCGCGCCCCGGCCGGACAGCGTCCGGCAGAGCCTGGACGCGCTGGTGCGCGATGACGGGGTGCCGGGCGCGCTGGCCGGCGTGAAGGGTCTCGACGGCCGGAGCCGTAACTACACCGCGGGTGTGGGCGACAGGGCCACCAAGGCAAAGGTGCCCGTCGACGGGCAGGTGCGGATCGGCAGCAACACGAAGGCGTTCACGGCGGTGGTCGTGCTGCAGCTCGTGGGGGAGGGGAAGATCGGCCTCGACACCTCCGTCGACACCTATCTGCCGGGTCTGGTCCGCGGGAAGGGGACGGACGGGCGAGCCGTCACCGTCCGCGAACTGCTCCAGCACACCAGCGGGCTGCCCAACTACACGGAGTTCCTGGATGACGCCTCTCCGTACCAGTATTTCGAGCCCCGCGACCTCCTCGACCGGGCACTCGCCCACAAGGCCGACTTCCCGCGGGGCACGAGCTGGAAGTACAGCAACACGAACTACCTGGTTGCCGGACTGATCATCCAGAAGGTGACCGGACGGCCCGTCGGCGAGGAGATCACCCGGCGCGTCATCGACCGCATCGGACTGCGCCACACCTACTTCCCGGCCCAGGGGGACATGACCATCAAGGAGCGTCATCCCAAGGGTTACGACCGGGAGACGCCGGACGGGCCGCTGCTCGACTTGACCGAGATGGACCCGTCCTGGGCCTGGGCGGCGGGTGCGATGGTCTCCACCAACACCGACCTCAACAGGTTCTACGCCGCTCTTCTCGGCGGGCGCCTCCTCGCCCCGGCGCAGCTCGCGCAGATGCGTACCACCGTCCCCGCCCCCTACATGGGCGTCGGTGCCCGGTACGGGCTGGGCCTGGCGAGCCGGCCGCTGTCGTGCGGCGGTCTGTACTGGGGCCATGGCGGCACCATTCCGGGATATCTGACCCGCGGCGGCGTCACCGAGGACGGCCGCGCCGCCGACATCGCGGTGACCGCGACGATGTCCACCGCCGG
This sequence comes from Streptomyces sp. DvalAA-43, assembly GCF_900091725.1. GTDB lineage: Bacteria > Actinomycetota > Actinomycetes > Streptomycetales > Streptomycetaceae > Streptomyces > Streptomyces pulveraceus. The sequence continues at coordinate 374,140 of NZ_FMBW01000071.1, read as the reverse complement.
CACGCAGCACCTGGACGCCGCCGTGGACACGGCACTGTGCGCCGGGTCGCGCCGGTCTGGATGACCGGCCGGGTCGGCCGCCCCGGTGACTCCGGGACCGGCCAGCACGGAGCGGGGCCGGCGCTGAACGGGACGGCGCACGCTCGCCCGTACCGGAATGCCGCGGGCCCGAGGCCGGCGTTCGTGGATCCACGAGGATGACCGGATGAGAAGAAGCCTGCCGCGCCGGGTGATCGCACCGCTGATATCCGTCCGGACCTGGGCGACCGGGTGCTATCTGCTGGGTGGTCTCCCCCTCGGCGTCGCCTGGTGGACCCTGCTCGGTGTGGGCTTCGGCTTCGGGGCCGGGCTGGCCGTGGCCCTCGTCGGGCTGCCGGTGCTCCTCCTGACGCTGGCGGCCGGGCGCAGCGCGGCCGGCGTGGAGCGCGTCCTTGCCCATCGGCTGCTCGGTACGCACGTCGACGAGGTGTACCGGGCGCCGGTCCGCTCCGGCCTGCGGGGCTGGAGCCGGGCGGTCGTCACCGATCCGGCGACCTGGCGCGACCTGCTGTTCCTCGTACTACGTCTCCCGATCGGCCTCATCGAGGGGGCCCTGCTCGCGACGGTGTGGAGCGTCGGATGGCTCATGCTCCTCGCCCCTCTGCCCCAGGCGGTGATCAGCGGCGCGATCCCGGCGGCGCTGCGGGGCAGGCGGCTGTTCGCCGACGACGGCCTGCCGAAGGCGTTCCTGCTCACCGCGGCCGGCCTCGTCCTGCTGACGGCGACCTCGCACCTGGTCCCCGTCCTCGGGCGCGCGCACGGCCGCCTGGCGACCGCTCTCCTGGGCCCCAGCCGGGGCTCGCGTGCGTACCGTCTGCGGCTCGAACTCGACGAGGAGCGAAGGCAGCGCGCCGCCACCGTGGCGATCGCCGCGCACGAACGGCGGCGCATCGAACGCGACCTGCACGACGGAGCCCAGCAACACCTGGTCAAGCTCGCGATGGACCTGGGCATGGCGCTGCGCAAGATCGACACCCAGCCCGAGGTGGCCAAGCGCATGGTGGGCGAGGCCCGCGACCGGGCCGTCGAGACCCTGGAGGAGATCCGGGCACTGGCCGCCGGGCTGCATCCCGCGATCCTCGCCGAGCAGGGGCTCGACGCCGCGATGTCGGCGCTCGCCGGCCGTTGCCCGGTGCCGGTGGACACGAGGGTGGAGTGCGACCACCGGCCGGACGCCGAGACGGAGACCGCCGCATACTTCGTGGTTGCCGAGGCGCTCACCAACATCGCGCGCCATGCCGGGGCCACCCGGGCCCGTGTCATCATCCGGTGCACCGGCGGACGGCTCGCGGTGGAGGTCCACGACGACGGCAGGGGTGGGGCCGACCCCTCCCGCGGCACCGGCCTGGCCGGGCTGCGCGATCGCGTCGCCGCGCTGTCCGGGACACTGGACATCGACGGACCGCCCGGGGGGCCCACCATCGTACGAGCGGAGCTGCCATGCGGGTCGTGATCGCCGAGGACTCGGTCCTGTTGCGGGCCGGCCTGGAGCAGATGCTCCACGACGACGGCATCGAGGTCGTCGCAGGCCTCGGCGACACCACCGAACTCCACGACACCGTGGCGGAGTTGCGTCCCGACCTCGCGCTGCTGGACATCCGGATGCCGCCCACCCACACCGACGAAGGGCTGCGCGCCGCGTTGCGGATCCGTGCCGAGCATCCCAGGACCGCGATCATGGTGCTGTCGCAGTACGTCGAAGAACGTCACGCGCTGGCCCTCGTCGGTGACGACGCGCGGGGCATCGGCTATCTGATCAAGAGCCGGGTTGCCTACGTCGACGACTTCCTGGAGGCACTGCGCGCGGTCGCCGCCGGTGGTACCCGGATCGACCCCGAGGTGGCCGTGCAACTGCTCAACCGCCGGCACGCCGGAAGCCTGATCGACCGGCTCACCCCCCGCGAACGCGAGGTCCTCGCGCTGATGGCCGAGGGCCGCAGCAACGCCGCCATCGGCGGCCGACTGCGGGTCGGCAACCGGGCGGTGGAAAAGCACGTCACCGGCATCTTCGGCAAACTGGAACTCCCCGACACCCCGGCCGATCACCGCCGCGTACTCGCCGTGATGGCCTACCTCCGCGATCAGTGACGCGGTGGGCCCCTTCCCGGGCCCCTTCCTGGGCCCCTTCCCGGGACCCCACGGGGTCCGGTCGGTGATTGCGCAGCCGGGGGTGCCCGAGCGATCCGAGGTCATTCACGATGGTCGACCTCCTCAAGTCACCACGGCAGGGCGGATTCCCTGCCCTGCCGTGCACGTGCGACCCGCCCCCGGACGGTCTTGCCGGACACTCCCGGGGGCGGGACCTCGGCCGTTCCTGCTGGAGGCGCGGCACTTCGGCCCCGACGACATGGCGGTGGCCGTTCCGCGCGAACTCCTTGTCGACCACGGACCGAAGGAGATGGACCGCGTGCCCGAGCTGATCGGCCCGGAAGAGTTCGGAAAGCTCTTCCACCACTTCGAGCATTCGGCCTGGCACCTGGAAACCCGCCGTGGCTACGCCTCCGAACGCGAGGACGAGGGATACGCGGCCTTCCTCGCGACCGGCGAAGCCCCCATGGACCTGGACAGCGAGTGGTGCCGGAACATCCGGCGGCAGACGACGGCCGGGAAGTACGTCGGCCGTGTCCGCGTCGTCGACAACCCACCGACCGTGGGACAGCTCTTCCTGCTGAGCTACGCCCGCTGCAACGCGGCGACAGGCGAGGACGTCCGGAACGTGTGGCGCGAGGATGCCGAGGCGGTGCACCTCCCGGCCCAGGACTTCTGGATCTTCGACAGTCGAATCGTCGCCGTCCTCCACTTCGGCGACGACGAGGTCCTCGGCGACATCGAGATCATCACGGAGCCGGCCACCGTGCTCGGGTACTGCCAGGCTCGGGACGCCGCCGTCCACGCGTCCGTCGCGGCCGACGAGTTCGCGGCGCAGCTCGGCACGGAGCGTCGGATTCCAGGCTGATCGAGCCGGAGCCAGGTGCGTGTGGCGGGCGTGGGCTGGTGCTGGTGGGTGCGCTGGCGGACCAGTGGGGGTACGGGGCACGGCGCGGGCCGGGAAAGGTCGTGTGGGCGGAGTTCGGTTCAGTTAGGCTCGGGTCATGACCTCCGTACCGTGCCGGAATTGGTGGCGCTCCTTCTAGGAGCGGCCACCTCCCCTCTGCACGGAATCAGGGCCGTTCACCATGGACGGCCCTTTTCGCTGCCCCGTACGGGTACGGATGCCGGTGATCACGGCGGGCCGTCCTCCACGCAACCACCATCGCGAGGAGAGAGAACCGATGAGCACTGTCACCGCTACCGCGACAACCGCCGACCTGGAAGCGCGGATCCGGCAGGCCCCGGAGAAGTTCCGGGTGATGACCGGGGACCGGCCCACCGGGCCCCTGCACCTCGGGCACTACTTCGGCACGCTCCACAACCGCGTCCGGCTCCAGGAGCTCGGGGTGGATGTCTTCGTGATCATCGCCGATTACCAGGTGCTCACCGACCGGGACGTCGCCGACCGGCTCGGTGAGCACATGGAGGGGATGCTGCTCGACTACCTGGCGGTCGGGATCGACCCGGCACGCTCGACGGTCTTCAACCACAGCGCCGTGCCCGCGCTCAACCAGCTGATGCTGCCGTTCCTGAGCCTGGTCTCCGTCGCCGAGCTGAACCGCAACCCCACCGTCAAGGACGAGATCGCGCACTCCCGGCAGTCGGCCGTCAGCGGGCTGATGTTCACCTACCCCGTGCACCAGGCCGCCGACATCCTGTTCTGCAAGGGGAACCTCGTCCCCGTCGGGCAGGACCAGCTGCCGCACCTCGAAGTGACGCGGACCGTCGCCCGGCGCTTCAACGAGCGGTACGGGGCGGTCTTCCCGGAGCCGGACGCACTGCTCTCCGACGCACCGCTCCTCCTCGGCACCGACGGCACCAAGATGAGCAAGAGCCGGGGCAACTCCATCGCGCTGGGCGCCGACGCGGACGAGACCGCCCGGCTGATCAAGGGCGCGAAGACGGATGCCGAGCGGTACATCACGTACGACCCCGAGCACCGGCCCGGGGTGTCCTCGCTGGTGCTGCTGGCGGCGCTCTGTCTGGACCGGGACCCGCACGCCGTGGCCGAGGAGATCGGTGGCGGCGGTGCGGCCGGCCTCAAGCGGACCGTGACCGAGGCCGTCAACAGCCGGATGGCGCCGATCCGGGCCCGGCGGGCGGAGTACGCGCGTGACCTGGGGTACGTGCGCTCGGTGCTCCGGGCCGGGAACGAGCGCGCCAACGAGATCGCGGCGGCGACGCTGGACGAGGTGCGGGGGGTGATGGGCGGCCGGATCTAGGACCGCTCGTCCGCTCCCGGCCAGGCCCCCCGGGCCGCCACTTCCAGGATCAGCGCCGCGATGTTCCAGGCGTCGTCCGCGCCGCTGTGGTGGCGGCCCTCCAGCGGGAGGCCCGCCACATCGAGCGCCTGGGCCATGCCGGGGCGCTTGCGCAGGCCGTAGGCGGAGGTGAAGGGGAGCTTGGCGTTGGTGTGGCGGTGGCCGAAGGGGTACCGGGTGCCGGTCGCCCGGCACTGGCGGATGAACTGGTTGCGGTCGTAGTCGCCCCAGCTGGCCCAGGGGCGTGCGCCCGACTCGTGCGTGGCGGCGAGCAGGCGGCAGGCCTCGGCGAAGGGGACGCCCGTGTCCACCTCGGCCTGGGTGAGGCCGGTCAGCTCGGTGCAGAAGGCGCTGACCGTGGACCGGGCGGGCCGGACCAGGATCCGGTGGCGGGCGAGCCTTCCCCCAGCTCTCGGTTCCGTTCGAGCGGGGGAGACCCCTTTGGCCGCGCGCAGGTCGACGACGGTCAGTCCGATCTCGATGATCTCGCTCACCGCACCGGGCGGCGGCTGCCCGTCCCAGCAGGTCGCCTCGATGTCGATCACGTTGAGGAGGTCGCGGGAGTCGGTGTCCATGGGGGCAGGGTAGGGGCAGCGGGGTGGCCGGACACATGGATTTCGGGCGGCCCCGGACTCGGATTCCGAGCACCCCGCCCCGCTACGCCCTCGGCGCCACGCTCCGCCGCCTGCGCAGGAGTTCGGCCAGGCCCCGGCGGGTCGCGGCGATCACCACGCGGTCCTCGGGGCGCAGTACGTACCCGGGGTGGAGGTCCCAGACCAGGCCGGACGGGCGGTCCGGGGCGGCCGAGTCGGGGAAGGCCAGGTCCGGGCGGCGGTCCTCGGGCGGGGTGGCGTCCAGGGCGAGGACCCGCCAGGAGCCTGCCCGGAAGGCCTGCTCCACCGTGCGGCCCTCCAGTTGCGGATGGCCCGCCACCTCGACCGCCGCGAACAGCATCACCTTCCGCTCGACCGGGATAGCGCCCAGGATCTGGCGGCCCATCATGGCGACCGCGAAGGCCGGGGCGGCCAGATGGGAGACGGAGCGGGAGCGGGTCACGGCCTGGGGGTGGGCGGCGCGCAGGGTGCGGTAGACGGCGGTGGCGAACTCGTCGTCGTACAGGCGCAGCGCCACCCGCAGGTCCGGCTTGACCGAGCGGGCGTAGAGGGCCGCCTCCAGGTTGGTGGTGTCGATGCTGGTCAGGGCGAGGAGGGCACGGGAGCGCTGGATCTTCGCCGCCTCCAGCACGCCTTCCTGGGTGACGTCACCGAGGACCACCGGCACGTGCAGCCGCCGGGCCACCGAGATGCCGCGCGCGTCCGGGTCGTCCTCCACGCACACCACGGGAATGCCGAGCTCGCGCAGCCGGACGAGGACCCGCGTACCGATCTTGCCGAGGCCGAGGAGCACCACATGGCCGGAGAGGCCGCGGGGCGGGCGGCGGAGCGAGGAGGCGGTGCGCAGGGAGCCGAAGGCCTCCAGGACGCCTGCGACGAGGAGGGGGAGCAGCATCAACCCGGCCACACCGGAGAGCAGTTGGATGATCTGGCGGGCCGTCTTGTCGCCGATCGCCGGGTCGCCCATCGCGAACAGGTCGAGCAGGGTGAGGTAGGTGGCGTGCAGCGGGTTGTCGCCGGTGGTGATCGTGGAGGCGATGGCGAGGCCGAGCACGGCCAGGCCGACGCCCAGCGCCGACCAGCGCAGCCGCCGCGAGAAGACCTGGCCGAGTGGTGCGCCCCGGCCGCCCATCCGGGGCGGCGGGCCGGGCGGGCCGGCCTGGCTGACCGCCTCCAGGACGATCGTGCCGCGCCCCGTCGCCGCCGCCACCTGCCGTTCGTCGGGCAGCAGCCGGGGGCCTTCGTCGCCGCTGCTGTCGGAGCCCTCGGTGCCCGCCGGGTCGTGGGTGGTGGAGGAGAGCAGGGCGAGGGTGCACAGGCCGGGGTCGGCGATCTGGCCGCCGCCGGGCGGGGTGCGTTCGGCGGCGCGCAGCAGCAGGCCTTCCGCCTGGATGACCTTGCTGGAGCCGGTGAGGACGGTCGCCGCGAGGGCGGGGGCGGCGGTGTCGGCGTCGGAGAGGACGGTGGTGGAGGCGTCCAGCGCGGCCCGGTCCAGGCCGGGTGCGGCGACGGCGGCGGCCTGGTCGAGCAGGGTCTCCAGGTGCTGGCCGAGCTTGCGGTTGTAGAGCCGGATGACCAGCCGGAGGCGGGGGTTGATGCGGCGGGCGGTCAGTGCGGCGCGGATGTTGCGCTCGTCGTCGTCGTAGACCAGCGCCAGCGCGGCCGCCGTTTCGACGCCCGCCTCCTCGAACGTGTCGTCGGACGGCTCCGGCGCCTCCAGGATGCGGACCGCCTCGACCCCGGCGTTGGTGTCGTCGCCGAGGGCGTCGGCCCCGCCCTGGCCGCCGCCGTTGCGGATCATCGCCGAGGACATGCGGCCGAAGAGCGCCGCCGCCCGGCCCCGCCCGGTCAGCGGCAGTTCGGGGCGGCGGGCGTCGCGTCCGGGCGGCAGGACGAGGGTGACCCGTTCCCCGTACACATAGCGCAGTTCGACGGCGAGCCGGCGGGCCAGCGCGTCGTCGCCGCAGACGACCATGTGTCCGCTGAACGGGGAACGTTGGGGCTGCTGGGGAAGTGGGGGCACATGACCCAGCATGCCTTGATCCTCTCCTCGGCGGGCATCCGTCGGTTCGGTGGGGGTCTGTCGGCTCGGCGGGCGTCCGTCAGCTCGATGGGTGTGTCCGTCAGTGGTCCTCGGGCGGTCCGGCGGACGGCGAAGCCGCGTGCCGGGCCTGCGGGTTGGTGAGGACATGGCGCGGGTCGGCGACCCGGACGATCGCCGACTCGACCGCCGCGATCCGGTCCGCGAGCAGTCCCAGCGCGGCGACGGCCCGGGTCATGGGGTCGCCGTCCGGGCCGCCGAGGGCCTGGGTGCGGACGTAGGAGGCGGTGATCGCGGACCAGCGCGCGGACTGCTCGGGGGTGAGCCGGCCGCGCAGCACGGCGAGTTTGAGCAGGTTGGACTCCGCGCCGGCGGTCAGTGTCTGGGCCTCGCCCGCGTAGTGGTCGTCGACGACGGCGGACAGCTCCGCGTCGTTCATCACCGGGACGATCCGCTCGGCGATCTTGTTCATGTCGCGGTAGGAGCCCTGGAGCCGGAACGGCGGCTCCGTGCGCGTCGCGTCGGTCTGCGCCGCCGAGGCGATGTACGCGGCGTTCACGGCCAGCACCGTCTCCCGGGCGGTCAGCAGATGGCGCAGGACCGCGACGATCCGGTCCGCCTCGGCGGGGGTGTACGGGTGCTCCAGCCGGTCCGCCCGCGCCGAGGAGTCGCCGGAGGCGAGCCGTACGAACAGGGCGAGGTCGTCGCGGGAGCGTCCGGCGAGCGGGGCCAGCACCGGGTTGGCGGTCAGCGCGTTCTCCACGAAGCTCAGCGCGAAGACGTCCTCGCGACCGCTCAGCACCTCGCCGAGGTTCCAGACGTCGGCCCGGTTGGCGAGCATGTCCGGGATGCGGAACCGCTCGCCCGACTCGGTGTACGGATTGCCCGCCATGCACACCGCGAACCGTTTGCCCCGCAGGTCGTGGCTGCGCGGCTCGCCGTCCCGCACGCCCTCGATGCGGCGGGTGGCGTCGCAGAGCGGGATGAACTTCTGGAGCAGCTCGGGCGAGGTGTGCTGGATGTCGTCGAGGTAGAGGAGCGTGTTGTTGCCGGACTCCAGCGCGAAGTTGATCTTCTCGATCTCCTGGCGGGCGGTCGCGGTGCGGGCCTGGGACGGGTCGAGCGAGGTCACGTCGTGGCCGAGGTTGGGTCCGCTGACCTTGACCAGGACCAGGCCCAGCCGGTCGGCCACGTACTCCATCAGCGTCGTCTTGCCGTAGCCGGGCGGCGATACGAGCAGCAGCAGGCCCTGCGAGTCGGTGCGCCGGTCGGCGTCGGCGGTGCCGAGCTGCTTGGCGAGGCTGTCGCCGATCAGCGGCAGGTACACCTCGTCCAGCAGCCGGTTGCGGACGAACGCCGACATGACGCGCGGCCGGTGGTCGTCCAGCCGCAGCCGGGTCCGCTCGGCGCTCACCAGCGCGGTGCGGCGGCGCTGGTAGGCGCGGAAGCCGGGGACGGTCACGGCCCGGAACTCGGCGGTGCGGGCGAGGAGTTCGTCGATCCGGACGGTCAGCGTGCCCCGTTCGACGCGCGGATGGGTGCCGAGCAGGCCGTCCACCCGCGCGGTGAGCGGGGCCTCGCAGCCGTACCGGTCGAGCACCGGCTCCGGGCAGAGCTCCACGGCGACGGCCTCCGCGAGATCCCCCGCGCCGATCGGGGTGCCGCTCGCGGCGGCGTACGAGCCGAGCCAGCCCTCGACGAGCTGGCGGCGGGCCGGCAGGTCGTCACCGAGCGCGGCGAGATCCTCGTCGAACGCCGACGTCCCGGTCGTACGGCGGAACTTGTCCAGGAAGGTGCGGGCGGCGGCGCTGGTGACGAAACCGGCCGGGCCGCTGGTCAGCTCCTCGAAGAGATAGGCGGCGACGGCGGACGGGGCCTCGCCCGCGATGACGGCCGCCCACTCCTCCTGGAGGGCGTCCACGGCCGGGGTGAGGCCGAAGGTCTCGCGGGCGCGGGCCAGCGAGAGCGCCCGCCGGGTCCAGGACGCGCGGCGGTCCTCGTCCGCCCCGTACGCCCAGAAGAGCTGGGCCGCCGCCCGGACGGCGGGCGGGAAGCGCAGCAGGCCGGCCCCGGAGTGCAGCCGCAGCAGGGTGGTGAGGATCGCGGTGGCGTCCTCGTCGTGGACCCCGCGCTGATGGCCCTCGTCGTACGCGGCGGCGGCCGACTCCCGTACCAGGGAGGCGAGTTCGGCCGGATCCAGGGCGGTCAGGGTGTCCGCGCCCCGCTCGTCGAGGAGCCGGGCGGCCAGGTGCTCGCCCCGGTAGACCCGCGGGGATTCGGAGGGGAGGGTCTGCTCCCAGTACGGGCGGGTCGCCTCGAACTCCGGGTCGGTGACCGGGGCGCGGTAGTCGGTGCCGGTGAGGGCGAACGCCAGCCCGTCCCCCTGCGGGACGAGCGTCAGGTCGAAGGGCTGGGTGTTCACGGCGAACCGGTGACGGCCCAGCCGGATCGTGGCGCCGCCGTCCGCGTACAGCTCACTGCGGTCGCGCAGCGCCCGGCCGGCCTCCTGGCGGGCGGCCAGCAGCTGCCCGTCCAGCTCCTCGGCGCGCACCGGATCACCGAGTCCGCGCAGCTCCTCGGCGGTGCGGCGGATCTTGGCGACCATCGGGTCGGAGGCGAAGTAGGTGTGGACGGCGTCCTGGTCGGGCAGGGCGGCCAGCCGCCGGGAGACCGTCTCCAGGACCCGGGCGGCCGAATCCGCCAGCCGCTCGGCCCGCCGGGCACGGGCGTCCTGCAAGGTCTGCTTGCGGGCCGAGAACGCCTCGTACACCTCCGTGCGGCGCTCGGCCAGCTCGGCGAGGAAGTCGTCGAACTCCGCGAACCGGGACTCCAGGTTTTCCAGCTGGAGCAACAACCTGGCAAGTTGATCGTCGCAGGCGTCCGGGGTGTCCGCCGCGGCGATCGCACCCGTGACGGCCTGCCCCAGCAGAGCGAACTCGGCGGCGAACTCGGCGCGGCCCTCGTGGTCGAGGAGCTCGCGGCGGCGGGCTTCGAGCGTGGCGCGGGCCCGGTTGACCCCGCCGAGCACCTCGGCGATCCGCTCCAGGATCGACGTACGGACCGTGGTGTCCCCGATGTCGAGACCGGCGACGACGTCCGTGACGGTGCTCAGGCCGTCCGTCATCCCGCTCAGCCGCTCGCCCAGCGCCGCCGTGTCCGCGACGGTGGCGAGCGTGGACGCCTCGGCGGTGAGCGCGGCGATGTCCTCGTGGTAGCCGGTGAAGGCGTCGTCCCGGCCGAGGAACGCGACGGCGCGCTGGGCGGCCGATTCGAGGTCGGTGGCGGTCGCGGCGGAGAGTTCGGCGATCCGCCCGGTGTCGGCGTACCGCATCTCGGAGAGGGTCGCCAAGTGGCCGTGTGCGCGGCGCAGTTCGGTGAGCTGGTCCACCCAGGCGGCGGCCGAGCGGGGGGCCTCGCCGCGGACCCGGCGGACGAGCGCGGTGAGGCGGTCGGCCGCCGCGTCGAGCGCCTCGGCGGCCTGCCGGGTCAGCTCACGCACGGTCTCGAACTCGACGACGACCTGCTCGGCGGTGGCCTTGAGCTCCGCCAACGGGGCGGCCAGATCGCCGAGTTCGCCATCGGCGAGCCAGTGGTAGCGGTCGGTGGCGCGGGTGCAGTCCGCGACCAGCCGCGCGTACACGGCGGCGGTCGGGGTCGTCTCGGCGGCGCTGTGCGCCAGCGCCAGGCAGTCGGAGATCCCGCGCACCAGATCGGCGTTGCCTACCCGGGCCAACGGGCCCGTCCCGGCGGGGCGGGAGGCCGCGTAGGTGTCGGAGACGTACGGGGTCCGCCAGCGCTGCAAGGGGTGGACCCGGGCCGGCTCGTCGCCGCCCACGGGGGTGCGCAGCAGGACGAGCGTGCCGTCGTCGAGCAGGGCGTGGCCGCGGCCCTGGAGCGGGGTGGCGACCTCCTGCCGGATCAGGTTGTAGGGCAGCAGCAGGCCGCGGCCGTCGTCGGGGGAGCGGAAGACGTAGAGGACGTCCTCGCCGTTCGGGGAGCGGACGGCGCCCTCGAAGACCGGGTCGGTGAGCGGTTCGGCGATGTCGAAGGTCTTGGCGGTGCCGGTGGTGAGGTAGTAGCCGCCGGGGAAGATGATCCCCTGGTCCTCCGGGAGCCGGTGGCAGGCCGGTCCGATGCCGTCCAGCCGCTGCACGGTGCCGAGCAGCGAGTTGAAGACCAGGTACCGCCAGGACTCCTCGTTGTACGGGCGGACGCGGAGCAGGACCAGCGGCCCGATCGTGGCGTGCCCGACCTCCGCGTCGGCGAGCGACTGGAGGGGTTCGGCGACCGGCTCCCGGTAGATCCCGTCCGGGGTGTCGGTGTCATCGACCGTCTTGACGGTGAGGCTGCCGCCGAGCGTGTCGACGAAGAGCACGGCGGTGTCCACGCCGTCCCCGCCCACCGCGATGTGCGGGTGCCGGCCCAGCACGTGCGACTCGCGGCCGGCGACGGTCCAGGTGAAGTCGTGCGACGGCGGGAAGACATGGTCCCGGTCGCCGCGCGCGTCGAGGAACGCGCCCGGCGAACCGTCCGGGCCGAGCGCCCAGCGCAGCACCCGGATGCCGTCCGCGCTCTCACCGGTACGGAAGACGGCGAGCAGCTTCCCGTCCACCCGGCGCAGCCGCAGCAGCCGGGCGTCCCGGAAATAGCGGTGCAGCCCCGTGAACTCGCGTACGAAGCTCTCGTCGGCCAGCGGCCCGTCCTCGACGGGCTCCTCCAACTCGGGCCCGTACAGGGCGAGTACGTCGGACACCTCGGCCGGGTCCGGCGCCCCCGGGCCCCGTTCCCAGCCGAACAGCAGCCGCCCGCCGACGGCCACCAGATCGCGGGGCACGGCCGGGCGCGCGGTGCGCAGCTGCTCGGTGCCGATGAGCCGGAGCTCGGTCGAGCCGAACTCCTCGGTGCGCCGCGCGTTCAGCTCCTCGGCGCGGCGGGCCAGCTCGCCGGCCCGGTCGCCGAGCCTGCGGCGCAGCACGTCGTAGGTCCCCGCGTCCACGGGGCCGCCGGTGGGCGCTGCGGTCGTGGTGTCGGTGTCCATGCGTACGGCTCTCCCTGCGAGGTGTTACGGGGTGGCGAGGCGTTCCGGGATGTGGGGGAGGCGGGTGGTGGCGGTGGTGCGGGTGGTGGGTCCGGTCGTCGTGCCGGACGGGCTTCGGGCGCCGGACGGGCTTCGGGTGCCCGAGCCCGTCCGGCGGTCCGTGCCCGTGTCAGGCCGTGTCCGTGCGGTTCCGGCGTGCGCCCGGAGGTCGCGAGCCGGGCGTACGCCGGGACTTCGCGGACCCGCCCTACGCGACCGGCGCCGCCCCGTTCCGCGAGACGGGCACGGCGGTGGTGTCCGCCGCGCCGGTCACCGCGGAGACCGGCAGGTCGGCCAGCCCCAGCTCCTTCGCGGCGGCCAGCAGCTGCTGCACCTGGCCCGACGAGACCCCGGCCCCCGGGGCCCGCATCATCCGCATCAGCAGCGCGGACACCGTCAGGTTCTGCACATCGCCGGTGGACACCGAGCCCAGGACCCGGGTCAGGTCGTCCGTGAACGACGAGGTGCCGTCGAGCCACGGTCCCGCGAGGGCCTTCGCCGTGTCCGAGTTCTCCATGAACCCGTCGAAGCTCTTGCCCATCGAGATGGCCGAGACCAGCCGGTCGAAGAAGACCGACTCCCCGCCGACGATGTCGATGTCGGCGTTCTCCAGGCCGGTGGCCAGCACTGTCGCCTGCGCCTCGGCCACCTGCCGCTGCACATCGAGACCGGCCAGCCGGATCTCCTTCTCCGCCGCGAGCCGCAGCCGGTACTCCTCGTGGCCGCGCGAGGCGTCGTCCAGCGCCGCCATCGCGGCCGCCTTCTCGGTCAGCCCCGCCGCCTCGGCCTTCAGCTTCTCGCCGATCATCGCCGCGTCGGCCGTGGCCTGGGCCTGGGTGCCCTCGGCCGTCGCGAGCGCCTTGAGCCTGGCCCCCTCCGCCTCGGCCCTGAGCCGGGCGGACGTGGCCTCGGCCTCGGCGAGACCGGCCTTCTCGATGACATCGGCCTCCGCGTCCCGCACCTGGACCTCCGCCAGACCGGGCGCCGCGGACTCGGCCTGGACACCTTCGGCCAGCCGCAGCTTCGCCTGGGCGTCCAGGTCCGCGGTCTTCAGCCGGGCCTCGGCGAGCGTCAGCTGTTCGGCGGCCAGGTGGGTGGCCGCGGCCTCGGCCGCCTCGGCGGCCTTGATGTCCTTGACCAGCTTCTCCTGGGCCTCCGCCTCGGCGGCGATGATGACCGACCTGCGGGCGCGCTCGGACTCCTCGACCGCCCGCAGCGTCTTGATGGACTCCTCCTGCTCGGCGACCGTACGGTCCACCGCGATCCGCTCCCGGATCACATCGGCGACCTCGCGGCGCTCGGCCTCGACCTCCTTCGTCGCGGCGATCCGGTCCAGCTCGGTCTGCCGCTCGCGCCCGATGACCTCGATGAGCCGGTCCTTCTCGATGCGCTCGTTCTCCACGGCGATGACGCGCTCGCGGTTCTTCTGCGCGACGGCGATCTCCCGCGCCTGGTTCTCGCGCTGGATGCCGAGCTGCTCCTCGGTACGGATGAACGCGGCCTGGGAGCCGAGCCGTTCCTCCTCCTGGACCTTGGCGGTGGCGGCCTCCTCGCGGGCCCGCAGCGTCTCGATCTCGCGGCGCTGCTTGATCTCGGCCTCGGCCTGCCGGCGCTCCAGCTCCAGGATGGTCTCGCGGGCGTCGACGTCCTGCCGGGTGATCTCCTTCTGCTCGGTGCGCTGGAACTCGTTGGTGCGCACGTGCTCGATCGCCGTCAGCTCGGTGATCTTCCGGATGCCCTGGGCGTCGAGGATGTTGGCGCCGTCCAGCTGCGTCATCGGCGTCTGCTCAAGGAAGTCGATCGCGGCGTCGTCGAGGTGGTAGCCGTTCAGGTCCGTGCCGATGACCCGGATGATCCGGTCCCGGAACTCCTCGCGCTTGGTGTACAGGTCGACGAAGTCCAGCTGCTTGCCGACGGTCTTGAGCGCCTCGGCGAACTTCGCGCCGAAGAACTCCTGGATCGCCACCTTGTCGCTGGCCCGTTCCGTACCGATGGACTGGGCGACCTTGATGACGTCCTCGACGGTCTTGTTGACCCGCACGAAGAAGTTGATGTGGATGTCGGCGCGGATGTTGTCCTGGCAGATCAGGCCCTCGCGCCCGGTGCGGCGGATCTCGATGGTCTTCACCGAGATGTCCATGGTCTCGGCCTTGTGCAGTACCGGCAGGACGACGGCCCCGGTGAAGGTGACATCGACCTTCTTGGTCTTGGAGATGATCAGCGCCTTGCCCTGCTCGACCTTGCGGAAGAGCCGGCTGACGACGAGGAGCAGGGCGATGGCGATGAGCAGGACAACGGCTACGAGCACACCGAAGCCCAGGGAGATGGCATCCATGACAGTCCTTGGCGGCTGGTGAGGAAGGTGGTGAAGGGACGGGGGTGCGGCGGTTGCGGCAGCGGGCGGCCCCGGTGGCGGGGTCCGTTGCACGGCGGCGACGCGGCGGGTGGTGCGCCCGGCCGGAGCGGTCGGCCGGTGCGGTCGGACTGTCCCGTTGGACGTGCGTCCGGCCGAGGTCGTCCGGTCGGTCAGCCGGTGCGGCGCGGGGTCCGGCGCGACGCCGTGCGTGGTCGGGGCGTCGGCGGCCCCGGGTCCAGCGCCCTGTCGTAGGGCGAGACCCAGAAGAACTCGCCCTCGGCGTCGTACGCGTACAGCAGCCCCGCACTGCCCGCGCCGAGCGCCGTGGCGTCTGTCGTGGCGTCCCCCGGGGCGAGCAGCCTGACCTGGACGATCGCGGTGGAGCCGTCGTCCGCGGTGACCTCGGCCTGGCCGAAGTCGGCGCTCACGGAACCGGTACGGACCGTGCAGACCCGGCCCAGGAAGTCCTGACGCGAGGGCGGGGGCTCGTCCGGGAAGCTCCGGCGGAAGCAGCGCACCAGCACCCGCAGCACGACCCGGCCGATCAGCAGCGCCGCGACGAGCACCCCGCAGGCCAGCGCGGCCCGGGTGAGGCCGGTGACCCCGCTGCGGTGCAGGAGGACCGTACCGGTGAGACTGGTGAACCAGCCGACGACGACCATCACGGACACCGAGACGGTGACCGGCACCCCACCGGTCCCGGCCAGGCCGGTGTCGAGGTCGCCGTCGAAGGAATGGTGGTCGGCCGCGCCGAGCAGCACGAGGAGCCAGAAGAAGACGACGACGGCCAGTGCGGCGCCGAACAGAACGGCGGGAAAGGCAGTCGCAGCGCTCAGGAACTCCCGCATCGGTCCACCCCCTCGACTTGCCGGGCGGCCGACGGTGACCCAGGTGCTGCGGCACCGCCTGAAACGGCGCCGCAGCAGCCAGGTCGTCCCCCGTGTCCCCCCGTGTTTCCCCCGGTTGGTGCTGACCGGATCCTGTCACGGAGGCCACCGCACCGCACTGCCGGAGTCCGGCAATCTTTGCCCTTCCTTGATGCCGGGCACCGGCAGCGGCAGGTATGCGTTGAGCGAGTGTCAAAGTTGCGTCAGAACTGGAGGAGAACGCGTGCCGGAGCCGGAGATATCCGATGAGGTTCTGGGGGACTATGCCCGCATCCTGGCCGAGGTGGCCGCCACCGGCCGCCGCCTCAACCGGGACGAGCTGGAGGACCGCCGGCTGCTGGGCAAGGCGGCCGCAGAGGACGGGTTCCAGCTGCGCGCCCTGGTGGTCCGTCATCTCGCGGCGACCCGCGCCGCCTGGCCGCTCACCTCGTCCGCCGACGGCGCGGCCGCGGATTCCGTGCTGGCCGCGGTCGAGCAGGCCGTCGACGCCTTCGCGGAGGGCTTCGAGCGGGCCCAGCGGATGACGGTGCGCCGCGAGGAGGCGGCGCGCCGCGAGTTCATCGACGACCTGCTGTACGGGCGCAGCGACCTGGGCCGGCTCGCCGAGCGGGCCACCCGCTTCGGGCTGCGGCTCTCGCGCGCGCACGCGGTCGCGGTGGCGACGGGCCCGGAGGCGTACACGGAGACCGACTCCGTGCCGCGCACGGTGGAGGCGGCGCTGCTGGCCCGGTTCAGCGGCCGGAAGATCCTGCTCACGACGAAGGACGGGCGGCTGGTCTGCATCGCCCCCGGCAGCCAGCCCGACGTCCTGCGGTACTTCGCCAAGCAGTCGCACGCGGCGACGGACGGCGGCCGCGTCGCGGTGGGCCGCCCGCACCACGGGCCCGGCGGGGTGGTCCACTCCTACGACGAGGCGCTGGACGCGCTGGATCTCGCGGAGCGGATGGATCTGGACGACCCGGTGCTGTACGCCGCCGATCTGCTGGTCTACCCGGTGCTGACCCGCGACCGGCAGGCGATGGCCGACCTGGTGCGCAGCGAGCTGGGCCCGCTCCAGAAGGCCCGCGGCGGTGCCGAGCCCCTCCTGAAGACGCTCAACGTCTACTTCGACGCGGGCTGCGTGGCCGCCGAGACGGCCCGCCGGCTCTCGCTGAGCGTGCGGGCGCTGACCTACCGGCTGGAGCGGATCCACCAGCTGACCGGCTCCGATCCGTCCGACCCGATGCACCGCTACACCCTGCAGACGGCGGTCATCGGCGCCCGGCTGCTGGACTGGCCGACCAAGGAGCTGTGACGGCGGGGCGGTGACGGCGGAGTGGCGATGGCGGGGCGGTACGCCCGTGCTCCCCGCATCCGCCGATGGATGGAGCCGAGGAGCGGTGACGGGTCGGCAGACACCACAGGACCCCGCGTCCATCGGCGCGTGGGCCGTGGAGGCGGGGTCCGGAGAGGGTGGCCGGGGACGCACAGGGGGGAGTCGTGCGTCCCCGGCCCGCCGGGCGCGGACCGGTGGTCAGTCGGTCGCGCTTCTTCCGGCGGTTCGGGGCCGGACCGGGCAGCCGCTCCGGGCGTCCGGTCCGGTGGACTGACCGTGCGGGACTACAGGTCGAACTCGTGCGGCGGGAGGTCGAGCGCGAAGCACGCCTCGCGCACGACGGCCTGCTCCGTCTTGTCGAAGTCACCGTCGGCGCCGCCGATGACGATGCCGATCTGGATGACGGCACGCGCCTCGGCGGGCTTCTTCTTCGCCTTGCCGATCTCCTGGAGCACGCTGACCTTGCCGAAGGCGAAGTCGGCGGTGAGCTTGTTCACGTAGTCGTTGAACCGGCGCTGCAGATCGTCCGCCGGGAAGTTCTGCAGTACCTCGTTGGTGGCGATCAGCGAGGCGACGCGCTGGCGCTCGGACGGGTCGATGGAACCGTCGGCCGCGGCGACGAGGGCGCACATGGCCATGCTCGCGTCGCGGAACGCCCCGCTCTTCAGGTCGTTCTTCTTCGCTTCCAGCTGCGACTGCATCGACGAGGCGGATTCCTTGATCCGATCCCACAGTGCCATGACGTCTCCATACGTTGCGTTGCGGTGCGTTGCCGGATTGAAGCCAACTCTACAGACGTGTAGAAGTTAGCAGCAGCGGCGTCCGCTGTGTCCCGGGAACGGGCCCCGGAACCGGCGGAAAGTAGGATGCTGCGACGCCGCGGCCGACGCGGCTTCGCAGAAGGGCGGACCCCCCGATGGACTCGGCCAGGCCCGGCCACCCCCCGGACAACGAACCACCGCGCGACGGAGTGCCCGCTCCCGCGGATCCGCCCTCCGGTGCGGTGCTCCCCGGCGGCATGGGTGCCGGGAGCCGGCGGCTGCGCAGGCGCGGCCAGGGCGAACTGGAGTCGCAGGTACTCGCCGTGCTGCGCTCGGCGAACGGCCCCGCGACGGCCGGCTGGGTCCAGGAGCACCTCGAAGGCGACCTCGCGTACACCACCGTCATCACGATCCTCTCCCGCCTCTACGCCAAGAGCGCCGTGACCCGGTCCCGCGAGGGCCGTTCCTACACCTGGACGTCCGTCTCCGACGAGGCCGGTCTCGCGGCCCTGCGGATGCGCCGCGTGCTGGACGGCGAACGGGACCGGGACGCCGTGCTCGCCCGCTTCATCTCGGCGCTCTCCCCCGGTGACGAGGACCGCCTGCGCGCCCTGCTCGCGCGGGCGGACGCCCCGGACGATCCGTACAACCCCCGCGACACGGAAGGCATGTAGCCCACCGATGGGTGTCTTCGTCTGTCTGCCGCTCGTGCTGCCGCTGACCGCGCTGCCGATCGCGCGCCTGGCCGAACAGCATCTGCACCCCCGCATCGCGACCCGGCTGCTCGCCGTCGTCGGCGCGCTGCTGGCTCTGTGCAGCACGTTGTGCCTGGGGCTGCTGATGGTGGTGGGCACCGCGCAATTGCCGGGCAATCCGCTGCCGGACGGCTGGTCGGATCCGGAGGTGCGGGAGGCGGTGCCGTACGAGGAGAAGGCGGGCATCGTCGCGATCGGGGCGCTGGCGGCGGTGCTGGTGGCGTGCGGGTGGACGGTCTGCCGCCATCTGCGGCTGCGGATCGTCGCGCGGCGCGCGCTGGCCGCCGCGCCCTCCGTCGTCTCCGGCGATGTCGCGGTGCTCCCGGACCCGGAGCCGTACGCCTACGCGCTGCCCGGGAGTCCGGGTCGCGTCATCGTCTCGACCGCGATGGCCGAGTGCCTGGACGCCTGGGAGCGGCGGGCCCTGATCGCCCATGAGCGGGCCCATCTGGCCGCCCGGCACCACCGCTATCTGCTGGCCGCCCAGCTCGCGGCGCGCGCCAACCCGTTCCTGCTGCCGCTGCGTACGGCGGTGTCGTTCAGCACCGAACGGTGGGCGGACGAGGAGGCCGCCTGTGCGGTCGGCGACCGGCGGGTGGTGGCGGTCGCGGTCGGCAAGGCGGCGCTGTACTCGCACCGCGCGCCGGACGTCTCGGCGGGGTTCGCGGCCTTCGCGGCCCCGGCGGGCCCCGTACCGCGCCGGGTGGAGGCGCTGCTCGCCCCGGTTTTGCCGGTCCGGCTGTGGCCGCCGTCGTCCGCCCATGCCGCACTCGCGGCCCTGGTCGCGACGGTGGGCACGGCGGCCTCGGCGCTGTCGTCGCTCAACGCGACGGTGACCCTGGTGGGGATCCTGCACGCGGCGACCCCGCTGTGAGCGGTACGGGCCCGGCGGACGACTGTCCTCCCGGGCCCGTACGCGCTGCCTCTGTCCGTCCTCAGTCGGCGGAGGAGGCGAACTCCTCCTCCTGAACGGCGGTCGCCGGACGGGCCACGGCGACTTCGCCACTCCCCTTGGCGCTCCCCTTTCCGCCACCGCCACCGCCACCGTCGCCCCGGCCGCGCCAGGCCTGGATCCGGGCCGCGACCGGCTGGGTCCAGCGGGCGGTGAGCGGTCCGACGATGACGAGGATGAGGACGTAGGCGGTGGCGATGGGCCCGATCCGGGGCTCGGTCGCCACGGCCAGACCGGCGATGACGATGGAGAACTCGCCACGTGCGACGAGCGTCCCGCCGGCCCGCCAGCGCCCGCGCGAACCGATTCCGGCCCGCCGGGCCGCGTACCACCCGGTGGCGATCTTGGTGAGGACGGTGACGATCGCCAGCAGCGCCGCCGGGAGCAGCACCGGCGGGATCTCGGCCGGATTGGTGGAGAGCCCGAAGAACACGAAGAAGACGGCGGCGAACAGATCCCGCAGCGGCGTCAGCAGCTTGCGGGCCCCCTCGGCGACCTCGCCCGAGAGCGCGATCCCGACGAGGAACGCGCCGACGGCGGCGGACACCTGCAACTGCTGTGCCACACCGGCCACCAGGACGGTCAGCCCGAGGACGACCAGGAGCAGCATCTCCGGATTGTCGGAGGAGACCGCGCGGCTGATCAACCGCCCGTGCCGCAGCGCCAGATAGAGCACGAACCCGACGGTGCCGAGCGCGATGAGCAGCGCGATGCTGCCCCCGGCGAGGCCCACGCCCGCGAGCATCGCGGTGAGCAGCGGCAGATAGACGGCCATCGACAGGTCCTCGATGACGAGCACACCGAGGATCACGGGCGTTTCCCGGTTGCCGAGCCGCCCGAGGTCGGTGAGCACCTTGGCGATGACCCCGGACGAGGAGATCCAGGTGACCCCGGCCAGGGCGACCGCCCCCACCGGCCCCCAGCCGAGCAACAGCGCCGCCACCGCTCCCGGGGTCGCGTTGAGCACGAAGTCCACGGCCCCGGACGGGTACTGGGTCTTGAGGCTGGTCACCAGCTCCGAGGCGCTGTACTCCAGGCCGAGCAGGAGCAGCAGCAGGATGACGCCGATCTCGGCGCCGACGGCGGTGAATTCCTCACTGGCCCCCAGCGGCAGCAGCCCGCCCTCGCCGAACGCCAGCCCGGCCAGCAGATAGAGCGGGATCGGCGAGAGGCCTATCCGCCCGGCGAAGCGGCCGATGATGCCCAGCCCCAGAATGACGGAGCCGAGCTCCACCAGCAGTGCGGTCGTGTCGTGCACGGTCAGCCCTCCGCAATGATCTCGGAGAGCGTGTCGACGCCCTCACGTGTTCCGACGACGACGAGCGTGTCCCCGATGGCGAACCGGAAGTCCGGCCCGGGAGACGGATGCGCACTGTGGGTCCGCAGCACGGCCACGATCGAGGCCCCCGTCCTGGTCCGGGCCTTCGTCTCCCCGAGCAGTCGCCCGCCGTACGGGGAGCGCGTCCCGAGCGGGATGTGCTCGGTGACCAGGTCGATGCCGTCGGTGCGTACGGCGTCGATGGGCGCGGCGTCGATGAGGTGCGCGAGGCCGGTGGCCTCCTGGGGCGTCAGGGGTACCGAGAGCCGGCACGAATCAGGGTCGTCCTGGTCGTAGAAGCCGATGAACCGCCGTCCGTCGTGGTGGACGACGACAGAGATGTGCTGGCCCGACTCGGTCGTGTAGTCGTACTGCACACCGACTCCGGGCAGCGTGGTGCGGTGGGTTCCCATGGCTTCCTCCCGAGGTGCGGCGGCTCTTGACGCACTTGGTGATCTCTTTATCTCCCCATTACCTTATCCGGAGGCTCCCGCCGCCTCCGGGGCGCGGGGGTTTCGGGGGCGTATCGGGTGCGCTTCGCGCGGGGGCGGCACTACGCTCCGGCCCATGACCGAGGACGGGCAGCTCCTGTCGAACTTCCGCGTCAACCTCGTGCCGGCAGTGCTGGCCCTGGCCAACCCTCCGTGGCAGCGGGCGGTGTGGCTCGATCCGTCGGTTTTCGAGAACCTGGACCACATCTTTCATGTGCTCTTCGACGACTTCTGCGACGCCGGCCAACCGGAGCGGTACCTCGGTACCAGTCTGCGGACCGACGAAGAGGTCGACCTCATGCGCCAGCTGGGCTCCGCGCTCATCGCCGCAGGCTCCGAGGCGCCGGACGACACCGACGAGCAGTACCTACGGGCGGCGGCATGGCCGCAGGTCGTGGCAGTGGCCGGCCGTCTCGCGCACGTCATGGTCGCGAACGATCTGGGCGAACTCGCTGCCCTGCACCGCACCGGGTCCGGGGAGGCGGGCACCGGCCCATGACACCTGGTCCGATCCGCGATTTCCGAGCCCGCCCCACGAGCTCGACCCTCGCCACCCGCCCCACGAGCTCGACCCTCGCCACCCGCCCCACGAGGAAGCCCCGGACCAGCGGCCCGGGGCTTCTTCTCCGTCCACACCGCGCCGGAGCGCCGTCCACAGGAGCGGACGGTGCGGTCAGGAGATGCGGATGTCCGACCAGTTCGTGGACTTGCCGGCCTGGGTCCGGTTGCCGAAGCCGCCGTGGCCGTCGCCCCGGTTCAGCCAGGCACGGCCGGTCTTGTCGAGCGAGATCAGGTCGGCGCGGCCGTCACCGGACAGGTCGAGGCCGCCGACCACGTCCTTGTAGGAGGTGCCCCAGTCCTTGAAGACGAGGGACCGGGGCTTGAAGGCGCTGGTGCCGGTGCCGGTGCCCCGGAAGCGCCACAGCTCGTTCGACGCGTCGAGGGCCAGCAGGTCGTTCTTGCCGTCGCCGTCGAGGTCCCCGGCGGCGATCAGCTTCTTGTAGCCGCCGAAGCCGGACCCGGCGAGCGAGCGGGCCTTGAAGCCGCCCGCGCCGTTGTTGGCGTACACGTACAGCTTTCCGGTCGAGGCGGACCGGGTCAGCAGGTCGGCCCGGCCGTCGCCGGTCACGTCGCCGGGTGAGACGACCGTGTCGTAGCCGCTCCAGTCCGAGGAGACCTTGACGTGGAACGACTGCTGGTCGGGCAGCCCGCCGCAGACCGTCGGGTAGACGCGGGCCTCGCCCTTCGGGTAGCGGACGAACACGTCGTTGCAGCGGTCGCCGTCGAGGTCGCCGTACGGCAGCACCAGCGTGCCCGTGGGCCAGCTGCTCGTGCGCTTCCCGGCGGACAGCTTCGTCGCGGTGCCCGTGTACACCTTCAGTCCGGTGCCGTCCCGGCCGAGCAGGTCGGGCTTGCCGTCGTCCGTGTAGTCGCCCCACTCGGGCAGTGCGCGGCTGGTGGTGGTGGCCTGCTGGACGCCGTCCAGGACGATGCTGTTCGTGTCGGTCAGCCGGTACTCGTCCCACAGCACGACGGGGCGGCCGAGCGCGTCGGCAGCCACCTGGGGCGCTCCGGTGGACCGGGCACTCGTCGCGCTCAGCCGCCGGGGGGCGGACCAGGTGCCGCCCTTGAAGACGGCGGCCATCGTGTACTCCTCGCCCGAGTAGCCCTCCCGCCACGTCACCGTGACCGTGCCGCCCGAGGTGGCGGCCGCGTCGACCGCGCGCACCTTCTTGTGCGTGGAGAAGGGCTGTGTGTACGGCTGCCAGGCGCCGGTGGCCGCCGAGCGCACCGCGTACCAGGGGCCGGTCGCGTAGCCGGGCCCGCCCGCGACGAAGAGGTCGCCGTTGGGCAGGTGGACGGGTGCCGTCATCCCGGATGTGCTGCCGTAGTTGGCGGCGGACCGAGGGGTGCTCCACTGCGTGGCACCGGCGGACCGGCGCGTGTGCATGAGGTGCGCGTTGTCGTCGTAGAACACGTCGAAGCCGCCCTGCGGGCCGGCGAACGCCTTCGGGCGGGCCAGGTCCACGCCCGGGACCGGGAAGTTCTCGACCGCGGTCCAGGCGGACGCGCCGGGGGCCTTCTCCAGGGCGACGACGGCCTTGCTCGCCTGCCACTGCCACACCACCAGGGCGGTGCCGTCCTTGGCGACCGCCAGGTCCAGGGCGGAGATGTCCCGGCTGCCGGACGGCGGCTGCGTGTTGAGGTCGGCCGGAGCGGTCCACGCGGCCTGCGGGCCGGCCTTCCCGGCGGCCTTCACCACACCGGAGGCCGACCAGACGGCGACCAGCCGGCCATCGGGGGCCGCCGCCACGTGGTGGTAGCCCTTCTCGGGGACCGCCGCCACGTACTCGGGCGCGGAGAAGGCGGTCGCGCCGGGCGCGAGGGTGGCCACCTTCAGCCAGTAGTTGTTGTGGTCGTCGGCGCGCTCGGCCCGCCAGACCAGGCGCACCGTGCCGTCGCCGAGCGAGACCAGCTCGGTGTTGTACCCGCCGGCGTCCGGCCAGGTCTGCGGGGCGAGCCAGCGGGTGCCGCCGGCCGGCCGGATCCGGGTGGAACGGGAGAGCCCGTCGCCGGTGAGGGAGACGAGGGCACCGTTCCCGGCCGACTCCAGGACGTTCAGCCCACCCGAGGCGGAGGCGGGGACGGGGTTCGCGGCGTGCAGGGTACGGGCACCCCAAGGGCCCGGCGCACGCGTCTCGACGGCGGTCGCGGCGGTGGTGCCGGTGGCCGTGCCCGCGGCTGCGGGGTGGGCGGCGGCCGGGGCGGCGGCCGCCAGAGCGAGGACGGGAGTGAGCGCGATGCCGAGCACCACGCGGTACGGCGAAGTCTGCGAAGTCATGGGAATGCCCCCCCGGGCAGGCGTATCCGGTGGCACGGATTCGCTGAACTGTTCGATCAAGTCAGGCGCAGCGTATATCAGCCAAGATCGTCCCGTGTGTCGGATTCTCGGTGCCTGCTCCTTCGGACGCTCCGCCGCGGCGGTGCAAAAGAGCGATGGGAAAAGAAGGCGCTCCTGCCGCGCGACATCCTGCCGTCCCACGTAGTCAAAGGGGTATGCACGGGGATCACGGAACAAGAGAGCAGGCGGGGGCCGAGTGAAATCAGCGCAGGAGGATCAGTACCTGGAGTTCGTGGCCGAGAGGGCGAAGGCGCTGTACCGATCGGCGTACGTCCTCGCGGCCGGTGACGCACATCTTGCCGAGGACCTGGTCCAGGAAACCCTCAGCCGGGTGTACGTGCACTGGAAGCGGGTGGCCAGGGCGGACAGCCCGGCGGCCTACGCACAGACGATCCTGGTCCGCGCCTCCCTCACTCTGCGGCGTCGGCGCAGCACCGGCGAGCGTCCCACCGGGAACATGCCCGACAGCGCGACGGCCGGCCCGGACGCCGCGCTGCGGCTCACCCTGCTGGACGCGCTCGGTCAACTCCCGCCCCGGGACAGGGCGGTGCTGCTGCTGCGCTACTGGGAGGACCGCAGCGTCGAGGAGACCGCCCGGATGCTCAAGCTGAGCAGCAGCGCGGTCCGCTCCCAGGGCACCCGGGCGCTCAACAGGGTGCGTGCGTTGCTCGGCGACAGCCTGTCCGACCTGGTCCGGCACTGAACAGTCCGGCACCGAACGGTCCGGCACTGAACGGTCCGGCACTGAACGGTCCGGCACTGAACGGTCCGGCACTGAACGGTCCCGCACTGAACGGTCCCGCACCGAACAACGGTGCACACCGGTCGTACCCGTCGCAGAACCTCCATCAGAGACAGAAAAGGTGACGTCAGCATGCCGTTTGAAGCAGACCTCGCACACGCCCTGGACCGCACGACCGACTCCCTCGAACCCGATCTCACCCGGCTCACGGACGGAGCCGTCGCGCGCGGGCGGAGCCGCAGCCGTCGTCGGCGCAGCGCCGGTGTCATCGCCGGGGTCGGTGCCTGCGCCGCGATCGCGGCAGCCGGCCTGGTGCTCCCCGGCGTGCTCGCCGGGGCCCGCTCAGCAGGGTCCGACATGGAAACGGTGGTGCTGGCGATGCCCCGCTCCGCGATCAGCGGCACCCAGATGATCGACGCCGTGAAGAAGACGTTCCCCGGGAGCCGGTTCGGCCAGGAGCACGGCCAGAGCAACGACCCCTCGAATCCGAACGGCGGGTGGGTCGCCAACGGCGAAGTGGACGTCAATGACGGGCACGGTGCCGCCGGCGTCGGTGTCTCGGCCATGCGGCTCAAGCTGCCGCTCAGGGACGGCGACGGGCTGAGCTGCGACAACATGGCCGGACGCGCTGACGCCGGTGACACCTGCGAGCTGAGCGAGCTGCCGAGCAGCGCCGCGCTTCCCGGCGGAGCCCTGGTGGTGTCGGAGAAGATCGCGGAGAGGCAGCCGATGGGTGCCGACCCCGTCCCCGACTCCGAGATCGCTCACCGCTGGACGACGACGGTGACCCTGAAGTCGACCGGTGCCCAGCTTCAGCTGGTGCAGTGGGACACCGCCGGTGACTTCGGCGACGGAAACACCCCGAAGCCGACCCGTGACACCCCCCCGCTCTCCCAGAAGCAGGCGGTGGCCG
This sequence comes from Streptomyces sp. DvalAA-43, assembly GCF_900091725.1. Lineage (GTDB taxonomy): Bacteria > Actinomycetota > Actinomycetes > Streptomycetales > Streptomycetaceae > Streptomyces > Streptomyces pulveraceus. The sequence continues at coordinate 348,625 of NZ_FMBW01000071.1, read as the reverse complement.
CGCTCACCGGTCCCACCTGGGCCCCGATCCTCGGAGCCGTGGGCTGACCCGTTGCCCCGCCGGAAAGGTCGGTGGCTATGAACCGGTAGATGAAGAACTTGGGGAGAACTACTCCCACCCGCCCTCCGAAGCCCCCCCATGCCTCCGAAGTCGCGGAGGGGGAGCGGGTGTTGCTGTCACCGCGGCATGCGCATCCGCAAGTGCACCTCGGGGTCCGGGAGGCCCGGGGGCTGGCCGAGGTCGCTGCCGAGTGGATCCGGCGCGGCGTGAGTGCTGCGGATCTGCGGCGGGCGTTGACCAGTGAGCTGCCCAGGGGCGGCGTACGGTCCGCTGTCGGGTTCCTGCGTCACCGGCTCGTCCAGAGGCTTCCGGCGCCGGTGGCTGTCCCGGCCCCACCCGCCGCGCCGCCGCCCGTAAGGGAGTTCATCGTCTGTGCGGGGGAGGGCGAGGAGTCGCGCCCGGATCCGGCGGCGCGCGCTATGCGGTGACCGGGGCATAGCGTCGTAGGCTCGCGGGCGCGGTCGTACACCGGCACGAAGGCAACGGGCGGAAGGGGCACGCATGGCGCGCAGTCGAGAGCTCAAGTTCCGGGCGGTCACATCGCTTCAGCGGCATGTGGTCAACCCGCTGGCCAGACGGTCGAAGTCGCAGATCCTGCTGGAGACGACGGGCCGCACCTCCGGCCTTCCGCGCCGGACCCCGGTCGGCGGCCGGCGCGTGGGCCAGGAGTTCTGGCTGGTCTCGGAGTACGGCGACAAGTCCCAGTACATCCGTAACATCCGGTCCGATCCCCGGGTCCGGGTGCGCATCGAGGGCCGCTGGTACGACGGGATCGCGCACCCGCTGCCCGAGGACGATGCCCGCGCCCGGCTCAGGACCCTGCCGCGCTACAACAGCACCGTCGTGCGGGCGGTGGGTACGAACCTGCTGTCGGTTCGGGTGGACCTGGAGGGGTGAGCCCTGACGCGTACGTGCCCGGACGGTGGTCGACCGGCCGGGCACGTACGGGTGTCGGTGGTGCGGCGGATCAGTCGGTGATCTCGATCTTTCCGTCGGGCGCCGGGGCGGCCGGGGCAGCCGAGGCATCCGCGCCCTGGGTGGGCAGGCCCGCCGGAGCGGTGTCCTTCCGGCCGCCCTTGAGGTTCTTCAGCAGGGCGGCGAGGTCGACTCCCGTGGTGGAGCTGAGGAGTTCCATGCCCTGGGCGACGTTGTCCGTGACCGTACGCGACAGCTGGCTCGCGCCGTCCGTCGAGATCACGGTCATCTTGTCGACGGCGCTCAGCGGCTCGGACGCCTTGGCGACGACCTCCGGCAGCACCTCGACCAGCATCTGGAGCACGGCGGCGTCGCCGTACTGCGCGAACGCGTCGGCCTTCTTCTGCATGGCCTCGGCCTCGGCCGCACCCTTCGCCGCGATGGCCGCGGCCTCCGCCTCGCCCTCGATGCGGACGGCGTCGGCGAGCGCCGAGCGGTGCAGCTTCTCGCCCTGACCGGTCAGGCGGGAGCGCTCGGCATCCGCCTCGGCCTCCTTGACCTGGGCGATCCGGCGGGCCTCGGCCTCCTGCTCGGCCTGGTAGCGGGCGGCGTCGGCGGGCTTGCGGACCTTGGTGTCGAGCTCGCGGTCGGTCAGCGCGGCCTGGCGCTCGGCGACCTTCTCCTGCTCCTGGAGGACCTCCTGCTGACGGGCCGCCTCGGCGAGCGGGCCCGCCGCGTTGGCCTTGGCCGCGGCGGCTTCCGTCTCGGCCTTGATCTCGGCCTGCTTGAGGTAGAAGGTCCGCTCGGCGATGGCGATCTCCTCGGCCGCCTTCAGCCGGGCCTGCTCGGAGGCCCGCTTGGCGATCGCCTCGGCGATGTCCGCCTCCTGCTTGGCGCGGGCGGCCTCGGGGCGGCCGAGGTCCTCCAGGTAGGAGCCCTCGGTGGTGATGTCCTGGATCTGGAAGGCGTCCAGGATCAGGCCCTGGCCGGAGAGGCTGGCCTCGGCCTCCTCGGCGACCTGGCCGGCGAACGCGGCCCGGTCGCGGATGATGTCCTCGACCGACATCCGGCCGACGATGGCGCGCAGCGCACCGGAGAGCACTTCCTGGGTGAAGCCGACGATGCCGTCCTGCTGCTGGAGGAAGCGCTGGGCCGCGGCCCGGATCGCTTCCTCGCTGCCGCCGACCTTGACGATCGCGACGCCTTCGAGGTTGGACTTCACACCGCGCAGGGTGACGGCGCCGCGCACCGCGATCGGGATGTGCCGGCTGGAGAGGTCCAGGGTGAACTTCTGCTGGACGAACGGGACGACGAAGACGCCGCCGCCGACGACGACCTTCTGGCCGCTGTTGTCGATACTGGTGCGGCCGGTCACCGGGTCGGTCGACTTCTTGCCGCGGCGGCCGGTGATGATGAATGCCTCGCTGGGCCCGGCGACCTTGTAGCGGGTGATGACGACGAGTGCGAGCAGCACCAGGAGCACGACGACTCCGGCGACTGCGGTCACGACTGGGCTCATATGGGTGTCCCCCCTGCCTCCCTGCGGGGACGGCAGCTCGGTTTCGGGCGGTGTGCCGCGGTGTGTCTCGGTGCGGCACGGTGGATCGGCTCGGGCGGTGGTCGGCGCCCGACTCGTCGGACCCGGAGTCCAACAGGTCGGGCTCGGAGCCCGTCAGGTCGGACCCGGAGCCCGTCAGACCGGGCTCGGTGCCCGACGAGTCGGGCTCAGTGCTCGACGGGGCGGACCGCGACCGAGGTGGTCGACAACGCGGCCTCCACCCAGATCTCGGTGCCGCGCGCGACCGGCGCCGCGCTCTTCGCCGCCAGCTTCACGTGCTGGCCCGCGAGTTGCAGCAGGACCTCGCCGTAGCCGTCGGCCGGGATGGCCGTGACGACCGACCCGGACGTGCCGACCAGATCGTCGCCGCGCGGTGTCACGCTGGTCTGGTCCCGCATCAGGGCCCGGCTGAACTTCCAGGTCAGCCAGGCCGCGACGAGCCCGGCCACGACTCCGGCGGCGGTCGCGACGACCGTACCGGCGCCGGTGGTGCCGAGCACGATCGCGCCGCCGAAGCCGAGCATCGAGAGGAATCCCGCGATGACCGGCAGCGACAGGAGCCCGTCGAAGAGGCCGTCCAGCACGCCCCCGAAGAGGCCTTCCAGGACTCCGTCGAAGATCAGGGACAGTACGAGCAGAACAATTCCCGCAATGCCGAGACCGAGAAACAAGGTCACGTGATCACCCTCCCCGATCTTCGAAATCCCCCGAACATTTCCATCGAACTGGGTGGATGATCCCATACGCGCCCGGCAGCGCGTACTGCCGGGTTCCGGCAATCTTTTACGCGCCCTTGATGCCGGACAACTGCTCGGTCAGTGTGTCGAGCGACTGGTACGTGGCACCGAGCAGCGCCACATGCTTCCAGCGCAGCACCCCGTCGGGGCCGATCAGGAAGATCGCGCGGCGCACCCCGATCCCCGGCGCCGCGACACCGTACGCCCGCGCGGTCTCCCGTCCGGCGTCCGCGAGCAGCGGCATCCGCAGGCCGTGCGCGCGGGCGAACGACTCATGGCTGTCCACACCCTGTGGACTGATGCCCCAGACCTCCGCGTCCAGTGCGCCGAAGGCCTCCATGCCCGAGGAGTACGAGCAGAGCTGCTTGGTGCACACGGCCGTGTTGTCGCCCGGGTAGAACGCGAGGACCACGGCACGGCCGCGCGCCGCGGCGAGGCCGTAGTCGCGGCGCGCGAAGTCCTCGCCGGTGAGCAGACCGCCCGGCAGTGTGAAGTCCGGTGCGGGCAGGCCGAGTTGTGGTGACGATCCCATGTCGCTTCCTCCGTGGTCCGGTGCTGCCGGGTTTTCCCGTTCGGGTCTCCGTACAGCATGCTCGGTACGGGTCCGGATGCTCGGTACGGGTCCGGCTCCCGCACCAGGAGGTACGCATGGCAGCACCGCCGTCCGCCGTCCGTCCGCCCGCTGTCCGCCCGTCCGCCGCCGTGCTCCTGCTGCACGGCGGCGCGGAGACGGGCCTGGGCGCGCCGCTGCCCGGCCCGCTGAACCTGCCCGCCGTGCGGATGCGTCCGTTCGCCCGGTCCATCGCCGGGGCGATCCGCGGCGGGGGCGCGGGACCCGGTGGAGGCGGCGTTCTCGTACGTGCCGTCCGCTACGCCCACCGTGGCTGGAACGGCCCCCGAGAGGACCCGCTGCACGACGCCGTACGCGCCCTGGACGCCCTCGGGCGCGAGGCCGGGGAGATCCCGGTGGTCCTGGTCGGCCACTCGATGGGCGCCCGCGCCGCCCTGCGCGCCGCCGGTCACCCGCTGGTGCGCGGGGTGGTCGGCCTCGCCGCGTGGTGCCCGGCGGACGATCCGGTGGACCAGCTCGCGGGCCGTGACGTCGTCCTGCTGCACAGCACCCGTGACCGGATCACCAGCCCCCGCGCGTCCCAGCGCCTCACGGCCCGTGCCCGGCGCGCCGGTGCCCGCTCCTGTCTGGTCGCGATCCGGGGCAGCGACCACGCGATGCTCCGGCGCGCCGGGGCGTGGCACGCGCTGACGGCCCGGATCGTCACCGGCCTGCTGGGCCTGGGCCCGCTGCCCGGGGCGGTCGAGGCCGCCCTCGGCCTCCCGCCGGACGCCCCGGCGGTGGCGGGCACCCTCGATCTGGACCTGTTGGAGGGGTGACGGACCGGGGCGGTGCCGTGGTGCAGGGGCGGGGGAACGGGCGCACCCTGGGAGGGAGGTGATCGTCATGGTGATGACAACCGTCGGGTGGCACATCGAGCTGGAATTCGACGAGGACACCCACCGCACCCGTGCGGCCGCCATGGTGCGGCTTTCGGACGGGACCGAGGTGCGGGCCCATGGATATGCGAGCCGCCACCCCTCCGACAACAATCAGCCGAGAGTGGGCGAGGAGATCGCGGGAGCCAGAGCGCTCAATGAGCTGGCGATGAAGATGCTGACGAAGGCGCACGACGAGATCGACGACGCGTCCGGCCGCACCTCGCACCCGCTGACCTGACCCGGGGGGCGGTGCCCACCCCGGCCACCCTCGCCATCCCTGCTACTCCCGCCGCCCCGGCCGCCGGTCTGCGGATGCGTGGCGGGGGCGGGCGGCCCACGATTGAGGGCCGGGCAGCGGGTGGTCCGCGCCCGCCGCAGGAGGTTGACGTGCAGGCCGATGCGTACGCCGGCAGCCCGGTGCCGTTCGACCCCCGTGCCCTGGCGGCCCTGGTCGGCGGCACCTCGGCCGGGGTGGGCGTGCTCGACACGGGGCTGCGCTATCTCTACGTCAACCCGGCCCTCGAACGGATCAACGGCATCCCGGCCGCCGAACACCTCGGGCGCACGGTCTCCGAGGTCCTGCCGGGGCTCGACGCGCGCGAGGACATGATCCGGGCGGTGCTCGCCGACGGGAAGCCCCGCACGATCACCATCAGCGGCTTCACCGCCCGGGACGCCACGGTCCGGCGGTACTGGCACGGCGCCTTCCACCGGCTGGAGTCCGGGGGGCGGGTCGTGGGCGTGGCCGGGATCGTGCTGGAGGTCATGGCCGCGGACCAGGAGCAGCGCGCGCTGGAGCAGGCCCGGCGGCATCTGACCCTGCTCGACACCGCGGCCGCCCGGATCGGCACCACCCTCGACATGGACACCACCTGTGCCGAACTCGTCGACCTCGTCGTGCCGGGGCTGGCGGACATCGCGACGGTCGAGGTGTTCCCGCCCGATGTCGCCGCACCGGTCCGGCCCGCACCTCCCGGTGTGCTGCGGCTGCGCCGGGCGGCGCTGCGGGCCGTGCCCGCGCTCGGCGACGAGCTGCACGGCTTCGGGCTGACCGGCGAGTACATCGACTACCAGGAGGGCGCGGCCGTGCAGCGCTGCCTGGCGTCCAACCAGCCGGTGGTGGAGAACCTCACCTCCGACGAACAGCTCCTCCGCTCCGCCCCCGGCCCCGAACGGCTCACCGCCTACCGCGCCCTCGGGATGCACTCGGCGGTCATCGTGCCCGTCACCGTGCGCAGCGGCGCGCTCGGCATCCTCGGCCTGATCCGGGCGGGCGACTCACCGGTCTTCACGGACGAGGACGTGGTGATCGCCCGGGAGCTCGCCGGGCGGGCCGCCGTCGATCTCGACCACGCCCGCCGGTACGCCCACGAGCACACCATCGCCCTGGAGCTCCAGCGCTCCCTGCTGTCCGAGCCCCGTCCCCCGCATCCGCACATCGAGATCGCCACCCGCTATCTGCCGGCCGACCGGAGCGTGATGGTCGGCGGCGACTGGTTCGACGTCATCCCGCTGCGCGACGGGCGGCATCTGAAGGCGATGGGCGATGTGATGGGGCACGGGGTGGAGGCGGCGGTCGCCATGAGCCACTACCGCTCCCTGCTGCGGATGTTCGCCGACGACGAGCTGCCGCCGCACCGCATCCTGGAGCAGCTGGACCGGATGGTCGAACGGTCCGGGCTGGACCGGGCGGCGACCTGTCTGCTGGCCGTCGTCGACCGGTACGGCGGGGCGTGCGAGGTGGCGAGCGCCGGGCATCTGCCGCCGGTGCTGATCGATCCGCGGACCGGGGCCAGGGTGTGCGAGGAGATGGCGGTGGGGCCGCCGCTGGGCACCGGGTTCGGCGGGTACCGGACGACGCTGCTGGAGTTCGACCCGGGCACGGTGCTGTTCCTGTACACCGACGGGCTGGTCGAGCGGCGCGACGAGGACATCGACGTCTCGGTCGGCCGTCTCAAGGAACTCGTCCTGCCGGCCGGCGGCAGCCTGGAGAACCTGCTGGACGACGTGCTCGAACGGTTCGGTCCGGGTGCCGAGGACGACATAGCGGTGCTGGCCTCCCGCACCCGTACCCCGGGGGTGGGGACGCACGACGCCACCTGACCCCGGCCCGGCGGTGTCAGCCCAGCTCCAGGCTGGTGATGCCGAACAGCCCGGAGTGGTCGACGTCCGGCGACGGGCCCGTGTACATCCGGGCGGTCTCGAACGACGGGGTGAGGCCCAGCTGTTCGGCCAGCCGCACCGCCGCCGGGTTGACGTCGGGCACGTCGATCGCGACCGGGACGCCGGGATCGGTCGCCGCCAGCGCGCCGATCAGGGCACCGGCCACCTCGGCCGATTCCGCGTACACGGGACCGATGCGGGACGCCGCACGGCAGGGCCGGATCACGGCCAGACCGCGCAGCTCCCCGTCGCGGACGGCGGCGAGCGAGGTGCGGGTGGGATGGGCGATCCACGGCGCGAGGAAGCTGTCGCGGTCGGCCGGGAAGAACCGGCGGTCGTAGGCGGCGAGCCGGTCGAAGGCGATGCTGCGGCCGTCGACGAGCTCGGTGCCCGCCGGGGCGGCCGGTCCGGCGGACGGCAGGCCCTCGTACCGCATGTTCGTCCACACGGAACGGAAGCCGGATCTACGGTAGTTGGGCTGCTGGGCCACCACTCCGTCGAGGCCGACGTTGCGTCCCACCAGCCGTGCCATCCCGGCCCGCCAGAGCTGGATGCCGTATCCCTGGCCGCGCAGGTGCGGCCGGGTGAGGTAGAAGCCGAGGAAGCCGGAACCGGAGCCGTAGCGGACGACGGAGACGCAGGAGACCGGCTCGCCGTCGAGGCGGCCGATCAGGAAGCCGCGCGGATCGGCGGCGAAGAAGGCGTGGCGGTCGGTCAGCCCCGGGTTCCAGCTCTCCTCGTGGGCCCATTCGGCGAGCATCGTGAGGTCGTCGGCGCTTGCGGTGGTGATCTCGAAGTTCGGCACGGGGCCATAAGTACCCGTCGCGAAGTTCCTTTCAACGGTGAATTCGGACGAGAGCGGTGCATTCAGACGAGCAGGAACGCGCCCGCCGTCGCGGCCCCCAGCGACGCCCCGGCGACCGTCTGCATCACCGTGTGATAGCCGAGCGCGACCCGCGACCAGCACACGGCGACCGTCATCACGTACCCGAGCAGCCACCACGGCGAGTGGACCGCGGCGAGCAGGGCGACGACGGCCGAGGCGACCGCGGCGTCCACCGAGATCTTCCAGACCGTGTTGACGGCCAGCAGGATCACGGTCATCGCCCAGAGGGCGAGCATCGCCACGAGGATGCCGGTGGGGGCGTTGCCCAGGACCATCACCACCGAGCCGGTGCCGATGGAGCCGAGGATGACGAAGAAGATCGGGGCCCGCTTGGTGCGGTCGACGACATGGCGGTCGCCCCAGGTGCCGCGTCCGCGCTCCCACTCGATGTACCCGGCGGGTATGAGGCCCGCGCACAGGGCGCCGAGGAACCCCCAGAGCAGGCCGGTCCAGTGACCGGCGGCGGCCAGGCCGATGCCGAGCATGCCGATCAGGAGGACGTTGCGGGGCTGGAAGACGTCGGTGACGGTGCGCGCGGTGGCATGGTCCGGCGAGGCGGGGGCGTCGGTGGTGCCAGTGGTGTCGGGGGTGTCGGTGGAGGTCATGCTGTCTCCTCGGGGGCGGCGGTGCGGGCGGCCGGGCCGGTGGTCGTGGATGCCGTGGACGGGCCGCCGGGCGTGGGGGATGTGACGGGCGTGGCAGATGTGGCGTCGGCCAGCACCTGGGCCGCCCGGTCCTGCGGGACGGTCCGGTACGCGGTGGCGACCCGGACCAGCCAGGCCACCTCGCCGTCCTGGTCGGTGGCGTGCTGGGTCTCCACCGCCGCGGCGGTGGAGGCGGGCGCGCCGTTGTTCTTGGCGGTGAGCGCCGCCTTGATCCAGTACGCCTCGGCGAGCGGGCCCGCCCGGTCCGCGTCCGCGGCGCCGTCCGTGGTGGTGCCGTCCGTCGCGGGGTCACTCGCCGCCGTGCCGCCCGCCGCCGTGCCGCCCGCGGCGGCCTTCGCGGCGGGGAGCAGGGTGTCGGGCACGTAGTGGCGCAGCTTCTCCACCGCGTCCGCGATATCGGCGGCCCAGCGGTCGATGCGCAGGTCCGCGGGGGTGTCGAAGCGGGTGAGCTCGCGGACCAGCGAGGCCGGCGGGTCGAAGGGCTGCTCGGGGAACGCGGTCATCAACTCGCGCCAGAGGCCGTGCAGTTTGACCTGCGCCCGCCACAGCTTCGCGCGCCGCTGCCCCTTGCTGAGGGCGGGGATGGAGGCGCCCACGGCGAAGAAGGCGAACAGCACCACCTGCGCGGCCTCGGTGACCTCGTCGAAGCGGAGCGCGAAGGACTCGCTCGGGGTGTCGATGACACTGGCCCACAGGAACAGGGTCCGGCTGACGGTGTAGCCGACCCCGATGAACATGGCGAACGTCATCATCCCGAGGCCCACCCGCAGATGGCGCATCCCGGCCCCGGCGGTGGCCAGCGCCCACTGGTACGCGCAGACGGCGGACGCGGCGCCCAGGTAGAGGTAGAAGACGCTCATGTACAGCGTGGCCCCCCACTGCCCCGCGTGGTCGGCGACGAACCGGTCCGAGGGGACGGAGCGGTCGACGACGGTGAAGAACAGCACCGTCAGCAGGACCAGCGTGGCGATCGACGCCTTGGCCGCCACCTGCTGGATGGCACGGGCGAACCGCACATGGCGCGGGACGGTCCCGGCGTCGGGGTACTGGCCGTAGATCGCCACGATGTAGCTGAGGATCGCCAGGATCGCGATCGTCGCGGTGTAGTGCTTGATCAGTACGGCGAGGTCGGTGACGGCGCTGTCGTTGAGGCCGATGCGCACGGCCCGGGTCTTGGTCCACAGGGCGGCGGCGAAGCCCGCGTAGCAGCCCCAGAGGGCCCGGCGGCGCTTGTCGTCTTCGTCGCCCCACAGGGCGGCCGGCATGCGCCACAGGGCGACGGCCGTCATCAGGACGGCTATGAGGTAGCCGGCGAGGTCGAGCGGGGTCACGGCGGAGTCCTTGGGGTGGGGGACGGGGACGGGGGGCGTGTGGTGTCAGGTGCGGCGGAACAGGCCGCGACGGCGGTTGGCGACCGGGCGGGAGAGGGAGTTGGCCAGCCGCCCCACCATGTCGTCGCTCGACACGTCCATGGCCATGCGGGGAATGAGCGAGGCGCCGAACTCGGCCATGCGCTCGTCGTGGGTGTCGTACTGGGCGCGGGCCTGCACGGTGCCGTCCCCGGACCGGAGCGCGTCGGCGATCTCGGCGACGACGGGCGGCGGGGGCGTGGGCGGCGGCGGGGGTTCGGTGCCGAGGACCCGGGTGATCAGCGAGGTGTCGAAGACCGGCAGCAGCCGCCGCAGTTGCTCCGGGTCGAGCGAGGTGCCGTGGTCGAACCACTCGTGGCACAGCTCGTGCAGGATGACGTGCTGGGTCTGGTACGCGGTCGGCCGGCGGCGGTAGAGCACGAAGCTGGTCCCACCGGTCTTCAGGCGCAGCCCGCAGGCGGCGTTGACGCGGGCCAGCCGGTCGGGCATCTCGTGCAGCACGATGGTGCGGCCGCGGGCCGCTTCCATGTTCGCCACCAGTGCGGCTATGGAGAAGGGCGCGGGGATGGGCAGGTCGGCGAGCCCGGCCTCGCATTCCTTGCGTAGTTCGCGCAGGGACATGGAGGGCTACTTCTCCGGCTCGCCGGGGGCACCGCTGTCGGCCGTGCCCTGCCGGTCCCTGGCGTCCTCCAGCAGGGAGAGCGCGAACTGGAGCAGCTCCGGCGGGAGGCCGTCCTCGTCGAGGCCGCGCCCGGCCACGCCGCTGATCTCCCCGGTACGCCGCATCGCGAGGAACTGGAGACCGGCGACGACGTCGTCGACGACCTCGGACTCCTCCTTGAAGAACCGCCAGTCCACGCCGAAGCCGAGACCGAGCGCCTTGAGAATGTCCTCGGAGGGCTGAGTGACCTTTCCGGCCAGGATGTTGGAGAAGTAGCTGTGGGAGAGCGATCCGCCGCGTTCCTTGACCAGATCGGCGAAGACGCGCCCCGAGATCTTCTGGCCAGGGAAGGTCTTCTCCACCATGTACTCGACCTTCTGCTGCAACGTCCGCAGCTCCGGCGTGCGTTCCTCGACGCTGTCCATCCGGCCCCCCACGTATCCGCACCCGTCCGATCGGCGTCCACGGTCGTCGATTCGGTCAACGGGCTCGTACTGTAACGAACCCTGACGTGGCGTCCTCGGAGCGGTAGGCGGTACGGGAACGGGCTTGCGCAAACACGCTACGTCACTGTTAACTCGAAAAAACACGGGCAGGGGACCACGAGGGGAGTCCCCTGCTCGTGAAATCGACTGGTTCCGCGCGAATTCGACGCGGACAAAAGGTGCATGACGTACGCACATGGTGTGCGGGCATAGGTGTAGCCCTTCACGACGGGGGATGCGTGAAGGGCTACACACCTGCATTATGACTGCTGGTCAGGCCGTCATCAACTGTCTGCCGGAAGAAGGCGGGCGTGGGAGCGGGCCCACGGGCCGCGATGACGGCAGGCCGGGGCGGGTGCGCACGGGCGGGGCCACGGGTGCGCGGAGCCCGGGGCGGGTGGATGTTCCTCGCCGGCCGAACGGAATTCCATGCGCTGCCGGTGTCGAATTCAATGCAGGGCCGACGGGAATTCATTCCGTATCCATTTATGTCCATGCGTATCCATTTGCATTTCGTCCGCATCCATTCGCGTCCGGCGCAGTGAATTTACTTGCCGCGCCCGCTTGCCTCCGCCGTGCTATTCTGGAAGAAGTTGCAGTTGTGGTTCCCGAAGACTTCAAGTGCCTCCCTCGGACCCATGTGCCGAGGGTTGCGCCTCTGTGTTTTCCGGTTCTTTTCCGGATGGGGTAATCATCGCGGCGACGCGGGATCCGCACCGTGCGAATCCCCGGGAACTGCCCCGGTGAAGGAGATAAAAGATGGCTACTGGCACCGTCAAGTGGTTCAACGCGGAAAAGGGCTTCGGTTTCATCGAGCAGGACGGCGGCGGCCCCGATGTCTTCGCCCACTACTCGAACATCGCTGCCACCGGCTTCCGCGAGCTCCAGGAGGGCCAGCGGGTGAATTTTGATGTCACGCAGGGCCAGAAGGGCCCGCAGGCGGAGAACATCACCCCTGCCTGATTCCGCAGCTCCGGCGCCGACGCGCTGAGACGACTTGCACGACCGGGACTCGCACCTCCGGGTGCGGGCCCCGGTTCGCTGTTGTCCGCCGGTCCGCCCGAGCCGTCCCGAATTTTTCGCAGCCGGGCTTCGCCCAGGCCTGCCAACGGCCCGTTCTTGCGATTCCTGTGCCGCCCGCCGCCGCAGCGAATTCCTCGATACGCGCCCCTGTCGAGGAAGGGTTCCGTATGGACCGCGACCGTAACCGCGATCGCACAGCACGTTCGAACGACCGGTTTTCCCGTGGCTCCGGGGGCCGTCCCGGAGTGCCCGCCCGGCGTTCCGGTGGCTCGGGCCGCAGGCCCGCCGCCGTGCAGGGCGAGTTCGCGCTGCCGAAGACCATCACCCCGGCGCTGCCCGCCGTGTCGGCCTTCGCGGAGATGGAGTTGCCCGGCCCGCTGCTGGCGGCGCTCACCGCCGAGGGCCTCACCACCCCGTTCCCGATCCAGGCGGCCACCCTGCCGAACGCCCTCGCGGGCCGCGACGTCCTGGGCCGCGGCCGTACCGGCTCCGGAAAGACGCTCGCCTTCGGCCTGGCCATGCTGGCCCGTACCGCGGGCAACCGGGCGGACGCCCGCCGCCCGCTGGCCCTGGTCCTGGTCCCCACCCGGGAGCTGGCCCAGCAGGTCACCGACGCGCTCACCCCGTACGCCCGCGCGCTCAAGCTGCGCATGGCCACCGTCGTCGGCGGCATGTCGATCGGCCGCCAGGCCTCCGCGCTGCGCGGCGGCGCCGAGGTCGTCGTCGCCACCCCGGGCCGGCTCAAGGACCTCGTCGAGCGCCGCGACTGCCGTCTGGACCGGGTCGCCATCACCGTCCTCGACGAGGCCGACCAGATGGCCGACATGGGGTTCATGCCCCAGGTCACCGAACTCCTCGACCTGGTGCGGCCGCAGGGCCAGCGGATGCTGTTCTCGGCGACCCTGGACCGCAATGTGGACCTGCTGGTCCGCCAGTACCTGCACGATCCGGTGGTCCACTCGGTCGACCCGGCGGCCGGTGCGGTGACGACGATGGAACACCACGTCCTCTATGTGCAGGGCGCGGACAAGTACGCCACCACGACGGAGATCGCGGCCCGCGAGGGCCGGGTGATCATGTTCCTGGACACCAAGCACGCCGTCGACAAGCTCACCGGCCACCTGCTCAGCAGCGGGGTGCGGGCCGCCGCGCTGCACGGCGGCAAGTCCCAGCCGCAGCGCACCCGCACCCTGGACCGGTTCAAGACCGGGCAGATCACGGTGCTGGTCGCCACGAACGTCGCGGCGCGCGGCATCCACATCGACAATCTGGACCTGGTCGTCAACGTCGATCCGCCGAGCGATCACAAGGACTACCTGCACCGGGGCGGGCGCACCGCCCGTGCCGGTGAGTCCGGCAGCGTCGTCACGCTGGTGCTGCCGGGACAGCGCCGGGAGATGACCCGGCTGATGGCCGACGCCGGGATCACCCCGAAGATCGCCCAGGTCCGCTCCGGCGAGGCCGAGCTGAGCCGGATCACCGGCGCCCGCAAGCCCTCGGGGATCCCGGTCGGGGGCGCCGCACCGGCGACGGAACGGGCCGGGAGCAGCGGCCTGGCCTTCCGGGGCATGGGCACCCGCCCCGCGAAGGCGAGCCGCTCCCGCCGCTCCGACCTGCCCAGCGCGGAGGCCCGCGCCGCCGCGAAGCAGCGCCGCACCAACCGGGGCGGGTAGCGGGGGCCGGGCGGCCGGTCCGGGCTGCCGCAGCCCGGTAGTCGGGTCGGGCAGGCGCTTCCCGGCCGCAGACCCCGGCGGCCGGTTCCGGACCGCCGTTCTCCGGCCCGATCCGGCCCGATCCGGTCCGGCCCGATCCGGCCCGCTACCGTCCGCCCGCCACCCGCAGGACCGTCCCGGTCACATACGACGCCTCGTCCGACAGCAGCCAGGAGATCGCGGCCGCGATCTCGGGGGCGGCGCCGACGCGTCCGAGCGGGATGGCGGGGACGGCGGCCTCCGCCCGGCCGGGGTCGCCCGCCGTGGCGTGCATATCGGTGTCGATCATGCCCGGGGCGACCGCGTTGACCCGGATGCCGTCGGGCCCCAGTTCCTTGGAGAGCCCGAGCGTCAGCGCGTCCGTCGCCGCCTTCGTGGCGGCGTAGTGGACGAACTCCCCGGGGCTGCCGAGCGTGGCGGCGGCCGAGGAGAGATTGACGATCGCGCCCGCCCCGCCGGCCGCCATGTCCTTCGCGGCCCGGCGGCAGCACAGCAGATAGCCGAGGACGTTCACGTCGACGACCTGGCGCAGCGTCCGGGTGGAGGTGTCGGCGAGCCGCCCGATCGGGCCCGTCACCCCCGCGTTGTTGACCAGCCCGGTGACGGGGCCGAGCTGCTCGGCCGCCGTGTCGAAGAGGCGCTCCACATCGGCCTCCTCGGCGGTGTTCGCCCGCACCGTGACGCAGCGCGCCCCGGCGGCCCGTACCGCCGCCGCGGTCCGCTCGGCGGCCTCGGTGTTGCTCACGAACCCCAGCGCGAGGTCATGGCCGTCCGAGGCCAGACGGATACAGGTGGCGGCGCCGATCCCCCGGCTGCCGCCGGTGACGACGGTGACGGGGCGCGACGAAGGAGTGGTGCTGCTGTCCGGCACGGGAGGACCTCTCGTTTCACTCACGGGGCAAGCGGGGCGGGTGGGACGTGCGGTGCGTGCGGCATACGGGCCACACGGACGTACGGCGCATACGGGCCACGCGGTCATACGGAGCGCGCGGTCGTACGGATCATGCAGCGAATCACCGCAGGCGCCAGGAGATCAAGGCATGCCCGGCGCACCGCCGCGCCTGCCGTTGGAGTGGTGCCGGGCCGGGCACCGGCGTGGTGCGGGGTGCGGGGCGCGGACGGTTGCCTAGCGTCGGCGCCTGACGGACCGCTGTCGGCGCGTCAACGGGTTGAATCGCCCGGCGCTCGGTGACGGCTCCTCCTCAACGGCGTTCCCCTGCCTCCGCCTCGCATTGCGGGGGCAGGGGACGCCGACCGTGGCCCGCGCGAGACGAGAGCCGCGAAAGGCGGGAGGCCGAGCCGCGAAACGAGTGGCGCGGCACGAGAGCCCCTACGCCCAGAGCGCCCGCGCCAGCGCGACCCCGGCGAACGCCGCGACCAGCCCCGCCGCCACACTCCCCACGACGTTGGCCACCGCGTACGACCCGGCCCCGTCCTCCGCCAGCCGCAGCGTCTCGTAGCTGAACGTCGAGTACGTGGTGAGCGCCCCGCACAGCCCCGTACCGATCAGCAGCTGAAGGTGCGAGGAGGCCGCTCCGGCCGCCACAGCGCCGGTCAGCAGGCCCAGGACCAGCGAACCCGACACATTGACCGTGAAGGTCCCCCACGGGAAGACGCTGTCGTGCCGGGACTGCACCGCCCGGTCGGTCAGATAGCGCAGCGGCGCCCCGACCGCCGCGCCGACGATCACCAGCAGCCAGTTCACCGGCCCCGCTCCCGCTCGCCGCCGAAGCGCACGATCTCGCACTCGTCCAGCACGACCAGGCCGCCGTCCGCCACCAGCTCCTCGACGAGCGGCAGGAACGCCCGGATCCGCGCCTCGGTGTCCACGATCACCACCGCCACCGGCAGGTCCTCGCTCAGCGAGAGCAGCCGCTGGGTGTGGATCATCGACGAGGTGCCGAAGCCCTCGATGCCCCGGAACACACTGGCGCCGGACAGCCCGGCCCGGTGTGCCCGGTGCACGATCTCCGTGAAGACCGGCCGGTGGTGCCACCCGTCGGACTCGCCGACGAGGACCGTCAGGCGCAGCGCCCGTTCCGTCTCCGGCGTCGTCATGTCTGCCTCCAGGCCAGCACGCGGCGGGTCGCCCACACCGCACCCCACACCGCCGCGAGAGCCGCGCACAGCGTCACTCCCAGGTACACCAGCCCGGTCCGCGCCCGGTCGGCGTCGAACAGGCGCTGGATGTCCACCACGTACGTCGAGAACGTGGTGAACCCGCCGAGCACCCCGGTACCGAAGAACGGCCGCACCAGCCGGTGTGCCGTCCACGCCTCGCTGATCACCACCATGAACACGCCGATCACCGCGCATCCGACGACGTTCACGACCAGCGTCGCCCACGGGAAGCCGCCCGGGGCGGTGGGCCAGATCAGCGATGCCCCGTAACGGGCGGACGCCCCGATCGCACCACCGAGCGCGACCACCGCGACGACGGAACCTTGAGGGTTCGGGGCTCCCATGGGCACATGTCTCCTGCCTGCTCCACGCACCAGGCTATCGCCGCGTCCCGGGGCGGGCCCGTCCGCCGCCTCGTGCGGCGGCGCACCCGGGCCGCGTACAGCGGACCGGGTGTCGATCCCCCGAGAGTGGGCCCTAGTTCCAGCCAATCGGTCTTCTGCCACTTCGATCGTCGGCCCTGTCCGGCGAAGAGTGCAATGAACCAAACATCTGCTTTCGGATAATCTGGCGTGTTAGTCGGATAAACGGGCGGTTTTGATTACTTGCTGACCCGCCAAGGTGTCCCTTGCAACATCCAGCAAGAGGAACGGGTTCGACATGTCTGACTGGAAGCAGATCTCCGGATCGCTGAAGGCGATCGACGCCGGGTCCCGCACCAACGTGTGGGGGGTCAACTCCGGCGACGGGATCTATCACTACACCAACAACGACGCCAACCCCTGGGTGAACATCCCCGGTTCCCTCAGCGACATCGGCGCCGGGATCGACGGAACGGTGTGGGGTGTCAACTCCAACGGTGACATCTACCGCTACACCGGTGACCAGGGTTCCACGAACTGGACCAAGATCAGCGGCAACCTGTCCCGGATCGACCGCCGGGTCCCGTACCAATGTGTGGGGTGTGAACTCCAGCGGTGGGATCTACCGCTACACCAACAACGACGCCAACCCCTGGGTGAACATCCCCGGTTCTCTCAGCGACATCGGCGCCGCGGCCGACGGAACGGTGTGGGGCGTCAACTCCAACGGTGGCATCTACCGCTACACCGGAGACCAGCCGAGCTGACCCGAAGGGCACCCACGTGGCGGCGCTCCGGCAACAGCAGCACCACGGCCGGGGCGCCGCGCCACTCCGGCCCGCGAGGCCGCCGCGCCGCCCGCCCGCGTGCGCCGCCCGCCCGAGGCGGCGCGACGGACGGCGCGAGGGGGTCACGCCGGTCAGCAGGTGTTCGGGGCGGCCTTGCCGGCGAAGCGGTCCTTGAGCCAGGGGAGGCCATCGGCGATGGTGCCCACGGTCGCGGCAATGTGGCCGGGGATGTGGTTGCCGGCGAACCTCACCGTCACGCCCCGGTGGCACCAGTCGGCGGCCAGGTTCTTGCCGACCTGCTGGGGGACGACGTCGTCCAGGGCGCTGTGGGAGAGCAGGACGGGCACCGCGGGCTTGCGCTTGCCGAGCTGCTGCTCGGCCACGATCCTGTCCCACGGGGCGCGCTTGAGGCGCTCGGTCAGCGGACGCCCGTCCACGGTCAGGAACCGCGAGTTCAGGAACGGGTACTTGGCGAGGGCCTGCGTGGTGCACAGGTTGTCCCGCAGGTCGTTGGTCACGCGCTTGCCGTGGGCGGTCAGGTACGGGCCGATGTCGATGCCGTGCGAGGTGGAGAGGCCGGAGAGGGCGTAGTTGAAGAACGCCCCGTAGGCGGAGCCGTCCATGCTGTCGGCCACCCTGTTCATGTCCGCGGGGGGAGCGCCGACGACGGCGCCCTTGAGCTTCAGTTCGGGCGCGTAGGCCGGGGCCAGTTCGGCGGCGGACGCCGTCGCGCCGCCGCCCTGGGAGTAGCCGTAGAGCGCGACCGGACCGGCGTCCGGGAGATCGAGCGCGGGCAGACGCTGGGCGGCCCGGACGGAATCCAGTACGGCGCGGCCCTGCGCCTCGCGGTCCATGTATGTGTGGACGCCGGGTGTGCCCAGGCCCTGGTAGTCGGTCACCACCACGGCGTACCCCTGGTCGAGGAGCTTCTTGATGGGCGCCGCCTCGTACTCGGTGCCTTCGGCCAGCTGGCGGGAGGGGGCGCACTTGTCCGCCAGGCCCTGGGTGCCGGGTGCGAAGGCGACGATGGGGCGTTGGCCGTACGGGGAAGTGGCTGGGTTCAGCACGGTGCCGGTGACGGCGATGCCCTTCCCGGTGCGGTCGGTGGTGCGGTACATGATCCGGTGCACGCTCGCGTTGACCTTGATCGCCTTGAGCGGGTCCAGATGGAAGACACCCGGCTCCGAGCTGAGCACGTCGCCGTTTCCGGCGGTCAGGACGGCAGGTCGCTGTGGTGCGCTCAGTCGGCCGGAGGCGGCAGCCTCCCCCGGCGGGACGCTGAGGGTGAGCGCGGCGGCACCTGTGGCGGCGATCGCCGCCACAGCATGCACGCCGAGGGTGCGACGACAAAGCACGAGAGCTCCTCGGTCGGAGAATCAGGGAAGATCTACTGACTACCTCACCCAATGCGCTTCATTGGGAACATACGTCGAAGTACCGGATGTTCGACCCGAATTGATTGCGCGGAGGACCCGTCGGTTTGACTCTCCGGCCCTGACGTGTGCCGGGGTCCTCACCGTGCCCGCCGGAAGGAGCTGCGCAGCCCGTTCTGCTCGGTGATCCTGGCCCGGAGCTGCCGTATCGACGCGGAGTCCCCGTCCCCGTCGTCCTCGGGGGAGTTGCACCGCGCGCACTCGCAGGGCGGCCAGCGGTGCGGGTCGGATTCGGGGAACTCCGGCTCGGGCATGGGTGCTTGGTCCCTCATGCCGCCCCCCGCTCCGTGCACTCCTCGGTGCTCCGGTGGCGCCGGAGCAGTACCCGGCAGTCGGTCGCCCTGCTGTAGTCGTTCTGATCATTGGCGAGAGCCTCGGCCAGCCGGAGCTCCTGGCACTCGGGACAACAGCCTTCTGCTTCATGCCCGTTCTCGGCGAACACAGATAACTCCCCTCCGTAGTCATTCCACTACTAAGCGGGTTCAGATTGGCCTAGAGTCAGGAGTGCTTCAACTTGTTGGGTACGAGCGAAAAGTCAGGTGACATCCGTTGAACCGCAAGGAGTTGGACCCCGAGAGCAGCCCGGAGGCCGCCTTTGGTGCACGCATCCGCAGACTGCGAGAGGAGCGGGGATGGAAGCAGGAGGAGTTAGCCGACCGGATGGGCTACTCCGGCACGCACATCTCCGCCGTCGAAACTGGTCGCAAGATGCCGACTCTTCGGTTCTCGCGCAACGCGGACCAGGTTTTCGGCACCGGGGAAACAGCAGACACGTTCGAACGCCAGTACCGCGAGATCCGGCACGGTTCGCTGCTGGAGGGGTTCCCGCAGTACGTGGGGCACGAGGGGCGTGCGGTGGAGATCCGGCTGTATGAGATCGGCATCATCCCCGGGCTGTTGCAGACACCGGAGTACGCGCGGGTGCTGGCGGACAGCGCCCTGCGGCGAGGGACGATCGTCCCTGAACAGGCAGCCGAGCGGGTCTCGTTCCTGGCGGAGCGGCAGGCTGCTCTGGTGCGCCCGCGCCCGCCCACGATGCTGGTGGTGATGGATGAGAGCTGTATCCGCAGGCGCGTCGGTGGGGACGAGGTCATGGGCGCCCAGCTCGATCGGTTGCTGGAGTTCGCCGAGTTGCCGAATACCGTGCTCCAGATCGCTCCCTACGACATGGGAGAGCATCGCCCGTTCAATCTTCCCCTGTACATGTTGACGCTGTCGGACCTGTCCGTGATCGCGTACGCGGAGTCCCAGATGCGGGGGCATCTGGAACGCGATACGACGTTGGTGCTCCCTCTACTGGCGGCCTACCATCAGCTACAGGCCGAATCGCTGTCCCAGGCGGCATCGGTGGCCATGATCCGTGAGGCACGAAAGGGCACCCCGTGACGTCCACGACCGAGTCCCCCCGCTGGTTCAAGTCTTCGTACAGCGACAATGGCGGCGCCTGCATCGAGGTCGCCGCGAACCTCGCCGCCTCGCGCGGTGTGGTCCCCGTCCGTGATTCCAAGAACCCGGGCGGTCCGGTGCTGAACGCCTCCTCCGCCTCGTTCGCCTCCTTCGTGGCGGGCGTGAAGGCCGGAGAGTTCGGCGCCGTCTGACCGTCAGGTCCAGCGTGTGTGATCCAGAAGTCCCCATCGTGCATCGTGCGTGGTGGGGCTTCTCGTTGTCCGCGTCGCGCAGTCGGGGGCTAACCCCACCACACTCCGTCATGCCTCCCGGATGGGATGCGGGCGCACGCTCAACAAGGCTTGCGGCATGAGGACTTACGGAAAATCAGCCGCCTTCGTCGCCCTGTCCGCCACCGTCGCCGCCACCGCTCTCACCGGGGTGGTGACCGCCCCCGCCCATGCCGGCACCGCGTCCGCCCCCGCACTCTCCTGGCGGCCCTGCGCCACGGCCGGTGGCCCCGCCGCCCAGGAGTGTGCCGAGCTGCCCGTACCGCTGGACTACCGGGACCCGGGCGGCCCGCAGCTCTCTCTCGCGGTGACCCGGGTCCGCAGCGACCGGCCCGCCGCCCGGCGCGGGACGCTGATGGTGATCGCCGGGGGGCCGGGCTCCTCCGGGGTGCAGCGGGTGACGCAGAAGGGGGAGCGGTTGCAGCGGGAGACGGAGGGGCGGTACGACATCGTGAGCCTCGACCCGCGCGGGACCGGAGGCAGCCCGAAGGCGAGCTGCGGGCTCGCCCCGGAGGACCGGGAGATAGTGAACCTGCGGGCCTGGCCCGGCACCGACGGCTCGATCACCGAGAACGTGACCCGCTCCCGGCGTACCGCCGAGGCCTGCGCCCGCAACGGCGGAGCGATGCTGCGGAGCCTCACCACGGCCAACGAGGTACGGGACATCGACCGCTTCCGGCAGGCGCTCGGCGAGGAGAAGCTGTCGGCCTGGGGCAGCTCCTACGGGACGTACGTGGGCGCCGTGTACGCACAGAAGTACCCGCAGCACACGGACCGTTGGGTGCTGGACAGCAACGGCGACCCGGACCCGTCGCGGGTGGCCAAGGGCTGGCTGGCCAACATGGCGGTGGGGGCGGCCGACCGCTTCCCCGACTTCGCGCGCTGGGCCTCGGACCCGGCCAGGGAAGCGGAGGGGCTGCGACTGGCCCAGCGGGCCGAGGACGTGCAGCCGCTGGTGCTGGACCTGGCGGCGCGGCTGGACCGTGAGCCGAGGGAGTCCACCACGCCGGGCGTCCCGCTGACCGGCAACCGGCTGCGCCAGGCGATCCAGCTGGCCCTGTACGGCGACGAGGCGTTCGGCGGGCTGGCGGGGCTCGTGCGGGCGGCCGGGGACCCTTCGGTGAAGCCGGTCCTGCCCGACGCGCTGATCGAGCCGATACCGGACGCGGAGGCGGCCATCACGATCGCCGTGGTCTGCAACGACGTGCGCTGGCAGGGCACGGTCTCCTCGTACGCGCGGGCCGTCGCCGCCGACCGCGTGAAGCACCCGCTGACTGCGGGGATGCCGGTGAACATCACCCCGTGCACCTTCTGGAAGGACGCCCCCGCCAACCCGCCGACCCGGATCACCGACCAGGGACCGTCCAACGTCCTGATGATCCAGGGCCTGCGCGACCCGGCGACCCCGTACTCCGGCGCCCTGAAGATGCGCGCGGCCTTCGGCGACCGGGCCCGCCTGGTCGCCGTCGACCACGGCGGGCACGGCATGTACCTGGGCCACGGGAACGCCTGCGGCGACCGCACGGTCACCACGTTCCTGAACACCGGGACCCGGCCGGAGAAGGACGCGTACTGCGCGGACTGACCGGGAGGGGCCGGGGAGGGACCGCGGCTGGGCACACGCCCCGCTCAGTCGCGGCCCGGCCCGCTCAGTCGGGGCCCGCCCCGCTCAGTCGCGGCCCGGCGTCGGGTGGCCGCTGTTCCTGGCCTGTGCCAGCAGCGAGACGACCTCCTCGTCGGAGGTCTGGGAGAAGTCCCGGTACCACTCGCCGACCGCGTAGAACAGGCGCGGCACCGACAGGCACACCACCTCGTCCGCGCTCCGGCGCAGCCGCACCACCGCCTCCGGCGGCGCCACCGGTACGGCCGCCACCAGCCGCGCGGGTCCCTGTGCCCGTACCACCAGGCAGGCCGCCTCGGCCGTGGCGCCGGTCGCGATGCCGTCGTCCACGACGATCACCGTCCGGCCGGCGAGCGGGGTCCGTGTCCGGCCGGCCCGGTACACCTGCGCCCGGCGTACGAGCTCCGCCTCCTCGACCCGTTCGACCGCCGCGAGATCCTGCCTGCCGGCGCGCAGCCGCCCGGCGACGTCCTCGTTGACGACCCGCACCCCGCCCTCGCCGATGGCGCCGAACGCCACCTCCTCGTGGTGCGGGACGCCGAGCTTGCGGACGACGATCACATCGAGGTCGGCCCCGAGGGTCTGCGCGACCTGGAAGGCCACCGGGACTCCGCCGCGGGGCAGCCCCAGCACGACGGGGTGCTCCCGTTCGAGGTGGTGGAGCGCCTCGGCCAGCTGCTGTCCCGCGTCCACGCGGTCGGCGAACAGCACAGTGGTTCACCCCCAGCCGGGGAGCCGGAGCCGGGCCGCGTGCGCGCGGGCCCCATCGGCGTCCCTCCTCTGAAACAACCCCATGCGCGGCGGCTCCGCAACTCGGGCGGGGACCCAGAACAGCTCGGGGCGGCTCAGGACACGGGTGACGTCCTGGGGATCTCGCCCTCGGTCGTGTTGACGTCGATCACGGAGAACGTCGCACCCTGCGGGTCCGTCAGTGCGGCGAACCGGCCGAACGGCATGGTCATCGGGCCGAACCGCAGCACGGCACCGCGCTCGGTGGCCTTCGCGACCGCCGCGTCGCAGTCGGCGACGGTGAAGTACACGTTCAGGAACGGCGGGACCTCGGGCGGGAACTCGTCGCCCATCTTCATCCGCCCCATCACGGTCCGGTCGCCGACGTTGTACATCCTGAAGTCGACGTGCTCGTCCGCGATCTTCACCACCGTGTACGGGAAGACGGCGGGGAAGAAGGCGTCGGACTTCGCGGGCTCCCGGGTGAAGACCTCGGCCCAGCAGAACGCACCGGGCACCCCCTGCGCCTCGAAGCCCTCGTGGACGCCCGCCTGCCACACGCCGAAGGCGACACCGCCGGGGTCGCGGGCCAGCAGCATGGTGCCGAAATCTCCGACCCGCATGGGGTCCATCAGGGTCTCGCCGCCGTTGGCACGGATCTTCGCGGCGGTGGCCTCGGCGTCCGGCGAGGCCAGATACAGGCACCAGGCCGACTGCCCCTCCTGGCCGGGCATCGGGGGCACCACCGCGGCGACCGCCTTGCCGTCGGCGTACGCCTGCGTGTAGTCGCCGAACTCCGACGAGGACTCGCCGAACGTCCAGCCCAGCACATCACCGTAGAAGCTCTTCGCTCCCTCCGGGTCGGTGAACATCGCGTCGGCCCAGCACGGTGTGCCCTCCGGTTGTACGGCCATGGCCCTGACTCCTTCGCGCTCGGTCGGTGGTCCGGCTCTTCACGCTAGCCAGCCGACCGCCTCCCCGCGCGCCGGGAGCGCGGGGAGGCGGGGCTACCCGTCCGTGCCCCGGCCCTGCGGCGGATCCACCCGCACCAGGCCCGACTGGTAGGCCATGGCGACCAGTTGGGCCCGGTGCCGGGCGCCCAGTTTCGTCATCGCGCGCCCGACATGCGTGCGCACGGTCAGTGGGCTGACGTGCATCCGGGCGGCGATCTCGTCGTTCGACAGGCCCTCCGCGGCCTGTGCCATGACCTCGCGCTCGCGGGCGGTCAGGACGTCCAGGGACTCGGGCGCGGCGACACCGCCCTCCGGGCGGGCGAGGTAGCGGGTGATGAGGGCCCGGGTGGCGGTGGGCGACAGGAGCGTGTCGCCCGAGGCCACCGTCCGGATGGCGTCCAGCAGCTCCTCGGGGCCGACGTCCTTGCCGAGGAAGCCGCTGGCGCCCGCGCGCAGGGCGCGGGCCACGTACTCGTCGATCTCGAAGGTGGTGAGGATGAGGATGTGGGTCCCGCTCAGCGCCTCGTCGCGGCAGATCGCCTCGGTGGCGGCCAGCCCGTCCACACCGGGCATCCGGATGTCCATCACGACCACGTCCGGCGCAGTGGCGCGGGCCTTCTCCACCGCCTCCCGGCCGTCCGCCGCCACCCCGACGACCTCCATGTCGTCGTTCGACTCGATCAGCAGCCGGAAGGTCCCGGCCAGCAGTGCCTGGTCATCGGCCAGCAGTACCCGGATGGTCACCGCGCCGTCCTCTCCTCGTCGTCCCCGTGATCGCCCCCGTGACCGTTCCTGTGAAGTCCGGGTTCCGCCGTCTCCTGGGCTTCCAGCGGAAGTTCCGTGGTCACCTCGAAGCCTCCGTCGGCCCGGTGCCCGGCGGCCAGTCGGCCGCCCGCGGACAGGGCCCGTTCGCGCATCCCGATGAGCCCGTAGCCCGGGGTGCCCGTCGTCGGCGGCGCGTGCCCGTCGTCGGAGACGGTGAGCGTGAGCAGCCGGCGCGAGTAGCCCAGCCGGACGGAGGCCGTCGCGCCGCCCGAGTGCTTGGTGACGTTGGTCAGCGCCTCCTGCACGATCCGGTACGCGGTCAGGTCCGCGCCCGGCGGCAGCGGCCGGGCCTCGCCCTCCACGGTCACCGAGACGGCCAGCCCCGTGTGCTCGAACGAGGCGATCAGCTCCGGCAGCCGGGCCAGCCCGGGGGTGGGCTCCAGCGGTGTCTCCGGATCGCCCTCGCGGCGCAGCAGCCCCACGGTCGCCTTGAGTTCGCGCAGTGCGGAGGACGTGGTGCCGGCCAGCTGGTCGAGCATCTTCTGGGCCTGGTCGGGCTTGCTGCGCAGCAGGTACGCGGCAGTCGCCGCCTGCGCGTGGGCGAGCGCGATGTGGTGCGCGACGATGTCGTGCAGCTCGCGGGCGATCCGGGTCCGCTCCTCGCTCACCCGCTGCCGCGCCTCCTCCTCGCGGGTGCGTTCCGCCAGTTCGGCCCGTGCCTCCACGGCTGTGAGGTGGTCGCGGCGGCTCCGTACCGACTCGCCGACCGCCCCCGCCAGCAGGACGCAGGAGACCAGGCCGACCTGGTCGGGCCGGAGCAGTGGCACCCCGCCCCAGGCGGCGGAGGCGATCAGCAGGGCGACGGCCGCCCCGGCCGTGTACAGCGTGGCCGTGCGGTGGTCCGTGCGCAGGGCGAGGAGGTAGAGGGCGACCAGGGCGGCGCCCGCGACGCTGGGGCTGGGGTCGAAGCCGATGGAGCTGCCCATGAGGCCCAGGGCGCCGCCGAGCACCGTGGTCACCACCACCATCGTGCGCGGATATCTGCGGTGGCCCAGCAGCAGGACGACGGGCGGCACCGCGGCCGCCAGCGCGAAGGCGAGCGTCGGGGCGCGGACGATCCGGGCGTTGGTCAGGGTGCTGGAGAAGACCGCGAAGGTCCACAGCAGCACCGCCACCACCACGTCGACGGTCCGCGGGTGGCGCCGGGCCCACTGCCGCCAGTCGGTGAACATGCGCTCTCTCTTCCTCGGTTCCGTCCGACCATCGTCGTCGACCTGCCCGGCCCACCTGTACGGGGCGGGGCGCCCGGGGCCGCCCGCCGTGCTGCCCGGCGAGCGGCCCCGTACGCCCGTACCTCAGATACGTACGGGCTCGGGCTCGGTCTCCGTGTCGGTCTCCGTCCCGGGCCGGAGCGCCGCCGGTCCGGCGTGGTTCAGCTTCTCGCCCTCGACGTCCACCTCCGGCACGGCCTTCGCCAGCCACTTCGGCAGCCACCACGCCCGGTCGCCCAGGAGGGCGAGCACGGCCGGGACGAGCGTCATCCGGACGACGAACGCGTCGAAGAGGACGGCCGAGGCGAGGCCGACGCCCATCATCTTGATCATCGAATCGCTCATCCCGATGAACCCGGCGAACACCGCGATCATGATGACGGCGGCGGCGCCGACGACCCGCGCGCTGTGCCGGAACCCGGTGACGACGGCCGCGCCCGGCCGCTCCCCGTGGACGTACGCCTCCCGCATCCGGGTCACGAGGAAGACCTCGTAGTCCATGGCCAGACCGAAGACCACGCCGATCAGGAAGATCGGCATCATGCTCATCACCGGCCCGGTCTGTTCGACGCCGAGGACGTCGGCGAGCCAGCCCCACTGGAAGACCGCGACGATCGTGCCGAAGGCCGCCGCCACCGAGAGCAGGAAGCCGAGCGCCGCCTTGAGCGGGACCAGCAGCGAGCGGAAGACGACCATCAGGAGCAGGAAGGCGAGGCCGACGACGAGCGCGAGGTAGGGCAGCAGCGCGTCGGTGACCTTCTGCGACACGTCGATGTTCACCGCGGTCGCGCCCGTGACGAGCAGCTTCGCGCCGGTCCCGGACTCCAGTCCGCGCGCCTCGTCACGGATGGTGCGGACGAGTTCCGTGGTGGCCTCGGAGCTGGGGCCGGTGGAGGGTACGGCGGTGAGCACCGCCGTGTCCCCGGCCTCGTTGAAGGCGGCGGGCGTCACCACCACGACCCCCTCGGTGGCGGTGAGCTGCTTCGCGGCCCGCGCCGCGGCGGCCTTCGGGTCCTTCGACGCCTTCGCGTCGACGACCACGGTGAGCGGCCCGTTGAAGCCGGGGCCGAAGCCGTCGGCCAGGGCGTCGTAGGCGCGGCGCTGGGTGGTCGAGGTGGGCTGCGACTCGTCGCCCGGCATGCCGAGCTGGAGATCGAGCGCGGGTACGGAGATCAGCCCGAGGCCGAGCACGGCGAGCACCAGGACGGCGAGCGGCCGCCGGATCACGGCACGGGCCCAGCGGGTGCCCAGGTTGGGCCGTTCGGCCGAGGTCCGGGCGCGCTGCCCGCCCCGGGGCCTGCGCACGGTGCGCGGCAGGACGGCCCGGCGGAAGAAGCCGAGCAGCGCGGGCAGCAGGGTGACCGCGACCAGGACGGCGATCACGACGGTGCTCGCGGCGGCGAGGCCCATCTTGGTGAGGACGGGGATGCCGACCACGGACAGTCCCGCCAGCGCGATGACCACGGTGAGACCGGCGAAGACGACGGCGGAACCCGCCGTGCCCACGGCCCGTGCCACGGCCTCCTCGGCGTCGTGGCCCTCCGCGCGTTCGGTCCGGTAGCGCGAGACGATGAACAGGGCGTAGTCGATGCCGACCGCGAGCCCCAGCATCATGGCGAGCGTGGTGGTCGTGGTCGACATCCCGACGGCGACGATCGACGCCACGCCGATGCCTATGCCGACGATCGCGGTGAGCAGCGGGAGGCCCGCCGCGGCGAGCGAACCGAAGGTGATGAGCAGGACGACCGCGGCCGCGGCGACGCCGACGAGTTCGGTGGTGCCGCCCAGCTCGGCCTCCGGCACCAGGGCCGAACCGCCGAGTTCCACGGTCAGCCCGGCGTCCCGCCCGTGCTTCGCGGCGTCCTGGAGCGCGTCCTTGGTGGCGTCGGTGAGATCGATGCTCTGTACGTCGTAGCTGATGGTGGAGTACGCGGTCGTGCCGTCCTTGCTCACGGCTCCGGCCATCTTGAACGGGTCGAGGGCGCCCTTGACCTGGTCGCCGCCCGCCACGTCCGCGACGATCTTCTCGACGGCCGCCTTGTTCGCGCGCGCGGTGACCTTCTGGCCCTCGGGCGCGACGAAGACGATCCGGGCGTCGGCGCCGTCCGAGCTGCTGCCCGGGAAGCGCTGGTCCAGCAGGTCGAACGCCTTCTGCGACTCCGTTCCGGGCATCGAGAACCCGTCCTCGGGGGCGGTCGGCGCCTTGGCCGCGGCGAAGGCACAGGCGGCCAGGACCACCACCCAGAGCAGGGCGACGAGCCGGCGTCTCCGGAAGGAAAAGCGGCCTAGCCGGTAAAGGAAGGTAGCCACGAAGAGGCGCTCCAGTCTCTCTGGATCGGGCGACGGGATCGCGGCGCGGTGCCGCGGCCTCCGGCCGTGCCGGGGCCGTGCCGGGGCACGGCATGGCGGGGCGGGCCGGAGGAATGCCTCAATCCTTCGCGAACCCGGGCGTCATCGTCGTCGTCGCCCCGCATGGAGTCGTACGTACGCTGGTTGCAGTACGTGGCGTGCCCGTCGTACCCCTGGGACAGGACGGTGGGACAGGGGCGGTGGGACAGGGCGGCCGGAGCGCCGCCCTCCGCCGTGAGACGCCCCCACCGGCACGCGGCATCGACGACGGAGCGCGCGGCTGGTGACGTGTGAAGGGGCGGGGCGGCCGGATTCGAACCGGCGTCCTCCTCCATGCTGTGTAGGCGCACTACCTCTGTGCTACGACCCCGCCTTGCGGGGATCGTATACGGCCCGCCCGACCACTGGACAGTGACTTTCCCGGGCGGCAACACCGCACCCCTCGACGAACGATCACACGGGAAGCGCGGGAAGCGCGGGCACGATCGCCCCGGAGCGTACGAGCACCCGGCGCAGGTCGGTCATCGGTACGTCGGTGACGTCCGCCCCCAGGTCCGCGGACATCGCCGCGAGCGCACCGGCCGCCTGCCCCGTGGCCATGGCCGTGGCCTGGACCCGCAGCGCGGAGTTCGCCGCCTGGTCGGAGCCGACGCAGCGCCCCGCGACGACGGCGTACGGATTGCCGGCCGGGACCATCGCGTCGCGGGGCACGGTCGGGACCACGCCGTGGCGCAGGTGGGTCTTGTCGATCCCGTTGCCGTCCGGGCGGTGGATGTCGATCGGATAGAAGCTGTTGCAGACCGAGTCGGCCCAGACCCGCCCCGCCAGGTAGTCCTCCCCGGTCACGGTCGTACGGGCCGCGATCGTGACGCTCTCGCGGACCCCGACCTCCGGGGCGCGGAAGTCCAGCCGGAGGTTCTCCAGACCGGGCAGGGTGCGCAGGAAGCGGTAGATGCGCAGGACCGCCGCCGCGCCCGCGAGCTCCCCGGCGGTGCGGCCTTCGCTGGTCGCTCCCTCGATCCCGACGAGATGGATCGCGTTCTCGCCCCGCTTCGCCAGGAACGGCAGCAGTGGGCGGCCCCGGGAGCCGAGGTCCGAGGCGAGCAGCGCCCCCGATCGGACCGCCTCGGTGTGTCCGCGGTCGAGCTCGTCGTGGTCGAGGGCGTCGACGTCGTAGCCGGAGAGCCGGATGTCGATGGTGCCGGGCTGACGGTCCTGGTTGCGCCGACGCTCCAGCCCGGCCAGGCCGATCACGTCCGCGTCACCGGTGCAGTCGACGAGCCGCCGGGCGGTGACCGGTTCGATCCCGTCCTTGCCGCACAACCGGAGCTCCCACAGCTCACCGGTCCAGTGCGCGGAGGCGGGCATGGTGTGCAGCCGCAGATCGAGGCCGCTGCGGTGGACCTCCTCCAGGAGCAGCGCCCCGTACAGCGGTGCGTTCACCCGCACCTGCCGCTGCCAGTGCGGGCGTTCGTCGTCCCGGAAGTCCGGCAGCGCGTCGCCGCTCAACTCGACGGCCCTGCACACCAGTTCCCAGCCGATCCCGGCGATGACCTGCTCGCCCCAGGCGTGGAAGAGCCCGGGGAACGCGACATTGGCGCTGGTGGTCGTGCCGCCCAGCCCGGCGTTCTTCTCCACCAGCAGTGTGCGCGCGCCGAGTTGGGCGGCCTGGAGGGCAGCCGGGACTCCGGAGGGCCCGCCGCCTATGACAGCGATGTCGTACGCGTTCGTTCGCATGGATGTCTCACGCCTCGATCGGTGGATTGATACGTTTCAATCGTACGGATCGGACCGCATCGCGGGCGAGGGGACGGTGCAATCCCGCGAAGTTCCGTCCGCGTGGCGGGAGATGGGCGTGGTGCGCTACGGTGACCGCATCATCACACTCTGTGCGCGTTCGTGTGTATAGGGCGGCCCCCGGCGGTGCGACAACACCAATCCGAGGGCCTACACCGCCAGTGGAGCTGAGAGGCCACCGGAAATGCTGCGTCATGCTATCGCGCCGTCCGCGCGCTATACGAAGGCATCGAACGATGTCGTCCGTCATCCGCGTCTGAACAGCGACGCGAAGATCCTGCTCCTCTACGTCCAGGGCCTCCCGGGCGACGCCACGTGCAAGCCGTTGAGCGAACTGGCCAACAAGGTGGGCATCAAGGGCCGCGCGTACCAGAAGGCGAAGGGCCAGCTGGTCGAGCACGGCTATGTGCACGAGCGGCGGAGCCAGGCCGAGGGAGGCCGCTGGCTGACCGACCAGCTCGTCGCGAACACCCCCCTGACGGGTGAGCAGGCGTTACGCCTCCTACGGCCGCCCGCCCCGCCGGTCGCCGCTCCGTCGGTTGCCGCCGCGCCACCGAGTACGCAGTTCCCGACGGTCGGCGAGCCGACCCCTCGGGTGGCCGGTGGCTATGAACCGGTAGAAGACCACTGTGACAAGACAACTCCCCACCCACCCACCGAACCTGAGCCCGCACCAGGCTCAGCACCGCGCCCCGCACCAGGCTCCGCACCACACCCCGCGCCAGCTCCGGCACCCGAGCCGCCCCAGCAGACCTCGACGCCCCCCTCGCGGACCCCCACACCGCCCCCGCAGGCCCCCACGGCAAATCCGCAGGCCTTCACGGCGAACCCGGCCCAACTGGCCCGCGCCGAAAGGGTCCTGCTCTCCCTGCGCCACACCCGCCGCGAACTGCGCCTGGGCGTGGCCGAGGCCCGCGACCTCGCGGTGGAGGCCGCCGAGTGGTTCGAACGCGGGGCGAGCGAAGCCGACCTGCGCCACGCCCTGCTCGCCGAACGCCCGCAGGAGGGCATCCGCTCGGCAGTCGGCTTCCTGCGCTACCGCCTCCACCGGAAACTCCCCGAACCCCCGGTCCAGCACCAGCCCTGCGAACGCCCACCCCTCCCCGAACTCGTCGAATGCTCGGGCCCCGGCGAACCCCACCTCTTCCGCCCGATGTTCGGCGAATCCGAATGCCCTTCCTGCCGCCGCGCCGCCGCCGAAGCGGAACCCGAACCCCTCCCCTGGCGCGAACGCATCGCCCTGATCAACGGCACGCCGGCGGCATCACCGGCCGAGGCCTGACCGGGGTGCGTCTGTCCATACGCAGAACTCCCCCTGTGAACGCATGGCCCCGCCCGGCAGATTTGGTCCTCGCAGGCACGCGCCTGCTCGCACAGAGAGGCGTCTGTGCCTGGTGAGCCTTTACCGGACCGGGGCGGAGAATCCGACCTCGGGAGATGGGGGATCTGAGATGCGGCCGATCAGCCGATTCACTGCCTGGGCCACGACCCTGGCCACCGCCGTGGGAGCCATGGTGGTACTCGCGGGAAGCCCGGCCTCCGCCAACGGCGGGTACTGGTCCATCTCGTGCGATTCCCCGAACGCGTGCCTCAGGCTGTCGCTCGGACGCCAGGGTCCGGGCGGGCCGTTCTGGAACATGACCGGCTGCGGTGTCTACGGCATCAATGACTTCCACGACCGCGGCTACGCCAATGGCCGGGCTTTCGACGTCCACTACACGGACCAGAGGTGGGACCGCGTCGAGGCCTGGACCAGCCGTGGGCTCGACCCCAACAACCGCGTCACGGGTGTCACCGTGCTCTGCTGAGCCAAGCCGTAGAACGGAGCGGAGCAACAGCGCTCCCGCCCCAAAGGCGCGGGAGCGCTTGCGGGCGCCTGACCCGCCTCACTCGCCCCGGCCCGGGACCGAGGCCGCGGCGCCCGGCCGGGAAGGCACGGACGCCGCGACCGCTCACGCTCAGGCCGGCGAGGTGCCCGCCCGGCCGAGGAGATGCCGGGCGAAGAACCGGACCGAGCTGTCGACCTCGAACATGGGCATGCCGACATGCCTGCCCGCGTTGGCGTGCAACGACTTCTCCCGCGAGGCGAAGGCGTCGAACAGCGCGAGGCTGGACTCGCGCGAGACGCGCTCGTTGTCCCACTGCATGGCGAACTCGACCGGGACGGTGATCCGCTTCGCCGCCTCGAACAGGGCGTCGGGCCACATCATGCCGAAGACCGCGGCCGCGATCCTGGGCTCGGCCGCCACCAGCGGCACCCCGATCGCGGTGCCCATGGCGATGCCGACGTAGCCCACCGGCCCATCCGCCCCGATCTCCGGAAGTTCCTGGAGCGCGTCCAGGGCCGCCCGGTACTCGGGCACGGCGAGTTCCGCCAGGCGGGCGTTGTAACGGACGATGATCGGGCGTTCCGGCTCGCCCGCCGTCTGCGCCCGGCGCAGCTCGGCGATCTCCTGCTCGTCCTGTGCGGAGCGCGGCCGGTCGCCGTGACCGGGCGCGTCGATGACGGCGGCATGGAAGCCGCAGCCGGTCACGAGACGGTGGGCGCGGCCCACCATCGCCCGGTGCTTCTTGTCGGCGCCGCCGCCGTGGCCCATCAGGACCAGGGGCGCTCGCCCGGCCGCGCCGGAGGCCGGCGACCAGAGAACGCCGGGGATACCGCCCACGGTGAAGTCGCGTTCGAGCATGCCGTTGGACGACGACTCGGCGGTGAATTGCAGAGAGTTCATAGGTGTTGCCCTTTCGGGAGTGCCTGGAAGTGGAGGCGCTCCCGGCGACACCTACGTCAATCGCCCGGCCGTGACGGAAAGGGGGAGCACCCACATCGATACTGCGTTCATGGGTCTCACCTCCTCGGGCGGTGTCACGGTCACGCGCAAACTACCAGCCCGCCCACCGTCCCGCCCAACCCTTTTCCTCCGCCACGGCCTGCCTGGTGGGCCGCCGCCGCGCCCCTACCGTCGCCGGGTCGCCGCCGCGACGGTGGCCATGAGTTCGGCGTCCAGTACGGACGGGTCGGCCAGCCGGGTCGGGGCGGCGTAGGAGTTGAGGAGTGCCTTCGTGACGCGCAGGGCGGCCTCGGGGCGGCGCACGATGGGTTTGGCCCAGGCGGTGACCGCGTCGTCGAGTTCTCTCTCGGGGACGATGCGCTGGAGGACCGACAGCTCGTGCGCCTCGATGGCGTCGAAGGCGCGGCCGGTGAGGATGAGTTCGCGGGCGCGGGCGGCGCCGACCTCGTGGATGAGCCGGGGGAGCACGCCGCCCCAGGCGGTGGGCAGTCCGAGCGCCAGCTCCGGCAGCCGGAAACCGGCGGTGTCGGCGCCCACGCGCAGATCGCAGGCGAGGGCCAGCGCGAGGCCCGCGCCGATCGCCTTGCCCTGGATCCGGGCGATGGTGACGGCGTGGTTGCCGGAGATCGCCTCGCAGACCCGGCGGGCCTTGTCACCGGCGATCCGGATGCCCCGCCCGGTGGGGTCGTCGTCGAGCCAGTCGGCGAACTCGTTCCGGTCGCCGCCCAGGCAGAAGTCGTCTCCGGCCCCGCTGAGCACCAGCACCCGGACGTCGGGGTCCGGCACGGCCAGGACCGTCAGCAGATCGTCCAGCATCGCCTCGGTGACCGCGTTGCCGGTGTCCGGGGAATCCAGCTCCACGCGGAGGACGGCGCCCTCGCGTTCGGTGCGCACCGTGCTCGGCCGGCGCTGCGAGGACAGGTACTGCGCGAGCGAGAGCTTCATATCGCCACGCTCAGCGAGGTGACCCGTCGGAAGACCAGCCGGGACGCGTACGCGGCCGGAGAGACGGTGCGCAGGGTGGGGAACCGTTTCAGCAACTGGGTGAGGAGCGTGCGCGCCTCCAGGCGGGCGAGCGCCGCGCCGAGGCAGTAGTGCACCCCGCCCCCGAAGGTCAGATGCGTACCGCCGCGCCGGACGTCGAAGGTGTCCGGGTCCTCGTTGCGCCGGGGGTCGTGGTTGGCGGCTCCGTACATGACGTGGACCATGCTGTCCTTGGCGATCGGGACGCCCGCCAGCACGGTGTCCTCCGCCGCGATCCGGGTGTTGATGTGGATCGGCGGGTCGTACCGCAGGACCTCGTCGACGGCGGCGTCGATGTGGCCGGGGTTCTCCCCGAGCCAGGCCCAGCGGCCGGGCTCCTTCATGAGCAGCTCCACCATGGCCGAGAGCAGCGTGGCGGTGGTCTCCAGGGAGGCGATGGTGACGAACATGGTGAGCCGGTAGAGGATCTCGTCCGCCGTCGCGCGGTCGGGTTCGCGGGCGTCCCAGGTGTGGATCCAGCCGGTCAGGACGTCGTTGCCGGGGTTGGCACGGCGCTGTTCCACCAGCTCGGTGAAGTAGGTGCGCAGCTGGACGGTGGCCTCGGCGGACACGGCGAGCTGGCTCTTGGTGGGTAGCAGCTCCTGGGCGTGCACCTGGTTGTGGGTGATCTCCAGGATGTGCGCGTAGTCCTCGGGCGGTATCCCCAGCCAGGACCCGATGGTGCTGATCGGGAGCTGCTCGCTGACGGTGCTGACGAAGTCCGCCTCGCCCCGGCGCAGTTTTTCGGCCAGCTCGTCGAGGAGCCGGGAGACGTGCTCCTCGACCCGGGGGGTCAGCCGGGTGATGGTCGACCGGTCGAAGAGGTTGCCGAGGCTGCGGCGCTGGCAGGTGTGCTCGGGGGCGTTGAGGCGGGAGAGGGTCTTGGTCATCTCCTGCGTGGCGACGGCCTCCCAGCGCTCGGTGTCCGCCTGGCGTTCCTGCCAGGCGAAGTCGGGCGCCAGCCAGTCGCGGCCGCGCAGCACTTCGCTGCACGCGTCGTAGCCCGTGACGAAGTAGGCGTCCCAGGGAGCACGTACGACATCGCCCATGGCTCTCAGGTCGGCCAGCAGAGGGTAGGGATCAGCCTGCCCCTCGGGCGATTTGAGACGTCTCAGGAGAGTGATGAGGGCACGGCGGTCGACGGGGGGCCTGTCTGTGCCACATATAGCGCTCACGCAGAGTTCCTTGGCCTGGGCTCATGGTTACCGGCAGAACCTACCCCTCCGCATATGTCAGCCATGCGTGGATTGTTGTTGCCCGTATCACAGAGAAACCCTGCTGCGGCCCCTTGTCATTTGTCTCGTGCGTCTCAACTCCCTCCTGAGCCACAGCTGTTACGCCTATGAAAGACCGTCTTATGCGTACATGGTGCCGGGCGTGTCCCGGAGGGATGTTCGTCACGTCCCGAGCGGTGCCTGTCACGTCCCGTTGACTGTCCGTCACATCCTGTTGAGGGACCGTCACATTTCGCCGGGCGCACGGAACATCTCGTCAGGCTCCCGTCACGTCCCGTCAGGCGCCCGGCACATCCCGTCCGGCGTCCGTCACACCCGGAACACGTCCAGGAAGGAACTCCACCAGCCCTTCGTCTTCTTCTGCGGCTCCGCGTGGTCGTAGTGCGCGGCCGGTGTCTCGTCCGGGGCGGCGCTGCGGGACGGTACGGGCGACTGCGCCGCCGGGGCGGCGGTCGTCCGGCGGGCCGGGGCCGGGCTGAAGACGACGGGCAGCGCCACCATGGCCCGGTGGAAGGGGCCCGGCCGCCACTCGACACCGGAGGGGTGCACCGCGAGGGCGAGGTCGGGCACCGAGTTGAGCACCTTCTCGATCGCGGTGAGGGCGATGAGCTGCGCGGGGGACTTCGCAGGGCAGACGTGCGGGCCCGCGCCCCAGGCCAGATGCGCGCCCTTGCTCAGGGTCTGGCGGGCGTCGGTGAGCGCGGGGTCGCTGTTCGCGGCGGCGAAACTGATCAGGACCGGGGTGTCCGCCTTCAGCGTCACCCCGCCCAGGTCGATGTCCTGGACCGGGTAGTGCGTCGCGTAGTTGGCGATCGGCGGGTTGTTCCACAGCACGTCGTCGAGGGCGTCCTCGACCAGCATCCCGGTGCCCCGCCGCTGCCCGGACCCGTTGTCGCTGGACAGCATGAGCAGCAGCGCGTTGGCGATCAGATTGCGCTCCGGCTCGATGCCCGCGCCCATCAGCATGACGAGCTGGTCCTTGAGCTCCTCGTCCCGCAATCCCGCCGGGTGCTGGATGAGCCAGGAGGTGATGTCCTCACCGGGCTGCCGCCGCTTCAGCGCGACCAGCTCCATCAGGCACTCGGTCAGCTCGGCGTTGGCGCGGAGCACGTCCTCGCCGTCGAAGATCGCGGACATGCTGCGGGTCAGCCGGTCGCCGATGTCGCCGGGGCAGCCGAAGAGCTGGTTGAACAGCAGGAGCGGCAGCAGCTTGGCGTAGTCGCCGAGCAGGTCCGCGCTGCCGCGTTCGATGAACTGGTCGATGAGGTAGTCCGCGATCCGCTCCACGTCCCGGCTGAGCCGGGTGGTGTTGAGCCGGCCGAGGCTCTCGGTGACCGCCTTGCGCAGCCGCAGGTGCTCGGTGCCGTCCGTGAACAGGCAGTTGGGCCGGTACGCCATCATCGGCAGCACCGGGCTGTCCAGCGGTACGCGGCCCTCCCGCAGCGCGGCCCAGCGCCGGGCGTCACGGGCGAAGAAGGACGGATTCTGCAGCACCCGGAGCGCCGCCTCGTGCTGCACGATCAAGGTGGCCTCCACACCGGGGGCCAGCTCGATCGGGGCGGCGAGCCCGTGCGCCCGGAACGCGTCGTAGACGCGCTGCGGATCGGACGCGAACTCCGGCCCGTAGAGCGAGGTCTGTCGCTCACCGCGCATCGGGCACCCGGTGGGGGCGCTGTACGGGGTGGATCCCGGCGACGAGTCCATGTGTGATTCCTCGATGTGATCGCGGACCCCGGAGGGGCCCGGACGGCGGACGGAGAACGGGCCCGGAAGCCATGGCCCGGCCCGGCCGCCGGAACGGCGGCGGGCCGGCGGCTCCTCAGGCCACGTGTGCCAGAAGGTGCTGGACGAGAGTGATCAGGGCCCGCGCGGACGACTTCTCGTCCCGGGCGTCGCAGTACACGACCGGGGTGTCCGGCAGCAGATCGAGAGCCTCGCGCAGCTCCTCCTCGGCATGCCGGGAGTACGGGTCGAAGCTGTTCACCGCGACCGCGTACTCCAGCCCGTACGTCTCGACCAGGTCGATCACCGGGAAGGTGTCGGCGAGACGGGCCGGGTCGACCAGGAGCAGGGCGCCCAGCGAGCCGCGCGCCATGTCCTCCCACAGCTCGACGAAGCGCTGCTGGCCCGGCGTACCGAACAGGTACAGCACCAGTTCGTCGCTGAGCGTCAGACGGCCGAAGTCCAGCGCGACCGTCGTGGTCACCTTGTCCGGTGCGCCCCGCAGATCGTCGATGTGCGCCCCGGCCTGCGTCATCCGCTCCTCGGTACGCAGCGGAGTGATCTCGGAGAGGGTGCCGATGAGCGTCGTCTTGCCCACGGCGAAGTGTCCGACGACGAGAATCTTCGCCGCACGCCGTACCGCGTCCGGCACATAGATGCTGTCAGCCGAACCGGACGTGGAGTCCATGCAACACCTCTTCGAGGATCTTCCTGTCAACGAGCTGGGCCGGCGGGGGCGCCTTGCGGCGCATCAGGTGACCTTGTTCCGCTAAGTCGTTCAGCAGCAGCCGGGCCACACCGACCGGCTGGCCGAGGTGACCCGCCACCTCGGCCACCGACAGATAGCCGCCCGAGCACAGGTCCCAGATCGCCCGGACCTCGGGGCTCGGGTTCGGGGGCGGCTGCCGCTCGGGTGCGATGGTGACCAGAGTGACGAGGGAGAGCTCCTCCGCATCGGGCAGGCCGCGCCCGCCGGTGATGACGTAGGACCGGACGAACCCGCTGTTGACCGCCTGCTCCTCGCCCGGCGCCGTCATACGTCGATTCCCGCGTCCTGGCGGGGAGGTGTGGTCATCGCCTTCCCCAGCGCGGTGACCTGCTGCTGC
Source organism: Streptomyces sp. DvalAA-43 (assembly GCF_900091725.1). Taxonomy (GTDB): domain Bacteria; phylum Actinomycetota; class Actinomycetes; order Streptomycetales; family Streptomycetaceae; genus Streptomyces; species Streptomyces pulveraceus. Next base: position 311,159 of record NZ_FMBW01000071.1, on the reverse strand, counting down.
ATGCGGAAGGACATGGCCTCCATGTCCACATCGGCCGCGGCGGCGGCCGCCAGGTACGCGCCGGTGCCCGCCGCGATCAGGAAGATCCAGCCGTGGTCGTACTCCAGCAGCGTCTGGCGCCAGCGGCCCGGGGCCTGGGCCCCGATGAAGGGCGCGACGGCCCGGCTCAGCGACTGCATGGAGCTCATCGCGGCCGCCACGGTCTCCGCGTCGTCCCGGCCGATCTCACTGGAGCTGGCCAGCAGCAGACCATCGGCGGAGACGAGGATCGCATGCCGTGCGCCGGGTACCTGGATCAGGTCGTTGAGCACCCAGGACAGATCGGGGTTCACTGGAACTCGGGTCCTTCCATCGTCGTCGTGTCACGCCCGGACCGGGTTCCACGCTGGAACGCGCCCAGACGGGAAGCGGTCTCCTCGTTGCTGCGCACCGGTCCCGGCTCGGTCGACGGCACGACCGACACCGGGCTCTTGCGACGACGCTTGGGCAGGCCGCCGGAGGTGGTGGCGGGCCCGATGGGCTGCGGAGCGGCGGCCGACTGCGCGACCGGGGGGAACAGGGGGGTCGGGGACGGCGCGGGCGCCTGACGCCGGGGCAGGGCCGCCACGTCGGCGTCATGGTGCTCGGCGGCGACCGGGGGCGGCGACGGGACGTCGCCGGTGAGCAACTCGTCGGGCAGGAGAACCACCGCGCGTACGCCTCCATAGGGGGATACGGAGTCCACCGAGACCTTGAACCCGTAGCGGGCGGCCAGCAGCCCGGAGACGGCGAACCCGAACTGGGGGGGAATGCCCAGGCTGGAGACGCTGATCGCGGCCTGCGGGGCGAGGAGGGCCGCCGCGCGGTCCTTCTCCTCCTGGCCCATGCCGAGACCGGCGTCGTCGACGATGAGGCAGACGCCCGTCGGGACCGCCTGGATGTTGATCTCCACCGGGGCGCCCGGGGCGGAGTAGTTGGTGGCGTTGGCCAGCAGCTCGGCGAGGACGACCGCCACGGGCTCCACGGCCCTGCTGACGACCGAGAAGTTCACCTGCCCGTTGACCCGCACCCGGTCGAACTGCCGGATACGGCCCTGGGCGCTGCGGGCCACGTCGAAGACGGAGGCGACGGTCTCCCGGCGCCCGAGCCAGCCGCCGCAGAGCACCGCGATGCCCTGCGCCCGGCGCCCGAACTGGCTGTTGGCGTGGTCGATGGCCATCAGGTCGGCGAGGATGCCGGGGTCGTCGCCGTACTTGCGCTGGGCGTTCTCGATGACCACCTGCTGCTCGTCCGCGAGGCCCTGGAGGGTACGCACGGCGGCCTTGAGGACCGCCTTGGTCTCCTCCTCGGCGTCCTTGCGGACCTCGGCGAGCTCGGCGGAGTGCTGGTGCGTCAGCCCGGCGTAGGCGACGTGGAGTTCGTCCCGCTGTCTCTGCAGCACATCCCGTTGCTGATGGAGTTCGGCGTTCTGTCTGCGCAGTCCGATGTTGGTCCTGCGAGCCCGCAGAACGGCACCCACGGCGACCAGCGCGACGACAACCAGTGCCCACAGAAGAGGGCCCTGTGCAAATGTCATGAGACTCACTTCAAGTGCCATGGCTATGGATACGGCTTGACACTCCCTCATGTGCCGCAGTGCCGGGCCGGTCGAGCCACGGTCTGCGCCACCCAGGGAGGGCCCCTCCGGGTGTGGGGCCGAGGAATTCATCCCTCCCGGAATGCCCCCATATGCCATCAGCCCACTGGAAGTAAGATGATCTTAACATCGGTCAGGCTGGCAATTGTCAAGACGGACACGCCAGTTGCACTGTTGACGCCGAATGTTCACAAGCGTCCCGCGTCGCGGGCCGGTTGGCAGGCCGTGTGCCAGGGGGGCGGGCGGCGTGCCGGGCGGCAGGCGGCCGGCGCCGCGCTCCCCGGCGGCCCGTCTCAGGGGTGCGCGGGCAGTCGCAGCCCCGTGCAGGCGCCGCGCCGGACCTGGTCCTTCGCGAACGCGGTCACGTACTCGCCCAGCAGCGCGCGCCGCTCGTCCCGCTCGGCCGCGGTCGGCGGGCCGGAAGGCGGGCCGGAAGGAGTGCCCGAAGGCGGGCCGGTCGGAGAGTCGGAAGGCTTGCCCGCCTTCCGGTAGGAGTAGTCCTCGCCCCAGTGCGCGGCGAAGCCGACGTCCTCGCCCCCGCACGTGGCGGCGGCCCATGCCAGGGAATCGGTCAGCACGGGCTCCCGGGCGCTGCCCGCGCCCGACAGCGGGTCGGTGCCCGAACCCGTCTCGCGCGAGGCCGTGCCCCAGTCCCCGCGCCAGCTGGTGAGCTCGACCAGCGGTCTGCCCGGTTTCGTGCCGTCGCCGCCTTCGCCCGGCGCGCGCAGGGTGCACCGTCCGACGATCCCGCCGTCGGCGACGGCGATGCGGACCTTCCCGTCGCGCCCTTCCGCCGGGACGCGTGTGGTGGCGAGCGCGTCGCAGGCGGTGCCCTTCGCCGCCGCGCGGGGCAGGTACGTACCCGTGTCCGGTACCGCCCCGTCCTCCGGCGCGGGCAACGGCTCGCCGCCGCAGCCGAGTTTGCCGGTCACCGCATTGGTCATCCGCACCGCGAGCCGCAGCATGGCGGCCTTCTCCTCGCGGCTCTCGGCGAAGTAGGCCCAGGTCCCCACCAGCAGCCTGCGGGGCTTCCCGGAGGAGCCCTTGCCGCCGCTCGGGCACTCGGGCATCAGGAGGACGCGGCTGTGTTCGTCCTCGAAGCCCGGCAGTCCGCCGGGCAGCACGGCGTGCGGTGCGTAGGACCGGGCGGCGAACGCCAGCTCCTGGTCCCGGTCCGACCCCGCCGGATAGGTGTCCACGGCGACCACGACCTTGCCCAGGTCGCTCGTCAGCACACAGTGATAGGCCCCGAGTTCCTCGTCGAAGGACTCCTTCTCCGAGCCGAGCCGCACATCCGCCCGTACCGTCTTCAGATCGTCCCCCGGCAACTCGCCGCCGCACGCCTCGCGCGCCAGCCACCAGTCCTCCACCGGCGCCCGGACCGAGACCCCGACGGCCACCAGCACGACCAGCGCGCCGACCGAACCCCACAGCCACCCGCGATGCCGCCGCGCCCAGCTCTCCACCCGTTCCCCCGCTCGCTCGTACGCAACTTCCCCACCAGTGTGCGGGGTCCGGGTCCGAGGCCGGGCGGCGGGCGAGGTGCGGTGCGGTGGCTCGCCCGTGCGGGTCAGGGAGCCGGAGGGCCGTCGTCCGGGGGCGTGAAGATGCGGTCCAGATGGTGGCGCAGCACCTCGGTGGCCGACTCCGGACCGCGCTGGCCCACCAGGATGCTGGTGCCCATGGCCGCCGCCATGGCGAGCAGGCCGATGGCCTCCGTGCGCGCGTCCACGCCGGGATCGGCCAGTCCGGACTCCTGGGCCTGGCGCAGCAGCCCGGCCAGGGCGTCCTCGGCGGCGTCGGGGTTGGCGATGAAGGGCTGGGCGGCCAGCGCCTCGTCGGTCACGGACAGGACCGCGTACGAGGTGTAGAGGAGGTGGAAGGTGCGGCTCTCCTCGTCGGTCGGGAGGGAGGTCAGGAGCAGCGCCTCGGCGGTCGCGCGCGGACCGGGGTCCCTGCCGACGGCCCGGAGGCGGGCGCCCACCCGCTCGGTGAACCGGTCGGTCAGATGCTGGAGCCCGTAGAGCAGCAGCTTCTCCTTGGTTCCGAAGTAGTACTGCACGAGCCGCAGCGAGACGCCGGCCTCGGCCGCCACGTCCCGCATGCCGACCGCGTGCAGCCCGCGCCGCCCGGCGACCCGGACGAGCGCCTCGGCGATCTGGCCCCGCCGTTCCTCGTGGTCCACGCGCTTCGGCATGCTCCCGTGTCCCCTGTCCCCGCCCGTCGGTCGTGGCTGCGTACTCCGGTCTGCCCGGAGGGCTTCATGGTACCGCCGTACCAACATGATGGTACGGTCGTATCACGAAGAATCGATCCCCACCGGATCCCGCCGGATCCCATGGATCCCATGGATCCTCATCGGAGGTGACGCTGTGCCCGAGAACGCGACCCGTGCCCGCCGTGACATCGGCCGCTATGTCAACGACACCCTGCGCGACCGGTACTTCGCCGCCTGCGAGGCCGTCTACGCGCTGGGTGCGCCGGCCCGCTCCGAGACCGACGTCGAGACCACTTTCGGCACCACCCACGTCTACCGGTACGGCCCCGCCGACCCGGCCGCCGAGTCCCGCACCCCAGTGGTCCTGATCCACGGCGCGGGCTACTGCTCGGCGATGTGGTATCCCAACACCCCCGCGCTCAGCGCCGAACGGCCCGTCTACGCGCTCGACACCCCCGGCGACGCCGGGCGCAGCGTCCACCGCGAGCCCATGTGGCAGCCCGAGCGCGCCGCGCAGTGGATGGACGAGGCCCTCGACGGGCTCGGCCTCGACCGGGTCCACCTCGTCGGCTCGTCGTACGGCGGCTGGCTGGTGCTCAACCAGGCCCACCTGCGGCCCGGACGGCTCGCCTCCGTCACCGCCCTCGACCCGGGCGGCCTGGAAAAGGTGGGCCTGCGCTTCTTCGCATGGGTCTTCGTGAGCCTCTTCGCCAGCTTCGCTCCCAAAGCGCTGCGTCCGCGCCTCGCCTCCTGGCTGGAGCAGCCGGTCATCGCCGTTCCCGAGGTGCGGAAGTGGGTCCAGGCAGGCACCCGGGCCTTTCGGATTCGCCGTCCCGCACCTCTGCCGCTGGCCGAGGACGCGTTGCGCTCCATCCGGACCCCGCTCTACCTCGTCATGGGCAAGCGCAGCCTCCTCGTACACCCGCAGCGGCAGTTGGAGCGGGTGCCCCGCCTGATTCCCGGCGCCCGCGCCGAGATCGTCGCGGCGACCGGCCACGGACCGCAGATCGACCACCCCGAGCTGGTCAACACCCGGATGCTGGCCTTCATGGACGACATCGACTCCCGCGACCCGTCCACGCGCCGGGGCACCACCGACGCGTGACGGCACCGCCTGCCCGCCGGAGAGGTACTGGCCACGGGCGCGGGCCGTCCGGCGAGAGGCCCTACGGGCAGGGACCGTCCGCGAAGTACGGCAGGACCATGTCGACCAGCGCGTCGACATCGGCATCGGCCATCGGCTCGCCGGTCATGCCCATCCGGTGGAGCAGGACGCCGACGACGACGTCGATGAAGAACAGGACCCGGTGTTCCGGCTCGCCGAGGGCCTCCTGGAAGGCGAGCAGGTACGGGGCCTGGAAGCGCGTGGACAGGATCTCGCGCAGGGCCGGGTCGCTGACGGCGTCGCTGAACACGCCGGCGAACGTGTCACCCACCCCGGGCTCGCCGATCCTGGCCGCTGTCCAGCGGATGGCCGAGGCCATGCGCTCGGCCCGGTCGCCGCCCTCCAGCGGCGCCGGGCCGAGCGCGTCCAGGAGGCAGTCCACGATCAGCTCGCCCTTCGACGGCCAGCGCCGGTAGACCGTCGACTTCGCGATACCGGCCGCGGCGGCGATGCGCTCGACGGTGGCGCGCGCGTAGCCGAGCTCCCGCACCGTGCTCAGCGTGGCGGCGAAGACCGTGGCATTGATGCCCGTGCGTGGACGGCCGGGCGGTCTGGCGGATGTGCTCGATGGCATGGCCACAGGGTACTTGTTTTCGCTACCTCGGGTATCGATACTTGAGGTCGCGTAATTCCCCGGGCAAGGAGAAGACATGACCGAGACCACTGCTGCGCAACGGCCGCCGGAGCCGGACTGGCTCGCCATGACGGACGAGGAACTGTCCGCCTACCGCGACGCGGAGAACCGTTTCCGGGCGTCCGAGGCCGCCCGCGCGTTCACCGGGCAGCCGGACCCCGGCGCCACGACGGAATGGCGGCACGTGGCACTGGACGGCCGCGAACTCCCGGTCCGCGTGTACCGCCCGGCGCCCGGCCACGACAGCGAAGACACAGACGGGACCGACCGTACGGACCAGACGGACCGGACTGATCTGACCGCCCGGACCGACCGGACGGCCCTGCCACTCGTGCTCCATGTGCACGGAGGGGGTTTCGTGGGTACGGCGGTGCAGTGCGACTGGGTCAACAGCCACCTCGCCGCCCGGCTGCCCGCACTCGTCGTCTCGGTCGAGCACCGCTTACTCGCCCCGGACAGCCCGCTGTCGGCGGCCGTCGACGACGGCTGGGACGTGCTCCGGCACGTGATACGGCATGCCGCACGGTGGGGCGTGGACCCGGCCCGGACGGTCGTCTTCGGCGAGAGCTGCGGCGCGTTGATCACCGCCCTGACGGCGATCCGGGCGAGGGAGGCCGGCCTGCGGCTCAGGGCGCAGGTGCTGGTCAACCCCGCTGTCGATGTGACCGGGACGATGTTCGACTACGCCTCGGTCGCCGAGCACGCGTCCGGTCCGGGCCTCGCCGAGCCGCAGCTCCGCCTGTTCCAACGGCTCGCCGTTCCCCCGGGGACCGATGCCCGCGCGCTCTCGCCGCTGTACGCCGACAGCCTGGAGGAACTGCCCCCGGCGCTCGTGGTGGTGCCGACCCGTGACGCCGTGGCCGATCACGGCCGCCGCTACGCCGAGCGGCTGGAAGAGGCCGGGACATCCGTGCGGCTCACCGAATACCCGGGGGCCATACACGGGTTCCTCAGCCTGCCGGGCGTCGTACCGCAGGCCGAGGCCGCGCGGACGGAGATCCTCGCGTTCCTCCGGGCCTCCCTCGCCGAGTCGGGCGAAGGGGCGGCGTCCCGATGACGAAGACACCTCATGAGCGACGGGCCGTCGGAGCGATGTACGCGGGCCTCGGCCTCGCCGTGATCGCGACGATCGTCCCGTACGCCGACCGCGCCACCACCCATCTGCTGGCCGACCACATCCGGGCCGGCTACCCCACGTACACCCCGGCCCGGATCGACTCGGCCGTCAGCACGTACCTGGTCCTCCTCTCCGTGGTCGGAGCGCTCGGCGTCCTCGCCTGGCTCTGGACGACCTGGGCCGTCAGGGCGGGCAAACGGTGGGCCCGCCCCGCCGTGACCGCGATGTTCGTGCTCGGCGCGGGCGTGGGGCTGACCGGCCTGCTCACCAAGGACACCTCCGGCGCCACCGGCCTGCCCCCGGCCCTGGGCTGGGCCGGGATGGCCCCCGGCCTGGCGGCCCTCCTGGCGGTCGCGCTGCTGTGGAGCCGACCGCGCCAGCCGCGCCAACCGTCCCGCTGACACCGCTCGGGGAGCGGCGCCCCGCCCCGGACCCACCTGGGCCGAGGCCCCCACACACCACGGAGGAAGAGACAGCGCAGCGCATCGGCATCATCGGAGTGGGCGAGACCGGCCGGGCCATCGTGACGGGCCTGCGCGACGCCTCCGGCGCATCGCAGGAGGCGGAGACGGAGGTGTTCCTCTCCCCCCGGGGAGCCCGCACGGCCGCAGAACTGTCCGAGCGCTACGAGGGCGTACGGGTCTGCGCCGACAACCAGGAGGTGGTGGACCGTTCCGAGCCGGTCATCATCGCCGTGCGCCGTCACGACCGGCACGAAGCACTGGCGGGCCTGGAGGTCGCCGACGGCAGGACGGTGGTCAACGTGATGGCCGGCGTCGCCAACGACGACCTGCGCCGGATCCTCGCCACCGACGCCGCGTCGGTACGCGCCATCCCCCTGCCCTCCGTACGAGAACGCCGCTCCGTCACGGTGACGTTTCCGTCCCACCCGGTCGCGGACGCGCTCTTCGAGCGGCTGGGCGGGGCGCAGCCGGTCGAGGACGAGACGGCCTTCGACGTCTTCTCCGCACTGACGGGGACACTGACCACCCACTACGCGTACCTCGCCGCGCTCACGTCCTGGGCCATCGGTCAGCGCATCCCCGCCGACCACGCCGACCGGTACGTCCGCGGCCTCTTCCAGGGCGTCGGCCGCACCCTGGGCGACGGGACCCGCTCCCTGCACCGACTGGCCGCCGACCACGAGACCCCGAACGGCAACAACGAACGCATCCGCACCACATGGTTCACCCCGGCCAACTCCGAAGACCTCACCCAGGCCCTAGACGACCTCCTCACCCACCTGAAGCAGCCCGGGACGAAGGGCCTCCTGGACCGCACCACGCCGAAGCAGCTCGCCCTTCCCGGCGGCCCCCTTCCTGGAACTCTTCCCTGTGCTACTTCGGCGGGTTGAGCTTCCGGAAGTACGTCCAACTGGTCTCGTTCGGCTCGCTCCACTTCTCCGGGGCGTGGGCGAACTCCGGGTGGCGGTCGGCGATGTGGGCGCGGGTCCGCTCGGGGACCTCGGCGTACGAGCCGAGCTTGTGGCCCCGGCAGTGGAAGGTGAGGCCGCCGGGCGCCTGGCCGCGGGCCATCCACGGGAGCCACGGGGACATCCGGGTCCACGACATGGTGGCCGGGACGCCGGGTGCCGAACCTGCCAGGTCGGCGCGGTCGGCGAAGAATTGGAAGAGTTCCAGGGCCTTGTAGGTGTCACCGGCCGAGTGGACGGGGTACTGGGCCACCGGCAGCGGCGAGGGGTAGGCCAGCGGGATCTCCAGGCTGAAGCAGACCTGCCCGCCGAGCTCGGTCGTCGGGATCGGGAAGGGGCGCCATTTCTGGTTCGCCGGGTCGTTCCAGACGTGCACCACCGGCAGGTCCTGCCAGGTCTCCAGGATCTCGCGGGTGGCGGGGTCCAGGTAGAAGGCGGCCTCGCGGGTGAGCAGCTGATAGGCGTCCGGGCCGGCCTTGGCGTCCTGGACCAGCCGGGCGACATTGAGCCCTTCAAAGCCGAAGACGCGCTGATAGGGCTCGTCCGGGGCCCAGGAGTACACGTCCCCGGACCACCAGTACGTGATCTCCTCACCGTCGAGCGAGGCACGGGTGCGGGCGAAGGAGCGGAGCAGCCGCGCGGGTGTCGTCATGGGGACCACTCTGCGCGGCCACCGCCCCGGCCGGAGGCCAAACACCGCAGCCGGCGCTTCGAGCGGCCGGATGTGATGGTCGTCCGCGTTGCCGTGTGTCGCCCGCGAACGCCGCCCGCGAACACCGCCCGCGCCGAGTCCGGCCACCAGTCGTCCCCGGCAGCTTCGGCATCGCGGGCGACCGCCTTCAACGCCCCTTGCCGCAGGGCTCGTACGGGCCGGACCGGACGGGACGGGATGCAGCCGTCCCACACCCGCGACTCCCCGAAGGGCCGGTCGGGGCACCCAGCCCCCCCCTCAACGACCGGGCGCCTTCTGCCCACTTGTTTCCATTCCGCCAATTTTGCGCGCATTCCACCTGGTGGCCGACCGTCTTGACGGCCGACCGGCTTGCTATCCGAAATCTCCGCCGAAGCCCGTGGGCGGGCAACCTCTCGAAACTTGCCGCATTTCCCGACGCGTCCCGGCGTTTCGCCGACAAGGCGTGAGGGCTCTTCCGCCGTACTCCCAGAGGGAATTGGGAAGGAACTGACTGATCGTTTTCGTGGTAGGCTTTCAGTGAATTCACAGTACGCCACGAAAAAAGGGGAATGGCGTGAATACCGAGAAGGCTACGGCTCGTCGTCTTACGGCCGAAGAGGTTTCGGAGTTGGGTCTCCAGGACGAAATCTTCGTCTCGGCGGAGGCGGACGGCCTTCCTCTCGACTGCTACGCCCCGGCTTTCCTCACAAAGCCGGGTAAGAATTTCGAGGGAGGGTCCTTCATCGCGAAGACGGTCTTCGGTGAGGAAATCCACGTTCTCCCGGACAATGCCGAAGAGCGCGGGATCTGGGTCGCCGACAAGACCGGGGAAGAAATCGAGGTTCTTCAGAGCGCCGGCGTCCTCCTGAATCTCGCCCTCTTCGTTCCCAACGGGAACAAGGAATCCCTGGATTCGCTCTACACCGCCGCCCGGGACGCCTTCGGTGCGGGGATCGTTCAGCGCTGGAGCGAGGAGACCGTCGCGGTCCCGGACGTCAAGGTCGACCTCTTCGAGGAGCCGGCCCGGGGACGGAAGAACACGAACAACCAGAACCGCGACCGCCGCGCCCTGGACATCTACCCGACCCGAGTGCGCTTCCTGGAGCCCAGCGAGGGCTGGAAGTTCGTCGTCGAACCGCACAAGGAGATCGTCGACGACACACCGACGATCTGACCTGATGGCAGGTTAGCCCCGGTCCTTCGCAGGAGCCCGTCAGCTTGCTGGCGGGCTCTTCGCCGCTTGCGGGGGCCGCCTGCGCCGACCCCTCCCCGGGACCGTCGCGCCCCCTCCTCTGTCGCGGAGCTCCTCCAGTTGTCGCCGGTCCCCTGCGGATTCGTCCGCGATCGGTAACAGAGCTTTCTCGCAGAGACGTTCGTATGACTTGATGGGTGCACGGCATCGGCGGAGACGGCAAAGGGGCGGGCGGACATGGCAAAGCACAAGGGAAGGGGCTGGCACAGCAAGCTTCTCGCGGCGGCGCTCGGTGTGACGGCGATGGCCGCGGCCACCTCGGTCTGGACCGCGCAGGCCGACACCGCCGGAGGGCGGCAGCCGGGAGCACATGTCTCGACGCCGGACGCCCGGCACCAGGACGGGGCCGTGACCAAGGTGGCGGAAGACATCGCGCACGCCTCGGACCGCGGCGCCCGGGGCGTCAACATCACCATCGACGACGGACCGGACCCGACCTGGACGCCCCAGGTGCTGCAACTGCTGAAGGACAACGGTGTAAAGGCCACGTTCTGCATGGTGGGCACACAGGCCCAGGCGTACCCGGACCTGGTCAAGGCGGTCGTGGCGGGCGGGCACCGGCTGTGCAACCACACGGTCTCGCACGACACCTCCATGGACAAGAAGTCCGAGGCCTACCAGTCCCAGCAGATCCTGGACGCCGAACGCATGATCACCAAGGCGTCCGGCGGCGTCCGCCCGCAGTACTACCGGGCCCCGGGCGGCGCCTTCACCCCGTACAGCCGACACCTCGCCGCGTCCCGGGGAATGCGGCCGCTGGGCTGGAACGTCGACACCAAGGACTTCGAGCATCCCGGCGTGGACGCCATGGTCGCCACCGTCAAGAGCGAGATCTCCAACGGACCGACCGTCCTCTTCCACGACGCGGGCGGAGACCGCTCCCAGACCCTGGCAGCCCTCCGCGAGGTGCTGCCCTGGCTGAGGCAGCAGGGCTACTCCTTCGGCTTCCCCGTCCGCTGACCGAGCCCCGCCCGTACCGCCACCCCGGAGACCATCAACGACGACCGCCGCCACCGGTCCCCGGAGACCGCCGACAATGCCCCAGGTTGCCGACCTGGGGCATTTGTCATGGAGCGGGTGACGAGAGACGAACTCGCGCTCCGAGATCGGGAATTAACAGTTCCTGGACGGCTGAAGCAGCTCCGACCTGCGTGTTTGACCGGGGCGGTCAAGGCGGGCGTGGTCTCCGAGCGCTGCTCCTGACTGCTGTTGTCCGCTCCGAAGGGCACGGTCGCTGAGGTCTGAGCAGCCTGATGCGTATCCTGCCGAGTGCCGCCCGGTCTCCATACGGCCATCAGTCTTCGTGCGGAGCTTCCAGCTCCTGGAGCCGTTCGCCGATGTCGTCAGCCCAGGTCTGTGCCCACCGGCGCAGCCCGATAATTGCCTGCGCGTCGAGTCCGTAGGCGGCGAATTCCGTGTCGTCGATCCAGTCGGCCCCGCTCAGCCGCGCTTGAAGCTCGCTGAGGTCGAAGGAGTCGCGGGCATGGCGTCGGCCGAGCTCTTCGAGTTCGACGGGGCTCCATCGGCTCGTGGCGGCCTGTACGTCGATCAGGTCCCTGGCGAGTCCGCGGTCGGCCAGGGCGCGGACCTTGGTGCCGACGACGTCTTCGAGGGACAGCACCAAGCCGCGCTCGGTGTGTACGGGTGGTCGCCAGAGTGCTTCCTTGAGGATGTCGACCTCGCACTCTTCGCGGCTGGCAGGGTCGGTCACGATCAGGCGTGCGGACAGCGGGTCTGTCTCCAGGGCTTCTACGTGCCATCCGCGCTGCTCCAGCCCGATGCGCACGACGGTCGCGATGTCCTCCATAGGATCTGGGTTCTCGGTTGCGACATCGAGGTCCTGGCTGAGCCGGTCGACCAGGCCATGGGCCTGGACCGCGTAGTCGCCGGTGAGTGCGAGAGGGTAGGCGCCGCCTACGGCGAGCACGTCTGCAAGCAAGCGGTGGTGCAGGCCCGTGAGGTTCACGCAGCGGTCCGGGCACTGTCGGCCAGCTCGCCGAAGGCGCTCTCCCAGACCTCGCGGACATCCCGGCTGACCAGCGTGCGCAGGGTGGGCCACAGGCCGACGAGAAGATCCTGGTCGAGGTACTGGACCAGGTCGTCGTGCTGGCCTTCGGCCAGGACGATGCGGTAGTAGCTCATCCGCAGCCGGGGCCGGTCGAGGTCGAACGTGGTCAGCCCTGACCATGCAAGGTGGAGCGGCAGGCGTACCGAGCCGTGCTGGGGACCGGCGAGCTCGGAGAGCGCTGAGGGCAGGCGCCGGGCGAACTTTGCACGACGGAGATCGGAAAGGCCGGACTGTGACGCCATAGGTCGATTATCCAGGAAGGGCTGTCAGTGAGCTGCTTGGTACGCAGACAACACTCCTGTGAGCAGGAGACGGGCCCGACCGCCGCCTCACCGGCGGTGAAGCTACCAACAGACCAGCCCCCGGCCGCCCGACGTCAGGAGCAGCACGAGGGCCGGTGTCCGTCACCGCCGGCAGTCGGCCACGGCCTCGGGGAGCGGCGGCGCGACCGGCGTTGACCCGGGGCCATCTCCTGGAGCGGGTGACGAGAATCGAACTCGCGCTCCGAGCTTGGGAATCACTCGGCACTTGGTGGCCCGCAGGGCTGCTGACCGTCAGAACAGCCACTGAAGGTACTGTTCTCGCCGCCATGGCCGGATGCCCTGCCGACCGCTGTTCACCGCCGCTACTGGCACGTTGTGGCGCGTTGTGGCACGTGGTGCTGCCAGGGGACGGAGGAGGCGAAGCTCCCGCCCAGTACCGTCGTTTCCCGGCCGGGACCCCGCGCGCATACATCCGAACCCCGCATGATCGCGTGGGCGAGCCCCGGACCGGGGCGGTCCGGGGCCGCCGTGGCCTGCGGCCGGACCCAGAAGATCCCGGTTCCGCCGGAGGTGTGGGGAAGATCAGGCCGGGTTGATGTTCTCCGCCTGGGGGCCCTTCTGGCCCTGGGTGACGTCGAACGTCACGACCTGACCCTCCTGGAGCTCACGGAAGCCCGAGGAGTTGATCGCCGAGTAGTGGGCGAAGACGTCCGGGCCGCCGCCGTCCTGAGCGATGAAGCCGAAGCCCTTTTCCGCGTTGAACCACTTCACAGTTCCCGTAGCCATGTCTCATGCCTTCCAGTCGATTGACGTCTCCCGCTCCATGCGGAAGGCGGAGGTGATCGTCCTGGTTCCTGCGGCACAGCACAGCAAAACGCCCACACCGAAGGGGTGGGCAGAGGGAACTTCCGAACCACGACAACTCACCGGGACGCTACACGTCCGCACACTCCGTCACCAGAGGAATCGCCTGCACCTGTGCGCGGTGCCCGCCGGTGTCCGGCGGGCACCGCCTCACTCGGCGGTCGGCGGCTCTGCCGATTCGGCGGCGCGGCGGTACTCGGCGTTGATGCGCTGCGCCTCTTCCAGCTGGTCCTCCAGGACGACGATGCGACAGGCGGCCTCGATGGACGTGCCCTGGTCGACCAGTTCGCGGGCGCGGGCGGCGATGCGCAGCTGGTAGCGGGAGTAGCGGCGATGGCCGCCCTCCGAGCGCAGCGGGGTGATCAGACGGGCTTCGCCGATGGCGCGGAGGAAACCCTGGGTGGTGCCGAGCATCTCGGCGGCCCGGCCCATCGTGTAGGCGGGGTAGTCGTCGTCGTCAAGACGGCCGTACGAGTCGTCTGCTGTCACTTGCACCTCTCTTGTGGAACGCGTGGAGGGGCCCTGGTGCCGTACGGCACCAGGGCCCCGAAGGAACTACTACACCACCTGCCGGCCCTGATACTGCACCGGCATTCTGTATCCGCGGCCCCGACCTGGCTGCTGTCGGGAGTGCGGGGATCGCGGTTGCTTGACCGGAGACCACCTCACTATCGATGTCCTGCGGTACCCGGGCCCAAAGACTCCGGCCCAGGCGATCCTGATGGCGCTTGCTCCTCCGTTCTTCCCTCGGTGATCACTACCTACCATGGGGGTACTGCGTACTGCTGGTACTGCTCTACTGCTGGTGACGCGTACTGCTGGTGATGCGTACTGCTCAGCGGCCTGTGACAGCGCCACTCTTCGGCAGCCAGCCCCGTTGCCCGTCCTGCGTCTGCTCTGGCTTGGAACCCCACTGCCGAACTTCCCGGTGCGCGCGTCCGCAGCCGACGCCTTCACCGAGGTACCGCTCGGTCACTTCACTGCTGGGTACTGCGTACTGCACTCACGGGCACCGCAACTGTCATGACGGCGGTCCCGCTCCGGCGGCCCCTCGCTGCGGGCCACCCGGTCCGGCCGTCAGTCCCGTCGCCGTCCTTCAACAACCCTGGCTTCGAAACTCCACTGCCGCACCGTCCTGCACCTACATGTACTACCGGCAGTTCGTCTCTGCCAGGTCTTGCTGTCTCTCTGGGTTACGAGAGAAACCATAACCACACCACCACCCAATGTCTACTCCGGCCAACAGAGATTTTTGTGTGTCCCGTGAGGAGGTAATCGACCTCGCCGGAGGCATCGGCCGGCCCGTGGCCAACCGACTCGTCAGAGCGGCCGCGGTCAGCCGGCGGGCCTCCGAGGGGAAGACGGTGACTGCCCGTCCCGCTCGGCAGCACGACCGGTCGAGGGGACGGACGGGTCGACCCGCGAATAGGATCGGCTCTCATGTCGAAGCCTGACGAGCTGCTCGTTGACGTCGCCGCGCTGGTGGAGTCCGGGCACAACAATCAGATGTCCCTGACCGTGGTCACCGGTGGTGCTGTCATCACCGGCCGACTGGCGCCCGAAGCCGTGTGGAGGCAACGGGTGTCGGAGGTCCTGACGGACTCGTCCCGTCTGGGCGAGTTCTCCGCCGTGTTCACCGCTACGACGCGGCGGGACGGGCCTCCCGCGTATCTGCACTTCCATATGGCGCGGATCCTTCAGGGCACGGTGGGGATCCCGGAGACGGGTGGGATGTACCGCGTCTCGATCGCGGATGTCAGCGCCTGGACCATGGGCGACTTCAGCTACTCCGATCACTGACGGCGCGCCGCGTAGAGAAACTCACCGGAACGCGAGAGGGCCCGACCGGCGTGTGCCGGTCGGGCCCTCCCGACTGTTCAGGTGTCAGCTCGCGTTTCCCATCGGCCAGGTGGCCAGATGGTCAGACGGCCACCGGCGTGCCGAGCATCGCGGAGGCGTGCTGGAGTGGGCTGAGGGCGCGGGTGGGCGCGGCGGTCCGGGGGAGGCTGCGGCAGGTGAAGCCGAGCTTGGTCATGGCCCGGAGGACTTCGTCGGCGCTGAAGTCGCGGCGGTCCTGGCGGGTGATGACCTCGCCGACCTGTTTGACGGGGTAGGCGCGGCGGCCGATGGTCACGGACTCGCCGACGACCTCCTCGGGCTTGATGTCCTTCATGGAGTCCAGGACGCCGCTCTTGGTGAGTTCGAACGGGAAGCGGGCGATGACACAGCGCACGATGCCTCACAGGGAGAGGAAGGGGATTGTTCCGCCGTGGTAAGACGGTTCAGAGGGCCAGGGCGAGGACGCCCGGGGCCTTGTCCTGCTCGTCCACGACGGATTGGGTAGCCAGCCGGCGGCGGTGCGTGGCGTGCTCGGCCATCTTGGTGGCGGGCGAGGTGTGCGGCCCGCGGTCGCCGAGGATGTCGCGCAGCTGGAGCCGGTCCGTGTAGGCGGGGCCGTCGCGGACGATGGTGAGCTGGTCCCGGGTGATCAGTCCGGTGCACAGGCCGTCGTTGTCGCAGACCCTCAGGTGCCCGGTCCTGGCACTGGCCATGACGGAGAGGGCCACCTCGACGGTCATGTCGTCGCAGACCTGCGGCCCGGCCGTGTTCATGGTGTCGAGCGCCGTCCGGGGTACGGGGCCGGCGTTCGCCGGGTGGGGCTGCATCTGGACCAGTGTCATGACGTGCCTCCTGCGGAGATGGGTCGGCTTCCGGACCACGCGGTGCTCAGGCCGCCGCGTCGAAGGCGGACTGCCGCCCGCTCACGCGCCGGGCAGCCGCGGCCGGGCTGCGCCGGCCACGGGAGGCCGTGCCGCGCTTGCGCCGCTCGGGTGCCGGCGCGGTGATCGTCACGGGGATACCGGAGGGGGTCCGGGCACCGGTGATCCGGCTGAGTGCTTCCTCGCCGGAGCGGACCTGGGTGGTCCGGGGCACGATGCCGGCGGCCGCCATGAGGCGCGTCATGTCGCGGCGCTGGTTGTTGGTGACCAGGGTGACGACACTGCCGGACTCGCCGGCCCGCGCGGTACGGCCGCCGCGGTGGAGGTAGTCCTTGTGGTCGGTCGGCGGGTCCACGTTCACGACGAGGTCCAGGTGGTCGACGTGAATGCCGCGCGCCGCGACGTTCGTCGCGACCAGGACGGTGACGTGCCCCGTCTTGAACTGGGCGAGGGTGCGGGTGCGCTGCGGCTGTGACTTGCCGCCGTGGAGAGCGGCAGCCCGGACACCACTGGTGAGGAGGTCCTGGGTGAGGCGGTCCACGGCATGCTTGGTGTCCAGGAACATGATCACCCGGCCGTCGCGCGCCGCGATCTCCGTCGTCAGCCGGTGCTTGTCGGCACCGTGCACGTGCAGGACGTGATGTTCCATCGTGGTGACGGCCCCCTGGGAGGGATCCACGGAGTGGACGACGGGGTCGGTGAGGTAGCGACGGACCAGAAGGTCGACGTTACGGTCCAGGGTCGCGGAGAACAGCATGCGCTGGCCCTCGGGGCGGACCTGGTCCAGGAGCGCGGTGACCTGCGGCATGAAGCCCATGTCGGCCATCTGGTCGGCCTCGTCCAGGACGGTGATGGCGACCTGGTTCAGCCGGCAGTCGCCGCGGTCGATGAGGTCCTTGAGGCGACCGGGGGTGGCCACGACGACCTCGGTGCCGCTCCGCAGCGCGTTCGCCTGCCGGCCGATCGGCATCCCGCCGACGACAGTGGTCAGGCGCAGCTTCACGGCGCGGGCGTAAGGGGTGAGGGCATCGGTGACCTGCTGAGCGAGTTCCCGGGTGGGAACCAGAACCAGGGCCAGCGGCTGACGGGGCTCGGCGCGCTGCCCGGCGGTGCGGGCCAGCAGGGCCAGGCCGAAGGCGAGAGTCTTGCCGGAACCGGTCCGGCCGCGGCCCAGGACGTCGCGGCCCGCCAGGGAGTTCGGCAGCGTCGCACCTTGGATCGGAAACGGCTTGGCCACGCCTTGCGCGGTGAGCGCGGCCAGCAGGCTCCTCGGCATGTCGAGGTCGCTGAACACCTCGACTGCGGGCAGCGCCGGAGTGATCGTCTCGGGCAGGGCGAACTCTCCCTGCATCGCGGCGGGCCGCCGGCCACCCGAACGGCTCGGACCTGCCGAACGGTTCGGGGCGGACGAGCGACTCGATGCGGACGAACGGTTCGGGGCGGACGAACCGAAGCGACTGCCCCGACCCGAACCAGCGGTGGAGCCGTACCCGTGGCCGCCGTCGCGGCGGGCACGGGAGGAACGGTTGTTCGTGCGTGTGGGGTTCATACAGAACCTTCCTTGATACGGCACGTATCAAGGAATTCCGCAGCGAAAGAGCAGCACGGGGAATCACAGGCACGGACCGAATGGAATGCGAACGCGACCCACGGGAAATCCGCGTCGACGTAAGCAGAAATGGGGGATGGCGTGCAGAAATGAATCCGGTGCATCGCCGGGCGCGGCTCCGAGGAGGCTGCGTCCCTCAATAGGGTGTTCCCGTAGACGAAACCACTACGGAAACGCGTGCAGCTGGGGCCCGCACCCCGAGGGATGCGGGCCCCAGCTACGAAATGTGCGTCAGCGTCAGGCAGAAACGATGTTCTCGGCCGTCGGGCCCTTCTGACCCTGCGCGATGTCGAAGCTGACCTTCTGGCCTTCCTGCAGTTCGCGGAAGCCCTGGGCGGCGATGTTCGAGAAGTGGGCAAACACGTCAGCGCCGCCACCGTCCTGCTCGATGAAGCCGAAACCCTTTTCCGCGTTGAACCACTTCACGGTGCCAGTAGCCATGTCATATCTCCTTTGGGCAGTACACCGGAATCCGTACTGTACGGAAACCGTGTCGCCGCGATGATGCCCTGCCCGGAAAATGACCGGAAATACAAAGCGCTACCCTGCGGCATCGAGGCCGACCGGAGGCGCTTGAAGTTTTTGGGTACCAAAACTGCAACTGAGTCCGACAGTAGCACGCCATGGAGGATTGTGTGCGACGAATATTTCCCGTGCGTGCTGCGGCAGAAACTCTCCCAGTAAGGGCCGTTAAATTCTGAGACGGCCGGCGCAGGTATTCATTTACAGCCCCGTTCTGGCTGCCCTGGCGAACCCTGTGCTGTCCGCTGTTCACCGTTCTCACTGGCACGTTGTGGCACGGCCTTGCTGCAGGCGCGCCCTCGACCGCCTCTCCCCAGGCGCCCGTTCGGAGTCAGATCAGCGAGCGACCGGTGGGCCCGAGCCGGAGTACCTGAGGTGCCGCTGTCTGTTCCCGCTCGATACCCGGCAGGATCTCGTCCCGTGCGAGGGGGTGGACTTGCAGGTCGGCGAGGTGCCGACGGTGCGCACTCTCGTCGGGGTACGAGGTGAAGATCGCGGCGACGTTCTCGCCGGCGCGGACCGGCAGCCCGGCGAATGTGTTGTGCGCGTGCTCGGTGGTCAGGAAGGCGAGCGGTGCGGGTCCCGTCTCCTGGAGCGCGGGGAGGAAGCCGTCCCGGATCAGCGCGATGCCGTCCTGCCGTCCGGGAGGGAAGGACCACACGGTGGCGGACACGAACCGGTCAGGCGCCGTAGCGCCGACCGGGGGCCGCCCGGACAGGGAGCCGGTGAAGCCGCCCACGGCCGACACGGGGCGCAGGAGGAGGACATCGTCGGAGTCGATCATGGTGTCGTTCGCCTGCGGACCGTGCTCGGCCCAGACGGGTCCGCCGTAGAAGTCCGTGAGCGCGCGATGGCGCGTCTCCATGTCCCGGAATCCGCGCAGCCAGACGAATCGGTCCGGATCGTCGAGGTCCCGGAACTGGCCGAGCACACTCATCCCCACGCCTTCCTGGGATTCGACGAACTCCCGGTCGAACAGCTCGATGAGCTCGTCGCGTCGGCGGGGACGCAGCGTGTACTGGCGAAGCTCGATCACGGCCGGTGGGCCGACGAGTTCGGTGGGTGGCACAGCAAGACTCCTGTTCGGTGTTCTCCGTGCAAGGCTCCGGCCTGTTCGGCCGTAGCCGGGAAGTGGTTCGACGGTAGGGGAGCTGTGTGACAGGTGCTGTCAGGGTTTCCGAGGAGAATGCGCGCATGTCTGCCAGTCGACTGCTCTCGGTGCTGCTGTTGCTGCAATCGCGGGGCCGTATGTCCGCGCGGGAAATCGCCGACGAGCTGAACGTGTCCGTGCGCACCGCCTACCGTGACGTGGCGCGCCTCCAGTCAGCAGGGGTCCCGGTCTACGCGGAGCCGGGCCGCGGGGGCAGCTACCAGCTGCTCGACGGCTACCGCACCCGCCTCACCGGGATGAGCGAGGGCGAGGCGAGGACACTGCTTTTTGCCGGACTGCCCGGGCCCGCCGCCGACCTGGGATTCACGGCGGAGATGTCGGCGGCCCGGCTGAAGCTTCTCGCCGCGCTGCCGGCAGGACTGCGCGAGGAGGCGGCACGGGCCGCGGCCGTGTTCCACCTGGACGCCCCCGGCTGGTACCGGGAACCCGAACAGGTACCGCATCTCACCTTGTTCGTCGACGCGGTGCTCACCCGGCGTGCGGTGGATGTGCGCTACCGCCGCTGGCGCGCCCCGCAGGAGGTGAATCGCCACCTCCACCCCTACGGCCTGGTACTCAAGTCCGGTACCTGGTACCTCGTGGCCGCCACCGACAAGGGGACCGCGACCTACCGCGTCGCCCAAGTCCTCGACGCGGTGCTGGGCGACGAGCGATTCGACCGGCCGCAGGACTTCGACCTGGGCGCGTACTGGGTCTCCTACCTCGATGACTTCCAGGCTCGCCGTTACACCGGCACAGCCACCGTCCGCCTCTCTCCCCGGGGACGCCGGCGCCTGCCCGACAACGTCCCCCCGGAGGTGGTGCGGGCAGTCGACTCCACCGCGACCGCCGTCGGCGACGACGGATGGGTCGAGGCGGTCATCCCGGTCGAGGGCACCGAGCACGCCTGCGGCGAGCTGCTGAGGCTCGGTGGGGATGTCGAGGTCGTTGCACCGGCCGAACTCCGCCAGGCCATGGCCGCCACCGTGGGGATACTCGCCCGAGCCTACGAGAACAAGAGGCCAGGGGGTGCGCTGGTCCGCGACGCCCAGAGAAGTCTGGGCAACGACGAGGCCCCAGGTTGCTGACCTGGGGCCTCGGGGAAGAGCGGGTGACGAGAATCGAACTCGCGCTCTGAGCTTGGGAATCACCCGGCATTCGGGGGGCAGGGAGCCGCTGAACTGCGAGAACGCCATCGAGCGGCGGTTCCCGCCGGCTCCGATGAACGCTGCTGCTGACCACTGTTCACCGCCTTCACTGGCACGTTGTGGCACACCCGGGGTGGAGTTCGGCTGTGGAGGAACAGATGGCGTCGCCGAGGGCTGTGACCACAGCTGCGGGGGAGAGGTTGAGCAGTGGATGCGCCCCTGGTGCCGCAGCGGGTTTCAGGCCGGGCGGAGCCCGTGGGCAGGGCGGTCGCATCGAGGGTGGGGCGGTGGCATCGAGGGTGGGGCGGCGACCTCAAGGAGCCGATCGTCGACGTGGTACGCACCCCGGGCGATCGGCTCCTCTTCGCTGCCGCAGGGGACGAAGGAGCGTTGCTAGGCTGACGCAGGTGCTTCAAGTAACGGGTGCGGGAGCGGCGTTGACGATGTCGGAATCGGGGATCCGATGAGCGGCGCAGGCGGGCATCCACGACTTCGGGTGAAGGCCGACCGGCTGACGGACCTGGCCAATGACCTCGACGGTATGCAGGACCACCTGGACAAGCAGGTCAGACGCATGGACGCGATCGTCGACCGGATCGAGGCAGGATGGCGGGGTCCGGCCGCCCGTGCCTACCGGGACCTCCACCGTGGCGCGGCCGAGGACGCCGTACGTATCCGCATGGTCATCCAGGCTCTCGAACAGGCCGTGCGGTTGAGCCGGGACGGGTTCTCGGAGCAGGACCTGGACGTCATGGAGCAGCTGCGGAAGGTCCAGGCCGAGACGGATGTGAAGGGCGAGACGGACGCGCTGTCGACGCCGAACACCGATGTGCACGCGGCGCCGCGCAGCGCACTCTCCGACCTCTGAGGTCCCATACGCCGACCGGCGAATTCCGAGACAACGTGTGAACGGGGGACACCTGGTGGACGACGACCGCATAACCGTCGATTTCGCGACGCTGCAGGAACTCTCCGGAGATCTGGAGGACATTCTCAAGCACCTCAACGAGCAGCTGGACCTGCTCTACCGGCGCGCCGAGAAGGTGGTCCTGACCTGGGAGGGCGAAGCCCGCGAGGTGTTCGTCGACAAGTTGGACGAGTGGGACCGGTCCGCGTCGGACCTCCAGGCGGCCCAGGCGTGGCTGCACGACATCGTGGTCAACGGGGAGATCAACTACGCGGCGGCACACAGGGCGGTGCTGCGGGGCTGGGGTGCGGCCTGATGGCTGATCTGCCTTCCGACAAGCAGCGGCAACGGGAACAGGACCAGGCCAGGACCGCACCACCCAACCGAGGTGTGGGCAGCTTCGATGTGCAGCCGCAGCACCTCTACTTCACCTCGCTCGTCGTGCGCGACGGCCAGTTCGCCTATGACAAGAGGGCGAAGGCGTTGACGGGCACGCTGGACAAGTACAGCCAGTCCGCGGGAACTGGCTGGGGCGCGGACTCCTTCGCCGACCGGTACGGCATCGTCGCCGGAAAGTTCCTGGAGCTCTGGGCGAAGAGCGTGGTGGCGGTGGGCGGTGTGGCGGTGGGCTTCACGCAGACCGCGAACAACTACGCGCAGGCGGACTGGGCGGCGAGCAAGGGCAAGGGAGAGCCACCGGAGGAGAAGCAGCCGCCGGCGGTGATCGACAGGGCGCCCAAGTACGGTCCGCCGAAGGATCTGACGTGGCGGGGAGAGGGCGAGTATCACTACTCGTGGGCGATCTCCGGAATCCTCGGAGAGGTCCCGGACTTCCTCATGTTCATCATGAAACCCGTGGTCGACGAAGGGCTGAGACTCGGCCGCATCCACGAGATCACGCCGGGCGTCGAAGAAGAGCAGTTTCGCGACATCGCCGGGGCGTGGCGGGACGCCTCCAAGGACGTGAAGAAGTCGGCCGACGAGTTCACGGACGCGATCTCCTACATCACCGACCCCACGGGCAACGGTGAATGGCAGGCCGCGATGAGGTCCTTCTGCCAGACGATCTGGGGAACCACGGCATGGGGGAAGGTCCGTGACCAGCGGGCCGAGGTGACGGCCAAGAAGGGCGCACGGAGCTGGAAGACCCACGGGAAGATGGACCCGGCCACCAGGCGTCCCATCATCGAGGTCCTCGACAAGAGCGCGAACACCATTCAGAAGCTGCTCGACGAACTGGCCGACGTGGGCCAGAGGACCACGGAAACCACCATGCGCCTGGCCAAGGAGGCCGCGGAAAAGACGGTGAAGGACCTCACCTCGGGTCTCGACCTCTTCGAACTCACCAAGATCGCGGCCGGCCTCATAGTCGCGGAGGTCGTCCTGACCTTCCGGTCCCATATGGACCAGGCGGCCATGGACGCGGCGGTCGAGGCCTATCACGAGGCGTTCAGTGATGCCGCGGGCAAGCTGTACATGCTGGAGTTCGAGCTCGACGAGGCACTCTTGGGCGTGCCCACGTTCCAGGCGGAACGGGCACGGGCGCAGGGGTTCGGTGCGCGCTCCCTGAATGAGTTCAAGAAGGAGCACAGCTGGCAGCTGCCGGAAGGCCGGTTCCCGTACATGTACTCGGTGGACCTTGCCGCAGCGGAAGGGATGGGGAACGGCCATACCCTCGACAAGCATGTGGGGAAGACCGACGAGCAATTGCTGCAGCGGATGAGGGACGAGAGCAAGGCGGACGGGACACCGAAGATCCCGGGTGCATCGACGTACGCCGACATGGAATCCGCTCAGAGACTCACCCAGTACGCTCTGCGCGACAACACGAACGAGATCAACAAGTGGCTGAGCGAGGACCCGCCGCGGCCGATGGCGGAGTTCGACACCACGTCCGTTCCTCTGCAAGGGCCCTTGACGGGCGACGCGGTGACCGGACGGGGCACCATGCTGGTCGACGGAAAGGTCACGGAAGTACGGGACACGAGGGGGGTCTCGCTGCGCCTCATGTACGAGCCCGACCTCAACCCGCCGTTCGTCGTCTTCAGCTCGATGCCCAAGTGAGAAGGACCCGGATGAACAGCGAGATCGAGCCCGCCCGGCAGAGCGGTCCGCAGCCGGGTCCCGACGCCGGTACATGGGCGATGGCGGTGGAGATGTACCGCAACCGGTATTCCTTCGTCGCGGTCGGCCCGCGCGCCCACGAGGACTGGCTGCCCGACGTGGCCGCGGTCATGCGCCGCGAGGTGGCCGATCCCCGCGGCTGGCGCGGCAGGGATCCCGAGCAGGGTGACGAGGAACTGGAGGAGGACCCCGCCTTTCCGTTCCGGGTCCCGCCGACGGACGGGACCGGGGCCGCGCAGTGGCGCAGCCGGCTGTTCGAGATTCCGCGTTCCGCCGTCGTACGGCTGCTCGTGATGCTGGCTACGGATGCCATGGACGTGTCCCGGCAGTACGGTTTCGCCGAGCGCAGGCCGGGCATGGAGGAACACGCGCAGGTGATCCTGTCGCGCTTCCCGGAGGGCTCGCGGTTCTTCACGAACACCCGCCACGGTGATGACCGCCCCGACTTCTACGAACGGGTCACCGGCTGCTGGCCGATGACTCAGTACGCCTGGGACTTCGGCCTCCTCGCGGTGTCCCACGAGGAAGTCGGCCTCATCTGGTCGTTCGACGCAAGCTGAAGTGGACAGACATGACCGTACGGACCCGCTCGGCCACCTACCCCGGCCGAGAGACCGCTCACTGGGCCACCCAGCAGGTGGTGACCGGCAGCGAGCAGAAGATTCACCGCTGGCTCGCCCAGGGCACCCGCGCCCGCCTCGTCATCGAGGCCGCCTGGCCCTCCCGCGAGGCGCCCGTCGGCCGTGTACTGCTGCAGGCGATGATGCTCGCTGGGCGCGAGCCCGTCGATGTGCGCGCGGCACGTGTCGTCCTCAGGCGTGAGCCGAGCAGCCCGCACGGCTTCGTCGTGCTCGCCACCGTCCCGATCTACCTGTAGAGGTCCAGCGCCGTGTCCATGAAGCCGCTCGAATTCGACCGCCGTTACGGTGAGTTGGACCAGGTGATCAGCGCGTACACCGGCATGCCGGCCGACGACGAGCCGGACGAGCCGAGCGAAGCCCTCCGGGCCTATCTCCGCCACACCTGGCACACCCGCCCCTGGGCCCTGGCCACGGCCGAACGCCAGATCCGCGAGTACGCCCGCAACCCACCGGGCCGGCTGCGCCTGAGCCTCGGTGAGTTCTACCCCGTGCCGGACGTCGGCCTGCCCCAATCGGCCATCCAGGACTGGCTGTTCGTGATCGCGGACCATTTGAAGCGGTCCATCGAGGAGGGCGATGTCCCGTCCCCGGCCGCCCCTGGCACCCACTGGGAGTGGCACGCCCGCTTCCCCGAGCTCGGCCAGTTCCTCGGCGGCTGGTTCTCCCAGGACATGCCGGACGAGTTCCCCGACCACGATGCGGCCGTACACGACTACACCACCACCACGCACCCACAGCTGCTCGCCCGCCTCACGGGCGAACTCCACGAACTGCTCGCCCTGGCCCTGGAGGAGCCCGAATACGCCCTCGCGGTGGCGGAGCTCGGCATGGAGGTGGACCCGCCCCAGCCGTTCTCCCCGAGCGGCTGGCTGGCCCACCTCGCGGACACCCTGGGCGGATTCAAGGCGGACTACGGCCCCGGGCCAGCGGCCGCGGACTGACCGCATGCCCGTCCGTCTCGGCTCACCGACAGGCCGAGCTCTGCGCGTGCCTGCCGAACCATGAGGTGCTCGACGAGATTGTCGGGAATGGGCATCCTGCACCTGTTACGAGGAGCCGGCCGACCTCCTGGTGCAGTGTCCCCGCGTTCGTACCTGGCGGACCGAACGGCTCTCGTCCACCGGGACCGCCACGACCGCGGCCAAGCCGTGCCGGCCGCTCAAGGCCATCACGGAAGCCGCAGCGATGGTCCGCGCCGGGCAGCCGCCGGAGAAGGCCGCGCCGATCCATCAGCACTCGGATCTCGAACGACGGCAGGAGGTCGCGAGCGGATTGGATGACCTCGTGCGCGCCGCCCGCGAGAAGGCCGACGAGAATCCTTCTGGTGCGGATCTGGTGCGGGACGCTTGAAGTGGTCTAGACAACAAAGAAGCCCCGGCCGCTGGCCTGGGGCTTTTCATGAAGCGGGTGACGAGAGTCGAACTCGCGCTCTGAGCTTGGGAATCACCTGGTACCGCGCTTTGCTCATCGTGTCTGATCTGCGGGAACGAGTGTCGGCGGACCCGTCCTGATAAGCGTCGGCTGTCCTTTGGTGACCGCTGTTCACCGCCCCTTCTGGCACGTTGTGGCACGGCCTCCTGTGCGGCGTCGGCGAAGGCCCCCGGGAAGGAAGCCAGCTTGCCCGGTGGGGTGGTGTGGTGGGGCGGGATGCCCAGTTGCCAGTTGTACGGGCGTGACTGCTCAGGCGGGTGGTGCACCTCGCAAATGGCGCATCAGCTGTTCAAGCGCGTGCCAGCTCTCGGCGGTCTCTCCGTCGCCGAGTGGGTAGTAGAAGCCGGGTCGGGCGTTCGGCCCCAGTCGCACCGGGCGTTCCTTGAGCGGTGTTCTGCTCGCGGTGTCGCGCCCTGCCTCCCGGACCTCCGCGGGGCCCAGTACGAAGGCGTAGGGCAGTGGTGGGTGTTCGAAGTGGGGTGGGGCGCTCAGGTCTTGGCGTGCCGCGCGGAGTTGGCACAGCATGGTCTTCAGTCCGTGCCGGGTCACCAGGTCGTCGGCCAGTTCCGGCAGTGCTTCCAGGGGCGGCTTCTCATCGGTCCCGTAGCCCACTGTGAGGGTGATGTCCTCCTCGACGCCTTCCGGTGTGCGGATCACGCGCAGGGTGGCGAGGGCGGGACGGTCCGGGGCGCCGACGACCACCGTCCAGGTGGGCTGCGGGGCACGTTCGTACGCCAGCTCGGTCAGCTGCCGCCTCGACCAGGTCAGACCGGCCGGTTCCGATGTTCCCCAGCCGGCCGGGGGAGCGCCGGTGAGCGCCTGCCAGGTGGCTTCCAGCGCGCCGCCGAGAACGAGGTCCGCTCTGGGAGGGTGCAGGGTGCGGAAGGAAAGGATGAGCTGACACTCGCCGCTGGGCCGAACCTCTGCGAAGGCGTCCGCCACCGGGGTCTCACCGTTCTCATCCCGGACCGGGGAGAAGGTGTCGTTCTGCCAGCGCAGCACTGCGCCGGTCAGTCCGTCGTAGTAGCCGCACCGTTCGTCCTGGACCACCCAACGCGAGGATGTGGACTGCAGCAGCATGCGGGTGGGCAGGGAGAGACGGCAGTGCGGTGGGGTGACGATCTGCAGGGACCGGTCGCTGTCCACGGTGGCCCGCAGTGCCTCGGAGAGCCAGCTGGTCATGGGGACGACTGGTCGGTCCTGGAGTACGACGGCAGCCTTGTCGGTGAGCATGTCGACGGCCGGCTGGGCAGCGGCGGGGGCCGGTACGGCGGTGATACCGGAGACATCGACCGGGCTGGCCGCACCGACGGTGCCGGGGGCATCCGGCGGCCAAACCCTGCCGCCCAGAAGCATGGTCAGCCGTGCTGCGAAGGCACCCGCGAGCTGTTCGGCCTGGGGAACCCCCGCGGCGGCACGGGCCTCGACCCACCACGCCGGGCCGTCGCCGGACGGCTCGGCGCCGGGACCCAGTAGCCGAGCCGCCTCACCCCGCACCTGGAGCAGCAGCGGCACCTCGATCGAGACGAGCGGCCGACCCTCGGCGTCACACAGCTGGACCACGGCACCCTCGCCGGCAGCCTCGACCCGCAGGTCCGGGCCGCCCGCGAGCAGGCCCGCCAGCACGCTCAGCGCGTCCGGTACACGCTCGGTGAGCGCGATCACGTCCTTGGTCATGCGAAGTATTCTCCGATCATGCGTGGTCGGCTGTCGTCTTGATGCCGACGTCCGCGGCAGCGCGGATCACCGTTCCGTATCCCACCGCCTGGTCCCAGGTCGTCAGCACCAGGCAAGCCGACAACCGCCCGATCTCGGGCGCACTGGGGCTGTTCATCAAGGCGACGAGGCCAGGGGCACAGGGCCGGTGCAGCAGGGACGTTCGAGCGCGTCGTGGATCACGTCGTCGATTTCGTCCGTCGGCTGACCGCCGAAATCCGTGTCGCACAATTCACGATGGCAGTGCATGGGACGGCTACTGGATCCTCTGCGTTCGTCGCTGACAAACCGCCTGAAGAGCCGCTCGACTTCGAGACCAGAAGAATTGGCAGATCAGCGAAAACCAGTCACCTGCTGCAGAACTGGTGGATTCCGACTAATGGGCCACCAGGCCCTATTGCGATGGGCGGCGCGGAGGAATCACTCGTACTTGTCCGCCTCGCGCACCGATCCATGCCTCGAGTTCTGCGCCGGCCAGCTCTTGGGATGATTCGCCGCTGAAGACAGTGATCGGCCCGAAAACGGTGCCCGTCAGGCCACGCACCACTGTAGTGTCGTCGACTTTGATCTCGAAGAAGTTCTCGTCAAGGACAGCATCGGTCAGGTCTGCCCCCCTCATGTCGGTGTCGATCAGCGAAGCACCGAGGAACCGTGCTCTGCGGAAGCTCGCTCCCGACGCGTCGACATCGCACAGCGAAGCCCGGACCATGTCCGTTCCGTCGAGCCGCGCTGATCGGAGCACCGCCTCGTCCAGGTTCGCCCTGACGAGATCAGCTCCGGTCAGATCCGCTCCGGTCAGATCGGCCGACTGAAGGTCGGCCCGGTAGAAGGATGTGCTGGCAAGTCGTACGCCTACCAGGATTGCGTCGGTGAACCATGCATTCGAGAAGTCTCCGCCCGAGAGGTCGGCGCCCCGGAAGTCACGGCCCATCCCGTTGAGGTTGTACTCACTCGAGGCAAGCCATTCCTGCAGTTGCCGTGTGGCGTCCGGATCAGTGGGGAGCACGTTCGGCTTCCAGTTCTTACGGATACCAGATGACACGATCTCCCCAACCGCGGCTTTCAACAGTTGCTTTGACGCTGTCGATTGCTGCTTGATTTGCATTCCGGATGTCAATAATTACTATACGTCCGCGCTTTTCGATCTGCTTCACCAGTTGTTTGTTGACCCATGCCTCATTATTGGCCGGGTCGTACGCACCCCTGAACGGCTGGGACTTGTCGCGCACATTATTGAATGGAGGATAGTCGGAGTGGACGCCCTTGATGTCATAATACTCGCCGGTGGTTTCGGAATAGAACTCGCCCATATCGGCTTCCGGGCGGCGGATGTCCTTCGGGAGGCGTCCGCTCTCCCGGAGGTCGAGGCCGACCCGGGCCTCATCCATCGATTTGTCATCGATCTGATTCTTGTGATCCGGGTCGTGCTTCAGGTGATCGAATTCTTCTGGAGCCCGCTTCTCCACGTCCTCTAGATGGCCCCAGTGCGCTGCCTTTTGCTCCGCCGTCAGCTCCGGAATCGGCTCGTTCACACGATCGCCGGGCGTCGTGCCTGTCTCACTTGAGGCATCCGATGTTCCTGTTCCCCCGTGCTCCTGCGTCTCCGTGCCAGGCGTGTGCTTCTCCACCTGGCCATCGGCACCGTCACCGGATCCATGATCGGCGGAGCCGGACGCAGGGCCGCCACCCGCGTCGCCACTGTGCGCACCGTCGCCGCCATGAGTGCTTTCCGAGTGGCCGCGCGTGCCCGTACCCGGGGTTTCGCCATGACCACCGCCGCGGGAAGGCGTGTACGAACCCGCGGCGCTGCCCGAGCCTCGACCGGTCGTCGAGTGGTCCGCGGCGTGGCCGCCCGTGGACGGTGTGTGGTGTGTGCCACCGCCATCCGTCAGGTGGGAACCACCGCCCGGGTGCGCCGAGCCGGTCGGGTGGCCCGCCGTGTTCTCCGCGCGGCTGGGTCCGCCCGCGCCCTCGAGCACCTTCTCCTCGCCGGGGGTGGTCTCGTGCGTGCTGGGCAGGTGGTCCTTGTGCGGCTCCCGGACGGGTTGGGTATCGGGAACGACGTTGCCGTGTTCGTCCCTGATGTACGCATCAGCTCCGATGATGCGCTTGTTGCCCGCGTGGTCGACGTATTCATGGCCGGGGGGTGCGTCCACCCCACCTGTATGAGGCGGGGCCCCGGCAGGTGCGTTGCGGGCCATGTCGTCGATGCCGGCCTGGCTGGCCTTCAGGCCTTCCATGAAGTCGCCGACCTTCAGCTTGGTGACACCCGCCGCCTTGCCGAGGTAACTCATCGGATCGACGAGTGCGCCCGCCTTGCCCAGCACGGTCGCGGCCTCCGCGCCCACACCCAGCTTTCCGGCCTTGCCGAGCTTGAGCAATGAGCCCGAACCGAGCGTCGCGCCGTTGAAAAGCACGGCCCCGAACGCCCGCGAGGGATCCTTGTCCCACTCGTCCCACGCGACCAGCGACTTGCCGAAGTTGCGCAGAGCCGCCTTCTGCTTTTCACGGTCGCTGTGGTCGACCGGGCCGAACATCTTGTCCATGGCCCAGTCATACGGCGTGATGAGGTAGGCGCTGATACCGCCGAAGACACTACCGATGCCCGACCAGGTCTTCTTGAAATTGTCCCAGTCGAACACGTTGACCATGCTGCCCAGGCCCTTGATCGTGCCCCAGACGCCGTCGACGAAGAACCCCTTCAGCCCACCGCCGACGTGGTCCTTCGTCCACTCCCACGCAGCCCGAAGACCCGTGTACTCACGCTCGTCGGCCGTTCCCCAGGGTGTTTCCGTGGCGTCCTTGACGTCGCTTTCCTTGAAGCCGTACATGCCGGCCTTATGCGAACCGTCATCAACGACGAAGCGCGTACCGCCCACCAATGAAGTGATCTTATTTGCCGTATCACGTTCAACGCCCTGGAACGCCACCCATGTCGTACCGACCTCACGGACAAGACGCGCGTTCTCGTCGATCTTGTCCTGGTCCTTCTGCCAGTCGTCGTCTTCCTTGTTCTCCGCGACGAATCTCTCCGCATCCTCGCGGAGCTGCTTCATCTTGCTCACCAGCGGACGGGCAGTCGACGCGAACTCCGTCAACGCACCACTGACAGACTCCAGCTTTTTCGCGAACTCATCCGACTTGTCCCGCACCGGGACGGTCGAATTGAGCAACTCCTCCTGCTCGGGAGCGTCATAGACCGCGTCCAAGGCTTGGAAAGCGCTGTGAGTGTCCTTGCCCGTACCGCGAATGCTGGAAGCAGTCGTCTTCAGTGAAGTCGCCTGCCTCTCCAAGGCCCCCAGATCGCCTGTGAAGGTCGGAATCTTCTCCAGGTCAATCACTTCTTGAGACCCTTCAATTCTTCCGGGGTCGGAGCCTTCGAATACTCCCTCTGCTTGTTCCTCGCCATCTCCAGGTCGCCCTTGATGTACTCCTCAGTGGCCAAGCGCGCCCCGGTGATGGACTTCCCCGTCCGGACGGCAAGGAACTTCAAGTCGCCGCTCGTATGGTCCTGGAACTCCTGCAACGCCTGTGCCACGGGACCGAACGCACCCCCCTTGGGGATTTCGGTCCCGCCCAGAACCATCGTTCCCGCACACGTCGCGGCGCCCAACAAGCCCTCGCCGTACGACGTGAACTCTTCCTCGAACTCGCTGCCGACCTCGGCCGTCCTGCTCAGGACTCCACGAACGCCATCCGGCTTGATGTCCCACTTGGACACGGTCCCCCCGCTCCGTAAACGTCTCTTTCCAGTGCCCCGGCGTCCGCCGATGGCCTCGACGGCGGCCGTGGCCCTGGCCGACGCCTGGTGCGCTGTGCCGTCGTTCTTCTCCAACGTCGAGCGCGCGATGATCAAGCGGACCTCAGTCGCCACCCCTGTGAGTCATCAGTCCCGTCAACGTCGCCTGATCAAACCGAACTTCACGAGTTCGACATGGTCACCTCTCGAAGCCTGCGGGTCGATCACCATGATCTGCACCGGTGTGCCATGTCTATCAACAGCGCATTACCACTTGCAAAGCGGATAGAGGCACGTCCACATATTTTTTGCCAGGACAGTCGTGTTCGTCATGGAATTAGCCATCGCTGTCACGTGTTTGCGACAGAATGAGGCTCGGTCACGACAGCTAAGGGCTGTCCCGGCAGGGGTGATACGGCAGTCGACCTCGTCGGTGAGTCGGCCCGTGTCCTTGGTCAGGTCCTGATTCCGCCATCTTGGCGAGGTCTCGGGCCGGCGGCGGCTGATTGGCTGCTTCCGCGCCTGCGGGCCGATGCGGTCCGAGAAGGGCAGATGGCCTTGGGCCGGAGGTCGGTGCTCGCGCCCCGCTTGCCGGACGGTTTGCCGAGGCTGCCCCGGGGCTGAACACGGGACCGCTGTGACGAGGGCGGCACCCATCGGACACGGACCGGCGGCCGGCTCGTGCGGGCTCGGTCAGCAGCGGCGGGCTACCGGGCATCTGGCAGGATGTGGTACGCGACGCATGGGGCAGGTCTCAGGCAGTAAGAAAGGCCCAGGTCGCTGACCTGGGCCCTCATCATGGAGCGGGTGACGAGAATCGAACTCGCGCTCTGAGCTTGGGAATCAACGGTTCTTGGGCCGCTGGTAGCTCTCTGGCCTGCACTTTTCCGCGAGGAAGCGTGGATTGCCATGGTCTCTGGAAGCTGTACCTGACCGCTGTTGTCCGTTCTGCTGGGCACGGATGGGGCACGAGCGTGGCGGTGCAGCTAAGCCCCCCAGGGGTGTGCGTGGGGTGGGCCAATGCGTCAGAGAGGGATGATGCAGACCTGATCTCCGCAGAGTTTGGTCATGCCGTCGCTGTCGGAAGTCAGGAGGGCGACGGGTTTCGGCACGTTATGGCACACGCCTCGTGACAGGTCAGGGGAGGCGGGCCTTCTTCTTTGACCGTGCATGGTCGGGGCCTGCCTCTGTGGTTGTCTCGGAGGGGGCAAAGCCGCTCTGTGCCCACCTGCTTGTGTCTTGCCGACAGCCGCTGATATCTGATTTTCTCCCGCAAGCAGCTGTCTAGTGGATTGAGGCGAAGGGAGTCTCCCTGCTCGCTCTGTAGGGTCTCAAGGATCGACGTCAGGTGGGGCTACTGCCGGAAGACGTCCAAGGACTGTGGGTAGTCGTATCTCTCCTCGTATGCGATGACATACCCCGGCTTGGCGGTGATCTGCCATCCTCGAAGAGGGCCTTCGGAGAGAGCGGCGAAAACCTCCCTTGCAGGCGTCCGGCTGGCGATGCGCAAATTCTTTACCGGCTGGTCCGGGTAATTCTTCCCGTATCGGAACAAGTATGGCAATGAAGAGCGAATCGATTGCAGGAGCTGCGGGAGGGACTCCCCCATGATTTCCTGTGGGATGATCCAGTCAAGGTCGATTGGGTATTGAAGGTCGAAGTGACTTGAGGCCAGCGCGGTCCTATCCCGTTGGCGTCCGGGATCCTTAACTCCGAAGCCAATTTGGTTCCAAGGGTGATCGGTGGATTGGATGATCAGGCGCTCAGGGGCTATATCGACCAGCAGGGCATCCATAGGTACGACCCGAAACGCCATCTCCTGGACGGATATATGCTGGCGGCCAATCAGTTTTCGTTGGGTTTGAAGGAGCCGGCTGCGCAGACTGCGTTCTGCCCGGCCTGCGAACACGGCCCTGTCATTGTGAAATAGTTGGTAGATGCCTGCAGAGTCAGGGACTTCTGCCACCTTGGCCGTTTCCAGGGGAATGGTGTCCATTTGGACGAGAGTTCCTCTCAACTGCTCCCTGATGGCCCGTATGACATCGACGCCGAAGGCGGGTACTTCGGGAAGTGAGCGTGGCGCAGGCGCGAGCCGTGGAGTGGAGGGCCTGGAAGCGGAAACCGCCGACCTGGGGCGTGCCTGTGGGGGCCGGCGAGAGTCTTGCCAAAGGCTGCGGACTAGGTCCAGCTCCCTGGTAGGAGTGCTGCCTGCCAGCGGCGCTAGCACTTGGCAGAGAGCTTCCACCAGTTGCCAGGCAGGGAGCTGTGGCGCCGAGAACGCCATACGTACCCGCTCATGACTGGCAGTGACGGGAAAGTCACCAGCGCTGATCGCCTTTGCGATGTCTCGGCTGCTGGGGCACCCGGCTCGGAGATGCAGGTCGTGCAGGGCTTCGTTCAGATCTCGATGAGGGCCTGGCCGAAGCTGAGGCTGATGGAAGACACCCATCGTCAGAGCATGTCAAAGACTGTCAAAAATCGTCCAGTCATCTGGGTTGTGGCTTCCGACCAGGATCGTGTCAAAGCTCGTCAGGCTCTGGCAAGACGTGCCTTCCTGACGGCGTGACTGCCAAGACTGGATCAGGAGGCGCAACAACGCGCTGATGTAGCGAGGAGGAGCCATGGCATCACCCAACGAGGCGCCAGCCGCACCACAACGCAGTGCGTCGGGAAAGACTACGCGCAGATTCGCGCTCGCGGCGGTCGGCGGTGCATGCTCTGGGGCGGCTCGCGCGATCGCAGCCTGGCTTCTCTCTCAGCTTTCTTACCGAGAATGACCGGCGTAAGTGTGAATGACGCTCTGGTGAGTCAGGGAACGAACCGGGCTTCCCGCTCCCGTAGCTTTTGGGCCTCCGGGACGCCGTTGTACCGGCTCAGGCCGACGCGCATATCCGTGGAGCACGGCCTGGACCTTCACGGAGCGGATGCCGTCGGCGTAGTCGAGGAAGTCGCTCCAGAAGGCCATGGTGCCGTCGATGGCGCCATGGCAGAGGCGGACGTCGGCGGGGCCGATGGCGCAGGTGCGGCGGCAGGCGAGGGCGAGGTGGAGGTGTTCCTCGGCGGCGTCGAGGTCGCCGAGGCGGGAGAGGATCATGCCGGATTCGTGGGCCCAGTGGATGGACCGGCAGCCGAGGTCGACGCACTGCACGGGCGAGGCCACGGAGAGCCAGCGCTGACCGTTCCGGGGGAGAAGGTGGGCGCCGTTCCGGCGGACCGCCTTCGGCCGGAAGTAGGCGAAGGCCCGGCCCTCCGGCACACGGGCCACACCCGCTCCACCCTCAAGCACGGCGGTCCGCGCCGGCCAGTCCTCGGAGAAGGCCGTGATGATCTACCAACACTCCGATGACGCCCGCCAGCAGAAGGTCGCCGGATGCATCGACGCATGGTCCCCGGCGGCCCGCTACGAATCGAAGGTCCAGCCGAGGCGAGCTCAAGAGGCGTGGCGTCCCGGGGCTGGGAAGGCGGAATGCCTCCCCAGCCTCCGAGGGCTCGTGCGCCGGCGGGGATTTCCTGGACAATGAGCTATTTGGC
Source organism: Streptomyces sp. DvalAA-43 (assembly GCF_900091725.1). Taxonomy (GTDB): domain Bacteria; phylum Actinomycetota; class Actinomycetes; order Streptomycetales; family Streptomycetaceae; genus Streptomyces; species Streptomyces pulveraceus. Next base: position 276,620 of record NZ_FMBW01000071.1, on the reverse strand, counting down.
TGCCGCCTCTGCCGCCAAGCGTGCTCGCTTTACGGCGCGTGGTTCGGCATTTCAGGCGGGCAGGAGTGCCGAGAGCATCGGGTCGTCTGCGGTGCTCTGCTGGGTGAGCCGCATGCCTTCGTCGATGAGCGCGTCCCACCTTCTCCGTGGCGATTTCGATGCGGCAGGGCAGGTCCTTGATGATCTTTTCGTTGACGGTCAGGTAGTTCGTAGCCCGCCTCGCGGCCCCACGAGCCTGAGGCACGTAGGCGTCTGCGCCGGTCCGGTCGGGAAGAAGTGAGATGAGGACCGCGTCCCCGTCCTCGGCGATCTTGCGGGCCGCCTTGTGGGCCGCAGAGGCTTCCGTCTGGGACGGGTCACGTTTCAGCTCCTCGACAAGAGTGCGGCGGATGCTGACTGTGTCCCGCCCTGCCAGCACGTTCCGTAGGGCCCGGTGGAAGGTCTCGGTCATGGACGTCATGGCCGGAATCTTCGCGAATCGCAGCTTCGGACCATGCGCTTGAGGGTGACGTTTGGTGCGTGTCCCCCGTATAACGGGCGTGTCCGCGTGATGTTCGGAAGGCCCCGGCGTCGGGGCATGCGGCCGTTGCCTTCAGCGACACCGGACTCACTCGCTCTGGAGGCCGCGCGCGTCCCCTCATGAGTCGACACGTTCCCGCCGCCGAACGACGGGCGGCTCTATGGGTCGAAACGGCGAGTCAGATCAGCATGCGGCGGCAGCCCCCTGAGTAGGCGATACGACATCTGAGTGCGGTCGCAGCGCCTATCGGCTGCCCCGTGTTGACCGCAGCTAGCCGCGCGTTCTGGTGCCTACCTGGCGCTAGTGTCGCAGGTGCTATGCGATGTAGCCGGACACTCTCAGGCCGGCTGAGCTAGTACCGGGCGTACTTGGTTCCACATCTCATCGACGTCTTCGGGAAACGCGTAAGCCCACGTGGTGATGAATGCGCGCTGCACCAATTCCTCGCTCAAGAAGTCAAGATCTTCGCCGATCTGTCGGAAGATGTTATGCCGATCACCGGTTGTGTATGACCTCTGTATTACGGACCGGCGAACATTCTCTTGCATGAAGCTGTCCAGGTGCAGTGAGATCGTCAGTTTCCCTAGCAGAGTAGGAACTTGTTTGATCCCTGCCAAAATCCTGTCAATAATGAAGTCTTCGGGATCGCCATCTCCTGGAATGAAAGCAATGTCGGGAAAAGTCTTGGCTTCCTCCTCGGAATTGGAAATGGTCACGTCCCTAGGTTCGAACCCACTCTCGGTTCGCTTATCTCCATCAAGGAGAGCAATGGCGAAGAATCTGCGAGCAGGGCTGGAGTTGTGGAAACGCGTGTGGTCCCTAGCCGGAGCAGCACCGCCCAGTTTGTGAATCTCGATTCCGGAGCGGTCTAGCCCGTGCTTCTGGCAGTAGGAACGCAAGGTGACGTCGGCAACGATTTCGTCGAATCGATCCTCGGTGAAGATTGAGATTCGCGCATTGATTTGCCCAGTCAGAGCACGCAAGGAGGCCACATCCAACTTGCCCTGCTTGATTTCTCCTCTGTATGCTACCCAGACCGCCTCGTTGGGAAGGGGGGCCAGTGCATCGTTAGAATGCGTCGTGAAAATTACCTGGATAGCTTTTCGTTTCGCTACACCAATGAAATATTCAACCAAGCGTCTAGTTGCTACGGGATGGAGGCCGTTCTCGATCTCCTCGACCAAGATCAAGGCGTGGTCTTGAGCTGACTCGATCTGTGAGACGATCCTAATCACGCTGGCCTCGCCAGCGCCGAAATGAAACTCTGAATACCCCGCAGACTCCTCGGTGGCCTGGGAGGCAAAGATCGAAAGGTCCCCCTCGCCAGAGTTTACGCGCAAATAAGCTGCGGCATCCTTTCCGAGAATAGCCTCTACTGCATCGATTACCGGCCTTGTGAGTTGATCTTCAGAAAACCCGGTAAATCCCGACCCGATGAACCTCGACAACTCCTTACGTTCGCTTGCGGGTAGTGTGCGGCTAACTCCAAAGACAAGTACATCTCGTTCGACAGCGTCTCGGTTCCACTTCGCCGCGAGATAGCTTGCAGTCCGACTGATTGTAGTGCTGCTCATTTCGCGCTTGTCTAGAATTTCGTATTCAACTCTCCAGTTCTTCATGCTCTCGTCATATTTCCCGCTCTTCGCAAAAAATCGCCGGGGGACAACGCCCTGATGAATCAGTGCGGCCGCGCCTAGAATGGTAGTCTTTCCAGAGCCGTTCGGCCCGACTAGTGCCGTGACTGGGAAATCGAAATTAACTTCACGATTCTCAAATCCGCGCAGCTTGACAAGGCGCACCCGGCGGAGATATTTGTCGTAGGCTCGCTTATTTACCCGCGTGAAGAGCCCGGTGATGTCGCTATTTCGAATTTCGCTCTTCATTTGTAATCTCCCCTTATTGTCTGCCTGCCAAGCCTCTATAGCTTACGGTGCTGCCCCCTCGCGCGCTGGGGGATTGCGAAGGCCGGCGGCGCGGGCTTGGCAGGTGCCCTGCCAGGTTTGGGGTCGAGCATGATCAGGTGGCCGTACGCTGATCGGCATTCGGGGCAGACTGTGATCCTGCCCGGAATTTGAAGGAGTGGCCCCCTGGTCTTGCTCCGCACGGGCCCCGAGCCGGGGTGGTGGCTCAAGCCTTTGAGCCCACCGCCCCAGCCACAGCGGATTTCCGCCCCAGCATGATGCTCGCTCCAGTCGCGCGACCGGTGTAGCCGAAGGCAGCAGCGTCGGACCCCGGCGGTGAGTCGGGGAGCGCGGCGTGAGCCGCCTTGATGAGGTGGAGAATGTTCTATCGCGCTGGGAGCAGGTGCCTGCCGCAGCTTGTGTGTCGGACTTGGCCATCGACCGCACCTTGTGGGCGCGGCCGACGGAGGACAAAGGCTTTCAGGTCGCAGGACTGACTTCGCGGCCCCTGCGGGTGCGCCGGTGGAGGATCTCGTCAAAGGTGGCGCGGGCGCCCTTGGGGTCGATGTAGTGCATCGCCAGGAGGGCAGCGATGACGGCGCCGACCAGGTCGTTCTGGACCTCGGACCAGGTGTGGTCGTCGCCGCAGGTGGTGAGGCCCTTCAGGCCGTGGAGGGCGTGCATCGCCTCGCCGGCTTCCTCCGCGACCTTGCCGACCTGGAGGGCTTTGAGCTCCTCGTCGGGCAGGTGGGCGCCGGCCGCTCGGCAGACGGCGGAGAGCTTCTCGATGTTGTCCCACAGGGTGTCCACGGCGGACCTCCGATTTGATGGGTTCGGTTATTCCTGTGCGGGTCGTCCGAGCTGGCGTACGGTCCATCCGGCCATGCGCCAGGCGTCGGCGTCGATGAGGTTGCGGAGGTCGACGAGGACCGGGTTCGCGACCAGTGGGGCGAGGGCCTTGGGGTCGGCCTCTCGGAAGTGGGGCCACTCGGTGGCCAGGACGATTAGTTGGGCGCCCTGGACGGAGTTGTCGAGGGCTTCGGCGTAGTCGAGCTCCGGGTGCCGGCGCAGTGCCGTGGGCACGGCGTGCGGGTCGTGGACGGTGATGGTCGCACCGCGCTGGTGCATGAGGGCGGCGATCGCCAGGGCCGGGGATTCGCGGACATCGTCGGTGCCAGCCTTGAAGGAAGCTCCCCAGACGGTGACGCGTACGCCGTCGACGGGGTGGCCGAGGGTCTGCTCGATGAGCTTCAGCGCAGCGGTGGGGCGGGATTCGTTGACCTGCTCTGCCGCCCGCAGGAAGGTTGCTGCCTCGGTGGCTCCGAGGGCGCTGGCTGAGGCTGTGAAGGCGCGGATGTCCTTCGGGAGGCAGCCGCCGCCGTAGCCGGGGCCGGCGTTGAGGCCACCGCGGCCGATGCGGGGGTCCAGGCCGATGGCCTCGGTGAGCTGCTGGACGTCGGCTCCGGCAGCGGTACACATGTCGGCGACGCCGTTGATGAAGGAGATCTTCATGCCGAGGTAGGCGTTGGCGGCACCCTTGATGAGTTCGGCGGTGGCGGGGTCAGTGACGAACAGCGGGATCCCGTTCGCCAGGAGAGGTGCGTAGACCTGGCGTACGGCGTCCTCTGCGCGGGCCGAGGGGACGCCGACGACGATCCGGTCGGGTCGCAGGGTGTCGTCGATGGCGTGGCCCTCGCGGAGGAACTCCGGGTTCCAGACGACCTCCACGTCTTCACCCGCCGGGGAGAGACGCGCGAGGAGTGCGCCGAGGTCGCGTGAGGTGCCGACGGTGACCGTGGACTTGCCGATGACCACTGCCGGGCGGGTTAGGTGCGGGGCGAGGGCGCGGGCGGCGCCGAAGACCTGGCCGGTGTCGTAGCTCCGTCCGTCCGCGTCGATCGGCGTGCCCACGGCGAGGAAGTGGACGTCCGCGAACTCGGCCGCCTCTTCGAGGCTGGTGGTGAACCGCAGGCGTCCAGTGGCGGTGTGGGTGGTGAGGAGTTCGGGCAGGCCGTCCTCGTAGATGGGGCACTCGCCGGCGTTGAGGCGGTCGATCTTCGCCTGGTCCAGGTCCACGCCGATGACCTCGTGGCCGATCTCGGCCATGGCAGCGGCGTGGGGGATGCCCAGGTGACCGCAGCCGATGACGGATACGCGCATGGGTCGACGCTCCTTTCCTTGCCTTTCGACCGCCCGAGGAGTCCGGGCCGGCCGGGTGCGTCACGCTAGCGCCACCACCCGGCGCGGCCCTCTTCGTGCAGGTGAATCAACCAGCGTGCTGCTTCAGGAGATTGACGAGTGCGGGCAGCGCCTCAGCGGCGGTTGCCCGGCACACCAGGTCACCGTCCTGGGGCCCTTCCAGCGGGTACGGCATGAACTGGCCGTCGTGCCAGAAGCCCTCCGGGTCCAGGTAGACGATCTGCATGCCGCGTGCGCGGGCGCGGGCCTGGACCTTGCGTCGGTCGGCGTGAAGGCCGACGACGAGGAGGGCCTTGGCGCCGTCGACCCACTCGACGTCGGGTACGGCTTGGTCGTAGCGGCGCATGAAGCACTCGTCGAGGCCGGCGCGCGCGGCGAGCACGTCGAAGTTGTTGGTGATGACCGGGCCGACGAGGTGCCCGGCGTCCTTCAGTTCCTTCAGCGCCCACATGGCCGGAGTCGGCTCGGCCAGAAAGCAGGCACGGAACATCTCCACGAATTCCGCGGTCTTCTCCTCCGGCTCTGTCAGCACCTCATGGAGGAGCGTGTCCGCGGTCGGGGAGAGAGTGAAGCGATGCTCACGCGGCTCGTGGCCCTGGCGGTCGGTGACCCGGTAGATCTCGTGGAGCCGGTGCAGGGGCGGGATACCCGCCTCGACCGACGTACCGCATCCGATCTCCACCTGGAACGGCCGCAAGTCCACGAGGACGGACAGATCCGGCACGCGGGTCGGCGTGCCGGGGCGGTCCTTGAACCGGATTCCGGTGGAGAGCACGTTCCACGGCAGTTGCCGGACAGCGGGCGGCGGCGCGTAGGCCACAGAGGCGATCTGCACGTCCAGGCTCCGGTAGCCGGCTGGGAGGGTGCGGCCCGCAGAGGCGTCCTGAGGGTGGACGTCGTGCTCGGTGATCCGGCACTTCAGATCCCGCCGGGTCCATAAGAATCCACCGGGAGCCTCCTTCCAGCCGCCAGCGACGAGCGAATCGCACAGGGCGTCGTGATGCGCGTCGATCTCCTCGGCCGGGGCGGATACGGAGTGATAGAGGTACAGGTCGGTCAAGCCAATAGCTGGCGCAGCCGTCGTGGGCACCAGGCCGTACCGGTAGCGGTAGTGGATGATCCGCCGCCGTGCGTCGTCGGAGGCCGCCCAGCCGGACTGGCCGGCAGTGGCCTTCTCCTGGGTGCGGCGCCAGATGCCTTCCTCGATGTAGCGGGGGCGGTCGGCGTCGCCGAAGTACGTCTTCCAGACCTGCTGCTGGTCGGGGACGAGCTGGTCGATGACGATGTACGGGATGTCCATGATCCCTCCCTGGGGAATCACGCGTGGATGTTCCAGATGGCTGACGAGGTGCCGGTCGTCCCGCTCCGGGCACCCGAAGCCGCGCTGAGCGGGGCGGTTCTTCAGCGCCGCTCGACGAGAGACAGCGTGGGAGGCTCCGGCGGTCGAGCGCGGGCAGACGGCGGCGGTGCCGGGAGCGGCCTCAGCGGTCGGAGGGCAGGCTCGCCGCCGGTGCGACGGCAGTGGGCCGATGGCCAGCTCCTTCAAGGAGCGGGCCGGCGTGCTCACGCAGTGCCCAGGCCGGGCCGACCAGGCCGACGACGGCCAGGAACGTGAACGCGATTCGGCCTCCGTGGTCGGACCGTGCGGTTCTGGACGCGGCGTTTCGGGCATGGCGGCGCCGAGCCCCGGTCACGAGGTGCCGCCGAGGGGGTGTTCGTGGGCGACGAGGAGGCGGCTGGTCTGCGCGTACAACCGCTCCAGCTCAGCAGAGGTGAGGATGAGCGCGCCGTCTAGGGTCGAGCCGTCATCGAAGTGGAACTCGACGGGAACCGACCCTTGCTGGGCCCTCGGGTCGTAGACCGCGTCCCGGCCGGCCAGCAGCGTGGCGTGCGTGGCCTTCACCGGCACGGGCCTGAGCGTCGTCCCGTCGGCGGGCGCGGACCACTGGGTTCCGCCCCCGGGAGGGCACAGGTGGTAGGTCGTGGCGGAGCCCTCACCAGGGAGGGCGACCACGACTCCCACACGGTCCTCGCGGGCGCTGTCGGTGGCGAGGTCGCCGAGCCGGGGAACGAAGGGAGCTGCCGTACCTAACCCGGCTCCCTGGGAGGGAAGGTGGGGAGAACGTCGTGGCGTCATGCCCTGAAGTTAGGGACAGGACAACCCTCGAATATGAGCCGGAGGAATACGACCCCTATCCGTCCAGGTGGAAGCGGTCGGACATGCGCCGCAGCTTCTCCCGCGTGGCTGCTCGTTCCGCGTAGACGATGCTGCGAAGCGTCGAACGGGCGATGGGGTGGTTCCGTACGAGTTGGGGCGCGATCCGCTCAGCCGTCTCCAATTCGGCCAGGGCCTTTCCCCGGTTCCCGTCCCACAGCCAGGCGCGCGCGACATCCATGTGGTGGTGTCCCTGACGGGAGTTGGGCAGCGAACCCACCAGTCCCGGGCTGGTACGGCGGTTTATCTCCAGTGCCTTCCCCTGCTTGCCCATTTCCAGGGCCACGCTGATCGCGTGGATCTGCACGTTCCCGGCGGAGAACGTCAGCGAATGCCGGTCGTACACCGGTGCCCCGACATACGCGTCCATGCGCTCGGCAGCAGCCTTCGCGTATCCGATCCGGTCCTCGGCCTCCGAGGCGCGGCCGGCCCGGGCGGCAGAGACCGCAGCCCGCAGTTGCAGCGTGCCCCAGGCCCGCACGGCCAGCGGCTCGCCACGGTCGTACTCCTGCTCCACCGAGGTGATCGCCTTGTCCGAGAGCGTCAGAGCGTCGGCCCAGTCAGCCGTCGCCCACATGTCCCAGACCCTCATCCAGTCGGCGACGGCAGGCAGCACCGGATCTCCCGACAACCTGGCTGACCATGCGGCCCGCTCGCAGGCCATGGCGACCAGTTCGGGGTGCCCGAGGGAGTGGGCGGCGGTGTGCGCGAACTTGCAGCACACGGCGTAGATGGCATACGCCTCCTCCCGCTCGTGCCCCTCCGACTCCTCAGCCAGGGCGCGCGCCTCGCGGAACAGGTCCGGGAGAACCCGGAGAATCGCCACGTTGGAAGCGGTGTCCCGTAAACGGTGCAGCCGGGTTACCTCACGCCACAGCTGTGATGCGGGCCGCGGAGCCCCGTCGAAGACGGGGACGAGGTCGTAGCGGCGCAGCTCGCGCAGGATCGACGAGGCGGCAACCTGCCACTGGTTGTCCTCGGGGGAGCTGCTGTACGGGCGCCCGATCAGGTCGTTCGGATGGACGTGCAGCTCCGCGGCCACCTGGTTGAGCAGCCCGACCCGGTCCAGCTCGATCAGGCCACGCTCCATCTTCGACACCCAGCCCTGCGACTTCCCCAGGGCCGTCGCCAGGTCGGCCTGCGGCATACCCAACCGCAGCCTCGCCCTGCGGACCCGCTTGCCGATCTCCTCGGCTTCCTCCAGCATCAGGACACCTCCCGGCCGCCGGACGATCCGGCGCGATCGCCGGTCTGTCCGTACAGACTTCGTCTCCAGCACGGTACCCATGACGCCGCTTCCGCGTGAGACGAGCTGCCCGGACAGGGGTGCCACAGCTGTGTTCCCTGCTTCGCCATGAAGGGCCGACACGAGGCAGGAGGAGCTTTTGCCTTATTGGCGACCGGCTCGTCCGAGCCAGGTGTTGAGTCCTCCGTCGTTGCTGCTCTACGGCAGCGGATCATGTTGATGAGGAAAACAACCCACGTCGCATTTCGCCGGAGGCAGCCAGTGACCGTCGTGACCGTCTTGCACCCGGGATCCATGGGGGCGGCGGTCACCGCCGAGCTTGTCGCCGGCGGCCACGAGGTGCTGTGGGTGTCCAAGGAACGCAGTGAGAACACGTGGCGCCGCGCGAGAGAGGTTCGCGCCACAGCTTGCGACTCGCTCGCGGACGCGCTGTCCCGTAGCGCGGTCGTTCTCTCGGTCTGCCCACCGCAGGCGGCGGAGGACGTGGCAGCGGCCGTGGTTGAGCATGCCTTCGCTGGGGTGTACGTCGATGTCAATGCCATCAGTCCCCAGCGCGTGCAGCGCATCGCAGAGAAGATCCGTCCCGGCTCCGAGGTCGTCGACGGCGCCGTCTTCGGTCCGCCGCCAGGTGAAGGGCGTACGGCACGGCTCTATCTCGCAGGGGCTGGCCCCGCCGTCGACCTGGTGGAGCCGCTGTTCGCGAACTCTTCGCTGGATGTGCGCCGGGCAGGCGAGGCCATCGGTTCCGCTTCCGCCCTGAAGATGGCCTTCGCCAGTTACCAGAAGGCCGCTCGTACTCTCGCAGGCGTCTCCCACGCGCTCGCACACGCCCATGGAGTCGGCGACCAGCTCACGGCTGAAGCCGAGATCATGGTATCGGCGATCCTCTCCGATCCGGGATTCCTGCCGAGCGTGGCTGCCAGGGCCTGGCGCTGGGCGCCCGAGATGGAAGAGGTCGCCGATACCCTCCGGGCGGCCGACCTGCCCGCCGACATGGCCGAGGCCACGGCTCGGGCCCTTTTGTTCTGGGAACAGGACAAGGACCAGTACGACTTGCCGGTCGCGCAGGTCCTCTCTCAGCTCCGGTCGGGAAGAACCGCTTGACCCTGCTCCCGCTGAGAGCGCCTGCCCAGGGCTGATCACCTACGCCGAGGCCGAGAGGTAGCGGTGGGTGCGGCCGGTGTCGCAGGCTGCGGGAGAGCTACGGGGCGTAGGACGGTGCTACGTGCCTGTGCCGCCTGAGCTTGTCGGCTTGGAGCGGGCCTCTGCGAGAGCCGTTGCACGCGCCAGGCCAGTGTGCGTGCTGGGGAGCGGGCGTCGTCGAGGGCGCGTTCGTCTGCCGCCTGCTGCAACAACCGTCCGGGATCGTGGCCTGCGGTCTCCGCGGCGGCCAAGGCGGTAGTCAGCGCATCGGTGGCGGGGTCGGCGAGGATTTGGTCAGCGTATGCGGGGGCGGTCTGGCGGATGAGCTGGGCGTACCGGACTGCGACCTTCTGAGGCGGTCGATGCTGGCCGGCGGCAAGCAGGTGCCCGGATGAGGTTCGCTCGTAGGCGGCCTGGAGGTGGAGCAGAGTCTGGTGGGCGGCTGCGGCCTGCTGATTGTGCTGTCGTTGGTCGTGCCAGCGGGCGGCGGCGATGACGGCCAGGAGCGCGGCATCGAGGAACATCGCCAGGAGAGCTCCGTCCTTGGGTGATGGCTCGCGGAGCATAGATTTCACTGCCCCGCGCAGGGCACGGGCGTGGTGGTGTTCGGCGTGGATACGTGAACGGGTTGCCCGTTCGAAGGCAGAGGCCGCTGCACGGAGTTCGGTACGGATGTCCGGCGGTGCGGTGAGGGCCACGGCGTCGAGTGCTTCGCCGAGGGCGGCCAGGTGGGCCTGGGCGGCTTCGGCGTCCGGCCGGCCGAGGTGGCGGGGGATGCGCTCCGTGGCTGCGGTGGCTTGGTGCCACGGGTGCGGCCGTAGATGCCCGTTGGGATTGCCGACCGGGATGTCTGCTGCGGCGAGACGGCTCTGGATCTTGGGGAGGGAGAGGTCCGGCGACAGTGTGGAGCCGGAGAACCACACCGGTTCTCCTTCGGCGTTCGTGTCGTGCTCCATGGCGACTTTGTAGCCGCGTGGTTCTCCGGAGGGAAAGTGCAAGACCTCGACGAGGACGCCGTTGGTGCGGGTGAGTAGAGCGAGGAACTCCTCGGTGTTGGTGGCGGCAGCCGCTGCTGTGCGGACAAGGGTGCGTAGGCGTATGCGGGCGGGCTTGTCGTGGCCGGTGCGGCGGGCCTTCTCCTGCTCGGCGCGGGTGGGCCGTTTCGCGGCGGTGCGGTCTCCGCGTACGACTTGAAAGAGGCCGTATTCCTTCTCGCTGGCTGCGAGTTCGCGGTCGGCGGTGAGGTAGTCGTTCCAGTGGCGTGCGGTGCGCAGGTCGCCTCGGATCTTGGTGGCGGCGATGTGGATGTGGTCGTCGGCATGCCGGACGGCGACCCATCGGCAGCCGTCCGGATCGTCTGTCGGTGCGATGCCGGTCGCTGTGACGACACGGCGGGCGATGTCCGCCCATTCGGCGTCGTCGAGGGTGCGGTCGCCGGGTGCGGCGCGGACGGAGCAGTGCCACACGTGCTGCTTCGGGGCCCGGCCGAGTCGCCTGGCCTGCTGGACGCGTAGGTCGAGGTCGGCCACGAGGAGCTTCTTCGTGGCGGCGATGTCGTCGGTGCGGCCGGGGTCGGGTGCGAAGCCGTCCCAGGAGGCGACGAGGTGCGGGTCGGTGTGCTCGTTGGCCCGGCCGGGGCCGTAGAGGTAGCGGATGAGGCCGGCTGTGCTCTTGCCGCTGCTGATCTTCGCAATCACCGCTGCCCCTTTGTGGCGGCGGCCTGAGTGGCGGCTGCGGCGATGTGGCGGATGGTGGTGCCGACCGTGCCGAGGGCGCGTTCCGCATGGTCGAGGAGTGCGGTGTCCCCATGGTGTGGACGGTCGCCGGAGTTGAGCTTCTTGGCGATCTGGTTGACGTTGTGGCCAATCTTCGCGACCTCACCGCGGAGGGCTGCGAGTTCGTCGATGTAGTCGTCGAGCTGGGTGCGCTGACCGGGCAGGGCGAGGTCCCCGTGGATGTGGGCCATGACGACAGCGCCGACGTAGTGGGCGGCGGCGATGTTCAGCGAGCGGGCCACGGTGAGGATCGCTGTCTTCTCGTCGGTGCTGTAGCGGACGTCGACGCGTTCTTTGCGCTGGGTCTCTTTGCGCTGACGGCGGCGGGCGACTCGGTGCAGCGCGGCGGCTTCGGCGGCACGCTGCGGCAGCACGGTGCGGGTGGTGGTGTCGACGGGCTCGTTCCGGTCGGGCGCCCCCTGGCGCCCGAGCTCCTCCGCCACCCCCGGGGCGGAGGCATCTGCGTTGGACCGGCCCGTGGACGGTCCAATGCCATACCTTGCTCCGCCTGATGCCGGGGTGGAGGTGGTCTGCTGCTGCGCCGACGAGGGCTCGCGGACGGGCCTGTGCATGAGGGCTCCTGCAAGCGGTGGTGGAGGGAGAGGGCCCGTTCCTCCGGTGCTGATTCATGGGAGGAACGGGCTGGGGTGACGTGGGGTGCGAGGTTCAGTCGGTGCTTGTGGTGACGGCGTCGAGTTCGGCCTGCAGCAGGTCCTTGACCTTGTCCAAGCGGGCGCGTGACATGCCGAATCCGTTGTCCCGGATCGCCTTCTCGACGTTGCGGCGGGAAACGCTGTCGCCTCGTCCGAGGGGAGCCGTGCGGCCGATGGCCACGGCCTGCTCCAGGGAAACGCTCGACTGCTTGCCTCCCGGCTTACCGGGCTGCTGCGGCACATCGGTGTCCGTGTCCGTGGCGTGTGGTGGCGCGAGCTTACCGATGGTGTGTTCCGCGCGGGGTTCGTGGCGGTCGCCGCTGTTGTGGCGGTCGGTGGCTGTGGGGCGTCGGGCGACGAGGAGGTAGAAGTGGACGGCTCCGGCCAGGGCGAGCGGGGCGATGGCGGAGATGACTCCGACGGTGATGTCGTCGAGGGCGAGGTTGGTGTGGCGGGTCTGCTGGTTGAGGCGGACGGCGTGCAGGACGTTGGCCCAGATGCTTGTGGCGGTGGCGACGCCGACCAGGGCGGAGACGTAGAGGCGGGCGGACAGGGGTGCGGTCCGCAGGATGAGCAGGGCGCCGATCCCGATGGCGATGAACCCGTCAATGACGAGCGGGAAGGCATAGGTGAGCGCCCGGTGGATGTGGCTGGCGGCGGCCATCTGACGCAGCGCGTCGTAGGACAGGGCGAAGGCGGCCACGGCCAGCAGCGACACGCCCGTGCGGATCGCGGTGGCCAGTGGCAGCGGGGCAGACGGTGCCGCGGTGATGGCGGGGGAGGGCAAGGGAAATGCTCCAGAGTGCGGGTGCGGCTGAGGTGGCCCTGAGGGCGGGGGACCCGTCACGACTCGTCGCGTGCCTGGTCAGGGCCGGTACGAGTGCGGCGGTAGTGACGAGTCGACTCGTCACCGGACCGCGACTCGTCACCGCGCTGACCTGCGCGGGGACGGGTCGTGACGGGTCGTGCCGGGTCAGGCCCCGGTCGCCGTTTCGGGGGTGGGCTCGGGGCAGTAGCGGGCCCAGGAGTCGGCGAACTGCAGGCGGGTGAAGCCACGAGCCTGGACGTTGCCGTGGAAGCGGCGGGTGACCGAGCTGATGTCGTACTCCTTGAGCAGGAGTTGCAGGCCCCGAGGGGTCAGGCCGTGGGTGGTGTACTCCGCCCAGGGCATCTCGTCGTCCTGGTTGAGGATGTCGAGGAGTCGGCTGGTGCGAAGTGCTGGCGGGTTGCCTTCGGTGGTGAAGGCGCGGCGGACGTCGGCCAGGAGGCGGATGCCCAGGCTGCTGCGGTCCTGGTCATGTTCGGCTTCGTGCTTGGCCATGATCTGGCAGGCGGTGCGGGCGAGGTCCGGCCACGCTCCGCCGGCGAGATCGGCGACGCTCACCAGCGGCTGCCAGGTGTCGGCCGCCCGGTCTTCGACCGGCATGGCCGGTGTCAGCTCCATCGCCTCGGCGTGCAGGGGAGTCAGCCAGGCGACGAGCCGGTCACGTAGCGCGTGGAGCGGCGGGGTGTCACGGAAAGTACGGAACTCCGCCACCTTCTCGCCCGGCCTGCGGCGCCGCATCCGGATCACGATCGACCGGTCCATGATCGTGTCCGGCAGGTCGCCGATGCCAGCGAGGGCCGCCATGGCGAACGTGGGGAACTTCGAGACCTCGTGGTTGGGTCCGGAAACCCGCAGGGTGGGGCGGTTGCGCTGGTGCCCCGCGTTGAGCAGGCCGCGCATCTCCTCGTTCTTCTCCGCGACCTTCGCGGAGCCGAAGAGAGTGTCGGCCTCGTCGACCAGCAGGGTGGGCGGTGTGGCGGTGATCGACCGGAACACCGCGGCGGCCGACGCGTTGACCGTGATCAACGGATCGTGAACGCTCTCGGTGATCACGTCCAGCAGCCGCGACTTGCCGCACCGCTTCGCCGGCCCCACGACGGCCAGTCGCGGAGCGTGCTGCCACGCCGTCTGCAAGTGCGTAGCCGCAACCCACAGGGTCACAGCTGTGAAAGCCTCCCCGCTCGGCAGTACGACGTAGCGGCGAATCTGCTCCCGCAGCTCCGCGAGCACCGCCTCGCCCTCGGACGCCGGAGCAGGTTCGGGCTCCTCTGCGGGCGGCGGTACGGGTTCGGCGGGGCGGCCGGGTATGGCCACCGGCGGCCATACGGCGGCGGTGTCCGGAAGGGATGGCGTGCTCTGGGCGGGATCGTCCATACTGGACATGTAGCTCCTCCGCTTGCGGGCCAATGGGACGGCAATCCCGGCCTCGCAGGTCAGTCGTTCAGGGATGGGCGGCATGAGGTTTGCGCTCTGAGCCCCTCGGTGTTGGGTCACCGGGGGGCTTTTTGTATGTCGGGGCTGGTTGAAGGCATGCCTCAGCGGATCGGTGCGGTCTGCTGGGGTGCTTTACAGTACCACGGACTATGCGGATCGCATAGAGCTATGCGATCCGCAGAACGGATGCTAATCTTCTTCTATGCCGCACAACCGGCGGTACACGCAGCGAACGGGAGGAGGGGGGCGATGCCGGATGACGAGGGAAACCCTGAGGGCGTGCTCCTCAGCGGTGAGGAGAACGCCGCTGTGCGGGTCAAACTGGAGCGCGAGAAACGCGGCTGGAGCACCACCACGCTGTCCGACCGCATGAACGACGTCGGCTTCGACATGAACCCGTCTGCGGTCTGGCGCATCGAGAACCGCAAGCGCCGGATCAACCTCGATGAGGCCATCGGCTTCGCCGAGATCTTCGGCGTCCCGCTCAGTAACTTCGTCGGGCCGCCCAGCCTGGCGACCATGGGCCGGGCCATGGAGCTGATCGACAACGTCGTCGCCGCCTACAGAGCCTCCAACCGTGCCAACCACGAGGCACGCAAGGCCCGCGACCAGCTCGACGCCTATCTCGCCGACCACCCGGACATCCGCGAAGAGGCTGACGTGATGGTCTCCAACGCCATCGCCACCGAACTGATGAAGAGCAACGAAGAGTACGGGCCCGCCTCGGACTCATAGCGGCCCACACCACGTGGCGCAGCGGGAACGCAAACCCCCGCTGTGGCCGTCCTGCCCATCCCATCCCTGAACGACATGAGGCCAGGCCCGGGGTTGCCGCCCCATCCGCCGGCCAGACCCGGAGCACTCACTTGCGCCCTTCGGCGATACCGCACGCCCCCGTTAAGCACCCGCGACCGCAGGGGGAGGTGACCACTACCGACACCCTCCTCACCGTGGAACAGGCTGCCGAACGCCTCGGCACCGGCGTGCGCTTCATCCGGCGACTCATCCAGGAGCGCCGCATCCGCTACGTCAAGCTCGGCAAGCCCGTACGGATCCCCGAGAGCGCCATCGCCGCGTACATCGAGGAGCGCACCGTTCCGATTCTCGGCGACGCGCGTTCCCGCTTCGGGAAGGCCGCCTGATGGCTGCCCGGAAGCCGCAGCGGCGACGTGAATTCGGCACCGTCCGTCAGCTCCCGTCGGGGCGGTGGCAGACGCGCTACTGGGCTCCGGACGGCAGCCGTCGCACCGCCCCGGAGACCTTCGAGACGCGTACCGAGGCCCAGACCTGGCTCACGCTCACCCAGGCCGACATTGAGCGCAAGCACTGGGTTGATCCCGATGCTGGCTCGATCAACTTCGAGACGTACGCCATGAAGTGGGTCGAGGAGCGCGGGCTCTCCGCCACCACGGAGGAGCTGTACCGAAGGCTCCTGCGCCTGCACCTGCTGCCCGCATTCGCCTCGGTGAACCTGGGTGACATCACGCCGCCGGGCGTGCGCACCTGGCGGGTCGAGCGGCTGGGGACTACCGGTGCGACGACCGTCGCCAAGTCCTACCGCCTACTCAAGGCCATCATGGAGACGGCGGCCGACGACGAGCTGATCCGCCGCAACCCCTGCCGGATCAGGGGCGCAGGCAGCGAGAAGGCCAGGGAACGCCCGACGGCCACCGTCGAACAGGTCGACGCGCTCGCCGACGTCATGGGACCGAGGTGGCGGCTGATGGTCTACCTCGGCGCCTACGGGCCCATGCGCCCGGAGGAGCAGGCCGCCCTTCGGCGGCCCGACGTCACCCTCGAACCGCTCGCGGTCAAGGTTCGGGATGCTGCACCCGAGCTGACCACCGGGCGTCGCGTCGAAGGCGACACCAAGTCGGCCGCGGGAAGGCGAACGGTCTTCCTCCCAGCCTTCCTGTACATCGAGGTGAAGCGTCACCTCGACTGGTACGCCGAGAAGGAACCCGACGGGCTCCTGTTCGTCGGAGAGAGGGGCGCCCCCTTCCGCCGGTCCACCTTCGGCCGCAAGTGGCGCCGGGCCCGGACCGAGGTCGGCCTGCCGGAGGGCTTCCGCTTCTACGACCTCCGGCACACCGGCCACACCCTGTCCACCCAGTCGGGCGCCACGCTCAAGGACACGATGGTCCGCGCCGGCCAGTCCTCGGAGAAGGCGGCGCTGATCTACCAGCACTCCGACGACGAACGTCAGCAGGAGGTCGCTGGAGGCATCGACTTGAGGGTTCGTGCAGTCAGGAGGGCAACTAGCCAAGCTTCGTCCGCTGCTTGGGAAGGCTGACGTCGTATGGCCGGGGCGCCGTCGTTACACGCCCCGGCTATCCGGTGTTCTTCGGCTAGGGCCTTCCGGCTGTTGAAGAGTTTCGGCTCGGTGACCCTGAAGCCGATAGGGCGCCTCATCAGGATGTCCGCGCAGCCGTGCGTACCGCCACGCAGCATCGAAGGTCAGCGGGGCCCGGCTTCGCCGTATCGCCGTGCAAGCGTGCCAGCTGGTACGAGGGGACAGGAGCACGCGGACTATGGTCAGCCGGATCTCTTTCCCCCGGCTCACGCCGGTCGCTCCGAGTTCCGCTGGCCCAGTTCCATTGGGAGTTGTTCGGCGAGTTCCTTTTGTCCGTACTCCAGGAACAGTACGTGCAGGGTGCGTAGAAGGTCGCCTGCGTCCTTGTCGGTCAGTTTGCCTAGGAAGGTGTGCAGGAGCTGGGCGACGGCGACCCACTGTGCTTCTGGGTGCCACTGCTGGACATCCCGCACGATCTGATCGGCATCGACGCCTGGCGGCAGGTAGCCGTGGTGCGCGGTCTGCTCCAGCAACAGGTATAGGCGTGCCGTGGCCGGGGTACGCAGAATCTCGTCCTGCATGAATCGGACACGTGCTGCGGTCTGGCGGCGTGCGAGTTCTTCCAGTGTCTCTTCACGCTTGAGTTGAGCGATGCGCTGGGCGGTGGCGTGAGCGTGATCGTCGACGTGGAGGGTGACCTGCGCTCTCAGGATCTCAATGCCTTCGGTGCACCATGGAAGGAGGCGTCTGAGGTCGTGGTTGATGTCCTGTTCCGTAGCTTCCCAGCGCAAAACGCTGCGCTGGGAAGCGAGACTCTCCGCGATATGCCGTACCGCTCGTCCGGCGTCTTCGTAGGCAGTAGTGCTGCCCGGCCCGCCTTCCTGCCGGCGCCACTCGACTCGGATGGTGGCGTCGAATGTGAGGCCGGGTTCGTTGCTGTCGAGGAGGTCGCGGAATTCACGCACCCAGCTGGCCTGTGCGGTGCCCGCGCTGCGCGAGGAATCTTTGCGTATCAGCGGGCTCACGCGGTCTCCGTGGAACGGCCGACGACACGGGGGTGGTACTTGGCGACGGCCCGGCTCCGATCATGGGCGAGGAGGTCGGCCAGTTCGTGTCGTAGTCGTACGCGTGTGGCGTCGGCGTTCGGTGCCGGGTAGGGCTGCCAGGCGTACAACAGGTCGTTCAGGCGGTTGCGGAGCCTGCGGGCAAGGTCCGGGTCTGGTGCGTCCAGGGCCTCTCTGAGGACGCTGAACACGAGAGGGCTCAGGTTCGGACGCTGGTGGGCGGCGTCCATCCAAAGGCGGAGCGCTTCTGCGGGCACCGTGTCGTCGTCAGTGGGTGTCAACAACGTCTGCCAGCCGACGGCCAGGTCTTTCAGCGCGGGCTGGAACTCGTCCTCCTCGCTACCTTCCTGGAGCAGCACCGGCTCGGGGTCGGCCTCACCCTCTCGGCCAGCCGTCAGAGTGGCCAAGGCCGCAAAGGAACGGCGGCCTGACGCAAGACGGTTCGTATCAGAAGCGCACCAGTCGATGATTGAGTTGAACAGGGCTTTGCGAGCAGTCGGGTTAGACCAGATGGCGCGGACCGCGGAGTGCAGCGACTTTTGTAGCCCGGAGTCCTCCGAGCCTGCCGCGTATCCAAGGCGCAGCAGCGCCTTGGTGGTGTAGAGGCGACCAAACTCGCCAGCGCACACATCGACAGCCAACCTGGGCAGTGCTGCGTCCTCCCTGTTCTTGGACCAGCGCAGCAACAGCTCGTGGATGAAACGCCCCATGGTCGGATGAAGGGAGGCAGCCGAGATCAGCTCGGTGGCTGTTTTCCACAGGACCGGGTCCCCATGCCAGGCTGAGATGATTTTTTCAAGGGGATCCGGCTTCCTATGACGGGTGGCCCAGCGCACAGCGAAGGTGCCGACCCTGTTCGCCAAGAGGAGCCGGTCGTCCGTCGTGAACGACTCCAGGAACTCGTTGGTCTTTTTCTTCTTGGTCGTTGGCGCCTCGGCCATCCACGCCAGGAAAGTCTTCCGTACCGCTGGTCGGTCGATCCAGAAGTAGCTCAGGACGGCGTCGTCCCATCCTGGTCGGCCGAAATCGAGCGTGTCGTCCGCCGGATCGAGGTCGGCATCGATCTCATCCACCAGCTCAACGACGCCTGGCGAGACCTGTCCTTTTAGCGACAGCGGTGTCTTGAAGTGGCCGCAGAGATCGGCCGCCTTCACGTACACATGCGCGACAGTCGCGCTCCGGAACAGTGCGGCGACCAGAAGGAAGTTCCGCTGGAAGTCGGTCCTTCCCGGCTTCTTGTGCCACTTGAGTAATTCCTCGCGCCAGTCGGTGCGTGCCTCGACAACACTCAGCACCCTGGCATTGAAGCCGTCCGGGTCGGCTTCGACCTGTTCCTGGGTTACGGACTCCTTAGTCCAGTGGATTTGCTTGGTCTGCTCGGACTTGAGGATGAGGCCGACGGTGTGGAGAACGTCGGAGGGTGGCTGCCCGGCTAACAGTTCCAGAATGCGTCCGTCGGTGAGCCAGCGCGTGGTGTCAAGTTCGGGAGCCTCGGCCGAGAGCCAGGTGCGGGCCACCTTCACGGGGTCTGGCTTGCCCAGTTGGGGGACGACCCCTTCCGGGGCGCCCCCTCGGATCCGCTGCCACTGCTCCGGTGTGGTCAGCACGATCAGTCGTGAGGAGCGGTTCTTCAACGTCTGCTGGATGTCGTGGAGCAGCGCCCCGAAGTCGCTGCTGACCGCCACGGTCTCGTCCTCGTCGGCCGGGAGATCCAGTAGATAGCCGGCGTTCTGCTCACGAGGGAGAAGCCGCAGGGGAAACCGTGCGGTGCCGCCGAAGCTCAAGGGTCCTACTCTGGCCCCGGTACGAAGGTGCAGATCAGCCAGGAGGGCGTGGGCGGTGAACGTCCGGCCCGCACCAGGCTCCCGGGGCAGGACCAACACCGCGCCCGGCTCCTCAAGTGCTTTATATGCCGTCCGGTAACCGACCGGCTCGGCGAACACCGCGCGGACGGTCTCCAGGTAGCGGCGGGGCAGCTCCGAGTGCTCCAGCAACTGTCCCAGGACCGCCGTGAGCTTCACCGCCGTCATCTCACCGAAGTTGAACAGGGCCTCCTGCCGCAGTTCGGCGACCGCAGCCCGCAGCATCCGCTGAGCCTCACGTACGCCGGGATCATCGTCATGGCTGGCTGGGCCTGTACCGCTAGCAAAGCCGTTCGCTCCAGACCCGACAGAACCGTCCCGACCATCATCGGAGCGGTGGTCCCCACGTCCGTCCCGCAACTGTGGGTCGGTTGGCGTGCCGCCGTCAGCATCGTCCTGCCTGGCCCGCTCAACCCGGGGACCTTCCTTACCGAAGCCGTCGTAGCCATTTCCGCCCCGAAAGGTTCCGCCGAGTGGATTTTCGGGCGCAGGAAATCCCATGCTTGCTCTCCCCGTTGCTGGTCATGCGGTCTGTGATTTTTGCTTGTGCGGCGAGGCGTTAAGAACGCAACTCACATAAGTTCGTCAATCTCGACGCTGATCATTTCCCCGCCGGGATGGACAACCTCAGCGGTGTGGAGGATGTCGGCGTTCGCGCTGCTGGATACCCGTCGAGCCTTCAATGCACGCGAGACACCGCGGACGTCTCGGGCTCTGTTGACGATGCGCATGCCGCTTGCAGGCCGCTGCGCTTCGCCGACGAAGGTGATGTGACGTCCGTACACGTCCTCAAGGAGGGCCCGAAGCCGACCCAGGGTGCGGCGCAGTCGTTCATCCTGCCCCTCGGCCAGGTGCCCGTTCTCGGCGTACAGCCCGAGCGCTTCCACCAACGTCTCTAGCCGTTCCGTTCGCTCGTCGGTCACCTCGGCCGGGTCGAAGTCCAGCGCGTGGCCAGGGTCCCCGACCACCACGTCTGGTACTTCCTCCACTTCCTCCGGCGGGAGCGGAGCGCTCGTATCCCGTCGCTGTGCGCGGCGGTCGAGGACTACCTCGGCACGGTGGAGGAGGAACCCGATGGCCTGGGGGAGAGCCGAGGCGGCCAGTGCGGGAAACGCCAATGCATCACTCATTGCAACCCCCGTGTTTACCTGTCGCGCGCGAATGGCGCGATGCGCGAGAATTCAACTGCATGATGCGGCGAGCGTGGGTAGTAAAGTTCGCTATTGATCAGGAAATGGCATCAAGGGAACGTTCAGTTCGTAATTCGGCATTTTCTGTGTCGCAACTTGCGGCTTCGGTCGTTGCGTGTGCGTCTACTGCTTTGCTCTTGGGTAGTTACTCCGGTGCGGGAGAGCCGGGCTGGGGATGCCGCCCGAGCGGACCCGTCCTTGTTGGTGTACGGGGTGCTGCCGGGACGGGGTGGCGACAGCATTTCCTCTGGCTGGCGCCCGTTGCCTCGTGAAGGGGGTGGCGGCGGCCTGGTCCAGCGGACTGGCGCGGATGCCGCGAGGTGTGCCCTGGGCCTTTCCGTGGCGCATTCGCGCGACTTTGGGCACGTGGAGGGCACGCCGCCCCTAAGGAGGTCTAGACAACAAGAAAGGCCCCGGTCATTGACCAGGGCCTTCATCAAAGAGCGGGTGACGAGAATCGAACTCGCGCTCTGAGCTTGGGAAGCTCATGTTCTACCATTAAACTACACCCGCGAAGCATGCCGCCTGAGCGGCGGCTACCGTCCCATACTGTACCCCATCGCAGGTCCCCGGCGTTTGAGCCGTGGGGCCTTTTTGGTGTGGGTGAGGGGTGGATGCGGGTGCCTTGGGCGGGAGTTGGGGGCGTAGCGTGGGTGGTCGGAGTGCCGCCTGGAGTGGCGTCCTGTTCATCCCTTAATGTGGCGTTCTCGTCCAAGGCTTGTTGGGGAAGGGACTTGATGGACTCCATGGAGCGCACCGTCGTCCGCTGTGCCGAAGGGCACGTTTTCGCTACCGCTTCGTTCCCGATGCAGCAGCTCGGGGCCGGGCGGCTCGGTCCCGGGCGGCTCATTCGCTGTCCGCGTTGTGCGCGGTTGCGGCATGCCGTGCCCGTGGTGTTCGAGCAGCGGTAAGCGGCGGTGGCAGGCGCGCGGGTGGTCCCGGATTGGGGCGGGCCCGCGCGTTCTGCGTATCCTCGGGGCGTGCTTCTCTCAGATAAGGACATCCGGGCCGAGATCGACGCCGGACGTGTACGCATTGATCCGTTCGATGCGTCGATGGTGCAGCCATCGAGCATCGATGTGCGGCTCGACCGCTACTTCCGGGTGTTCGAGAACCACCGCTATCCACATATCGACCCGGCCGTCGAGCAGGCCGATCTGACGCGCATGGTCGAGCCGGACGGCGACGAGGCGTTCATCCTGCACCCCGGTGAGTTCGTGCTCGCTTCGACGTACGAGGTCATCTCGCTGCCCGACGATCTCGCGTCGCGGCTGGAGGGCAAGAGTTCGCTGGGGCGGCTCGGGCTGGTGACGCATTCGACCGCCGGGTTCATCGACCCCGGTTTCTCCGGGCACGTGACGCTGGAGCTGTCGAATCTCGCGACGCTGCCGATAAAGCTGTGGCCGGGGATGAAGATCGGGCAGCTGTGCATGTTCCGGCTGAGTTCGCCCTCGGAGTTCCCGTACGGATCCGAGCGGTACGGGTCGCGATACCAGGGCCAGCGCGGGCCGACCGCGTCGCGTTCCTTCCTGAATTTCCATCGGACCCAGGTGTGATGTCCCATGAGCGCTGATGCGGGTGACGTGCGGGAGAACCTGACGTACGAGGGGTTCGGCCGTGCCGTGCGTGAGCTGGCGCAGACCGTGGCGGACGACGGGTTCGAGCCCGATGTCGTGCTGAGCATCGCGCGCGGCGGGGTGTTCGTCGCCGGCGGGCTCGCCTACGCGCTGGACTGCAAGAACATTCATCTGGTGAACGTGGAGTTCTATACCGGGGTGGGCACCACCCTGGAAATGCCGGTCATGCTGGCGCCCGTTCCGAACGCCATCGACTTCTCGGACAAGAAGGTCCTGATCGCCGACGACGTCGCCGATACCGGGAAGACGCTGAAGCTGGTGCGTGATTTCTGTATCGATCATGTCGCCGAGGTGCGCAGCGCGGTCATCTACGAGAAGTCGCACTCGCTGGTGAAGTGCGAATACGTGTGGAAGAAGACCGACCGCTGGATCAACTTCCCGTGGAGCGTGGACAAGCCCGTCGTGCGGCGCAGTGGGCAGGTTCTCGACGCCTGATTCCTGGATCGGGAAACCCCAGGACGCGGGAAACCCCCGGCACTTTTCTTGTGCCGGGGGTTTCCCGCGTCCTGGGGCGGTCGGTCGTGCGTCAGATCGTGCCCAGTTTGATGATCGACAGCAATGCGATCAGCTGGATCGCGGACGCGCCCAGTGCCTTCGGCCAGGGCAGGTCGTGCGATTTGCTCACCATCGATGTGAAGAGCGCGGCCGAGGCCAGCCAGGTGATCCAGCCGAGAATCTGGACCAGGGAGTTCTCGCCGCCGAGGAAGACCGCGAATATCAGGCGGGGCGCGTCCGTGATCGACATGATCAGCATGGACAGGCCCACCGTCGGCTGCCAGGCGCCGTCGCCGCCCAGCTGGCGGGCGAGCGTGTGCGTGACCGCGCCGAGGACCAGGCCGCCGATGACGAAGCCGAGGCCCGTGATGATGACGTAGGGCACCGCTGCGGAGATCGTGGCGTGGATCGCGTCGTCCCGGGCCTGGTCGAAGCCGAAGAGCGCGAGCAGGCCGTACAGGAACGTGACGATGAGCGCCGGACCCCAGACGGGGTAGTCGCGCATCTGCCAGAACGTCGGCCCCGGGCGGAGCACGATGCCGGTGAGCAGCTCCTTCCACCGCAGCCGGGGGCCCGTGGGCTGGGCGGGGGGCTGGCCGGCGCGGTAGGTGTCGCCGCCGTACGGGTCCTCGCCGATGCTGAACGCCTGGGTGTGGCCGGGGGAGTTGGCATACGGGTCGCCCTGCTGAGGGGAACCGTGGGGGTGCTGGGGCTGCTGGTTGTACGGGTCGCCGAAGTATTCCGGCTCGCCGTGGCCGCCGCCGTGGCCGCCGCCCCCGTGCCCGCCGCCGTGGCCTCCGGCGTGCCCGCCGCCATGGCCTCCGCCGTTGTAGCCGGTTCCGCCGTTGCCGTAGCCGCCGTTGTTGTACGGGGGCGGGGCCCCGTTGCCTCCTGCCGGCGGCCAGGGCTGTTGGCCGTACGGCGGTGGTGCCTGTGTGCCGTACGGCTGCTGCCGCGGTTGCTGTTGCGCTTGCTGCGGGGTGCGGTTGTCCCGGCCGCGTCCGATCCTGAATCCAGCCACGTCATCGAACGTACCTGGTCCGGGCCGGTGCGGTCAGAGGGCCTGGGGAACCTGCCCGCCATTGCGGCCGAGCTGTGACATCCCCTAGGGGAACCCTGGGGGGCCGCTCCCCGGGGTTCCCGTACCGCGTGCGGTGGAAAGGCAGAAGCGGCCGGTCCCGCCCCCGAGGCAGGTCCGGCCGCTTCTGACGGGCGGCTGAGCGGCTTACTTCACCGGCTCCGGTTCCGGCTCGTCCGCCGACTCCGCTTCCCCGGCCGGGTCGGCGGGGGCCTTCACGGAGTCCAGCAGCAGCTGGGAGACGTCGACCACCTGGATCGACTCCTTCGCCTTGCCGTCGTTCTTCTTGCCGTTGACCGAGTCGGTCAGCATGACCAGGCAGAACGGGCAGGCGGTGGAGACGATGTCCGGGTTGAGGGAGAGGGCCTCGTCGACGCGCTCGTTGTTGATGCGCTTGCCGATCCGCTCCTCCATCCACATCCGGGCACCACCGGCGCCGCAGCAGAAGCCGCGTTCCTTGTGGCGGTGCATCTCCTGCTGGCGCAGGCCGGGGACCTTGTCCATGATCTCGCGTGGCGGCGTGTAGATCTTGTTGTGGCGGCCCAGGTAGCACGGGTCGTGGTACGTGATCAGGCCCTCGACCGGGGTCACCGGGATCAGCTTGCCCTCGTCGATGAGGTGCTGGAGCAGCTGGGTGTGGTGGATGACCTCGTACTCGCCGCCGAGCTGCGGGTACTCGTTGGCGATGGTGTTGAAGCAGTGCGGGCAGGTGGCGACGATCTTCTTCGACGCCTTCGCCTTCTTCGTCGAGTCGTCCTCGCCGAACGCCATGTTCAGCATCGCGACGTTCTCCTGGCCGAGCTGCTGGAACAGCGGCTCGTTGCCCAGGCGGCGGGCCGAGTCACCGGTGCACTTCTCGTCGCCGCCCATGATCGCGAACTTGACGCCCGCGATGTGGAGGAGTTCGGCGAAGGCCTTCGTCGTCTTCTTGGCGCGGTCTTCGAGAGCTCCCGCGCAGCCGACCCAGTAGAGGTAGTCGACCTCCGACAGATCCTCGACGTCCTTGCCGACGATCGGGACCTCGAAGTCGACCTCCTTGGTCCACTCGACGCGCTGCTTCTTGGCGAGCCCCCAGGGGTTGCCCTTCTTCTCCAGGTTCTTGAGCATCGTGCCCGCCTCGGACGGGAACGCGGACTCGATCATCACCTGGTAGCGGCGCATGTCGACGATGTGGTCGATGTGCTCGATGTCGACCGGGCACTGCTCCACGCACGCACCGCAGGTGGTGCAGGACCAGAGCACGTCCGGGTCGATGACGCCGTTCTCCTCGACCGTGCCGATCAGCGGACGCTCGGCCTCCGCGAGGGCGGCCGCGGGGACGTCCTTGAGCTGCTCCTCGGACGCCTTCTCCTCGCCCTCCATGGTCTTGCCGCCGCCGGCCAGCAGGTACGGGGCCTTGGCGTGCGCGTGGTCGCGCAGGGACATGATCAGGAGCTTGGGCGAGAGCGGCTTGCCGGTGTTCCACGCGGGGCACTGCGACTGGCAGCGGCCGCACTCGGTGCAGGTGGAGAAGTCGAGCAGGCCCTTCCAGGAGAAGTGCTCGATCTGCGAGACGCCGTAGACGTCGTCCTCGCCCGGGTCCTCGAAGTCGATCTCCTTGCCGCCGGAGGTCATCGGCAGCAGCTCGCCGAGCGAGGTCTCGCCCTTGGCGTTGCGCTTGAACCAGATGTTCGGGAAGGCCAGGAAGCGGTGCCAGGCGACACCCATGTCCTGCTTCAGCGCGACCGTGATCATCCAGATGAAGGAGGTCGCGATCTTCAGGCCGGCGAAGAAGTAGGTGAGGTTCTGGAGGGTGGAGATGTCCATGCCCTCCAGCCAGTTGACGACCGGGTACGAGATGAAGAAGGAGGACTCGTAGCCGTCGACGTGGTGCTGGGCGCCTTCGAGGGCGTGCAGCATGAAGATGCAGACGCCGACGATGAGGATGACGGCCTCGACGAAGTACGCCTGGCCGAAGTTGGACCCGGCGAAGCGGGACTTGCGGCCCGGCTTGCGCGGATGGGCCAGCTGGCGGATCACGATCAGGGTCAGGATGCCGAGCACGGTCATCGTGCCGATGAACTCGACGAAGACGTTGTACGGCGCCCAGTCGCCGATGATCGGCAGGAGCCAGTCGGCCTTGAAGAGCTGGCCGATGGCGTTGACGATCGTCAGGAGCAGGGAGAAGAAGCCCACCGCCACGAACCAGTGCGCGACACCGACGATGCCCCAGCGGTTCATCCGGGTGTGACCGAGGAATTCCCTGGCCACGGTGACGGTGCGCTGTGCGGGCTCGTCCGTGCGGGTGCCCGCGGGCACGTTCTGGCCGAGCCGCATGAAGTTGTAGATCTGCAGGAGGGCGCGGACGAACAGGGCCACGCCGACCACGATCAGAACCAGCGACACGATGATCGCGGCGAGTTGCATTTGAGGGCTCCTCGGGCCTGCGAGGGTGGGGAGGGTCGGATCAAGCGTCAATGAGACGAGTACTGGCGATTATCAGTGATTACTAAGCAGTAACTTAATCAGTCTGTGCCGACACTACCCACTTCTTCCGCCGTGCTGTAGCCGGACGGGCGGTGATCTGTGTCGCTCAGGCGTGCCTTGCCGCGCCGGGCGAGCCCGCGGGCCGCCCCGCGCAGCGCAGCGTGTACGGCGCTCGCCAGGATGGCCAGGTCCGGTCCCACCCCGTGGTGCTCGGCGTAGTGCTGGTCCAGCAGGGCCGGCTCGTCCCACGGCATCCCGGAGCGGGAGCGGACCTGGGCCAGGCCGGTGAGGCCCGGTTTCAGTTCCTGCCGCCAGTGTCTCGCGGCGGGGGAGCCGGGCGTTCCGGCGGGGTCGGCCCCGTTCCTCTCGTCGTCGGGCGCCAGGGGTTCCGGGCCGACCAGGGAGAGGTCTCCCCGTACGACGTGCGGCAGCCGGGAGAGCAGATCCAGCCGCAGCCGCCGGGTGCGCAGTGAGCGCAGGACGAAGACGCGGCCGTCCAGGCCGATCCGGGGCGAACGGGTCAGTACGCCGCCGGGGGGCCGGCGTGCCGCCAGGGCGAGGGCGCCCGCGCCGAGCAGGGGTGAGGTCAGGGCCAGGAGGGCCGAGCCGAGGGCGAGATCCAGTACGCGCTTGGCGGACGGCGGCTCCCAGCCGCTCGGCCGGGTGCGTGTCCCTGCCTTCTTCTCCGCCTCCGCTGTCCTTGTTCTCCGGTTCCGCGTTCTCCGGGTCCGCATCATTCGCACCTGCCTGGGGTCTCGGCGGGGTTCGAGTGCCGGTTTTGTGTGACTCACGGCATTTTGTGACAGAACGATCCCATGGGGCGATGATGGGGAGGGGCTGCGGCGCCGGGGGGACGGGGAGTGTCGCGTGCGATCGGCCGCTGCCCGGTTCGTGTGCGCTTCGCGCGTGCCGCATGGGCGGGGCCGCGTGCCGGCCGTAGGGTCGGGGATCCGCAGTCGGCGCCGGGGGTGTGCACGATAGTTGAGTCTCCTCGACTCAGGTCTGTTGACAGTGGGGCAGGCGTCATGCATCCTTGAGTCAGATCCACTCAAGTAGTCAAGCTGGAGGAACTGAAATGGCACGTGCGGTCGGCATCGACCTGGGCACGACTAACTCCGTCGTCAGCGTTCTCGAAGGCGGCGAGCCCACCGTCATCACCAACGCAGAGGGCGCCAGGACCACGCCGTCCGTCGTCGCCTTCGCGAAGAACGGCGAGGTGCTGGTCGGCGAGGTCGCCAAGCGCCAGGCAGTGACCAACGTCGACAGGACCATCCGCTCGGTCAAGCGCCACATGGGCACTGACTGGAAGATCGACCTGGACGGCAAGAGCTTCAACCCGCAGCAGATGAGCGCCTTCATCCTGCAGAAGCTGAAGCGCGACGCCGAGTCGTACCTGGGCGAGAAGGTGACCGACGCGGTCATCACCGTCCCCGCGTACTTCAACGACTCCGAGCGTCAGGCGACGAAGGAGGCCGGCGAGATCGCGGGCCTGAACGTCCTGCGTATCGTCAACGAGCCGACCGCCGCCGCGCTGGCGTACGGGCTCGACAAGGACGACCAGACGATCCTCGTCTTCGACCTCGGTGGCGGCACCTTCGACGTGTCGCTCCTGGAGATCGGTGACGGCGTCGTCGAGGTGAAGGCCACCAACGGTGACAACCACCTCGGTGGTGACGACTGGGACCAGCGCGTCGTCGACTACCTGGTGAAGCAGTTCGCCAACGGGCACGGCGTGGACCTGTCCAAGGACAAGATGGCTCTCCAGCGTCTGCGCGAGGCCGCGGAGAAGGCGAAGATCGAGCTCTCGTCCTCGACGGAGACCACGATCAACCTGCCCTACATCACGGCGTCCGCCGAGGGCCCGCTGCACCTGGACGAGAAGCTCACGCGCTCGCAGTTCCAGCAGCTCACGGCCGACCTCCTGGACCGCTGCAAGAGCCCGTTCCACAACGTCATCAAGGACGCGGGCATCCAGCTCTCCGAGATCGACCACGTCGTTCTCGTCGGTGGCTCCACCCGTATGCCGGCCGTCGCCGAGCTCGTCAAGGAGCTGACCGGTGGCCAGGAGGCCAACAAGGGTGTGAACCCGGACGAGGTCGTCGCCATCGGCGCCTCGCTCCAGGCCGGTGTCCTCAAGGGCGAGGTCAAGGACGTCCTGCTCCTCGACGTCACCCCGCTGTCCCTCGGTATCGAGACCAAGGGCGGCATCATGACGAAGCTCATCGAGCGCAACACCACGATCCCGACCAAGCGCTCCGAGATCTTCACGACGGCCGAGGACAACCAGCCGTCCGTGCAGATCCAGGTCTACCAGGGCGAGCGCGAGATCGCGGCGTACAACAAGAAGCTCGGCATGTTCGAGCTGACCGGCCTGCCGCCGGCCCCGCGTGGCGTCCCGCAGATCGAGGTCGCGTTCGACATCGACGCGAACGGCATCATGCACGTCGCCGCCAAGGACCTCGGCACCGGCAAGGAGCAGAAGATGACCGTCACCGGCGGCTCCTCGCTGCCGAAGGACGAGGTCAACCGGATGCGTGAGGAGGCCGAGCAGTACGCGGAGGAGGACCACCGCCGCCGCGAGGCCGCCGAGTCGCGCAACCAGGGCGAGCAGCTCGTCTACCAGACGGAGAAGTTCCTCAAGGACAACGAGGACAAGGTCCCCGGTGACGTGAAGACGGAGGTGGAGACCGCGCTCACCGAGCTGAAGGAGAAGCTCAAGGGCGAGGACACCGCCGAGATCCGTACCGCCACCGAGAAGGTCGCGGCCGTCTCGCAGAAGCTCGGCCAGGCGATGTACGCCAACGCCCAGGCCGACGGCGGCCCGCAGGGCGACCCGCAGCCGGGCGCCCAGGCCAAGGCCGATGACGATGTCGTCGACGCCGAGATCGTGGACGACGAGAAGGACACCAAGGGCGGTGCGGTGTGACCGAGGAGACTCCGGGCTTCGAGGAGAAGCCCGACGTCCCCTCCGGCGCCACCCCTGACGGAGCTGAGCCGAAGGACGCCGCCTCCTCTTCGGAGGAGGGGGCGCCCCCGGCCGGGGACGGAGTACAGACAGTCGGTCTGACCGCGCAGCTGGACCAGGTCCGCACCGCGCTCAACGAGCGCACGGGCGACCTCCAGCGGCTCCAGGCCGAGTACCAGAACTACCGCCGCCGCGTCGAGCGGGACCGGGCCACGGTCAAGGAGATCGCTGTCGCGGGTCTCCTGTCCGAGCTTCTGCCCGTGCTCGACGACGTCGGCCGCGCCCGGGATCACGGCGAGCTCGTGGGCGGGTTCAAGTCGGTGGCCGAGTCTCTTGAGACGGTCGTCGCCAAGCTGGGCCTGCAGCAGTTCGGCAAGGAGGGCGAGCCCTTCGACCCGACGATCCACGAAGCCCTGATGCACTCGTACGCGCCGGACGTCACCGAGACGACCTGCGTGGCGATCCTGCAGCCGGGGTATCGGATCGGCGAGCGCACCATCCGCCCCGCGCGGGTGGCCGTGGCCGAACCGCAGCCGGGGGCGACGCCGGCCGCAGCCCAGGAAGAGAAGGCAAACGACGAGGAGAGCGGTGGCACCGAGGAGGTCTGACATCCCGTCTGACCACCTCGCGGCCCACCGCCCGGCCATGCGACCGGCCCACGGGCCGGTCGCATGGCCGATCGTCCGGAAGGAGGGACGTCGATGAGCACGAAGGACTTCGTCGAGAAGGACTACTACAAGGTCCTCGGCGTCCCCAAGGACGCCACCGACGCCGAGATCAAGAAGGCGTACCGGAAGCTCGCCCGCGAGTTCCACCCCGACGCCAACAAGGGCGACGACAAGGCCGAGGAGCGCTTCAAGGAGATCTCCGAGGCGAACGACGTCCTCGGTGACAGCAAGAAGCGCAAGGAGTACGACGAGGCACGCGCCCTCTTCGGCAACGGCGGCTTCAGGGCCGGACCCGGCGGCGCGGGAGGCAACTTCAACTTCGACCTGGGCGACCTCTTCGGCGGCACCCAGGGCGGGGGCCAGGGCGGCGGCGCCGGCGGTTTCGGCGGCGGCGGTCTGGGCGATGTCTTCGGCGGCCTGTTCAACCGGGGCGGTACGGGGACGCGGGTGCAGCCGCGCCGCGGCCAGGACATCGAGTCCGAGGTGACGCTCAGCTTCACCGAGGCGGTCGACGGGGCCACGGTCCCGCTGCGGATGTCCAGCCAGGCGCCCTGCAAGGCGTGTTCCGGCACCGGTGACAAGAACGGCACCCCCAGGGTCTGCCCGACCTGTCTCGGCACCGGCCAGGTCTCGCGCGGCACCGGCGGCGGCTTCTCGCTCACCGACCCCTGCGTGGACTGCAAGGGCCGGGGCCTCATCGCCCAGGACCCCTGCGACGTCTGCAAGGGCAGCGGACGGGCGAAGTCCTCCCGGACCATGCAGGTCCGGATCCCGGCGGGCGTCTCGGACGGCCAGCGGATCCGGCTGCGCGGCAAGGGCGGTCCGGGCGAGCGCGGTGGACCGGCCGGCGATCTCTACGTCGTGGTCCATGTCGACGCCCACCCGGTCTTCGGCCGCAAGGGCGACAACCTCACGGTCACCGTGCCCGTCGACTTCACGGAGGCGGCGCTCGGCGGCGAGGTGAAGGTCCCCACGCTCGGCGGCCCGCCGGTCACCCTGAAACTCCCCGCGGGCACCCCCAACGGACGCACGATGCGCGCCCGCGGCAAGGGCGCCGTACGCAAGGACGGCACCCGGGGCGACCTGCTGGTCACCGTCGAGGTGGCGGTGCCCAGGGACCTCGGCACCGAGGCCAGGGACGCGCTGGAGGCCTACCGGAAGGCGACCGCGGGCCACGACCCGCGGGCGGAACTGTTCCAGGCGGCGAAGGGAGCTTGAGGTGGACGGCCGACGACGTAATCCGTACGAACTGACCGATGAATCCCCGGTGTACGTGATCTCGATCGCGGCCCAGCTCTCGGGCCTGCATCCGCAGACGCTGCGCCAGTACGACCGCCTCGGCCTGGTCTCGCCGGACCGTACGGCCGGGCGCGGCAGGCGCTACTCGGCCCGTGACATCGAGCTGCTGCGCACCGTGCAGCAGCTGTCGCAGGACGAGGGCATCAACCTCGCCGGCATCAAGCGCATCATCGAGCTGGAGAACCAGGTCGCCGCGCTCCAGCAGCGCGTCGCCGAGCTCTCGGCGGCCGTGGACGGCGCGGCCCAGGCGATGCAGCAGCGCGAGGCCCAGGTGCACGCCTCGTACCGGCGCGATCTGGTGCCGTACCAGGACGTGCAGCAGACCAGCGCGCTGGTGGTCTGGCGGCCGAAGCGGCCGAAGGACTGAGCGGACCGGGCGACCGGGCCGGGCGCGGCTGCGCCCGGTGGACCGCCCGCCCGCACGGCCGAAGGGCCGGGAAGCCGACGTACGAGTCGGTCTCCCGGCCCTTCGGCGTGTGCCGGGGTGCCGTGGGCTCCGGCCGTGCACTCTTCGCCGCGCGCCGGGGAGCGGTTGCCGTGGGCCCCGTTCTACGCGTACGCGAACGGCCGGGTCCCTCAGTTCTGTTCCTCGTCCAGGATCCCCGACCGTGCGATCAAGTAGCCGAGCTGGGCACGGCTGTTGCTGCCGAGTGCGGCGGCGAGTTTGGCGACGTGGGCCCGGCAGGTGCGGACGTTCATGCCGAGGCGGCGGGCGATGGAGTCGTCCACATGGCCTTCCACGAGGAGCTGGGCGATGGAGCGCTGGACGCCGCTGATGCCCAGGGAGGTCGGTTCGTACTTGACCTCCTCGCGCAGGGGAGCCGCTCTGGTCCAGAGCTGCTCGAAGACGTTGGCCAGGTACTGCACGAGCCCGGGGTTGCGGAGTTCCAGGGCGACCTGGTCGTCGTCGCTGGCCGGGATGAAGGCGACGGTCCGGTCGAACACGATCAGGCGGCCGATGAGCTCTTCGAGCGTGCGTATTTCCACGTTGTCGTCGGTCATGCGTTCCGCGTACGCGAGTGTGCTGGGGCTGTGGCGCGCGGTGTGCTGGTAGAGGGTGCGCATGCTGACGCCGCGGTGGATCACGGACAGACCGCGTTCCAGCGACTTGCTGAGACGGTGCTCGGTCCGGCCGCCGCCGGGCTGGACGGTGAGCACTTCGGTGCGGCACTCTGCGGTGGCGAGGTCGAGGGCCGCGTTGATCCGGTTCGCGCCTTCCAGCACGGTGATGGCGTGGGTGCTGGGCGGCCCCAGGGTGCTGATGTCCATGAACGGCTCGAACGACTCCGTCAGTTCGACCGAGTGCCGGCGCCGTTCCAGGATCTCGCGCTCTATGGGATGCAGATGTTGCGCGAGAGCGGTGGTCGGCGGAACGGGCCGGAGCCAGTCCGGGTCGTCCGGATCGGGATGCAGTAGCGCGAACTCCATCAGACAGGGCGCCGGTTCCACTTCGGCGCGGGCGATGCGTCCCAGACGCAAAGCGCTGGCGTAAAGACGTCCTCCCGCGTCGCACAGTTCGGTGATCCCGTGAGGATGTGTCGGCTTTGTGTTGCTTGTGGTCATATCGTCACCCCCCAGGTTCCTGAACATGCAGGAACATGATGCATCTACTCAGTGGTGCTCGCGTGCCCAGGTGAGACATCGTCTTAGGTGCGGGGAAGAAGAAACCACAAGTGAGGACGAAGCCGACTATGTATAAGCGAATGCATCGCTCGGCGCTTGCCGTCTCGTTCGTCGCGGCCCTGGGCATCGGGCTGCTGGGCGGCAGCGACATTGGCTGGAGCGAGGACGGTGTCGCCGGCGGTGACATCGGGTGGGTTGTCCAGGCCGGGGCCGATGGTGACATCGGGTGGCCGGTCGCACCTGCCAAGTCGTCCGACATCGGGTGGGTCGTCCAGGCCGGGGCCGATGGTGACATCGGGTGGCCGGTCGCATCTGCCAAGCCGTTGGACATCGGCTGGCCGGCCGCACACGCCAAGTCGTCCGACATCGGCTGGGTCTCGCCCGCCGGTACCAGCTCCACCACGGCCCGCACAGGCGCATGACCATCCCGCCGGACGACCGGACCTTCCGGCGAGAGATGGCCACGGCCTACCGATCAGGCTGGCATTTCATCGATCTCGTCACTGCCATCCCCCACTGTGGCGACTCGTTGATGGTCACTCTGTTCGGCGACCCCATCGTTGTCGCACGCGAAGAAGACGACGAAGTACGTGCCTACCGTTGCCTCCGCAAGCCGCGTGGAGCCCCGCAGCCCGTCCGCTGTGCGATCCGGTACGACATGATCTTCGTCAACCTCGACCGGCGTGACCACCAGCTGTTCGAGCCAGAGACTATTTCCGCCACCCCCCGCAGTGCCTGAGCGATCCCCCGTCGTTCCATGTCGCTCAGTCACTCCCCCACACAACGGCGCCATCGTGACCTGAACACGATGGCGCCGTTGTGCTTTTCCCGGCCGGGCGGCCGTCCGCCGGGCGCGGTCCGCGGGGCCGGTCAGGCCCTGCCGAGCGCCCGGTCCACGGCGATCTCGATGACGACCCGGTCGGGGTTGGGCCTCGGCGTGCGCTCGTAGCGTTCCGCGTAGCGGCGTACGGCGTCGGCCACCGATTCGGGGTCCGTGCGCACCGTCGCGCGCCCCTCCAGCGTCGCCCAGCGGCGCCCGTCGATCTGGCAGACGGCGACCCGTGCACCGTCCGGGCCCGCTGCCAGCACATTTGCGGCCTTCCGGGTGTTCTTGCCGGTGATGACCCGCGCCAGCCCGCTCTCGGGGTCGTACGTCACGCCCACCGGCACCACGTGCGGAGTGCCGTCGGGGCGGGGCGTGGTCAGGGTGCACACATGCCGCGCACGCCAGAAGGCGAGGTACTCGGGGCCGGGGTTCGTCACGTCGACTGCCATGGGGACAGCGTAGGCAGTGCGGGCGCGGCACCGGCTCCGCGGTGGCCCGCGCTGCGGTGGTCCGTGCGCGTCGGTCCGTGCTGCGGTGGCGGAGGGCCGGTGCGGCCGGTTCACTCGAAGCTGTGGAGCGAGTCGGGGCGAGTCGAGGAGCGACGCCGAGCGGCGGAATCGGGGTCGGGGTGCGAGGGGACAGCTGCCGACATCAAGTTGAGCGGAGTGGACTCAACATTGCCTTGAGTGGAGTAGACTCAACTTTACGCACGTTGACTGAGTCACTGCTGTGGTTCGTGGAGAGGTACGTCACCGCAAGGAGGAGAAAGCGCACGTGGACGCCGAGCTGACCAACAAGAGCCGGGATGCCATCAACGCGGCCACCAACAGGGCCGTGAAGGACGGGCACGCCGATCTGACCCCCGGGCACCTGCTGCTTGCGCTGCTCGCGGGCGAGGACAACGAGAACATCACCGATCTGCTCGCCGCCGTCGAGGCCGACCAGATCGCCGTACGGACCGGGACCGAGCGGCTCCTCGCCGCCCAGCCCAGCGTCACGGGCTCCACCGTCGCCCCGCCGCAGCCCAACCGCGAGCTGCTCGCCGTCATCGCGGACGCCGCGCAGCGCGCGAAGGAGCTCGGCGACGACTACATCTCCACCGAGCACCTGCTGATCGGCATCGCCGCCGAGGGCGGCCGGGCCGGTGAGATCCTCAGTGGGCAGGGGGCCAGTGCGAAGAAGCTGCTGGACGCGTTCGAGAAGAGCAGGGGAGGGCGACGGGTGACCACACCCGACCCGGAGGGCCAGTACAAGGCGCTGGAGAAGTTCGGTACGGACTTCACCGCGGCCGCACGCGAGGGCAAGCTCGACCCGGTCATCGGGCGCGACCAGGAGATCCGTCGCGTCGTCCAGGTGCTGTCCCGCCGCACCAAGAACAACCCCGTGCTCATCGGCGAGCCCGGCGTCGGCAAGACGGCCGTCGTCGAGGGCCTCGCCCAGCGCATCGTCAAGGGCGACGTCCCCGAGTCCCTGAAGAACAAGCGGCTCGTCTCGCTCGACCTCGGCGCGATGGTCGCGGGCGCCAAGTACCGCGGCGAGTTCGAGGAGCGGCTGAAGACCGTCCTCTCCGAGATCAAGGAGAGCGACGGGCAGATCATCACCTTCATCGACGAGCTGCACACCGTCGTGGGCGCGGGCGCCGGCGGCGACTCCGCCATGGACGCCGGCAACATGCTCAAGCCGATGCTGGCCCGCGGCGAGCTCCGCATGGTCGGCGCGACGACGCTCGACGAGTACCGCGAGCGGATCGAGAAGGACCCCGCCCTGGAGCGCCGCTTCCAGCAGGTGCTGGTGGCCGAGCCGAGCGTCGAGGACACCATCGCGATCCTGCGCGGGCTCAAGGGCCGGTACGAGGCCCACCACAAGGTCTCCATCGCGGACTCCGCGCTGGTGGCCGCCGCGACCCTGTCCGACCGCTACATCACCTCCCGCTTCCTCCCCGACAAGGCCATCGACCTGGTCGACGAGGCGGCCTCCCGGCTGCGCATGGAGATCGACTCCTCGCCGGTCGAGATCGACGAGCTCCAGCGGGCCGTCGACCGCCTCCACATGGAGGAGCTGGCCCTCAAGAACGAGACCGACCCCGGCTCCCGGCAGCGCCTGGAGAAGCTCCGCCGCGACCTCGCGGACAAGGAGGAGGAGCTGCGCGGCCTCAACGCCCGCTGGGAGAAGGAGAAGCAGGGCCTCAACCGCGTCGGTGAGCTGAAGGAGCGCCTCGACGAGCTGCACGGCCAGGCCGAACGCGCCCAGCGCGACGGCGACTTCGACACCGCCTCCAAGCTGCTGTACGGGGAGATCCCCGGCCTGGAACGGGAGTTGGCCGAGGCGTCCGAGGCCGAGCAGGAGGCGGCCAAGGACACGATGGTCAAGGAGGAGGTCGGCCCGGACGACATCGCCGATGTCGTCGGCTCCTGGACCGGCATCCCCGCCGGACGCCTGCTGGAGGGCGAGACCCAGAAGCTGCTGCGCATGGAGGACGAGCTCGGCAGGCGCCTCATCGGGCAGAGCGAGGCCGTGCGGGCGGTGTCGGACGCGGTACGCCGTACCCGCGCCGGGATCGCCGACCCCGACCGGCCCACCGGCTCGTTCCTCTTCCTCGGGCCGACCGGTGTCGGCAAGACCGAGCTGGCGAAGGCGCTGGCCGACTTCCTGTTCGACGACGAGCGGGCCATGGTCCGCATCGACATGAGCGAGTACGGCGAGAAGCACAGCGTGGCGCGGCTCGTCGGCGCTCCGCCCGGATACGTCGGCTACGAGGAGGGCGGCCAGCTCACCGAGGCGGTCCGCCGCCGCCCGTACAGCGTCGTGCTGCTGGACGAGGTCGAGAAGGCCCACCCCGAGGTCTTCGACATCCTGCTCCAGGTGCTCGACGACGGCCGGCTCACCGACGGACAGGGCCGGACGGTGGACTTCCGCAACACCATCCTGATCCTGACCTCCAACCTCGGCAGCCAGTTCCTGGTCGACCCCCTGACCAAGCCCGAGGAGAAGAAGCAGCAGGTCCTGCAGGTCGTCCGGGCCTCCTTCAAGCCGGAATTCCTCAACCGGCTCGACGACCTGGTGGTCTTCTCCGCGCTGTCCGGCGACGAGCTCGCCCATATCGCGGGGCTCCAGATCGACCGGCTGGCGGGGCGGCTCGCGGACCGGCAGCTCACCCTCGACGTCACCCCGGCCGCCCTGGCCTGGCTTGCCGAGGAGGGCAACGACCCGGCCTACGGGGCGCGGCCGCTGCGCCGCCTCATCCAGACGGCGATCGGCGACCGGCTGGCGAAGGAGATCCTCGCGGGCGAGGTCAAGGACGGGGACACCGTCCGGGTCGACCGGGTCGGCGACGGCCTGCTCGTCGGCCCCGCGACGTCGGACGCGACGTCGGCCGAAGCCTCGGAAGGGACTTCGGACGGGACCTCGGACGGGACCTCGGACGAGTCCTTGTAGACGGCACATCGCCTGCTCCACGTCGGTCCCCGGCCCTCCGGCCGGGGACCGACGTCGTTGCGAGGCGCGAGGCACTGCGGGGACGGAGAGGCGCCACAGGGACGGCGAGGCATTCCAGTGATTTCGGGAGAAAGGGAAAACATTCGCCGCCACCGGTGATCCACTGTTCAACATCGAAATCGCGCCAAACGCCTCGCTCGGCACCGAGGGGCGGCACCCCCGGGACCGCTTTCGCCACGGGCCGCATCACCCGCCTCTGACAAGGGACTTCCACCCGGGTACGGGCGGCGTCCGCCCAGGGGTGTGCAAATAATCAGGACACCTCACGGCGTCGGTCGCGGCCCGCTCGCGAGCAGGTTTGGGGGCCGAATTCGGCAGTGGGTAGCGTGCCCGCATGAACGAGCGGATAGGCGATGAGATGAATCCTGGGTCCGAGAAGACCGGATCCGACAATCTCTTTCACCTCGGCGAATTCCGTACCCTTTGGACTGCCTATGCCCAGTCGGTCCTGGGCGACCAACTGGCGCGCGTGGCCTTGTCGTTGCTCGTGTTCGAACGCACCGACTCGCCGGGATGGACCGCGGCGACCTATGCGCTGACCACCCTGCCCGCTCTGCTGTCCGGGGTGCTCCTGTCCGGGCTGGCGGATCGTTTCCCCCGGCGTACGGTCATGATCAGCTGCGACCTGGTGCGGATGGTGCTGGTCGGGCTGATGGCCCTGCCCGGGATGCCCCTGCCGCTGCTCGCCGGACTGCTGGTGCTGGCGCAGCTGGCCGAGGCGCCCTTCGGCGCCGCCCAGGGCGCGCTGCTGCCCACGGTGCTCGGCGCACAGCGGTACGAACGCGGCCAGCGGGTCATGCAGATCACCCACCAGACCGGACAGCTGGTCGGTTTCGCCGGCGGAGGTCTGCTGGCCGCGTGGCTGGGAAGCAACCTCTCCCTGGGCGTGAACGCGCTGACCTTCCTGCTCTCGGCGACCCTGATCAGGTTCGGCGTGAAGGCCCGTCCCTCGGCTACCGCCGACGCCCGCAAGCCGCGGCTCGGCGCCCAGGTCGGGGGCGCGGCCGCGCTGATCTGGTCGGACCGCAGGCTCCGGTCGCTGCTCGCGCTGGGCTGGCTCGCCGGGTTCGTCGTCCTGCCGGAAGGGCTCGCGGCCCCGTTCGCGGACGAGGCCGGCGGCGGCGCCTACTCGGTGGGACTCCTGCTCGCCTCGCATCCGGCGGGAATGGTGCTGGGAGCGGCCGTGCTGGGGCGGGCCAAGGTCGGTGACGAGTCGCGGCGCCGCCTGCTCGGGCCGCTGGCGATCGGGGCGAATCTGCCGCTGCTCGCCTACTGGCTCGACCCCAGCGTGGGCGCGGCCATGTTCCTGCTGCTGGTGGCCGGAGTGTGCTCGGCCTACCAGATCACCGCCGGGGCCACCTTCGTGCTCCTGACCCCGGTCGACCGGCGCGGCCAGGCGCTGGGGCTCGCCAGGTCGGGGGTGACCGCCATGCAGGGGGCCGGTGTCGCCCTGGGCGGTGTGGCGACGGAGCTGTCCGGCTCGTCGGCGAACA
Source organism: Streptomyces sp. DvalAA-43 (assembly GCF_900091725.1). GTDB lineage: Bacteria > Actinomycetota > Actinomycetes > Streptomycetales > Streptomycetaceae > Streptomyces > Streptomyces pulveraceus. The sequence goes on along the minus strand of NZ_FMBW01000071.1, from coordinate 238,254 downwards.
CCATCGGGGCGTCCGGACTCCTCGGCGTGCTGTGCGCGATCTTCGCCGCCGTCGCCTGGGGACGGGCCCGGGGAGCCGATGCGCAGATGATTCCCCGGAGGGCGTAGACCCCCTGGCGGCGAAACGCGGCTAGGGTCGTCGGCAGGAAACCACGTGCGATCCACAGGAGTACCCAGCGATGTCTATCGATCCGTCCTCGATTCCGAATTTCGGGGGCCAGCCCGAACCGCAGGCGGCAGGACCCGAGGGCCCCGTTGTCCCTGACCAGGATCTGGTCAAGCAGCTTCTCGACCAGATGGAGCTGAAGTACGTCCTCGACGACGAGGGCGACCTCGCGGCGCCGTGGGAGGAGTTCCGGACGTACTTCATGTTCCGGGGCGAGGACGAGCAGCAGGTCTTCTCGGTCCGTACGTTCTACGACCGCCCGCACGCCGCGGACCAGCGCCCGGTCCTCCTCGACGCGATCGACGACTGGAACCGCCGCACCCTGTGGCCCAAGGTCTACACGCACACCCACGAGCCCGAGGAGGGCTCCGAGGACACCGAGGTCTCGGTGCGCCTCATCGGCGAGGCGCAGATGCTCATCGGTACGGGCGTCAGCCTGGAGCACTTCGTCTCGTCGACGGTCAGCTGGGTGCGCGCCTCGATCGAGTTCGACAAGTGGCTCCAGGAGCGTCTGGGCCTGGCCCCGGCCGAGGAGAAGACGGACGGCGAGGACCCGGCCCCTTCGGAGGCCTGAGTCCCGTACGCCGGTGAACGCCCGCCCCGGGGCGACGGTCCTCGCGACCGCCGCCCCGGGGCGGCGTCGGTTCAGGGCGCCAGACGCCGCAGACGGCCGACCGCGTCGTGGAGGACGTCGTCGCGCTTGCAGAAGGTGAAGCGGACCTGGCTGCGGCCGGCGTCGGGGTCGTCGTAGAAGACGGAGTTGGGGATGGCGACGACGCCGCAGCGTTCGGGGAGCGCGCGGCAGAAGGCGTAGGCGTCCTTCTCGCCGAAGGAGGTGATGTCGGTGGTGATGAAGTACGTGCCCTGCGGCTGGTGGACCTCGAACCCGGCCGCGCGCAGGCCGTCGCCCAGCAGGTCGCGCTTGCGGCGGAGGTCGGTGCGGAGGCTGTCGAAGTAGCTGTCCGGGAGGCGCAGCGCTTCGGCGATCGCGTACTGGAACGGGCCCGCGCTGACGTAGGTCAGGTACTGCTTGGCGGTCCGGACGGCGGCGACGAGCGGGGCGGCCGCGGTGACCCAGCCGACCTTCCAGCCGGTGTACGAGAAGGTCTTGCCGGCGGACGAGATGGAGACCGTGCGGTCGCGCATGCCGGGCAGGGAGGCCAGGGGGATGTGTTCGCCCTCGAAGACCAGGTGCTCGTAGACCTCGTCGGTGACCACCAGGAGGTCGTGCTCCACCGCGAGTGCGGCGATCGTGGACAGTTCCTCGCGGGTGAGGACCATGCCCGTCGGGTTGTGCGGGCTGTTCAGCAGCAGCAGCCGGGTACGGGGCGTGACCGCGTCCCGGAGGGCGTCCAGGTCCGGGCGGAAGTCCGGGGCGCGGAGGGTCAGCGGGACGCGGACGCCGCCCGCCATGGCGATGCAGGCGGCGTAGGAGTCGTAATAGGGCTCGAAGGCGATGACCTCGTCGCCCGGCTCCAGCAGGGCGAGCATCGCGGCGGCGATGGCCTCGGTGGCTCCGGCGGTGACCAGGACCTCCGTGTCGGGGTCGAAGGCCAGGCCGCGGAAGCGCCGCTGGTGGTCGGCGATCGCGGTGCGCAGTTCGGGGATGCCGGGGCCCGGCGGGTACTGGTTGCCGTGCCCGTCGCGCAGGGCCCGGACGGCGGCTTCCCGGATCTCTTCGGGGCCGTCGGTGTCGGGGAAGCCCTGGCCGAGGTTGATGGAGCCGGTCCGTACGGCAAGCGCCGACATCTCCGCGAAGATCGTCGTGCCGAACTCGGCGAGGCGGCGGTTGAGCAGCGGTCGTCCCTGTGTCATGGCTGCCATCCTGCGCGGAAGCTCTGGAGTTGCTCAAGTCTGCTTTGGCCGTTCGGGGGCGGGGGCATCCCCCACACACGCAGGAAGCGCAAGGAAGCGGGGGGCCTCGCTTCGGGGGATGGAAGGACGTGAGGTCGGTGAAGGTCTTCATAGGTGTGGCGATCGCGGTCGTTCTGGTCGCGCTGCTCGTCTCGGTCCGGGTGAAGTCCGCGAGCAGGTCGAAGGCGGGCAGGCGCCGGGTGGGGCGGGGGACCACCGGGGGCGACGCCGCGGGGGGCGGCTGGTGGGCGGGCGGCGGTGACGGCGGCGGCTCGTCCTGCGGAAGCGGCGGGCACTCCGGCGGCCACTCCGGAGGCCATTCGTGCGGGGGTGGCCACTCCTCGTGCGGCGGTGGTTCCTCGTGCGGCGGCGGTGGCGGATGCGGCGGGGGAAGCTGACCGGGACGGCTGGTTCCGGTGGTGCCCGGCGGGTGAACTCCCGCCGGGCACCTTTTTGTTGGGGCTTTTTGCGCGTTGTAGTTGAACAGATGATCAGAGAGGCCCCCGAGGGGATGGAAACCACGGCAAGTTGGGTAAAAACGCTGTGGATGCGACTTATTCGTGGTTCCCTCGGTGGAGAGAACATCCAGCCCTCGGACCCCAGTTGGACCTGATCGGGCGCTACCCACCTCCCACGTGCACGACGTCGGGGGGCGTCCCCTGTCCATGTGTCCATGCTTGCTTGCGGAGCCGACCCATGCTCACGACCCTCCAGACGGCTTATTCCGACACCCGCGCTGCCGACCTGGCCTGGGCGCTGGGGCGTGAACCGCTCCCCGCCCTGGCCGTGCTCGACCTCGATCTCGCGGGTGCCAGGCTGCAGCTGCGCCTGCTCGGCGCCTCCCACCAGGTGCTCCTCGAAGAGGAGCGCGGCACCTGCTCCGAAACCGTCGCCTGCATCCCCGGCAGCAGCACGCCGCTTCCACTCGGTGTCTCCAAGCGGCTCGGGGAGTGGGAGTACGAATTCGCGGCGCGCGTCGAGACGCTCTCGGAGGGCTCGTTCGCGGGGCGCGCGCAGGAACTCCTCGCGCTGGTGGCCGACCATCCCCACGGACTGGCCGGGACGTTCCCGGGCAGCCCGCACGCCTTCACCGCCATGCTCGCCCAGCGGACCGAGGGCCAGGTGCGGTGGCGCACCTGGCACGCGTACCCGCAGGAGGGGCAGTTGGTGGTGACGCGCACCCGGGTGGGAGTGCGGATGCCGGCGGCGGCAGCGCTCTGAGAAGCCCCAACTCCGTTGTGAGCACGCCACTTACACCCTTGTGGGTGACAGGCTGCCACGCTGTCGTGACGTAGCGTTCGCACCATGATCGACCAGCAGGTATTGCTGCGAGGGGGCGCGGCGTGTCTTCCCGTACGGCCGAGGACCGGCCGGTATCTCGTGCTGGCCGCGGTCTTCGTCTGTGCCGCCTGCGGTCTGGTGTACGAGCTCGAACTGGTGGCGCTCGCCTCCTACTTGATCGGTGATTCCGTCACCCAGGCATCGGTCGTGCTCTCCGTGATGGTGTTCGCGATGGGGGTCGGGTCGCTTCTCGCGAAACGTTTACGCAGCCGTGCCGCAGTGGGGTTCGGACTGATCGAGGCGGCGCTGGCGCTCGTCGGCGGTTCCTCGGCGCTGGTGCTGTACGCGACGTTCGCCTGGATCGGGGAGTCGCGGTACGCCCTGGTCGGGTTCTCGCTCACGATCGGCATCCTGATCGGTGCGGAGATCCCGCTGCTGATGACCTTGATCCAGCGCGTCGACCGGCAGGACGCGGGCGGTGCCGTCGCGGATCTCTTCGCCGCCGATTACGTGGGCGCGCTGGTCGGCGGGCTGGCGTTCCCGTTCCTGCTGCTGCCAATGCTCGGGCAGCTCTCCGGGGCGCTGTTCACCGGCGCGGTCAACGCGGCGGCGGGCGGGGCGCTGGTGCTGTGCGTGTTCCGGCGGGATCTCACCCCGCGCTCCCGCTGCCTGCTGATCCTGTGCAACGTGACGGTGATCGCCGTGCTGGCCGTCGCCGGTGCGCTGGTCGACGACTTCGAGCGGGCGGCGCGGCGCGCGGTGTACGGGGACGGGGTGCGGGTCGCGGTGCAGACCGAGGTCCAGGAGGTGGTGCTCACGGGGGCGGGCCGCAGCTCCCTGGACCTGTATCTGGACGGGCGGCTGCGGGTCAGCGCGCGCGATGAGTACCGCTACCACGAGGCGCTGGTGCACCCGGCGATGAACGGGCCGCACGCCCATGTCCTGATCCTGGGCGGCGGTGACGGCCTCGCCGCCCGGGAGGTGCTGCGCTATCCGGACGTACGCGGGGTCACCGTGGTCGAGCTGGACGGGGGCGTCACCCGGTTGGCCCGTACCGACCGGGCGCTCTCGGAGCTGAACGGCCACGCGTACCGGGACCCGCGGCTGACGGCCGTCACCGCGGACGCCTTCAACTGGCTGCGGGCCGCCCACGGCCGCTACGACGTGGTGATCTCCGATCTGCCCGATCCGGGGATCTCCACCAGCACCAAGCTCTACTCGGCGGAGTTCTACGGCCTGGTCGCCGAGTCGCTCGCGCCCGGCGGCCGGCTGGTGGTGCACGGGGGCCCGCCGCTGTCCCGGCCGCGTACGTTCTGGACGGTCGAGGCGTCGATGCGGGCGGCGGGGCTGCGGACCCGCCCCTACCGGATGAGCGGCCGGCTCTCCGATTCCGCGGCCGGTCCCGACCGGGCCACGCACCAGGCGCACACCGCGCACGGCTGGGGCTTCGTCCTCGCCGGTCCGGGGAAGCGGCCGCCGCTCGGCCTCGCCGCGAAGGCGCCGCCGCTGCGGTCGATGACGCGGGCCGCCCTGGTGGACGCCGGGCGGGAGACGGAGCGGACCCGGCTGCGGGGGCTGCCGCCCTCGACGCTGGTGCATCCGCGGTACTGGGAGGACCGCTGAGCGGGGGCGGGCCCTCCGGCGCGGGGCTGGGCGCGGGGAGGGGCCTCCGGCGCGGGGAGCCGGGTGTTGTGGTCCGGGTGTGCCCGGTGGCTTCGCGGAGCGGAACCGCTGACGTGACGGCCGGGGCTGAGTAGGCTCGGTTTCCATGGAGCATGAGGTGTTCGTTCCGGTTCCGGTCCCGTCCCTGAGGCGGACGCTGGGTGACCCCGCCCGTGTCGCGCGCTGTGTGCCGGGGCTTCAGCAGGACGCCGACGCGTCCGCGGGCCCGCTGTCCGGCCGGCTCAGGATCCGGGTCGACGGCCACACGATCACGTACCGCGGCGCGCTGAGACTCACCGGCGCCCCGCAGGACGGGCCGGAGGGCGCGCGCGGGGAAGCGGTCCTGGTGAGCGGCGAGGGCGCCGAGGCCCGGGGCAGCGGCTCGGCGAAGCTGAGCCTGACGATCGGCCTGACCGAGCGGGACGGCGGGACGGTGATCGGGTTCGCGGGCACGGCGAGCGGTGACGGCCGGTTCCTGGAGCTGGACGCGGCGGCGGCGCTCGCGGCGGCCCACCGGCTGCTGGACCGCTTCGCCCAGCAACTGGTGACGGAGACGCTGGCGGGCGGTGAGGAGCCCGGCGAGGAGGCCGGTGGCGGGATCGACGGGGAGAGCGGCGGGGCGGCCGGTGAAGGGGCCGGTGCGGTGCTCGGCGAGACCGAGCGGTCCGTCGGGGAAGCCGTGGAGCAGGCCATCGAGGAGGCGGCCGAGGAGGCCGACACGACCGGCGCGGCCACCGCTGCCGACGACACCCCGCCCACCCATGACGCCGCGGCGGACGAGGCGCCCTCCGCGGCGAGGCCCGAGGAGCCCTCCACGGGCGAGCAGGGAGAGCCGGGAGAGGCGGGCGAGCAGGAAGAGTCCGGGAATCCGCCGGGTACCGGCTCCGTATTCGACGCGCCCGTGCCCCCGCCGTCGCTCGACCCGGTCGCCGAGGTGGAGTTCACCGTGCCCGACGGCCCCCCGGCGGAGGCCGCGCACGCCAGGCGGACCATGATCGGCCGCAGCGCCGAGGAGGTCGACCACGCGCCGCCGCGCGGCCGGTACGCGCCCGTTCCGTCACCCGATTCGACCACTGCGGGCGCCACGCTTCGCTGGGTCGCCCCGGCCGCCGCGCTCGCGCTGGCGTCCGCGGTGGTGGTGACCCGGGCACTGCGGCGGCGGCGCTGAGGGCTGTCCCGTGATCCCTGGCGGTCGCGCCAGTAATCTCGGTCGGGTGAGTAGCAGCGAGAAGGACGTCCGGCTGTCCGTCGGCGACGCAGAGTTGACCGTGAATCCCGCCAACGGCTGTCGCATCGACAGCCTGCGGATCGGTGGTACCGAGCTGTTGCGGCAGGGGGAGCGGTACGGCTGCTTCCCGATGGTGCCGTGGTGCGGGCGCACCGGGAACGGGCTGTTCCACAACGGCGACGTCCCGCACCGGCTGCCGCTGAACGCCCCGCCGCACGCCATCCACGGCACCGGCCGGGACACCACCTGGCATACCGCCCGGCTGGGTGAGCGGGAGGCCTCGTTCTACTACGACCTCGCCGACCCCTGGCCGTATCCCGGCCGGGTGACCCAGACCTTCGAGCTGGCCGAGGATTCGCTGACGCTCGCCTTCGGCATCGAGACGTACGGGGACTCGTTCCCGGCGCAGGCCGGCTGGCACCCCTGGTTCCTGCGCAACCTCGGCGGCGGTGGCAAGGACGTGGAGGTGGCCTTTGACGCGGCCTGGCAGGAGGAGCGGGGCGAGGACCATCTGCCGACCGGCCGTCGCATCCCGCCCCTGGCCGGTCCCTGGGACGACTGCTTCGGGATGCCGGACGGGGTCGGGGTGACACTCACCTGGCCGGAGCAGCTGGAGCTGACCGTGAAGAGCCGGGCCGAGTGGGTCGTGATCTACGACGAGCAGGACGAGGCGGTCTGCGTGGAGCCGCAGTCCGGCCCGCCGAACGGTCTGAACACCGCGCCGCGCTACGTCACCCCGATCGACCCGCTGGAGATCTCGACGACATGGAGCTGGCGCCGGCTGTGATCCCGGCACCGGAGTCGGCGAAAGTTGATGTGAGACGCGCGGCTTAAGCTCGTAGCCATGACTGACGTACGTGCTGAGCTGCTCCAGCAGATCAAGGACAAGGCCGTGGTACACGGCAAGGTGACCCTCTCCTCGGGTCTTGAGGCCGACTGGTACATCGACCTGCGCCGCATCACGCTGGACGGCAAGGCCGCTCCGATGGTCGGTCAGGTCATGCTCGACGCCACCGCCGAGCTGGACTACGACTGCGTGGGCGGGCTGACGCTGGGCGCCGACCCGGTCGCCACCTCGATGCTGCACGCCTCCGCCGCGCGCGGGCAGGAGCTGGACGCGTTCGTCGTCCGCAAGGCGCAGAAGGCGCACGGGATGCAGCGCCGCATCGAGGGCACGGAGGTGAAGGGCCGCCGCTGTCTGGTGGTCGAGGACACCTCGACCACGGGCGGTTCGCCGCTGACGGCCGTCGAGGCGGTCCGCGAGGCCGGTGGCGAGGTCGTGGCCGTGGCCGTGATCGTGGAGCGCGGTGCGGCTCCGGCCATCGCCGAGGCCGGTCTCCCGTATGTCCACGTCTACTCGGTGGCCGATCTCGACCTGGCCTGACATCCGGTGTGACCTGCGGTTTCTTCCGGGGGCGGGCTGTTTCACGTGAAACGGCCCGCCCCTTCGGCATGCCCGCGCTCCGTGCGCCGGAGCGTTGGAGCGCAGGGCCAGGTGGAGCCGGAGCGAGAGTCTGGGAAGATGGGGGCGACGATGACGTCGCCCCCAGGTCAGGGAACCAGCACGCACACCCGCACATCCCAAGGAGCGGTCAGATGCCCATCGCAACCCCCGAGGTCTACGCCGAGATGCTCGACCGGGCGAAGGCAGGCAAGTTCGCCTACCCGGCCATCAATGTGACGTCGACCCAGACCCTGCACGCTGCACTGCGCGGCTTCGCGGAGGCGGAGAGCGACGGCATCGTCCAGATCTCCACCGGTGGGGCGGAATTCCTGGGCGGCCAGTACAACAAGGACATGGTCACCGGCGCCGTCGCCCTGGCCGAGTTCGCGCACATCGTCGCCGCCAAGTACGACATCACGGTCGCGCTGCACACCGACCACTGCCCCAAGGACAAGCTGGACGGGTATGTGCGTCCGCTGCTCGACATCTCCGCCGAGCGCGTCGCCCGTGGCGAGAACCCGCTGTTCCAGAGCCACATGTGGGACGGTTCGGCCGAGACGCTGGCCGACAACCTGGCCATCGGCCAGGAGCTGCTGGCCAAGGCCGCCGCCGCCAAGATCATTCTTGAGGTCGAGATCACCCCGACCGGTGGCGAGGAGGACGGCGTCACCCACGAGATCAACGACGAGCTGTACACCACCGTCGACGACGCGCTGCGCACCGCCGAGGCGCTCGGCCTGGGCGAGAAGGGCCGCTACCTGCTGGCCGCCTCCTTCGGCAACGTCCACGGTGTCTACAAGCCGGGCAACGTCGTGCTCCGTCCCGAGCTGCTGAAGGACCTCCAGGAGGGCGTCGGCGCCAAGTACGGCGTGACGTCCCCGTTCGACTTCGTCTTCCACGGCGGCTCCGGCTCCACCGAGCAGGAGATCGCCACCGCGCTGGAGAACGGCGTCGTGAAGATGAACCTCGACACCGACACCCAGTACGCCTTCACCCGCCCGATCGTGGACCACATGTTCCGCAACTACGACGGTGTGCTGAAGGTCGACGGCGAGGTCGGCAACAAGAAGGTCTACGACCCGCGCAGCTGGGGCAAGTCCGCCGAGGGCGGCATGGCCAAGCGCGTCACGGAGGCCTGCGCCAACCTGCGTTCCACCGGCACCAAGCTGAAGTAGCAGCCGGTACGAAGTGTGGCCGTGGGCCCGGTACCCCGTGGGGTGCCGGGCCCACGGCATATCCGACAGACGCATTGCATAAGGGGTCGCTGTGGGTTCCAGCGCGCGCTATGACTTCGACACCGTCGTCGACCGCCGGGGCACCTGGTGTGTCCAGTGGGACGGGGTGGCGGACCGGTTCGGGGTGGACGGGCTGCTGCCGTTCACCATCTCCGACATGGACTTCGAGACCGCCCCGCAGGTGCTGGACGCCCTGCGCTCCCGTCTCGACCACGGAGTGTTCGGCTACACGGACTGGCGGCAGGACGACTTCCGCTCGGCGATAGCCCACTGGTACGCGACGCGGTACGGCACGGAGGTGGACACCGGGCAGCTGGTGTACGGGCCCTCCGTGCTCAGCCAGCTCTCGCAGCTGCTCCAGATGTGGACCTCGGAGGGCGAGGGCGTGGTCGTCCACACCCCCACGTACGACGGCTTCCGCAAGGCGGTCACCGGGCTCGGGCGGGAGCTGCGGGGCGTGCCGGTGGGGGACGGGGCGGCGCTGGAGCGCGAGCTCGCCCGACCCGACAGCAAGGTCCTGGTCCTGTGTTCGCCGCACAATCCGACGGGCCGGGTGTGGACGGAGGCCGAGCTGGGCGCCATGGCGTCGCTCGCCGCACGGCACGGGGTCGCGGTGATCAGCGACGAGATACACGCGGACTTCGTGCACGACGGGTATGCGCATGTGCCGTGGACGCGGGTCGGTGGCGAGGGGCGCTGGGCGCTGATCACCTCCGCGTCGAAGGCGTTCAACTTCCCGGCGCTGACCGGTTCGTACGGGCTGATCGGCGATCCGGCCGACCGGGCGGAGTTCCTGCGCCGGATGGAGACCGCCGAGGGGCTCGCCTCCCCGGCGGTGCTGTCGCTGACCGCGCACATCGCCGCGTACCGGGAGTCGGCGGAGTGGCTGGACGCGCTCCGGGGGTATGTCGCCGGGAACCTGGCGCTGGTCGCGCGGCGGCTGAACGAGGCGTTCCCGGAGCTGGGGTGGCAGCCGCCGCAGGCCGGTTATCTGGCCTGGATCGATCTGCGGCCCGCGGGTGTCGAGGGCGACGAGGCCTTGCAGCGGGTGCTGATCGAGCGGGAGAAGGTCGCGGTGATGCCGGGCGGGGTGTACGGCGCGGAGGGCTTCGTACGGCTGAACGTGGGGTGCCCGCGCGCAAAGGCGGAGGCCGGGGTCGAGGCGCTGATCCGGGGCGTACGGGCCGTGACGGCACGGGCGTCGTAGGCCGCCGCCGATGGATGTTTTCGAGGCCGCGCAGCACGGTGATGTCGCCGCGGTACGGGCCGCCCTGGACGCCGGATGCGATGTCACCGCGGTCGACGCGTACGGGTGGAGCCCGCTGCACCGGGCCGCGATGGGGGCCGAGGCGGATCCGGCCCGTGCGGCCGCCGTCCTCGCCGCGCTGCTGGACGCCGGGGCGCCCGTCGAGCAGCCGGGCGGTGACGGGCGTACCGCCCTGTATCTCGCCGCCGAGTTCTCGCAGTCGCCCGAGGCGGTCGAGCTGCTGATCGCCCGCGGGGCGGATCCCGATGTCACCGACGGCCACGGCAACCACATCACCGTCAACGCCTGGGTCCCGGAGGTCGCCGCGCTCCTGGCGGCCGCCGCCGGGGCCGCGCCTCCGGCCCCGGGCGAGGCGGAGCCGGTGCCGGAGCGGAGGCTGTCGCGGGCGGAGTGGCGCGCGGCGGAGAAGCGGATCGGCGCGGTGCTGGACGGACTGGAAGCGGCGGGGTTCGTCGCGCTCGCCGATGCCGGCACCACCCAGTCCGACGGCTTCGACGACTGCTCCGAGGCCGCCGGGGAACGGGCCGGGGGGCCGGACGGCCTCGTCGGGTTCTGCTACTACACGCGCCAGGACGCCGCACGGGCCCGGAGGACGGGGCACCTCCTGCTGGCGTTCTGGGGCGCCCCGGACGGCAGCCCCCGGACGATGGAACGGGCCGGTGGGCTCGTCGTCGGGGCGTTCCGGGAAGCCGGATTCCGCGTGCACTGGAACGGCACGGGCGACAGCCGCCCCTCGGTCGACCTGACCGGCTGACCGGCTGACCGGCTGACCGGCTGGGCGGTTGGCCGGCTGGGCGGCTGACCGGCGCCGGCCTGATCAGCCGGTCCGACCGGTTGATCCCTGCGCCGGTTTCCCCGCCCCGATGGCCCTCCCGGCACGGAGCGGGGATGCTGCTCGTATGCCTGTGCCTGACGCAGCCGAGACGGGAGCCATCCGGGTCGCCTCCGCCGCCGGACGCTGGGTGGTCCTCACCACCGTCCTCGGCTCCAGCATGGCCATGCTGGACTCCACCGTCATCAACGTGGCCCTGCCCCGTATCGGCAAGGACCTCGGCACCGACCTGGCCGCCCTCCAGTGGACCGTCAACGCCTACATGCTGACCCTCGCCGGGCTGATCCTCCTCGGCGGCGCCCTGGGCGACCGGTACGGGCGGCGGCGGGTCTTCGTCGTCGGCGTCGTCTGGTTCGCCTCCGCGTCCGTGCTGTGCGGCCTGGCACCGAACGCCGCCGTGCTGATCTGTGCCCGCGCCCTCCAGGGCATCGGCGGGGCGCTCCTCACGCCCGGTTCGCTGGCCCTGATCCAGGCGAGCTTCCACCCCGACGACCGGGCCCGCGCGGTCGGGCTGTGGTCGGGGCTCGGCGGGGTCGGGGCCGCCATCGGGCCGTTCGTCGGCGGATGGCTGGTCGACGGGCCGGGCTGGCGGTGGGTGTTCCTGCTCAATGTGCCGCTCGCCGTGGTCTGCGTGCCGGTGGCGCTGCGCCACGTACCGGAGTCGCGCGATCCGCACGCGCACGGGCGCTTCGACGTGCTGGGTGCCGTGCTCGGGGCGCTCGCCCTCGCCCTGGTGACCTACGCGCTGATCGAGGCACCGGGGCAGGGGGCGTCCGCGGTGGTGATCGGGGCGGCGGTCGGCGGGGGCCTGCTCGGGGCGGTCTTCGTACGGGTGGAGCGCACCCGGGCGGCACCGATGCTGCCGCCCTCGGTCTTCGCGTCCCGGCAGTTCACCGTCGTCAACATCATCACCCTCTGCGTGTACGCGGCGCTCGGCGGCTACTTCTTCCTCTCCGCGATCCAGCTCCAGGTGGTGGCCGGGTACTCGGCGCTCGGCGCGGGCACGGCACTGCTGCCGACGACCGTCCTGATGCTGCTCTTCTCGGCCGCCTCGGGCGAACTGGGCCAGCGCATCGGGCCCCGCATCCCGCTCACCGCGGGGCCGCTGGTCGCCGCCGCGGGCATGCTGCTGATGCTGCGGGTCGGGCCCGGGTCGAACACCGTCTCCGGCTACCTCACCGACGTCCTGCCCGCGGTCGCCGTCCTCGGCGTCGGACTCGTCACCGTGGTCGCACCGCTCACCGCGACCGTGCTGGCCTCCGTGGACACCGCACGGGCCGGCCTCGCCAGTGGGATCAACAACGCCGCCGCCCGCGCCGCGGGGCTGATCGCGGTGGCCGCGCTGCCGTTGCTCGCCGGAATGGGCCCGGAGGCGTACCGGATCCCCGACGAGTTCGCCGCGACCTTCCGCCGGGCCATGCCGATGTGCGCCGGGCTCCTCGTGCTGGGGGCGGTGATCGCCTGGGCGACGGTGCGCGGGCCCTCGGCCGTGCCCGGCGAGGAGGAACAGACGCGGCCCGAGTGCACGGTGCACTGCGGAATCGCCGCCCCGCCCCTGGAGCCCGCGCAGGAGAAGGAGGAGGACCCGGGCACCGGCTGACCGCCCGAGGACCGGCACCGACCGACCGCCCGGGTACCCCGGCACGCATGTGCCAGGCACACTTGAACCCATGTCGATCCACGAGAACCTGCTCGGGGGCCCCGCCCCGACCCACCTGCCCGACGACCCGGAGCCGCGCGAGCTGCTCGCGAACGGCACGGCCCCCGCCGATGTCGCCGCGAAGTACCCGACCTCCTCCCTGGCCTGGGCACAGCTCGCCGACGAGGCGTTCGAGGGCGGCCGCGTCATCGAGTCGTACGCCTATGCCCGCACCGGCTACCACCGCGGCCTCGACGCGCTGCGCCGGTCCGGCTGGAAGGGCCACGGCCCGGTGCCGTTCGAGCACGAGCCGAACCGCGGCTTCCTGCGCGCCCTGCACGCCCTGGCGCGGGCCGCCCGGTCGATCGGTGAGCAGGAGGAGTACGAGCGCTGCTCGACGTTCCTGCGCGACTCCTCGCCGACCGCCGCCGAGACCCTCGGCTAGGAAGCAGCGCCCCGGACCCCGTGGACGAGCGGTACGTCTGCGGGGTCTGCGCGCTCCTGGGGCGTCCGTCTAGGATGCCGACAGGGGACCGGAGCTCCACCACCTCACGGAAGGGGCGGACCGCTACCCGGAAGCTCGTGTCGAGGAGACAGCAATGTCGACGATCCACCCCGACCCCGAAGCCACCGGTGCGCAGACCCCGCACCTCGACTTCGCGGGCACGACTCCGTACGAGGACTACGTCCAGGCGGATGTCCTGACCCATCTCCAGCACCCTCGCTCCGACGATCCGGGCGAGATGGTCTTCCTGGTCACCACCCAGGTCATGGAGCTGTGGTTCACCGTCATCGTCCATGAGTGGGAGACCGCCGCGCACGCCCTGCGCGAGGACCGGCTGACCGTCGCACGCGACGCGCTCAAGCGGTCGGTGCGGGAGCTGGAGGCGCTCAACGCCTCCTGGAACCCGCTCGCCCAGCTCACCCCCGCCCAGTTCAACTCCTACCGCTCCGCCCTCGGTGAGGGCTCCGGATTCCAGTCGGCGATGTACCGGCGGATGGAGTTCCTGCTGGGCGACAAGTCCGCGTCCATGCTGGTGCCGCACCGGGGCGCGCCCCGCGTCCACGCCGAACTGGAGAAGGCGCTCGGCGAGCCGAGTCTGTACGACGAGACGCTCGCCCTGCTCGCCCGGCGCGGGTTCGCCGTGCCCCCGGCCGTGCTCGGCCGGGACCTGTCGCGGAAGTACGAACCGTCCGCCGAGGTCGAGGCGGTCTGGGCGGAGATCTACACCGACCCCGAGCAGCACGAGGACCTGGTCCGGCTCGGCGAGGCGCTCACCGACGTCGGCGAGCTGGTGTGGCGCTGGCGCAACGACCATCTCGTCGCCACCCGGCGCGCGATGGGCTCGAAGACCGGGACCGGCGGCTCCGCCGGGGTCGCCTGGCTGGAGAAGCGGGCCACGAAGAACGTCTTCCCCGAGCTGTGGACGGCGCGCAGCCATGTCTGAGTCCTCCGCAGCCGTGCCCGAATCCTCCGCCGCCACGTCCGGGACCTTCGCCGCGCGGGCCGCGGCGCTCGACGCCGCCGACCCGCTCGCGGACCGGCGGAAGCTGTTCACCCTCGACGACGTCGTCTATCTCGACGGCAACTCGCTGGGCGCGCTGCCCGTGCACGTCCCCGCCCGGGTGCAGGAGGTCCTCGCCCGTGAGTGGGGCGAGCTGCGCATCCGGTCCTGGGACGAGAGCGGCTGGTGGACCGCGCCGGAACGGATCGGCGACCGGATCGCCCCGCTCGTCGGGGCCGCCGCCGGGCAGATCGTCGTCTCCGACTCGACCAGCGTGAACGTCTTCAAGGCCGTCGTCGCGGCCACCCGGCTGGCGCCCCGGGGCCGCGACGAGATCCTCGTCGACGCGACGACCTTCCCCACGGACGGGTACATCGCCGAGTCCGCGGCCCGGATGACCGGCCACCGGCTCGTCCCGGTCGCCCCCGACGGGGTGCCCGGCGCGCTGGGCCCGCGTACCGCGGCCGTCCTGCTCAACCATGTCGACTACCGCACCGGCAGGCTCCACGACCTGCCCGGACTCACCGCCGCCGTGCACGAGGCGGGCGCAGTCGCGGTCTGGGACCTGTGCCACAGCGCGGGTGCCCTGCCGGTCGGGCTCGACGCTCACGGTGTGGACCTGGCGGTCGGCTGCACGTACAAGTACCTGAACGGCGGCCCCGGTTCGCCCGCCTACCTCTACGTCGCCGAGCGCCACCAGGCGGCCTTCGACTCGCCGCTGCCGGGGTGGACGTCGCACGCCGACCCGTTCGGCATGACCCCCGTGTACGCCCCGGCCGACGGCGCCGTACGGGGCCGGGTCGGCACCCCCGACATCCTCTCCATGCTGGCGCTCGAAGCGTCGCTGGACGTGTGGGACGGGGTGCCGGTCGAGGCGGTACGGGCCAAGTCCCTGGCGCTGACGGACTTCTTCCTGGAGTGCGTCGCCGGGTACGTGCCCGAGGGCCGGGTCACCCCGGTCACCCCGGCCGCGCACGCGGAGCGCGGCAGTCAGGTCGCGCTGCGCTGCGCGGACGCGGAACCGGTGATGAGCGCGCTCATCGCCCGGGGCGTCGTCGGGGACCTGCGCCGGCCGGATGTGCTGCGGTTCGGATTCACACCGCTGTACGTCGGTTTCGCGGACGTGGAACGGGCGGCGCGGGTGCTGGGCGAGGTGCTGGCGGAGAGGTAGCGGGACCTTGGCGGGAGCCGGTCTCCCGTTGTGGTCCTCGGCGGGGACGGAAGCCTTCCGTACTGGTACCGTCCCCGCAGGTCAGGCCAGTTGGGCTCAGCTACAGGACGGTTGGAGCAGCATGTCGGATTCTGCCGCGCGTGATCGGGACGCAGCCGAGACCGAGTCGGCCCTCTCGCATCCACCGGTCGCCCCCGACGCATCCGCCGCCTACGGCAGCCACCCCGACCAGCTGATCGACTTCTACGCCCCGCGCGACGGGCGGACCGGGGCGCCGGTCGTGGTCGTCCTGCACGGCGGTTCGTGGCGGGCGCCCTACGACCGGCAGCATGTGTCGCCGTTCGCGGACTTCCTGGCCCGGCGCGGATTCGCCGTCGCCAGCGTCGAGTACCGGCGCGGCAGCGAGATCCCGCAGCAGCGGGGGTCCGGCCCCGTCGCGGGCCGCTGGCCGGAGACCTTCGACGATGTCGCCGCGGCGATGGACGCGCTCCCGGCGCTGCTGGCCCGGGAACTCCCGCAGGCCGATGCCCGGCGGATCGTCGTCACGGGGCACTCCGCCGGCGGGCAGCTGGCGCTGTGGGCCGCCGCCCGGCACGTACTGCCCGAGGGGTCGCCGTGGCGGCTGTCCGCGCCCCCGGAGCTGCGGGGCGTCGTCGCCCTCGCCCCGATCGCCGACTTCGCCACCGCCGTCGCGCTCGGCGTGTGCTCCGGGGCGGTCGGCCAACTCCTCGGCCGCGAGGAGGACTTCGGGGAGCGGGCCCCGCACGTCGATCCGGCCGTGCTGCTGCCCACCGGCATCGCGACCACCGTGGTGCAGGGCACCACGGACATCGATGTGCCGCAGGCGGTCGCGGAGGCGTTCGTCGACGCGGCGGCGAAGGCGGGCGAGACGGTGGGGCTGACGCTGCTGCCCGAGGTCGGCCACTTCCCGCTGATCGACCCGGCGGCGGACGCCTGCGCGGTGGTGGCGGAGGAGCTCGCCCAGCTGGCCTGGTGAGCGCCGGGACGCGGCGGGACGGCGCGGTGCGGAGGAGTCCGTAGTACTTGCGACGGACGGCGCAGGATCCGTATCACTGCTGACGACCGGGCCCCTGTCCGCCCCCTACCGTGGAAGCGTGACCGAGACCAAGAGCAGAAGCCCGGAGTACCGGATGGCCGCGGGGGCGATAGGCGGCCTCCGGGAGGCCCTCTTCCACGAGGCGTTCGCCTACCGCCCGATGCCGTCGCTGCGGACCGACGCGCGGCTGATCCGGTGGCTGCCGAAACGGGTGCGGGCGCGGGCCGTGTGGGCGCCGCACGCGACGGTGGTGCTGGCCGCGCTCATCGTCTTCCTGACGGGGGTCTCCCGGACGCACCACGCGCCCGGCGAGGTGATGGCCGCGCTTCCGGCCATCTGCGTCCTGATGACGCTGGTCAGGCCGGTCGGGGCGTTCTGGATGTCGCTCGCGTCGACCCCGGTGACCGCGATGCTCGGCGGCGACGGGTGGCCATGGGGGCCGAGCACGTTCTTCGCGCACCTGGTCGTGCTGATCGTCGTCGCCGCCCGGACCCGGCCGCGCA
This sequence comes from Streptomyces sp. DvalAA-43, assembly GCF_900091725.1. GTDB lineage: Bacteria > Actinomycetota > Actinomycetes > Streptomycetales > Streptomycetaceae > Streptomyces > Streptomyces pulveraceus. The sequence goes on along the minus strand of NZ_FMBW01000071.1, from coordinate 221,411 downwards.
CCGCCGCCTGGATGTGGGGACTGACCCTGCTGCTCGGCACGTTCATGGAGAACCTCGTCTGGCGCCCCGGGACCACCACCCTGGGCATGGCGCTGACCTCCGCGTTCGCCCTGCTCATGGTGGCCATGGTGCAGATCCGTCGCGAGGCGGAGCGCGAGGTGACCGTGCAGCGCACCGTGACCGCCGTCGAACGCGACCGGCGCACGCTGCTGGAGGAGCGCACCACCATCGCCCGTGAGCTGCACGACGTGGTCGCTCACCACATGTCGGTCGTCGCGATCCAGGCCGAGGCCGCCCCGTACCGGGTGGAGAATCCGCCGCCCGAGCTGGAGCAGGCCTTCGTCACGATCCGCGAGAACGCCGTCGCCGCCCTCACCGAGCTGCGCCGGGTCCTCGGTGTCGTACGGGCCGAGGACTACCAGGCCCCGGACGCCCCGCAGCCCACCCTCGCCCAGCTCGACGGGCTCCTGGCCAATGTGCGCGAGGCGGGCCTGGAGACGGAGAAGACGATCACCGGTGCGGTGCGTGAACTGCCGCAGGGGGTCGAGCTGTCCGCGTACCGGATCATCCAGGAAGCCCTCAGCAACACGCTGCGGCACGCACCGGGCGCCACCGCCAAGGTGGAGATCGGCTATGTGCTGGGCGGGCTCGGCCTGCGGGTCGTCAACGGGGCCCCGACCGGTCCGGTGAAGCCTTCGCCGGGGGCCGGTCACGGGATCACGGGGATGCGGGAGCGGGTCGCGATGCTGAACGGCGACATGACGGCCGAGACGACCCGCGAGGGCGGTTACGAGATCACCGCGTTCATCCCCGTGCAGGCGGACAGCGAGCCCCAGTCCCAGTCCCAGCCCCAGTCCCAGCCCCAGCCCCAGTCCCAGCCCCAGTCCCAGCCCCAGCCCCAGTCCCAGCCCCAGTCCCAGGAGCAGGACAAGACGGTCGGCGTCCGGTTCGGGAAGAGCACGGAGCGGACGCAACAGACGGAGCAGACGGAACAGGCGGGCCGGGCATGAGCACCCCCACCGCCCCGCCGATCCGGGTGCTGATCGTGGACGACCAGATGATGGTCCGCGAGGGCTTCTCGGTGCTGCTCAACGCCATGCCGGGGATCGAGGTCGTCGGCGAGGCGGTCGACGGCCGGCAGGCCATCGCCCAGGTCGCGGCGCTGCGCCCCGACGTGGTCCTGATGGACATCCGGATGCCGGAACTCAACGGCATCGAGGCCACCCGCGAGATCGTCGCCGCCGACGCGGACGCCAAGGTGCTGGTACTGACCACCTTCGATCTCGACGAGTACGTGTACCAGGCGCTGCGCGCCGGGGCGTCCGGCTTCCTCCTCAAGGACGCCTCCGCGCGCCAGCTCGCGGACGGGGTACGGGTGGTGGCCGCGGGCGAGGCGCTGCTCGCCCCGACCGTCACCAAGCGGCTGATCAACGAGTTCTCGAAGCTCGCGGAGACCCCGCGTTCGCCCGCGCTGGCCCGGGTCGGCGACCTCACCGAGCGCGAGACGGAGGTGCTCGTCCTCATCGCGCAGGGCCGGTCCAACGCCGAGATCGCCTCGCACCTGGTGGTCGCCGAGTCCACCATCAAGACGCATGTGAGCCGCATCCTGGTGAAGCTGGGGCTGCGCGACCGCACCCAGGCGGCCGTCTTCGCGTACGAGGCCCGGCTGGTCACACCGTCCTGAGACGGCCGGGGCCGGGCACTGGTGGGTACCGGTGAGCGCCGGTGGGTGGTCGGCGGTGGTGGGGTGCGGTTAGCGTCCGCCTATGCACCCGTCTTCCCGTTCCGTGGCCGATGCGCCCTTCGACCCCTGGTCCCCGGCCTTCGTGGCCGACCCGTACCCCGCCTACGCCGCGCTGCGTGCCACCGGCCGGGTGCACCGCTTCGAGCCGACCGACCAGTGGCTCGTCCCGCACCACGCCGATGTGTCGGCGCTGCTGCGTGACCGGCGGCTGGGGCGCACCTATCTGCACCGCTTCACCCACGAGGAGTTCGGCCGCACCCCGCCGCCCGCCGAGCACGAGCCCTTCCACACTCTCAACGGGCAGGGGCTCCTCGACCTGGAGGCCCCCGACCACACCCGGATCCGGCGCCTGGTCTCCAAGGCGTTCACCCCGCGTACGGTCGAGCGGCTCGTCCCCACCGTGCGGCGGCTGGCCGCCGGGCTGGTCGACTCCTTCGTCGAGGCGGGCGGTGGCGATCTGCTCACGGCGGTCGCCGAGCCGCTGCCGGTGGCCGTCATCGCCGAGATGCTCGGCATCCCGGAGTCCGACCGGGCCCCGCTGCGGCCCTGGTCCGCCGCGATCTGCGGGATGTACGAACTGAACCCGTCCGAGGAGACCGCCCGCGCCGCCGTCCGCGCCTCGCTCGACTTCTCCGCGTATCTGCGCGAGCTGATCGAGGAGCGGCGCAAGAACCCCGGTACCGATCTGATCTCCGCGCTCATCGCCGCCCACGACGAGGGGGAGCGGCTGAGCGAGCAGGAGATGATCTCCACCTGTGTGCTACTGCTGAACGCGGGCCATGAGGCGACCGTCAACACCACCGTGAACGGCTGGTGGACGCTGCTGCGCCACCCTGAGCAGCTGGCCGCCCTGCGCGCCGACCACGGGCTGCTGCCGACGGCGATCGAGGAGCTGATGCGGTACGACACCCCGCTCCAGATGTTCGAGCGCTGGGTCCTCGACGACATCGAGATCGACGGCACGGTCATTCCGCGCGGCTCGGAGGTGGCCCTGCTCTTCGGCTCCGCCAACCGCGACCCGGCCCGCTTCTCCGCCCCGGACACCCTGGACCTGGCCCGGCAGGACAACCCGCACATCAGCTTCGGGGCGGGCATCCACTTCTGCCTGGGCGCCCCGCTGGCCCGGGTCGAACTGGCCGCGTCCTTCGGCGAGCTGCTGCGTCGTGCCCCGGCGATGCGGCTGGCCGCCGAACCGGAGTGGAACCCGGGCTATGTGATCAGAGGCCTGAACGAACTCCGCGTGGAGCTGTGACGACGGCGGGCGGCGGAGGCCGGTAGACGGCGGGCGGCGGGCGGCGGAGGGCGGCAGCGGTGGTGGATGCGGGTGGCGGGCGACTGGCGGCGGAGGGCGGGCTACGGGCTACGGGCCGGGGCTGCGGGACCGGGGGCTGCGGAGGCCGGACTGCGGGCCAGGGGCTGCGGGCCAGGGGCTGCGAGGGCCGGACTGTGGGCCAGAGGCCGCGAGGGGCCGGATCACCCGCGCTCAGCAGCCCGGTCCGCAGGCCAGGGGCGGGCCCTCCAGTACGTCGAAGGCCACACCGAAACCGGTGAGGGCTGCGAGCACCGCCGCCGCCCCGAGCGCCCGGCGCCACTTCCGCCCCGCGAGGGCGGCGAGGGTGAACCCGGCCGCGATGCCGCCGAGCGTCATGACCGGCAGCCCGAGCCACAGCACGTTCCACTCCGATGTGCCCTCGAAGCCGCCGAAGATGCCATGCCTGCCGTACGGCGCCCAGGCGAGCACCCCGGCGGTCCCGCCCGCGGCGACGACCAGGCATCCGAGAGTCCCGCGAACGGCTTCGCTTCGGTTCTCCACGATCGGGGTGACGCGGCGACGCTGCGGCGAGGTTGCACCTCGGGGATTCCTCCCGGGATCCCCTGCCCGGTCTCCGGCCTGTCCACCCCGTCTCCCCCTGAGGATTCCCCACCCCCCAGGCTCCCCGCTCCCAGGCCCCCCACCCCCAGGTCCCGCCTCCAGGTTTCCCGCCCCCCGGGCCACTGTCACGTCAGGACATCGCGCCTGCGCAGCGCCCCCACCCCCGCCCCGACCACCACCGCCGCGACGGCGGTGAGTATGAGCACCGGGCCCCATTCCATTCCCGTGCCGCCCGGCAGCTTCGGCAGATGTGTGAACGGTGATACGTCCATCACCGCCTGCGGCATGTCGACGGCGGGCCCGAGCCACCCCAGCGCCAGACAGATCCCGGCGATGCCCCAGGCCGCCACCGCCGCCTTCGGGAACGCCCCGTACAGCAGGACCGTCACCCCGCCCAGCAGCCAGATCGCCGGGAGCTGCACCAGCGACGCCCCGAGGACGGCCGGGAGTTCGTGGCCGTAGCCGACGGCCAGGCCCAGGCCGCCGGCCGCCATGAGCAGGGCAGCGCCGCCGAACGCGACGACCAGATGACCGGCCGCCCACCCGATCCGGCCCACGCCGCCCGCGAGCACTGGCTCGGCGCGCCCGGCGGTCTCCTCGCCGTGCAGCCGCAGCACCGATGCGACGATGTACAGCGCCGCGACCATTCCGAGTACCGAGACCATCGTGGCGAGGAACGCGTCGGTCAGACCGGCCTGTCCGCCCATCCGCTCGAAGATCTCCCTGGTCTTCTCGTTGTCACCGACGAGATCGGCCGCCCCGCCGGTCAGCCCGCCGAAGGCGACACCGACCACGGCGAAGGAGAGCGTCCACCCGGTCAGCGCGCCGCGCTGGAGCCGCAGCGAGAGACCGAACGCCGTGGTGATCCGGCCCTGTGCGGGCCCCGGTCTCGTCGCCAGGAAGCTCATGCCGACATCGCGGCGCCCGGCCAGGGTGTACGCGAGGACGGCCTGGACCGCGACGGCCGCCGCGAGGACGAGCAGCACCCACCAGCGCTCGTCCGCGTACGCCCGGACGTTCTCCGCCCAGCCGATGGGGGAGAGCCAGGTCATCACGGACGAGCCGTCGTCCGCCGCCGAGTCGCCCGCCGCCTTCAGGACGAACGCGGCACCGATCACCGCCGCCGTGAGCCCCTTGGCGAGCCGGGCGCTCTCGGTGAACTGCGCGGCGATCGCGGCCGTGCAGGCGAACAGCACCCCCGTCCCGGCGACCGCCAGGGCGAGGGCCACCGCCCCGGCACCGCCCGCACCGGATCCCGCCAGGCCCGCCGCGATCACCAGCGCCAGGGCCGCGTTGGCGATCACTGCGGTGAGGAGCGCGGCGGTCAGCGGGGCGCGGCGCCCCACCATGGCGGAGGAGAGCATCTCCTGACGGCCGGTCTCCTCTTCCTCCCGGGTGTGCCGGATGACGACGATCAGGCTCATCACGGCCGCCAGCACCGCTCCGAAGGCGGCCATCCGCCAGCTCACGAGCCCGCCGACCGAGTCGTCGAAGACCGGTCCGTACATCGCGCGGAGCGAGCTGTTGCCGTTCATCGACGCGGCCAGCTCGGCACGCTGCGCGGAAGTGTCGTACAGCGCGGCGATGGAGCTGCCGACCGAGGAGAAGGTGCCGCCGAGCGCGAGCACCCAGATCGGCAGCATGATCCGGTCGCGCCGCAGTGCGAGCCGCAGCAGGGGCCACGTCCCGGCGAGCTGCCCGGTCGCGACCGGCGTCCGGCGCCGGGTGCCGGACGGGGCGGTGGTGGTCACGGCAGTCATCGCGCCGCCACCCCCACACCCTCGCCGCCACCGGACGCGTCCGCCGTCTCCGCCGCGTCCGGCGCGTAGTGGCGCAGGAACAACTCCTCCAGCGTGGGCGGGGTGCTGGTCAGCGTCCGCACGCCCGACGCGGTGAGCGCCTTGAGCACGGCGTCGAGCTTGTCCGTGTCGACCTGGAGGGTGACCCGCAGGCCCTGGACGTCGAGGTCGTGGACGCCGGGCAGACCGGCGAGCCCGTCGGGCGCACCGGCCAGCTCGGCCCTGATGTTCGTACGCGTCAGATGGCGCATGTCCGCCAGCGAACCGGTCTCCACCGTCCGCCCCTGGCGGATGATGCTGACCCGGTCGCAGAGCGTCTCGACCTCGCTGAGGATGTGGCTGGAGAGCAGGACCGTCCGCCCGCGGGCACGCTCCTCGGCGACGCACTCCTGGAAAACCCCCTCCATCAGCGGGTCGAGCCCGCTGGTGGGTTCGTCCAGGATCAGCAGATCCACATCGGAGGCGAAGGCGGCGACGAGGGCGACCTTCTGGCGGTTGCCCTTGGAGTACGTACGCCCCTTCTTGGTCGGGTCGAGCTCGAACCGGTCCACGAGGTCGGCGCGCCTGGTCCGGTCGAGGCCGCCGCGCAGGCTCCCGTACAGGTCGATCACCTCGCCGCCGGAGAGGTTGCGCCACAGCGTGACGTCACCCGGGACGTACGCCACCTTCCGGTGGAGCTCCACCGCGTCGTGCCACGGGTCGCGGCCGAGCAGCTGGGCGGCGCCGGAGTCGGCCCGCAGCAGGCCCAGCAGCACCCGGATGGCGGTGGACTTCCCGGAGCCGTTGGGTCCGAGGAAGCCATGGACCTCGCCGGTCTCGACGGTGAGGTCGAGGCCGTCCAGCGCGTGTGTCCGACCGAACGATTTGTGCAGTCCGGCCACCGTGATCGCCTTCGTCATGTTTCTGAACGTACGCTACTTTCACAAATTTGTGAAGTTAAGGAAGCGTATAAAGTTGGCGTTACGGCGGGGGCCGGGAAACCAGGGGAGACGATCGGGCGATGACCAGCGAAACCGGGACCAGCGAAACCGGACGGACCACACGCTCCGGGCGTGACGCGGAGGCCGTGTCGCGGTTCGTGGAGCGGTTCGCGTCCGAGATGACCGAGGCGGGCATGCAGCGGATGGCGTCCCGGGTCTTCGCCGCGCTCCTCGCGGACGACGACGGGTCCATGACCTCCGCCGAGCTGGCCATGGCGCTGCAGATCAGCCCGGCCGCCGTGTCCGGCGCGGTCAACTACCTCACGCAGGTCAGCATGGTCGGCCGCGAGCGCGAGCCGGGCTCGCGCCGGGACCGCTACCGCCTGATCGACGAGGTCTGGTTCACCACCTTCGCCAGCCGCGACCGGGTGCTGACCCGCTGGGAGAGCACCCTCAGGGAAGGCGTCCGCATCCTGGGCAAGGACACCCCGGCCGGCGCCCGGATCGCCGAGACGGTGGCGTTCTTCGAGTTCCTCCAGGCGGAGCTGGTCGGGATGATGGACCGCTGGGGCGAGCACCGCAAGACGCTCGGCTTCCCGGCCCACGACGGGCACGCGGACGCCTGACGGGCGCGCACAGCGTCCGACATCCTTCTCACCCCGCCCCTCGACCGGAGGCTATCCCTCGCCCACCGGCAGCATCAGCCCCCAGGCCCCCGCCCGCACCGTCCACGTCCTCGTCCGGACCGGGCCGCCGACCTGTATGTCCGCCCGGTAGCGGAAGTCCGCGCCCGAGACCGTGACGGCCTTGGCCTCCGTCGTCTCCGGGTCGGCCGCCGGTGGCCTGATCACCACCTCCGCCAGGCCCCCGTCGCCGCCCCGCGAGGTCACGGTCACCGATTCGACCGGGCGGTCCAGGTCGTTCAGCAGGACGCCGTCCGCCTCGACCCGCAGCCGGTGCGTGGCCGACGGGCCGGCGGGCGCCGCCGGGGCCGGGCCCACCAGCGTGCGGACCAGATGGCGGCAGGTGTCCCAGACCGCGGTGACCCCGGTGTGCGCGGCCGCCGCGCCCGGCGGCGCGCTCAGGGCCGGGATGTGCAGCGCGCCCAGGACCACGCCGTCGCTGTCGTCGACCAGCAGGTCGAGCCTGCGCGCGGCACCGTCCAGCGCGGTGCGCGCCGCCGCCACCGCGCCCGTGGGCACGCCGAGCGAATGGGCGAGTTCCAGCGCGGCCGCGCCGCCGACCGGGATCAGCGAGAGCGCGCTCCCGGACGGCTCCCGCTCCCGGTACAGCTGGGCCACCGCCCGCCGCAGCGCGCGGTCGTCGCCGACCACCACCGGCCGCCGACCGCCCCGGCGGGACAGGGCGCGGGCGAATTCCTCGGGCCCGTCGGGCAGGCAGATCTTGGCGTGCGAACCGGCGCTCAGCACGTCCTTCGCGATACGCACGGACTCGCCGTCGGTCCGGCGGGCGACCGGGTCGATGACCACCAGCAACTGGTGCGCACCGTCGCCGGGGGGCTGGGCAGCCGACACCTCGGTCCTTCCTCGGGTAGCATCTTGGTGCAAGAGCCCCTTGCGCTATTGCGCCAGGGGCTTCGTCTATTCCGGGGCACCCGGTTCGACGGTTCAGGCCTTGTCGTACATCGTCGTACGGCATGTACGACGTTTACGTACGCCCCCTGACCTTGGACATGCCCCGCCCGGAAGGGGTGTACGCCTGTGCCCGCACTTGTGCTGCTCGGTGCTCAGTGGGGTGACGAGGGCAAGGGAAAGGCCACCGACCTCCTCGGTGGATCCGTGGACTATGTGGTGCGTTACCAAGGCGGCAACAACGCCGGCCATACGGTGGTCGTCGGTGACCAGAAGTACGCACTGCATCTCCTCCCCTCCGGAATCCTTTCGCCGGGATGTACCCCGGTCATCGGAAACGGTGTCGTCGTCGACCCGGCCGTCCTGCTCTCCGAGCTGAGTGGGCTGAACGACCGCGGCGTGGACACGTCCAAGCTGCTGATCAGCGGCAATGCCCATTTGATCACCCCGTACAACGTCACGATCGACAAGGTGACGGAACGGTTCCTCGGGAAGCGCAAGATCGGCACGACCGGTCGCGGCATCGGCCCGACGTACGCCGACAAGATCAACCGCGTGGGCATCCGCGTCCAGGACCTCTACGACGAGTCGATCCTGGAGCAGAAGGTCGACGCGGCCCTGGAGCAGAAGAACCAGCTCCTCGCCAAGGTCTTCAACCGGCGCGCGATCGAGTCCGGCAAGATCGTCGAGGAGATGCTCCAGTACGCGGAGCAGATCAAGCCGTACGTCGCCGACACGACGCTGATCCTGAACGACGCCATCGACGCGGGCAAGGTCGTCCTCTTCGAGGGCGGTCAGGGCACGCTGCTCGACGTCGACCACGGCACGTACCCCTTCGTCACCTCGTCGAACCCGACCGCGGGCGGCGCCTGCACCGGTGCCGGCGTGGGCCCGACGAAGATCAGCCGGGTCATCGGCATCCTCAAGGCGTACACCACCCGCGTCGGCGCCGGTCCGTTCCCGACGGAGCTGCTCGACGAGGACGGCGAGGCGCTGCGCCGCATCGGTGGCGAGCGCGGTGTCACCACCGGCCGCGACCGTCGCTGCGGCTGGTTCGACGCGGTCATCGCGCGGTACGCGACCCGGGTCAACGGCCTCACCGACTTCTTCCTCACCAAGCTGGACGTGCTGACCGGCTGGGAGCAGATCCCGGTGTGCGTGGCGTACGAGATCGACGGCAAGCGCGTCGAGGAGCTCCCGTACAGCCAGACCGACTTCCATCACGCGAAGCCGGTCTACGAGATGCTGCCGGGCTGGTCCGAGGACATCACGAAGGCCAAGACCTTCGGTGACCTGCCGAAGAACGCGCAGGCGTACGTGAAGGCGCTGGAGGAGATGTCCGGCGCCCCGATCTCCGCGATCGGTGTCGGCCCCGGCCGCACCGAGACCATCGAGATCAACTCCTTCCTGTAGGAGCGGCGGCCCTGTAGGGGCGGCGAACGCGGAGAGGGCCGGGACGGCGCGTCCCGGCCCTCTCCGCGTCTCCTGGACGTTCACCGGGCTCAGGACCCGGGCCCGGAATCCCGTCCCCCCGGACCCAATGGTCCAGACCTTGACAGGTCCAGACCATCGAGGCTTGAGTGGCGGGACGTCCAGACGGCCCGCTGAGGTGTTCGGCGTGCCCTGCCGAAGGAGTGAGCAGCGCTGAAACGCATCAAGAGCCTTCTGATCGTGCTGAGTTCCGTCCTCGCGACGGCCGCCTTCCTTCCCACCGCTTCTGCCTCCGCTTCCGACTCCGCCGCCGCGGATCCGGCCCCGGAGTGCGCGCCCGTGTGGAGTTCGTCGACCGCCTACACGCAGGGCGGCACGGTCTCGCACCACGGCCGCAACTGGACGGCCAAGTGGTGGACGCGGAACGAGAATCCGGGCGCCACGACCGTCTGGGCCGACGAGGGAGCCTGCACGGGCGGGGTCTCGGACTTCGTCATCAGCGAGGCGCAGTTCGACGCGATCTTCCCGGACCGCAACCCCTTCTACACGTACCAGGGCCTGATCGACGCCCTGCACGCCTACCCGCGCTTCGCCAACACCGGCACGCCGACCACCCGGGCCCAGGAGGCCGCGGCGTTCCTGACCCACGCGGACTTCGAGTCGGTCGGGCTCCAGTACGTGAAGGAGATCAACGAGGACAACTACTGGCGCAAGTGCGACTACAGCCGGCCGTACGGCTGTCCGGCGGGGCAGAAGGCGTACTACGGCCGGGGCCCGATCATGTTCAGCTGGAACTTCAACTACAAGGCCGCGGGTGACGCGCTCGGCCTCGATCTCCTCCACAACCCCTGGCTGGTCGAGCGGGATCCGTCCGTCGCCTGGCAGACGGCCCTCTGGTACTGGAACACCCAGAACGGCCCCGGCACGATGACCTCGCACGAGGCGATGGTCGGCGGCGCGGGATTCGGCGAGACGATCCGTTCGCTCAACGGCGCCCTGGAGTGCGACGGCGGCAACCCCGCCTCGGTCGCGGCCCGTGTCGCCGGGTACGAACGGATCACCGGCATCCTCGGCACGGCTCCGGGCTCCCGGCTGGGCTGCTGACGGTCCGTCGCCCGGCCGGGTGTTCCGGCGTTCCGGCGTCACGCCCAGCCCGGCGATCCGGCGCTCCGGTGTTCCGCATGCTGGACGGGCCCGGAGGTTTTTACCTTCGGGCCCGTCCGGGTCGCGGCGCATGATCCGGATCAACTCCCTCCGGAATCACCCCTGTTGAGGGTGGGTCCAGTGGTGCGCATGCGTCGAAGGCCCGCCCGCGGGCGCCCCGGCGGAGAAATGAACGGACGTTGGTCTAGACCTTGACAGGCCCGGAGTGGCGGCGCTTGAGTGACCGTCACGCCCCCCATGGCGGTGCACCGGACGGCTCGCTGCGCCGCACCGAAGGAGTGATCGCATGATCAGACGCATCATGGGCCTGCTCGCCGCGCTGGGCGCGGTCGTCGCAATGGTCGTCGTTCTCCCCGCCACCACCGCCGCGGCAGCCGAGTGCGCGGCGCCCTGGAACTCCTCGTCCGTCTACACCGGCGGCGGATCGGCCTCCTACAACGGACACAACTGGACCGCCAAGTGGTGGACCCAGAACGAGACCCCCGGCAGCTCCGACGTCTGGGCGGACCAGGGGAGCTGTGGAGGGGGCGGCACGGACCCCGGCACGCCGTCCGGCTTCGTCGTCAGCGAGGCGCAGTTCAACCAGATGTTCCCGAACCGGAATCCGTTCTACACGTACGACGGACTCACCGCGGCCCTGAGCGCCTACCCGGGCTTCGCGAACACCGGGAGCGACACCGTCAAGCGCCAGGAGGCGGCGGCGTTCCTCGCCAACGTCAGCCATGAGACGGGCGGTCTGGTGTACGTGGTCGAGCAGAACACGGCCAACTACCCGCACTACTGCGACAGCAGTCAGCCCTACGGCTGCCCGGCCGGTCAGGCCGCGTACTACGGCCGCGGGCCGATCCAGCTCAGCTGGAACTTCAACTACAAGGCCGCCGGTGACGCCCTCGGCATCGACCTGCTGGGCAATCCGTACCTGGTCGAGCAGAACGCCTCGGTCGCCTGGAAGACCGGCCTCTGGTACTGGAACACCCAGAACGGCCCCGGCACCATGACCGCCCACAACGCCATGGTGAACGGCGCGGGATTCGGCGAGACGATCCGCTCCATCAACGGCACCCTGGAGTGCAACGGCGGCAACCCCGCCCAGGTCCAGAGCCGTATCGACCGCTACCAGGCGTTCGTGGCGATCCTCGGCACCACACCCGGCTCCAATCTGAGCTGCTGATCTCCACTCCTCGGGTTCGCCGGCCGTGACTGCGACGGCCTGCGGAGCCAGGGTGGTGGACCCCCCACCCGAAGGGGGCGTGCCCGGCTCCGGCCGGACGCGCCCCCGCTTCGGTCTACCGGGCGCCGTCCGCGCCCGCGCTGTCCGAGCCGCCCACTACCGCGCCGTATGCGCCCCCGCTGTCCGCGCCCGCGACGTCCAGGGCCCGGAAGGCCAGCCACAGGTCGTAACGGGCGCTCGGCGCCTGGAGCAGCGAGCGCTGAAGAATCGATTCGAGCCGGGCGAGGCGCTTACGGGCCCCCGGCACCGAGATGCCCAACGCGTCGGCCGTCGCGCCGAGTTGGGCCTCGCACTCCAGCCAGGTGCGGAGAGTCGCCCGTGGGTCGGCGGCGGTCCGGGAGGTGCCGGACGCGGTGAGCGGGCGCAGCTGCTGGGCCGCCCATTCCCGGACGGCCGGTCCGCGCAGGATGTCGTCCAGGCCGAAGGGCGGCCGGGCCCCCTGCTCCTCCCGGTGGGTGCTCCGGGCCCCGGCAGGGGTGGCGCGGATGCGCAGGGCCAGGTCGAGGGCGGCCTGGTCGCCGACCCGGTTCAGATCGAGGCCGAGCAGTTCGCCGATGAGCCGGAGCCGGGCGGCCAGGGTGTTCCGGTGGATCTTCAGGTGCAGGGTCGCGTGCGAGGCGAACGCGAGCCAGGAGGCGAGCGTCGCCGCGAGTTCCTGGCTGCCCGGGTCCTGGCTGCGCCGGGGCAGGTGGGTGAGCAGCGGGTGGAGCAGCTCGTCCGCCCATCGCGCACCGTCCGCCCCGGCGGCCACCGCCGGATCCGGCGCCGAGCCGAAGCGGGCGTGCCGTTCCGGCAGCCCCCGGGCCACGGCCAGCGCGTGGAACGCCTGGCGGTAGCCGGTCGCCGTGTCGGGCAGCGGTACGTTCTCGCTCACGCCCACGACGCACTCGGGCACCACCTCGGCGGCCCGGAGCCCGAGCCGCTGTTCGGTCGCGTCCGCGTCCGCCGGTACGACGAGGATCAGATGGCGCGCGTAGACCGGGCAGCGGACGATCCAGGACCGCCCCCCGGAGAGCTCCTCGCAGATCCGCGCCACCTCGTCCCGGCGGCCGCTCGGGCACTCCACGACGTACACCCGCACGGGGTCGGGCAGCGTGGGCCGCAGGGCGCCCGCCACCTGGTGGGCGATGGACAGCTGGCCCGTCATGAGCAGATGCAGCACCGCCTCCCGGCTGCGGGACTCCGCGAGGTCGACGCGGAGCCGCTTGCGTTCCACGGTCTCCGCCGCCCAGCACATGGCGAGCGGCATCGCCACGTCGGAGAGCAGCACGGCGAGCCCGTCCGGCAGCGGGCGCGGCGCGACCACGGCGAGGATCGGGGCGGCGGCGTCCGGCGGGCCGTCCAGCGGGAACAGCAGCGCGGTGTGCGGGCCCCGGTCGAAGGCGAAGGAGTGGGCTTCGAGCCGCGACAGGTCCTTCGCGTACTCGCCTGCCAGCGCCGCCGCGTCCACGCCCGCCAGTGCCGCCGCGTCCCCGCCCGTACCGTCCCCGCCCGTGCCGTCCGCGCCGCGCGTCACGCCGTGCAGCACGGTGCCGTCCCCGTCGAGCAGCCCGGCCCAGCCCGCCGCCCGGCCCGACACCCAGTGCAGGAGCTCCCGGGCCCCGCCCGACCGGGCCAGCCGGTACATCCGCAGTACGTCATCGGCCCGTTCCCGCGCGTGCACAGATCCTCCACTCCCGCCCAAAACCGGAATGAAGGGTACCGGTTTGATTGTGCGGACCGATACCCATGGTGGCCCACGCAGTGCGAATTGAAGCTTCCGGGTGCGTATCCGAGGACCTAGAGTCCGAACACGGTTGCGGCACCCTCAGGGGGAGAGGGAGGGGGCGACGGCCGCGGCTCACGGGGGTGGCCGCGGTCGTCGGCCGCAGCCGTACCTCCCGTTGTCGGCGGCGCCGCCCGTGTTGTCAGTGGCGGCCCCCGGCCGGTCCAGCCGGACACGCTCCGGGGCATCATGGCCCCGTGCAGTGGAGCACCCACGAAATCGAGATCCTCGGCGACACCGTGACGAAGCGGTACCGCGAGGGCGACGTCCGCGCGCTCCTCGACCGCGAGTGGCGGGCGCTGACCCTGCTGCACGCCCACGCGCCCGGCCTCGCCCCCGCGCCCCTCTCCGTCGACCGCGAGGCCGCCCCGCCGACCGTGGTGATGTCACGGGTGCCGGGCGTTCCGCTGCGCGGAGCCCCGGTGGACGCGGCGCGCCTGTCGGCGCTGGCCGGGACACTGGACGCGATGTACCGGGCCGTCCCCCGCGACCGGCTGCTACGGGTGCCGATGCGCCCGGACCACGAGGCCGGGCTGATCGCGGGCCTGCGCACCCGGCACGACCGCACCCCGGCGCCGGGCACCGGGGCGGTGGTGCGCGAGGCCCTGCGCGAGGGCATGGCCTGGCTGGACGGCCGCCAGGACCGGGCCACCGCGCCGGACGGGCCCGCGCCGGTCTTCGGCGCCGGTGACGGAAACCTCGCCAACTACCTCTGGGACGCGGAGACCTCACGCATCGCGGTGGTCGACTTCGAGGACTCCGGCCGCAGCGACCGCGCCTTCGAACTCGCGGAGATCACCGAGCACGTGTCGAGCTGGGTCGACGACGGTGTCGGCGGCGGTTTGGACGCCGCCGCCTTCCTCGCCCGGTTCGACCTGACCGTCCAGGAGCGCGCCCGGCTGCGGGACTGCCGCCGGCTGCTGGCGCTGACCTGGCTGTTCATCCTCGCCGCCGCGGACCCCGCACACTCCAGGAACCCGCCCGGCACGGCGGAGCGGCAGGCGCTCCGGCTGCGCGCACTGCTGGGCTGACCGGTGGCGGGCCGACCGGTGGTGGGCGGAAGGGAGATCCGGCCCACCACCGTTCAACTCATCGCCTCAGCAGGTCACTTCGTGAAGATGAAGTACTGCCAGGCGCCGTGCGTGGTGGAGTTCACCGTGTCGCCCGAGGTGCCGTTCACGTACGAGGCGCGGACGCGCATCCGGAAGCCCGTGTCATGGGTGCCCTGCAACGTCACGATGGACTTCCCGGCGGTGCCGAGCTTGAAGAACTGCGAGCCCGCGTCGTACCACTTGCCCTGGTAGTACAGCTCCAGGGACAGCTTGTGCGCGCGGTTCTTGTAGTACGTCATCGTCGTCGTGAAGACCGGGTCGGTCTTCTTGTGGAAGTACCGGTACGACGTCTTGCCGATCTTCGCCGTCTTGTACTGCTTGGCGATGGAGGTCGAGACCTTCACCTTGGCGTACGCGACCGACGTGACCTTCTTCGAGGTGTACCGGCCGTCGCCCTTGAACACCGCGGAGACGGTCGTGTCCCGGGTCATGTCGACCTTGGTCGACAGATTCCCCTTGGAGTCGACCTTGCCGGTCTTCACCAGCTTGTTCGGCTTGTCCGACCCGAACGGGTCCACCCACAGCTCGACGGTGCGGTTCTTGTACGTCTTGCCGAGGTGCGCGGTGAACGTCACGTCGGTGCCGTACGCGTACAGCGCCTTGTTGTGGTTCAGGCTCATCGAGGTGACCGTGCGGGGCACGGCGACCTTGTCGGAGCCGGAGGCCGCGGAGTGGGTCGCGTCGCCCGCGTACGACACCTTGTACGTGACCTGGCCGCCGGCGGTCGGGGTGTCGGTGAAGGAGAAGCTGCCGTCCGACTTGAGCGTCACCGAGGACAGTGCCTTGCCCTTGGGCGACTCGATGTCGGTACGCGTGACCGTGGCCTTGGCGCCCGCCGGGAACGCGCCCGTGGACTTCACCCGGCCGGTGACGGTCAGCTTCTTGTTCAGCGCCGACTTGGCCGGGGCGCTGACCGTGACGGTGGAGACCGACTTCACGGCGTCGGTGAGCACCCGCAGCGAACGGACGCCCGCGCTGTTCTCGGTGACCGCGAACAGCCTGCTGGTGTCCGGCGCCCAGGCCAGCCCCGCGTCCGCCAGGGTGTCCGCTCCGCTGCTGTTCCCGGTGTTGGGGAAGTCGTACGTACGGACCGGCTTGGTGGTGCTGCCGGGCTTGTAGACGTAGACGTCCGGGTCGTACCAGGCGGACGAACCCGCGGCGACCGTGCCGTTCGGGGCGATGTCGACCGCGTTGGGGTACGCGGTGGACGCGTACGTGGTCCCCCGCGTGAGGTCCGCCGTGTTGTACGCCTGGTGCTGGTTCGGGGCCGCACTGGCCACCACGATCTGCTTGCCGTCCGGGCTCAGCGCCAGGTCGCGCATGTTGCCGCCGTCGACGGAGGCGTGCGCGGTCCGCGTGGCCGTCCCCGAGGCGACGTCGTACACCGCCAGTTCTGCCGGGCTCTGCGTCTCGATGCCGGCGGCCAGCGTGCCCGGTGCGCCGGGCGTGGACGCCAGGGTCGGGGCGGAGAACCAGGTGCGGTCCTGGTCCTGGTCCAGGGTGACGACCGGCTCGGCGCCGGACAGGTCGAGCGATCCGATGTTGCCCTCGCCCGCCGCCCCGTACCCGAACCAGAGCTTGCCGCCCGCCAGCGCCGGGTGCTTCGGGTCGGTGCCCTCGCCGGTCGCGTACCGGGCGGACTCCTTGAGCCCGGCCGTGTCGATGGTGACGATCGCGTCGGCGCCCGGGACGGCGGCGTACAGCGTGCCGGAGTCGGCGGAGAGTTCGAGGCCGGTCACTCCCGGCAGAGAGGTGATGGTGCCGACGACCGCGCCGTTGTAATCGGTGACGAGCACCTTGCCGCCGGTCGGGTCACTGATGAAGACCCGCTTGTGCACACCGTCGGCGACGATGTCGCCGACCGACGCGGCGGGAAGAACCTTGCTGGAGTCGGCGGCGGCCGGATTCGCCGCCCCGCCGACCAGAACCACTGAGCTGAAGAGGACTGCGAGCGAGGTCGCGGCCGAGATTCTGCGCGTACGCAAAACGAGTTACCCCCACGGTAAGAGAGGGCCGCATGGCACCCGCAGATGAGAGAGGGGCGCGGCCCAGGAACGCAGGGTATGCCATGGCGTCCACAAGTCGTACACATTTGCGGGGCCGGGGCACTCCCGACCTCGCGAAACGTCAGTTCGCCCAGGTGAGGAACGTGGTCCAGGCATCGGGAGCGACCTCGAACGTGGGGCCCTCGGGCACCTTGGAGTCCCGGATGTGGACGGCGTGGGTGCAGACCGCGACCTCGATGCACTCGCCGCCACTGGAGCTGCTGTACGAGGACTTGTGCCAGTTGAAGGCCACCTCGATGCAGTTGCCGCCGCTATCACTGCTGTAGCTGGACTTGAACCACCGCAGGGTGCTGGTCATTCCTTTACTCCTGCCAACCGCTTGATGAGGTCCAGCGATTCACGAGGACCCATGGCCTGTGACCGGATCTTCGCATAGCGCTGGGCGTACGTGCTCACCTTCCCAGGGTCGCTGATCAGCAGACTCTCATCCTGCGGCTCCAGGTAGATGAGTCGGTCGTGCTGAGGGGTTTCCACCAGCGTCATGCCGCCTCGGTCACCTGCGTACTCTCCGAACTTACCGCAGTCCAGAGGCAACACCAGGAGCGTTACGTTGCGGAGGCGAGCAAGGTCCGCGAGGTGTCGCATCTGCTCCCTCATGATCGAGGCGTTGCCGATGACCCTGGTGAGCACGGACTCTTCGAGGATCAGCTCGATCATGGGCAGCGGATCCCGGTCGAAGAGCGCTTTGCGGAGCACGCGTGCCTCCACGAGCTGGTCCACCCGCTGGTCCGACAGCGGCGGGTAGCCGCCACCGATCAGCGCCCTGGCATAGTCCTCCGTCTGGAACAGACCGTGCACGACGTGAGTCGCGTACAGGTGGAGGCTGATCGCGGCCTGCTCAAGCGGAGCATGCGGTTTGAACTGCGGCGGATACGCCTCCATCCGCATGTACAACCGCGCTTGCTCGAACATGCCCAGGCCGTCCCCGAGTGCCCGCTCCAGCGCCACCAGCATGTCGTCGCTCGCGGGCTGTGCGCAGGTCTCCATGGCGCTTACCGCCGCCGCCGAGAAGCCGATCTCGTTTCCGAGCTGCTCCTGAGTCATCCTTTTCCGAAGCCGTGCCCTTTTGGCCACATCGGCCACCAACTTGGCCGTCGGGCTCGCCGTTTCCTTGTTCTCCGCTCGCGCCATTGCGATCCCTTTTCGACTCAACCGGTCTCAACCGGTCACTACCCAGCACTGCCGGACTCAACTGAGTTTTAAGGGAGTTCGCGCAGGTCAACGGCTATGCGACGTCCCTCATCAGTTGAGTGGAACGCTAGCCAACAGAGGCCAGACTGGTCCTGTGAATGCACCGAAAAGCGAAAAGAACCTCCAGTGGATTCCGTACTCCGGATTTCAACTGCGCAGAACGGGCGTGCAATTCGACGCCGTACGTGTGGACGGGGACGAAGGGCGTCGGCTGGCCGGTCTGATGGAGGCGATCACGGGCGGCGAGCCCGGCCCCGTCGTCGCCGAGGCGAACGGGCGGCGGGCGGTGTACTTCCTCGTCCCGGCGGGGAGCGCGGAGGGCAAACCCTGGCCGGTCGGGGCGACTCGGCTCGACGCGGCGGCGGGCCGGATCAGTTACGTGCCGATCCCGGCCCTGTGCGGCCGGACGTGGCCGCTGGCGTGGTACTTCCCGCCTACGAAGCCGGGCCGGTTCGTCCACACGCTGTTGCTGCTCCACGCCGCGACTGCCCTGCTGCGCTGAACGGCGGCGGGGAGCGCGTCCGCTCAGTCGTCCTTCGTGTACGTGAGCCGCTCGCCGTTGTCGTTGTTCTCGCGGCTCAGGGTGCCGTCCGCGAGCAGGGTGAGCGTGGTGGCCTTGCCCGCCGTGCAGGAGGTCATGGGTTCGCCCGTGGTGACCGTGGAGGGGCCGACCTCGACGGGGCCGCCCGGGGAGGGCTCCGAGGTCAGGGTCGCCTGGAAGACGCAGTGGTAGGAGCCGCCGGTGTCGAGCGGGCCGTCCGCGGTGAGGGTGAGGACGTTCTCGCCGACCGCGCCCTGCTGGATGACGAGCTTGCGGGTGGAGTGGCCGGCCGCGTTGTCGATGGAGCCCGACCAGGTGCCGAGGTAGCCGGACGGGATGCTGCCGTCGCCGTTCTTCCGGTCGCCGCTGGAGGAGGGGTCCGGCGACGACGGGTCGTCGTCCGAGGAGCCCGAGGAGCCGCCCGAGGCGGACGCGGAGCCGGTGGGGGACGGGTCGGGGTGCGTCGGCTTGCCGTTCATGAGCGCGTAGACGGACCCGCCCGCGCCGATGGCCACCAGCGCGGCGACGGTGATGAGCGCGATGGTCGGGCCCTTCCGGCGGCGGGCGGGCGCGGGCTCGGACTGCGCGGCGGTGGGGTACCCGGGGCCGAACGGGGGTGTGGGGCCGAACCCGGGCTGCTGGTACGGCTGTTGCTGCTGCGGTGGATAGCCGTACCCGGAGGCGGGGGTATGGGGCGGGCCGAAGCCCTGGCCGGGGTGCGGCTGGGTGGACAGCGGCGGGTAGCCGTAGCCGGGGGCCGGGGGAGAGGGCGCGGGGGCGGCCGTCGTGGGCGGCGTGTGCGTGAGGTGGTCCGCGGGGAGCGCGGGAGGCACGGGCGCCGGGGGTCTCACGTCCGGCGCGGGAGAGGGGGCGGGGGCCGGTGCGGGAGAGGGGGCGGGGGCCGGTGCGGGAGCGGGGGGCACCTCCTCCTCCGGGTCCTCCGAGTCCAGCAACCCCACCGCGTGGCGGCCGAGTTGGGCTATCAGTGCGGCGGGGAGCCAGGGCTCGGCCGAGTCGGGGACGCCCAGGCGCGCCAGGATCGCGTCGGTCGTCGGGCGGGCGGCCGGGTCCTTGTGCAGGCAGTCCCGGACCAGTTCGACGAGGGCGTCGGGGACGCCGGTCAGGTCCGGGTCCTCCTTCGCTATCCGGAACATCTGCGCGGCAGCGCCGCTGTCCGACGCCCCGAACGGAAGCCGCCCGGTCGCGGCGTACGCCAGCACCGAGCCCAGACAGAACACGTCGCACGCCGGGGTCACCCGCTCGCCGCGCACCTGCTCGGGCGCCATGAAGCCGGGCGATCCGACCAGGGCCCCGGTGCGGGTGACGCTGCCGTCGGCGACGGTGTCGAGCGCTCGGGCGATGCCGAAGTCGATGACGCGCGGCCCGTCTATCGTCAGCAGGATGTTGGAGGGCTTGAGGTCGCGGTGGATGATCCCGGCGGCATGGATGGCCCGCAGGGCGTGGGCGAGACCGGTGCCCAGGATGTGGACCGAACGCTCGGGCAGCGGGCCGTAGGCGCCGGAGACCGTCCCCTCGGGGGTGCGGGAGCGGCCGGTGACGGTGGCGTGCAGGGAGGGCCCGGCGACGTATCCGGTGGCGACCCAGGGCACGGCGGCCTCGGTGTCCGCGTCCAGCACGGGGGCGGTCCAGGCGGAGCCGACCTGGCGGGCGGCCCGCACCTCGTGGCGGAACCGGTCGCGGAACTCCTGCTGTTCGGCGAGCTCGCCGCGCACCAGCTTGATCGCGACGGTGCGGCCGCGGTCGGACCGGGCCAGATAGACCTGGCCCATGCCGCCGGCGCCGAGACGGCCCAGCAGCCGGTAGGCGCCGATGACGCGCGGGTCCTGTGGCGACAGGCTCTGCATGGCGCTGAACGTCCTTCCCCCGGGTGGGCACTGAGCGGTGCCTCGCGTGGCTCGCTCGATCATAAGGACCCACGCAGCGCGCACCCGGGCCGGTTGCGGCTTCGGCCGGGAACACGGAGAAGGCCCGTGCGGGAAGAGGCCGCGCACCGGGCGGCCGTTCCGGAACGGTCCGCATCGGCTCGGGCGCCGACGACACGACACCCTGCCCAGCAGAGCGCCCCACGCCATACAAGGTGGTCATGTCGGGCCGCTCCCGGAGCCGCCTACGCTCGCCGCATGACCCCTCATGCCCCTCATGTCGACCCCGCCGCCGGTGCGGCCGTGAAGGCCGCCGACCGCGCGCACGTGTTCCACTCCTGGTCCGCCCAGGGTCTGATCGACCCGCTCGCCGTCGCCGGCGCCGAGGGTGCGTACTTCTGGGACTACGACGGCAACCGCTACCTGGACTTCACCAGCGGCCTCGTCTACACCAACATCGGCTACCAGCACCCCACCGTCGTCGCCGCGATCCAGGAGCAGGCGGGCAAGCTCGCCACCTTCGCCCCCGCGTTCGCGATCGAGGCGCGCTCCGAGGCCGCACGCCTCATCGCCGGGCGCACCCCCGGCGACCTGGACAAGATCTTCTTCACCAACGGCGGTGCCGAGGCCGTCGAGAACGCCGTACGGATGGCCCGGCTGCACACCGGCCGCACGAAGGTGCTCTCCGCCTACCGCTCGTACCACGGCGCCACCTCCACCGCGATCAACCTGACCGGTGACCCGCGCCGCTGGCCGTCCGACAACGGCTCGGCGGGCGTCGTCCGCTTCTGGGCGCCGTTCCTCTACCGCTCGCCGTTCCACGCCGAGACCGAGGCCGAGGAGTGCGCCCGCGCGCTCCAGCACCTGGAGGACACCCTCGCCTTCGAGGGCCCCGGCACCATCGCCGCGATCATCCTGGAGACGATCCCCGGCACCGCGGGCATCATGACGCCGCCGCCCGGCTACCTCGCGGGCGTCCGCGAGATCTGCGACCGGTACGGCATCGTCTTCGTCCTCGACGAGGTCATGGCCGGCTTCGGCCGCACCGGCACGTGGTTCGCCGCCGACCACTTCGACGTGGTGCCGGACCTGATGACCTTCGCCAAGGGCGTCAACTCCGGTTACGTACCGCTCGGCGGCGTCGCGATCTCCGCCGAGATCGCCGCGACCTTCGAGACCCGCGCCTACCCGGGCGGACTGACCTACTCCGGTCACCCGCTGGCCTGCGCGGCGGCCGTCGCCACCATCCACGTGATGGAGGACGAGAAGGTCATCGAGAACGCCGCGCACATCGGCGAGACGGTCCTCGGCCCCGGTCTGCGCGAGCTCGCCGAGAACCACCCGTCGGTCGGCGAGGTCCGCGGCCTCGGCGCGTTCTGGGCGCTGGACCTGGTCCGCAACAAGGAGACCCGCGAGCCGCTGGTCCCGTACAACGCGACGGGCGAGGCCAACGCGCCGATGGCGGCCTTCGGCGCCGCGGCCAAGAAGAACGGCCTGTGGCCCTTCATCAACATGAACCGCACGCACGCCGTGCCGGCCTGCAACATCACCGAGGCCGAGGCCAAGGAGGGCCTCGCGGCCCTCGACGCGGCGCTGTCGGTCGCGGACGAACACACAGTGTGACCCGCTGCCGGGCGGCCCGACCGGGCGGCCCGGTGGCACGACGCCCCTCCCCTGCCCGGATCCGGGCACAGCGGCCCTGGCTTAAGGTGACCGGAGCCGAAAAATGGGGAGGGGCGCCATGTGCGCGAGCGGAGCTGTGACCCGCAGTACGCTGCGGCAGCAGATCGCGGACGCGCTGCGTGACGAAGTGCTCGCCGGACGTCTGCAGCCGGGGCGGGAGTTCACGGTCAAGCAGATCGCCGAGCAGTACGGGGTCTCGGCGACCCCGGTCCGCGAGGCACTCTTCGATCTCTCCGCGCAGGGACTGCTGGAATCGGACCAGCACCGGGGCTTCCGGGTACGGGAGTTCACCGTCGCCGACTACCGGTCCCTGGTCGAGGCCCGCAGCCTGGTCATCGACGGGGTCATCCGCGGCATCTTCTTCGGCGCCGGGCTCTCGCCCGCGCAACGGGCGGTGTACCGGGACTGCCTGGTCGCCGTGCGCCGCCGGGCCCAGGAGGCCGCGCGGGCGGCACGCGGCGGCGACCTCGACATCCTCATCGGCTACGACCTGCGGTTCTGGCGCGAGCTGGGCACGCTCGTGGGCAACGCGTACATCAACGGCTTCCTGCACCGACTGCGCATCCAGGCCTGGGTGTTCGCGGTGCCCTACCTGCGCCACGACCCGGCCGCCCGGGACTGGCTCTGGCACGGCCACGAGGATCTCGTCGCGGCGATCACGCTCGGCGACCACGACGCGGTGCGCGCGGTGATGGACGACTACAACACCCACGCGCTGAACTGGGCGGACCGGCTCGCCGCCGGTGAGCTCGCACATCCGGGGCGCGGCGGGCGGACCCCCGGCCCCGGTGCGCCGGAGGCGTAGCCCCGCCCCGCCGCTTCGCTCCCACTGGCCACTGGCCACTGGCCACTGTGCGCAACGCGCACACCGCATTACGCTGTCTGTCCCGACCATCCTGAACACTTCGTTGCGTACCCGTGGGAGAGCGAGACTTCGTGGCCTGTGACCTGTGGCTGGTTCCCCTCGTCGACGTGCTGTGCCACAGCCCCGACAACCCGTTCGCCGAAGAGATAGCCGTCTACGACAAGGCGTTGGGCGAGGCCGGACTGCCGCCCGTTCCCGTGTACGCGTACATGCCGGGGCTGACGGGCGACGTCGCGCCGGTCGCGGGCTTCGACTACGACGCCCTGCACTTCCTGCGCCGCGCCTTCCTGCTCCAGCTCAGCGGATTCGCCGTCACGCCGGTCGGCGAACTGGGCGGTGACTACGAGCAGTTGCTGGAGATGTTCGAGGCGACGGCCCGTCAGTCCCACCTGGTCTGGCACTACGACCACGCCGGGGCGTACGTCCCGCTGGACTTCGCCGCCCCGCTCTGTGCCGACGACCTGCTGGAGGGCGGCGGCCCGCTCGGCTCCTCGCACGGACTGCTGCGGGAGCTCCAGTACGTCGCCCCGTCCATAGGCATCGACCCGGCGAACCCGCCGCTCGCCCCGCTGCCGCCCGCCGCGCCGACCTCCCTGGAGGAGCCGGCGGCCCCGATGCCGTACGACGACAGCCCGTTCGCCCGTGAGCGGCACGTCTGGCTGGGCCTGCACGCGGCGGCGACCCGGAGCCTCGCCCAAGGCTCCATGATCATCTTCAGCTAGCGGCCGTCGCCGCGGCCGGGGCCGGTGACCTCGGGCGTACCGGGGTCACCGCGGGGACTCCGGGGGGCGCTGGCGCGGCATGTTCGGCCGGGCCATCGTCTGCAGCGGGAACCGCCCCGGCAGCACCCCCTGGTCCTGACGCCCGCTGTTCCCGCCGCCCGAGGACAGCGCCTGCATCCCCATCGGCGCGGGCCCGGCCCGGAACTCCACCATCCAGTCCGCGGTCTCGGTGCGCACCAGCTCCGTGATGTCCTCCGAGAACCGCCGCAGCACGCCCAGGCACCGCTCGGCCGCCTCGCTGGCCGTGCCCTCGGTCGGGCCGAGCACCTCCCGTACGGACTCCGACGCCCAGTCGAACTGGAGCACCTGGAGGCGCCGCTGCACGGCCTGGGCGGTGGCGAGATTCCTTATCCAGCCGGAGGTGAGGCCGAAGTACCGGTCGAACGCCATGCTCGCGGCGCCCAGCAGCAGCGAGAGATAGCCCCAGCCCGCCGCCCCGTGCACCACCCCGGTCAGATCGAGCAACGGCAGCGCGGCGCCCGCCAGCGCCCCGACCGCCGTCCCGACCCGCAGCGCCCTGGCCGCGCGGCGCTTCCACACCCGGTCGCCCAGGTACCAGTCGGCGGTGCGCAGCGCGTCGGCCTCGACCCAGCGGTACAGCTCGTCGAGGCGGTCGGCGGGTTCGCCCCAGTCGCCCAGCGGGAACGGCGCACCGGTCAGATCCCGGCCCCGGGCGCCCCGGCCGCGTGCGCCGGAGCCCGAACCGGAGGAACCGGCCGAGCCGGCCGAACCGGGCTCGTTGCGGGGCGGCCCCTCGGGCTGCATCTCCGGCTGGCTCACCGGGTACTCCTCTGCATTCTGCGTAGCGACGCGTGAAGCGGCGATGTGTGCGAGACGGCGGGGTGCTCACTGCTCTCCGGCGTGGCCGACAGTCCCGCGTGGGTAACCTTGCGTGACGACCGGTGTGCCTGGGTGTCCTGATGCGCATGCCCTTCCTACCGCCGAATGGTGGGCCGTGGAGGAGAAAACGCGGTATTCCCGGGTGCGCGGAGGCTGTGATCAGGTATAGGAGCGTGGCAAGCCCCGCTTGAAACTCACCCGAAAGAGTTGCGCGCCAGTGAGTGGGGCGCGCTGCCCGGTGACCACGTAGGCTCGGCGTACCAAAACATTTTGTCGTCGAATTGCCAGGAGCGACCGTGATTCCCGGTGGTGGTCAGCCCAATATGCAGCAGTTGCTGCAGCAGGCCCAGAAGATGCAGCAGGACCTCGCCACGGCCCAGGAGGAACTGGCCAGGACCGAGGTCGAGGGGCAGGCGGGTGGCGGTCTCGTGAAGGCGACCGTGACCGGCTCCGGAGAGCTCCGCAACCTGGTGATCGACCCGAAGGCGGTCGACCCCGAGGACACCGAGACGCTCGCCGACCTCGTCGTCGCCGCGGTCCAGGCGGCCCACGAGAACGCGCAGCAGCTCCAGCAGCAGAAGCTGGGCCCGCTGGCCCAGGGCCTGGGCGGCATGCCCGGCCTCCCCTTCTGACCCTCCGGCCCACCCGGAACGGATCAGGCACCCGGAACAGCTCAGGAAAGGAAGGCGTTCCCGTTGTACGAAGGCGTGGTTCAGGACCTCATCGACGAGTTGGGCAGACTGCCCGGCGTCGGTCCCAAGAGCGCGCAGCGGATCGCCTTCCACATCCTGCAGGCCGAGCCGACCGATGTGCGCCGGCTCGCCCACGCGCTCCTGGAGGTCAAGGACAAGGTCCGGTTCTGTTCGGTCTGCGGCAACGTCGCCCAGCAGGAGCAGTGCAACATCTGCCGGGACGCGCGCCGGGACACGTCGGTGATCTGCGTGGTCGAGGAGCCGAAGGACGTCGTCGCGATCGAGCGGACCCGTGAGTTCCGGGGCCGGTACCACGTACTCGGCGGCGCGATCAGCCCGATCGAGGGCGTCGGTCCCGACGACCTGCGCATCCGTGAACTGCTGGCCCGCCTCGCGGACGGCTCGATCACGGAGCTGATCCTGGCGACCGACCCCAACCTGGAGGGCGAGGCCACCGCGACGTACCTCGCGCGGATGGTGAAGCCGATGGGCCTGCGGGTCACCCGGCTGGCCAGCGGGCTGCCGGTGGGCGGCGACCTGGAGTACGCGGACGAGGTCACCCTGGGCCGCGCCTTCGAGGGGAGGCGCCTGCTCGATGTCTGACACCCGCACGGCTCCCGGCGTCCTCCCGGCGACGGTCTCCACGATCATTCCCGCCACGGTCTTCACGACCGCTTCCGGGACGGCCCTCGCGACCGCCTCCAGGTCCGTTCCCGCCACGGTCTTCACGACCGCTTCCCCGGCCGTTCCCGCGACTCACGGCGGCTTTACGTTCAGCGACGCTATGTTCTACTCACCGTTCGCGACCGTGCCCACGGGAGGTCCCCTCGATGTCTGACGCCACGCTGAACTCCGTCACGCAGGACCCGGACGACTTCGCCGTCCAGATCGCCGACCAGATCAAGACGTTCATCGTCGCGGTCACCGAGGTGTCCAAGGTCGAGGAGCCCGAGGAAGCGGTCCCCGTCCTGCTGCTCCAGATCTCCCAGCTCCTGCTGGCGGGCGGCCGGCTCGGCGCGTACGAGGACATCCTCCCCGACGAGCGCTACGAGCCGGATCTCGGCGCGGAGCCGGACGCGGACGGCCTGCGCGAGCGGTTCGCCGCCCTGCTGGAGCCGATCGACGTCTACTCCGAGGTCTTCGACCCGTACGAGCCCCGCAAGGCCCCGGTCCCGGCCCGGATCTCGGACGACCTGGCCGACCTGGTCACCGACCTGCGCCACGGCCTGGCCCACTACGAGGCGGACCGCACCACCGAGGCCCTGTGGTGGTGGCAGTTCTCCTACTTCTCCAACTGGGGCTCCACCGCCTCCGCCACCCTGCGCGCCCTCCAGTCCCTGATCGCCCACATCCGCCTCAACCAGCCCCTCCAGGAGCTGGACGGCCTGGACACCGACTCGGAGACCATCGACGACGACCTCGCCGAGGAGGCCGGCCGCGTGATGGCCGAGGAGATCGCGGGTCCGCTGGGGCTGCGGCCGGTCCAGTAGCGGATCCGGCGACCGGGCGACCGGCCGTGTGGGCTGGGCCACATACGGGAGTGCGGGCCTGATCGGCGGGCAGCAGACCTGTACGAGCGGCCCGGGGCGACACGCCGATGATCACGTGCTGAGCGGGACATCTCACCATGTGGTATCAGCGAGGCGTTTCCGGGCTGCTCGTTAAACTGAGTCGACCGCAGTAATGGACTGAGCGAGGAGCGCACGTGGGCCTTGTCGTGCAGAAGTACGGAGGCTCCTCCGTAGCCGATGCCGAAGGCATCAAGCGCGTCGCCAAGCGAATCGTCGATGCCAAGAAGAACGGCAACCAGGTGGTTGTCGTGGTGTCAGCGATGGGCGACACGACGGACGAGTTGATCGATCTCGCCGAGCAGGTATCCCCGATCCCTGCCGGGCGTGAGTTCGACATGCTGCTGACCGCCGGAGAGCGGATCTCCATGGCCCTGCTGGCGATGGCGATCAAAAACCTGGGCCACGAGGCCCAGTCGTTCACCGGGAGCCAGGCGGGCGTCATCACCGACTCGGTCCACAACAAAGCGCGCATCATCGATGTGACGCCGGGCCGTATCCGTACCGCGCTGGACGAGGGGAACATCGCGATCGTCGCGGGGTTCCAGGGTGTGTCCCAGGACAAGAAGGACATCACCACCCTCGGTCGCGGCGGGTCCGACACCACCGCCGTCGCCCTCGCGGCCGCGCTGGACGCCGAGGTCTGTGAGATCTACACCGATGTGGACGGTGTCTTCACCGCCGACCCGCGGGTCGTGAAGAAGGCCCGGAAGATCGACTGGATCTCCTTCGAGGACATGCTGGAGCTGGCCGCGTCCGGCTCCAAGGTGCTGCTGCACCGGTGCGTGGAGTACGCACGCCGCTACAACATCCCGATCCATGTCCGCTCGTCCTTCTCCGGACTGCGCGGAACCTGGGTCAGCAACGAGCCGCAAGGGGACCAGCAGGTGGAGCACGCGATCATCTCCGGAGTCGCCCATGACGTCTCCGAGGCCAAGATCACCGTCGTCGGCGTGCCCGACAAGCCGGGCGAGGCCGCCGCGATCTTCCGCACCATCGCCAACGCGGAGATCAACATCGACATGGTGGTGCAGAACGTCTCCGCCGCGTCGACCGGGCTGACCGACATCTCGTTCACGCTGCCCAAGGCCGAGGGCCGCAAGGCCATCGACGCCCTGGAGCGCAACCGCGGCACCATCGGCTTCGACTCGCTGCGCTACGACGACCAGATCGCCAAGATCTCCCTGGTCGGCGCCGGTATGAAGACCAACCCCGGGGTCACGGCGGGCTTCTTCGAGGCGCTGTCGGACGCCGGTGTGAACATCGAGCTGATCTCGACGTCCGAGATCCGTATCTCGGTGGTCACCCGCGCCGACGACGTCATCGAGGCCGTGCGCGCCGTGCACACCGCCTTCGGCCTCGACAGCGACTCCGACGAGGCCGTCGTCTACGGGGGCACCGGCCGATGACCGCGCGCCGCCCTTCGCTCGCGGTCGTCGGAGCGACCGGGGCGATCGGCGGCGTCATGCTCCAGATCCTTTCGCAGCACGCGGATGTCTGGGGCGAGGTGAAGCTGATCGCCTCGCCGCGTTCGGCCGGCCGCAAGCTGGTCGTGCGCGGCGAGGAGACCGAGGTCCTCGAACTCACCGAGGACGTCTTCGACGACGTGGACGTGGCGCTGTTCCTGGTGCCCGACGACGTCTCCGCGCGGTGGGCGCCGATCGCCGCCGCCAAGGGCACGGTCGTCATCGACGACTCCGCCGCGTTCCGGCTGGACGCGGACGTCCCGCTGGTCGTGCCCGAGATCAATCCGCACGCCGCACGGATCCGGCCACGCGGCATCGTCGCCAGCCCGAACTGCACGACGCTCGCGCTGATCGTCGCGGTCGGCGCGCTGCACGCCGAGTTCGGTGTGCGGGAACTGGTCGTCTCCTCGTACCAGGCGGTGAGCGGGGTGGGCCGGGACGGTGTCGCGGCACTGCGCGAACAGCTGTCGCTGGTCGCCGGTACGGAGCTGGGCACGAAGCCCGGGGACGTACGCCGGGCCCTGGGGGACACGGAAGGCAGCCCCTTCGCCGCCCCGGTGGCCCTCAATGTGGTGCCCTGGGCCGGGACGGACGCCGGGGACGGCTGGTCGTCGGAGGAGCTGGCGATCCGCGAGGAGTGCCGCAAGATCCTGGACCTGCCGAGCCTGCGGGTCGCGGCCACCTGTGTGTACGTTCCCGTCATCGCGACGCACTCGATGTCCGTGCACGCCCGGTTCGAGAACGAGATCGAGGTCGACCGGGCCCACGAGATCCTGGCGACGGCACCGGGCGTGGTGCTGTACGACAGCCCGGCGGCGGGCGACTTCCCGACACCGTCCGACGTCGTCGGCACCGATCCGACCTGGGTCGGACGAGTGCGCAGGTCACTGGATGATTCCCGGGGCCTGGAGCTGTTCGTCTGCGGCGACAACCTCCGCAAGGGCGCGGCGCTGAACGTGGCCCAGATCGCCGAATCGGTGGCCGCGGAGTTCCCCCGCTCCTGATCGAAGCCGACCCGGTCCTGATCGAACCTGTTTTGTACGCATTCTGTGAATGCCCTGTGAGTAAGTTGAAATCCTCAACCTCTTGAGCTGGGGTGTTGCCATATCCGACGATGGCTTTCGGCCTGCTGCAACCACTGGCCGGGGAGTGCGCGTCTTTGCGGTCACCTCTGGCGCGGCGGGGCGCACATTCGGGGCATTCGGGGAAGAGCAGGTACGTATGAGGGCATGTCGCACAGCGCCGAACGCGGTGGCGCGCGCGTACAACCCTGACGGGGGGAAACGTGTCCAACTGGCGTGGCAGAGGTTCTCGATATCACAGTGGTGGGCCCCTTGCGCGGCGCTTCGGTGCGTCCGCTCCGACGGCCCCGCGCACCCGGCGGTATGCCGGTGATTGCGCCCATGCCCGCTGCTCGCTCCACCCGGCTGCCCTCGCAGCGCGAGGGTGCTGAGGAGGGCGTGGCTGCCGGAACCACGGTCGACCATCTCACCGAGACCTACCGCGCCCACTACCGGTCGCTGCTCGGCCTCGCCGCCCTGCTCCTGGACGACACGGCCTCCTGCGAGGACGTGGTGCAGGAGGCGTTCATCCGCGTGCACTCGGCGCGCAACCGGGTACGGGACCCGGAGAAGACACTGGCGTATCTGCGTCAGACCGTCGTCAACCTCTCGCGCTCCGCGCTGCGCCGCCGCATCCTCGGCCTGAAGCTGCTCTCCAAGCCGATGCCGGACATGGCGAGCGCGGAGGAGGGCGCGTACGACCAGCTGGAGCGGGACGCGCTGATCAAGGCGATGCGGGGGCTCCAGCGGCGCCAGCGGGAGGTGCTGGTGTTGCGCTACTTCGCGGACATGACGGAGGTCCAGGTGGCCGAGACGCTGGGGATATCCCTGGGCTCGGTCAAGGCCTACGGCTCCCGCGGGATCGCGGCACTGCGCATCGTGATGGAGGCGCAGGGATGAGCCGCGGCGACCGCGAGTACGAGAACGAATCCGAGAACGTCTCCGAGAACGCTCCTAAGAACGAGCCCGAGAACGAGCCCGAACGTGAACAGCTGCGTGAGCGGCGGATTGACCGGACTGGAAACGGGATTGTGAACCACGGGCCGGATGCGCCGGACGGGCCGGATGTGCCGGACGGGCCGGATGTGCCGGATGTGCCGGATGAGCCGGGTGAATCGGCTGGGGCTGATGGGACGGCTGGGGCCGGGGGGTCTGGTGGGTCCGCTGGGGCTGGTGACTCTGCTGGGACTGAGGCGACCACCGCGGCCGCCGCTGAGACCGCCGAGCTCGCCACCCTGAGCAACCTCTTCGGTTCGGGCCGGGGCCCGGCCCCGGCCAACGGCCCGGGTGCCGATGGCGGCGTCGCGGGCGACGGTGCGGGCATCGACGAGGCCGCCCTGCGCCGCATGCTGCACGGCGTCGTCGAGAACATCGAGCCCAGCGACGGCACGCTCGACCATCTGCAACGCGCGGTTCCCGTCCGCCGCGCCAAGCGGCGCCAGGCCGTCGTCGGCCTGGCGGCCGCGGCGCTGCTCATCGGCACCGCGGTCCCCGCCTTCGTCCATGTCGCGAACTCCGACGGTTCGGGCAACGCCAACCCCGCGATAGCCGGACACGGCGAGCAGGCGCAGGGCGGCAACGGCACCGACACCGGCTCGCAGTCCGGCGGCAAGAGCAGCAGCGGCAGCACCGAGGGGCAGGCCGACGGCGGCCCGGACCAGCCCACGAGCACGAGCAGCCCCGCCGACAGCCGCGGCCAGGGCGAGGACGGGCACCTGTCCGGCGGAGGCGCCGATCCGAGCAGCTCCGCGATGGTCGCCATGCCCGCCTGCGACCCGGGACAGCTCGGCGTCGCCTCGGCCGAGACCGGTGCGGCCGGTTCCGACGGCACGGTCTACGGCACCTTCCGGATCGCCAATGTCTCCGGCACGGAGTGTTCGGTGAGCAGCAGCGGCAGCGTGGGCTTCCAGGCGATCGGCGCGGCCGACCCGGCCAGGATCGCGGTCGTCCACCACACCGCGGGCGACGCGGCGTCCGGACTGCCCGATCCGTCGCATGAGCAGGGGACGGTGCTGCTGAAGCCGTCGATGGCGTACGAGGTGAAGTTCGCCTGGGTGCCCAAGGACACCTGCCCGACCGTCGGAGGCTCGCCGAGCCCGACACCGTCCGAGGACGCGGGCGGCGCGAGCGGCGCCGCGGCCGCCGCCGGCGGCACGGGAGGTGGTGACGGGACGTCGGAGACCGTCGCGCAGTCCGGCAGCGAGGACGGCGGCGGGACGCAGGACGGCAGCGTCTCCGTGATGCACACGCCGGAGCCCGGGGCACCGATCGCGGAGACGAAGATCGACAACGCCTGCTCGGGCACGATCTACCGGACCGGGGTGCTGGCCCCCACGACGTGAGGCCGCGCAACGCACGACAGAGGCACGGCAGACGCACATCATGAGGGCAGACGCGCACCATGAGGGGCCCGCCGGTCGCGCTCGGGCCGTGGCTCGGCGGGGCGCTCGCCGACCACGCCGACGATCGTCGATCCGGCGGGCCCCTCATGGTGCGTACGTGTCTCAGACGGTTCCGGTACCCACGGCGTCCTTGTCGGCCCCGGATCCGGGCGCTGCCCCCGCCTCGGCTTCCGCTCCCTCTTCCGCCTCGGCTTCCGCTTCGGTTTCCGCTTCCTCGACGAGGCCCAGTTGCAGGTCGCGTGCGGCTTCGGCCTCGCGGCGGACCAGCCGGAACCACATGAAGAGCACGAACCCCGCGAAGACGAACCACTCGCCGGTGTAGCCGAGGTTCTGGAAGGCCTTCAGGTCGAGCCCGGTGCCCTGCGCCACAGCGGCCGGTACGGGACGCAGCGCGCCGGCGGCCTTGTCCCCGGCACCCCCGCCGGTCGCGCCGCCGGTGTCCTGGAGGGTCACCCATGCGTCGTACACGTCGTACGGGACGAGGTTGACCAGGGACGCGGCGCTGATCATGCCCAACTGGCCGTCGGGAAGCCCGCCCTCCGTGTCGACACCCGTCGTGCCGGTGTTCTCGGACGCCTGGAGATCACCGGTCACCGTGACCGTGCCGGTCGGTGCGGCGGGCACGGCGGTGTGGCCGGGCTTGCCGGGCAGCCAGCCGCGTACCACCGGCAGAGCTTTGCCAGTGTCCGTACGGAGCATGTTCAGTACGTAGAAGCCGCTCCTGTCGTCCAACTTCCGTCCGGGCACCAGGAACTGGTCGGCGTACCGGCCGGTGGCGATGGCGGGACGGCCGGAGGTCACCGTGTCGACGGGCAGGAGCTCCTCGATCGGCTTGGCGGGTCTCGTGCCCGGGGCGGGCTGCTTCTCGGCGGCGTCGTGCGTCTGCACGCGGTCCTCGAAGCGGCCGAGCTGCCAGGTGCCCATGAACACGCAGAACGGGATGGCCAGCACGACGAAGAGGTTGATTCCCCACCATCGCGGGGTCAGCAGGAACCGGTACACCCCTCCACGGTACGGTCCCCGCTCCGGCCGCCCGGAGCGGGGTGCCGCCGACGGAAGCCCCCGGGCCCGGCCCCGCCTGCCGCCTGCGCCTGCCGGTTACGCGGCGGACGGACCCGGCTCCGGGGCCAGGTGGCGCCGGGCGAAGTCCAGTTCCAGGCGGACCTGCTTGATCCGCTCCTCCACGACGAGCGAACCGTGTCCCGCGTCGTACCGGTACACCTCGTGCACCGCGGCCCGGTCCTTCAGCCGGTCGACGTAGTTCTCGACCTGGCGGATCGGGCAGCGCGGGTCGTTGACGCCCGCCGAGATGTAGACCGGCGCCCGGACCGCGTCGACATACGTCAGCGGCGACGAGGCCTCGAAGCGCTCGGGAACCTCCTCCGGCGTGCCGCCCAGCAGCGTCCGGTCCATCGCCTTCAGGTCCTCCATCTCGTCGTGGTACGCCGTGACGTAGTCGGCGACCGGGACCGCCGCCAGGCCGAGGGCCCAGTCGTCCGGCTGCACACCGAGGCCGAGCAGGGTCAGATAGCCGCCCCAGGAGCCACCGGCCAGGACCAGCCGCTCCGGGTCCGCGAGGCCGGACTTCACCGCCCACTCCCGGACCGCGGCGATGTCCTCCAGCTCGATCAGGCCGACCCGGTGCTTGAGCGCGTCCGTCCAGGCGCGGCCGTAACCGGTGGAACCGCGGTAGTTGACCCGGACGACCGCGTAGCCGTGGTCCACCCAGGCGGCGGGGCCGGAGGCGAAGGCGTCGCTGTCGTGCCAGGTCGGGCCGCCGTGGATCTCGAAGACCGTGGGGAACGGCCCCTCGGCCGGGGCGGCGGGCCGCTGCACCAGCGCATGGACCCGGCCCCCGGGCCCGTCCACCCACGCGTCCTCCACCGGCACGGACGCCGGGGCCTTCGGACCGGGCGGATCGAGCACCACCGCACCCGAGGTGGACCGGATGACCGGCGGCTGCGCGGCCGAGGACCACAGATACTCCACCGTGCCGTCAGGCCGGGCCGTGGCACCCGACACCGAACCCGCGGGGGTCTCCACCCGGACGGGGGCGCCGCCCGCCTCCGGCTCGTACCGCCACAGGTCGCTGCGGGCCTCGAAGCCGTGCGCGATCAGCAGCGCGGAGGCGTCCGGATACCACTCGGCGACCACATCGCCGGGCAGATCGATCGCGAGGTCCGTCTCCTCGCCCGTCGTCGGATCCCAGATCATCGGCTCCCAGCGGCCCCGCCGCTGGTGCCCGACCAGGAGCCGGGTGTCCCCGGCGACGGGGGCGAAGCCCAGCACGGACAGGCCCAGCTCCTTCGTACCGCCCTCGGTGTCGTCCAGCTCGGCGACCGTCGTCCCGTCCGGCCGCACCACGCGCAGCGCGGAGTGCATCGCGTCGCCGTGCTCGGTGTGCTCCAGGGCGATCAGCGTCCCGTCATGGCTGAGGTCACCGACGCCCGCCGACTCGCGGTGGCGGTAGATCTCCACGGGCGCCGCCCCGGGCCGTACGACATGGATCGTCGTCCCGTCCTCGTCGGTCGAGCGGCCGACCACCGCCGTACCGTCGCGGCCGATCGCGAGTCCGGCCGGGTAGGAGGGGGCGAGGCCGGGCGCCGCCGGTTCGTCCACCACCGCACCCGGCCCGCCGTCCCCGGCGCCGTGGAACGGCTGGCGCATCCACACCCCGAACTCGTCGCCGTCGGTGTCGTCGAACCACCAGACCGACTCCCCGTCGGGCGTCAGCACCCCGTCCGTCGTGCCGTTCGGCCGGTCGGTGACCTGGCGCTGCTCGCCGGTGGCACGGTCCCATGCGTACAGCTCGTACGTGCCCGTGGCATTGGAGACGAACAGCGCGCGGTCGGGCGCGTCCTCCGCCCAGTCGGGCAGCGACACGCGCGGCGCCCGGAAGCGCTGCTCCCACTTCGGGGCGGAAGCGTGGGCCTGGGCGGAAGGGGCCTTCGTCGGGCCATTGGTCTCAGTCATGTCCCCCATTCTGCGTCGGAACGCCGACAATTCGTTCGCCTCGTCCTCAGCCTGTGGATAACCTCCCGGCATGCATGCATCGACCCCTGCCGACTGGCACGAGGCAAACCGCGCGCACTGGGACGAGCGGGTCCCGATACACGCCACGAGCGACTTCTACGACCTCGAATCCTTCCGCGCGGGCAAGGACGCCCTGCGCGACTTCGAGCTCGCCGAGGTCGGGGACGTCACGGGCAAGTCCCTGCTGCACCTCCAGTGCCACATCGGGGTCGACACCCTCTCCTGGGCCCGGCACGGTGCCGCACAGGTCGTCGGCCTGGACTTCTCCGAACCGGCCGTCGAGACCGCGCGCGCCCTGGCCCGTGAGCTCGGGTTCAGCCAGGACCGGGCGGCGTTCGTCGCGGCCGACGTCCACGACGCGGCGCAGGCCGTCCCCGACTCGTCGTACGACATCGTCTACACCGGCATCGGCGCGCTGAACTGGCTGCCCGACACCCGCCGCTGGGCCGAGACCGCCGCCTCGCTCGTGGCGCCGGGCGGCTTCCTCTACCTCGCGGAATTCCATCCGATGACGGACTGCCTCGACGACGCCACCGGGACGAAGGTCGAGCACGACTACTTCAGCCGCGACGCCTGGGTGGACGAGACGCCCGGCACGTACGCGGACTTCGACGCGCCCACCGTCCACAACCGCAGCGTCGAATGGCAGCACCCGATCGGCGACGTGGTGTCGGCGCTGGCCGCCGCCGGGCTGCGGATCGAGTTCCTGCACGAGCACGACGCCTCGCTCTTCGCCCGCTTCCCGACGCTGGAGCGGCAGAGCGACGGCTTCTACCGCTTCCCCGCCGACCGGCCGCGCATCCCGCTGATGTACTCCATCAAGGCGTCCAGGGCGGCCGATTCCTGAACCGCGGCCGATTGTCAGTGGTGGGGTTCAGACTCGGAACCATGACGACGACTGCCGATCTGCGCGCCGTGGCGGAGACGTACTGGAGCGCGGCCGAAGCCCGCGACTGGGACGCCTTCGCCGCGACGCTGGCCGACGAGGTGCTGTACGAGCTGCCGCAGGCGCGCGAGCGGATTCGCGGGAAGGACCGGTATCTGAGATTCAACCGGGAGCACCCCGGCGACCGGCGCGTCCGCGTCGAGCGCGTGGTGGCCGACGGCGAGGGGCGGCAGGCCGCCGTCCGTACGCGCTTCACGGCCGGCGCCGAGGAGCTGCACGCCATCCATTTCTTCGTGTTCGACGCGGCGGGGCGGATCAGCGGGATCACCGACTTCTGGCCCGAGCCGTACGAGCCCCCGGCGGGCCGGGAGCATCTCGTCGAGCGGTACTAGCGCTACCAGCGGTGTCGAGCGGCACCAGCAGTACCAAGAAGTACCAACGCTCCGAGCCGTCGACGCCGTCGAGCCTGAGGCCTCACCGCCGCCGGTCGCCGGTCGTCAGCTGTCGGACGGGCTCGACGCCCTGGGGCCCGAGCGGTCCCACCCGGGGGCGCGGACATCGACCGTCAGCGTGTTCATCACGACTTCCTCGCCGCAGGTGCGGCAGATCCACGTCGCATCGAGATCGTGCGCATGCGTGGGTGCCTGCGCATGCGCAGGCCCATCCGCCCGGCTGTCCGCCTGTCCATCCGTCTGTCCATCCGCCCGGCCGTCCGCGCCCGGCTCGTGGAGCATGACCACCGGCCGGTCCTCCCGCACCCACCGGTCGCCCCAGTCCAGCAGCGCCCGGATGACCGGCGCGAGGTCGCGTCCGGAATCGGTCAGGTGGTACTCGTAGCGCGGCGGGCGTTCGTTGTAGGGCCGCCGCTCCACCACCCCCGCCTGCTCCAGTGAGCGCAGCCGCACCGCGAGACGGTCGCGGGGCGCGCCGGTGTTGCGGGCGATCGCCTCGAACCGGTGGTTGCCGAAGAAGATCTCGCGCACCGCGAGCAGCGCCCATTTCTCACCCACCACATGCAGTGCCGCGGCGGCCGAGCAGGGCCGACCGGGCAGCGTGACCGTCGGGGCGGTACGGGCGTGGGGTTCCTGTGCAGCACTCATCACCACAAGGTTGCCATCTCAAACTCACTGGCGCTACCTTGCCGCCATGACAGTTGGAAAATCAAACCCACCCCCTCCGGCGCCGGCTGCTCGGGCGGCCACTTCCTCCTCTGCTTCCGCCCCCTCCCCGCCCACCTCGCGGGCCACCGTCTGGATCATCTCGGCCGGTGTCTTCGTGGTGAATCTCGACCTGTTCATCGTCAATGTCGCGGTCCCCGCACTCGGCGACGCCTTCGACGGCACGTCCCTCGCCTCGCTGTCCTGGGTGCTCAACGCGTACGCGATCGTCTTCGCCGCCCTGCTCGTCGTCGCGGGCCGACTGGCCGACCGGTACGGCCACCGCCGAGGCTTCCTTCTCGGGCTGGCGGTCTTCACCGTCGCCTCCGCGCTCTGCGCCCTCGCCCCGGGAGTCGGCTGGCTGGTGGCCGCCCGCGCGCTGCAAGCGGCCGGAGCCGCCGCGCTGATGCCGACGTCCCTCGCCCTCCTGCTGGTCAACACCCCGGCGGAGCGCCGCCCCCGGGCGATCCGGAGCTGGGCGGCGATCGGCGGCATCGCGGCCGGTCTCGGCCCGGTGGTCGGCGGTGTGCTGGTGGAGGCGGACTGGCGCTGGGTCTTCCTCGTCAACGTGCCGGTCGGCGTGATCGGGCTGCTCATGGGCGCACGGCTGCTGCCCGACGCCCGTCCGCACCGCGAGGGCCCCTTCCCGGATCTTGTCGGGGCGGTGCTGCTCACCCTCGCGATAGGCGCGCTGGCCCTCGCCCTGGTCAAGGCCGATGCCTGGGGCTGGAGTTCGCCGCGCGTCCTGGTCGCGCTGGTCGCGACGGCCGTCCTCGCCGCGGGCTTCTGGATGCGCTCCGCCCGGCATCCGGCCCCGGTCGTCGAACTGCCGATGCTGCGTACTCCGGTCTTCGCGACGGCCACCCTCGCGGCCCTGCTCTTCACCGTCGCGTTCGCGGCGATGCTGCTGACGTCGGTGCTCTGGTGCCAGCAGGTGTGGGGGTACTCGGCGATCCGTACCGGACTCGCCGTCGCGCCGGGGCCGTTGGTCGTGCCCGCGCTCGCGGTCCTCTCGGGACCGGTGGTCCGCCGGCTCGGGGCGGGGCGCACCGCGGCGGTCGGCTGCCTGCTCTTCGCCGCCGGGCTGGCCTGGTGGGCCGTCTCCCTCGGTACGGCTCCGGCTTACGCGAGCGATTTCCTCCCCGGCATGCTGGTCACCGGCATCGGCGTCGGTCTGGCCCTCCCGACCTTGGTCGGCGCGGCCGCCGCGGCGCTCCCGCCCACCCGTTTCGCCACCGGATCGGCCGTCACCACGATGGCCCGCCAGACGGGTTCGGTGCTGGGTGTGGCCCTGATGGTCACGCTGCTCGGTGCGCCGGACGGGCCGGGCGAGGCGCTCGACGCCTTCCGCCACGGCTGGTGGGCCGCCGCGGCCACCGCCGTACTCGCCGCGGTCGCCGCCCTGACCCTGCGCAGGCCGGGTGCCGCGTCGGACCCCGCCTGACCGGTGGCGGCAGTGCGGCGGGCCCCGGGAGAACCCCCGGTGGCCCGCCGCACTCCCGCACCTCTCTCGTCCGCGTCCTACGCGGCCGAGCGGAAGGCCGGGAGGTAACCGCCGGACTGACCGGCGGCCTTGGGGTGGTACGAGTTGTAGATCGGCAACGACACGCTGTGGAGCCACGGGTCACCGGAGCACAGCTCGTGCCCGGTGAACTCGTCGACCACGCTGGAGAACGTGAACCCGGCATCGGCGGCCTGCTTGGCGATGACCCCGTTCAGCACGTCGGACGCGTTGTTGATGGCGGACCGCTCCTTCTCCGAGAGCCCGGCGATACAGCTGCCGCTCAGCTGGTAGAAGCGCGGATAGCCCAGCACCACGACATGGGCCTGCGGGGCCCGTGAGCGGATGGAGCCGTAGAGCGAACTCAGTCCGGACGGCAGCGAGTTCTCGATCTGTGACACGGCCGTGCCGACGCTGCTGAGGCAGGTGGCCTCACCGGACAGCACGCAGTCCTGCATGACATCGGCGAACCCGACGTCGTTGCCGCCCGCGGTGACGCTGACCAGACCGGTGGACGAGTTCAGCGCCCCCAGCTGGGTTCCGGCCACCGAGCTGGTCGTGGCACCGGAACAGGCCACGAAGGCGAAGGACGAAGGGGAGTTCGCAGCGGCCCAGAGGTAGGGGTAGGCGTTGGTGCTGCGGCGGCAGTCGCCGCTGTCGGAAAGATAGCTTCCGGCACCGACGCCGGAGGAGTACGAGTCGCCGAGTGCGACGTATCCGCCGGCGGCGGCCGAGGAGTTCGCCGAGGCCGGCTGGGCAATGCCCAGCGCGGCCGCGGCGGCGAGGACCAGAGTGGATGCGGACGCCCAGAATCTCCGTACTGACATGGCTGTCAGCCCTCCGAAGTGTGGGGGGTGGGTGGGGGGTTGATTGAGCGCCACGTTTCTAGCAGCTATGGGTACCGGCCGGTAATAGCTGTGGAATAACTGGTCTGATATGCCCGAATGATCGTTCGGTCCTCATGGCTCCGCGCGTAGATAAACCCCCGGCCGAGACCCGAACGGGTGGCATTTCGGCCGGGGGTCGCAGAGTGTCACGGGCGCATCGGCACCCGGATTCACGTGCTCAGGGGCTCAGGGATTCACAGGCTCACGGTTTCACGGGCTCATGGACGCAGAAAAAACCGCCCTCCGCGGCGGCGATCCCCGAGGGGCGCCGCCGCGGAGGGCGGTTGTCGTTCGGTTCTACGGAGATACGAGGATCAGTTGTGGCCGAACCTCCGCTGCTTCCGGTGAGAGACCTGCTCCGAGATCGAGTGCACCGTGTCCTGGGCGGCTGTCGGCTGCGTCTGCTCCTTCGTCTCCGGAGCAGTGCTGCGTTCATGGCCGCCGGTGCGGGCACCGCGGTTCTGTCGACTCTGCTTCTTGCCCACGATCGTGCCTCCTGTTGCGGAACTCGGACGATGGGCCATCACCAGATTCGCATGTAGGTACGAAAGGTGCATTCTGGGTAGTAGGCGCCAGGTGCGACTCCCCCTCCCCGAGTGCGTTCCGAGGCGCGACCTCGGTGGCGGCTACGAGCGGGTGCCGGTGCTCCCCGGCGAGCGCGCGGTCAGTACCTGGCCCAGGGCCAGCACGCTCAGCCCGAACATCAGGACGCCCAGGGGTACGTGGAGCGACGGCTTGTGCGCGATGCCCAGCACCACCTGGACCGAAGCGAGTACGAGGAAGCCGGACGCGTACAGGATGGGGCGGGGCGCACCGCCGCCCGGCCGCCAGGCCAGGACCGCGGCGAGTACGTACAGCATCGACGCGCCGTACATCACGCGCGCTCCGACGCCGTGCAGCGCCTCGCCGTAGGACGTGGACAGCAGCAGACCGGCAGTGGTCGCCTGGAAGAAGATGGCCAAGGTCTGCAGCGCTATCGCGACCTGCAAGAACGTGACTCTGCCCGGTGCTGCCGTCGTCCGTGTGGTCATGACACGGTCCCCCTCTTCTGCCTCGCGGCGGTGGATCAGTAATGTCTCGGTAGTTCGACGACGCAGGCCCGCGAAATGTGAGGCCGGGCGAGCAGGTCCGCGAATGAGCAGCCCCCCGGCTGAGCACAACCGCGGCTGAGGAGAACCAGGGAGCGGTCACGGCCAATGAGCACCCCCTCCGAACCAGCACACGCCCCCGCCGAGTCGGCATACGTCCCCTCCGAACCAGCACACGCCCGCACCGAACCGGCCCCGAGCGTGATCGCCGGTGAGCGGCGCCGACTGATCAACCTCGCGTACCGGCTGCTCGGTTCACTGGCCGAGGCGGAGGACGCCGTACAGGAGACCTACGCCCGCTGGTACGCGATGCCGCGGCGCCGGCAGGAGGCCGTCGAGTCGCCCGCCGCCTGGCTGACGACGGTGGCCGGCCGCATCTGCCTGGACGTGCTCGGCTCGGCACGGGTCCGGCGCGAGGCCTACGTCGGCGCCTGGATCCCCGAGCCGCTGCCGGACCGTACGGAGTGGTTCAGCGGGCGGGCGGTCGGCGCCGGGTCGGAGTCGGCCGACCCCGCCGACCAGATCACCCTGGACGAGTCGGTGGACATGGCCTTCCTCGTCGTACTGGAGTCGATGACACCGGCCGAACGCGTGGCGTTCATCCTGCACGACGTCTTCCGGTACCCCTTCGCGGAGATCGCCGAGATCGTGGACCGGACCCCCGCGGCCTGCCGGCAGCTGGCATCCTCGGCGCGTCGGCGGGTCCGCGCCGCGCAGGCCCCGGCGGTTCCGGCGGCCGGGCAGACCGGCCTGGTGCGGCGTTTCAAGGAGGCCTGGGAGGCCAGGGACATCGGGGCCCTGGTCGGCCTCCTCGACCCCGACGCCACGATGACCGCCGACGGCGGCGGCCTGGTCGGCACCGTCCTCCGCCCGGTCCGGGGCGGCGACCGCATCGCCCAGTACCTGATCCACATCGCCGACAAGGCCCCGGGCCTGACACTCCTGGAACGGACGGTCAACGGCCGGCCCGGCCTGGTCGCCCAGCACGCCGGCGTCCCCGTGACCGTGGCGGCGTTCAGCCTCACCACCGACCGCGTCACACACATCTGGGCGGTCCGCAACCCGGAGAAACTCCGCCCATGGACCGAGCCCCGCCAGAGCTGACCCGCCCATGCCCGCACGAGGCGTACGGCCTCAGCCCGCTCCCTCTTCCGCGTGGGCCTCGGTACGGGCTTCGGTACGGGCTTCCGCGCGGGCGGCGTACCCGGTGAGCAGGGCGCTCAGGACGTCGCTCAGCCTGGGTTCGACATCGACGACGGAGTGGGACAGCTCGGGATCGGTCTCGTAGAAGGCGCGCAGCCGGGTACCGGGGGCGGCCATCTGCCACAGGGCCCCGGCCATCGAGGTCGCGGTCGTCACGACGGCGCGCGCCTGGTCGGCGTCGAGTGGGGTGATCGCGCACAGCGCGTCGCCGATGCTCGCGACCTCCGCGATGGCACCCCTCTTGAACGTCCGGACGGTGTCGGTGGACACGTTCCGCTCCAGGCTCAGCGGGGTGTGGGCCAGTAGATCGCAGAACAGCGGGCGGGCCACCAGCGTCCCGGCCAGTGCGTCGGCGATCGAGCGGGCGCTCCGGTCCCACTGCTGTCCGTCGGCCCCGGTGCAGGGTGTGACGGCACCGAGGCGGCCGCGTATCTCGGCGGACCAGTCGCGCCAGGCGGTGCCCGCCAGGCGCAGGAAGATGT
Organism: Streptomyces sp. DvalAA-43; assembly: GCF_900091725.1. Classification (GTDB taxonomy): domain Bacteria; phylum Actinomycetota; class Actinomycetes; order Streptomycetales; family Streptomycetaceae; genus Streptomyces; species Streptomyces pulveraceus. The sequence continues at coordinate 179,503 of NZ_FMBW01000071.1, read as the reverse complement.
CCTCGCGCGTCTCGAAGTAGCGCAGCATCGCGGACTTGTGCATGCCGACCTCGCCGGCGATGGCGGTCATGGTCACCTCCCGCACGCCCCTCGCCGTGGCGAGTCGGGCCGCCGCCGCGAGGATCACGGCCTCGCGAGCGGCCTTGGCCTCAGGGCTGCGGGCGCGCAGGAAATCAGCCGTGCTCATACCTCCATCCTAACGAAACCAGGTTGTGCTAATAACGCAACCGTGTTTCGGTAGAACCATGAACACGCCTGCCCACCCCCACCCTCAGCCCCAGCCCCACACCTGGTTCATCACCGGTTCGTCCCGTGGCTTCGGCCGCAACCTCGCGAGCGCCGCGCTGGAAGCGGGCGACAACGTGGTGGCCACGGCGCGTAGGCCCGAGCAGCTGGAAGACCTCGTGCGGCAGTACGGAGACCGCGTCCTGCCCGTCCCGCTCGACGTCACCGACCGGTCGGCCGCCGTGGCCGGGCTGCGTGCGGCGGTCGACCGGTTCGGCAGGGTCGACGTGGTCGTCAACAACGCTGGTTACGCCAACGCCTCGGCGATCGAGACCACGCCCGAGGACGACTTCCGCCGTCAGTTCGACACCAATTTCTGGGGTGTCTACAACGTCTCGACCGAGGCGGTCCCGGTCCTCCGGGCACAGGGCGGCGGCACGATCGTGCAGTTCTCGTCCATCGGCGGCCGCGTCGGCGGCACCCCCGGACTCGGGTCCTACCAGGCGGCCAAGTTCGCCGTGGACGGCTTCACCCGGGTGCTCGCGGCCGAGACGGCGCCGTTCGGCATCACGTGCCTGGTCGTGGAGCCGGGCGGATTCGCCACGGACTGGGCCGGAGCCTCGATGCGGATTCCGGACGTCCCGCCGGAGTACGACGCCACGGTCGGCCGGATGGTCCGCCTGTTCGGTGACGCGGCCGCCCAGGGCGACCCGAAGCGGGCGGGCGAAATCCTGGTACGCGTGGTCAAGCACCCCGCCCCGCCTTCACACCTGATCATCGGGGCAGGTGCCGTCCAGATGGCACGGGCTTACTCGCGCGGCCAGCTGGAGGAAGCGGCCACCTGGGAAGCGGTGAGCCGGTCGGCCGACTTCAACCAGCCCCCTGTCGACCTGCCCGCCCCGACGCCGGAGGCGGGACACCGGTCATGACGCCGTCCACGGACAGGAGGGGCGCCCGTCACCGATCCCGGCCGACGACCGGCCGATCCAACTGCCGGCCCCCGCCGGTCACGAGCCGGATCTCCCGGCCTACAACCAAGCGTGTTCCTCGCGAGTCTTGATCGTCGGCGGTCACATCCCGCCGTCGAGGACCAAGACCGAAGGAACGCATGAACCGACCAAGAAGCTCGACGATCGCCACCGCAGGCGCCGTCGTGCTCGCCACCTCGGGCGGGCTGCTCGCCGCGGCCGGTCCCGCCTCCGCCGCAGTGACCTGCGCGTCACCCGTCTTCAAGCGGACGTTCTACGCGAACACCACCTTCTCCGGGACTCCCAAGGGCACGGACTGCGACTCCGTGATCGACCAGAACTGGGGCACCGGCGCACCCGGCTTCAAGGGCATGCCCGCCGACAACTTCGGCGTCCGCTGGTCCACGAACCGCGACTTCGGCTCCGGCGGACCCTTCGCGTTCACCGCCTCCTCCCGTGACGGCATACGCGTCTACGTCGACGGCGTCCGCAAGGTCGACTTGTGGAAGAACGTCGCCACCACCGTCTCCAAGACCGTCAACGTGACCATCCCGTCGGGCAAGCACAGCCTCCGCGTGGACTTCGTCAACTGGACCGGCGCAGCCAACGTCAAGTTCGCCTACGCCCCCCGCACTTCGGCGACCGTCGACAAGGTCAAGCCGCTCGTCCCGACGGGGGCTACCGTCACCTACAGCACGGCGACCACGTCCACGAAGGTCAGCTGGGCCAAGAACAAGGAGATGGACCTCGCCGGGTACCGCGTGTACCGGCGGCTGAAGGGTGCCTCATACCCCGCGAAGCCGATCGCGACCACGACGTCCACCTCGTACACCGACACGACCGTCCCGAAGGACGGCAACGTCTACTACTACGAGGTCCGCGCCTACGACAAGGCCGGTAACGCCTCCGCAGGCACCGCCGACCTCGGTATCACCACACTCGACCGGACCGCTCCCGCCGCCCCGAAGGGCGTCGAGGACAACTGGGCCATGGGCCACCCGGACAAGATCACCCTCTACTGGGACAGCAATACCGAGTCCGACCTCGCCGGCTACCGCGTGTACCGCTCGACCTCCTCCCCGGTCGCCCTCACTCCCGAGAACCGGCTGACCGGCGACACGTTGTCGGGCGGCGGTTACAGCGGGCCCCTGCCCCAGACCGGCGACGTCTACTACTACGTCGTCACCGCCGTCGACACGCACGGCCACGAGTCGGCGGCCTCGGGCACGGCGATGTACTACACCCGCGACCGGACGGGCCCGGTGGACACCGCCCTCGACGCGCGGGCTTCGGAGAGCGAGGCGGGCGTCACGCTGACCTGGGAGGCCTCCGAGCGGACCAGCCACGACTTCGCGGGCTACTCGATCTTCCGGTCGCGTCAGCCGCGCACCGTACCCGGGGCCCAGCGCGAGGAAGTCGGCAAGGGGGTGAGGGGCACCACCTTCACCGACGCCGCCCCGCCGCCCGGCGTCACGTATTACTACGGGGTCGTCGCCCTGGACCACGCGGGGAACGGGGGCACCCCTTCCCAGGAGGTCACTGTCGCCGTCACCGGCAACACGACCGCCCCCGCACCGGTCACCGGCGTGACGGCCACCCCGAAGAAGAACGGCGTCACCCTTTCCTGGGAGGCGAGCAACACACCCGGCTTCGACCACTACCGCGTGCTGCGCGGCACCCTCGTCGACGGGCGGTGGACGTACATCCCGGTGCAGGATCCCTGGACCCTGCGGCCGCGGGAGATCACGGCGACGACCTTCCACGACGCGGTCCCGGCCGACGGGCAGCAGGCGCGCTACAGCGTGGTCGCCGTCGACCAGTACGGCAACCAGCTCACCCCGGACACCGGCGCGACCCTCGCCGACGTCACCGAGCTGGACCTCCGCCCGACCGCCCCGCCGGCGACCGGCGCTCCGCTCACCTACCTCAGCACGAGCCTCGGCGGCCGGATCTCCTGGGGCAGCACCGGCGACAGGAACGAGAACGGCAGCCGGATGTCGGGTGTCGCTGTCCACCGGTGGAACCCGGAGACCGAGGCCTTCGACCTGATCGGCGTGGACGACACCAGCGCCGGATACTGGTGGGACAGCACCCAGCCGGCCGGCACCACGGTGTACTACCGCGTCACGGTCCGCTACGAGGACGGCACCGAGTCCGGCGCGTCCCAGACCGCCGCCGTGACCGACTGAGCACACCCGCACCGAGCGCAAGCGGGTGGCACTCCGCCAGGGGGGACCGGAAGTTGAACTTCCGGCCCCCCTCGCCCTGTTGTCGGCGTCGCATGCACTCACCAGCGTCAAGCCCGACGGCCGCTCCTGGTTCGCCTTGTCATAGCGCTCGGGGTTCCGCCCCTCACTGGACAGTTCGGTACCTGGCCCGGTCCTGGCCAAGCGCCTGCGCGGGGTTGAGGGAAGCGTGGTCAAGACAGAGTCGGGCAAGATCCGCAGGCAGGCCGGGAGAAGCCGACCAAGATCTTCTCCTGGGTTTCTCCCGAACGGTCTCCGGAAACCACTCAGGGGCCTGATCCACTAAGTGGATCAGGCCCCTGAGCTGGTCTTACTGCTGTCGGGGTGGCGGGATTTGAACCCACGACCTCTTCGTCCCGAACGAAGCGCGCTGCCAAGCTGCGCTACACCCCGATCGCCGCCGGTGTCCTGGCGACATCGATTACTTTAGCCCACCCGCGCCCGCAGACGAAATCCGGTTTCGGTGCCGCTGAGTGGGGGGCAGGGCCGGAACGCCGCCGCGGGCGGCTGCGGGCGGGGTCATGGGCGGGACTGAGCCCCCAGCAGCGGCCGGGGGCTCAGTCCCGGGCCGTCAGGGTCAGGAGGGTCGCCTCGGGCGGGCAGGCGAAGCGGACCGGGGTGTAGCGGTTGGTGCCGCAGCCGGCGGAGACGTGGAGGTAGGCGCGGTGATCGTCCACGGAGTGGCTGGAGAGGCCCTTGACCCGGTCCGTGTCCAGGTCGCAGTTGGTGACCAGGGCTCCGTAGAAGGGGATGCAGAGCTGGCCGCCGTGGGTGTGGCCGGCCAGGATCAGGGGGTAGCCGTCCCTGGTGAAGGCGTCCAGGGAGCGCAGATAGGGGGCGTGGACCACGCCGATGGAGAGGTCGGCGCCCGTCTCGGGGCCGCCCGCCACCTCCGCGTAGCGGTCGCGCTTGATGTGCGGGTCGTCCAGGCCGGTGAAGGCGATCTGCAGGCCGTCGACCTTGAGGTGGCCGCGGGTGTTGGACAGGCCCAGCCAGCCCGCCTCGTCGAAGGCGTCGCGCATCGGTTCCCACGGGTTGTGGACGACGCCGACCGCGGGGGCGTTCCCGTTGAGGCCGTGCTTGCCGTGGGCCTTCTCCAGGAGGTAGCGGGCGGGGTTGCGGAGCTTGGGCCCGTAGTAGTCGTTGGAGCCGAAGACGTACACCCCCGGGAACTCCATCAGCGGGCCGAGCGCGTCGAGCAGCTCGGGCACGGCCTCGGGGTCGGAGAGGTTGTCGCCGGTGTTCACGACGAAGTCCGGGCGCAGGCCGGCCAGCGACTGGAGCCAGGCGCGCTTCTTGCGCTGGCCGCTCACCATGTGGATGTCGGAGACCTGGAGCACGCGCAACGGGCGTGCCCCGTGCGGGAGTACGGGGATGGTGACCCGCCGCAGGCGGAACGAGCGGGCCTCGAATCCGGCGGCGTAGGCGAGACCGGCTGCGCCGATCGCCGCGCCGACTGCCGTGACTTTCAGGGGTACTCCGTAGCGTGCGCGCATGCGTCCATCGTCGCAGACACCCTGCGGCCAGCAGAAAACCGGCGGGCGCCGGGCGCCCCGTACCTGCCACAATCAGCACATGACCACGCTCAAGTCCAAGCTCAAGGAAGACCTCACCACGGCCATGAAGGCGCGTGACGAGCTGACCTCGTCCACGCTCCGGCTGACCCTCACCGCCATCACGAAGGAGGAGGTCAGCGGCAAGACGGCCCGCGAGCTCTCCGACGACGAGGTGCAGAAGGTGATCGCCAAGGAGGCGAAGAAGCGCCGCGAGGCGGCCGAAGCCTTCTCCCAGGGCGGCCGGACCGAGCAGGCCGAGCGTGAGAAGGCGGAGGGCGAGATCCTCGACGCGTACCTGCCGAAGCAGCTGAGCGACGACGAGCTGGGCGCGATCGTGGCGTCCGCCGTCGAGGAGGCCAGGGCCGCCGGGGCCGAGGGGCCGCGCGCGATGGGCGCCGTCATGAAGATCGTGAACCCCAAGGTGGCGGGGCGCGCGGACGGAGGCCGGGTGGCCGCCTCGGTGAAGAGGCTTCTCGCGGGCTGAGCCCGCGCCGCGTACGTGGAGTACGCGCTCCTTGTAGATATGACGGTGGGGTGCCCCGGACCGGGATCGGTCCGGGGCACCCCACCGTCATATGAGCCGCGTGGGTCAGGGGCCCTGCGTGCCGGTGCCGGTCTGGCCGTGGTTGTCGCCGTTGCCGTTCCCGCCTCTGTTGTTTCCTCCGCCGTTGTCCCCGCCGGTCATCCCCGGCGGGATGCTCATGCCGGGGAAGGGGTTGCCGCCGCCGGGCTTCTTGTTGCCCGAGCCGGGCTGCCCCTTGTCCCGGCCGCGGTTGCGGCCCTTGCCCCGGTCGTCGCTCTTCTGCGGGTCCGGGATGTCGACGGTGTTGAACGGGGTGGCGGCCACTCCGTTGAGGGCGCCCGTCATCGCGTCACGCCAGATCGGGCCGGGGACCTGTCCGCCGTACACCTTGGACTGGTACACGCCACCGATCGTGATGTTCTCCATCTCGACACTCTGGGACGGGCTGCCGACCCAGACGGCACCGGACATGTTCGGCGTGTACCCGACGAACCAGGCGTTCTTCCGGGCGTCGGTCGTACCGGTCTTGCCCGCGTTGTCGCGGCTCTGCAGACCGGCCTGCTGGCCGGTACCGGAGTCGACCACGCCACGCAGCAGGGTGTTGACGGTGTCGGCCGTGGTCTGGGACATCGCCTGCGAGCAGGTGGTCTTGGGCACGGGCAGCGAACTGCCGTCGGCCTTCTTGACCGACTCTATGGCGATCGGCGTGCAGAACGTACCGCGGTTGGCGAAGGCGGCGTACGCGCTGGCCATCGTCAGCGGCGACAGACCGTTGGAGCCCAGGGTCAGGGTCGACGGGTTCTGCGGGAGCTTGGTGCCGTCGCCCTGCACCACGCCGAGCTTGTCGGTCATCCGCGAGACCGGGCACATGCCGATGTCCTGGAGCATCTCGACGAAGTAGGTGTTGACCGACTTCGCCATCGCCTCCTTCAGCGCGTACGGGCCCTTCTCGGACTCGCTCTCGTTCTCCAGGTGATACTTCGGCACACCGTCGTTGACCCACGGCTTCCCGCAGGACTGCACGGTGTCCGGGTAGTCCATCTCGTACGGGGACGGGTAGCTCTGGGTGGCCGGCTTGCCCCCCTCTATGGCCGCGGCGGCGAGGAACGGCTTGAACGTCGAACCGGTCGGGAAGCCGTAGTTGGAGCCGCCCATGGACTTGTTGACCGAGTAGTTGTACTGGGTCTCGTTGGTCCCGAAGCCGTACGGCTTGGACTGGCCCATGCCCATGATCTTGCCGGTGCCCGGCTGGACCAGCGTCACAGCCGTCGCGACCTTGTCCGACTTGTAGACGTGGTTCCTGATCGAGCTCTGGACCGACTGCTGGGACTGCGGGTCGAGCGTCGTCCGGACCGTCAGGCCGCCCTGGTTCCAGATCTTGGCCCGGTCCTCCTTGGACTTGCCGAAGACCGGGTCGGTGAGGAAGACATGGCGTACGTAGTCGCAGAAGAAGCCGGCCCCGCTGACGGCGGTGATGCAGCCGTTCTTCGGCTTCTTGACCTTCAGCTTGATCGGGCGTGCCTTCGCCTTGTCGGCCGCGGCCTGCGAGACGTTCCCGACGTCCGCCATGCGCTGGAGCACGGTGTTGCGGCGCTTGGTCGCCTCGGCCGGGTCGTTGACCGGGTCGTAGCGGCTCGGCGACTGCACCGTACCGGCCAGCAGCGCGGCCTCCTCCAGCGTCAGGTCCTTCGCCGACTTGGAGAAGTAGCGCTGGGAGGCGGCCTCGACGCCGTATGCCTGCTGCCCGAAGAAGGTGATGTTGAGGTAGTTCTCCAGGATCTTCTTCTTGCCGAGCTCTTCCTCGACCTGGATCGCGTACTTCAGCTCCTGGACCTTGCGGCCCAGAGTCTGCTGGGTGGCCTGCGCGACCTTGTCCGGGTCGTCGCCCGCCTCCTCCACGAAGACGTTCTTCACGTACTGCTGGGTGAGGGTCGACGCGCCCTCGGCCGTTCCGCCCGTCTGCACATTGCGGTTCAGCGCGCGCAGGATGCCCTTGAGGTCGACCGCCCCGTGCTCGTAGAAGCGGGCGTCCTCGATCGCGACGATCGCCTGCTGCATGTACGGAGAGATGTCCTTCAGCGGGACCACGGTGCGGTCACGCGAATACACCGAGGCGATCATCCCGCCCTTGCTGTCCAGGATCGTGGTGCGCTGGCTCAGCGGCGGAGTCTTGAGATTGGCCGGGATCTCGTCGAACCCCTCGACCGTTCCCTTGGTCGCGAGACCCAGTGCTCCGGCGGCCGGCAGCGCGATGCCCGCGAGCACAACTCCGGAGAGTGCGGCGACACCGAGGAACTTGGCGGCCTGCTGGGTCGTCGAGAGACCCCCGCCCGAGCGCTTCTTTGGCATGGGGGCAGCCTACGTTCTCATTCGCCGGACACACGTATATGCCTTGGCCTAAGCTGCTCTCAACTGTCACAGCAGTCCGGTTCCGTATCAACCCCCGTGCATGACCCGGCCACGAGCTCAGGCGCTCCCGAATTCACCTCGTGTGTCATTGAACGTCCGTTGTGATCCAGGTGAACTGTCCCGATTGCGACGGGATAGTCGCGTATGCCCTCGCCTCACTCCCCTGGGTGATCTGCCGCATACGCATAGTCCGTTCGGGCCATTCAAGATTGGGCCCGAAGGGGGTGTTGTGCTGTCGCCACCTTCCGTAACGTCCTCAACTGGCAGCGGTGAATATGCCGCTGCCGCCGTGGGGGAGCCTCGATTCGGGAGAGGACGGCGCCGTGATGGGCTGGGTAACCGACTGGAGTGCGCAGGCAGCCTGCCGCACTACCGATCCGGATGAACTGTTCGTACAAGGGGCAGCGCAGAACAGGGCCAAGGCGGTGTGCACCGGATGCCCGGTGCGGACCGAGTGCCTGGCCGATGCGCTGGACAATCGCGTCGAATTCGGCGTGTGGGGCGGAATGACCGAGCGGGAGCGCCGCGCACTGCTGCGCAGGCGGCCCACCGTCACGTCCTGGCGCCGGCTGCTGGAGACCGCGCGCAGCGAGTACGAGCAGTCGACGGGCATCCTGCCCGTGGCGATCGGACTGGACGACGACGAACTGCACGAGAGGTTCGCCGCGGTGGGATAGGACGAACGGGCGGCTACACGACACCGGTCGGGGCGGACCCGGTCGCGAGCCGGTCTCCGACGGCTCGAAGTCCTTCGAGGTCATGTACATCACCGGGCAGCGCGACCACCTGGGCCATGGCGACCTCGGGGTGCAGCGCGGTGAAGCGGTCGCGTGTGCGCTGTTCGCGCGCGACGACCTGCATCCGTTCGGCATGCAGTCGCAGCAGGCCTGCGGTCAGCTCCTCGACGGAAGCGGTCCCGGATGCGTCGGGAGTGCGTACCGGCGTGGGCTCGCGGTCCTCGATGTCTTCGTGCGCGGGATGGTCGGGCGTGGCGTCGGGAGTGGGGTGCGGTGTGGCACCGGGAGCGTCAGTGGCTTCGGGGGAGGCGGCCGACCGTTCGGCCCGGTCACGAAGTCCAGCCTTCCCGGCCGTCTGATCCACAATGCCGACTCCGTCAAGATTTTCTGCGGCGGTCAGGGCCTGCTCGGCGGAGAGCCGGGCGGCATCGCTGCCGTGGACCCGGTTGAGCACCAGCCCGGCCAGCGGCATCTCCTCCGCTGCCAGCCGTTCCACGAAGTACGCCGCCTCGCGCAGCGCGTCCCGCTCCGGTGTCGCGACGACGAGGAACGCCGTGCCGGGGGCCTGGAGCAATTTGTACGTGGCATCGGCCCGAGTACGGAATCCGCCGAACATGGTGTCCATCGCCGCGACGAAGGTCTGTACGTCGCGCAGGAACTGACCGCCGAGCAGTTTGCCCAGGGTGCCGGTCATCATCGACATGCCGACGTTCAGGAATTTCATCCCGGCCCGGCCGCCCATCTTCGCCGGAGCCATCAGCAGCTTGATGAACTTCCCGTCCAGGAACGAACCGAGCCGCTTCGGCGCGTCCAGGAAGTCCAGCGCGGAGCGCGACGGAGGGGTGTCGACGATGATCAGGTCCCACTCGTTGCGCGCGCGCAGCTGCCCGAGCTTCTCCATCGCCATGTACTCCTGCGTGCCCGCGAATCCGGCCGACAGGGACTGGTAGAAGGGGTTCTCCAGGATCGCGCGGGCCCGCTCGCCGTCCGCGTGCGCCTCGACGATCTCGTCGAAGGTCCGCTTCATGTCGAGCATCATGGCGTGCAGTTCCCCGGCGCCCTCGCCCTCGATGCCCGGCACCCGGCGCGGGATGTTGTCCAGCGAGTCGATGCCCATGGACTGGGCGAGCCTGCGGGCCGGGTCGATGGTGAGGACGACGACCTTGCGGCCGCGCTCGGCGGCCCGTACGCCCAGGGCCGCCGCGGTCGTGGTCTTGCCGACGCCGCCCGAACCGCAGCACACGACGATCCGGATGTCCGGGTCGTCGAGCAGTGCGTCGGTGTCCAGGGCGGGAGCGGAAGCAGGGGAGGGGGAGGCGGGCGCGTCGGCCGAAGCGGAAGCGGTCGCTTTCGTCGTGGACTGCGCTTCCGCCGAGGCTGCCGCGTTCGTCGTGGACGCCGCTTTCATCGAGGTGGCCGTACCCGTCGTCGCGGCCGTGGCCGCGTCCGTGCGCTGTGTCATGCACCCACCCCTTGTGCCGCCGCTTCGCCCACGCCCTGCTTGCGGAGCTCGGTCGCCAGCTCGTAGAGACCGGCCGGGTCCATCCCCTCGCCGATCAGCGGGAGTTCGTACCCCGGAAGCTCCAGGTCCGCGAGCACGGCGCGCTGTTCGCGCTCCAGCTCGACCCGCTGGGCGTGCTCGGCCGCCTGCTCGACCAGGGGGCGCACGAGCCCCGCGGAGCCGGTCACCCCGGCCCTGGTCAGCGCCTTGGCGATCTCCTTGCGGCGGCCGCCCGCAGCGGTGCGCAGGGTGTCCTCGTCCAGCAGATGGGGGCGCACCATGTTCACGATGACCCGGCCCACCGGCAGTTCGGCGGCCCGCAGCTCGGCGATGCCGTCCGCGGTCTCCTGGACCGGCATCTCCTCCAGCAGCGTCACCAGATGGACCGCGGTCTCGGGGGACTTGAGCACCCGCATCACGGCCTGTGCCTGATTGTGTATCGGGCCGATCCTGGCCAGCCCCGCCACCTCGTCGTTCACATTGAGGAAGCGGGTGATGCGGCCGGTGGGCGGGGCATCCATGATCACGTGGTCGTAGACGTACCGGTTCTGCTTGTCCTTGCGGCGTACGGCTTCGCAGGCCTTGCCGGTCAGCAGTACGTCCCGCACGCCGGGCGCGATCGTGGTGGCGAAGTCGATCGCGCCGAGCTTCTTGAGCGCCCGGCCCGCGCTGCCCAGCTTGTAGAACATCTGGAGGTAGTCGAGAAGGGCGCGCTCGGCGTCGATCGCGAGGGCGTACACCTCGCCGCCGCCCGGTGCGACGGCGATCTTGCGCTCCTCGTACGGGAGGGACTCCGTATCGAAGAGCTGGGCGATGCCCTGCCTGCCCTCGACCTCCACGAGGAGGGTGCGCCTGCCCTCGGTCGCGAGGGCGAGCGCGAGGGCGGCGGCGACCGTGGTCTTACCGGTACCGCCCTTGCCGCTGACGACCTGGAACCTGCTCACGTATTCGAGCCTAACCAGTCACACCGCAGGCTACGCACGAGGCTGCGCGTGCCAGGGATTACGCAGGCGTTACAGTCGGGCCCATGACCAAGTGGGAATACGCGACCGTGCCCCTTCTCGTGCACGCGACCAAGCAGATTCTGGACACCTGGGGCGAGGACGGCTGGGAGCTGGTCCAGGTCGTTCCCGGCCCGAACAACCCCGAGCAGCTCGTGGCCTACCTGAAGCGGGAGAAGGCGTAGTGGCGGGCGCCGTCGAGGCGAAGCTCGCCGAGCTCGGGCTGACGCTGCCGGACGTCGTGCCGCCGCTGGCCTCGTACCAGCCGGCCGTGCGGTCGGGGGTGTACGTGTACACCTCCGGCCAGCTGCCGATGGTGGACGGCAAGCTCGCGGTCACCGGCAAGGTCGGTGCGGAGGTCACGCCCGACGAGGCCAAGGAGCTGGCGAAGACCTGCGCGCTCAACGCGCTGGCCGCCGTGAAGTCCGTCGCGGGCGACCTGGACCGGATCGCGCGCGTGGTGAAGGTCGTGGGCTTCGTCGCCTCGGCGTCCGACTTCACCGGGCAGCCCGCCGTGATCAACGGCGCCAGCGAGCTGCTGGGCGCGGTGCTCGGCGACAAGGGCGTGCACGCGCGCAGCGCGGTGGGCGTCGCGGTGCTGCCGCTGGACGCACCGGTCGAGGTCGAGGTCCAGGTCGAGCTGGTCGGGGCCTGAGCCTTCTCACCACGTTCTCCGATCCCGTCCGGTCCTGACGACCGGGCGGGATCATCTGTGTACGGGGCATGTACGGATCCCCGCACCTCTCGAACATCGGCGCGGTTCCGGATAGCCTCCGGCCATGTCCAATGGTCAGTGGTACCCACCGGAATGGCCCGACCGGATCCGGGCACTCGCCGCAGGTGAGCTGACGGCCGCGACCCCGAAGCGGGCCGCCACCGTGATGCTGCTCCGGGACTCCGCCACTGACACCGAGGGCGGTCCCACCGTCCACATGCTGCGCCGCCGCACCTCCATGGCCTTTGCCGGAGGGGCGTACGCCTATCCGGGTGGCGGGGTCGACCCGCGCGACGACGACCGGCTCGTCGGCTGGGCCGGACCCGCGCTGGAGATCTGGGCCGAGCGGCTGGGTGTCGGGACCCCGGCCGAGGCCCAGGCCATCGTCTGCGCGGCGGTCCGTGAGACCTACGAGGAGGCGGGCGTCCTCCTCGCCGGTCCGGGCGCGGACACCGTGGTCGGCGACACCACGGGGGCCGACTGGGAGGCCGACCGGGCGGCGCTGGTCGCCCGGGAACTGTCCTTCGCCGCGTTCCTGGACCGGCGCGGTCTGGTGCTGCGCTCGGACCTGCTGGGCGCCTGGGCACGCTGGATCACTCCCGAGTTCGAGCCCCGCCGCTACGACACCTGGTTCTTCGTCGCCGCGCTCCCCGAGGGCCAGCGCACCCGCAACGCCTCCACGGAGGCCGACCGCACGGTGTGGATCGAGCCGGGCGAGGCGGCCGACGGGTACGACCGGGGCGAGCTGCTGATGATGCCGCCGACCGTGTCCACCCTGCGGGCGCTGAGGCCGTACGGGACGGCCGCCGAGGCCCTGAAGGCGGCGGAGTCCCAGGACCTCGCCCCCGTACTGGCACAGGCGCGGCTGGAGGGTGACGCGTTGGTGCTGAGCTGGCCGGGACACGATGAGTTCACCAAGCACATCCCGAGCGGCGGCGCGGGGGGTGGGGCCGGATGAGCGAGGCCGCGGCCCTTCCGGGGCAGCCGCGCGGCGGGGTCCTGTCAGGCCCCGCCACCAGCCGTGCCGTCAACGTCCTCGCGCCCAACGCCTCGCCGATGACGCTGGACGGCACCAACACCTGGATCGTCGCGGAGCCCGATTCCGATCTCGCCGTCGTCATCGACCCGGGCCCGCTGGACGACACCCACCTGCGGGCCGTCATCGACACCGCCGAGCGGGCCGGCCGCCGGATCGCGCTCACCCTCCTCACCCACGGGCACCCCGACCACGCGGAGGGCGCGGCACGGTTCGCCGAGCTGACCCGTACGAAGGTGCGCGCCCTGGACCCGGCGCTGCGGCTGGGCGACGAGGGGCTGACCGCGGGCGATGTGGTCACCACCGGTGGCCTGGAGCTGCGGGTCGTGCCGACCCCCGGGCACACCGCGGACTCGCTCTCCTTCCATCTGCCCGCCGACCGGGCGGTGCTGACGGGGGACACGATCCTCGGGCGCGGCACCACGGTCGTGGCACATCCGGACGGGCGGCTCGGCGACTACCTCGACTCGCTGCGGAGGCTGCGCTCGCTGACCGTCGACGACGGCGTGCACACGGTGCTGCCGGGGCACGGGCCGGTGCTGGACGACGCGCAGGGCGCGGTCGAGTTCTACCTCGCGCACCGCGCCCACCGGCTGGCCCAGGTGGAGACGGCGGTCGAGGCCGGGCACCGCACGGCGTCGGAGGTGGTGGCGCAGGTGTACGCGGATGTGGACCGGTCCCTGTGGCCCGCGGCGGAACTCTCGGTGCTGGCCCAGCTGGAGTACCTGGGCGAGCACGGGCTGATCTGACGCGCGCGGGAGCGCGGCGCGCGGGACGCGGTCGTACGGGGCCGGTACGCGGTCCCCGTACACGTGGAAGGCCCCGCCGCCCGGCGGGGCCTTCCACGTGCGTGAGCGGACGGTCCGGCTAGCGGGACCGCTTCGCGAGGCGCTCCACGTCCAGCAGGATCACGGCGCGCGCCTCCAGGCGCAGCCAGCCGCGTCCGGCGAAGTCGGCGAGTGCCTTGTTGACCGTCTCGCGGGAGGCGCCGACCAGCTGGGCCAGCTCTTCCTGGGTCAGGTCGTGGACGACGTGGATGCCTTCCTCCGACTGGACGCCGAAGCGGCGCGACAGGTCGAGGAGGGCGCGGGCGACGCGGCCCGGTACGTCGGAGAAGACCAGGTCGGACATCTGGTCGTTGGTCTTGCGCAGGCGGCGGGCGACGGCGCGCAGCAGGGCCGTGGCCACCTCGGGGCGGGCGTTCAGCCAGGGCTGGAGGTCGCCGTGACCGAGGCCGAGGAGCTTGACCTCGGTCAGCGCGGTCGCGGTGGCGGTGCGGGGGCCCGGGTCGAAGAGCGACAGCTCACCGATCAGCTCGCCGGGGCCGAGGACCGCCAGCATGTTCTCGCGTCCGTCGGGGGAGGTGCGGTGGAGCTTCACCTTGCCCTCGGTGACCACGTAGAGGCGGTCGCCCGGGTCGCCCTCGTGGAAGAGCGCGTCGCCGCGTGCGAGGGTCACCTCACTCATCGAGGCGCGGAGCTCCGCGGCCTGCTCATCATCGAGCGCCGCGAAAAGCGGGGCGCGCCGCAGAACGTCGTCCACGAGATTTCTCCTTGTCGGCCTGTTCAGGGAACCGTGGTCCCCATCATGCCGGACGGTAAAACAGTGCGATCAATCACAAACCAGTTTGACGCACGGGCGTGCCGAACCGTGCGGCAGGGGGCCGATTGGGGGCTGATGCACGGTGACAGGGGCAGATGTCAGTGCGTGGCCCTAGGCTGGCCGGGTGTCCAAATCGCCGGTGAGAGCGCAGGCCAAGGGGGCTGATGGGGTGTCGGAAGGCCGTGATTCCGCTGTGGGCGAACAGGGTGCGATTCGCCCGAAAAAAGCGACAAAACGTCCTGCGGGGGAGTCGGTGAAACGCCCCGCGAAGGCGAAGCCCGCGGCGTCGGCGACGACGTCGGGAGCGGGAACGGGAACGGCGCGTCCTGGCGCGGTGTGGAAGCCGGAATCGCGGCTGGCGATGGTGCGCCGCGCCCGCAGGATCAACCGCGAGCTCGCCGAGCTCTACCCGTACGCCCACCCCGAGCTGGACTTCAGGAACCCCTTCGAGCTCCTGGTCGCCACGGTCCTCTCCGCGCAGACCACCGATCTGAGGGTCAACCAGACCACCCCCGCGCTCTTCGCCGCCTACCCCACCCCCGAGGACATGGCCGCGGCCGTCCCGGAGGAGATGGAGGAGCTCATCAGGCCGACCGGGTTCTTCCGGGCCAAGACCAAGTCGCTGATAGGCCTCTCCGTGGCGCTGCGGGACAGGTTCGGCGGTGAGGTACCGGGTCGGCTCGACGATCTCGTCACGCTTCCGGGGGTCGGCCGCAAGACGGCCAATGTCGTGCTGGGCAATGCCTTCGGCGTCCCGGGGATCACCGTCGACACCCATTTCGGCCGTCTGGTCCGCCGCTGGAAGTGGACGGAGCAGGAGGACCCGGAGAAGGTCGAGGCCGAGATCGCCACGATCTTCCCCAAGAGCGAGTGGACGATGCTCTCGCACCGGGTCGTCTTCCACGGCCGCCGCATCTGCCATGCCCGCAAGCCCGCCTGCGGCGCCTGCCCGATCGCCCCGCTCTGCCCGGCGTACGGCGAGGGCGAGACGGACCCGGAGAAGGCCAGGAAGCTGCTGAAGTACGAGATGGGCGGCAGGCCGGGGCAGCGGCTGAGCCCGCCCGCGGACTACCCCGGCATGCCCGCACCGCCGCTCGGGGCCGGCTGAGACAGGGCACCGCTCGGGGCCGCCGCACTCCGCCGGCTCCGGGACGGCGGAACGAAATGTGTGACCACAGGCGTTGTGAGACGAGGGGTGCCTATGAAGACGCACGAACAGAGCACGGAAGCGGGAGCGGAAGCCGCGCCCAGGGCGGGAAACCCGGCAGCGGTCAGCCCCGCGGCGGCGGTCGCGGCGGCCGCCGCAGGCGCCGGTGAGGACGCCGCGATCGCCGTCACGACCGAGGGGCTGCCCTCCTGGCTCGACCCCGTGGCCCACGCCGCGCGGACGGTCGAGCCCGACCAGCTCAGCCGCTTCCTGCCACCGGAGAGCGGCGCCGGGCGGCAGTCCGCCGTACTCGTACTCTTCGGCGAGGGCGAGCGCGGTCCCGAACTGCTTCTCATGGAGCGGTCCGGCAGCCTGCGTTCCCATGCCGGTCAGCCGTCCTTCCCCGGCGGCTCCCTCGACCCGGAGGACGGCGACCAGGCGACGACGGGGCCGCTCAGGGCGGCCCTGCGGGAGGCCAGGGAAGAGACCGGCCTCGATCCGCACGGCGTCCAGATCTTCGGCGTGCTGCCCCGGCTCTACATCCCCGTGAGCGGCTTCGTCGTGACGCCGGTCCTCGGCTGGTGGCGCTCGCCCAGTCCGGTCGGTGTCGTCGATCCGGGTGAGACGGCCCGGGTCTTCACCGTTCCCGTGGCGGATCTCACGGATCCGGCCAACCGCGCGACCACGGTCCATCCGAGTGGCCACCGAGGCCCGGCATTTCTGGTCGAATCCGCCCTGGTGTGGGGTTTCACGGCCGGAGTGATCGACCGCATTCTGCACTTCGCGGGCTGGGAGCGCCCCTGGGACGCGGCCAAGCAGGTGCCGCTGGACTGGCGCGCATGACAGGCTGACTTCCGTGCTGCGCTGTCCGGCCCCGCCCGGACCCAGCCTGGGAACGGGCCCGGCGACGAATCTGCGAGGCTATAGACGGTGAACGTGCTGGACATCCTGCTGCTGGCCGGCGCCGTGTGGTTCGCGGTCATCGGCTACCGACAGGGGTTCGTCGTCGGCATCCTGTCGGTGATCGGGTTCCTGGGCGGCGGCCTCATTGCCGTCTATCTGCTGCCGGTCCTGTGGGACCAGCTGACGAACGGCTCCGAGGTCTCCTCGACGGCCGCTGTCGTCGCCGTCGTCATCGTGATCGTCTGCGCCTCGGTGGGCCAGGCATTCACCACCCACCTCGGCAACAAGCTCCGCCGGTACATCACGTGGTCGCCCGCGCGCGCCCTCGACGCCACCGGCGGCTCCCTGGTCAATGTCGTCGCGATGCTGCTCGTGGCCTGGCTGATCGGCTCCGCGCTGGCCGGCACCTCGCTGCCGACGCTGGGCAAGGAGGTCCGCAGTTCCTCGGTCCTGCTCGGCATCTCCCGGGTGATGCCCGCGCAGGCCTCCACCTGGTTCACGGACTTCTCCTCGGTCCTCGCGCAGAACGGCTTCCCGCAGGTCTTCAGCCCGTTCGCCAACGAGCCGATCACCGAGGTCCAGGCACCGGACCCGGCGCTGGTGGGCAGCCCCGTCGCGGCCCGCGCCAGGCAGTCCATCGTCAAGGTGGTCGGTACGGCCCCGAGCTGCGGCAAGGTTCTCGAAGGCACCGGATTCGTCTTCTCCGACCGCCGGGTGATGACCAACGCGCATGTCGTCGGCGGCGTCGACGAGCCGACCGTCCAGATCGGCGGCCAGGGCCGGCTGTACGACGCGAAGGTCGTCCTGTACGACTGGCGCCGCGACATCGCCGTGCTCGACGTGCCGGACCTCGACGCGAAGCCGCTGAAGTTCGCCGGCCCCGACCACGACGCCCGGACGGGGAACGGCGCCATCGTCGCGGGCTTCCCGGAGAACGGCTCGTACGACGTACGCGCCGCGCGCGTCCGGGGCCGTATCAACGCCAAGGGCCCGGACATCTACCACCGGGGCACCGTCCGCCGCGATGTCTACTCGCTCTACGCGATGGTCCGTCAGGGCAACTCCGGCGGACCGCTGCTGACCCCCGGCGGAGAGGTGTACGGCGTCGTCTTCGCCAAGTCGCTCGACGACCCCGCCACGGGCTACGCGCTGACGGCCGACGAGATCCGCCAGGACATCGAGCACGGTCTCTCCGCCAACCAGCAGGTCGACAGCCAGGCCTGCGCGCTCTGACCGAGGCCCTGTCCGGCAGGAGCCGGGCACGGCCCGCCGGGGCGGGGAGAGTCGAGGTGAAGTCCCGCCCGGCCGGTGAGCCTTCACCGGCCGGGCGGGATGGAGATCATCCGCGCGGATGGCGCAGCCGCGCCGAGACCCAGCGGGCCCGACGGCGCAGAATGCGCGGAATCCCGAGCCGGGGATCATGCAGAACACGCATATCGTGCACCCGGCCCTGGGGGCCGTCCCCCTCATGAGTGCTCAGACCCGCCGTGGCGGTCGAGCGTCCGTTTCGTGCTGTGTCACCGAAGTCGTGCGTCCAGCCCATACCGGGACGTCTGCCCGTGCCTCATGGTCGGTAATCGCCCATCCGTCAGCCAATTGGCCTATGCGCCGGGCAATTGGCTGTTCGTCGGACAACTGTGCCCTTACCCCTACCGGTCGGGCTCGGGATCCTTGAGCCAACTGATGAGTTCGGCCGAGAAGCCGGCCGGATCCTCCTCGTGGGGGAAGTGCCCCAGACCGTCGAAAAGTCGCCAGCGGTACGGCGCTTCGACGTACTCGCCGGACCCGGCCGCGCTGCGCGTACGGATCGCTGGATCGAGTGAACCGTGCAGATGCAGCGTCGGTACCCGCACCGGCAGTTTCATCCGCCGGTTGAACTGGATTCCGTCCGGGCGGGCGAGGGAGCGCACCATCCAGCGGTACGGCTCGATCGAGCAGTGCGCCGTCGAGGGGATGCACATCGCGCGCCGGTAGACGTCCACCGTCGCGTCGTCGGGGAAGTCCGGGGTCCGGGGTCCGGCCCATTCGCGGATCAGTCGGCCGACCAACGCGGCGTCGTCCGCGACGAGCTGACGCTCCGGCACCCACGGGCGCTGGAAGCCCCAGACGTACGAGCCGGCCCGGGACTGTGCGAAGTCGGAGAGCATCGAGGAGCGCCAGCGGCGCGGGTGCGGCATCGAGGAGACCACGAGCCGGCGCACCAGCTTCGGTCGCATCACCGCGGCCGTCCAGGCGAGGTAGCCGCCCAGGTCGTGGCCGACCAGCGCCGCGTCCGGTTCGCCCAGCGAGCGGATCACGCCGGTGATGTCGAGCGCCAGGTTGGCGGGGTCGTAACCCCGGGGCGTACGGTCGCTGCCGCCGACCCCGCGCAGATCCATCGCGACGGCCCGGAAACCGGCGTCGGCCAGCGCGGTGAGCTGATGGCGCCAGGTCCACCAGAACTGCGGGAAGCCGTGCAGCAGCAGCACCAGCGGCCCCTCGCCGAGCTCGGCGATATGGAAGCGGGCGCCGTTGGCCGCCACGTCCCGGTGGGTCCACGGCCCCTCGATCCGCACGGGCCCGCCGGAGCCGGCCGGGGTGGTCGAGCCGTCCGGGAACGTCGGGCCCGGAGCGGCCGAGTCGTGCGACCCCGTCCGTTCCGTCCGTCCCGCCCGGTCGCCCGAGCCTGTCCGGCCGTCCCTGCCCGCAGGATCCGCCCGGCCTTCCGGGCCTGCGGGGTCTTCCGGGCCTACGGGGCCTACGGGGCCGAATGCGCTGGAATCGGGGACCGTCATGTGGACGAGCGTGCCACAGCGGAGGCCTTGTCCTGGACCGGAGCCTTCTCCATGGCCTTGCCCGCCAACGTGCTGCCCGAGACGGCCGGACGGCTCGTTCCCGCCCTGACGGCGGGCCGCGGGTGCGGCTTGACGCCCTGCAGCACGGCCGCCGTCTGCTTCGCCGAGGCGATGGACTTCTCCGGCGGCTTCAGCTTCCTGAACTTGAGCCAGCCGATCAGCCCCAGCAGGGCGGCCAGGAGGAAGAACCCGCCGGCCACGATCAGGAACGACCATGCCAGGCCCAGACCCAGGTTGTGGATCCCGTAGGCGGCCGCGAAGCTCAGCATCGGCATCATGAACAGAAGCAGCACGGCCGCGACGATCATCGCCACGCTGCCGATCGCCCCGCGCTTGACGTCCTGCCGTACCTCGGCCTTGGCCAGGGCGATCTCGTCGTGCACCAGTGCGGACATCTCGGCCGTCGCCGCGGCGACCAGCTGCCCGAGACTGCGGTCGGCGCTGCCCGCGTTGTTGCCGGGGTCGCTCATCCCTGACTCCCTCTCCTGCTTCTGCTGCTCAACACATCTGGTGTCAGATCATGCCGGACTGTCCGGCTCACTGCGCGCTGCCCCCGCCTGTTCGGCAAGGCGGCGGTGCTCGGCCGCCTTCTTCTCGTGGATCGCGGCCATCCTCAGGTGGTACTCCGGATCGTCCTGCTCGTAGACGTCGGGTACCCCGTCCTCGTCCTCGTCGAGCTCCTCCGCCTCGTACAGCGCCCGGTATCTGCGTACCCGGAGTTTGAGCAGGACACAGGCGAGCACGGCGGCCGTCAGGGAACCGATCAGCACGGCGGCCTTGATCTCGTTGATCATGTCCTCGTTGCCGACGAAGGCCAGCTCACCGATGAGCAGCGAGACGGTGAAGCCGATTCCGGCGAGCGTGGCGACCGCGAAGACATCCGCCCAGGCCAGGTCCTTGTTCAGCTCCGCCTTGGTGAAGCGGGTGGCCAGCCAGGTACCGCCGAAGATGCCTATCGCCTTGCCGACGACGAGGCCCAGGACGACACCGAGCGTCTCGGGCCGGGTGAAGACGTCCGCCAGCGCGCCGCCGGAGAGGGAGACACCGGCCGAGAAGAGGGCGAACAGCGGTACGGCGACACCGGCCGACAGCGGGCGGATCAGGTGCTCGATGTGCTCGCCGGGGGAGTGGGTCTCGCCCTCCCGACGCGTGCAGCGGAGCATCAGGCCCATGGCGACACCGGCGATGGTGGCGTGGATGCCGCTGTTGTACATCAGGCCCCAGATGACCAGGGCGAGCGGCAGGTAGATGTACCAGCCGCGCACATTCCTGCGCAGCAGCAGATAGAAGACGGCGAGGCCGATGAAGGCGCCGATGAGCGCCATGAAATCGATCTGCTCGGTGAAGAAGACCGCGATGATCAGGATCGCGAAGAGGTCGTCGACGACGGCGAGGGTCAGCAGGAAGGCGCGCAGGGCGTTCGGCAGCGAGGTGCCGATGACCGCGAGTACGGCGAGCGCGAAGGCGATGTCGGTGGCGGTGGGGACGGCCCAGCCGTCCGTCGAACCTCCGCCGACCACGTTCACCAGGGTGTAGACGAGCGCCGGAACCGCCATTCCGCACAGTGCGGCGACGACCGGGAGGGCGGCCGCCTTGGGGTCGCGCAGCTCGCCCGCGACCAGTTCCCGCTTGAGCTCGACGCCCGCGACGAAGAAGAAGACCGCGAGCAGGCCGTCGGCCGCCCAGTGCGCCACGGAGAGGTTGAGGCCCAGCGACTTTGGCCCGAAGTGGAAGTCGCTGACGGACGCGTAACTGGAACCGAAGGTGTTCGCCCACACCAGGGCGGCCACAGCGGCGACCAGCAGGATGACGCCGCCGACGGTCTCGGTGCGCAGGGCGTCGGCGAGGTAGTTCCGCTCGGGGAGGGAGAGCCGTCCGAGAAAGGTGCGGCGGGAGGGAGGTGCGGGGGCAGGGGTGGGCGCGGCCACGAGTGAAGACCTCCGGGTCGGTACGGCAGCGATGGCATGGCTGATGCACTTGCCGACCAGACTTCCCGGCACCCCTGTCAAGTTTTCTTATTGCTTTGTTGACGCAGCTGCCACTGTACCCGGGGTGCTCTGAGCTGTATCCGGTCTCGGGGCGGTATCCGGTGATCTTCACTTTAAATGCCCGAGGGGCATCCGGCGCGTTGCCGGATGCCCCTCGGGGACGTACGTACTGCTGCTCGCTGGTGCCAGCTCTCGGGTGCTGCGATCAGTCCTCGGAGGAGGACGACGGCAGCTGGGTCTGGATGAGGTCCATCACCGAGGAGTCGGTGAGGGTCGTGACATCGCCCAGCTCGCGGTTCTCGGCGACGTCGCGCAGCAGACGGCGCATGATCTTGCCCGAGCGGGTCTTCGGCAGCTCGGCGACCGGCAGGATCCGCTTCGGCTTGGCGATCGGGCCGAGGGTGGCACCGACGTGGTTGCGCAGTTCGGCGACGAGCTCGTCGGAGGACTCGGCCGTACCGCGCAGGATCACGAAGGCGACGATGGACTGGCCGGTCGTCTCATCGGCGGCACCGACCACGGCCGCCTCGGCGACCGAGGGGTGCGACACGAGCGCCGACTCGACCTCGGTGGTCGAGATGTTGTGCCCGGACACGAGCATCACGTCGTCGACCCGGCCGAGCAGCCAGATGTCGCCGTCCTCGTCCTTCTTGGCGCCGTCGCCCGCGAAGTACTTGCCCTGGAAGCGCGACCAGTAGGTGTCGATGAAGCGCTGGTCGTCGCCCCAGATGGTGCGGAGCATCGACGGCCACGGCTCGGTGAGGACGAGGTAGCCGCCCCCGCCGTTCGGAACCTCGTTGGCCTCGTCGTCGACGACCGTGGCCGCGATGCCGGGCAGGGCGCGCTGGGCGCTGCCCGGCTTGGTCTCCGTCACACCGGGCAGCGGCGCGATCATCATCGCGCCGGTCTCGGTCTGCCACCAGGTGTCCACGATCGGGCACTTGTCGGCGCCGATGTGCTTGCGGTACCACATCCACGCCTCGGGGTTGATCGGCTCACCGACCGAACCGAGGACCCGGAGACTGCTCAGGTCGAACTTGGCGGGGATGTCGTCACCCCACTTCATGAACGTGCGGATCGCGGTCGGCGCGGTGTAGAGGATCGTCACGCCGTACTTCTGCACGATCTCCCAGAAACGCCCCTGGTGCGGGGAGTCGGGCGTGCCCTCGTACATGACCTGCGTCGCGCCGTTGGCCAGCGGGCCGTAGACGATGTACGAGTGGCCGGTCACCCAGCCGATGTCGGCGGTGCACCAGAAGACATCGGTCTCCGGCTTGAGGTCGAAGACCGCGTGGTGGGTGTATGCCGCCTGGGTCAGGTAGCCGCCGGAGGTGTGCAGGATGCCCTTCGGCTTCCCCGTCGTGCCGGAGGTGTAGAGGATGAAGAGCGGCTGCTCCGCCTCGAAGGCCTCGGGGGTGTGCTCGGCGGACTGCCGGCCGGTGATCTCGTGCCACCAGACGTCACGGCCCTCGGTCCACGCGGTGTCCTGGCCGGTGCGCTGGACCACGAGGACGTGCTCGACGCTGTCGATGCGCGAGACGGCGTCGTCCACGGCGGGCTTGAGCGCGGACGGCTTGCCACGGCGGTAACCGCCGTCGGCGGTGATGACGACCTTGGCGTCCGCGTCCTGGATGCGGGCGGCGATGGCGTCGGCGGAGAAGCCGCCGAAGACCACCGAGTGCGCGGCGCCGATGCGGGCGCAGGCCAGCATCGCGATGGCGGCCTCGGGGATCATCGGCAGATAGACGGCGACCCGGTCGCCCTTGCCGACACCGAGCTCGGTGAGGGCGTTGGCGGCCCGGGAGACCTCGTCCTTGAGCTGTGCGTAGGTGATGGCGCGGCTGTCGCCGGGCTCGCCCTCGAAGTGGATGGCGACCCGGTCGCCGTTGCCGGCCTCGACGTGGCGGTCCACGCAGTTGTACGCGACGTTGAGCTTGCCGTCCGCGAACCACTTCGCGAAGGGCGGGTTGCTCCAGTCGAGCGTCTCGGTCGGCTCCGTGGCCCAGGTCAGGCGACGGGCCTGCTCGGCCCAGAAGCCCAGCCGGTCCGCCTCGGCCTGCTCGTACGCCTCCGCTTTGACGTTGGCGTTGGCGGCCAGCTCGGCAGGCGGAGCGAATTTCCGCTCTTCCCGAAGCAGGTTGGCCAGGCTTTCGTTGCTCACGACTTCTCCCAGTCCCAGGGTGTCCGTTGTGTCCCGGGGCATAGCTCATCAGGCCAAAGGCCGGGTGACAAGTGTCTGCCCGGAATTGGTTTAGACCTGTGTCTCGTGTATGGAGACACGGGTCCCGCCCTCCGCACGCGGTGCGGCGCGATGCCGGGCAGCGCGGTGCGGTGCAGTGCGGGGGCAGGACCACAAGGTCTCACGGACCCGGGGCGAGGGCGGTTCAGACTCCGGCGCGTTCCAACTCGCCGGAGCCTGCGGGATCGCCGGGGCCCACACGGTCGAAGACCTCGTCGAGCTCCAGCCCGCTGCTCGCCCCCTCGGTCAGGAGATAGGCCTGTGCCTCGCCGACATGGAAGTACATGCCGTGCAGCCGGAGCGTACCTTCGGCGAGCCGTCGCGCCACCGATTCGTGTGCCCGCAGATGGTCCAGCTGCTGCACCACATTGGTGAGGCAGAGCTGCTCCAGCGCATCGGTCGGCAGCCGTCCGGAGATCCGGGCCCAGGCGTGATGCCGGGATGCCATCCGCTCAAGGCTCGGCAGCCCATGTCTCAGCCACCGCCACAGGGACGTCGGCGGAGTCTGCGGGTCCGGTTTGGCGCCGAGCAGCGCCTGCATCGCACCGC
Source organism: Streptomyces sp. DvalAA-43 (assembly GCF_900091725.1). Lineage (GTDB taxonomy): Bacteria > Actinomycetota > Actinomycetes > Streptomycetales > Streptomycetaceae > Streptomyces > Streptomyces pulveraceus. The sequence continues at coordinate 155,324 of NZ_FMBW01000071.1, read as the reverse complement.
AGCCGGAGTGTCCGCAGACGGTGATGGACTCCACCTTCAGTACGTCCACCGCGTACTCGATCGCCGCACCGACCGAGTCGTCACCCGACTCGGCGTTCGGCAGGGGCACCAGATTGCCGATGTTCCGCACGGTGAACAGGTCACCCGGACCGCTTGCCGTGATCATGCTGGTGACCAGGCGGGAGTCCGCGCAGGTGATGAACAGCTGGGACGGCCGTTGGCCCTCGGCGGCCAGGCGGGCCAGCTCCTCGCGCACCAAGGGAGCGGTGTTGCGCTGGAACGAGCTCAGGCCGCTGATCAGCCGATTGCCTCCGGCCGGGCGGGTGGCCTCGGCGGGTGGGCCGGCCGTGCGGGCGGGGGAGCGGTGGAGCGAGGGGGCCGGGTCCCGGCCCGGAGCGACGTCCGGGGAAGGGGCCGAGCCGGGGGTGGAGGCGGGCGCGGGAGTGGGGGTGAGGGCGTCGTGGGGCATGTCGTGGGGTGTCCCGATGGGGTCGGTCACGGGGCGGGCGTCGGTGAAGGGGATGCCGGGGCCATGACCGGCTTCGGGCGTACGGCCGGGCTCGTCGTGGCAGTGGTGGTTGCGCCAGGGCGTCCAGGGGCGGCAGCAGGAGTGCGCCGCCGAGGCGGGCTCGGCGATCCTGCCGCCGGACCTGCCGGTGAACACGATCCTGCCGCCGTGGGCGGCCTGGGCAGTGCTCCAGTCCTGGATCGCCTCGTACGCCGCATGGTCCATGAAGAAGCCGTCCAGCTCGACGACGGCGTTCCCGCCCTGGGGCAGCTGGCCGAGCGTACGGCTGAGCCGGGGCACCGCGAGGAACGTCAACTGTCCTCGTACGACGACCAGATGCTCGCCGCCCTGATCGGTGACCGTGATCCTGGTCCGGGCCAGCCGGTGAAGGGCGACCGCCACCGCCACCGCGATGCCGATCGTCACGCCCTTGAGCACGCCGAAGAGGACCACGCCGGTGATCGTCGCCCCGTACACCAGGAATTCGCGGTGCTTATGGACGTTGCGGATATGGGCGAGGTTCACCATCTGGATGCCGACCATCATCACCAGCGCGGCGAGCGCGGCCAACGGGATCCACTCCAGCACGGTGACCAGCAGCCCGGTGGCGAGCAGCACCCAGACGCCGTGCAGCACGGTGGAGGCGCGCCCCTGCGCCCCGGCGCGTACGTTCGCCGAACTGCGCACCGCGCCGCCGGACACGGCCAGCCCGCCCACCAGCCCGGACAAGGTGTTGGCGATGCCCTGGGCGCGCAGCTCGCGATCGAGATCGGCGCGTCTGACAGGGGGCGTGGGTGGGGAGGGCGGCGAGGGTGATGCGGACGGTGTGGGTGAGGTCGGTGTGGTGGGTACTCCGGGTGATGCGGGTGATGCGGCCGGAGGAGGGGGCGCGGCCGAGGTCCGAGCCGAGGGGGAGTGCGAAGGCGCGGCCGACAGCTTGTCCACGGCCATCGCGGCGAGCAGCGACTCCAGGCTGGCCACCAGCATCACCGTGAATACGGCGGTGGCCAGGGCGAGTACGGGGCCGTGCGGCATCTCCGGCAGGACGTGCGCGCGCCAGGACGGCAGGTCGACCCGGGCGATTCCGGGAGCGGCGAGCGTGGCCACCGTCGTAGCGGTCACCACCGCGACCAGGGCGGCCGGGACCCGTCGCGCCCCGCTGCCGATCCGGCCCGGAATCCGTGGCCACAGGACCAGGACGGTGATGGTCAGCACGCCGATGAGCGGAGCTGCCGGACTCAACCGTCCCAACTGGTCCGGCAGGGCGAGGGCGTTGGCGACGGCGGAGCTCTGCGGGGAGCCGCCGAGCACGATGTGCAGCTGGGCGAGCGCGATGGCCACGCCGATGCCGGCGAGGGTGCCGTGGACGATGGCGGGGCTGACGGCGAGGGCGCTGCGCGCCGCCCGCAGCGAGCCCAGCAGGATCTGAAGGAGCCCGGCGCCGATGGTGATCGCGCAGGTGGTGCGCCAGCCGTAGACCTGGATCAACTCGGCTGTGACCACGGTCAGCCCGGCGGACGGGCCGCTGACCTGGAGGGGGGTGCCGCCGAGCAGTCCGGCGACAATGCCGCCGATCGCGGCGGAGATGAGGCCGGCTTGCAACGGGGCGTCCATGGCGACGGCGAGGCCGAGCGACATGGGGACGGCGAGCAGGAAGACTGTGATCGATGCGGACACATCGGCGCCCGCGATGCGGAATCGTCCACCGCGCGGTGGCGGCGGGCTGTGTGGTCGTTTGACTCCCGAAGCGCGTGGTGGGCGCGAGCTACGGGATGTGCGGTTATGGCGAGTGGGGACGCAAGCAGACATGTTCCCGTCTCCTCCGGGGCAGCGCGGTCGCGGATTGTGGGGACGCGGCCGTGGGTCACGGCGTGCAGCGGCGGGATTTCTCAACTCTCAGTAAATAGATCGTAATGGAGAGTAAAGATCTGTGTCCATGCTTGGGGTCAAATGACCTGGTTGACCACCCATTCAAGTGAATAAGCATCTTTTCATTCGGCCTGTTGTGCTGATCCGGCGGAGCCGTGTGCGAACTTGGCCGCGCCGTGTCGGCACTTCAACGCAAATTACCTGCAAGGAAGAGGTGGGCGGATGATGGCCGCCACGACGAGAGTCGCCGCGAGGAGAGTCGTGGCGAAGAGGTGCATCGCGAAGAGGGCCGCCGCGGGCCGGGTCGTCCTCGGCGTCGTGGCCGTCGCGCTGACCGCGGGGGTGGCCGGCTGCTCCTCCGGTTCGGGGACCGGCCGCGGAGCCGGAGGATCGGGTGCGGCGAAGCCGGTTTCCGGGGCGAAGAAGAAGGCCCCGCGAGCCGCGCCCAAGAGTATCTTCCGGCTCATCGGTGACGGTTCCACCGCCTTCACCGGTGGACAGCCGAAGCAGCCGGTGGCCAAGCGCCTCGCACCCGGTCGGAAGCCCCCGCAGTTCGTGGTGTTCTCCTGGGACGGTGCGGGTGAGGACAGCCAGAAGCTGTTCTCGCACTTCCGCGAGGTCGGCAAGAAGTACCACGCGAACATGACGTACTTCCTCAGTGGCGTGTACATGCTCCCGGAGAACAAGCGGGAGCTCTACGACCCGCCGAAGCACAACGCCGGCAGCTCCGACATCGGCTTCAACGACACCGAGGGAATCCGGAACACCATCACCCAGGTGCGCGGGGCCTGGGAGGACGGCAACGAGATCGGCACCCACTTCAACGGCCACTTCTGCGGTCCCGAGGGCGGCGGCACCTGGTCCGTCGAGCAGTGGAAGAGCGAGATCGGCCAGGCCAAGTCCTTCGTGAAGCACTGGAAGACCAACGACCCCGGTCTCGACGGGGAGAAGCCGCTTCCGTTCGACTACGACAAGGAGCTCATCGGCGGTCGCACCCCCTGCCTGGAAGGGCGGAAGAACATGGTGGCCGCAGCGCGGACGATGGGCTTCCGCTACGACTCCAGCGGGGTCGACAACCAGGTCTGGCCGAAGAAGAAGGCCGGAGTCTGGGACCTCTCGATGCAACTGGTCCCCGTACCGGGCCGCGATTTCGAGACGCTCTCGATGGACTACAACTTCATGTTCAGCCAGTCCGGTACCACGACGCAGGGCGACCCGGACATGCACGAGTACTGGGGCAACCAGATGCGCGACGGCCTGCTCCAGGCCTTCGGCCGCTCGTACGACGGAAACCGCGCCCCGCTGATCATCGGCAACCACTTCGAGTCCTGGAACGGCGGCACCTATATGCGCGCCGTCGAGGACACCATCGCGACGGTCTGCACCAAGAAGGGTGTGCGCTGCGTGTCCTTCCGGCAGCTGGCCGACTGGCTGGACGTGCAGGACCCGGAGACGCTGGCGAAGCTCGGCACCCTCGATGTCGGCCAGGCACCCGAGAAGGGCTGGACCGCGTTCCTCGGCGGAGTGGGGGCTTCCGGGGTCGGTCGGACAGCGGGGGCCGACCAGGCCCACGCGGGGTCCGGCGCGGACACGGCCGGTCACAAGCCCGGCAGTCCCGGCCCGATGGCCGCGCCAGGTCGCTGAGCCGTGCGGCCTTCGGCCCTGGCCGACGCGTCATCCGCCGGGCGGGCCGGGCAGCGGGGCCGCGCGTCGAGCACCGGACGGGGCCGCAACGGCGAGCCCGTCCGGCGCTCCACGACGCAGTGGCAATGACTCCCGCACGGAGCGCGGAAGCCCTCCGGGGGCGCCCAGGGATCAGGCGGGCTGAGCGGCGCCGTCCTGCGCGTACTGCTCGTCGAGGACGAAGGCGGGGTCGACCTGGGCAGCCAGATCGGCGCCCGTCTTCTCGTTGCCCCAGCTCTCCGCGTTCTTCAGATGGAAGTGCACCATCTGCCGGGTGTAGCGCCCCCAGTCCCGCTGCTCGTAGGAATCCTCCGCGGCGTTCTGCAGCGCCTGCAGAGCCATCCGGTTGTCCGCCTCCAGCAGCTCGAAGCGGTGGGGGCGGCCCTTCTCCATCGCCCGTACCCAGTCGGAGTGCCCGACGCTGACCAGCAGGTCTTCGCCCACCTCGGCGCGCAGGAACTCCAGATCGTCCTCGCCCTGCACCTTGTTGCCGATGACCTTCAGCGCGACCCCGAAGTCCCGCGCGTACTCCTTGTACTGGCGGTAGACCGAGACGCCCTTGCGGGTCGGTTCGGCGACCAGGAACGTCATGTCGAAGCGGGTGAACATCCCCGAGGCGAAGGAGTCCGAACCCGCTGTCATGTCGACGACGACATAGTCGTCGGGGCCGTCGACGAGATGGTTGAGGCAGAGCTCGACCGCGCCGACCTTGGAGTGGTAGCAGGCCACGCCCAGATCCGACTCGGTGAACGGCCCGGTGGCCATCAGCCGGATCTCCCCGTCGTCGAGCCGGACCGTGCGGGCGCACGCGTCGTAGATCGGGTTGTCCTCGCGGACCCGCAGCAGCCGGGAGCCCTCGCCGGGCGGAGTCGTCTTGATCATCGTCTCGCTGGAGGAGATACGGGGATTGCTGCCGCGCAGATACTCCTTGATCAGAGGCAGGTGCGCTCCCATGGCGGGCAGCGCGGCGGCTTCCTGGTCGTCGAGGCCGAGCGCGGCCCCGAGGTGTTGGTTGATGTCGGCGTCCACCGCGACGACATGGGCTTCATTGGCTGCGAGGTGGCGGATGAAGAGCGAGGACAGCGTCGTCTTGCCGCTGCCGCCCTTCCCTACGAAAGCGATCTTCATGTTCACCTAGGGTAGTGGTGCGATCGCGGTCCGCTGTTGCACTTCGTGAAGAAGGCCACTCACGGGCGGTATCGGCGCAGGGGGCGCGTAGCCTCGCTACTTATGAGTACGACTGCCTCTGATCCGCTCTCCGCCCTCGGCGCCCTGCCGGGTGTCGCCGATGCGGTGGACTCCGTACGCAAGGCCGTCGACCGGGTCTACGGTCACCGCGTCATGCGGCGCCGCAGCAATGAGGTGACCGCGGAAGCGGCACTGCGCGGCGCCCGTGGCTCGGCGGCGTTGTCGGGCGCCGACTGGAATCTGGAGGAGGTGCGCCGACGCACCGACTTCAGCGGTGACGGTGAGGCGCATGTGATCGGGGCGGCTCTGAGGCTGACCGCCGAAGCGGGGCAACTGCTCTCCATCTGGCGGCAGTCACCGCTGCGGGTGCTGGCACGGCTGCATCTGGTCGCGGCCGGCGGGGCGGCGCCCGACGATGCGGTCGGCCGGCCGAGGCTGGCGGGTGAGCCGGTGGACGAGCCGTTGATCGAGGCGCCGCTGCCGGATGCCGACGAGGTGGCGGGGCGGCTGGAAGGGCTCTCCGGGCTGATTCTCTCGGGCACTTCGGCGCCCGCGCTGGTGACGGCGGCGGTCGTGCACGGTGAACTGCTGGCCCTGCGCCCGTTCGGCTCGTACAACGGCCTCGTCGCACGGACCGCCGAGCGGATCGTGTTGATCGGGAGCGGACTCGATCCCAAATCGATCTGCCCCGCCGAGGTGGGCCATGCAGAACAGGGGCGGGCGGCGTACGTCGCGGCGTTCGAGGGCTATCTGTCGGGGACGCCGGACGGGATGGCGGCCTGGATCGCGCACTGCGGACGCTCCGTGGAGCTGGGCGTCAGGGAGTCGACGGCGGTGTGCGAGGCGCTGCAGCGTGGAGCCGCGTAACAGGCGACGGGTCTGACTCCTGCGGCAAGTCCAGCCGGATCACTGAGGGGGCAGTGATGTCGGGCCGGTGCCGTGTGTGTCGAGGTATGCACTGAGGTGTGCATGGGGCTTGCGCCGAGGTATGGGTGGGGCTTCCGCCGAGGTGTGGGTGGGGCGTGCGTTTCTGTAAATCCACCGAAGTAACTTCATTGCGGTAACTTCGGCGAATTGTCGCCATCGCACCGTCTTTGTCGTGCGCTCTTTGCCGGGCAGTCTTCGTCGCGCCGCCTTCATCGCGTCGATCTCACTGCCAGACAAAAGGGTTGCGGCGGTACCGTTTTCGGTACCGCCGCTGGCATGTCCACCCAGTTACCATGCGTCCTCGGTATTTGCCCATCAGGCCGGGATGCTTTGCCCGTTTCCTGGTGCGGCTGGCCCGTAATCGACGGGTCGACGTCGCGTGGGTGCTCGGTTTTCATGCTTGGTCCGTGGGGCCGTCTCTGCGTTACAGGTAATCCTCTCGGATGTCCTTGGTCTCGCGGGCCGTTGAGTCCTTTGTACTCCAGAGCCGAGGTGAGCGGTAGTGCTGGCCCCACTTCTTTACTTTTAGGTTCAATTACGGGCGAGTTGGATAATTCCGACACCGGCCGTGCCGGAGTGCGCCGACCGCCGTCCAGGGTGTGCGTCAGGCGGAGCCCGCGGCGGCGCGGCGGCGGGAGGTGTACCAGACCAGTCCCGCCGTGACGGCGGCCGCGCCCACGGCTGCCGCCGCGACCAGTGCCGGACGCGGTGGCAGCGAGAACGCGGGCAGTCGCTGCTTGAGCCGGACCGGTCGGTCGAAGACGAGAATCGGCCACTCGCGCAGCGTCGCTTCACGGCGCAGCGCGCGATCGGGATTGACCGCGTGCGGGTGGCCGACCGACTCCAGCATCGGGACATCCGTGGCGGAGTCGCTGTAGGCGTAGCAGCGTGAGAGGTCGTACCCCTCCGACACCGCGAGAGCCCTGATCGCCTCGGCCTTGGTCGGCCCGTATGCGTAGTACTCGACTTCACCGGTGAAGCAGCCGTCGTCGCCGACGACCATTCGGGTGGCGACGACCCGGTCGGCGCCGAGCAGTTCGCCGATCGGTTCGACGACCTCGGCGCCCGAGGTCGAAACGATCACCACATCGCGACCGGCGGTGTGATGCTCCTCGATGAGCGTCGCGGCCTCGTCGTAGATGATGGGGTCGATCAGATCGTGCAGGGTCTCGGCGACGATTTCCTTCACCTGCTGGACGTTCCAGCCCTTGCAGAGTGCGGAGAGATATTCCCGCATCCGCTCCATCTGGTCGTGATCTGCACCCCCGGCAAGGAACACGAACTGTGCGTACGCGGTGCGCAGTACAGCGCGGCGGTTGATCAGTCCGCCTTGGTAGAAGGACTTGCTGAAGGTCAGCGTCGAAGACTTCGCAATGACCGTCTTGTCCAGGTCAAAGAAGGCGGCTGTGCGCGGCAAGAAGCGGTTTTCCACAAGGCAGAGCATAGGGGGACACCATTCGGCGTAAACTCTGGCGCGTGGGTTTGCCTGAGAAGGCTCTCGGGTACACCATGGAAGTCACGGATCGTTCGCGACCGTGCTAACCCGGTCCGGCTCCTCCCCCCCCCGAGTCGGCCGTGGGGACGACCCCCGCTCTCCCCCCCGGCGGGGGTCGTCGCATGTCCGGACGCGTTTCTGTCGTTCGGAATCAAGCATTCTGTCTCCATCCCGGCCGTGACGGCCCACTCCTCGCGCGGCCTCCATCACTCTGACTCGTCACAGTGTGTAGCGGAAGTGCTGCGCTCCGGAAGTCGCTGGTATGGGCGACGGAGTTATTCACAACGGTGGAGTTGTCCACAGTTTTCGAGCAAGATCCACACGATTTCCCGAACCGCTGCACGGTGATTCCAGCCGCGAAGTCCGCGGGTTGTGGAATCGCCGATCCCGGAACGCTCCGAGATCACCGCGAACCGCGATGAAGGTGCAGTGAGAAGGGGGCGGAGATCGTGGCCGAGTCCATCGCACGTGATCCCCTGCCGGCCGCCGGAGCGCGGCGGGGCGGACCGCTGATCGTGACCGAGGACGTGGAACTGCTCGATGATCTGCTGCGGCTGTGCGCGGCAGCCGGAGCGGAACCGGAAGTTCATCACTCGCTGCCCGAAAACAGGGGCAGTTGGGAGCAGGCTCCGATGGTTCTCGTGGGCGACGATGCCGCCCAGCGGTGCCGAGGGGCGGTGCGCAGACGGGGTGTGATGCTCGTAGGCCGGGACCGGGACGCCCCGGACGTCTGGCGCCGCGCTGTGGAGATCGGGGCCGAATACGTGCTGAGGCTGCCCGATTCGGAGAGCTGGCTCGTCGACCAGATCGCCAACGCGGCGGAAGGCGTGGGCCGGCCGGCGCTCACCGTGGGGGTGATCGGCGGCCGGGGCGGCTCGGGTGCGTCCACACTGGCCTGTGCCCTCGCGGTGACCGCGGCCAGGGCCGGGCGGCGGACCATGCTGATCGACGGTGACCCGCTCGGCGGCGGCATCGATGTGCTGCTCGGTGGCGAACGGGCCGAGGGGATGCGATGGCCGGATTTCGCCCATTCCAAGGGGCGGGTCGGCGGGGGAGCACTGGAGGAATCGCTGCCGGCGCTGCACGGGCTGCGGGTGCTCAGCTGGGGCCGCGACGACTGGGTGGTCATCCCGCCGCAGGCCATGCAGGCCGTGCTGGCCGCCGCACGTCGGCTCGGCGGGGTGGTGGTCGTCGATCTGCCGCGCCGGGTCGACGAATCGGTGGCCGAGGCGCTTGCGCAGCTGGATCTCGGGCTGCTGGTGGTTCCGGGTGAGCTCCGCGCGGTCGCGGCGGCGAAGCGCGTGGCGTCGATGGCCGGGATGATCCTTGACGACCTGCGGGTGGTCGCACGCGGGCCGTACGCGGCGGGCCTCGACGAACGGTGGGTGGCGCAGGCACTGGGGCTGCCGCTCGCCGGTGAACTCCCGCTCGACGCCGGGCTGCTGGCCGCTCAGGACGGCGGTGCGCCGCCGGGTGGCAGCGCGCGCGGTCCACTGGCCAGGTTCTGCACGGCGTTCTGGGAGCGGGCACTCGCACCGGAGGGCGCGGGGGGCCGCGCCGGTGGAGGTGCGTCATGACGGAGACGCTGCTCGACGCCGTACGGCAGCGGCTCGCGCAGAGCGGCACGGCGCCGACGCCGGCCGGGGTCGCGGCCGCGCTGCGGGCCCAGGGGCGGCTGCTCGGGGACGCCGAAGTGCTCGGAGTGGCCGATGAGCTGCGGGGCGAGCTGGTCGGGACCGGGGTGCTGGAGCCGCTGCTCGCCGATCCGGTGGTGACGGATGTGCTGGTCTCGGGGCCGGACCGGGTGTGGGTGGACCGGGGCGGCGGTCTCGAACTCACCGGGGTGACCTTCGCGGACGCCGCCGCGGTGCGCAGGCTGGCCCAGCGGCTGGCCGCCGTGGCGGGGCGACGGCTGGACGACGCCCGCCCCTGGGTGGACGCGAGACTGCCGGACGGCACCCGCATGCATGCCGTGCTGCCGCCGGTGTCCGTCGGCTCGACGTGCCTCTCGCTGCGGGTGGTGCGCCCCAGGGCCTTCTCGCTGGCGGAGCTGGTCGCGGCGGGGACCGTGCCGCCGGGCGGTGACCGGATGCTGCGGGCCCTGGTGGAAGCCCGGGTCTCGTATCTGATCAGTGGCGGGACGGGAGCCGGGAAGACGACCCTGCTGTCGAGTCTGCTGGGTGCGGTCGGGGAGCGGGAGCGGATCGTACTCGCCGAGGACTCCGCGGAGTTGCGGCCGGACCATCCCCATGTGGTGCGCCTGGAGTCGCGCCCCGCCAACCAGGAGGGAGCGGGGCGCGTGACGCTCAGGGACCTGGTGCGGCAGGCGCTGCGGATGCGGCCCGACCGGCTGGTGGTCGGAGAGGTACGAGGCGCCGAGGTCACCGAGCTCCTGGCCGCGCTGAACACCGGCCACGAAGGCGGTTGCGGGACGGTCCACGCCAACGCCGCCGAGCATGTACCGGCCCGTCTGGAGGCGCTGGGGACGGCGGCGGGGCTGGACCGGACGGCGCTCCACAGCCAGTTGGCGGCCGCCCTGTCGGTGGTGGTCCATCTGGTGCGGGACCGGGCCGGGCAGCGGCGGATCGCCGAGGTGCAGGTTCTGGAGCGGGACGCGGCGGGGCTGGTGGTGACCGTGCCCGCGCTGCGCTGGGGCGCCGACGGATTCGTACGGGAGCGGGGCTGGGAGAGGCTGCGGTCGCTGATCGGGCGTGCGTGGTGACCGGGGGCGCGCCGACGGGTCTGTCGGTGGGGGCGAGCTCGGCGGTGGCCCTGTGCGTCGGGGTGGCCGCCTGGCTGGTGATGGCGCAGGACCATGGGCGGCGCAGGGCCCGGGTGCTGTTCGTCGAAGGGGCGGTCCGGTCGCCGTTGCGGGTGCGCAGGGAGACGGCCGGGGCGTGGGTACGGGAGCGGTTGGGGGAGCGGCGGGAGTGGCTCTGCCTTCCGGTGGCACTGGTCGTCGCCGTGCTGGGGAAGTCGGTGCTGCCGCTGCTGGCCGGTGCGGTGGCGGTGCCGCTGGTGCGGCGGTGGCTGCGGAGGCGGGTCCGGGGCAAGGAGCGGGAACGCCGGGCGGCCGGGGTGGTCGCGCTGTGCGCCGCGGTCGTGGGTGAGCTGCGGGCCGGGCACGAACCGGGTCAGGCGTTGCTCGTCGCCGTCCGTGGCACGGGGGTGATGGGGTCGGCGGAGGCCGGGGTGTCCGCCGCGGCGCGATTCGGTGGCGACGTGCCGGGGGCGCTCGGGCAGGCGGCACGGGAGCCGGGGCTGGACGGGCTCGCCGGGGTCGCGGCCTGCTGGCGCGTGGCGGTCGATGGTGGGGCTGGACTCGCGGCGGGCCTGGACCGCCTGGAGGGTGCGTTGCGGGCCGAGCAGCGCAGACGGGAGGAGTTGCGGGCCCAACTGGCAGGCGCCTGGTCGACGGTGGCCGTGCTGGCGCTGCTCCCGGTGCTGGGCCTGGGGCTGGGGGCGGCGCTTGGGGCCGATCCTTTACGGGTGCTGTTGCACACCCCGGCCGGACTGGTCTGCCTGGCGACGGGCGGGCTGCTGGAGGCGGCCGGACTTGGCTGGGCCGCCCGGATCGTACGGGCGGGGGAGGAACCATGAGCGCGGTGGCCGGCGAAGCCGTCCACCAGGTGGCGGCGGCGTGCGCGGCGGTGAGTGCGGTCGTCTGCTCGGCGCTTGCCCTGGCAGGGCTGCGACGGAGGCGGGCGGTGCGCCGCCGGGGCGCGGCGCTGCTGGCGATCGGCTTGCGGAAGCGCCGGCGCGCGGCCGGACGTGGACAACGGGCACCCGGCGTCCGGACGAAGGAATTGGTCGCACCACTGGGCGCCGTGGCGGCGGGCTGGGTCCTGATCGGCGGCCTGCCGGGGTGCGTGGCAGGGCTGGCCGGGGCGTACGGCGCCTGGCGGTGGCAACGGACCCGACGCGGACCCGAATCGGGGGCCGGACTCGCGGAGATGACGGAGGCCGCACGGCAGCTCCCGCTGGCGGCTGACCTGTTGGCGGCCTGCGTCTCCGCCGGAGCCGGGCCCCTGGAGGCGGCGGAGGCGGTGGGGGAGTCGCTCGGCGGACCGGTCGGCAGGGGACTGGCACGGACGGCCATGGAGATCCGCCTCGGTGATGAACCCTCGGCGGCCTGGGGGCGGTTCGGGGAGATACCGGGTGCTCGTGCGCTGGCCCGCTGCCTGGACCGGGCGGGCTCGACCGGGGCTCCGGCGGCGGAGCCGGTGGCACGGCTGGCAGAGGCGATGCGGGCCGAGCGTGCGAGTGCGGCCGTGGCGCGGGCCCAGCGGGCGGGCGTGGCGGTGACCGCCCCCGTCGGGCTCTGCTTTCTGCCCGCGTTCCTGGCGGTCGGGGTGGCGCCGGTGGTGATCGGTCTGGCGACCGGACTGCTTTACACCGGATGACCGAAAAGCATGAGTAAAAATCCATTCAGTATGAATTAAGGGTTCCAAGGGGAATCCGATGGAGAATTCCACGGGGGTCGGAATGATGCAGCGAATCAAGGACTGGGTGCGGGGCATGGCGCGTCGAGTCCGGTCGGACAACGGGATGACGACATCCGAATACGCGGTGGGGACGATCGCGGCCTGCGCGTTCGCGGCGGTGCTCTACAAAGTGGTCACCAGCCAGCCGGTCATGTCCGCATTGCAGTCACTGTTGAAGGACGCGCTCGATGCGAAGTTCTGAGAGCGGTCCCGCGGCGAGTGCCGGAGGCCGTTCGCGTACCGGGGGCGGGAGAGCCGGGAGCGGAAGGGACCGGGGCGCGGTGACGGCGGAAGCAGCCATGGCGATTCCGGTGCTGGCGGTGTTCGCCCTGGCGCTGGTCTGGGCGCTGATGGCCGCCTCCGCCCAGATCCGGTGTGTGGACGCGGCGAGGGCCGGGGCGAGGGCGGCGGCCCGTTCCGAGCCGGAGCCGCAGGCGCTGGAGGCCGCCCGTTCGGCGGCACCCGACGGGTCCGAAGTGGCGATGGAACGGACCGGGGAGCTGTGGCGGGTACGTGTGGCGGCGTCGATGCCGGGGCCGGGCCCGCTGGCCCTGACGCTTCACGCGGAGGCGGCGGCGCTGGCCGAGGACACGGTGGGGGTGACGCGGTGAGTGGGACGGGTGAGCGGAGACGCGTGGGCGTCCTCACACGGTCGCGTACGGCCGTCCTCGTAAGGCGGCTGAGTGCGGCGACCCTTCTGCGGCTGGGTACGGCGGCGCTTGTGCGGCTACGCGGGGGCAAGGGGTCGCCGGATACGGAGGGGGACAGGGGGCTGGCCACGGTGTGGGTGGCGATGACCACGGCCACGTTGTGCGCGGTGTTCGCGGTGGTGCTGGCTCTCGGGCAGGTGGTGGTCGTCCGGCACCGGGCGGGGGGTGCGGCGGACCTGGCGGCCCTGGCCGCAGCCGATCGGGCCCTGCAAGGGCCTGGGAAGGCGTGCGGGGTCGCCGAGAAGGTGGCCGCGGCGCAGGGGGCCGTGGTGGTCCGGTGTGCGGTGCTCGGGGAGATCGCCGATGTGACGGCCCGGGTGGGTTTCGGGCCGTACGAACCGGTGGTCAGGTCCAGGGCCGGCCCTCCGGCGGCTGTTCCAGGCCCTCCCGAGCCGCTTCCGCCTCCGCTTCCGCCGGTTCAGGCTCCGCCGACGTCTCCTTCGGCTTCGCCTCCTTCGGTTCCCCCGGGTCCGGGGGTGCGGATCGCAGGAGTTCGGTGAGGAGGCGCACGGCGCCGCGCTTGTGCAGTGGTTCGTTGCCGTTGCCGCACTTGGGGGACTGGACGCAGGACGGGCAGCCCGCCTCGCATTCGCAGGACGCGATCGCCTGGCGGGTCGCGGCCAGCCAGGCACGGGCGGTGTGGAAGGCCCGCTCGGCGAATCCGGCACCGCCCGGGTGGCCGTCGTACACGAAGACCGTGGGCAGCAGGGTGTCCGGGTGCAGGGGCACGGAGACGCCGCCGATGTCCCACCGGTCGCAGGTGGCGAAGAGCGGCAGCATCCCGATCGACGCGTGCTCCGCGGCGTGCAGGGCGCCGCCCAGGATCTCCGGGTTGATGCGGGCGGCGTCGAGCTGGTCCTCGGTGACCGTCCACCAGACGGCACGGGTGCGCAGAGTGCGGGGCGGCAGGTCCAGCTTGGTCTCGCCGAGGACCTCGCCGGTGATCAGCCTGCGACGCAGGAAGGAGACGACCTGGCTGGTGACCTCGACCGAGCCGTAGCAGAGCCGCCCGTCACCCCACGGGATCTCGGTGTCGGTCTCCAGGACGGCGATGGAGGTGGTGTCGCGCGCGGTGGTCGAGTACGGCGGGACGGCCTCCTCGACCAGGGCCACCGAATCCTTCAGATCCAGTTTCCGGACCAGGTAGGTGCGGCCCTGATGGAGGTGGACGGCGCCCTCGTGGACGGCGGTGTGCGCGGCCGACTCGTCGACGGTGCCCAGCAGCCTGCCGGTGCCCTCCTCGACGATCTGGACGGGGCGGCCGCCCTCGCCACGGATGTCGGTGAGATCGGCGGCGCGCTCGCGGCGGGTCCAGTGCCAGCCCGACGCCCGTTTACGCAGCAGTTTCGCGGCTTCCAGCTGCGGCAGCAGTTCCGCCACGGCCGGGCCGAAGAGCTCCAGGTCCGCCTCGGTGAGAGGGAGCTCCGAGGCGGCGGCACACAGATGGGGGGCGAGGACGTACGGATTGTCCGGGTCGAGGACGGTCGACTCCACGGGCTGCTGGAACAGCGCCTCGGGATGGTGGACGAGGAAGGTGTCCAGCGGGTCGTCGCGAGCCACCAGGATGGCCAGGGCGCCCTGGCCGGAGCGCCCGGCACGGCCCGCCTGCTGCCACAGCGACGCCCTGGTGCCCGGGTAGCCGGCTATGACGACGGCATCCAGGCCGGAGACGTCGATGCCGAGTTCGAGGGCGGTGGTGGCGGCCAGCCCGAGCAGCTGCCCGGAGTGCAGGGCGCGTTCCAGGGCGCGGCGTTCCTCGGGGAGGTAGCCCCCGCGGTAGGCGGCGACCCGGGCGGGCAGGGAGCGGTCCACCTCGGCGAGGCGCTCCTTCGCGATGACGGAGATCAGCTCGGCGCCGCGCCGGGAGCGTACGAAGGCGACCGAGCGGACGCCCTGGACGATGAGATCGGTGAGGAGGTCGGCGGTCTCGGCGGTGGCGGTACGCCGGACCGGGGCGCCCTTCTCGCCGTGCAGGTCGGTCAGGGGCGGCTCCCACAGTGCGAAGACCAGCTCGCCGCGGGGCGAGGAGTCGTCGGCGACCTCCTTGACCGGGAGACCGGTGAGGCGGCCGGCCGCGACGGAGGGCTCCGCCGCGGTGGCGGAGGCGAGGAGGAAGACCGGATCGGCGCCGTAACGGGCGCAGAGGCGGCGGAGCCGGCGCACCACCTGGGCGACATGGGAGCCGAAGACGCCGCGGTAGGTGTGGCACTCGTCGATGACGACGAAGCGCAGGGCGCGCAGGAAGGAGGACCAGCGGGGGTGGGACGGGAGTATCCCGCGGTGCAGCATGTCGGGGTTGGTCAGGACGTAGTTGGCGTACTGGCGCACCCACTCGCGTTCCTCGACCGGTGTGTCGCCGTCGTAGACCGCGGGCCTGACGGCGTTGCCGAGCGGTGCCGCGAGCTGCTTCACGGCACGCCTCTGGTCGGCGGCCAGGGCCTTGGTGGGGGCCAGGTACAGCGCGGTGGCGCCGCGGCCGTTCGGGGCCTCGGAGCCGTCGAGCAGCGCGCTGAGGACCGGGGCGAGGTAGGCGAGCGACTTGCCGGACGCCGTGCCGGTGGCGATGACCACGGATTCGCCGTCCAGGGCGTGCTCGGCGGCGGCCGACTGGTGTGCCCACGGATGTTCGATTCCGGCCTTCTGGATCGCGGCGATGACTTCTGGCCGGATGCGATCGGGCCAGATGGCATGGGTTCCCGCACGCGGGGGCAAGTGCTCCGTATGAGTGATGCGCGCGGACCGGCCCGCCACTGCGGCGAGCCGGTCGAGGACCATGGCGGGAGAGTGACTGGTGTCGCTGTTCCCGGGTGGTCGACTGGGGCGGTGATTCTTGGCCATCGGCACCGAGTGTGTCACTGGCGTGACGGACAATGGTCCCAAGGCGTCGTGCATGGCTGCCGGTAAGTGATTGAATGCCATCGCGGCTGGCGATCCGTTCCCTGGCTCCGCCGGGGAGACCGAGGGGCGACCGCTCGATAGCAAGGTGCTGGAGGATCCGTGGACCTGTCCTTGTCGACTCGCAATGTGTCCGGCCCTGGTGGCGACCGTACGGTCGTCGAGGTCGGTGGCGAGATTGATGTGTATACCGCGCCCAAGCTGCGCGAGCAGTTGGTCGAGTTGGTGAATGACGGCAGCTACCACCTGGTTGTCGACATGGAAGGCGTCGACTTCCTCGACTCCACCGGCCTCGGCGTGCTCGTGGGTGGCCTGAAGCGTGTCCGGGCCCATGAGGGCTCGCTGCGCCTGGTCTGCAACCAGGAGCGCATTCTCAAGATCTTCCGGATCACTGGTCTGACCAAGGTGTTCCCGATTCACACCACGGTCGACGAGGCCGTGGCGGCCACCGACTGACGGTCGGCCCGCGGCCGGGCCGGCCGCAGGCCGGTTCGGCGCTCGGTCGGCGCACCAGCCGCCCGCCAGGCGGCCGGTGCGACGTGGCTGTGCCTGGTGGCCGATTGCCGTAGGCAGGCCGATCGGCCTGCCGGGCATCGACCGGTCGGGCGATCGGAGGCCGGGGAGCCGGGTGACCGGCGCCCTGAGTGGCCGGACGGTCGGCCGGACGGACCGGGTGGTGTTCGACGGGATGTCGGCCAGTCGTTCGGCGAGCCGTTCGGCGGCCGGCTGGCCCGAGGGTCGTCGTCCGGCCACCGTGAGCAGGGTGCGCCCGGCAGTCGGGCCGTCCGCTGGTCGGTTTATCCGTCGGCAACTCGGCAGGCCGGTGGCCGGTGGCCGCATGCCGGCCGTACGCCGGTCGGCTGTACGTCTGTACGCCGGTTCAGGTGGGCGGCTGTACGGCGGTCCTCGGCGGTCGGTGACGAGATCGGCGAGCCGAGGGGTTCGATCGATGGGACCGGCTGCCGGATCGTCGGTTCCGGAAGAAGACCCATCGCGGGTCCCGGAAGAAGACCCGAAGAGGACTTGAAGAAGAGCCGGAGAAGTCCGGAAGAAGAGCAGGGACGATGGGCAGTGTGCCCGGACCCCTGGGATGCACGCCCGTACGTCTGAGGGGGATTGCATGACCACCGTTGAACTCCGCTTCAGCGCCCAGCCCGAACACGTCAGGACGGCCCGCCTCGTGGCAGCCGCCGTGGCGCGCCGGGCAGGGGTTGACGAAGCCGTGCTCGACGAGGTCAGACTCGCTGTCGGCGAGGCCTGCAGCCGCGCGGTCGGGCTGCACCGCAGCCATGGCATCACCGCTCCCGTCTCCGTCGTCCTGATCGAGGAGGAGAAGTCCTTCTCCGTCGAGGTCGGCGACGAGGTGCCCGGACCGGGGGCCGACCCCGCTCTCGGCGGGCCCGTCGGAGCCTCCGCGACACGCGGCGCCACGCCCGGCGGGGGGCTCGACGAGCCGGATCATGAGAGTGACGCCGATGGCGAGGACGAGATGGGACTCGCGGTCATCAGCGGCCTCGTCGATGATGTGGAAGTCAGATCGGGAGCCAATGGCGGAGTGATCCGCATGAGCTGGCCGAAGACGCCCGTGACCGTGCTGCCGTAGCGATGTCTGCCCTTGCCCCCGGCTTCCCGTGCCCCTTGCTCCCCCTGCTTCCCTTGGTCCGCTGAGGCGCCACGGATGTGCTGGGGCGGCCCGGGTGCGCTGGGCGGCCCGCCCTGGAAACCGCCGTCCCGCCGGGACCCCTCCCCGACTCATTTCCTGATCTGCCTTTGAGGCCCTGCTGAGCAGGGCCTTTTTCATTTATTCCTGATCATTTATGCGTGATCAATGATCTACGGAAAATGTGCCTGCCCCATTACTGCATTTGGGTCGATCGAGGGCCTCGATCATTTACCGATCGACCGGTGAAGGTCAATTACATTTACCGCGCACTGTTTTGATCGGCTCCCGCTCCCTACAATCCGTCCACGTCTTGAGCGCTGAGCGTCAAGGAGGACGTATGGCGGAGTTCTTCAACATCCCACTGGCAGGACCGGCGCAAGAATCCGCATTTTCCGCACCTTCGGGCCGATCCACTTCTCTGGCGGCCGCGGTCCTCACCGATGACAATCGCGTCATCGTGATCGTCATCGCGGTCGTCGCCGTCGCCGCACTGGTCGTCGCCAGGTTGCTGGTGCGCCAGGTGCTGGCGGCCGGCGAGGGAACCGACCGCATGAAGGAGATCGCGGCCGCCGTCCAGGAAGGCGCGAATGCCTATCTGGCCCGGCAGTTGCGCACCGTCGGCATCTTTGCCGTCGTGGTCTTCTTCCTGCTTCTGCTGCTACCGGCCGACAACTGGTCGCAGCGCGCGGGCCGTTCGTTGTTCTTCCTGGTGGGTGCGCTTTTCTCGGCGGCCACCGGATACATCGGGATGCGGCTTGCCGTACGGAGCAATGTCCGTGTGGCCGCTGCTGCGCGTGAGGCCACTCCCACGGAAGGCGAGCCGGAAAAGGATCTCACCGCCGTTTCGCACAAGGCGATGAAGATCGCTTTTCGTACCGGTGGCGTGGTCGGCATGATCACCGTGGGCCTCGGCCTGCTCGGTGCGTCCTGTGTCGTGCTCGTCTATGCCGCCGATGCCCCGAAGGTGCTGGAGGGCTTCGGCCTCGGTGCCGCGCTGATCGCCATGTTCATGAGGGTCGGTGGCGGCATCTTCACCAAGGCGGCGGACGTCGGCGCCGACCTCGTCGGCAAGGTCGAGCAGGGCATCCCGGAGGACGATCCCCGCAATGCGGCCACCATCGCCGACAACGTGGGCGACAACGTCGGTGACTGCGCCGGAATGGCGGCCGACCTCTTCGAGTCGTACGCCGTGACGCTCGTCGCCGCGCTCATCCTCGGCAAGGCCGCCTTCGGCGACTCCGGACTGGCCTTCCCGCTGATCGTTCCGGCGATCGGCGTGATCACCGCGATGATCGGCATCTTCGCGGTCGCCCCGCGGCGCGCCGACCGCAGCGGAATGACCGCCATCAACCGCGGGTTCTTCGTCTCCGCGGTGATCTCGCTGGCGCTGGTGGCCGTGGCCGTCTTCGTCTACCTGCCGTCCTCGTACGCGGATCTGGACGGCGTCACCGACAGGGCCATCACCTCGCACGGCGGCGACCCGCGGGTCTTCGCCCTGGTCGCCGTGGCCATCGGCATCGTGCTGGCCGCCCTGATCCAGCAGTTGACCGGCTACTTCACCGAGACCGGCCGACGCCCTGTCAGGGACATCGGCAAGTCCTCGCTGACCGGTCCGGCCACGGTCGTACTCGCCGGTATCTCGATCGGTCTGGAGTCCGCCGTCTACACGGCGCTGCTGATCGGTCTGGGTGTCTACGGGGCGTTCCTGCTCGGCGGAACGTCGATCATGCTGGCGCTCTTCGCGGTGGCCCTGGCGGGGACCGGGCTGCTCACCACCGTCGGTGTCATCGTCGCCATGGACACCTTCGGCCCGGTCTCGGACAACGCGCAGGGCATCGCCGAGATGTCCGGTGATGTCACGGGCGCCGGTGCGCAGGTCCTCACCGACCTGGACGCCGTCGGCAACACCACCAAGGCCATCACCAAGGGCATCGCCATCGCCACCGCCGTGCTGGCGGCGTCGGCGCTCTTCGGTTCGTACCGCGACGCGATCGCCACGGCGGTCGACGACGTGGGGGCCAAGGCCGGGGAGATGACGCTCAGCCTGGACATCTCGCAGCCCAACAACCTGGTGGGCCTGATTCTCGGCGCCGCGGTCGTCTTCCTCTTCGCCGGCCTTGCGATCAACGCGGTGTCGCGGTCGGCCGGGGCCGTGGTCTACGAGGTGCGGCGGCAGTTCCGCGAGCATCCCGGGATCATGGATTACAGCGAGAAGCCGGAGTACGGGCGCGTCGTCGACATCTGCACCAAGGACGCCCTGCGCGAACTCGCCACGCCCGGCCTGCTGGCCGTCCTGGCGCCCATCGCCGTCGGGTTCACGCTCGGTGTCGGAGCGCTCGGTTCCTATCTCGCGGGCGCCATCGGCACCGGCACCCTGATGGCGGTCTTCCTCGCCAACTCCGGTGGCGCGTGGGACAACGCCAAGAAGCTCGTCGAGGACGGCCATTACGGCGGCAAGGGCAGCGAGGCCCATGCCGCGACCGTCATCGGCGACACGGTCGGTGACCCGTTCAAGGACACGGCGGGTCCGGCGATCAACCCTCTGCTCAAGGTGATGAACCTGGTCGCCCTGCTCATCGCCCCGGCGGTGGTGCAGTTCAGCTACGGGCAGGACGCGAGCGCCGGTGTGCGGACGGTGGTGGCGGTGCTCGCCGCCGCGGTCATCGTCGGCGCGGTCTACGTGTCCAAGCGGCGCGGGATCGCCGTGGGCGACGGGGAGGACTCCGGGGACGGGGACGGGGACGGGGGCGAGGACGGAGAAGGGCACAGGCCGTCCCAGGCCGCTGTTTCGTGAAGCCGGGGCCAGGCACTGAAGCCTGACCGGCACCGGTCCAGTGGCTGGGCGGGCGGCGCATTCTGATGTGCCGCCCGCCCGGTCGCACCTCGACAGCAACCGGCGGCCGCCGCCGACGCGTACGCCGATCGTGTATCTACTCGTTCAGGTGTTCCAGGATGTGGAGGGCTGTGTGGGTGAGTTGTATCTCCCTCATTTCCCTTGGTGCAAATGGCTGCAAATGGCCACTCATCGGATGCCTGGCACCCGGATGGAGGCCGCTCGCCGTGTAAGTTCCGGGGCCGAGAGCCTTGGAAGGGACCGATCCGGTGAACAAGAAGCTTGCGGCCGCGCTGTCCGGCGGTGCGGTACTGGTACTGACGCTGTCGGGCTGCAGCAGCGATGACAACAGCGACAAGGTGAACGACTGGGCCAAGAAGGTCTGCGACCAGGTCCAGCCCCAGCTCCAGAAGATCGCGAACGCCAACGCCGCCATCCAGCAGCAGACCGCGGACAACAGCAAGCCCGCCGACGTCCAGAAGACCGACTCGGCAGCCTTCCAGCAGATCTCGCAGGCGTACAAGGCACTGGGCGCGGCAGTCGACTCCGCGGGCCCCCCGCCGGTCGACGGCGGCGAGACCACGCAGAAGGAGGCCGTGAAGGAGCTCGACGCGTCCTCCGTGTCGTACGCGAACCTTCAGAAGAAGGTCGACGCACTGGAGACGAAGGACCAGGGGAAGTTCGCCGATGGGCTCAAGAGCATCGCGGACGAGCTGAACAAGATCAGCACCAGTGGTGACGAGGCGCTGAAGAAGCTTCAGTCCGGCGAGGTCGGTACCGCGATGGCGAAGCAGAAGGGCTGCCAGAAGCCGACGGCCTCGGTGCCGCCGAACACCGCCACGTCACCGACCGCCTCGCCCAGCAAGAAGTCCTGACCGTCCTGGTCGGCGATGATCGGCAACAAGTCGTGACCGGGCGGCAGCCGCGGATGTCGTGATGTGCGGCCGGTCGCGCCGTCGGCACGTCGCACGGACGGCCCGGCCGCCCCGATGGGTGCCGGGCCGCTGCCGTTGTCAGTGGGAGCGGCCACAATGGGTGGGTGAGTACGACCAGTCTCCCCGTGCCCGACCGTTCGCCCCGGCTCCGCGAAGCCCTGCTTGCCGCCGCCTTCACCGCCGACGGGCTCCTCGACCTGCTCGGTGCGCCCGCCTATGCCGCGCTCGCCCGCAGCGAGACGGTCCCGGCGCTGCGCGCCACCCGGGGCGATTCCCCGCTCGACACGCTGGTGCGCCTCTTCCTGCTCCAGCACCCCGTTCCGTACGAGCAGGCGCGTGCCGCGCTCCCGCTGGCCGAATGCGTCGAGGACGGCTGGGTGACCCGCGTCGGTGACGAGGTGCGGGCCACGGTCGACGTGCGGCCGTACAGCGGCCCCGAGGGGCAGGACTGGTACATCGTCTCCGACCTGGGCTGTGCGGTCGGTGGCGCGGGTGGCATCGGTTCGCGCGAGGAGGGCGTGGTCCTGGGTGTCGGAGGGGCGTCCACCACGCTCGCCGGGATCACCGTCCGTACGCCTGTCGCCTCGGCGCTCGATATCGGTACGGGCTCCGGCATCCAGGCGCTGCACGCCTCGCAGCACGCCACCCGGGTCACGGCCACCGACCTCAACCCCCGTGCGCTGGGCTTCACCCGGCTGACGCTCGCGCTGTCCGGCGCCGCCCCGGCCGAGCTGCGCCAGGGCTCGCTGTACGAGCCGGTCGGCGCCGAGACGTACGACCTGATCGTCTCCAACCCCCCGTTCGTCATCTCGCCCGGCGCCCGCCTCACCTACCGCGACGGCGGCATGGGCGGCGACGACCTGTGCCGGACCCTGGTGCAGCAGACGGGCGACCGGCTGAACGAGGGCGGATTCGCCCACTTCCTCGCCAACTGGCAGCACGTGGAGGGCGAGGAGTGGCAGAGCCGACTGGGTTCCTGGGTCCCGCACGGCTGTGACGCCTGGATCGTGCAGCGCGAGGTCCAGGACGTGACGCAGTACGTGGAGCTGTGGCTGCGCGACAGCGGCGACCACCGTACGGACCCCGCGGAGTACGCCGCGCGGTACGACGCCTGGCTGGACGAGTTCGAGGCCCACAAGACCAAGGGCGTCGGCTTCGGCTGGATCACCCTGCGCAAGTCCGCCGCGGCCGCCGCCGGTCATCCGTCCGTCGTCATCGAGGAGTGGCCGCACGCGGTGGAGCAGCCGCTCGGACCGGCGGTCGAGGCCCACTTCGCCCGTCAGGACTACCTCCGCGAGCAGGACGACGCGGCGCTCCTGGCCGGGCACTTCACCCTGGCCGCCGAGGTCGTGCAGGAGCAGGTCGGCCTGCCCGGCGCGGAGGACCCGGAGCATGTGGTACTCCGTCAGAACCGGGGCATGCGGCGGGCGACGAAGGTGGATGCCGTCGGCGCCGGCTTCGCGGGCGTCTGCGACGGGAGCCTGCCCGCGGGCCGGATCCTGGACGCGATCGCCCAGTTGATGAACGAGGACCCGGTACTGCTGCGCGACCGGACGCCGCAGGCGATCCGGCTGCTGGTCGAGGAGGGCTTCCTGGAACCGGCCCCTCCGGCCAGCTGACCGCGCCTGTCCGACCGCACCGGACTGGTCGGACTGACCGGCCTGACCGGCCTGGCCGGACCGCTCAGGCCGGTGCGTGCCGGCCTGTTCGGTTCGGTCCGCGCTGTGTTGTCCGGCCTGTTCGGTCGCGTCGCCTGGCTCGTTCGGTTCGCCCCGCCTGTTCGTCCGCTTTCGGTCCGGGCTGCCCGACCGAGCCGTACCGGTGGGGCCGGGCTGCCCGACCGGCCCGTGCCGTCCGCCTCGGTCCGGCAGGGCGGGGCCGGTGGCGTCGCAGGTCTTTCCGGCGGGCTCCGTTCTCGTTCAGGTGCCTACCGCCGTAAGTAAGGAAGGGCCTCGCCATCAGCGGCTTCGGGCTCGCACCGCCGACGCGTCGTGGAGCCCGCGGATTCCGGATGGCGCTCCGGCAGGTGCTTCGGGGCGGTGCTCCGGACAGTGCTCGCGGTGGCCCTCCGGCGGTTCGTGGGTCCGGTCCACGCCCGGTCCGCTTCGGTCCGCGTCCGGCTCACATCCGGTCCGCGCCCGGTCCGCATCCGGATCCGGCCCCCGCCCAAGGCGTCCGCCAGGCACATCCGCCCGGGTTCGTGAGCCGGAGGCGGGCGAATCCGGCCATTCACCCGGGGTTCGCATCGGCGACGCCCTGGGGTGGCAGCCTCCCCCTGACCGGACGGCACCCGCCCCGGCCGGACAGGGACAGGGAGGCGCACGGGCATGGAGAGCGGACCTGCGGTCTTCGCCGGAACGGCGTTCGCGTTGTTCGGCGCCGCGCTGCTGCTGTGGACGGGAGCGCGCGTGCTGCACCGCGCTCCGGTGGCGCACGGTGTGAGTCCCGTCGCCTCCGCCGTGCTCGCCACTGTGTTCGGCGTACTTTTTCTCGTCCTCGGCGTGTGGTGCTTCACCCGTATCTGATCCGCCTCTGATCCACTTCCCACCGGACCGGTCCGGACCCCTCAGGCCGCGGCGGACCCCGGACGGCGGCGGACAGCGGCGGCCAGTGGCCGGGAACACGCCCGGACCGCGAGCGGCCCGCCCCCGACGCCCGCGCCGCCGCAAACAGCACCCTGAAACCCGCAGGCAGCGGCCGCGCACAGGGCGTACCGGGCGGTCCGGGCGGCAGGAATGGCGGAAGTCGGGTTACCGTTCGAGTGGCCGTTGCGGGCTTTTGCCGTTTGACACGGGGGCGGGTTGTACCGTCACACTCCGCAGCGACAGCACCGTCGGCAGCGTCATCGCGCTGCCCGGATGCCCACCGAGCGTCGACCGGAGAGAAGAGCGAAGTTGTCCCCGACCAGCGAGACCGCACAGGGCGGCCGCCGACTCGTCATCGTCGAGTCGCCTGCCAAGGCGAAGACGATCAAGGGCTACCTCGGCCCCGGATACGTCGTCGAGGCGAGCGTCGGGCACATCCGCGACCTGCCGAACGGCGCCGCAGAGGTTCCGGACGAGTACACCGGCGAGGTCCGTCGGCTCGGCGTCGACGTCGAGCATGACTTCCAGCCCGTCTATGTCGTCAACGCGGACAAGAAAGCGCAGGTCAGGAAGCTCAAGCAGCTGCTGGCCGAGTCCGACGAACTCTTCCTCGCCACCGATGAGGACCGCGAGGGCGAAGCCATCGCGTGGCACCTGCAGGAAGTCCTGAAGCCCAAGGTCCCGGTCCACCGGATGGTGTTCCACGAGATCACCAAGGACGCGATCCGGGCCGCCGTCGCCAACCCGCGCGAGCTCAACCAGCGCATGGTCGACGCCCAGGAGACCCGCCGTATCCTCGACCGCCTCTACGGCTACGAGGTCTCGCCGGTCCTGTGGAAGAAGGTCATGCCGCGCCTGTCGGCCGGCCGCGTCCAGTCCGTGGCGACCCGTCTCGTCGTCGAACGGGAGCGCGAGCGCATCGCCTTCCGCTCCGCCGAGTACTGGGACCTCACCGGCACCTTCGCCACCGGTCGCTCCGGTGACGCCTCCGACCCGTCGACCCTCGTCGCCCGCCTCAGCGCGGTCGACGGCCGCCGTATCGCCCAGGGTCGCGACTTCGGTCCGGACGGGCAGCTGAAGCCCGGCTCCGCCCAGGTCCTGCACCTGGACGAGACGAACGCCCGCGCCCTGGCCGCCGCGCTCGCCGACGCCACGTTCGCCGTGCGGTCCGTCGAGTCGAAGCCGTACCGCCGCTCCCCGTACGCCCCGTTCCGTACGACGACCCTCCAGCAGGAGGCGAGCCGGAAGCTGGGCTTCGGGGCCAAGGCCACCATGCAGGTCGCGCAGAAGCTGTACGAGAACGGCTTCATCACCTATATGCGTACCGACTCCACGACCCTCTCGGACACCGCGGTCTCCGCGGCCCGTGCGCAGGTCACGCAGCTGTACGGCGCCGACTACCTGCCGGACAAGCCGCGCACGTACGCCGGGAAGGTCAAGAACGCGCAGGAGGCGCACGAGGCGATCCGCCCCTCCGGCGACCGCTTCCGCACCCCTGCCGAGACCGGTCTGACCGGTGACCAGTTCCGGCTCTACGAGCTGATCTGGAAGCGGACCGTCGCCTCCCAGATGAAGGACGCGGTCGGCAACTCGGTCACCGTCAAGATCGGCGGCCGGGCGAGCGACGGCCGGGACGCCGAGTTCTCCGCGTCCGGCAAGACGATCACCTTCCACGGCTTCATGAAGGCGTACGTCGAGGGCGCCGACGACCCGAACGCCGAGCTCGACGACCGCGAGCGGCGCCTCCCGCAGGTGGCCGAGGGCGACGCGCTGTCCGCCGAGGAGATCTCGGTCGACGGCCACGCCACCAAGCCGCCGGCCCGCTACACCGAGGCCTCGCTGGTCAAGGAGCTCGAAGAGCGCGAGATCGGCCGCCCGTCGACGTACGCGTCGATCATCGGCACGATCCTGGACCGCGGCTACGTCTTCAAGAAGGGCACGGCGCTCGTTCCCTCGTTCCTCTCCTTCGCCGTGGTCAACCTGCTGGAGAAGCACTTCGGCCGGCTCGTCGACTACGACTTCACCGCGAAGATGGAGGACGACCTCGACCGCATCGCGCGCGGCGAGGCCCAGTCCGTGCCGTGGCTCAAGCGCTTCTACTTCGGTGCGGGTGCCGGCGACACGACCGGCGCGGGCGCGGCCTCCGACGCGGGCAACGGCGACGGCGACCACCTCGGCGGTCTGAAGGAGCTCGTCACCGACCTCGGTGCGATCGACGCACGGGAGATCTCCTCCTTCCCCGTCGGCAACGACATCAAGCTCCGGGTCGGCCGCTACGGCCCGTACATCGAGCGCGGTGAGAAGGACTCCGAGGGCCACCAGCGCGCGGACGTGCCGGAGGACCTGGCGCCCGACGAGCTGTCCGTGGAGTACGCGGAGGAGCTGCTGGCCAAGCCGAGCGGCGACTTCGAGCTCGGCGCGGACCCGGTCAGCGGGAACCAGATCATCGCCAGGGACGGCCGCTACGGTCCGTACGTCACCGAGGTGCTGCCCGAGGGCACCCCGAAGACCGGCAAGAACGCGGTGAAGCCCCGGACCGCCTCGCTCTTCAAGTCCATGTCCCTGGACACGGTGACGCTGGCGGACGCGCTCAAGCTGATGTCGCTGCCGCGCGTCGTCGGCGAGGACGCCGAGGGTGTCGAGATCACCGCGCAGAACGGCCGCTACGGCCCGTACCTGAAGAAGGGCACGGACTCGCGTTCGCTCACCTCCGAGGACCAGCTGTTCGACATCACCCTCGAAGAGGCCCTCGCGATCTACGCCCAGCCCAAGCAGCGCGGCCGGGCCGCCGCCAAGCCGCCGCTGAAGGAACTGGGCACCGACCCGGTGAGCGGGGCTCCGGTCGTGGTCAAGGACGGCCGCTTCGGCGCGTACGTCACCGACGGTGAGACGAACGCGACGCTGCGGACCGGCGACAGCGTCGAGGACATCACCCCGGAGCGCGGCTACGAGCTGCTCGCCGAGAAGCGCGCCAAGGGGCCCGCCAAGAAGAAGACGGCGAAGAAGGCCCCGGCCAAGAAGACCGCGGCGACCGCGAAGAAGACCGCGGCCAAGAAGACCACGACGGCCAAGAAGACCGCCGCGAAGAAGACGACGGCCGCCAAGAAGACGACGACGGCCAAGACGACCACCAAGAAGACGACCGCGGCGAAGAAGACGGCCGCGGCGTCCGTGGAGGACTGAGCGGCGTCCTTGGAGGACTGGGCGGTACGCGTCTGAGTGCGCCTTACGCCGTACGCCGGAGGGGGCCGGGTGATTCCGGTCCCCTCCGGCGTTTTCGGGAGGGTCCGGGGCCGGGGCGTGGGGAGGGCCGGAACGGCTGGTGCGGGCGTATGTTCGGACGGGGCCTCCGGGGACCCCGCCGCTCCGGATAGGCTGGGCGGATGACGCGAGCCGAGCAGCCAACGGTCGTGAGCCCCACCTCCGACACACTTGCCGCAGACTCACGCGAGCGCGCCGTACGAGCCCTGTTGCGTGTTCCCCCGCTGAAGCGGTTGTGGAGCGCGCAGCTCGTCGGCAGTACCGGCGATGCACTCGCCCTTCTCGTGCTGGTGCTGATGTCGCTGCAAGCGGCGGTCCTGGAGGGCTCATTCGGAGCCGGGTACCGAGGCGCGGCCTTTGCCGTAGCCGCGGTGTTCGGTGCCCGGATCCTTGCCACCCTGCTCTTCGGAGCCGTACTCCTCGGGCCGCTGACGACGCTCACCGCGCCCGGAGGACCGCTGGACCGGCGGTGGCTGATGATCGGGACGGACGGGCTGCGGCTCGCGCTGCTGGTCGTCGCACCGCTGTGGATCGACTGGATGCCGGACAAGGCACTCATGATGATCCTCATCACCGTCTTCGTCGTCGGCGCGGCCGAACGCCTGTGGACGGTCGCCAAGGACGGTGCGGCCCCCGCGCTGCTGCCCGGCCCGCCCCCCGAGGGCGCCGCGGTACGCCCGCTGCCCGACCACCTCGACGCACTGCGCCGGCTCTCCATCCGTACCGACTTCGCCGCGATCCCGGTCGCGGCGGTCGTCCTGCTGATCGCCACCCTCGTCGGCAACCTGCTGGGCTCGGGCCTGGAGTGGTTCTCGATCCACCAGGCGGCCCTCGGCTCGTACGTCGCGGCCGGGCTCTTCTCGGCGTCGATCTCCACCCTGTACTTCCTGGAACTGCCCGGTACGCAGACCCCCCGCCCGCGCTCGCCTCTGGAGGGCCTGCGACGGCCGTCGGCCGGCGGCGGACCCGGCAAGGGCCGCACCGGAGCCGTCCCGCTGATCGTCGGCGCCTCGGCCGCGATCGCCGGGGCCATCGCCGCGGCCGCCGCGGTCTCGGTGCTGCACGCCGCCGACCTGGGCGGCGGACCCGCCACCTTCGCGCTGCTGATCCTCGCCCTGACCGGTGGCACGGGCGTCGGCATCCGGACCGCGGAGAAGGTGCTCCCCACCCTCTCGCGGCGCCGACTGCTCGCCCTGGCCACCGCCGTCACCGGCATCGCGCTGCTCGCCATGGGCCTCGTGCCGGACACGGCGACCGTGCTGATGCTCACGGTGCTCGCCGGTTACGCCGCGGGCGTCGCCGCCCACACCGGTCATGTCCTGGTCGACCAGGAGACCGAGGAGTTCCGCCGGGCCAGGACCACCGAGCACCTCCAGGCCGTCGTACGGGTCCTCATCGCGGTCGGCGCGCTCGCGGGCCCGCTGTTGGCCGCCGCGATCGGCGCCCACCGGCTGGGCTCGGGCGACTTCGTCTTCGAGCACGGTGGAGCGGCCTTCGCCCTGATGCTGATCGGCGCCCTGCTGCTGCCGGTCGCCGTGATCGTCCTCGCCAAGACGGACGACCGCTCCGGAGTGCCGCTGCGCCGCGATCTGCGTGAGGCGCTGCGCGGGGGCGACCCGGCGGTCGCCCCCGCCGCGACCGGATTCTTCATCGCCCTGGAGGGCGGCGACGGCGCGGGCAAGTCCACCCAGGTCGAGGCGCTCGCCGAGTGGATCCGCGCCAAGGGCCACGAGGTCGTCGTCACCCGCGAGCCGGGCGCGACGCCGGTCGGCAAGCGGCTGCGCTCGATCCTGCTGGACGTCTCGTCGGCCGGCCTGTCCAACCGGGCCGAGGCGCTGCTGTACGCCGCCGACCGCGCCGAGCACGTCGACTCGGTCGTCCGCCCGGCGCTGGAGCGCGGCGCGATCGTCATCTCCGACCGCTACATCGACTCGTCCGTGGCCTACCAGGGCGCGGGCCGCGACCTTTCCCCGACCGAGATCGCCCGGATCTCGCGCTGGGCGACGAGCGGGCTGGTCCCGCATCTGACGGTGCTGCTGGACGTCGATCCGGAGACCGCGAGGGAACGGTTCACCGAGGCCCCCGACCGGCTGGAGTCCGAGCCGCCGGAGTTCCACGCCCGGGTGCGGTCCGGCTTCCTGACGCTGGCCGCGGCCGACCCGACCCGCTACCTGATCGTGGACGCGGGCCAGGACCCGGAGTCGATCACCACGGTCGTACGTCACCGGCTCGACCGGCTCCTCCCGCTCTCCGAGGCCGAGATCAAGGCCCAGGAGGAGGCGCGCAAGGCCGCCGAGGAGGAGGCCAGGCGCAAGGCCGAGGAAGAGGCGGCCCGCAAGGCCGAGGAGGAGCGGCTGGAGCGCGAGCGACAGGAACAGCTCGCCAAGCTCCGCGCCGAGGAGGAGGAGCGCAAGGCCCGCGAGCTGGAGGAAGCCCGCAGGCGCGAGGCCGAACGACAGGCGGAGGAGGCCCGGCAGCGGGCCGAGGAAGCCCGCCGGGTGGCCGAGGAGGAGCGGGCCAGGCGCGAGGCCGAGGAAGCGGCCCGCGAGGCCGAACAGGCCAGGCTGCGCAGGCAGGCCGAGGAGGAGGCGCGGCTGCGCAAGGAGGCCGAGGCCCTGCGGCTGGAGAAGCAGCGCAAGGCCGAGGAGGCGCTGTTGCGGTCCGAGGAGGCCCGCAGGCGCGCTGAGGCCGAGGCCGCCGCCGCGGCGGAGAAGGCCCGTGCGGAGGCCGCTGCCGCGGCGTCCGTGCCGGAGAACGAGATCACGGTGCCGACGCCGATCGTCAACCCGAACGACGTGACGCAGCAGGTGCCCGCGCCGGACGGCTCGTCCTCGTCCACGTCCTCGTCCTCCGACGAGGCCGAGACGGCGATGATCCCCAAGATCCAGGACCGGTCCGACCGGGCCGGTGCGGCGGACGAGACGACGGTCCTTCCTCAGGTGCGGGACATCCGGGACGCGAATCCGGCGGACCGGGTTCCCCGGGGCATCTTCCGCGACGAGCGCCCGGCGGGCTCCGCGGCGGAGAGCGAGAACGAGCGCACCCGCGAGCTTCCGCAGATCGACGATCCGCACGCGGGCGCCCCGCGACCGGCCCAGAACCACTGGGACGGCCAGGAGCACCAGGAGCGCCCCGCCCGCCGTCCCCGTCCCGACTGGGCCGAGGAGACCCCGCTGGACGACCTGCCGACGCTGGCGGACGAGCTGCTGGGCGACCACCGCGACCAGCACGACGACGGGGACCCGGGCCGCTCGGGCCGGGGACGCCGCCCGCGCCGCTGATCCGTGACGGCTGTCGGGGGGTGGGTGGTCGGTCGTGGGCTGGCCCGGTCCGGCCCGGCAGTCGGGCCGGTCCGGGCCAGGCCACGACCGGCAGCTCGACAGCCTTGTTGCCGGGATTGTCAGACCCGTCCCCCACAATGGGAGTCGGATCGAGGAAGCCGGATCAGCAGCCAGTAGCTAGTGGCCAGTAGCCAGTGACATCGGAGCTGCGCGGCGGCACCGTACGACGGCCGCGCGGCGCGCACACCACCGGAAGGGCGGTGACTCATGACCGTATGGGACGACCTGGTCGGCCAGGACCGGGTGCAGGAGCAGCTCGGCGCCGCCGCCCGGGACGCCGATGCGCTGGTCACCGCCCACTCCGCGGGCGAGCCGGTCCCGACGGGGTCGAAGATGACCCATGCCTGGCTGTTCACGGGGCCGCCGGGCTCCGGCCGTTCCACCGCCGCCCGTGCCTTCGCCGCCGCCCTCCAGTGCACCAGCCCCGACCGCGCCCTGGGCGGCGCACCCGGCTGCGGATTCTGCGACGGCTGCCACACCAGCCTCATCGGCACCCACGCCGACGTCGAGGTGGTCCGTACGGATCTGCTCTCCATCGGTGTGAAGGAGACCCGCGAGCTGGTTCGCCGCGCCCAGCTCTCCCCGGCCGTCGGCCGCTGGCAGGTCATCGTCCTGGAGGACGCCGACCGCCTCACCGAAGGCGCGGGGAACGTACTGCTGAAGGCGGTCGAGGAGCCCGCGCCCCGCACGGTGTGGCTGCTCTGCGCGCCCTCCCTCGAAGACGTGCTGCCCACCATCCGCTCCCGCTGCCGCCACCTCACGCTGCGCACGCCCCCGGTGGACGCGGTCGCCGACGTCCTGATCCGGCGTGACGGCATCGATCCGGAGCGGGCCGCGTCCGCCGCACGGGCCACCCAGGGCCACATCGGCAGGGCCCGCCGCCTCGCGACCGACGAGCGGGCCCGCTCGCGCCGCGCCGCCGTGCTCAAGCTCCCGTTGCGGGTGGAGGACATCGGGGGTTGCCTCAAGGCCGCCCAGGAGCTGATCGACACCGCCACCGATGACGCCAAGCAGGTCTCCGAGGAGGTCGACGTCAAGGAGACGGAGGAGATGAAGGCCGCGCTCGGTGCCGCCGCCGGGGGACGGCTGCCGCGTGGTACCGCCGGGGTGATGAAGGAGCTGGAGGACAGGCAGAAACGCCGCAAGACGCGTACGCAGCGCGACAGCCTCGATCTCGCGCTCACCGACCTGACCGGCTTCTACCGTGATGTGCTGGCCATCCAGCTGGGCTCGGGGATCGCCATCGCCAATGCCGACGCACAGGACGCCCTCGACCGCATCGCCCGTTCGTCCACGCCCGAGCGTACCCTTCGCCGGATAGAGGCGGTGATCGCCTGCCGTCGGGCGCTGGACCGCAACGTGGCGCCGCTGCTCGCGGTGGAGGCGATGACGATGGCGCTGCGCGCGGGCTGACACGACCCGTTCCGGGCCGGCCCGTCTTCGGCCGGTCCGTTCCTGGTTCGTCCGTTCGTGGCCGGTCACCCGCGCTCGACCCGCGCCCGACCCGTTCACGATCGCTCATTCATGATCGTTCATTCACCCGTATGGGGAGCGAATCGGGGCGAACCATGGCATGGCGACTACGCTCCGGGCATGGACACCAGGCGCTCGCTCCACATCCTCGCCACCACGCTCGGAACCGCCGGCCTGCTCATCTCCGGCTGTACCAGCGGCAGTTCGACGAACACGTCGTCGTCCGCGTCCTCCGCCGCGTCCGCACCGGCCGTCCCCGCAGGGCTCAAGCCGTACTACGCGCAGCAACTGAAGTGGCGGGACTGCGGTGTCGAGGGGTTCCAGTGCACGACGATGAAGGCGCCACTGGACTACAAGAAACCGGACGGCACCAAGATCAACCTGGCCGTCTCCCGCAAGAAGGCCACCGGCCCCGGCAAGCGGATCGGCTCCCTCCTGGTGAACCCGGGCGGGCCCGGCGGCTCGGCCGTCGAATACCTCCAGAGCTACGCGGCGCTCGGCTACCCGGCCCAGGTCCGCGCCCGCTACGACATGGTCGCCGTCGACCCTCGCGGAGTGGCCCGCAGCGAGCCCGTCGTCTGCCTCACCGGTCCGCAGATGGACAGCTACACCGAGGTCGACCAGACCCCGGACGACACCCGCGAGGTCACCGAGCTGACCGATGCGTTCAAGGAGCTCGCCGACGGCTGCGAGAAGCACTCCGGCGAGATCCTGCCCCATGTCTCCACCGTCGAGACCGCCCGCGACATGGACATGCTGCGATCCCTGCTCGGCGACGAGAAGCTGAACTACGTCGGGGCGTCGTACGGCACCTTCCTCGGCGCGACGTACGCCGGCCTCTTCCCCGCCCGGGTCGGCCGGCTGGTCCTCGACGGTGCGATGGACCCGTCGCTCGACGCCCTCACCCTG
The DNA here is from genome assembly GCF_900091725.1 of Streptomyces sp. DvalAA-43. Lineage (GTDB taxonomy): Bacteria > Actinomycetota > Actinomycetes > Streptomycetales > Streptomycetaceae > Streptomyces > Streptomyces pulveraceus. The sequence goes on along the minus strand of NZ_FMBW01000071.1, from coordinate 122,565 downwards.
AACCGCGACCAGACCGCCGGTTTCGAGACCGGGTTCCAGGCCTTCGCCGCCGACTGCGTGAAGAAGAAGAACTGCCCGCTCGGCACCACCTCGACCGCCGATGCCGCCGCCCGCATGAAGCGGCTCTTCACCGACCTCGACGCCCGGCCGATCGCCACCGGCGAATCCCGCAGGCTCACCGAATCCCTGGCCACCACGGGGGTCATCGCCGCCATGTACGACGAGTCGGCCTGGCCCCAGCTCCGCGAGGCCCTCGCCGCCGCGCAGAAGGGCGACGGCTCCGGCCTGCTCGCCCTGTCGGACAGCTACTACGAACGCCGGCCGAACGGCACGTACGCCAACCTCATGTTCGCCAACGCGGCCGTGAACTGCCTGGACCAGCCGCCCGCCTTCGCCGACGCCAAGGCCGCCGCCCGTGCCGTTCCCAGCTTCGAGAAGGCGTCCCCGGTCTTCGGCAAGTCCTTCGCCTGGGCCGCCCTGAACTGCGCCGACTGGCCGGTCCCGCCCACGGGCCACCCCCACCGCATCGAGGCGAAGGGTGCGGCCCCGATCGTCGTGGTCGGCACGACCCGTGACCCGGCCACCCCGTACAAGTGGGCCCAGTCCCTGGCCGGCCAGCTCTCCTCCGGCACCCTCCTCACCTACCGGGGCGACGGCCACACGGCGTACGGCCGCGGCAGCGAGTGCATCGACACGGCGATCAACACCTACCTCCTGGAGGGCACCCCACCGACCAAGGACGAGAAGTGCTCCTGACCACCCGGCCTCCCCACCTACCTCCCCACTGACCTGCGAAAACGGCGCGGAACGAGGCTGGTACGGAGCACCCCCGGAAACTGTGTAGACTTGGCGACGCTGCTGATCGCACCATAGTGCGACAGGGCGTGCCGCCTTAGCTCAGTTGGCCAGAGCAACGCACTCGTAATGCGTAGGTCTCGGGTTCGAATCCCGAAGGCGGCTCCAAGGTAAACCGCAGGCCAGACCTCTGGCCTGCGGTTTCTTCGTTTTCTTGACCTTGGAATGCGGGCCAGTCGAGCACCTTGGGCCTACGCATTGCAATGCGTAGGCCCAAGGTCGGCAGCCCGTGGTGATTTCTTCTTGTAAGTCTGTGACCCGGCCTTTTGCTGCTTCCTGCGGCTTCACCTCGACCAGTTTGGGGCGGTGCGGTGGCCATTTGGTGGCCGAGCGTGCGGCCACCGTGCTGAACGGCTCCTGGCCAGCCGTGTAAGCAGAGGTGCACTGGGCGGCGGTTGTTGTGGGATCTCTACGATCGCGCTCGTGCAGTCCGCTACAAGGTTCCTCAAGTAGTGACAATCGATCCGATCCCGACAGTCGTCGGCGTCAGCGGTGCAGCCTTGGGGCCCCGTGGTTCGAGCGGCGGACTGGGCACGCAGTTTCTGCTCGATGCGGACGAGTCGGTGAATACGGGCCGGGTCTCCTAAACAGCACCCTGGCGTTCAACTTCACCGACGCCGATACCTGCCGAGCGCTTGGCAAGAGCCAGGATTCGCGCCGTCCTCGGTAGGAGTGTCCAGGGACGTTCGCCCTGAGTCGGCGGCCTCGGAGCCCTTCTCCTTGAGCCTGCGATGGGACCGCTGTCGGCGCCTTCCTGTGCTTGATCAGCGCACGTGTCCTGCTCGCCAGCGCGGTGAAGCACTGCCGAGAAAGGTCAGTATGGAGAGACGCGCGTCAGCCTCAGTGTGGTGTGTATCAGCTCAAGCCCTGCTACCCCTGCGACATGGCGCTGCCTTGCCTGCTCCCCTTCGCTGAGTCGCTGCCCTTGAGTCAGCCCGATGATGAGGAGAGGCTCAGGGCGATCGTCCACCTTGGCGTTGATGCCGGCCCAGACGAGGTCCTGGAGGTTCTGAGGTGGTGCCCACATCATGAGCCGCTCGTCGGAGCCGGGCCCCTTGACGACACACTGGGTGGGCTTGATCCCTAGCGTGTCGAGGTTGGCGCGCCAGTCCAGGCCGAGAACCTGCTGGGCGATCTGATCGGCCGTCGGGTAACGGCGGGAAGCGTACTTCGCGTTGGGGCCGATGCCGTTGCGGACCCGGGGTAGTTCCTTCACCGGCCCGTCCTTGATCCACACCCGGACCTTCTCCCGGGGAATGAACCGGGCCAGCTTGTCACCGATCAATGGGTCATTGACCCATCGTTCGTAACACCGTGAGCGCTCACGTGAGGACAACCCGTCCCAGTCGAGCTCCTCGATCTGGCGGTAGACCTCGGAGAGGACCTCCCCCCGGATCTCCTCGTCGATCTCGCTCATCCGGGTTTAACCTCCAAAAACGGCGGGGTTGGGGAACTGCAAACGACTCTCGTCGAGCGCGGTCTCCAGGCTGGCCGCGTCCTTGATCCATTCACGCATCAGGCTCTCGGCGCGCTGGTCCGCGAACTCGAAGCTGGTGCCGCGCTGCGTCAGCCGCAGGATTTCCAGCTCGTCCTCCGCGACCTGTTGGCGAATGTTCATGATGGCCGCGACGCGACGGATGTCGCTGACGAAGTCCAGAACCTCCACGTGCGTCTTCCCGGTGCGCAACCTCAAGCCTCTCCCAAGCTGTTGCACGAAGATCCTACGGCTGTGCGTGACTCGCGCGAAGCAGAGGATGTTGACGTCTGGAACGTCGACTCCCTCGTTAAGGATGTCGACCGCCGTGAGGATCGGCGTCTGCCCGCTGCGGAAGCGCATCAGCCGCGCCTGCCGCTCGCGCCGGTCCAGTCGGGCGTGGACCGCGAGCGCTCCGCGCCACTGGGGGACTTCTCCGAGCAGGGCGGCCATCTGCTCGGCGTGCTCGACGGTGCGGCAGAACACGATCGCACGCGGCTGGGGTGTTCGCTCCCAGACGGCCATGAGTTGTTCGCGGACGGCCTCGTCCCGTTCGGGTAGGAAGAGGCGAGCGTTCAGGTCCTTGATTGAGTAGCTGTGCTCGCTGGCTGAGCGGACGAAGTCCCAGTCGATGCTGTCGGCGTAGAGCCTGTACCGCACTTCGGACAGGTAGCCGAGTCGCATGCCGTCCTCAATGCCGAGAGTGAAGCTCGGCTCGCCGAACCGATGGCGAATGTCGAAGCGGTCGCCCCGCCACGGCGTCGCCGTCACTCCGAATTGGCGGCTGGCAGAGAGGACGTCGAGCAGCTCGGCGAGCTGCCCGTCCTCGGCCACGTGGTGGGCCTCATCGACCATCACCAGAGCGGGCCTGTAGCCGGCCCGCGCGTAACCGAGGCCACTCGCCACAGTGGCGCACGTCACCCCTCGCAGGTCGTCGGGGCGGTGATCTCCGGTCAGGAGTTGCGTGCGGACGTCCTTGGGCAGGTGCTGCCAGAGCGCGCGTTCCAGCTGGTCCACCAGGTCCTTGGCCGGGGCGACGACCAGGACCTTGTCGCGGGGATTCTGACTGAGATGATGAGCGATCACCTCGCCGCCGACCACCGTCTTCCCCAGGCCGGTGGCCAGCACGAGCAGCGCGCGGTCCGAGCTGTCGAGGTCGGCGAGGACGGCCTGGAGCGCCTGCTCCTGGTAAGCCCGCAGGGTATGGGGCGGAAGGCGCCGGGCAGCGAACCCGTCGTCCGCGTACAAGTCCATGAGTTCGTGACCAGACCACAGCTCCACGCGCATCCCGGCTGCCGCGAGACTCTCGCGGCGCTTGCGGGTGGTAGGTCCGAAGCGGCTGTTCGTCACGACTACGGCGTGGTCCGCGCCGTAGTAAGCCTTGGCGTGGAGCACCTCGTCGATCGCGCCGGACGGCACGGCCGCCCCCGCTTTCCACTTCGCTTGGAAGACCCAGCGCTTTCCCTCCCGGAGCGCGAGGATGTCCCCTCCTTGGTCGTAGGACCCGTCGATGTTGACCACGTCGGTGAAACCCAGGTGGAGCGCGAGGCGCTCCACCTGGCGAGTGAATCCCGACGGCCCAAGGGCGCGAAGGAAATCCGGGGCCATGAAGGAGGTCGTCACAGATTCACTCCGAGCGGACGATGTTGTGGTCGAGCATGTCGAAGGTGATCCTGGCCAGCGCCAGCTCCAGCCGGGTCTTCGTCCCCGGTTCGGCCAGGAACTCACTCACGACCTCAAGCGGTCGCACAGCTTGCGCGACCTGGCGGTCCTTGATCTCGTTGTCCGACCAGCCGACCCAGGAGGTCTTGAACACCGCGCCGTCGAGGAAATCGCCCGGGAAAACTCGTACGAGCGCCGCGATGCCGGCCGTGTCGAGGTACGCCACGAACGCGCCCTCCTTGACCACCGTCGGCCAGTCGAGGGAGGCGTCGGCCCGACCCGCTTCACGCTCGGCGCGGAGGCGAGCGTCCTCAGGGAGGGCAGCCCACAACTCGGCTGCCTTCAGCGGGACGATCGGCTCCATCAGGCCCTGGACTCGGCCGGTCATGGCCTCGGCCCTCTCACGCAGCGCGGACTCGGTGACCCGCTGGTCCGGAAACTGCCGGGTGACGTCAGCGAGGACCGCCGTCACCTTCTGCCCATCGGGTTCGAAGGCGTGTAGCGTCTGCGCGATCTCCACCAGCGCGTAGTCGCGCGGGTCGCGCCCGTACTCCCGGAACACCGGGTGCTCGCTGTAGACGTAGACCTCCAGGCTGGTTCCGCGCCCCATCCGGGCTAGGGAAGGAACCTGACGTTCCTGATCATCAAGGAGGGGCACGTGGGTATCAAAGACCGTCACGATCCGCCGCCCCAAGCGAGGAAGGCTCACCTCGCCCGCGAGGTCGAACAGCCGGGTCGAGTCAGCACGGTACCGGGCGAACCGCTGCTCCTCCGTCTCCACCGGCTGTGGCTCGGGCTCAGCCACGGGAGGGACGGGCTGCGCCTCACTGTCGGCATCCGTCTGGCCCCCAGCGCCCAGAGGAGTCAAGCCTGTGCGCCCGGACAACGAGCCGCGAGGCCCTGTGGCGCCGGGGGACGGCCTCGGTGCTCGGCCACCGTTATCGCGAGCCTCGTCGTGGGCGAGTACGGCCGTGAACCAGATCTCGTCCGAGAGGTACTCGGCCTGGCCAGCGTGGAACTTCGCGCCCCAGTCGCGGGCCGCCTCGTGCGTCGCCTTGCTTCCGTCGCCAGGGATGAGGCAATCCGTGCCGGGGCGGTTCTCCTGATACCCCTTGAAGATCTCGCCGAGGTGGGAGGTGTTTGGCGGGTAGCCAAGCGCGGCGGCCTTCTTCGGGCGCATCGGGCCCTCACCTCGCAGGGCTGTCACCGCGTACCGCCACTCGCGGCTCTCACGGTTGAAGTCCAGCTTCTGATAGCCCACCGGAACATGGTCGAGGTGGATCTCGCCTACGATGCGTCCCTGGTTGGCCGGAACCTCCACCGGGTACTCCGGGACGAGGGTGCCGTCGTCCGGGTTCTCCCACGAGAACAAAGAGCGGTCCCCGACCCGGATCTTCCTGCCGTTGCGAAGGAAGTCGATGCCGAAGTCGCTCTCGTGAAGGTACCGCTGGACGCCGATCCAGCCGTGGATACGTCGCTCGCGCAGCTGCAGGTCTTCGCTCTCGCACTGAACGCAACGGTCGAACTCGAGGTCCGGGTTCTGCCAGTGACCACAGTCCATGCAGGCGAGGGCGGGCGCCAGACGGACGTCCACGGGTTTGATCGCCGGGATCTCGCGGCCCTGCCTGGTGACTGTTCGTGATGCCGACCATACGCAGGGGAGCCGGGGCGACACGTTCTTGCCGTTGACCTTGAGCTTGAAGCCGCGCCCAGCCATGGGGCCGTCGGGGACTCCGGGCACGGGGTTCTCACTACGGAGCAGGTAGGAGTACACGCGTCCGAGGTCGGCGCGGATCGCCGCGTGCCGACGGGGGCGCTTGAGGTCTTCGGCGATCTCGTCCCGGAGGCGGCGGACGACGACCTCCGTGCCGTGCAGCGCGGGATCGTCCTTCGGCTCACGGCGAAGAGGCGACTTGTAGCTGTCGTTGCGGGCGAGCCGTCGCAGGTCGATCTCCACAACCAGCCAGTCGGGGTCTCCCGCGCGGGTCGTCCGTACCTGGGTCAGATTCCCAAGCCGCGCGGTGGCGATGTTGAAGCCCATGCCGAACAGCCCCAGGCTGCCGTAGCGGCGCTTGCCGCTGTAGCCGGCTCGGAGCGCGTTCTGGAGCATTTCGCGGCTCATGCCGCGGCCGTTGTCGATCACACTGACGAAGAGGTCCTCGTCGGTCGGCTTCGGAAGGGTGATCCATACCTCCCGGGGCTCCCCGCGCGTGAGGTCCGGGTCGGTCAGGAAGTCGTCGAAAGAGTTGTCGATCAGCTCGGCCATGCACTGCCAGGGCTTGTAGGGGATGTCCCCCAACGCCTCCAGCAACTGCGGCGAGGGCGTGAGGTCGATCTCCTCAAGAGGCGCCCGCTCGGCGTCGGTCGACAAAGTGCTCCTCCTCGATAGAACCGCCAGCGTGGTCCAGCGGGTATCTGTCAGCTCAACAGAGACTTACACCACGGCACTGACATTCGGGGACGGTTCCCCTTCTTGATCCGGGCAGCCAGAGGGAGCGCGGTGGCGATGAGGCGCCTCGTCCACCGGGGAGCCGAGGACAAGCCCTCACCACCATGGCGACCGCTGGGCCGCGCATCGTGTCTGGTGAGCCGGGTTCGATTTAGTGCCCACCTCATGAGGCGCATCCAGCACCAAGCGCCTGGTCAGCGGTCCGGTGATCACGCGAACGGCGTTGCCGAGCCTCGAATTCGCGGCACTGGTAGGGCCCCTTGACAGGGGAGAGAACCCGGGGCGGAGGCGCCGCTCGACCCGGGGCCTCTTGCTGCCACGCCTGAGGGGCGTTGGGGGGCCTCGTACGGGCCGCGTCAGCCCGAGGCCGCGGCTGGGGCACCCCGCAGATGGTGCGGAGCCAGTCTGGGGACAGCAGCCAGATACAGGCGCAAAGGCGGCACGAGCTGGGCGACCTTCTCTGCGGCGTCGCGGGCGAGATCATCCAGGGCGGCCTCGTGGCTCGGAGCCCATCTCAACCGTTGATCACCGCCGAAGAGTGCCCCTCTCAGGGGGCGTCGAGGTCCAGGAACGTCTCGGTGCTCGGGTGCAACCACGGAAGAGCGTCGTATCCGTCGACCCGCCGCTCGATGTGTGCCTTGACCTCCGAGACGAGGGCTTCGACGTCATGGACGACGCCCCCGTGGGTGCGTCGGCGTCCATCGTGCACTGTGTCCCACTTACTCTTCCGGCTCTGCCGGGTCGTCGCCCCCTGCTCCTTGCTGCCGAACCCGGTGAGGATGCTGTTCCACACCGGCTGGTAGCCGACGCGTAGGCCGTTCTCACCCAGATTCGCGTGTACGTCCGGCAGCAGCAGCGCCCGGAAGCGGAACTCATCGATGGGGAGGCCGCCTTCGATGATCGAGATTCGGTGCTGTTTGAGGCGGCTGTGGAGAGGAAACCGCTCCCGGACCCTTGCCCCGGTGGCGCTGTTGCTGGTGGCTTGCCCTACGTACACGGGGATCTGAAGGCCCGCCAGAGGCAGGTACAGGGCTACGGTGACCCCACGGTAGTAGAGCGCGTACAGCCCGGATCCTTCGAATCTAGGGATCTCCGTAGTCATGGAAACCAAGGGCTGGCGCTCGAAGGTCTCGCAGACGGTGTTCGCGATTTTCTCGGTCGACAGCGGGTCGAACGATGCGGGCGTGTACTCGGAGGGCATGGCTTCCTGATCTACAAGGGCGTGTCTGTGGCGGCGGGGCCGTCGCTGCTCTGGCGTGGCTGTGAACTGAGCTCGCAGCCTTCAGCGCCGAAAGACAATCGCCCTGCTCTTTGTGGTGATGGATCACCACGAACCCTATGGTCTTGCTCACTCTCTAGCGACTCATTCGAGTGAAACGGCCCCATGATCACCAACTCCGCGGTATAGTTCTCGGATGGTTGACCAGCCTAAAAAGACGAAAAAGCCACGGACTAGCGTCGAGCTGTTCGCAGGCGGGGGCGGCCTTGCCATGGCGGTCCACCAGGCGGGCTTCCGCCCGCTCCTGTTCAACGAGTTCAACAAGCGCGCGTGCGAGACGCTCGTGGCGAGCGCCCGGAAGACGCTGGGCGTGGACGGGATCGAGCGCGCCGAGGATACGAAGCCCGAGCCCCCCAGGCCGGGGCGGCCCGCGCCGCTCTACCCTGGGGACGTCCGGGACCTTGACATGACGGCGTTCCAGGGGAAGGTGGATGTCCTGGCCGGCGGCCCGCCGTGCCAGCCATTCAGCGCCGGCGGCGTCGCCAAGGGCGACGAGGACAAGCGCAACATGTTCCCGGCCATGTTCAAGGCCGTCCGTGAGATCCGGCCCAAGGCTGTCATCTGCGAGAACGTCCGCGGTCTGCGGCGGCCCTCGTTCGCGGACTACTTCCAGTACATCCAGAACGAACTGACGCTCCCCTTCGAGAAGCGGGACGACGAGGTCAGCTGGGAATCGCACAATGAGCACCTGAAGGGCATCATCGGCGGGCTCTCCGAGAACGACACCGATCCCGACCACTACAAGGTCGTGATGGTGCCGGTGAACGCGGCGGACTACGGGGTGCCCCAGATCCGTAACCGCATCGTGCTCGTGGCTTTCCGCGCCGATATTCCGGTCGATATCGAAGCATTCGAGAAGTACGTCAACACGCCTCAGTTCTCGGACACGGCCCTGTGGCGCTCGATGCTCGACGAGGACGGGCCGTACTGGCGGCGCCACTCGGACGTGCCTCCGCAAGCGAAAGAACGGGCGCGTGCGTGGGCTCGGGCCAAGCTGCCGAAGCCGACCAAGGAAGAAGACCCCAAGATCAGGCCATGGCGCACGCTGCGTGACGCCATACAGGGCTACGGCACCGATGCCAAACTCCCGGCGCTCCCGCCGGTGGAGCTCAGCCGCCTCGACGAGAAGTTCGACTTCGGAAAGGGGATCGACGTCGTCGACCACATCGGCTGGCCGGGCGCGCGTATTTACCAGGGGCACACACCGAACGAGCTCGACAAGCCCGCCAAGACAGTCAAGGCCGGCGTACACGGCGTGCCCGGTGGAGAGTCCGTGGTGCTGCTCGACAGCGGCTACGCGGACCGCGCATCACCGGACGGATGGACGCATCATCACCGCTACATGACGGTTCGGGAGGCAGCTCGGGTGATGACATTCCCCGATGAATGGCTGGGCTCCGGCCCCCGCGGAGAGCAGATGCGCCAGCTCGGCAATGCCGTCCCAGTCGTTATGGGTGAGTTCTTCGCCAACGCCGTCGCAGACGCGCTCTCAGCGGCTGGACACTGAGGTCATGCAGGAGCACGGGGTCGGGGGGCACTGGAAAGAACAACTCCCCCCGGAGCGGGCGTACAAGCGGCGTGCTGGTGCCGTGGCACCAGCGGTGGAGCAGGACCGTGCGGCCGGAGGACGCGCCCGACGCAATGTCGCGCTAGGGGACGGCCGCTTCGCGCGCGCTTCGATCAGCTTGCGGTTGTACCGGCGGACGCGGCGCATCCGCGCGTATCTGCGCTGGTCGAAGGATGGCAAGACTCACGAGAGGTACGTCTGCGAGGTTGAGCACGCGTCCAGAGGCGAGAATCTGGCGGAGGCGTGGCAACGCGCAAAGGACAGAGGACTGTTGGCGCTGGAGACACTCCCGCCGGAGTCGACTGCCTCCTCGCCTGCGGTCCGGGCTGTCATGAGTGCCAACCGTGGCAAGGACACTGGACCCGAGTTGGCTTTGCGGAGGCTCCTCTTTAAGCGCGGACTGCGCTATCGAGTCAACGCCAGGCCGCTCGTTGAGATCCGCCGCAAGGCGGACTTGGTCTTTCCCGGTGACCGCGTCGCGGTTTTCGTGGATGGCTGCTTCTGGCATGGCTGCCCCGACCACTATCGTCCGGCCGTCAAGAACGCGGACTTCTGGCGCCAGAAGATCGACGGCAACCGAGCCAGGGACGCTGAGACCAACGAGAAGTTGCTCGCAGCGGGGTGGAGGGTGATCCGAGTCTGGGAGCACGAAGATCCGGCCCGGGCCGCAGGCGAGATTGAGCAACTGCTCCGGCGGTCGCGAGCCTCCGGAGCCCGGCGGGACGCTACAGCGGCCGGTCGTTGAGCAGGTCTGTGATTGCGCCCTCCAGACGGCGGGCGCGGTCCCCGGGTGAAGGATGGCGCCTGTTCAGGCAATACCTGCCTTGGCAATGGCCTCGGCGAGCGCTGGCTTGTCGAGGTAGCGGTGGACGTCGTGGGAGGGCGGGAACGCGCCGTTGTTCACCTCGATGTCTGTGACACCTACCGCGAGGTGGGACAGGCCGACGCATCCGGTCACGAAGTCCTTCGAGGCGTACAGGTTCGTCCACTCCACGCCGACGGGGACCGTGAGCCGCTCGCCCTCCGAGTGGATGCCCTTGCGGCCGGCCAGCCAGCCCAGCGGGGATCCGCACGTCACCAGCATGGTCACGTACGGGGCCTCACCGCGACTGAGCATGTCGTAGACCACCACACTGCCCAGGGAGTGGGCGACGACCATGCGCGCGCCCGTCTCGGTCAGGGCCTCGGCGACCGCTGCACGTACGAGGACGGCCGTCTCCTCCTTGTGCAGGTAGGTGTGGGCCTCGCGGACGAACCACAGGAGGCGGCCCGTCACTCCCTTGCCCATCTTCCGGTCCACGGCCTGGATCCGGCGCACGATCCGGGTTGTGAGTGGGCCTTCCCCGAGGGTCAGGCCCGCCTCGGGCGATTCCTCCTCAACGGCGGAGGGAGCGTAGGCGGCCAGTGCCCTGAGGATGAAGTCCTCTTCCTCCTCATCGATGGGCCTGTCATCCGACAGGAGCCCCGCCCCCGGGCCGCCGAGTCGTACATGCCGGGTGGGTGTCTGCGGGAAAACTTCTTGGTAAGACGGGACGGTGACCACGGCCCCGACCTCAGCCCCGCTGGCCGGAGCAGCAGCTAGCGTCTCGTCGATCGTCGCCTGCCAGCTGGCACTCAACCCTGCCGTCGTCGCGTCCGAGCCCTGCTTGATTCCGTGCACCCCGACGATCTGTAGCGCGCCCATGCTTCCCCCGTTCGCCGTCCTCTGACTGCCAGTTGGCTGATCGTAGCCAGCGTCCGCGACGGTCCGTACAGCCCGGGTTAGGCTGACGTCGCCGAGCGGGGGGAACGGATTGAGCGCGGAAGAACTGGACGGCATCGTCCGCAGGCGGCTGGTTGTCATCGCAGTCGACGGCTACGAGGACGGGCAAGAAGGCTTCAAAGAGGGCATCGCCGCCCAGGTGGAACGGATCACCGGGTGGCTGGCGGATCCTGAACTCGGGGACGACCGGCGCTTCGAGGTGGTGCGGGCGGAATACTCGCTGCGGTCCGTGGACGATCTGCGCGCCTTCCTACACGGCCAGAACCTGGCAGCGGCCAGCTACAAGGAAGCCGTCGTCGTCTACATCACCGGCCACGGGATGCGCCGCCTCGCGCAGCGCCACTACCTGATGCTTCCGAAGACGGAAAAAGAACGGCTGCTGGCGACCGCGTTCCCCACGAGTGAGCTCATTAGCGCGGTCCTGGACAGCCAGTCCGAGCACGTCATGGTGCTCGTCGACTCGTGCCACTCCGGTACCCTCCGCGCCGAGCTCGGCAGCCTGTTCCAGGACCTGTCCGATGAACGCCACAGACACAAGGGAACCGCCGTCATCACCGCCGGCGACCACTTCGAGAAGCCTCTGGTGGGCTCCTTCACCCGGCGCGTCGCCCTGGCCTGCGAGCGGATGCGGGACGAGGCCTCCGGCTACACCAGCTCCCACCTGTCGTTCGCGGAGTGGGAGCAGCTCCTGCACCAGGTGGGCCTGAACGAAGAGGGCGTGGAGAAGGAGCTGGTCAGCGCCGAGTGGATCGTGCCTCACTCGCCGGGCCGCGCCCGGAGCGCCTGCCTGCCCAACCCGCGCTACAAGCCGTTGGAGAGTGCGACGAGTCCGGCGCTGCGTCAGCTCATGCTGGGTTCCGGCTCGCTGGAGGAGTTCTGGCTGGAGCGGGCCTCGGGACGGGCCGGGGCTGACGATCCCGGATGGTACTTCAGCGGGCGGGCCGAGCCGATGGCGCGCGTGGTCGACTTCGTCCGCGAGGGCGCTGGTGTTCTCGTGGTGACCGGAGCCGCAGGCTCGGGAAAGTCGGCTCTCCTGGCGCGGCTGGTGACCCTGGCCGACGCGGGCTTCGAGGCCGACCCGAAGTACACGGCCGTGATGGCGAGCATCCCGGACAGGTTGCGACCGGGCCCCGGCGCCGTCGACGTCGCCGTCCTGGCCCGGAACAAAACCGCGCGGGTGGTGGTCGAAGAGCTGCTCTCCGCGCTCGGCGGCGCTCCCGACGGCCGCGAACTCCCCTTGCAGACCCTGCTACGTCTGCTGGCCGAGCGGTCTTCCTCCGGCGCCGCCAGCCCCGTCAATGTCGTCATCGACGCACTGGACGAGGCCGAGGACCCGCTCGCCTGCGTAGGCGACCTCATCGTCCCGCTGTCCCGGCTGACCACCGCCGACGGCACCGAACGGGCCGTCCGCCTCGTGATCGGCGTCCGCAGCTCCCCCACCACCTTGTACTCGTCCGGAACGGCCCTGCACGACGAATGGGCCGACCATCTGCTCCGAAAGCTGGCCGACGCACTGCGCACGGAGGACGCGGCCGTACAGATTCTGCGCACTGACGGCCCCGACTGCTCCGCTGACATCGCCGTCTACACCGCCACCCTGCTGTGCGCCCCGCAGTCCAGCCCGTATCACGGGGCGCCGGAGGCCGCCGAGGCGGCAGCACGCCACATCGCGGAAGCGGTCGCGCCTTCCTTCCTCGACGCCCGGATCGCCGCCGACCAGCTGAGGACGGCTGTGGTCCGCCAGAACCTCGACGAGGCGGGCTGGCTGAGGCGCCTCGCCGACGGCACCACCGGCCTCCTGCGCGAGGATGTTCAGGCGGTAGCCACCGCTACGGGAGTCAGCGCCGGCCTGCTGGTCACCGCGTTGCGCGCGACGGCTTTCGCACCGGGGGCCGGACTGCCGTGGGCGGAGGTCTGGCCTGCCGTCACGGCCGCGCTGGCCTCCGCAGCGTACGGTCCGGGCTACGCTGACCTTGACGCGGCCGACCACGTGATCCGCACGCTCCGATCCGGCCGTCTCACCGGCTACCTCGCCACCGCCGAAGAGGATGCCCGTATCGTCTACCGCCCCGTGCACCAGCGGCTGACCGACCTACTGCTGACCGGCCACGACTGGCGTCCGGCCCCAGCGGCGACTGTGGACGGGCCTCGCACGCACACGGCGGCGCAGGTCGCCATCACTCGCGCCCTCGCAGGGCTGGTGGAGCGCGCCCGGCCGCACCTGGCGCATCCGTACGTCCGCAGGCACTTCCTGCACCACGCGGCAGCCGGCGGCCTCCTGACCGACCGTGAGGTGCCGTTGGATCTCCTCGCCCAGGAGACCTCCGGGACCCTGCGTGCCCGCCTCGCGCTGCCCCTTCCCGCCGGGGATCCTGAGCGGCGGAACCTGACGGCGGCGGCCCTGATCGAGCCGTACGCCGATGCCAGCACCGACAACGCCTCGCGTTTGGGCAGCATCGCCTTCCACCGCGGCGTACGGGGACCCGGCGGGACGGACGAAATGTGGGCCAGCACCCTGGGCGGCCTGCCCGTGAGGCCGGCTTGGGGGCGGTGGGCAGCGCGCGTGAACGTACTGGCGCCCGCGCCGGGGCAGACGAACGCCCTATGTGTGGTGCCGACGCTGGACGGGCGCCAGCTGGTCGCCGTCGCGGCAGAGGCCGGTGGTGTCCGGATCTGGGATGCCAGGACGGGCCAACATGTCGCGGACCTGGACACGGGGCCGGTGCACCGCCTACGCACCATCCTGGCGACCGGCGGGCGCACCTTCCTGGTCACGCTGGGGCAGCATGATGTGTGGATCTACGACCCGGTCTCCGGGCAGCCCATCGCGCAGACGCCGCTTCCCCGCACCCATGACGTGCATGTCCTGGCAGATGGTCCCGCGTTGTGGAGGCTGTGCGTCCTGACCAGCCGCGGTGCCTTCGTGTGGAGGCCGCGCGCGAACAAGCTGTTCGAGGCTCCCGGGTTCCCGCACGACATCACCCGGGAGTACGACCGCGGACGGGCGTCTTTCCTCCGGCTGACGGCGGTGGTCCGCCGGAGGAGCGGCGAGGCCCTGGTCGCCGTCTGCTGCGAGGACGGAATCCGTCTGTGGGACCCGGTGTCGGGCATGACAGTGGGGCCTTCCTTCGGAGGCGGTCAGGTGTCGGGCGTGGTGGGTGTCGCCCGGCCGGACAACGCTGACGACGACCTGCTGATCGCCGAGTCCCCCAATCCCCTGGTACCCCTGCAAGTGTGGAACCCCTTCACCGCTCAGCCGGTGGCGCGTACCCGGGAAGGCGGCAGCACGGCGGTGGCGGGACCCGAAGGGACGGCATTCGCCTACGTCGCACGCGGCCGCCTCGTGCTGCAGGGCGTCGGCACGGATTCAGCCCGTTCGTTCGATGCTGACATCAAGTCCGTGGACGCCCTCGCGGTCCTTGAAGATCCCGCCGGTCCGCGAGTAGTGTCGGCTGGTCCGCAGGGCATCAGGATCTGGGATCCTGGCTTCGACGGGCCGCTCTACGAGGACGGGTTGACGGAGTCGGTGTACCGGGGACCCTCGTTGGAGCAGCACCGGCGGCGTGCACCCACGTGGTCCGTGTGCAGGTCGCTTCTGTCCGCCACCGGTGGAGATGTCCTCGTCCTCGCCACCCGAAGCGGGCTCGACGTCCACAGCGCCACGACGGGAACACTGCTGAAGCGCATCGGGACCGGGCTCGTCAGTCAGGTCCTGCCGCTCGTCCCCGCTGGGACACGAGTGGCAGTCAGCGACCCGAAGGGCGACCTGTCCATTTGGGATCTCATCTCGGGACAGATGGTGATGACGAGTCGGAAGGATCTGTCCCGGTCCATCCTGTCCTCATGCGTCGCCTGGACGGCCGCAGGCCTGCCGATGTCCGTTTCCATGGGTGCCACGGGCCACATCAGAGACCTCACATCAGTTGTCCTGGACCCCGAGGCCGAGCAGTCCACCGCGAGTACGGTCCCGCTCAGCGCCGAAATCGGCGAATCCCCCGTCCAGCTGCTGGGAGCCCTGCCTCCCTCGTCCTCCGGCGATGTCGTCGTCGTGGCGGGCGTCGGCCAGGAGGTCGTGCTCATCGAAGTGGCATCGGGACGCCGTACCGGTGCGCTGCCGCGCTGGGACCACAGAGGGGGGCACGGCAGCGTCTTGTACATCCTGCAGGGCGATGGCGACCCGCTCCTGGTGATGTCGAACGGGACACACATCGGTGTCTGGGACGTGGCCACCCGGACCCGGATCACCGCCTGGGAGTCCCAGGACACCTTCGCCCTGACCGGCCTGCCCGCACCCGACGACCGCACGCTGCTCGTCTCAGGAGGCGCCAGCGGTGTCCGGATCTGGGACCCGAGGACGGGCCACCTCGTCCACACCGTCCTGACCGGCGCCCCGGTCCACGGCATCGCCATGGGCGAAGGGCCCTCGGGCATCGTGCTCCACCTGTACGGCCCTGCGGGCCTGGCGACCCTGTCGGTCGACGTCAGGCTTCTGTGACGGGCCGTTGACTGGATGCACCTCTCAAGGGTGGCGTGACTTCTTGCTGACGGCCGAGCCGGAAAGCCAGAGCTAAGGAAATCCTCCTATCATCCATCGGCGCGGTGACATCCGCAGGCCTTTTGAACAATCACAAAGCAGCCTGGCGTCACCTCCCACCCAGAAACCCGGTAACTATGAACCGACAGCTGCGAGGTGATAAATCTGTGGCGTGCTGTCTGCTCATCAGCATGATTTCGTGAGGTGGGGGGCTGTTCATGCACGTGCGCAAGGTTGTTGTGCTGCCTGCGCGAAGCCGGGCGGCAGGTTCAGCCGCCGGGGCCAGCCCCCGTCACGGAGCAGGCCGATGAGTGCGCGGTCCGGCAATCACCCTTCGAGTTACTGGGCTGCATTCGAATGGTGGCAGGCCCGCCTGGCCAGTGTGTTCTTCGGCGAGCACCGGAGGGGTACTCCGGTCCTTTTCTTCATCGACAAAGCAGAGCTACTCACCCTCCGGGGGGAAGATGAGGTCGAAGAGCTCGGCACCGCAGTGAGCTCCGCACTCGCCTGGCACGGGAACCCGTACACGCCAGTCGTCGACCGCTGCCGAACCTGGAGGCTTGGGAAGCGCGAGGATCCACCCCCCTGCCTGCCGCTCCTCGCGGCGACAGTCCTGGCAGCTGCAAACATGCGGCGGAACGAACGGGGAGTCGGGGCTCCCGCGTACTACGCGCGCCTCGCTGAAGTGCTCCAGCCCCCCTGGGGCGGCGATCGGCACCGGAAGCCACTTGAGAACTACTACAGCGCCGTCGTTGACCAGTGGGGCTACCTGGACGAATGGCTCCGGGAGCAGGCCGGGGGGCGTGGTCTCAGCACGATCAAAGAGAACCCCACGCTCCGGAAGATTGGCTACGCCCAGTCCCAGGCGCTGGTCAGGGCCTCCGATCACACGGCCCTGATCCGGTTCTTCGAGGCATCCCATGTGTCCCCCGGGCAGCCGGCGGACGGTGCGTGGCTGCTGGAGAAGCTCAAGGGGTGGAGCGTCATCAACCCAAAGGGCCTGTCCCAGAGGCTTCGCCAGGCGCTTGATTCCCAGACCGAGAGCCGTCTCCTGGAGCCTTTGCTGGCCACGCTGCTGGAGGGCTGGGACGGGACCGCCGCGCACGGCTGTATCGACGGTGGCCTGCTCCCCGTGTCCCTGCGCGTGGTGCTCGAAGAGGACTTCATGGGGTGGGAGGTGCGCTGGCACGCGGAGGCCGTGGGCGGCGTGGCCCGCGACTCCCTCCAGCACCCCGGCGGAACGCTGGAACTCGCTTCGGGTGCCTCGGATCAGGCGTACGCGCTCTCAGGGGCGATACCCGTTGTGGCACAGGCTCTCCAGCACGGGTTCACCGCACGAGGGGCGAAGACGGCCGTACGGATCGAACGTGGCCGCGATGTCCTGGCCCTGCGCGAAGACCCGGTCGCCGGAGGCTGGACGGATACGGACGTGCTGACCGTCTTCGAGCCCTACACATTCCTGTTCACCAAATCCGGCCAGAGTCGGCTTCAGAGGCTCCTGACTGATACGGGCCATCGGTGGTACCAGCCTGGAGCCGCCCCGCTTCAGGGCTGGCACATCACTCCCGAGCTGCAGTTCACCGACGAGTCGGTGCTGACAGCCGCTCTGTCACGATCCGGTATTCAGAACATCCGCCATGTCCCGGGCCACCGACTGAGCCTGCGCAACGGACTGCGCGTGCAGAAGGAATGGAACCACCGTTCGCTGTTCCTGCTGGGCGGGGAGCCCGATGTGATGGTTCCCCAGGAGTTCCGCGAGCCCGGACTGGTCACTCTGGACGGTCAGCCCCTGCTCGTCCCCGCCGACGGCCTGGTGGTGTTGCGCGGTAAAGACTTGGCTCCAGGCCGACACGTGCTCACCGCCGGCGGCGCGGAGGCTGACTTCTACCTGGATCAGGGGGCGGAGCCCCAGGCAGGCCATCCGGTTGGCTCTGCTTCCGGTACGCCCTCCGGCAGCGTTACCGTCCCGCTGGACGGAGACGCGCGCTTCCTTACGGCGCGAGGACACTTCCTCACTATCCGGCGTCCGCAGGAGCCCGCGTGGTGGAAGGATCGCGCCCCGGTCCTCGGTGGCGGCGGGATAGCACGCGTACCCGTCCCTCCCGAGGCCGTGTGGCTGGTGGTCATTTCCGCGACCGGGGCACCTGCCGTCACGTTGCTGCGGTCACAGGATCCGGACTTCGGAACCCTGAGCCGGGCCGCCAAGGACTTCTGGAGCAAGATCGCTCTGTTCGGCCTGACAGGGGCCCCCCACGCCACCTTGTGGAAGCGCTACAGGGAAGCCGCCCTGAGTCAGTTCCCGCGAGGGGGATTCACGCGTGTTTGAGCCGGACTTCTTCATTTCCTGGATGGCGGAGCAAGGCACCGGATCCCTTCGCACGCTCATCCGTGACGCGTCATGGGCCAGCGGCCACGAGAGGAAGCCCGTCACC
Source organism: Streptomyces sp. DvalAA-43 (assembly GCF_900091725.1). Taxonomy (GTDB): domain Bacteria; phylum Actinomycetota; class Actinomycetes; order Streptomycetales; family Streptomycetaceae; genus Streptomyces; species Streptomyces pulveraceus. The sequence continues at coordinate 104,551 of NZ_FMBW01000071.1, read as the reverse complement.
CAGTGGCTCAGCCGCATCGAGGCGCTCGGCATCGTCACCATCGACTGGCGCGGCGACCAGTGGCGCACGAACCCCTGCGAGGTCACCGACCTGCCCGGGAACACCCAGACCGCCGTGCTCACCGGCGCCCGGCCCACCGACCCGGACTTCTACAGGAAGCACGGGGCGGTGGCCATGCCGCAACAGCATGAGCAGTCCGGGATACCGCTGCCAGCGGCCCTGTGGCTGCAGTACACGGAGCCGTCCCGCCTCCACGAGTTCGCCGCGGTTGTCAGCGCTACGGTCGTCCCTTGCGCGGCTGAGTCTGCTTCCCGGTCCCTCAGCGCGTTCGCCCCGGGGACGGAGATGGCTCCACCGGCACCCGACAACGTGGCCGAACTGCTCGATCCCCTCACCGGCCGGTTCCGCCCCGTGGGTCTCCTCGGCCGCAGGCCCGTACCCGGCCTGTACAAGTACAAGCAGTTCGGCCGGATGGACCGCTACGCGCTCCTGTGCGAGCCTCCCCGCCAGGCGGCGCCGGGCCTCCATACCCGCGTCCTTCCCCCGGAGCGGACCTGGCATAGCGTCGACCGCAGGGCCGGCATCCACCACGCCCTCCGTCCGTCAGTACTCCCCCTGCGGTGGAAGGCTGATCATCCCGTTCGGGGGCAGGCAGGACGCAATGCTCTGGGACGCCTGACCGCCGATCGCAAGACTTCCCTGCCCTTGGCTCAGGAACGCACAGCCGTCCTATGCACAGGGCTCGCGAGCCTGCGTACGGCGAACACGGAGCACTACGACGGAGTCCCCTTCTTCATCGCCGAGCGCATCGCCCACACTCTGCACCGCCGCCTGGAGACCGCATGAGCATGCCCCTGTCTGGCCTGGACGCCTTCGCCACGCACAAAGCCCTGGTCGACGCCTACCTGCGCTACTACGACACCGCCTTCCGGCTCCGCGACGACGCCCTCCAGGCCGAGCGCCGGGCCCTGCTCGATCAGCCCGGCGGTGTCTTCGCCGACCCGTTCGTCGAGCTCCGGCCCGAGTACGGCCTCACAGGGCACAGCATCGCCGAGTCGGCCAAGGCCGCCGGCGCCCCCGCCGAACTGGCGGGATTCGCCGAGCGCGGGCTCTTCGAGGAGGGCATGCAGCTCTACACCCACCAGGAACGGGCTCTGGCGAGCACGATGGCCGCCGGGCGGAACGCGGTGATCACTGCGGGCACCGGATCCGGGAAGACCGAAGCGTTCCTCCTGCCCATTCTGGCCGATCTGCTGCGCGAGTCAGTGGATTGGAAGGGGGCCCCCGCCGTACTCAACCGGTGGTGGGAGCGGGCTTCTACGGACTACCGCCCGCAGCGGGAGGGCGAGACCGGGCACGCCCCCGCAGTCCGGGCGATGATCCTCTACCCGATGAACGCACTCGTCGACGACCAGCTCGTCAGGCTCAGGCGCGCCCTGGACAGCGACCTGGTCCGCGAGTGGCTTGAAGAGCACCGGCAGGGCCACCGCTTCTACTTCGGGCGCTTCACCGGCAGCACCCCCGTCACCGGAGGCCCGGACCAGCGCTTCGCCGTCGACGAGCTACGCACCTACCTAAAGACCACCGCCGCCCGCAGCGAGCGAGCCCGCAAGGCCGCCGAGGAGAGTGGCAAGGAGGACGTTCGCTACTTCGCCCCCCGCCTGGACGGAGCGGAGATGCGCAGCCGGTGGGACATGTACCACGCGTCCCCCGACATCTTGATCACGAACTACTCCATGCTCAACGTGATGCTCCAGCGCAGCCGCGACGAGGACTTCTTCCGCAGCACGGAACAGTGGCTGGACTCGTACGACGACGCCCGGTTCACCCTGGTGTTGGACGAGCTCCACATGTACCGCGGGACGCAGGGCACCGAGACCGCGTACCTGATCCGCAATCTCGTGCACCGGCTCGGCCTGAGCCGACGCCCCGAGAAGCTCCGCATCCTCGCCGCATCCGCCTCGCTGGACGAGACCCGCGATACGGACCGCCTCTTCCTCCAGGAGTTCTTCGCCGCGGACGAAGGCTCCTTCCACTTCATCCCCGGAGAGGCCGCGCCCCGCGCCCAGGGCCCCGAGAACATCTCCGCGGCGGCCGCCCAGCTGGCGGAGTACTCCCGTACGAAACCCGATCCAGTTGAGGCCGCCCAGCTGCTCGCCACGACCCGCGCGGCGGACGCGCTGGCCAGCGCGCTTGGCGCCGGATCGAGCGCGCCCTCCGCCCCGTCGATGGCCGCCGCCTCCCTAGCCAGGAAGCTCTTCCCTGCCAACAGCAAGGAGGAAGCCGACCTGGCCCTGCACGGCACGGCGACCGCCATCCGCGCTGCGGCGGCTGCCGGAGCCAGTAGTCTGCCCCGGATCCGTATCCACCTCTTCTTCCGCAACGTCGCGGGAATGTGGGCCTGCACCGACCGCCAGTGCCCTGAGGTTCCCACCCCGCTCATGCACTCCGAACGATTCGTCGGCAGGATCTACTCCGTCCCGCGCGCGTCCTGCGACTGCGGCGCCCGTGTCCTGGAGCTGCTCTACTGCCAGTCCTGTGGTGAGGCGATGTTCGGCGGCTACGCCCCTCAGAACGCCACCGGAGGCAATCTCTTCAATTCTGTCCTGCTCCCCGACAGCCCCGACCTCTCCCGGGTTCCCGACCAGACGGGCAAGGAGCGCACGGCGGCCAACTACGTCGTCTATTGGCCGTCCACGAAGCCCCAGCGCGCTGACGACGACGCCGAGTGGAGCGCGGACAAGGGCAGTGTCACCTTCGCCTTCCGGCGCAGCGTCTACGATCCGGCCAGCGGACACCTGCGCAACCGGGAAGCCGGTTTCACCGGCTGGACCTTCCACGTAAGCACTCCTGCAGACAAGAAGACCGGCCAGTCCAGGCTCGCCCTCTCCTCCCTCCCGCCCTTCCCCACCCGCAGCCCCTGCTGCGGAGCCGACTGGGAGCGCCGCTACGCCAAGGACCGCACGCGCAGGCCCATCACGGACCCCGTACGGCTGACCTCGCCCGTACGGACGATGAGGACCGGTTTCGAGAAGATCAACCAGGTGCTGTCGGACGAGCTGGCTGAGCAGTTCACCGACCCCGCCGAACGCAAGCTGATCGTCTTCACCGACAGTCGGCAGGACGCCGCGAAGCTCTCTGCGGGCATGGAGCTGCGCCACTACCAGGACCTCGTCCGTCTCCTCGCCCTGGACGAACTCGGAAAGTCCGCCGCCATCGCCGAGGACGTCGCCGCCGTCCGTGATGCGGGAGGAGCACAGTCGCCAGACATTGCCGACGCCATCGAGCGCCTCCGCACGCGGAACAAGAACGATCTGAGTGCCCTGCGTCTGGCACTGATGGACGGCGACGAACACGCCGCAGCCGCGGCGGGAGAACGGCTCTCCTCCCCTCCGACGCTCGACTCCCTGGCCAAGGTGCACGTCAACACGCGTTTGCTCTCCCTGGGAGTCAACCCCGCCGGCCCAAAACCGAGTGTGCAGCGTGTCCAGAACCAGCCCTGGCACGAGCTCTTCGACTGGGAGCAGCAGCCTCCCGCACTCCAGGCGAACACCTCGGACGCGGCGCAGGCCGCCCTCAGCTCTGAAGACGGCCTCCTGGAGAACACCCTCGAAGCCTTGTTCTCCGGCGCTGGCCGCGACATCGAGTCGCTCGGCCTGGGCTCGGTCACCCCTGCGCCAGCCACACCGGACCGCGACGGCCTCGGCCGAGCGAGCCTTCGGATCCTCGCCGAACTCCGCCGCTTCACCAGTCTCCGCGAAGGCAGGGACAAGCCCCCGCCACGGCTCAAGGAATTCTGGGCAGGCGTCGCCGAACGTCAGGGCATGCATCCCGACGACGTACAGGCTGCGGCGGAAGCCGCCTGGGGCAGCGGCACCGTACGCGACTACCTCATCGACCCGAGGAAGACGGCTGTACAGCCCTCTCCTGGCCACTCCTGGACGTGCACCCACTGCGGACGCCGTCACCTCACGCCGAGCGCCGGAACCTGCACGCGGTGCCGCAGCCAGCTCCTCACCCATTCGGCGCCCGACGCAAACCCCGAGGCGAGCGACTACTACGCCTGGAAGGCCGCCAGCGGCCGCGCCGCCTTCCGCCTGAACTGCGCCGAGCTGACGGGGCAGACCGATCGCCTCGATGCCCAGTCACGCCAGGCCCGCTTCCAGCAGGTCTTCCTCAACGACCCGCCTGAGGTTCCGCTCGTGCACGGGATCGACCTTCTGTCGGTCACCACCACGATGGAAGCCGGCGTAGACATCGGGCCGCTCTCCGCAGTCCTGATGGCCAACATGCCGCCGAGCCGCTTCAACTACCAGCAGCGGGTCGGACGCGCGGGCCGCCGCTCCTCTCCCGTGGCGGCCGCCCTCACGGTCTGCCGGGGACGCAGCCACGACGAGCACTATTTCGCGAACCCGTCGTCCATCACCAACGACCCCACGCCCCCGCCCTATCTCACCCTCGAGCGTCCGGAGATCCTGGAACGGGCCATGGCCGCCGAGGTTCTGCGCCTCGCGTTCCGCGGCCTCGACACCCATGGCGGCTCGGGCAGCGTGCACGGCGAGTTCGGCAAGGCCAGGGACTGGGCTGCCGCCCTGCCTGACGTACGGGACTGGCTCGACCAGCAGAGCAGCGTTCTGGCCGCGACGGCACAGGCCCTCACCGCCTTCACCCCGCTCCAGTCCGCCGACCTCCTCGGAAGCCAGTGGCGGGAAAAGCTGCTGCGCCGCATCACCGAGGTGGCCGCTATGCCCGCAGGCGCCGAGGAGCTCAGCGAGCGGCTGGCGCATGCGGGCGTGCTGCCCATGTTCGGCTTCCCGACCCGCGTCCGGCAGCTCTACCTGGACGTCCCGCAGAAGAGGTTCCCGTGGCCGCCCGGCAACACCATCGACCGTGACATTGCCATGTCCGTCTCACAGTTCGCACCGGGCAGCGAGGTGGTCAAGGACGGCAAGGTTTACACCGTCACCGGCATCACCGATTTCGAGCCCATGCCCAGGGGCGTGAGGCCCGTCGCGGAACCACTGGAACACCCCCGGATCGTGGGCCTGTGCCGCGTCTGCAACCACGTCGAGAAGACGCCGTCCAGCAGCGAGGGCACCTGCCCGACCTGCGAGGCCGACGACTACGACGTCGTTGACCTGCGGGAACCCGCCGGGTTCCGGGCCAGTGCTCCGCGCGACTTCGACGGGGTCTTCGCCTGGACTCCGAACACGGTCTCGTCCCGGGCAGCCGCGAACCTCTTGACCCTCCGCTTCGCCTCCTGGGAGGAAGCACACGTCTACTCCGGACCGGGCGAGCGGTACATCATCAACGACAACAACGGCGACCTGTTCTCATTGCGCCGCGCAGCGGGCCCCTGGGGTGGGTACCTCGCCACAGGAATGAACACCGGCGACCAGCAGCAGGTGGCCCTGGGTGCCGTCCTGCCCACGGACTTCTTCTTCCTCGGCCCGGTTTCCGCTGTCGACGAGGCTCACAGCTACCGGCTCAACCTCACCCCTACTGCCCCCGCCTACGGCGGCGACATCAGCCAGGGCAGGCGGGCCGCCTGGTACTCGCTCGCGTTCCTCCTGCGCAGCGCTGCCGCCCAGTTCCTCGATGTCGGCCGACAGGAACTGCTGGCCGGAATCCACGCCGGACCGCACCCAGACGGCCCTGTCGCCTACGCCTTCCTGGCCGATGCCCTGGAGAACGGTGCGGGCTTCAGCACGCACCTCGGCAGCCCGCAGGTGATCGCCGAGTTCATGCAGGCCGTCCATACCTACCTGGACGCGCTGAGGCAGACCGAGCACGCGGGAATCTGCACCTCCTCGTGCCCCCGCTGCCTGCGCGACTACTCGAACATGGCCTACCACTCCCTACTCGATTGGCGGCTCGCCGGTGACCTGCTGACTGTCCTGTCAGGCGGTCTCGCCAGCACCTCCGCCGACCGCGCCCGCCGGTCCCTGACCGGCCTCCAGAAGATGTTGAAGGGCACCCTCCTCAACGGGGATCTGCCCGGATTGGCCTTCGCCTCGGGCGGGGGCCTGCGCCACGCCGTGGTGGCGAAGCATCCGCTCCACATGTGCGAAATGGACGCGGTGAGCACCGACCTCCAGCCCGCGCTGGATGCCGCGCTTGAGTACACGCAAGACGCGGGTCGGATCGTCGTCGCAGACTGGTTCACCTTGGAGAAGAGCCCCATGCAGATCATCGAGCAGCTCCAGGGACTCTGAACGGTCCAGTTCCGCACATCATGCACGCAGCGGACGGGGGCGCCCCTCTCATCGGGGGAACCTCACTCGGTCATTGTCGCCAGCCCCGGGCTGACGGTCCCTCTTGCGTCTGCTCCTGGGTGCCGCCTTCTTCTCCGGCCGCCCGAAATTGTCCGACGAGGGCGGCATCGAGGAGTTGCCCGAGTTGAGGCCAAGACGCCGCTCCAGCTCCGACAGCCGCGCGGTCAACCGCTCATTGGCCGCTGCCAACTCCTCGGATAGGGTGACTGTAGGAGTGCGACAAAGCAGCTTCCAGGTCACGCCGAGCCCACTGCGACCGGTCTCGGTGGCCATTCGGTGGCCGGACGCCTTTGGACGTTGCATCACGGGGTGGCACCGGTCAACATGTTGGACGTGCTCTGATCAGGCAGAACATCACCGGGCAGCACGACGAGGCACCACGCAACACGATCGCTCATGGTCTCGTAATGCGTAGGTCTCGGGTTCGAATCCCGAAGGCGGCTCTGTGGAAGCCTCAGGACTCACTCGCCGTGACCTGGGGCTTTTGCTTTTTGCGTGGTCACTCGGCGTATGGGGTGACGGAGGCTCCGAGACTTCTTGTCCGAGCGGTGCGTGAGCGGAGGGGCGGAGAGGCTCTGTCGGCCACATCGGAGGGGCAAAAGCCTTACACACGGGAGCAACGCGGTAGGTGTCGGGTTCGAATCCCGAAGGTGGCTCTGCTGAAACCTCAGGTCGGGGATATTTCTGACCTGAGGTTTCTTGTTCCGGTTGTCCTGCTATCTAACCTAATTGGGCCGCGTGAGCGATGCGTGAGCGAACTGATCGGTGCTGTTGGACCAGGCGTCACGGCGCAGCGGACACTGGCCAGGTAGGGCTGGATGGAACGCGATCGCTGATCACTGCCCAGCATGATCTGGCTAGCCCCGTAACGCGTAGGCCTCGGGTTCGAATCCCTAAGGCGGTTCCGAGAAGGACCGGGTCAGAAAGTATCTGCCCCGGTCCTTTCTTGTGTGCTCGCAGTGCTCGGGCTTCCCCGGCCGCAGTAGCTGCCCTGTTATCGCCGCAGGTACTGCAGCACGGTGAGACCGAGACCCATGACCGTGGCGCATGCGGTGCCAGAGGCGGCGAGGGAACCGGCGATGCCGATGCCGATGGTGTGCATGAGGATCCCCGTGGTCTGGCCGACGCATGTAGAGAAGAGGACGACGATGAGTACCAGGAGAAGGCGCGCGGGCTGGGGCGTGGTCTGGTTGCCGGTGTTCATGGGCTGGTTTTCCTTCTCGTGCTTCAGCGGGCGGGGGCGAACAGGTAGGCGGCCATCAGCGTGCGGGCTTCGGCGGCTTTGGCAGCCAGCTCACGGTGGGCGCGGACCTGGTGGTCCTGGGCGTGGAGGAGCGCCACGATGTGCAGCTGGACCGGAAGCGGCGGAAGGGCGACCTCGATGCTGCGGAGCACATCGGTGGAGACCGAAGGGACGGCAGTGGACGCCGCACGGTCCCTGATCCGGTTCATCACCTCGTCCTGGCCCAGGGCGAGGTGCAGGAACTCGGGCACGATCTGGTCTGTGTGAACACAGCGGATTCGGGCCACGTTGCCGCTCATCAGGAAGCCGCTCTGGTCGGGTTGTACGAGCGCGGGCCGGCGGGCGGCCCCTGCGCGGGCGAGAACGATGTCGCCACCGAGCAGGCGATGTTTCTGGTGGAGTTCGACGAGCTGTTCACTGACGAGCCGTTCGGCATCGGGCATGATGCGGCCTTCCCGGAGCTGCCGGGGAAATACGGCCTGTATCTCGCGGGGTTCGGTGGAATGCCGGGCGTAGGCATGGTTGAACTTGGCGCCCGCCTGGACGTCACAGAACTCACCCAGGGGCACGGAACACCAGGTCGCGTCGCGGAGTGAGGCGTATGAAGCATCCTGGGTGTGTACGCCTGCCATCTGGTCTGCGTACCTGCAGCGGTCGGTCAACAGGTTCACCTCGGCGAGCTGCCGACGCACGGAGGTACGAGATGCTTCCGGGGCGTCCGGTCGGATGTGGTCGCGTGGGTTGAGCGAGTAGTCGGGTGCTGAGGCGCTCAGCACGGTGGAGTCGACCAAGGCGTACGGAAGTGAGGGTTCCGCCCCCTCGCTCGCGGCACGGTACGCCGCGAGCACGGCCTGTACGTCGGTCTCTTCCAGTACGCGTCGGCCGCCGGTCTGCCGGCCGAGGTGCTGAGCGTCGAGGAAGAGCACGCGGTCGCACTTGTCGGATGGGTGGCGGAGGAGCCACAGCATCACGGGGACCTTGGTCGAGGTGAACAACCGGTCGGGGAGCGCGATCGCGGCCTCGAACACACCGCTCAGCAGTATTTGCCCACGGATTTCGCGTTCGGCCCGGTTGAGGGAGTTCCCCGCCTTGCTCGGCATGACGACAACGGCCCGACCGCCCTCTTCGAGCTGCTCGATGCAGTGCTGGAGGTAGGCGTACGTGGCCACCTCGTGCGGAGGAGGACCATAGGGCCACGAACCGATTCGTCGCTGCGGGGTGTCCCGGTCGACCCTCGTGTTGAACGGCGGGTTGGTCAGCACGAGGTCCGCCTTGCCCGGCGTACTCGCGCGGTCACGCCAGGGTTCGAGAGCCGTGCACCGGATCGAGGGGGAAACGGCCCCGATCAGGGCCAGCCGGAGCACGGCCAGGAGCAGCGTCGCCTGAACGGCGGCCCGTCCGCGGAACGTGAGCCGGGAAGGCAGGGCGGCCGGGAACTCGCCTCCACGCAGATAGGGGTCGTACGCGGTGCGCGGATTTCCGGGGTGGCTCGCAAGAGCCAGGGCCGCGCCCAGTTCGGCCACGCCTCGGGGAGTGAAGAAGTGACGCGCCTGAGGGCGGACCAGGGATTCGTACTGAGCGATCACGTCGTGGACGATGTCGTCGGGGGTCTGCTCGACAGCACGCATGAGGTCTCGCAGTTCGTCGCACGAGAGGAACCGCAGGCCGTCGAACGAGGGGGTGACCGTCACGTTGTACCGGGCCCGTCGCAGCACCTGTTCCGTCCGGATCCGGATCTCCTCCAGTAGCACCAGGCTCGTGGTGCTTCGTTCCTCCGCCCTCGCACGTAGGCGCCCCCACGGGCTGTTTCCGCGCAGCAGCAGGAGCGCGAGGAGCAGAGCGGTGAAGTCGAGGAGCCGCTCGGGGTGTTCGGCCTTCACCGGCAAGGCACGCATGAACGCGAGGATGTGCTGCTTTCCGGAGTGTGGTGTGTTCTTCCCCGCACGGCCCTGCCGAGCGGGGCGGTCCGGACTGTGCGGTGCTGCTGGGCGCTGTTCATCGCTCTGCGTGCTCGGCAGCCCGTGAGATTTACGCAGCCGTGCGCCGTAGGTGGCGTCGTCGCCCTCTTCGGACGTTCGGCAGCGGGCGGGTACGAGACGCTGGTCGAACCAGTGGACGACTTGTTCCGGGTCGTAATAGTCCGTATCCCCTACGCGGATGGGCTGGGGAGCGTCCTTCGGGGACCGGCTTCTCATCCGGGTGAGACTGGCGCGGTTCATCCCGAGCCGCTCTGTGAGCTCTTTGCTGGACAGCAGCCCATGGACGTCTACCTTGCGTTCGGCAGGACTCTGCATCGTTTCCCTACCCCTTCGGTAACTTGCGTGCTGGTGATCCCTGGTGAGGGGAAGTTAGCGAGTCCGGGCCAGGAGACGCAGGTGCGTACTCCGATGGATCATCTGTGATGACGAGGGGAAACAAGGCTCGTCGAGTGCCATCCCATGTCTATGACCTGCATGTTTTAGTTCATCGCAAGCGAGAATCGCTGACAAGGGGTTGTCATGTGGAGTTCTCTGATTTCTCTGTCCGAAGAAGTTGACTCGCTAACCCGGCGGTGCGGTACGGGACGGGATGGGCCGGGGTATGAATCCCTGGTCGTCCACCTGCCGGAATCGCAGGCTCAGGCGGTCAGTTCCGTGACCAAGGACGCCGCCCGGCCGATGAGGGCCACCTCGTGCGGGCTCATCGTCGGATTGGCGGCCCGGCGCGTGGCCGCCTCGGCGAGGTGGGGGGCGGGGATGCCGCCGGACGCGGAGAGGTGCGGCACCAGGGCGTCCAGCAGGGCGCGGGCACCCGCCGACGCGGGGGACCGGGGGTCGACCGCGACCTGAGCCAGGATCAGGGACGACATGGCGCGGTCCTCTGCCGGTGCGCCCTCCGTGGTGTTGCTCCAGTCGATCACCACCGGGCCCCGGTCCGTCAGCATCACATTGCCCGGGTGCAGGTCGAGGTGGAGGATCCGGTCCTCGGGGTGCGGGGAGAGCCGGGCCGGGACGGTGTGCAGCTCGGCGAGGAGACCGGCCAGCAGGGCGCCCGCGTCGGCCGCCGACAGGGCGCCGCTCAGCAGGGAGTCCAGCATCGTCGGGCCGGTCAGCCGTTGCAGCACCAGGTCGCAGGGTGGTGTCGAGGCGTCCCGGGGGCCCAGACGAGGGACCGGGTAGCCGTGTGCGCCGAGGTAGGACATGACCATCCATTCGGGAGTGGCGTCCATGCCGTCGCGGTATCGCCGCAGGACCCACTTCTCATCGAGTGCGTACACATCGGCTGATCGTCCGGCTCCCAGCAGCTCACCTATTCGCATGGGGCGAACCTACGGGGATCGGTGGCAGATGTGGATGTCCGCGGCCCGACTGCGCGGCGGGCGGCCCGTCGTCGCCGGTCGGGGACCCCATAACGTGAAGTGAGGGGGCGGACGGGATCTCCTGGGGATGACGTGTACGCGGCTACCTTGGCGGCAATTCCCCCGAAGTCAAGGAGAGTTCCGTGGAGAGATCCATGCTCCGCAGACGCGCCCTGGCCGCGTGTACCGCCACCGTCGCCGTCGGTGTGCTCGCGCTGGCAGGCCTGACCGGCAACGCGTCCGCCGATCCGGCTCCCCATCTCCGCACCCCCACCGCCACGGGCGCCGAGCAGCTCTCGCCCGGTCTGCTGGCGGCCATGCGACGCGACCTCGGGCTGACCGCCGCCGAGGCGCGCAGCCGGATCGGCCACGAGACCCGGGCGGCGGTCGTCGCCGCGGGGCTGAAGCGCTCCCTCGGCGCCGATTTCGCCGGTGCCCGGGTGAGCGGTGACGACGCGGCCCTGACCGTGGCCACCACCGACGTCGCGGATGCCGCCCGGATCCGCGAGGCCGGTGCCAGGCCCGTCGTCGTCGAGCACAGTCAGGCCGAACTCGACTCGGCCAAGGCCGCGTTGGACCGGGTGGCGCTGCACCGGGCACCGAAGGGCGTGCCCGTCTGGTACGTCGATGTGGCAAGCAACCGGGTCGTCCTGGAGGCCGCCCGCGCCTCGGCCGCCGACGCGTTCCTCGCCGGTGCGGGGGTGCCGCGTGAGGTGGTGGCGGTGCGTCAAGCGGGGGCCGCGCCGCGTACGTTCACGGATCTGCGGGGCGGTGACGCGTACTACATGAACGGCTCGGGGCGCTGCTCCATCGGCTTCCCGGTCAAGCGGGGCAGCAGCCAGTCCGGCTTCGTCAGCGCCGGTCACTGCGGAACGCCCGGGGTCAGCACCAGCGGCTACAACCAGCAGGCGCAGGGCTCCTTCCAGGGCTCCACCTTCCCCGGCCGCGACTACTCCTGGGTCGCCACCAACACCAGCTGGACGCCGCGCGCCCTGGTGAACGGTTACGGCCAGGGCGATGTGACGGTCACCGGGTCCACCGAGGCGCTGGAAGGGGCGTCGGTCTGCCGCTCCGGCTCGACGACCGGCTGGCACTGCGGGACGGTCCAGCAGCGCAACACCAGCGTCACGTACCAGGAAGGCACCGTCTCCGGGGTCACCCGCACCAATGTGTGCGCCGAACCCGGTGACTCCGGCGGGTCGTTCATCTCCGGCAGCCAGGCACAGGGCGTCACCTCCGGTGGCTCCGGCAACTGCTCCCAGGGCGGGACGACGTACTTCCAGCCGGTGAACCCGGCGCTCCAGGCGTACGGGCTCACGCTGGTCACCAACGGCACCCCGACCGACCCGCCCACCGACCCGCCGACCGAACCGGGCGGCAGCTGGGCGGCGGGCACGACGTACGCCGCGGGTGATGTCGTGACGTACGGCTCCGACAGCTACCGCTGCCTCCAGCCGCACCAGGCGCAGGCCGGCTGGACGCCGCCGAACGTGCCGGCCCTCTGGGAACGCATCTGAGGGCTGTCCCGCAGCGAGTCCGGTGGCCCCTTGCAGCTCCGGTCGCCCCTGTGGCGCCGGTGGTTCCGGCGGCTTCGGTGAGGCCGCCACGTCGACCGCGCCCGCCCGGCTTCCGCCCCGGCCTCCCGGCCGGGCGGCGCGCACCCGGCCCCAGCTCCCCGCGCTCTGTTCCTGCTCCCTGCTCCCTGCTCTGTGTCATGCACGTGCCCTTCCCCCACCCGAGGAATCAGCCATGACCCCAGAACCGACCGAAGGCTCCGGCGGCGACCGCCGGATCAGCCGCAAGACACTGCTCAAGGCGGCCCTCGTCGCCGGCACCGTACCGCTGCTCGCGGGCGGTGGCGTCGCGCTGGCCCGCGATGCCGGTACCGGCGGCAGGCCCGTGGCCCCCACGCCGAACTGCGACGACGGCGACGGCCCGACCCACGACCAGATCGAGGGGCCCTACTTCAAGCCCAACTCCCCGCTCCGTACGAGCCTGGTGACCGACAGCACGCCCGGCGTCCGGCTGACCGTGAGCGGCTATGTCTTCGGGCGGGCCTGCAAGCCCATCTCCGGAGTGCTGCTGGACTTCTGGCAGGCCGACACCAACGGCGCGTACGACATGAGCGGATTCGCCTTCCGCGGCCACCAGTTCAGCGATCAGTCGGGGGCCTTCAGCCTGACCACGATCGTGCCGGGGCTGTACCCGGGGCGTACCCGCCACATCCACGTCAAGGTCCAGGCGCCCGGCTCGGGCATCCTGACCACCCAGCTGTACTTCCCCGGCGAGCCGCGCAACAACACCGACTCCCTCTTCGACCCGGCGCTCCTGATGAACGTCCGGGACGCCGGTTCGGCGAAGCAGGGGACCTTCGACTTCGTCCTCGACGTCGCCCAGAGTCCGACCGATCCGCCCACCGACCCCACGGACCCGCCGACCGACCCGCCCGGCTCCACCTGGGCGGCCGGAACGCTCTACAGCGCGGGAGACCGCGTCACGTACGGCGGGGTCGCGTACCGCTGTCTGCAGGCGCACTCGGCCATGGCCGGCTGGGAACCGCCGAACGTCCCCGCGCTGTGGGAACGCGGGTAGACACGCAGCACAGCGGGGGCGTACCCCGCAGCGCGGGCGTGCCCCGGAGCGTTCCCTCGCGGGGCACGCGCCGCGCCGGGTCCGGGCTGGACGTGCTTCCGGCCCGGACCCCTGCCCGCCGCACGGCTCCCGGCCCCTCCCAGCTCCCGGCCCCTCCCGGTTCCCGGCAGGGGCCGGGAGGCGTGCGGCGGAGTAGCCTGGAGGCATACGGCTCCAGGTGAGCCGCCCGGATCGGCCTGCGCATCGAAGGGGGCCGGTATCGCATGGAAACCCTGGTCACTGTCGTGGTCGTCCTCGCGATGATCGCGATCGCGGCGTACGTCATTCATCTGCTCAATGCCCGGCACCGCCATCAGCATCTGCGCCCGGCGCACTACGACCACGGGCTGGCCGGGTTCGGCGAAGGGCCGGGCGCCGGTCCGGGGCCGGCGCCGGACAAGGGCCTCACTTCGCATCCGAATAGCGCTCCACCACCGCCGTAGTGAACGGAAAACGCACCGGCGTCTCACCGAAGGCGGTCCGCCCGGCCAGCTCGCCGGCCGCCCGGATCGCCGCCACCACGGCCTGGGCCTCCTCCTGGGGGCAGTGCACGATCACCTCGTCGTGCTGGAAGAAGACCAGCTCCGCCCGGAGCCCGGCGGTGTGGAGCGAGCGGCGCAGGGCGGCCAGGAGCAGCAGCGCCCAGTCGGCCGCGCTGCCCTGCACCACGAAGTTGCGGGTGAAGCGGCCGCGCGCGCGGGCGTTCGACGATGCGTAGCCGGGGGTGAACCCGTCGTCGCCGGGGGGCGGTTCGAGGCTCTCCTGCGGGATGCCGGCTTCCTCGCCCGCCCCGCTTCCCACGGCGGGAGGACTGGTCCGGCCCAGCCACGTCCGTACGAGGCGGCCTTCCTCGCCCGCCTTCGCGGCATCGTCGACATAGGCCACGGCCAGCGGGAATCTGCGCCGCAGAGCGGCCAGGTTCTTCAGGCCGTCGCCCGAGGTCTGGCCGTAGACCGCGCCCAGCAGCGCGAGCTTGGCGTGGTCCCGGTCGCCGTGGAACGCCCGGTCCGACAGCGCCGTGTACAGATCGCCGTCATGGCCCGCCACCTCCATCAGGCCGCGGTCGCGGGAGATCGCGGCGAGGACCCGGGGCTCCATCTGGTCGGCGTCCGCGACGACCAGGCGCCAGCCCTCGTCGGCGACGACCGCCTGCCGTATCACCTTGGGGATCTGGAGCGCCCCGCCGCCGTTGGTCGTCCAGCGGCCGCTGACCGTGCCGCCCGGCAGGTACTCGGGGCGGAAGCGGCCGTCGCGCACCCAGTCCTGGAGCCAGCCCCAGCCGTGCGCCGTCCAGATCCGGTACAGCTTCTTGTACTGGATGAGGGGGTCCACCGCCGGGTGGTCCAGCTCCGCCAACTCCCAGCGGCGGGTGGACTTCACCTTGATCCCGGCCTGCGCGAAGGCCTTCACCACGTCTGCCGGGAGATCGGGGCGGACCCGTCTGCCGAAGGCGGCCGAGACCTCGTCGGCCAGCTCGGCCAGCTTCCGGGGCTCGCCGCCGCCCGCGTACCGCTCGCCGAGCAGATCGTGGAGGACGTCCCGGTGGACGTCGGCGCGCCAGGGCAGACCGGATCTGTTCAGCTCGGCGGCGACCAGCATGCCGGCCGATTCGGAGGCCGTGAGCAGGCGCATTCTGTCCGGGTGCTCGGTGGTGTCGTGGCGGCGGAGCTGGTCGGCGTAGACGCGGAGGAGGTCGTCGAAGGGCAGCTGGGTGCCGGACGGGGGCTCGAACAGCGAGGACTGCGAGCCGGGCTCCGCCGAGCGGGGCGGCGGATCGGGGGGTACGGGGGCGTTGCTCAGGCGGGCGTGGGCGGCGGCCGCGGAGCGGGGCTCGCCGAGGCGGCCCTCATGGGCGAGGAGGAGGGATTCGGCGGCCTCGATGTCGTAGCAGCGGTCGACATGGACGCCGGCCGTGAGCAGGCGCGGGTAGATCTCGGCGGTGGACCGCCACACCCAGCGGGTGACGTCGGGGCGGGAGCGGACCGCCGCCACGAGGTCGGCCTCGGCCACGACCGGGGCGGCGGGCAGGCCGGTGGGGGCCAGCGGCGCGAGGAGGGCGCCGCCGGTCTCCGTCATGGCCAGAGCCCACCGTTCGGTCATGCCTTCGAGTCTGGCACCCGGCACTGACAACGAGCCTCGGCGCGCGGGACGGGCGCGGACGGCGGGCGGGGGAGGCCCGCCCCCGGCCCGCGGACGCCGGGGAGGGCGCCGGGACCGGGGGAGGGGAGAGGGGAAAAGAGGTGTGGAGATGTGGGGCGGGAGGCTGAGGGGCGGGAGCGGGTGGGATCAGGACTCCGATTCGGAGGTCCAGGTGCCCAGGGAGATCTCGGCGGTGATGCCGGGGCCGAAGCCGGCCATCAGGCCGCGGTGGCCGTCGAGTGCTGATGCCTCGTCGAACATCCGGCCCAGGGCGTCGAGCACCACGGCGCTGGCTATGTTGCCGTACTCGGTGAGCGTGGCGCGGCTGAAGCGGAATGCCTCGGGCGGCACGTCCAGGAAGTGACTCAGGTCGTCCAGGATGCGCGGGCCGCCCGCGTGGATGATGTAGAAGTCCATCTTGCCGGCGTTCCACTGGTTCTCCTCGGCGACCGCTTCCAGGGCCGGTGCGAGGGGTTCCATGGTGCCGGGCACCCGCTTGTCGAGCTGGAAGTGGAATCCGGTGGACCGGACCGCGTAGGAGATCCAGTCCTCGGTGGCCGGGATGATGTACGAGCCGTTGCGTTCCAGGCGGACTCCCGTGCCGCCGCTGCCCCGGAGCACGACGGCGGCTATGCCGTCGCCGAAGAGCCCGTTGGACAGCAGCGATCCCACACCCAGGTCGGTGGGCTGGTAGCACAGCGAGCAGAACTCGCAGGCCACGATGAGCACATTGGCGTCGGGGTACGCCGTGCAGAAGTCGTGGGCCCGGTTGACGGCGGCACCGCCCGCGGCGCAGCCGAGCTGTGCGATCGGCAGCTGCCGGGTCTCCGGCCGGAAGCCCATCTCGCCGATGAGCCACGCGGACGCCGGCGGCATCATGAAGCCGGTGCAGGAGACGTAGACGATCAAGTCGATCTGCCGCGGCTCCAGTTCGGCCTGGTCGAGCGCCCGGCGCACCACCGCGGGCACCCGGGCCTTGGTCTGTTCCTCGTAGGTCACGCTGCGGGCGTCGAAGCCCGGGTGCTGCAACACCTTGTCGATCGGCTGGATCAGATGTCGTTTCTGCACCCCGGTGTGTTCGATCAGGCGCAGCACCAGGTCGATCTGCGGATGGTCGCCGTGCAACCGTTGGGCCAGTTCGAGGGTTTCCTCGTTGGTGATGACGTACTCGGGAACCTCGATGGCCGGCTTGCAGAGAACCGCCATGGAACTCCTCCTAGCGGACATGATTCACACGGCCGGGCCCGAAGGATCACGGGGCGTTCGCCTGCCGGAGACGGCCACCACGGCTCCGTGCACGCGGCATCGCGTGGAGCTGGAGCGCTGGTGTATTCCGGTGCTTGCCGGGCCAGGTATCCCCTGGAACGGGCGCGGTCGGGCCGACCGTCGAAGAGTGAGTTCCAGCCGTTCGTGGGCGGAAGCGGCTCCGCCACGGCTGGGGTGGCCGTCGGAATCACGCTACGGCAGGCGGATCGGGGCCGCACGTCGAGCGTGCGTGGACGTGCGCTCCACCAGCAGCGCCGAGGCCGTGCGGCGCGGCGGGGCGGCGGGGCCGCGGGCCCGGAACGCTTCGGGGCGTCCGGCGCCCCGAAGCGTTCCGGGTTGCTGTCGGCCCCGGGCCGACGCATCATCGAGGACGGCCCGTCGTCGGCCACGGCCACGACGGGTGAGCCACCCGTGATGGGCGGATCGGCCGCCCCCTGGATCACCAGGCGACGGCCGGACCACCGGCCGACGGGCAGATCACCAGTTGACGGGCAGTTCGAGGGGATAGCGCCAGATCGACGTCTTGTTCCAGAGGATTTCCTCGGCCGGTGCCGCCAGCTTCAGGGCGGGGAAGCGCTTCAGCAGCGTTCCGATGGCGACCTCCAGCTCGGTGGCCGCGAGCGGGGCACCGAGGCAGTGGTGCCCGCCCCACCCGAAGGTCATGTGGGACGGCCCCTGCCGCTCCAGGTCCAGCTCGTCGGGACGGTCGAACTTCCGGCCGTCGCGGTTGGCCGTCAGATAGGAGACGTGCACGATGTCCCCCTCCCGGATCTGTACGCCGCTCAGCTCCACGTCCTCGGTGGCGACCCGGGGGATGCCGACGCCCTTGCGGAAGGGGATGAAGCGCAGCAGCTCCTCGATGGCCTGCGGGAGCATGTCGGGCCGCTCGCGCACCATGGCGAGCTCGTCGGGCCTGGTGAGCAGCGCGTAGGAGATGTTCCCGATCTGGTACGTGGTGGTGTCCTGGCCGGTGATCAGCAGGACCATGGCCATCACGGTCAGTTCCTGGTCGTTGAGGATCTCGTCCCCGTCGCGGGCGGTGGCCAGTGCGCTGATCAGGTCGTCGCCCGGGTTGGCGCGCCGCTCGGCGGTCAACGTCTCGAAGTACGCGCGGAGATCGGCCTTCGCGCGTACCGCGGCGTCCTTGTTCTCGACGGTGGTGTCCATCATGGTCCGGGCGTGGGCGCGCAGTTGGGCGCGGTCCGACTCCGGAATGTCGAGGACCTCGCAGATGGTGGTCAGGGGCAGGGGGGCCGCCAGGTGCTCGAACAGGTCGGCGGGGGCGCCGTGCTCCTCCATGCGGTCCAGCAGCTCGTCGACCACGTGCTGGGTGCGTACCCGCATGCGCTCCATGTGGCGGGGTGCGAAGCCCTTGGAGATCAGGCTGCGCAGCCGGCTGCTGCCCGGCGGGTCCATCACGTTGATCGCTTCGTCCTGAACGATCGGCTCGGGGGTCATGCGCGGGAAGTTCCGGCCGATGATGGCGCTGCGGCTGAAGCGCCGGTCGGTGGTCACCGTACGCACGTCGTCGTAACCGGTGACGAGCCATGCCTCGCCGTCGCCGTGCGGGAGGCGGATGCGGGAGACGGGGGACTCGTTCATCAAGTGCCTGAGCACCGGGTCGAATTCGAGGGCCTCGGCGTAGTCGAACGGGCAGTGCCGTGCGCCGGCGACTGGTTCCATGCGGAGCTCCAGAGGGGGATCTGACGGGTGGTTCCTGGCAGGTGCGGGCTGGACGGGGACATGGGTGCCCGATCGTCCCCGGGGCCACGCGCCGGTCCGGGCCGATTGGTCCATATGCAGAACGGATTCGACGGCGCCGGTCGCTGGACCGGCGCAATACGGCCCGGCGCCATACGGTCCGGCGACCGGCGCGGGCCCGGCGACCTGGCGGCCGGTACGGGCCCGGCGACCTGGCGGCCGGTGCGGCCGCTCTCAGCCGTTCGGTACGACGTCGGTCGCGTCCAGCGCCGGACGCAGCGCGCGGGCGAGCCGGACACCGTCGCCCACGGCCCAGAAGTGGGTGAAGAACAGGCGGGGGTCCTCCGCCAGATGGTGGTTGTGCAGCTCGACGAGCTTGATCCCGCCGCGCCGCAGCGCGCTCAGCACGTGCGGGACCTCGTCGGCGCGCATGACGCAGTCGCCGCTGACCGCGGCCCGGCCGCCGCCCAGGGGCTGGAAGTTGAAGGCACTGGTCGCCCCCAGGCCGGGCGGCAGGATCAGATGGCCGTCCGTGATGGTCTCGCGGCGGACGAAGACGACCTTGTAGAGCCCGTCCTCGGTGGTCCCCTCGGTGCCCAGCGCCGCCGCCATCCCGGCGATGTCCAGGTCGACCGGGTCCGACCGCTGCGGCGGGACCGCGGGCGGGGTGCCGGTGCGGTCGAATCCCGCCATCAGTCCGCGGGCCAGGGCCGCCGCGTCGTGGCCGTGGCCGTGGACATGGGTCCACCAGAGGTCGGGGGTCTGGGCGAGCAGGTGCTTGTGGAGCGCGGTCTGTTCGATGCCGTGTGCCTGCCACGCGTCGATCACCCGCTGGAGCTCGTGCTCGGTGACCACCACGTCGCCCATGATCATCGTGGAGCCGTCGGCGTAGCGGACGAAGGCCACGTGCGTGCCCAGCGCGAGCCCCGCCGATACGACCACGCCGTCGGAGACCACGTGGAGGTCCCGCCGGGGAAAGCCCGTGTGGTAGATGGTGTCGCGCAGCATGTTGCCGCGGCGGCCCAGCACCTTCGTCACCTCCGCCCAGTCCGCCGGGGTGGTCGGCACCGGCTCGAACCGCTTCCCGTGCGCCGCCCCGGCCATTCCGGTGGGCCGGGGCCGGGGCCGGGGCCGGGCGGCGGCGGGGCCCGCCGAGGTCAGCACCGGCGCGAGCGCGGCGGCGGTCAGTACGCGGCGTCGCGATGGGATCGCCCGTGCGGTTGTGTCCTGCTGTCCGTTCTCGGTCACCATGTGATCGCCTCCATGGCGCGATGAAAGCATGCGAAATCCTGACAAAAGAAGGAAAGCGGATACATCGTCAGCGGGTGGGGCCGGATGGGTTACCGGATGGAGTGGACGCCTTGTCCGGCATGGGGCGGGGCGGTCGCGCCGGATGCGCTGTCCGGGCGAGGTCCGTGCGGTCGTGCCTGACGCGCTGCCGGGGCGGGGGTCGCGGCCTCGGGAGTCGTGCAGCAGTTCGATATCCACAGGGTGTGGACAAGTGGTCCGGTGGGCGGCCTCCGCCGTGGGCATCCTCAGCCGCGGGCGGCCCGCGCCGCCCTGCATACCCTGACCTCATGGAACCGGTGATCGACCAGGCATTCGCGGCAGCCCTCTACTCGGACGGCGACGCCGGTCTCGACACCGGGGCCTCCCTCCTCGCCGCCGACCCGGCGGCCGACGCGGAACTGTTCCGGCGCGGCGAGGAGTTCGTCCGCCGGGCCTGGGAACGCGGCTGGCAGCCCGCCGATGTCGTACGCCTCGTCCGCCGCGAGCTGGACGAGACCGCGGCCTGCCTCGCCGCCGGGCTGATCACCTCGGAGACCGCGCGGTACGAGCCGCTTCCGCCCCGCTGGCGGTCCCAGCTCGACGGGCTCCCCGCCGCGCCGCTCCGGAACCGGCCGGACCGTTTCTCCTACGCCGGTGCCGTTCTCGGCCTGTACCGGCTGCTGCTCCGGCTCCCCGCCATCGAACCGGTCGGGCCCCCGCCCGGCGCCCTTCCGCACGGGCTCCGGCTGCCGCCCGCACACGACGAGCCCCGGATGCTGACCCGGATCCGCGCCCTGCTCGCCAAGGCGGAGGCGACCGGTTTCCCCGAGGAGGCGGAGGCCCTCACCACCAAGGCGCAGGAGCTGATGGCCCGGCACTCCATCGACGAGGCCCTGCTCGCCGCCCGTACCCACAGCGCGGAGGCGCCGGGGGCGTGCCGGATCGGGGTCGACGCGCCGTACGAGACGGCGAAGGCGATCCTGCTCGACGCGGTGGCCGGTGCCAACCGCTGCCGTGCGGTGTGGAACAGCGACCTCGGCTTCTCCACGGTGGTCGGCTTCGAGCCGGACCTGGACGCCGTCGAGCTGCTGTACACCTCCCTGCTGGTCCAGGGCACGGTGGCGATGACGAAGGCGGAGGCGGGCCAGCGGGCCGGCGGACGCAAGCGGACCAAGACGTTCCGACAGTCCTTCCTGATGGCGTACGCCCAGCGGCTGGGCAGCCGGCTGGCCGCCGACACCGCCCGCGTCACCGCGGCCGCCGAGGCCGGTTCGGGCGCCGGAACGGGCGCCGGAACGGCGGGTTCCGGCGCCCCCGATCTGCTCCCGGTGCTCGCCGCCCGCGACATGGCCGTCACGGACACCGCCGAGCGGATGTTCCCCGAGACCACGACCACCCGGGTCCGGGGCGCCACGGACCTGGACGGCTGGACCCATGGAACGGCGGCGGCGGACCGGGCGCGGATGGGCGGCAACGGCCCGGAGCTCCACGGCCGACGCGGCAACCGCTGAGCGCAACCGCGGGAACTGCCGAGCGCAACCGCGGGAACTGCCGAGCGCAACCGTGGACGGCCACCGCGGCAACCACTGAGCACTGCCGCCGGTGGCCGACGAGGCGGTCGGCGGAGCGCTGCCGCCCCGGGTCGACGTCCGACAAGTCGGGCGAATCGGTAATTCTTCCGGTTAGGCTCTGCGCATGAGCTGGCTCCGGGCGCTGAAGGAGACCGCCCTCTCGGGGCTCTCGATCGAGCGGCGGCGTCTCGAACCGCTCATCGCGATCCGTGGCGCGGCCGGTCTCGCGCTCGTCCTCGGGATCAGCCTCGCGTTCTTCGGGCCCGTGGTCGCCGCGAGCTCCGCGTTCGGCGCGTTCCAGGCGGCGATCGCCACCTTCCAGCGCAGCTGGCGCCCCCGGCCCGTGCTCGCCCTGGTCTCCGGTGCGAGCCTCGCCGTGTCGACGTTCCTCGGCTATCTCACCGGCTCCCGGCTGCCGCTCTTCCTCGCCCTGCTGGTGCTCTGGACGTTCGTCGCGGGCCTGGCCTGGGCGGCGGGGCCGACCGCCGGGATCATCGCGGCGTCGAACGTGGCGATCATGCTGGTCACGGTCACCCTGCCCACCTCCGTCGCGAACTCGGCCGTGCACGCCGGGATGATCCTGTTCGGCGGAGTGGTGCAGGCGGCGCTGATCGTCCTGTTCCCGGTACGCAGATGGGGAGCCCAGCGCGACGCCCTCGCCGACGCGCTGGCCGCCGAGGCCGACTACGCCCGGCGGCTGCGCCACGACCCGCTCGCGCCCTTCGATCCGGTGCCGCTGATGACGGCCCGCAGCGCGGCCGCGGTCACCCCGCGTCAGGCCCGCCGCCGCCCGCCCGAGCTGCGCGGCTCCCGAGGGGTGGCCGAACGGATCAGACCGGTGCTCGCCTCGCTCGCCGACCCCTCGCTGGGCGTGCCGCCCGAAGGGCCGGAACGGGAACGGGTACGCGAGCTGCTCGCCGCCGCCGGATCGGTGCTCGACTCGGCGGCCCGCGCCATCCGGCACGGCGATCCGGTCGTGCTCGCCCCGTCCGCCGTGGCCACGCTGAAGACCCCGGACACCGGAACGCTGCTCACCGGCCCGCCACTGCGTGCCGCCGACCGGCTCGGCGCCCTGCTCTCCGACGTCATCGAGACGGCCGAGGGCGAGGGCACGAAGGAACAGGAGGCCAGGGCCGAGGAGGCCGCCGAGGCCATCAAGACCCCTGCGGACGGAACGACACCCGCCCCGCACCGCCGCCGCCCCACCCTGCTGCGGCTGGTCCCCGTCGTCGCGCAGGCGATGCGCGCGGAGCTGCGTCCGGGCTCACCGATCCTGCGGCATGCCGTCCGGGTCTCCGCCGTCGCGGCCGTCGGCTACCTCATCGGCACCGCACTGCCGCTCGGCCACGGCTACTGGGCGCCCATGGCCGCCGTCATGGTGATGCGGCCGGAGTTCTCCCAGACGTACGCGCGGTCCGTGGCCCGGTTCGGCGGCACGATCGTCGGCGTCTCGCTCGCCACCGCGATCGGTCAGACCACCCACCCCGGTGTGACCCCGGCCGCGATGCTCTCCGTGCTCTGCGCCCTGCTGATGTACCTGCTGATGCGCACCGGGTACGTGGTCGGCCAGGCCTGCGTCTCGGCCTATGTCGTCTTCCTTCTCGGCATGGCGGGCGACGACTGGTCGCAGACCGTGCTCGAACGGGTCTTCCTCACCCTCGCGGGCGGCCTCCTCGCGATGATCTCGTACGCCCTCTACCCGGCCTGGGAGACACCGAGGCTCCGCGGCAGGCTCGGCGACTGGCTGAAGGCGGACGGGCGGTACGCCGCCTCGGTCGTCGACCAGTACGCCGAACCGGCCGAGCGCGGTCACGACGACGTGCGGTCCGCGCTGCTCGACACCCGCGAGGCCCGCGTCGCCTGGCAGGAGGCGCTGGCCACCGCCCAGCACGAACCGGTGCGCAACCGCGGTCTCTCCCGTGCCGCCGCCGACGACACCCAGCACGCGCTCGCCCAGCTCGGCCGGGCCGCGATGCTGCTGGAGGCCCATCTGCCGGGCGGCGGCGCCACCCCCGTACCGGACGCGGCACGTCTGGCCGACGCGCTGCGCCGGGCCACCGAGCAGGGCGCGAAGGCGGTACGGGAACGGCGCGTACCGGACTGGACCGAGGTGCGCGAGGCCCTGGCGGAGTGGGACGCGCGGCAGCGCGCGCAGGAGGAGGGGGAGGGAGAGGCGGACACGGGCGAGAGGGAGGCGGACCCCTATGTACGGGAAGGGGCCCACCTCCTCCTCGAAGCCCTGGAGGAGTTCTCCCAGGGGCTGGACGGGAAGCCGGTGTCGAAATCGAAGCCGAAGGCAGAGCCGAAATCGGAGCCGGAGCCGAAGCCGGAGCCGAAATCGGATCCGGAGTCGGAGCCGGACTCGAACCAGCCCGGGAAGCAGGCGGGGTGACGGGCCGCGGTCAGGGAGTCGGCAGGCCCTTCAGGTCCGGCAGCCCGGACGGCAGCGCACCCGGTTCGGTCTTGGCCAGGGTGTCCTTGACCCCGCTGCCCCAGGACACCACGACGGTCTTGCCGTCATTGGACTCGACGGACCCCGCGGTGCGGTCGTCGCCGCCGTCGACGCACTTCAGCGTGAGCGTCACCTTGTCCGCGTCCTGTACGGTGCCCGTGCAGGCGTGCTGCTCGGTGATGAGTACCGCCTTCCCCGACGCCACCGACAGAATGACCGCCTTGCCATCGGTCTTTCCGGCCCAACCGCCTTCCAGCGCAGCCGCGTTGGTTCCGGAGCCGCTGTCGCCACCGGAGGCCGGGGCGGACCGTTCCGCGCCGGAGCCGCTGTCCGGGGTGTCGCTCTTCCCGCTGTCACTGCTGCAGCCGGTCAGTGCCGCCGCGGTGAGGATTCCAGTGGCGATCACGACGCCGGTATGCATGAGTCTGCGCATCTGTAATTCCCCCTTGTCACCGAAAGACCGGGCCAAGTTATCAGCGCGATACGACGGGATGGGGAGCTCGAACGAGGGTAGACGGAGCCAAAACGGCGTCCTGTGCGTCTGTCATACGGAGAAACGTGTCCGCGATACGGAGAAAGCTGTAATCGTGAGAACACCCCGCGTGCACGTGCATCCGCGCATGCATCTGCGCATGCAGGGAAATTTGAACAGAGCTATGATCCGAGACAGTTGACACTTGCACCTTGCAACTCGGGGAGCGTCCTGTGCACCACGTGTACAACGGCATGGCGGCCACAGAGCTTCGCGGAGTCGTCTGGCAGAAGAGCAGACACAGCAACTCCCAGGGTTCCTGCGTGGAGTTCGCGAAACTGCCCGACGGAGATGTGGCGATGCGGAATTCGCGCCACCCCGACGGGCCGGCGCTGGTCTATACGCCGGCCGAGATAGAGGCGTTGCTGCTCGGGGTGAAGGACGGCGAGTTCGACCACCTCATAGCGGGCGGCTGATCCCGTCCCACGCGCCGTCGCCCGGCTGCCCCGATCCCGCGCACCGTCGCCCGGCCCTGACCGCCGGCCGCCTCGTCGCGGCCGCGCGGGTCACCTGCAGTCGGAGAGCCGGAACAGCGCCCAGACCACCTTGCCGCGCGAGGACGACGGAGCGCCGGGGTTCTCTCCCTCCGGGACGGGGTGCCAGCCCCATGAGTCGCTGAAGGACTCCACGAGGAAGAGGCCGCGGCCGGATTCGGCGCAGTCCGGTGCCTCGGAGGCGATCGGGCTCTCCTTGCTGGGGTCGCGCACGGCGCACACCAGGCGCGAGCTCCAGCGCATCAAGTGCAGCCGCACGGGCGGGTCCTGGGACTCCGGCGCGGCACCGTCCGAGGGCAAGGCGTGCCGCAGGGCGTTGGTGACGAGTTCGGAGACCACCAGCGCGACATCGTCGAAGCGCTCGGCCAGACCCCATCCGTCCAGCGTCGTCCGGGTGAACCGCCGTGCTCCGCCCACCGCTTCGTAACGGGCGGGCAGGGTGCAGGTCGCCGATCCGGAGACGGCTGAGGGATCGATGGGTGGAAGCCCCTGCCGTAACGGCGCGAGCATCGTCGATCCATTCGTCCCCATGCGAGGCACTCCCGGGATTCGCGGCTGTATCGGTACTGCGGGGGTACAGCGGCACAACACGAACGAGCACGCAGGTGCGCGAGCCCCATGGTTCCCAATGCGTGGGGCAGATGCAAGGGCAGATGCACGTGCACGCGCCGGACCTGTCCGAACCCGTGCCGGTTCTTGGTCATTTCTTCCTGTGTGTATTTTCGAGGCCTTCTGGAAGGCTTCTCATTTCCGTAATCGAATGAGTACGGGCTGAAGCGTTTTGATGGCAGAATCCGGCACTTGGGGTTCAGGGGGAGCCCCGGTGTCCAGGAAGCGAAGGGGAGGACCGGACCAGTGGCGGCAGGCGAGTCGAGTGGATCGGTGGTGCGGCGCATCCTGCTGGGCTCGCAGCTCAGGAGGCTGCGTGACGCGCGCGGCATCACCCGTGAGGCGGCCGGCTACTCCATCCGGGCCTCCGAATCGAAGATCAGCCGCATGGAGTTGGGACGGGTGAGCTTCAAGGCCAGGGACGTCGAGGACCTGCTCACGCTCTACGGGGTCACGGACGAGGCGGAGCGCGACGCACTGCTCGGCCTGGCCCGGGAGGCCAACGTGGCGGGCTGGTGGCACAGTTACGGAGATGTGCTGCCCGGCTGGTTCCAGACGTACATCGGACTGGAGGGAGCGGCATCGCTCATCCGGGTGTACGAAGTCCAGTTCATCCACGGCCTGTTGCAGACCGAGGCCTACGCGCACGCGGTCGTCGCCCGGGGCATGGGCGCCGCGCCCGCCGTCGAGATCGACCGCCGGGTGGCGCTCCGGCTGGAGCGCCAGAAGGCCCTGGTATCCGAACGCGCACCTCACTTCCACGCCGTACTGGACGAGGCGGCGCTGCGGCGGCCGTACGGCGACCGTGAAGTGATGCGCGCACAATTGCGGCATCTGATCGAAATGTCTGAACAGCCCAACGTCACCCTCCAAGTGATGCCCTTCAGTTTTGGCGGCCATGCCGGGGAGGGTGGTTCCTTTACGATGCTGCGATTCCCGGAATCCGATCTGTCGGACATTGTCTATTTGGAGCAGCTGACAAGTGCCCTCTATCTGGACAAGGCCGAGGATGTCGCGCAGTACGAAAAGGCCATGACGCGACTGCACGAGGACAGCCCGGGTCCCGAGGAGAGCCGCGATCTGCTCCGTGGTCTACTCCAACTCACCTGAATCGTCAGTACGATGACGGTTCGACGGAGTCTGCACCTGAGTTAAGGGATCGCATGTCCTTCTTCTACGAGCTGGCCGACCAATACATCGACGGTGAGTGGCGGACCGGAACCGGCTCGTGGGACATCATCGATTTCAACCCCTACAACGGGGAGAAACTCGCCGCGATCACCATCGCGACCGCGCAGGAGGTCGACCTGGCCTACCGCGCCGCCGAGCGCGCCCAGCGCTCCTGGGCCGCCACCGGGCCGTACGAGCGCCGCGCGGTCCTGGAACGCGCGCTGCGGATCACCGGGGAACTGCACGACGACATCGTCGACGCGATCATCGACGAGCTGGGCGGCACCCGCGTCAAGGCGGAGTACGAGGTCCGGGTCGCCGAGGAATTCCTGCGCGACGCGATCCATCGGGCGCTGCGCCCGCCGGGCAGCATCCTGCCCTCCCCGGTGGACGGCAAGGAGAACCGCCTCTACCGCCTGCCCGTCGGTGTCATCGGGGTGATCAGCCCCTTCAACTTCCCCTTCCTGGTGGCGATGAAGTCGATCGCGCCGGCCCTGGCGCTCGGCAACGCGGTCGTCGTCAAGCCCAATCAGAACGCCCCTATCGTCGGCGGCACGCTGATCGCGAAGATCTTCGAGGACGCCGGGCTGCCCGCCGGGCTGCTCAACATCCTGATCACCGATGTCGCCGAGATCGGGGACGCGTTCATCGAGCACCCGGTCCCCCGGGTGATCTCGTTCGCGGGCTCGGACCGGGTCGGCCGCCGGGTCGGTGCCGTCGCGGCCGGGCACTTCAAGCGGACGATCCTCGAACTCAGCGGCAACAGCGCCCTGGTGGTGCTGGAGGACGCGGACATCGACTACGCGGTCGACGCGGCCGTCTTCAGCCGCTTCGTCTACCAGGGGCAGGTCTGCATGGCCGCCAACCGCATCCTGGTGGACCGCCGCGTGGAGCGGGAGTTCACCGAGAAGTTCGCCGCCCGGGTGGCCGCGCTGAGGACGGGCGACCCGCGCGACCCGGAGACCCGGATCGGGCCGGTCATCAACACCTTCCAGGCCGACGCCCTGACCGCCCTGGTCGGCCAGGCGATCGCCGAGGGGGCCACCGCGCTCGTCCACGGCCGGACCCGGGGCAACCTCGTGGAGCCGACCGTGCTCGCCGGGCTCCCCGAGGACTCCCCGCTGCTGTCCCAGGAGATATTCGGCCCGGTGGCGCTGCTGGTGACGTTCGACGGCGAGGACGACGCCGTACGGATCGCCAACGACACCCCGTACGGGCTGAGCGGCGCCGTGCACACCCGCAGCGTCGAGCGCGGGGTGCGGTTCGCGCGGCGCGTGGTCAGCGGGATGTTCCACGTCAACGACTCCACCGTCCAGGACGATCCGCTGGTGGCCTTCGGCGGCGAGAAGTCCTCCGGGATCGGCCGGCTGAACGGCGAGGCGACCGTGGACGCCTTCACCACCCAGAGGTGGATCTCCATCCAGCACGGCCGGAGCGCGTTCCCCTTCTGATGCCGTGAGTTGAGGACCGGAGCTGACCGCAAGGGTCCGTAGCTTGGTCGGTGTCAGGAAGAACCGGCACGGATCATCAAGGCGGACACCATGGTCACTCACGTTCCCGCGGAAACCCCCGGCGACGAGCGCGGAATGCTCCTCTCCTTCGTGGAGGCCCAGCGCGGCGCGATCCGGCGCTCCCTGATCGGACTGACCGAGGAGCAGGCGGCGAGCCGCCCCAGCGCCAGTGAACTCTCCCTCTCCGGGCTGCTCAAGCACGTGGCCGAGACCGAGCTGAACTGGCTGCGGATGGCCCAGCAGCGGCCCAACGAGTTCGCCCGCACCGAGGAGACCTGGGCGGACAGCTTCCGTCTGGTCGGCGACGAGACGGTGGCGCAGATGCTGGAGCTCTGGGGCGGCGTCGCGGCCGAGACCGAGAAGTTCATCCGCTCGGTGCCCGACCTGGGCGACACCTTCCCGTTGCCCGAGGCGCCCTGGTTCCCGGCGGGGGAGCGGGTCTCGATGCGGTGGCTACTGGCCCATCTCGTCGAGGAGACCGCCCGGCACGCCGGGCACGCCGACATCATCCGGGAGACCCTGGACGGCCGGACCGCGTTCGAGCTGGTCGCCGAGGCGGGGGGCTACTCTAATCAAAGTTGAATAGAAAGGGTGCGTGACATGTCCGCGATCCGGCTGCTGGTCCTCTGCGCCGTGCGTCAGCACGGCCGGGCGCACGGCTATCAGGTCCGCAACGACCTGGAGTACTGGGGTGCGCACGAGTGGTCCAACGCCAAGCCCGGGTCGGTCTATCACGCACTGAAGCAGATGGCGAAGCAGGGCCTGCTGGTCGCCCACGAGACGGCCCCGAGCACCGCGGGCGGCCCGCCCCGTACCGAGTACGAGATCACCGGGCGGGGCGAGGAGGAGTACTTCACGCTGCTGCGCGCGGCGCTGACCTCGTACGACCAGAAGCCGGACGTGCTGTCGGCGGCCCTCGGCGGAATCGTCGACCTGGAGCGGTCCGAGGCGGTCGCGCTGCTCAGGGAGCGGGTCGCCGGTCTCGCGGCCTGGCGGGCCACGGTCACCGAGCACTACATCCCGGAGGCCGGGCCCGAGTCCGTCGGCCACATCGGCGAGATCATGAACCTGTGGGTCCACTCGGCGGACGCCGGGGCCGAGTGGACGCGCGGGCTGATCGCCCGCATCGAGGGCGGGGCGTACACCTTCGCGGGGGAGGGCGAGCCCTTCGTCGGAGTGCTCGCCGAGGGACAGAAGAACCCGTACGCGACGGGGGTCCCGGACCCCGGCGACGCGGACTGACCCGGCGTCGGCCGCGGGCCGGCGGTGGAAGGCCGTCACCCGGCGTCGGCCCGCCCCGCTCAGTGGTGGAAGGCCGTCACCGGGCGTCGGCCGCAGGTCAGTGGTGGAAGGAGGTCGCCGGCTGTCGGTCCTGGCTCAGCGGGTGCGGCTGGCGGCGCAGGTCGGGGAGGACCAGCCCGATGTCCTCCAGCAGCAGTTCGGCGAGGTCCGACGAGAAGCCGTTGCGGCACACCACCCGCAGTACCGCCAGGTCCTGCCGGTTGGCGGGGAAGGTGTACGCGGGCACCCGCCAGCCCTGTTCGCGCAACCGGCGCGACACGTCGAAGACGTCGTACGCCGTCACGTCCGGCCCGGTCGTCAGCGCGAAGACGGGCAGCTGGTCGCCCCGGGTGAGGAGCCGGAAGTCGCCGATCGCCTCGATCCGTTCCGCGAGACCCCGGGCCACGTCCCGGGACGCCTGCTGGACGGCCCGGTAGCCGTCCCGGCCCAGCCGCAGGAAGGTGTAGTACTGCGCCACCACCTGGGCGCCGGGCCGGGAGAAGTTCAGCGCGAAGGTCGGCATGTCGCCGCCCAGGTAGTTGACCCGGAACACCAGCTCCTCGGGCAGCTCGGCGGGCGTGCGCCACAGCACCCAGCCGACGCCCGGGTAGACCAGGCCGTACTTGTGTCCGGAGGTGTTGATGGAGGACACCCTCGGCAGCCGGAAGTCCCACACCAGGTCCTCGTCCAGGAACGGCGCCACCATCGCCCCGGAGGCCCCGTCGACATGGACGGGGATGTCGAGGCCGGTGCGTTCCTGGAGGGCGTCGAGAGCGGCGCAGAGCTCGGCGACCGGTTCGTACGAGCCGTCGAAGGTGGAGCCGAGGATCCCGACGACCCCGATGGTGTTCTCGTCGCAGAGGTCCACCGCGGCCTGCGGGTCGAGGTGGAAGCGCTCGCCCTCCATCGGGATCAGCCGCGGCTCGACCTCCCAGAAGTTGCAGAACTTGTCCCAGCAGACCTGCACATTGATGCCCATGACCAGGTTCGGCCGGGCGGCCGGGTAGCGGTCGGCGTTCCTGGCCGACCAGCGGCGCTTCAGCGCCAGCCCCGCGAGCATGCAGGCCTCGCTGGAGCCGGTCGTCGAACAGCCCACGACGGCCGAGGGATCGGGGGCGTTCCAGAGGTCGGCGAGCATCGCCACGCAGCGCCGCTCCAGCTCGGCCGTGCGCGGGTACTCGTCCTTGTCGATCATGTTCTTGTCGCGGCACTCGCCCATCAGCACCCCGGCCTGCGGCTCCATCCAGGTGGTGACGAAGGTGGCGAGGTTGAGCCGTGAGTTGCCGTCGAGCATCAGCTCGTCATGGACCAGTCCGTACGCGGTCGACGGCGGCATCGGTCCGTCGGGCAGCCGGTGCCGGGGCGGCGCCGACTCCATGCCGGCGACCGGGTCGGCCTCCCCGTAGAACGGATTGAGGGCGAGCTTCCGGCGGGCTGCGGACGGTTCCGTGTTCGGGGACTGACCCTTGTGGAGAGGCATCGGCGGGCGGCCCTTCTCGGCTCTCGGCGGTCGTGTGCGGCGCGCGGCGGTGCGGTGGGTGTGCGGTGCTCCGGTCGGTGTGCGGTGCCGTCAGTTCTCGGCGGCCAGGCCGTCCTTGATGGCCCGGGTGAACTTCACGACCCGCTCGGCCTGGACGCGGGCCGCGGTCAGGGTCTGCTCGCCGACCGGGATGTCGCCCTGGCCGGCCACGTGCGAGGTGCCGTACGGATTGCCGTCGGTGAACTTCGACGGGTCGGTGTAGCCGGGGGCGACCAGGATGCCGCCGAAGTGGTGGACCGTGTGGTAGAGCGCGAGCAGCGTGGACTCCTGGCCGCCGTGCGCGGTGCTGGTGGAGGTGAAGCCGCTGTAGACCTTGTCCGCGAGGTGGCCCGCCTGCCAGAGTCCGCCGAGGGTGTCGAGGAACTGCTTGAGCTGGGCCGTCACATTGCCGAACCGGGTCGGTGTCCCGAGGATCACGGCGTCCGCCCAGATCATGTCGTCGGGCGAGGCCTCGGCGATGTCGGCGGTGGCCTTCGCGTTGGCCGCCCAGGCCGGGTTGGAGTCGATGGCCGCCTGCGGGGCGAGTTCGCGCGCCTTGCGCAGCCGCACCTCGGCGCCGGCCTTCTCGGCGTACTGCGCCATGGCCTTGGCGATCGTGGCGACGGTTCCGGTCGACGAGTAGTAGATGACGGCGACGTTGACGGGCGTGGGCATCGTGGAGACCTCCGACGGATCTGGCGGGACGAATCCATACGGATGCGACGATACGGAAGCACCGGGCATCCGGCGCGCCGGGCGGCGGGACCGGCCGCGGCTCACCTCAGTGGCGTACCGTCCTCGCGCAGCTGCATCTGCGGCCGCCCGGTCACCAGCAGCCAGGCGGGCAGCGAGGCGACGCACAGCAGCGGGAGCACGGCCGCGTCGCCGACCAGCACCGCCGCGGTGAACAGGCTCAGCCAGCCCTGCCGGGTGATGGCCAGCAGGATCCCCAGCACTCCGCAGGTCACCGCCAGTGCCACCGGAACCGACGGGACCAGGGCATGGGCGCAGAGCCCCAGCGCGACCCCCACGAAGACGGCGGGGAAGATCCGCCCGCCCCGGAAGCCGCAGCTCGCCGCGATCACCAGCGCGGCCGTCTTCACCACGGCCATCACCGCGAACTGCCCCGCCGACCAGCCGCTCGGATCGGCGGCCAGCTCCTTCACCTCGTCGAGCCCCTTGAACAGGGTGAGATGGCCGCCCAGCGCGCCCAGCAGGCCGAGCAGCAGCCCGCCCGCGGTCAGGGCGGGGACCGGGTGCTTCAGGCCCCGGAAGAGCCGGTGCGCATACGGGAACGCGTACACCGCCAGCATGCCGAGCACCGCCCCCGCCAGGGCGATCACCACCGAGGAGAGCAGGTCGCCCCAGTGCGGGTGGGTGTAGGACGGCAGGGACAGGTCGAAGCTGGGGTGGGCCAGCAGCGTCATGGTGAGCGCCCCCGCGGTGCCCGCCGCGAGCGGGCCGAAGAGGCGGTCCCAGAGCGCGCCCGGTCCGGCCCGGGAGGCGAGGGCCTCGGAGAGGATCAGCGCGGCGGCGACCGGGGTGCCGAAGAGCGCCCCGATGGTGCCGGCCGCGGCCAGGGAGAGCCAGAGCTCCGCCGGTGTCCCGGGCGCGAGCCGTCGGCCGAGCCAGAAGGCCAGCGCGATGTTGACGGCCGTGATCGGGTTCTCCGGACCGAGGCTGATCCCGCCCGCCAGGGTGAGGACCGTGACGAGCAGCAGCCCCGGGATCACGCCCGGCGGCAGCGGTGGGTCGACCAGCCCGGTGGTCGCCGGATCGGGGCCCGCGTGACCGGGCACCGCCCGGATCAGCAGCCCGACCACCAGCCCGCTCGCGGTGAGCGTCACGATCATCCAGAGCGAGGAGTACCCACTGATGGAGAGCGCGTCGGGGAGCGTCTGCCACAGCACGTCCTGGAGCCGCTCGGCGAGCAGGCTGACGCCGAGCAGGACGAGGGCGCAGAGGACCCCGATGGCCAGGGCGGGCACGATGACGGGCAGCAGCCGGCGTACGGGGGTGGACTCGGGAGCGGGTCCGGTGAGGGCGGAGGATTCGGTGGCCATCGGCTCACCATAACGGCGTAAAAGGAACATAACCCCCCGAATGGCGCCGAAGGGGGTGGCCCTTCGGGCTTGCACCTCACGTCACGTCAGGACCGAGGCTCGGGACGTACCCGATCGCGGAAGGGAGCGGGGAGCCATGGAGTACCCCGTGGGACAGGTCGCCGGATTCGCCGGAGTCACGGTGCGCACCCTGCATCACTACGACGGCATCGGACTGCTCTCGCCCAGCGGGCGCAGCCGGGCCGGGCACCGCCGTTACGACGACGGCGATCTCGACCGGCTCCAGCAGATCCTGTTCTACCGGGAGCTCGGCTTCCCGCTCGAAGAGATCGCGGTACTGCTCGACGATCCGCGGGCGGACCCGCAGGAGCATCTGCGGCGCCAGCATCAACTGCTCTCCGACCGGATCGCCGAGCTGCGAAGGATGGCCGAAGCCGTCGAGACAGCCATGGAGGCACGGAAGATGGGCATCAACCTCACACCCGAGGAGAAGTTCGAGGTCTTCGGGGGCAAGGACCCCGAGGAGCACGCGGAGGAGGCCGAAGCCCGCTGGGGCGGCACCGCCGAATACGCCGAGTCGCAGCGCCGGGCCGCCCGGTACACCAAGGACGACTGGAAGCGGATGCAGGCGGAGGTCGCCGAATGGAGCGCCGCCTACGACGCGCTGATGGCGGACGGGGAGCCGGCCACCGGTGAGCGGGCGATGGACCTGGCCGAGGCCCACCGGCTCCACATCGGCACATGGTTCTACGAGTGCACCGCCGAGATGCACCGGGGACTCGGCGAGATGTATGTGTCCGACGAGCGGTTCCGCGCGTTCTACGACTCGATGCGGCCGGGGCTGGCCGAGCATCTGCGGGACGCGATAGACGCCAACGCCCGACGCCTGGCGTGACCGCCGCAGGGGCGGGGGCGGCCGGATGACCGCGCCCCGCCCCCGCCCCCGCGGCCGTGCCCGCTCAGCTCCTGCTGATCACGACCGCCGTTCCGTACGCGCACACCTCCGTGCCCACGTCGGCCGCCTCGGTCACGTCGAAGCGCATCATCAGCACCGCGTTGGCGCCCCGGGCCTTCGCCTGCTCGACGAGCCGTTCCATCGCCTGGTTGCGGGTCTGGACGAGGGTCTTGGTCAGCCCCTTCAGCTCGCCGCCGATCATGGACTTCAGTCCGGCGCCGATCTGGCTGCCCAGATGCCGGGAGCGGACCGTGAGGCCGAACACCTCCCCGATCACCTGGGTCACCTGGTGGCCCGGTACGTCGTTCGTGGTGACGACCAGGACGTCCGACCGGTCCGTCTGTCCGCCGCCGTAATCCTCAATGCCCATCGTGTGGCACCTCCTGGGGACAGCTTTGTCCCGGTTGATCCGGAGTGCATCCCCGGCCGGCCCGGTGTGCGTGCTCGTGGGGGCCCTCTGGAACCCGGGGACGTCATCCCACGTTGATAGCTTTGGGCGGCCACGCAGCCGCCATCGATCGATCCAGGAGCCCCGGACCCTTGAATACGCTTGCGCTCGGCCCGAGCTGGCTGGACCCGGACTATCTGATCAACACCTTCGGACTCCCCGGCGTCCTCCTGATCGTCTTCGCCGAGTCCGGACTGCTGATCGGCTTCTTCCTCCCCGGCGACTCGCTCCTGTTCACCACGGGCCTCCTGGTGACCACGAACCAGCTGGACAGCCCGCTCTGGCTGGTCTGCCTCCTGGTGGCGCTGGCCGCGATCATCGGCGACCAGGTCGGCTATCTCTTCGGCCGCAAGGTCGGCCCCTCGCTCTTCAGCCGCCCGGACTCCCGCCTCTTCAAGCAGGAGAACGTCGAGAAGGCGCACGAATTCTTCGAGAAGTACGGACCGAAGTCGCTGATCCTGGCCCGCTTCGTCCCCGTGGTGCGTACGTTCACCCCGATCATCGCCGGTGTGAGCCGGATGAACTACCGCTCGTTCATCGTCTTCAACATCATCGGCGGAGTGCTCTGGGGTGTCGGCGTCACGCTGCTCGGCTCGGCCCTCGGCAAGATCGACTTCGTCCACGAGAACATCGAGGCGATGCTCATCCTGATCGTGCTCATCTCGGTGGTGCCGATCGGGATCGAGTTCCTGCGGGCCCGCTCCAAGTCGAAGAAGGAGGCGGCGGCCGCCGGTGCCGAGGGCAGCCCCGGCCCGTCCTCGGGCCAGCGCGGCCGCCACGCCAAGCGCTGACGACCGGACCCTGCCCTCAGAAGCCGCGCGTCCGCTTGGCCGCGCGGCGGTTGGCCCCGCCGACGGCT
Organism: Streptomyces sp. DvalAA-43; assembly: GCF_900091725.1. Taxonomy (GTDB): domain Bacteria; phylum Actinomycetota; class Actinomycetes; order Streptomycetales; family Streptomycetaceae; genus Streptomyces; species Streptomyces pulveraceus. Next base: position 69,226 of record NZ_FMBW01000071.1, on the reverse strand, counting down.
CCCGGCACCCGCATGAAGAGCCGGGAGATCTCGCTCCCCAGATTCACCCCGATCGCGATGGCCAGCGCCGTGGCCACCGCGGTCGACAGCGAGGCGAGCCCGGCGTTCACCCTGCCCTGTGCCACGGCCAGCAGACCGAAATACGTGGCCGAACCGGGCAGCAGCGGCCCGATCGCCGCCGTGATGAACGGCAACGACGAGGTGTACCGGTAGCGCGAGAACAGCTGCCCGAACAGACCCACCAGACCGGCCGCCGTCGCCGTCGCCGCCACCGCCGAGATATGGCCGGTACGGGCCATCGCCCCGTAGATCACCCAGGCCACACCGCCGTTCAGGGTCACCGCCAGCACGGTCGACCGGTCCTGCTGGAGCAGGATCGCGAAGGCGAAACAGAGCGCCATCGACGCCAGGATCTGCACCACCGGCCGGTCATGGGCGACGAACCTGGCCTCGGGGTTCAGCTGGGCGCCCAGCTGGAGCCCCAGATAGAGCACCAGCAGCACACCGACGACGATGCCGATGAACAGGTACATGACTTCGAGCAGCCGTGCCGCGGCGGTGATGTAGAAACCGGTCAGCCCGTCCTGCACACCCGCCACCAGGGCCCGCCCCGGCAGCAGCGCGAACAGCCCACCGGTGATGACCGCGGAGGGCCGTACGTCCGACCAGTGGGTGAGGGTCAGCGCCACCCCCATGGCGGCCGGCGGCATCGCCGCGGCCACGAACTGGTAGAACTCCGGCAGCCCCCGCCCGGCACACAGCCAGGCGAGCCGGTCGCCGAGCATCGCGCCGACCGCCGCCACCAGGAACACCAGCGGACCACCACCGAGCAGCACCGACGCAGCCCCCGCGAGACCGCCGGCGGCCAGCGTCAGCACCCAGCCGGAGTACGGGTGCCGGTTGCGCCGGATCTCCGCCAGCCGCCGGTAGGCCTCCTCCAGCGAGACCTCGACGTCCTCGGTGGTGATGTCGTCGATCAGCCGGAAGACGGCGGCCAGTCGGGTGTAGTCGGTGGCACGGCGGCGTACCGTACGGCTCGCCGTCACCGGGTCGTCGACCAGCGACGGCTGGTGCGAGATCGACAGCAGGGTGAAGGTGACCGTCGGCTCGCAGCGGTCCAGGCCGTAGCTGCGGGTCACGGCGAACATGGCCGCCTCGACGTCCTCGGCGCCCTCGCCGCCGGCCAGCAGCAGCTCCCCGATGCGCAGCGTCAGGTCGAGCACGCGCGGCACCGCGGGCCCCGTCTCGTCCGGCTTCTGCACCGGCTCGGGCGCCGGACGCTCGGCGACCGGCATCCGCAGCATCGTGCGCATCCGGTCCTGCCAGGGGGCCTCCTTGGTCAGCCGGATCATCGGGCTGCCATGGGCCGGGGTGAAGGCGGGCGGCGAGTGCTGGGCACTGTACGTGCGCGGCGGGGCGAAGGCGGAGCCGATCGTGTCCGAGCCCGTTCCGGACCCCGAAGCGGAATCCGCTCCCGGCCCCTGGGGCTCGTTCGCCAGACCGGCCGGAATGGAGAATTCCGACGTCGGATGGTCGTCCTCGGGCGCGGCCGTGTGCCGCTCCACGCCGGCCGGCGGGACAAAGGCGCTGCGCGCCTCGTCGGACTGGGGCTTCTGGTCCTCAGGACCGCCCTGTTCCGCCACCACTCGACCTCGCTCCTCGTCGGCTGCGCGCCGTCGGCCGCGCTCGTGCCCAGTATGGGCACGGATGCGAGGAGGCCTGCCCGCGGGCCGGGCGAACATGCGGAACGGGCGGCACTCCCCGGAAGGAGTACCGCCCGTTCCCGGCCCGGAACCGTACAAACGGAACCGGATCACGACCCTCGGGTCAGTGCGCGCCGCCCTGCGCCTCAAGGCGCTTGTAGGAGGCCTCGATCTCGGCCTCGGCCTCGGCGCGGCCGACCCAGTCGGCACCCTCGACGGACTTGCCGGGCTCCAGGTCCTTGTAGACCTCGAAGAAGTGCTGGATCTCCAGACGGTCGAACTCCGACACGTGGTGGATGTCGCGCAGGTGCTCCACCCGGGGGTCGGAGGCCGGCACGCACAGCAGCTTGTCGTCGCCGCCGGCCTCGTCGGTCATCCGGAACATGCCGATGGCGCGGCACTTGATGAGGCAGCCGGGGAAGGTCGGCTCCTCCAGGATGACCAGCGCGTCCAGCGGGTCGCCGTCCTCGCCGAGGGTGTTCTCGACGTAGCCGTAGTCCGCCGGGTAGCTGGTCGAGGTGAAGAGTCGACGGTCCAGACGGATCCGGCCGGTCTCGTGATCCACCTCGTACTTGTTCCGCGAACCCTTCGGGATCTCGATAACGACGTCGAACTCCACGGGTGGCTCCTCCATGATCAACACATACGACTGGTGATTAAGTGTCCCCCACGCAGATGTGTGCTCGCGAAAGGGGCTGGTCAACGGTGGACGAGCCGGGGAAGAGACCGTCGGTCAACCCGCTGGACAAGCTGATCGGGCTCGCCCGCCGGGGCGGCACGATCAGGTTGAAGGGGCTGAACGACCGGCAGTTCACCGCCGTCTCCGCCGGCCTCGGACTGGTGATCGCGGCCGGCGTCGTCCTTGCCGCCGGCCCCTGGGACTCGGGTCAGCGTAAGGCCGAGGCGGACTGGGCCGCCGCCCGGAACGGTACAGGTGGCGCACATCACGAACCCGCCGGGCCGGATACCGCGCCCAGCGCCCCGCCCGTGCTCGCCGCGCTCTCCGCCGCCGTCGACAACTCCGCCCCGGACGCCCGCACCGCCCCCGACGGCGCGGCCGACACCCTGCGCGCCGCCCTCGGCCCGCTGCTCAAGGACCCCGCGCTCGGCACCCGGCCCGCCGCGGTCGTCATCGACACCGCCAGCGGCGAGCGGCTGTACGGCCGGGGCGCCGGTGCGCCCATGACGCCCGCCTCCACCGTCAAGATCGCCACCGCGGTCGCCGCCCTGAGCGCCCTCGGCCCCGACCACCGCGTCCCCACGACCGTCCGGGCGTCCGCCGACTTCCGCGGCCTCGTCCTGGTCGGCGGCGGCGACCCCACCCTCGACAAGGCCGCCCTGCGCCGGATGGCCACCGACACCGCCCGCGCCCTCAAGGAACGCGGCGTCGACAAGGTCCGCCTCGGGTACGACACCTCCCGCTACTCCGGACCGGCCCGGCACCCGATCGGCCCCAACGAGAACATCGCGCCCGTCAGCGCCCTGATGACCGACGAGGGCAGGCTCGACAGCACCGACAGCGGACCCGCCCCGCGCAGCGACGACCCGGCCGGTGACACCGCCCGCACCTTCGCGAAGTTCCTCGACGACGCCGGGATCGCCACCGGGGCGGACCCGAAGCCCGGCCGCCCGGCCACCGGGTCCCGGAAGGTCGCCGAACACCGCTCGGCCCCGCTCTCCGCCCTGGTCGAACGGGCCCTGACCAACAGCGACAACGACATCGCCGAGGCACTCGCCCGGCAGACCGCCCTCGCCGCGGGCGAACCCGCCGACTTCGACGGCGGCCGACGGGCCGTCACCGCCCGGCTCCGCACGCTCCACCTGCCGCTGACCGGCGCGAACTTCGCCGACGGCAGCGGACTGAACCGCAAGGACAAGGTCACCGCCGGACTGCTGGCCGGTCTCCTCGCCCGTGCGGCCGATCCGGACCACCCCGAACTGCGCCCCGTCCTCACCGGCCTCCCCGTCGCCGGATTCAGCGGCACGCTCAGCGACCGCTTCACCGGGAAGTCCGCGGGCACCGGCCTGATCCGCGCCAAGACCGGCACCCTCACCGGCGTGAACACCCTCGCGGGCACGGTCGTCGACCGGAAGGGCCGACTGCTCGCCTTCGCCTTCCTGGCGTCCGGCACGACCTCCCCGTCCGAGGCCCAGTCCGCCCTCGACACCCTCGCCACCACCCTCGGCACCGTCCGGTGACGGGCGGCGGGCAGCCCCCGCCGCCCGCCCCCACCGAGCCGGTCAACACCGCACCGCGGACGGACCCGAGCACGTACGGTTGACGCATGACGAGCATCGGTGGTGCCGAGATGGTCGACTGGAATCTCGCGGTCGCGACCGCGACCCGACTTGTCCGGCCGGGGCCGGAGATCAGCCGCGAGGAGGCCCGCGAGGTCGTCGCGGAGCTGCGCCGGCATGCGAAGGCCGCGGAGGAGCACGTCCGTTCCTTCACCCGGATGATCCCGGAGGGGACCGAGCCGGAGGACACCCCGGTCCTGGTCGTGGACCGGGCCGGCTGGATCAAGGCCAATGTCGCGGGCTTCCGCGAACTGCTCCGCCCGCTGCTCGGCAAGATGCAGGACCGGCGACCGGGCGGCCCCGGCGGCGCGGTGCTCGGCGCGGTCGGCGGCAAGGTGACCGGCGTCGAGGTGGGGATGCTGCTGTCGTTCCTGGCCTCCCGGGTCCTCGGCCAGTACGAGACCTTCGCCCCGGCCACCCGCGAGCTCCCGGCCTCGGCGAACGGCGGTGGCAGGCTCCTGCTCGTCGCCCCGAACATCGTGCACGTCGAACGCGAACTGGAGGTCGACCCGCACGACTTCCGGCTCTGGGTCGCGCTCCACGAGGAGACCCACCGCACCCAGTTCACCGGAGTGCCCTGGCTCCGCGACCACCTCCAGGGCGAGATCCAGTCATTCCTCGACGAGACCGACGTCGACCCGATGACCCTGCTGGAACGGCTCCGCGAAGCCGCCCAGTCCCTGGCCGGGGGCCGCCCCGAGGGCGAGGACGGCGAGGACGGCGGCCGCAGCCTGGTCGAACTCGTCCAGACGCCCGCCCAGCGCGAGATCCTCGGCCGGCTCACCGCCGTGATGTCCCTGCTCGAAGGCCACGCCGACTACGTGATGGACGGCGTCGGCCCCGAGGTCGTCTCCTCCGTCGGCGAGATCCGGGAGAAGTTCCAGCAGCGCAGGGCCCGCGGCGCGGGCCGCCTCGACCAGGCGCTGCGCAAACTCCTCGGCCTCGACGCCAAGCTGCGTCAGTACCGCGACGGCGAACGATTCGTCCGGGCCGTGGTCGACGAGGTCGGCATGGACGGCTTCAACCGCGTCTGGACCTCGCCGAACACCCTGCCCACCAAGGCGGAGATCGAGAAGCCCGCGGACTGGATCGCGAGGGTGCACCGTAAGGCAGAGTCCTGATCGCGGCCGCCCCGACGGCGGGCGACAGGACGAGAACGCGCCGGTAATCACCCATCCGAGGGACCGTAGGGGCATGGGAAGGCGTGCAATGCTCGATGGACGGCTTGCCTCTGTCACCATCGACGCACTCTGAGTGACGGCACACTCCCCGTCCGCCACTTCGAGGCACCTCACCGAACTCCACGAAGGGCACCGGACATGGGTCCCCATCCTGCGGTCGCGGCGATACGCCTGGCGGTCCGCCGCGTACTCCACGACGTCCTCACCGAACACACCCGAAGCGCCGACCACTCCCGGCGCACCCCGCACCCCGAGCTCGCCGAAGCCGGTGCGGGCAGGCAGCGCGCCGCACTTCCCGAGCGCCCCGACACCCCGCTGGTGCTGGTGGCCTGCTCCGGCGGCGCCGACTCCATGGCCCTCGCCTCCGCCCTCGCCTTCGAGGCCCCCAAACTCGACGTCCGGGCCGGCGGGATCACCGTCGACCACGGCCTCCAGGACGGCTCCGACACCCGGGCCGCCGAGGTCGCCGACCGCCTCGCCGCCCTGCGCCTCGACCCGGTCGAGGCCGTCGCCGTGCGGGTCGGCCACGAGGGCGGACCCGAGGCCGCGGCCCGCGACGCCCGCTACGCCGCCCTGGACGCGGCGGCCGAACGGCACGGCGCCGCCGCCGTCCTGCTCGGACACACCCGTGACGACCAGGCGGAGACGGTGCTGCTCGGCCTCGCCCGCGGCTCCGGCATCCGCTCCCTCTCCGGCATGGCCGCCGCGTCCGGACCGGCCGGCCGCTACCGCCGCCCCTTCCTCCAGCTCGACCGGCAGACCGCCCGCAAGGCCTGCCTCGTCCAGTCCCTGCCCGTCTGGGACGACCCGCACAACATCGACCCCGCCTACACCCGCTCCCGGCTGCGCCACGAGGGCCTGCCCGCCCTGGAGAAGGCGCTGGGCAAGGGCGTCGTCGAGGCCCTGGCCCGTACCGCCCAGCTCTCCCGCGACGACGCCGACGCACTGGACACCTGGGCCGCCGAGGCCGACAGCGCCGTACGGGACGACGCGGGCCGTCTGGAGTGCGCCAAGCTGTACGCGCTGCCGCCCGCCGTGCGCCGCAGGGTCCTGCGCCGGGCCGCCATGGCGGCGGGCTCCCCGGCCGGTTCGCTCTTCGCCCGGCACATCGAGGAAGTCGACCGTCTGATCACCGGCTGGCGCGGCCAGCGGGCCATCAACCTGCCGGGCCGCGTCGAAGCCATGCGTCAGGGTGGCAGACTGGTCATTCGGCAGAGCTGAAGCACAAGCGGCTGACATGCAGGCGAGCGGCCGCGCAGGTACGGGGCGACACCCCCGGACCGGGCAGGCAGAGAAAGAGACGCGGGTGAACGAGAAGGACATGGGCACCGACCTTCAGTCGGTGCTCCTCACCAAGGAAGAGATCGACGCGAAGCTCGTCGAGCTGGCCGCGAAGATCGACGCGGAGTACGCGGGCAAGGACCTGCTCATCGTCGGCGTCCTCAAGGGCGCAGTGATGGTGATGGCGGACCTGGCGCGCGCGCTGTCCACCCCCGTCACCATGGACTGGATGGCCGTCTCGTCGTACGGCGCGGGCACCCAGTCCTCCGGAGTGGTCCGGATCCTCAAGGACCTGGACACCGACATCAAGGGCAAGCACGTCCTGATCGTCGAGGACATCATCGACTCGGGCCTGACCCTGTCGTGGCTGATGTCGAACCTCGGCTCGCGCGAGCCCGCCTCCCTGGAGATCTGCACCCTGCTGCGCAAGCCGGACGCGGCCAAGGTCGCGCTCGACTGCAAGTGGGTCGGTTTCGACATCCCCAACGAATTCGTCGTGGGCTACGGCCTCGACTACGCCGAGAAGTACCGCAACCTCCCCTTCGTCGGAACGCTCGCCCCGCACGTCTACGGGGGCTGACCTCCACCCGGGCCCTTCGCCCGGCCTTCCGGGGCGCCCGGACCGACCGGGGCCGACGGCGGGGAACCTTTCACCGGATCCCCGCCGTTGAGCCCTCGAAGGCGGGTTTTGACAGACGTCCCCGGCGGTCGCGGGTGACAATGCTGGGGTACCGTCCGAAGAACAGTCTTTTCTCACAGCAGCATTTACCTACGGGCAGGAGGGACGGGGCGGCTTCGCCCCGTATGGATGGACGTGAAGCGATACTTCCGTGGGCCGGTCATGTGGATCGTGCTGGCCGTCCTCGCCGTGGTCGTGTTGATGACAGTCGTCGGCTCGTCGGGCGGCTACAAATCGGTGGACACCGGCAAGGTGATCCAGGCGATCAGCAAGGACCAGGTGGCGCAGGCCAAGCTGACCACCGGTGACGAACAGATCATCAAGATCGAGTTGAAGAAGGGCCAGAAGCTCTCGGGCGAGTCCGGCACCAAGTTCCAGGCGAGCTACATCGGCGACCAGGGCGTCCAGCTCGCGGACACCCTCCAGCAGAAGTTCGAGAGCGGCAAGATCGACGACGGCTACACGGTCTCTCCGTCGAAGCAGTCCCCGTTCATCTCGATCCTCCTCTCGCTGCTGCCCTTCGTCCTGATCGTGGTCGTCTTCCTGTTCCTGATGAATCAGATGCAGGGCGGCGGCTCCCGGGTCATGCAGTTCGGGAAGTCCAAGGCCAAGCTGATCACCAAGGACACCCCGAAGACGACGTTCGCCGATGTGGCGGGGTCGGACGAGGCCGTCGAGGAGCTCCAGGAGATCAAGGAGTTCCTCCAGGAGCCGGCGAAGTTCCAGGCCGTCGGCGCCAAGATCCCCAAGGGTGTCCTGCTGTACGGGCCTCCCGGTACGGGCAAGACCCTGCTCGCACGCGCCGTCGCCGGCGAGGCGGGCGTCCCGTTCTACTCGATCTCGGGTTCCGACTTCGTCGAGATGTTCGTCGGTGTCGGTGCCAGCCGGGTCCGTGACCTCTTCGAGCAGGCCAAGGCGAACGCCCCGGCGATCGTCTTCGTCGACGAGATCGACGCCGTGGGCCGGCACCGCGGTGCCGGTATGGGCGGCGGGCACGACGAGCGCGAGCAGACGCTGAACCAGCTGCTCGTCGAGATGGACGGCTTCGACGTGAAGGGCGGCGTCATCCTGATCGCCGCCACGAACCGGCCGGACATCCTCGACCCGGCGCTGCTGCGTCCGGGCCGTTTCGACCGGCAGATCGCGGTCGACCGGCCGGACATGCTGGGCCGCCTGGAGATCCTCAAGGTGCACCAGAAGGGCAAGCCGGTCGCGAAGGACGTCGACCTCGGCGCCGTCGCCCGCCGTACGCCCGGCTTCACCGGTGCCGACCTGTCGAACGTGCTGAACGAAGCGGCGCTCCTCACGGCACGCGCCGATCTGAAGCTGATCGACAACAAGATGCTCGACGAGGCCATCGACCGCGTCGTGGCGGGCCCGCAGAAGCGGACCCGGATCATGTCCGAGAAGGAGAAGAAGATCACCGCGTACCACGAGGGCGGACACGCCCTGGTCGCGGCGGCTTCCCCCCAGGCGGACCCGGTCCACAAGATCACGATCCTCTCCCGCGGCCGCGCCCTCGGTTACACGATGGTGCTCCCGGAGGAGGACAAGTACTCCACGACGCGCAACGAGATGCTCGACCAGCTGGCCTACATGCTGGGCGGGCGCGCGGCCGAGGAGCTGGTCTTCCACGACCCGACCACCGGCGCTGCGAACGACATCGAGAAGGCCACCGCAACGGCCCGCGCGATGGTCACGCAGTACGGCATGACGGAGCGGCTCGGCGCGATCAAGTTCGGCGGCGACAACACCGAGCCCTTCGTGGGCCGGGAGATGGGCCACCAGCGCGACTACTCGGAAGAGGTCGCGGCCCTCGTCGACGAGGAGGTCAAGAAGCTCATCGAGACCGCCCACAACGACGCGTGGGAGATCCTCGTCGAGAACCGCGACGTGCTGGACAACCTCGTTCTCCAGCTCCTGGAGAAGGAGACGCTGGGCAAGGAGGAGATCGCCGAGATCTTCGCCCCGATCGTGAAGCGCCCGGCCCGTCCGGCGTGGACCGGTTCGGCCCGGCGCACCCCGTCCACGCGTCCTCCGGTGCTCTCGCCCAAGGAGCTCGCCCTCACCAACGGCGCCACCACGGCGAACGGCTCGGCCGTCCCCACGGACACCGTCCCGGCCACCGAGGTCGTCCCGGAGGACCGCCCCGAGAGCTGACCCCGTTCTCCCCGGTGTGGCCCCTTTCACGGGGGTCCCACCGGGCCCGGAATGGAAGCCGCGCCCCCACAGGTTCTAGCCTGTGGGGGCGCGGCTCTTTCGTACGCTCGTGCGGAGGTATGCGCAGGTGACAGCTCAGAGGAACGAGGCACAGATGACCGACCCGGTGACGTTGGACGGCCAGGGTTCGATCGGCGAGTTCGACGAGAAGAGGGCCGAGGCCGCCGTACGCGAACTCCTCATCGCGGTGGGCGAGGACCCGGACCGCGAGGGCCTGCGCGAGACGCCGGGGCGGGTGGCGCGGGCGTACAAGGAGATATTCGCGGGCCTCCACCAGGAGCCCGAGGACGTCCTGACGACCACGTTCGACCTCGGTCACGACGAGATGGTGCTGGTCAAGGACATCGAAGTATTCAGTACCTGTGAACATCACCTGGTGCCGTTCAGGGGCGTCGCGCACGTCGGGTACATCCCGGCCACCAGCGGAAAGATCACCGGCCTCTCCAAGCTGGCCCGGCTGGTCGATGTCTACGCCCGGCGTCCGCAGGTCCAGGAGCGGCTCACCACACAGATCGCCGAGTCCCTGATGGAGATCCTTGAGCCGCGCGGGGTCATCGTCGTCGTCGAGTGCGAGCACATGTGCATGTCGATGCGCGGGATCCGCAAGCCCGGGGCGAAGACGCTGACCTCGGCGGTGCGCGGACAGCTCCGTGACCCCGCGACGCGTGCCGAGGCCATGAGCCTGATCATGGCGCGCTGAACTCCCGCGCCGAACCCCCGCGGAGCCGCGTGACCGGGCTCGGTGGCCGAGGCGTGTGGAGTCCCGTCGTCCGCCCGCGGGCCGGGCGGACGCTGCGGACGGCTCCTGGGCCCTACGCGGCCGCCGAGCTCTTGTCCTTGTCCTCGTCCTCAGGGAGCTTGCAGATGCGCTCCAGCCAGAGGGCGGCGGCGACCACCGCGATGCCGGCCAGGACCGAGAAGCCCGCGTAGATCGCCTGGTCGCGGCGGGCCGGGATGTCGAGGGAGCCGAGCAGGAAGACGCCGGTGCCGCCGTACATGCCGGAGACCAGGGAGACGACCAGGGCGCTGGCCTGGCCGAAGACGACGGCGCGGGCGGCCATCAGTGGTTCGACGCCCTTGGCTCCCGGCCGGCGCTCGCGCTGGGCGCGCAGCCGGGCACGGATGGAGAGCGCCGTCGCCAGCAGGATGACGGCGATCACGGCGAGCACGATCGGCGCGGCGAGGGGAACGCTCGGCAGGCTGCCGCGGGAGTCCCAGAGGCGGGCGCCGCCCCAGGAGAGCACCCCGGCCGCGGCGAAGAGGCCGACCAGTACCCCGAGCCTGAGTTGCTTCACCGCGTGGTCCGCCCTTCGCCGCCAGTCATCCGTGTCGCCGGTGATCCGTGTCGTCCGTGGTCGCCGTTGCCGGTGATCCGTTTCCGCTGAGCCTAACGACTACTCGGGCAGACGGAGTTCCAGATCGGCCCGGGGCAGCACGCCGTCCCGGCCGACCCCGGTCAGCAGCTCCGTGACGGGCCCGGCGCCGGGCAGCTGGGCCCCGGGGTCGATGTCGTGCCACGGGGCGAGGACGAAGGCCCGCTCATGGGCCCTGGGGTGGGGGAGGATCAGCGCCGGGTCGTCGGAGACGACGTCCGCGTACGCCACGATGTCGACGTCGATGGTGCGCGGGCCCCAGCGCTCCTCGCGGACCCGGTCGAAGGCCTCCTCGATGGCCTGGCCGCGCTCCAGGAGGGAGGACGGGGGGAGCGTCGTCTTCACGACGATCACCGCGTTGAAGTACGAGGGCTGGGAGCCGGGGGCGACGCCCCAGGGCTCCGTCTCGTACACCGGGGAGACGGCCTTGACCCGCAGGCCCGGGGTGTCCTCCAGGGCGTCGATGGCGCCCTGGAGGGTCTCCAGGCGGTTGCCGAGGTTGGAGCCCAGGGAGATCACGGCACGCTTGGGGTTGGAGAGGGTGATGTCCGCGGCGTCGACCTGCTCGACCACGGAGGCGGGGACCGGCTGTACGGTCGGGTCGCTCTGCCCTTCGGTGGAAAACGCGGTCATACTCGGCTCCGGGTGATGGTGATGGTCACATCGTCGAAGGGGACGGTGATCGGCGCGTCGGGCTTGTGCACCACGACCTCCACCTCCTCGACTCCTTCGTGCTTGAGACACTGCTGGGCGATGCGCTCCGCGAGCGTTTCGATCAGATCGACGGGCTCGCCCTGCACCACCTCGACGACCTCCTCGGCGACGACGCCGTAGTGCACGGTCTTCGTCAGGTCGTCGGCGGCCGCCGCGGGACGGGTGTCCAGGCCGAGCACCAGGTCCACGATGAAGGTCTGGCCCTCTTCCCGTTCCCGGGGGAAGACGCCATGGTGCCCACGGGCCTTGAGGCCGCGCAGCGCGACACGATCCACGCGAATCACTCCTGCTGTCGTTGGTCGTAGAGACACGGGGCCGCGTGCGGACGGCGAGGTGCGCTCTCTTCCGAATCTACCTGCGAGCACCGACAGTGCTCGCCCGCGGGGGCCTCGGACCCGGCCTCACGGACTGGTAGCCGCGTATACCCGCACTGTCCGGATCCAACCCCCTACCGGGGGCACGACCGCTCGACCGCCTGGTCAGGAAGGGGTCTCCTCGTCCTCTTCGTCGCCGGTCTCGGTCAGTACGGGCGAGCCGTGGTGGGACCAGAGCTTCCAGCCGTCGGGTGTGCGCCGGAACACATTGGTGGCCACGACGAGTTGGCCGACCAGCGGTCCGAGGGCGTTGCCGTCCTCCGCGGGGCCGCCGCTGAGGATGTTCTCCGTGCAGGTCACCAGCGCGGTGTCGCCGGTCATGGAGACCCCGACGTCGGTCAGGAAGAACTGGATGTACTCGGTGTTCGCCATGATCAGCGCGTAGCTGCGCAGCACCTCGCCGCGGCCGGTCAGCACCGGCCAGCCCGGGTGGACGCAGGAGACGGTGAGGTCCTCGCCCGGCAGCCAGAGCCCGGAGAGCTCCTCGAAGTCGCCGCGCTCCATCGCCTCGTAGAAGGCGGTGTTGGCCTGCTCGACGGCCGCGATGTCGGCGGCCGCCTCCGCGTGCTCGTCGCGCCCGGTCACGCGGCTCCCTCGACGGCGCGGGCGACCCGTACGGCGTCGGCCGTGGCCCGTACCTCGTGGACCCGGACGGCCCAGGCGCCCGCGTGGGCGGAGAGCGCGGAGATCGCCGCGGTGGCGGCGTCGCGTTCGCGGGCGGGCGGTGGCGCCGCGCCGTCACCGGCCAGCACATGGCCGAGGAACCGCTTGCGGGAGGCGGCGACCAGCAGCGGGCGGCCCAGGGCGCGCAGCTCGTCGAGGTGGGCGACCAGGGCGAGGTCGTGGCCGGCGTCCTTGGCGAAGCCGAGGCCGGGGTCGATGACGATCCGTTCCGGGGCGACACCGCCCGCCACCACGGCGTCCATCCGCTCCCGCAGCTCCCGGACGACCTCGGCGACGACGTCCCCGTACACCGCCCGGCTGTTCATGGACTCGCTGAAGCCGCGCCAGTGCATCACGACGAAGGGGGCTCCGGCCGCGGCGACGACCGGCACCATGTCCGGGTCGGCGAGGCCGCCGCTCACATCGTTGACCAGGGCGGCTCCGGCCGCGACGGCCTCCTCGGCGACCTCGGCCCGCATGGTGTCCACGGAGACCGTGACCCCTTCGGCGGCCAGGCCCCGGACCACCGGGACCACGCGGCGCAGCTCCTCCGAGGCGTCCACCCGGCTGGCGCCGGGGCGGGTCGACTCGCCGCCGACGTCGACCAGGTCGGCGCCCTGGGCCACCAGGTCGAGGCCGTGTTTGATCGCGGCCGTGGTGCCGAACCAGCGGCCCCCGTCGGAGAAGGAGTCCGGGGTCACGTTCACGACACCCATGACCGCGCAGCGGTCCCACTCCGGCAGGCCCTGGACCGTGCCTCGTCCACGCAACGTACTCATGCGACCAGCGTAGGCCCCGTACGGTGCGGCGTTACGCCGCGCGCGCGTGCTGCTCCTGGGTGTGGGCGCAGGGGCGGGGCCGGCGGGCCGGGAAGCGGCGGGCGAAGGGGCGGGGAAGGGCGAGGTTCACGAAGCCCTCGGCCTGCATGGCGGCGAGGGAGATGCGGGGCAGGTCGCGGGCGGTGCGGTAGACGACGAAGCGCGGCTCCCAGCGGGGCCGGAACTTGGCGTTGAACTTGTACAGCGACTCGATCTGGAACCAGCGCGAGAGGAAGATCAGCAGTCCGCGCCAGGTCCGCAGCACCGGTCCCGCGCCCAGCTTCTCGCCCCGGGCGAGCGCCGAGCGGAACATCGCGAAGTTCAGCGAGACACGCTCGACGTTCAGCCGGGCGGAGGCCTGGAGGGCGGCGACGATCAGCAGCTCGTTCATGCCGGGGTCGGCGGAGCGGTCGCGGCGCATCAGGTCGAGGGACATGCCGTCACGGCCCCACGGGACGAAGTGGAGCACGGCCTTCAGGTCGCCGTAGGGGGAGTCGGCGGAGTCCTCGCCGGCCTTGTGGGCGGTGGCGATGACGCAGTCGCCGTCGGCCGCGTCGCCGATCCGGCCGAGTGCCATGGAGAAGCCGCGCTCGTTGTCGGTGCCGCGCCAGTCGGCGGCGGCCCGCCGGATGCGGGCCAGTTCGGCTTCGCCGATGTCGCTCACGCGGCGGACCCGGGTCTCGTAGCCGAGGCGTTCAATGCGCTTCACCATCTGGCGTACGTTGCGCATCGCGCGCCCGGCGAGCGAGAAATCCGCGACGTCCACCACCGCCTCGTCGCCGAGTTCCAGGGCGTCGAGTCCGGTCTCGCGGGTCCAGACCTCGCCGCCGGTCTCGCTGCACCCCATCACGGCCGGGGTCCAGGAGTGGGCCCTGGCCTCGTCCATGAACCGTTCGATGGCGCCGGGCCAGGCCTCCACGTCGCCGATCGGGTCGCCGCTGGCCAGCATCACTCCGGACACGACCCGGTAGCAGACGGCGGCCTTGCCGCTGGGGGAGAAGACGACGGCCTTGTCGCGGCGGAGCGCGAAGTGGCCGAGCGAGTCGCGGCCGCCGTGCTTCTCCAGCAGGGCGCGCAGCCGGGCCTCGTCGTCCTCGGTGAGCCGGGCGGCCGGGTGCTCGGGGCGGAAGGCGAGGTAGATGGTGGTGACGGCGGTCAGCAGACCGAGGGCGCCGAGGGAGTACGCCACGGTCCAGGAGGTGTCGCCGGCGTACTCGACGGGGCCCTCGAAGCCGAGCATCCCGTACAGCACGTGCTGGAGCCGGTCGGCGACGCTGGGGTTGCCCACGACCCGGCCGGGGTGCGCGCTGACGATGACCAGCCCGAGGCCGAGCGAACCCGCGCCGAGGAGCACGAAGTTGGCCAGGGCCCGCCAGCGGCTCCTGGGGTCGGGGAGCGCGGCGAACTCGCCGCGGTTGCGGACCAGCAGCAGGCAGAGCGCCAGCGAGACGAGCATGCCGATGACCGAGTGCCGGTAGGTGAACTGCGCCAGCGCCCCGGCCGGCAACAGTACGACGGCGGCCCGCCAGGCCCGCCGCTTGCGCCGCTTGAGGCCGTGGGCGAGCAGCAGCAGCAGGACGCCCGCGCTCAGCGAGAGCGCGGCGGCGAACGGTCCCAGGGCGCCGGGCAGGACCTCGGCGAGCGTGTGCATCCGGCTGTGCCGGAAGCGCGGAAAGACGCCCGCGGCGACATCGATCAGGCCGACGGCGGTGCAGGCGGTACCGACCAGCGTCGGTACGGACTCGGGGCGCGGGCCGCGTACGAACTTGCGTACGGGACTCGGAACCGATCCCGATTTATCCCCATCTAGCGTGACAGACATCGCTTCCCGTGGTTCCGCGAGAGATTCTTGTAGTCCTTCGGCCGTAGCCCTCCGGACGATGTGCGACCTGTAGGACGAGGCTTCCGGGCCGTGGGTTCACCCGCCGTACGGAAATTTCCAGACAAGAAAGCTCACCCCCATGGGTCTTACCAGCAAAACATTTCTGGTTCTGGCCATCGCGATGGCCGTGGTGTTCTTCGCGGCCACCATCTGGCTCTGGCCCCGGCTGGCCCGGCGCAGCGTTCCCGCGGTGTTCGGCAGGGTCGGCCTGCTGCTGGTGACCCAGGTGACGGTCTTCGTCACGGTGGCCCTGGTGGCGAACAACTCCTTCCTCTTCTACGGGTCGTGGGCCGATCTGTTCGGCCAGAAGCAGGACCTCGGGGTCGTCACGGACAACGCGGCCGGGGCGCTGGCCTCCAAGAACATCGTCCGGGTCGGGGTCCAGCGGCCGGACGTGCCGGGTGGTCCGCGGCCCGCGACGAGCGGGCGGATCGACAAGGTCGTCATCGCCGGTCACCAGTCGAAGATCGAGAGCTCGGCGTACGTGTACCTGCCGCCCGAGTACTTCCAGCCGGCCTTCGCCCGCCGCAAGTTCCCCGCGGCCGTCGTGCTCACCGGCTACCCGGGCGTCTCGGAGAACCTCCTGAAGGGCCTCCAGTACCCCCGGACGGCACACGAACGAGTGAAAGCGGGCCGGGCGCAGCCGATGATCCTGGTGATGCTCCGGCCCACGGTCGCGCCGCCGAGGGACACCGAGTGCGTGGACATCAAGGGCGGACCGCAGACCGAGACCTATCTCGCCGAGGACGTGCCGCAGGCGATCTCCGAGTCGTACCGGGTCGGGAGGGTGGCCCGTAACTGGGGCATCATCGGCAACTCGACCGGTGGATACTGCGCACTGAAGATCGGGCTGCACCACCCGGACCGGTTCGCGGCCAGCGTCGGGCTCTCCGCGTACTACAAGGCGGCCGAGGACCCGACG
The DNA here is from genome assembly GCF_900091725.1 of Streptomyces sp. DvalAA-43. Classification (GTDB taxonomy): domain Bacteria; phylum Actinomycetota; class Actinomycetes; order Streptomycetales; family Streptomycetaceae; genus Streptomyces; species Streptomyces pulveraceus. The sequence goes on along the minus strand of NZ_FMBW01000071.1, from coordinate 53,118 downwards.
ACCGGCGATCTCTTCCAGGGCGACCAGAGCGCGCGGGACCGCGCGGATCTGATGTGGAGTCTGGACCACATGCCGAGGCAGCCCGACTCGTCCTTCCTCGTCACGACCTCCAGGCACGGCGAGGGGAACTACCGCACCACGCGGCAGTTCATCTCCAAGGTGAAGTCGCCCGCCCAGGTCTCGTCGATCGTGCTCGACAGCGGCGGGCACAACTTCAACACCTGGCGGCGGGAGATCCCCTCGGCGCTGGACTGGCTGAGCAGCCGGCTCAGCGAGAACTGACCCGGACCGTCGCACGGCGGGCCGGGAGGGACCGGCTCACCGCGCGACGCTCTCCACGGTCTCGACCGCCACCTCGGCGCGCGGGACGGCGTGGGCGTCCGCGTCGATCGAGCGGCGCAGCGCCTCGTGCAGCCGGGCCGGGGTGAGCACGCCGAGGAACCGGCCGGTGCTCTCCTCGTCGATGACGGCGATCCAGCCCGCGTCGTGCTGGAGCATGGTGGCGAAGGCCTGCTTGAGCGGGGCGCCGACGGGCAGCCACGCCTCCATCCGGCGGGCGTGCGCGCGCACCGTGTCGCCTGCTCCGGCGCCCCCGGTCCCGTCGGCCGGGATCCAGCCGTGCAGATTGTCCTGGCCGTCCAGCACGACGGCCCAGCGCGCCCCCTCGGACCGCAGCCGCTCGGTCGCCCGCGCCAGCGAGTCGTCGAGGTGGACGACCGGCGGCTGGTCGAGGTCGCCCTCCTCGATGGGGGTCACGGAGAGCCGCTTGAGGCCGCGGTCGGCGCCGACGAAGTCCGCGACATAGGGCGTGGCGGGCGCGCCGAGCACGGTGGCCGGGGAGTCGAACTGCTCGATGGAGCCCTGTCCGTAGACGGCGATCCGGTCGCCGAGCCGGACCGCTTCCTCGATGTCGTGCGTGACGAACAGGACGGTTTTGCGGACCTGTTCCTGAAGTTTCAGGAATTCGTTCTGCAGCCGTTCCCGTACGACCGGGTCGACCGCGCCGAAAGGTTCGTCCATCAGCAGCACCGGCGGGTCCGCGGCCAGTGCCCTTGCCACGCCGACGCGTTGGCGCTGACCGCCGGAGAGCTGTTCCGGATAGCGGTCGCCATAAACGGAAGGGTCAAGTCCGACGAGGTCGAGGAGTTCGGCCGCGCGTTCCCGGCCCTTTCCCCGTTTCCAGCCCAGGAGATGGGGGACGGTCGCGGTGTTCTCCAGGATCGTGCGGTGCGGGAAGAGTCCCACCTGCTGGATCACATAACCGATACGGCGGCGCAGCCGGACGGGGTCGATGGCGGATATGTCGTCCCCGTCGACGAATATCCGGCCCTCGGTCGGTTCGATCAGCCGGTTCACCATCTTCATGGTGGTCGTCTTGCCGCAGCCCGACGGTCCGACGAGCGTGACCAGTTCACCCTCGGCGACCTCGAAGGAAAGGTCGTCGACGGCGGTGGTGCCGTCCGCGTACCGCTTGGTGACGTGCTCGAAACGGATCATGGTTCCCCATTGTGGCGCGTGTTCTGTGAAGGACATGTTGCTGAAATACAACGGCTCCGGCGATTGTCAGTGGTCGAGGATAGGGTCGCCAGACATACGTACGAAGCGGTGACGAGGAGGTGGGGGACGGATGGCCGCGGGACAGAACTGCCTGGTGACGAACGACTGGATCTGCGGGGAGTATCTCCGTACCCGCAGTCAGGAGTTGACCGATGCGACGGTCCAGCACATCTGGATCACCGCCGTATCAGTGGTGATCGGACTCCTGGTGGCCTTTCCGCTGGCGCTGCTCGCGCGCCGCAGCCGCCGTTTCGCCGGGCCGGTGCTCGGGCTGACGACGGTCCTCTACACCGTGCCCTCGCTCGCCATGTTCTCGCTGCTGCTGCCGCTGTTCGGGCTCTCCGCCGCGCTGGTGGTCACCGGCCTGGTGCTGTATTCGCTGACCATTCTGGTGCGGAACATCCTGGCCGGTCTCGAAGCCGTACCCCAGGAGGCGAAGGAAGCCGCGAAGGGCATGGGGTACGGGCCGGTGCGGCTGCTCTGGGAGGTCGAACTCCCACTGGCGATGCCCGCGCTGATGGCCGGTGTGCGGATCGCCACGGTGTCGACGATCGCGCTGACGACGGTCGGCTCGATCATCGGCAGGGGCGGCCTCGGCAATCTCATAGGGGACGCGCTCCCCAGCTTCTTCAAGGCCCAGGTGCTCACCGCCTCGGTCCTGTGCGTCCTGCTCGCGGTCGTCGCGGATCTGCTGCTGCTCGGTGTGCAGCGGCTGCTGACCCCCTGGACCCGAATACGCGCCGCGCACGCGGACGCGGGCACCGTGGCAAAGGCGGTCTGACCCATGGGAGTTCTCGGCGAGGCCTGGACCTGGCTCACTACCGGCGCCAACTGGTCGGGGGAGAGCGGGGCGGCCCACCGGCTCGGCGAGCATCTGTACGTCAGCGGCGTCGCGCTCGCCCTGGCGTGCGCGATCGCGCTGCCGGTCGCGCTGTTCCTCGGGCACATAGGGAAGGGCGGCGCGCTGGCCGTCAACCTCTCCAACGTGGGGCGGGCGATCCCGGTCTTCGCGGTGCTGGCCCTCTTCATGGTCTCGCCGCTGCGCAACGCCGGATATGTGCCGACGGTCATCGCGCTGGTGCTGTTCGCCGTGCCGCCGCTGCTGACCAACGCCTACGTCGGGATGACGGAGGTCGACCGGTCGGTGACGGAGGCGGCCCGGGGCATGGGGATGTCCGGGCGGCAGCTCTTCCTCCGGGTCGAGCTTCCGCTGGCCTACCCGATGATCATGACCGGGCTGCGCTCCGCCGCGGTCCAGGTGGTCGCCACCGCCACGATCGCCGCGATGGTCGGCCAGGGCGGCCTCGGCCGGATCATCACCGCCGGGTTCAACACGTACAACACCCCGCAGGTGGTCGCGGGGGCGGTGCTGGTCGCCGTGCTCGCGCTGCTGGTGGAGGCGGTGCTGGTGGGCCTGGACCGGCTGCTGTCACCGCTGCGCCGCCGCCGGGCGGCACCGGGCGGCGCGAACGCGACGGCGGCGTGACGGCCATATGAAACCCGGTCCGCCACCCCCGGATCCATTCGGTCCGCCATCCCCGGATCGCATCTCGTACAGACCCTCGGACCCTGTTGCTGTGGACGGAGAACACCCATGAGCAAGACCTCGCGCATAACCGGCGCGGTCATCGGCATGATCGCGCTGGCCGGCTCGCTCGCCGCCTGCGGCGGCGACAGCCTGGAGAAGGACAAGGCGGGCCCGGCGTCCTCCGGCGGCGGCGCGGGCTCCGGGAAGAAGGGCTCGCTGGTCGTCGGCGCGGCCTCCTTCACCGAGTCCAAGGTGCTGGCGGAGCTGTACGCCCAGATCCTGGCCGACGCCGGATACAGCACCTCCGTCACCACGGTGGCGAACCGGGAGCTGTACGAGCCGTCCCTGGAGAAGGGCGAGATCGACGTCGTCCCCGAATATGCCGCGACGATCGCCGAATTCCTCAATGCCAAGGTGAACGGCGCGAAGAAGGCCGAGAAGGCGCCGGTCGCCTCCGGGGACGCGGCGGCCACGGTCGCCGCGCTGGAGAAGCTCGCCACCCCGCGCGGACTGAAGATCCTCCCGGTCGGCCGGGCCGTCGACCAGAACGCCTTCGCGGTGACCAAGGAATTCGCCGCGAAGAACAAGCTCAAGACCCTTTCGGACCTCGGCAGGTCGAAGGTCGGAGTGAAGATCGCGGCGGGTGACGAGTGCGAGGTGCGGCCGTTCTGCGCACCCGGTCTGAAGAAGACGTACGGCATCGACGTCACCGGAATCGACCCCAAGGGAGTCGGCACCCCGCAGTCCAAGCAGGCGGTCAAGGACGGGAAGGACCAGCTGGTCCTCACCACCACCACGGACGCGGTCCTGGACAGCTACGACCTGGTGTTCCTGGAGGACGACAAGAAGCTCCAGAACGCCGACAACGTACTGCCGGTCCTCAATGCCGAGGACGCCGGTTCCCAGGACATTGCCGACGCACTCGGCAAGCTCACCGAGGCGCTCACCACCGAGGATCTCGCGGAACTGAACCGCAAGGTCGACGCCGAGCGCGCAAAGCCCGCCGATGTGGCCAAGGACTATCTGCGCACGAAGGGCCTCGTCGAGAAGTAGGAAATCGGGGGGAAAAGGGGCCGTCAGGTAACCGGGAGGGAACAGATTGGCGGGCGGCCCCCCAAGTGCCCCGTACACACGGTAAATTTCAGGCCATGCCACGTGGACGTCATCGCCATTCGCCACCTCTGCACAGAATCCTTCCGTCGTCGGCAGTCGTCGGAGTCTCGGTTCTCTGTGCCTCGGGCGCCTGGCTGCTCGCCGAGCCCCTGGTCCTGCGCGGTCTGGTGGCCGCCTCGGCGGCCGCCGCCGTGACCGGCGCGTATCTGATGCGCAGCTGGGACCGGGAGGCCGGCCGCCGGGTCGCGGAGCTCACCCGGGCCCGCGCCGGTGACGCGTGGCGGGCCGAGGAGCGGATCGCCGAGCTGGAGACCGACCTGGAGGAGTCGCGGGAGCTGCGCACCCGGCTGGAGACGAAGCTGCGCCGCAAGCGCGTGGAGCTCGCCAACCTCCGCGGGGAGCACGCCGCGCTGCTGCGCCGGTACGCCAACGCCGAGACCGAGCGGGCCAGCGCGCTGGAGGGCCGCAGACAGCTCGCGCTCGAAGCCGCCGCGCCCCGGGAGCTGCCCGCCGCCCGCAGCACGCCGACACCGGCCGCCTATCTGCGGGCCGCCCAGGCGCTGGAGGACCTCGCGCGCAACGGGGCGCTCCAGGAGGCGCGCCGCACCGCCGAGCAGGCCAGGAAGCGCGATCTCGCGGAGCGGTCCCGGGAGGCGGAGGAGCGCCAGGGCAGGCACGCCGCGGACGAGGACCGGACCGGCGCGCACCATCTGCGCCCGCCGGCCGCCCTGCCTCCGACCCGGCAGTCCGCCGCGCTGCCCCCGGCGCGCACCGCACCGGCCGCCACCGCCGTCGCCCCGTACGCGGCGTCCCGCCGCCACCTGGTGCCGCAGGGCAGCTTCGACTTCTTCGGTACGCAGAAGGCGCGCGCCGCGATCGAGTCCGTGCAGAACGAGGACCTCGCCGACGTGGTGGGCGAGGAGGCGCTGGCCGCGCACCGTACGGGCACGCCCGGGAACCGGGTCGTCGGCGAGGTCATCGACCTGACCGCGCACGACGAGACCGAGCAGCTGGACGTGGTGGAGCTGCGCAGCGCCATCTCGTAGGCGGCACGGACAAGCAGGGCATCGGCGAGCAAGGCACAGACAGGCAAGGGCTGCCCCGGACCCGGGGCAGCCCTTGCTCGCCGATGCCGGTTGCTCGCCGGTGCCGCCTACTTGTCGATGTCGCCGACGACGAAGAAGAGCGAGCCCAGGATCGCCACCATGTCGGCGACCAGCGTGCCCGGCAGCAGCTCGGTGAGCGCCTGGATGTTGTTGTACGAGGCGGAGCGGAGCTTCAGCCGGTACGGGGTCTTCTCGCCCTTGGACACCAGGTAGTAGCCGTTGATGCCGAGCGGGTTCTCGGTCCAGGCGTAGGTGTGGCCCTCGGGAGCCTTGAGCACCTTGGGCAGCCGCTGGTTGATCGGGCCGGGCGCCAGGGCGGCCGTCCGGTCCAGGCAGGCGTCCGCGAGGTCCAGCGCGTTGTGCGTCTGCTCCAGCAGGCACTCGAAGCGGGCCAGGCAGTCGCCCTCGGTGCGGGTGACCACCTTCAGGGTGTCCTGGAGCTCCCCGTACGCGAGATACGGCTCGTCGCGCCGCAGGTCGAAGTCGACGCCCGAGGCCCGGGCGATCGGCCCGGACACCCCGTACGCGTGCACGGCCTCGGCGGAGAGCACGCCCACCCCGCGGGTGCGGCCCCGGAAGATCTCGTTGCCGAGCACCAGGTCGTCGTAGACGTCCATCCGGGAGCGGACCGAGGCGACGGCGTCCCGGACCCGGCCGAGCCAGCCGGCCGGGACGTCCTCCTTGAGGCCGCCGACCCGGTTGAACATGTAGTGCATCCGGCCGCCTGAGACCTCCTCCATCACGGCCTGGAGCTCCTCGCGCTCGCGGAAGGCGTGGAAGACCGGGGTGATCCCGCCGAGTTCGAGCGGGTACGAACCGAGGAACATCAGATGGTTCAGGACCCGGTTCAGCTCGGCGAGCAGGGTGCGGGTCCAGACCGCGCGCTCCGGGACCTCCATGCCGAGCATGCGTTCCACGGCCATCACGACGCCCAGCTCGTTGGAGAACGCCGACAGCCAGTCGTGGCGGTTGGCGAGCATCACGATCTGCCGGTAGTCGCGGGCCTCGAACAGCTTCTCCGCGCCGCGGTGCATATAGCCGATGACCGGTTCGGCGTGCTGGATGCGCTCGCCGTCCAGGACGATGCGCAGTCGGAGCACGCCGTGGGTGGAGGGGTGCTGGGGGCCGATGTTGAGCACCATGTCGGTGCTCTCCGCCGCGCCGCCGATGCCGACCGTCGTCTCCGTCATGCGGTCAGTATCGCGTGAACGCGCCGGGGCTCCGAGCCCAGGGCGCCCGTTCTCAGCCCCTGCGCTGCATCAGCCAGCCGAAATCGCCGAGGCCGCCCCGGGCCGTCAGCTCCGCCGCCTCGCCCGCCGAGGCGAGCGCCCGTACGTAGCCCGCCGGGTCGGCCGACGCCAGGGCCAGGGGCGGGCGCTCGCCGCTGACACCGAGGCGGCGCAGCGCCTCGCGCTGGCTCAGCAGCTCGGGCGGCGCCCCGGCCCCCGCCCCGGCCGCCGCGCACGCGTCCAGCGCCACATGCGCGGTGAGGTCGCAGCTGCCGTCCGGCACCGGCCGTACCTCGCGTCCGGCCCGGAAGCCGGTCAGGGTGCCGAAGGGCGGCCGGGCCTCCCGCACATGGGCGTAGTCCACCGCCACGGCGAGCCCCCCGGCCAGCGTGGCCACCGCCCGTGCCCAGGCCTCGTCGCGGGGGCGGCCGATCTCCGCGCGGCCCCCCGGCCCGGCCGACGGCCACCAGCGGCGCAGCCACGCGGCGTCCGCCCCGGTCACCGGAGCGCCCAGCCGTTCCGCGCCGTCAGACGCCCGGACGAGGACGTACCGGTCGACGCCGTCCGCGTCGGTCTCGGCGACCTCGGCCGGGACGTTGTCCAGCCACTCGTTGGCGAAGAGCAGCCCGTATGTGCGCGTCGGCGGTTCGGCGCACCACTCGATCCGGGGATCCAGGCCGGGCGGCCGGTCGGCCAGCTCCACGGCGTACGCCCGTACGTCGAGGCCGTCGGCGCCCGCGCCCGGCAGCGCCGCCAGCACCCCGGTCAGCAGCTCGCCCCGGCCGGCGCCCAGATCCACCAGGTCGACGGACCGGGTGCCCAGCTCCCGTGCCGTCCCGACCAGCAGCCGGGCGACGGCGGAGGCGAAGAGCGGGGAGGCGTGCACGGAGGTGCGGAAGTGTCCCGCCGGCCCTTCGGGGCTCCGGTAGAACCCCCCGTCCCCGTACAAAGCGGTCTCTGCCGCCTCCTGCCACCCACGCCACTCATCCGCCACGTGTCCAAGTCTCCACCTTGGGGAGTACGGTCCCTGAAGCCGGATCGGCCCTTCGGCTGACCCGTCCGCCCCTCGCCTGTCCCTACGCTGGGTCACGTGCAGCGCCTCTACGACTTCCTCCGCAGACACCCGACGGGCGTCGACAGCTTCTGGGCCGTCGTCCTCCTCGGGCTCTCCGGCGTGTCCATGGCGAGTTTCCCGAAGGGCGGGCTGGAGCGCGTCGCCGGCGTTCCGATCGTCCTCGGCCTCTGCCTCGTCGTGGCGCTGCGCCGACGGGCGCCGGAGAAGATGCTGCTGCTCGCCATCGCGATGGGGGTGGCGCAGCTGGGCACCGGGGTGGGGCCCGGCGTCATGAACTTCGCCCTGCTGGTGATCGTCTTCACCGTGGCCACCGTCGGGGAGCGCTGGGCGTCCCGGCTCGCGCTGGTCTGCAGCCTGTGCGCGGCGGGCCTGTCCAAGCTGCGCTGGCCGGGGGAGGCGCCGCGGACCGGCTGGGCCGAGGAGATCTTCATCGTCGTCGTGCTCACCGTGCCGTTCGTGCTCGCCTGGGTGCTCGGCGACTCGATGCGGACCAGGCGCGCCTACTTCAGCCAGCTGGAGGAGCGGGCCGCCCGGCTGGAGCGGGAGCGCGAGGCGCAGTCGAAGGTCGCGGTGGCGGCCGAGCGGGCCCGTATCGCCCGTGAGCTCCACGACGTCGTCGCGCACAACGTGTCGGTGATGGTGGTGCAGGCCGATGGCGCGGCGTACGTCATGGACGCGGCACCCGACCAGGCCAAGCAGGCCCTGGAGACCATCTCCAGCACCGGTCGGCAGGCGCTCGCCGAGATGCGCCGGCTGCTCGGGGTGCTGCGCACGGGCGACGCGCAGGAGAGCGGGGAGTACGTCCCGCAGCCCGATGTGGGCCAGATCGAGGACCTGATCGAGCAGGTCAGGCAGACCGGTCTGGCCGTCGACTTCAAGATCGAGGGAACCCCGCGATCGCTGCCCAGCGGGGTCGAGCTGACCGCGTACCGCATCGTGCAGGAGGCCCTGACCAACACCCGCAAGCACGGCGGTCCGGACGCGGGGGCCAGTGTGCGTCTGGTCTACTTCGACGACGGGCTCGGACTGCTGGTCGAGGACGACGGGCGGGGCGCCGCGCACGAACTGTACGAGGACGGCGGCGCCGACGGCGCGGGCCACGGGATGATCGGCATGCGCGAGCGCGTCGGCATGGTCGGCGGCACGCTGGACGCCGGGCCGCGTCCCGGCGGCGGCTTCCGGATCAGCGCGCTGCTGCCGCTCAAGCCCGCCCACTAGCCGCTCGAACCCGCCCACCAGATGTTCCAGCCCATTGGATGCTTCGGCCCACCAGATGTTTCGGACAGGAGACAGGACCCCTCATGGCGATCCGCGTGATGCTCGTCGACGACCAGGTGCTGCTGCGCACCGGCTTCCGGATGGTGCTCGCCGCCCAGCCGGACATGGAGGTCGTGGCCGAGGCCGGTGACGGCGCCGAGGCGATCGAGACCCTCCGTTCCACCGCCGTCGACGTGGTGCTGATGGACGTACGGATGCCGAGGCTGGACGGGGTCGAGGCCACCCGGCGCATCTGCGCGCAGCCGGACGCGCCCAAGGTGCTCATCCTGACCACGTTCGACCTCGACGAGTACGCCTTCTCCGGGCTGAAGGCCGGGGCCAGCGGCTTCATGCTCAAGGACGTGCCGCCCGCCGAGCTGCTCGCCGCCATCCGCTCCGTGCACAGCGGCGACGCCGTCGTCGCCCCGTCCACCACCCGTCGGCTGCTCGACCGCTTCTCCCCGATGCTGCCGAGCGGCACCGGCGAGCCGCAGCACAAGGACATCGCCAAGCTCACCGAACGCGAACGCGAGGTGATGCTGCTGGTCGCCCAGGGCCTGTCGAACGGCGAGATCGCGGCCCGCCTGGTGCTCTCCGAGGCGACCGTGAAGACGCACGTGGGCCGCATTCTCACCAAGCTGAGCCTGCGCGACCGGGTGCAGGTCGTGGTCCTCGCGTACGAGACGGGGCTGGTCCGGGCCGGTGGCGGGGCGGTCTGACCGATGGGACCGCTGATCTGGATCAACGGCCCGTTCGGCGTCGGCAAGACGCAGACGGCGTACGAGCTCCGGCGTCGGCTGCCCGGCAGCGTGGTCTGCGACCCCGAGCGCGTCGGGTTCGGGCTGAACCGGACGCTGCCGCCCGCCCTGCGCGGCGACTTCCAGGACCTGAAGGCCTGGCGCGACGGCGTGCGCGAGGTGCTGGGGGTGGCGTCGCGGGGGCACCCGGGGCCGGTGATCGCGCCGATGACGCTCGTCGACCCCGGCTACTTCACCGAGATCGTCGGGCGGCTGCGCGAGGACGGGCACACCGTGCACCATGTCGCGCTGCTCGCCGAGCGGGCCACGGTGCTGCGCCGGCTGAGCGAACGCGGGCTGGGGCGCGGGCTGAAGCGGGAGAGCTTCGCCGTACGGAAGCTGGACCACTGCCTCGAACGGCTCGTGGAGCCGGAGTTCGCCGAGCATCTGGCCACCGACCGGCTGACGGTCCCGCAGGTCGCCGACCGGATCGCCGGATCGGCGGGGCTGACCCTCCTGCCGGACACGGACGGTGCGCTGCGGCACCGGGTACGGCGGGTCTGGACGGGCGTCAGGCACATCCGCTTCGACTGAGCCGGGACCGAGCCGGGGCGGGCTGGGGGCCCGGCCCGGCCCGGGGCGCCTTCGCTCAGCGCAGGATGCCCTCCAGGAAGTCGCTGCCGAGCCGGGCCACCGAGGTCAGGTCCAGCTGGTGCAGCACGTACCGGCCGCGCCGCCGGGTGGTGACCAGGCCCGCCTTCTTGAGTACCGCGAGATGGCGGGAGACCTCGGGCGCCGTGATGCCGTGCGTATCGGCGAGCTGACCGGTCGTGTGCGGGGAACGGGCGAGGTGGCGGCAGAGGCGCATCCGCATCGGGTGGGCCAGCGCCTCCATGCGCAGCTGGAGCAGTTCCACGGAGGCGGGGGAGGGCAGCTCCGGCTGGTGCACCGGGTAGTGGATCACCGGGCGCCAGCCCGCCGCGTGCAGCAGGTTGAGGTGCGGCCAGCCGAAGGTGGACGGGATGAGGGTGAGCCCGGAGCCGGTGGCGCTGGTACGGCCCTCGCTCAGCTTGTCGGCGCTGATCAGGGTTTCGGCCTCGTCGACGGTCAGCGCCGTGGACACCGCGCCCATCGCCTCGCCGATCCCCTTGCGCCGCAGCAGATCGGTCTTGTGCCGGGCGTCGGCGACCAGCTGGACCTGGACCCGGCGCCAGGTGTCCGCGAAGAACGCCCGGTCGCAGTCCTCGAACAGGCGCCGCACCCAGCCGCGCAGCGGCGCCGGATCGGCCAGCAGCTGCTGGGCGAACTCCACCTGCCGGGGGCCGCGCGCCGCCGCCATGTCCAGGGCGCGGGCGTGCATCGTCGGGTCGCTGAGCGGGGAGGGCGCGCCGACCCCGTACAGGCTGGTGCAGGTGAACTCCAGGGCGGCGGCGACGAACCGCTCGTCGTCCAGCCGGTCGAGGATGTCGAGGTCCTCGGCGAGGTTCGCGCCGGTCCGGCCGTTGCCGCCGCGGACACCGGCGAACGGCATGAAGACGTCCGAGAACGTGTGGCGCCACAGGAAGTCGGCCTCGTGCAGCCGGTCGGCGAGGTCCGGGTCCAGTGCGCTGGAGGTCGCCGTCGCCCAGCCGTGCAGGCCGGGGTGGTGCCCCGGCTCGGAGAGGGCGTGCAGGGCCAGCCCCAGCTCGGCGAGGGGGGAGGTCTCGAAGACGATGCGGTCGGGGGTCAGCCCGGCGATGTCGATGTGCACGCTCACCCCTCCATAGTGCGGGGTGCCCGCGCGCGTCACCGCGCCATTTGACGGTGGTCGTCAATCGGCGGGCCGGACGGGCCGGGACCGGCCCACGCTGAGGCCATGGACGCCTTTCAGCAGCACATGATCGACAGCTACCGCTCGGCCCAGCGGGGCGAACTGCCGCCGCCGCTGCCGGGCCGGCACGACTGGGACGTGGTGCGCGAGGTGCGCGACCGGCGCCGCTTCGACGCGGTGATCGCGGGCCGCCCGGCACGCGGCCGCCGGCGGTCGGCGCTGCTGTCGGGCCGGTGGCGGGCGGCGCTGCGGTCCCGGTTCGCCCGGAGCCGCGGCACCGGGCGAACCGGGGAGTCGGGGGGAACCGTGGGTTCCTGCTAGCCCAGCCGCTCCACGAACCCCCGTACGGCGTCCCGTACGTCCTCGGCGGTCCACTCCAGCCCTTCGAGCCCCACCGTCACCTCGGTGAACGACACCCCGGGCGGTCCGGCTGCCGCGGGGTACCACTTGCGGAAGAGGGAGACGCCCGTCTCCTCCGCCTGCCGCACCGCCGCCTCCGTCAGGGCATCCGGTCCGTACGGCAGCCACACCTGGAACTGGTGCGTGTGCGGCGGCTCCGGATGCACCCGGAACCACCCGGCACCGGCCGCCGCGAAGCCCTCGGCCATCGCCTGCGCCACCACCTTCGCCTGCGCCACGTACGACGGGAGCAGCGGCAGCTCCTGATCGAGGCCGATCAGGGCGGCGAGCGCCGCCGGGAACTGCTGGAAGACCTGTCCCCCGTACCGGTGGCGCCAGGTGCGGGCCTCCTCGATCAGTGAGGCGGGACCGGCCAGCGCGGCCCCCGAGATCCCGCCCACGGTCTTGTAGAACGACACGTACACGCTGTCCGCGAGCGCCGCGATCTCCGGCAGCTCCCGCCCGAAGTGGGGGGCGCACTCCCACAGCCGCGCGCCGTCGATGTGCACCACCGCATCGCGTTCCCGCGCGGCCGCCACCACGGCCTCCAGCTCCTCCCACGTCGGCAGGACGAAACCGGCGTCGCGCAAGGGAAGTTCCAGCATCAGCGTGCCGAACGGCTCGTCGAAGTCGCGGATCTCCTGCGCCGTCGGCAGCCGGGGTTCGTGCGCCGGATGGACGGTACGCAGCCCGCTCACCGCCCCCAGCGCGCCCCGCTCGTGCAACTCGGGGTGGGCGAGGGGGTGCAGCGCCACGGTGGCGTTGCCGGTCCGCCCGGCCCAGCACCGCAGCGCGACCTGCTGCGCCATCGTCCCGGTCGGGAAGAACGCGGCGGCCTCCATGCCCAGCAGGCCCGCGATCCGCTCCTCCAGCTCGGCGACGACGCCGTCGCCGTAGATGTCCGCGGGGCGGTCGAGATCGGTGACGGCACCGGCCCCGGCCGTCAGGGCGGCCAGCCGCTCCCGGAGCGAGAGGTTCATCGGCGGCCTGATCAGGACCCGTTCGGCCGCGTGCCAGGCGTTGATCCTGCGCAGCCGCTGCGCCTCCTCGGGCGACTGGGGCCCGGCCGTCCCGTCCGCGTCCCGCGCCCGCTCGTCCGTGCCTGTGGTGGTGTCTGTCATGTGACGATCATCGCGCGGCGGGCGGCTCGGGCCCGCATGGTTTTCCGGGTCGTCCCGGCTCGGGCCCGCATGGTTTTCCGGGCCGTCCCGGCTCCGGACCGCATGGTTCCCCGGACCGTCCCGGCTCCGGACCGTGCCGACGCCCGGAGTTTTCCCACAGGCTGTGGACGGCCGGGAGTCCGGGCGAAACGCTGGCGTAGCATGCAGAGAAATCGTCCGGTACCCCCCGCGGACTGGAACGGAAGGCCATCGCCGCGTGAACGCAACAGCCCCCCATGATTCCCTCGACGCGAGGGACCGCCCCGCCCGCCTCACGGTCGGCGTCGTGGGCGCGGGCCGTGTCGGCCCCGCTCTCGCGGCGTCCCTCCAGCTCGCCGGGCACCGTCCGGTCGCCGTGTCGGGCGTCTCCGACGCATCCGTGCGCAGGGCGGCCGCCCTGCTGCCCGGCGTACCGCTGGTGGAGCCCGCAGAGGTCCTCGCGCGCGCCGAGCTGGTGCTCCTGACCGTCCCCGACGACACCCTGCCCGGCCTGGTCGAGGGCCTCGCCGAGACCGGCGCGGTGCGGCCGGGACAGCTGATCGTCCACACCTCCGGGCGGTACGGGACGAAGGTCCTGGACCCGGCGCTGCGGGCCGGCGCCCTGCCGCTCGCCCTGCACCCGGCGATGACGTTCACCGGCACCACGGTCGACGTCCAGCGGCTGGCAGGCTGTTCGTTCGGCGTGACCGCCCCCGAGGAGCTGCGGCTCGCCGCCGAGGCGCTGGTCATCGAGATGGGCGGCGAGCCCGAATGGATCGCGGAGGAGTCCCGCCCGCTCTACCACGCGGCACTCGCCCTCGGCGCGAACCACCTGGTCACCCTGGTCGCCCAGTCGATGGAGCTGCTGCGCACGGCCGGGGTCGCCGCCCCCGACCGGATGCTCGGCCCCCTCCTCGGCGCCGCGCTCGACAACGCCCTGCGCTCCGGGGACGCCGCGCTCACCGGCCCGGTGGCCCGCGGCGACGCCGGTACGGTCGCCGCGCACATCGGCGAGCTGCGCAGGCACGCCCCGCAGACCGTGGCCGGTTACCTCGCGATGGCCCGCGCCACCGCCGACCGCGCCCTCGCCCACGGCATGCTCAAGCCGGAACTGGCCGAGGACCTGCTCGGGGTCCTGGCCGACGGCACGGGCACCGGCGGTACGAGCGGCACCGGATCACAGGAGCCCCGATGACCGACACGACCGGCGCAACCGGATCGACCGGTGCAACCGGCACACCCGAAACGACCCGCACAGCCGACACGATCGACTCGACCGGCACAGCTGGCACGACGGGCACAGCCAGCACAGCCAGCACAGCCAGCACAGCCAGCACACCCGGCACGACCGACCCCGACGCGCCGCGGATGCCCCACAGCCCCGCGGCCACCCTGCTCCGTACCGCGGCCGAGCTCGGCGCGTTCGCCCCGCTCAGGGGGGCGCGGGCCGTCGTCATGACCATGGGCGCCCTGCACGAGGGCCACGCCACCCTGATCCGCGCCGCCCGCGCGGCCGCGGGCCCCGGCGGCCAGGTGGTCGTCACCGTCTTCGTCAACCCGCTCCAGTTCGGCGAGGCCGCCGACCTGGAGCGCTACCCCCGTACGCTCGACGCCGACCTCGCCGTGGCGGGCGCCGCCGGGGCGGACGCGGTCTTCGCGCCGTCCGTCGACGAGGTCTACCCCGGCGGCGAGCCGCAGGTCCGGATCTCCGCGGGCCCCATGGGCGAGCGGCTGGAGGGGGCCTCGCGCCCCGGGCACTTCGACGGCATGCTCACCGTCGTCGCCAAGCTCCTCCACCTCACCCGCCCCGACGCCGCGTTCTTCGGGCAGAAGGACGCCCAGCAGCTGGCGCTGATCCGCCGCATGGTGCGCGATCTGAACTTCCCGGTGGAGATCGTCGGCGTGGAGACGGTCCGCGAGCCGGACGGCCTCGCGCTCTCCAGCCGCAACCGCTTCCTGGACGCGGAGGAGCGGCACACCGCCCTCGCCCTGTCCCGGGCCCTGTTCGCCGCCCGCGACCGGCTCGCCGCCCAGCAGGCGCTGCACGCCCGCGCACAGACCACCGCGGCCACCACCGGCCGGGCCGCCGCGCTCACCGCGCTCGGCGAGGCCCGCGCCGCCGCCGACACCCAGGCGGTGGCCCTGGCCCGCCCGGTCGACGGCCCCTCGGCGGTACGCGCCGCCGCGCTCCTGATCCTCGACGACGCGGCGGCCGGACAGCCCCCGCTCGCCCTGGACTACCTGGCGCTCGTGGACCCGGCCGACTTCACCGAGATCCCCGACGACCGCACCACCGGAGAGGCGGTCCTCGCCGTCGCCGCGAGGGTCGGCACGACCCGCCTCATCGACAACATCCCGCTGACCTTCGGAGCCACCACGTGACCGGAATACGGCTGACCGCCCCCGCCCCCGGCTGGTCCCTCGACGCCGACGTCGTGGTGGTCGGCTCCGGCGTGGCCGGTCTCACCACCGCACTGCGCTGCGCGGCGGCGGGCCTCGCCACCGTCGTCGTCACCAAGGCCCGTCTCGACGACGGCTCCACCCGCTGGGCGCAGGGCGGCATCGCGGCCGCGCTCGGCGAGGGCGACACCCCCGAGCAGCACCTCGACGACACCCTGGTCGCGGGCGCCGGTCTCTGTGACGAGGCGGCGGTCCGGACGCTGGTCACCGAGGGCCCGGACGCCGTTCGCCGGCTGATCGGGACCGGTGCCCACTTCGACACCACGGAGAGCGGCGACATCGCGCTGACCCGCGAGGGAGGCCATCACCGCCGCCGCATCGCCCACGCGGGCGGCGACGCCACGGGCGCCGAGATCTCCCGGGCCCTGGTCGAGGCGGTCCGCGAGGCCGCCCTGCACACCATCGAGAACGCGCTGGTCCTGGACCTCCTCACCGACGCCGAAGGACGTACCGCGGGCGTCACCCTGCACGTCATGGGCGAGGGCCAGCACGACGGCGTCGGCGCGGTCCGCGCCCCCGCGGTGGTCCTCGCCACCGGCGGCATGGGCCAGGTCTTCTCCGCCACCACCAACCCGGCCGTCTCCACCGGCGACGGGGTGGCGCTGGCGCTGCGGGCCGGAGCGGAGGTCTCCGACCTGGAGTTCGTCCAGTTCCACCCGACGGTCCTCTTCCTCGGCTCCGGCTCCGAGGGCCAGCAGCCCCTGGTGTCGGAGGCGGTACGGGGCGAGGGCGCCCATCTCGTCGACGCGTCCGGCACCCGCTTCATGCTGGGGCAGCACGAGCTGGCCGAGCTGGCCCCGCGCGACATCGTCGCCAAGGCCATCACCCGCCGGATGGAACTGCACGGCACCGCGCACATGTATCTCGACGCCCGTCACTTCGGCGCCGAGATGTGGGAGCAGCGTTTCCCCACGATCCTGGCGGCCTGCCGCGCCCACGGCATCGACCCGGTCACCGAGCCGATCCCGGTCGCCCCCGCCGCGCACTACGCCTCCGGCGGCATCCGCACCGACCTGCGCGGGCGTACGACGGTGCCCGGTCTGTACGCCTGCGGCGAGGTCGCCTGCACCGGCGTGCACGGCGCGAACCGGCTGGCTTCCAACTCCCTCCTGGAGGGCCTCGTCTTCGCCGAGCGCATCGCGGCGGACATCGTCGAGGACCGCCCGCGCGCGGGCGCCGCGGAGACCGGCACCCCGCGCACGCCCTCCCCGCTGATCGCCCCGGAGGCCCGGTCCACGATCCAGCGCATCATGACCCGGGGTGCCGGAGTGCTCCGCTCCGCCGAGTCCCTGGCCACCGCCGCCGACGAGCTGGAGGCCCTCCACAACAGCGCCGCCCTGGCCGTCGAGGCGGACGAGCCCAAGGTCGCGGTGCCCGGCGTCGAGGCGTGGGAGGTCACCAACCTGCTGCTCGTCTCGCGCGTCCTGGTCGCCGCCGCCCGTCAGCGCGAGGAGACCCGCGGCTGCCACTGGCGCGAGGACCGGCCCGAGCGCGACGACGAGAACTGGCGCCGCCACCTCGTCGTCCGGCTCACCCCGGAGCGCCGCCCGGTCCTCCGCCGGACGGAGACCCAGGCATTCGGGCCCGTACGCCCCACGCAGGCACCAGACTGCGCAGCAGCACCCCCGACCCACCCCGCCGACGTCACCGAGGAGCCGTAACCGTGAGCACGCCCGAAGAGAATCCGCGCCCCACACCCGTGGACGTACCGCTGATCCAGATCGGCGCGCCCGCACCGTCCGCGGGCGGCTGCGGGGACGGCTGCGGCTGCGGCGGGGACGACTACTACGAGGCCGACCCGCTGGAGTGCGGCCTCGACCCCGCCCTGACCCAGCTCCTCGCCGACGCGGGCCTGGACCCGGTCCAGGTCGAGGACGTCGCCCACGTCGCCATCGCGGAGGACCTCGACGGCGGGGTGGACGTCACCACCGTCGCGACCGTCGCCGAGGACGCCGTGGCCACCGGTGACTTCACCGCCCGCGAGGCGGGCGTCGTGGCCGGTCTCCGCGTCGCCGAGGCGGTCCTGTCCATCGTCTGCACGGACGAGTTCGCGGTCGAGCGCCATGTCGAGGACGGCGACCGGGTCGCCCCCGGCCAGAAGCTGCTGACCGTCACCACCCGCACCCGCGACCTGCTCACCGGCGAGCGCAGCGCGCTCAACCTGCTGTGCAGGCTCTCCGGCATCGCGACCGCCACCCGCGCCTGGGCCGACGTGCTCGAAGGCACGAAGGCCAAGGTCCGCGACACCCGCAAGACCACCCCGGGCCTGCGCGCCATGGAGAAGTACGCGGTGCGCTGCGGCGGCGGCGTCAACCACCGCATGTCGCTCTCGGACGCGGCGCTGGTCAAGGACAACCACGTGATCGCGGCGGGCGGCGTGGCCGAGGCCTTCAAGCGGGTACGGGACGAGTTCCCGGACGTACCGATCGAGGTCGAGGTCGACACCCTCCAGCAGGTCCGCGAGGTGATCGACGCGGGTGCCGACCTGATCCTGCTGGACAACTTCACCCCGCTGCAGACGGTCGAGGCGGTCGCCCTGGTCGGCGGCCGCGCGGTCCTGGAGTCCTCCGGCCGGCTCTCCCTCGACACCGCCCGCGCCTACGCCGAGGCGGGCGTCGACTACCTGGCCGTCGGCGCGCTCACCCACTCCTCGCCGATCCTCGACATCGGCCTGGACTTCCGCGACACCGACGGGGCCGACGCCTGATGCTGCTCACCATCGACGTCGGCAACACCCACACCGTCCTCGGCCTGTTCGACGGCGAGGAGATCGTCGAGCACTGGCGGATCTCCACCGACGCCCGCCGTACCGCCGACGAACTCGCCGTGCTGCTCCAGGGCCTGATGGGCATGCACCCGCTGCTGGGCATGGAGCTGGGCGACGGCATCGAGGGCATCGCGATCTGCTCCACGGTCCCGGCCGTCCTGCACGAGCTGCGCGAGGTGACCCGCCGCTACTACGGCGACGTCCCCGCCGTCCTCGTCGAGCCGGGCATCAAGACCGGCGTGCCGATCCTGATGGACAACCCGAAGGAGGTCGGCACGGACCGCATCATCAACGCGGCCGCCGCCGCCGAGCTGTACGGGGGCCCGGCGATCGTCGTCGACTTCGGCACGGCCACCACCTTCGACGCGGTCTCCGCGCGCGGCGAGTACACCGGTGGGGTCATCGCGCCCGGCATCGAGATCTCGGTCGAGGCGCTCGGCGTCAAGGGCGCCCAGCTCCGCAAGATCGAGCTGGCCCGGCCGCGCAGCGTGATCGGCAAGAACACGGTCGAGGCGATGCAGTCGGGCATCATCTACGGCTTCGCCGGCCAGGTCGACGGCGTCGTCGCACGGATGAAGCGGGAGCTGGCGGCCGACCCCGACGACGTCACCGTCATCGCGACGGGCGGCCTTGCGCCGATGGTGTTGGGGGAGTCCTCCGTCATCGACGAGCACGAGCCCTGGCTCACCCTCATCGGGCTGCGTCTGGTGTACGAGCGGAACGTGTCCCGGCTGTAGCGGACAGGCGGCGTACCTGCGGGAACGGCCCACGGGGGAGGGGGGCCGCCGCCGCGCCGCCGACGGCCAGTTAAGCCGATTTTGTCCATTTAGCACGTATTGTCGCGTCATGCCCACGCCTTACGGATCACGCGGCGGTATGGCGTTCAGCGCGGACGAGCTGCGTGTGCTCCGACGCGCCCTCGCCATCGCCCTTCACCCGATGCCCCTGCCGGACGAGGACGTCCAGGACTGCCTGCGACTGGCCGGCGCCGTGGACGAGGCGGTCGGCGAGGCGGGACGGCTGCGCACGTTCCTCCTCGCCGACCTCGTCCGCTACCGCAACGCCCTCCCCGGCTCCGTCAGCGGCTATCTGGAGCTGCTCCAGGACGCCCTGGCGGGCGGATACGACCCCCGCCCCGACGACCTCGCGGCGCTGCGCGCCCTGCGCCACAGACCGGTGGCCGCGGCGCTCCTGGAGCGCTGTCAGGTGCTCGCGGAACGGTCGGTACGGGCCCGCCTCGCCGGACGCGCCGCGTCGGCGAAGGCCCCCGCGCCGCGCAGTCGGCTCCTGGCCCTGCCCGGCGGCCGGGCCGCCGCCGACGACGGACCCGAACAGCCCAAGGCCCCGGCGGCACCGCCCCGGCCCGGCCGGCCGTCCGGGCGCCCCGCGCCGAAGCCCTCGGAGGTCTTCCCGCCCCGCCGTCGCCCGGCGCCCCCGCCCCAGCAGCGCGCCGCCGGGTAGCGGAGGGGCGACGCGGAACTCCGTACCGGCCTCGCTACTCTGGACGCCATGGACTATGTATCCGCGCTCGTACCCCCCGTGGTGATGGCCGCCTTCTTCATCGGCCTCGTCGTGACGATCGTCAAGAGCCAGGGCGGTCCCAACAAGGCCAAGGAGGACGCGGCCGTGGACCTGGCGATCGGCCGCGCCGAGTCGGTCCAGCAGGCACCGCGGACCGACGGCGCCTGATTCCGGCACCCGCAGCACACGAAGGGCGTACGGCTCATCCGGAGCCGTACGCCCTTTTGTCGCGCAAATAAGCCGGTCATTCCAGGCATGTGGCACTAAAGTGACATTGTGCCCCGCCCATTGGGAGATCTGGAAGACGCCGTGATGACACGGGTCTGGCAATGGAACCGTCCGGTGACCGTGCGGGAAGTCCTTGAGGACCTTCAGCAGGAACGCTCCATCGCCTACACCACCGTCATGACGGTAATGGACAATCTCCATCAGAAGGGCTGGGTACGCAGGGAAGTCGACGGCCGCGCATATAGATATACGGCGGTCTCCACCCGCGCCGCCTACGCGGCCGCACTGATGAACGAAGCATGGTCGCGCAGTGACAACCCGGCGGCCGCTCTTGTCGCCTTCTTCGGCATGATGTCCGCCGAGCAGCGCGAAGCCCTCCAGGACGCCATGCGGGTCGTTCAGCCCAAGCTGTCCGGGGCCGCCGAGCCCCCGCCCGCCGAACAGAGCGGTGGACAGACCGCCGAACAAGCCGCTGAACAGACCGGTGAACCGGCCGGAGCGGCGACCGGTGAACCGGCCGGAGAAGCGGCCGAAGGCCCGGCCGGAGATCCGGCCGATGGGACGGGCCCGGGGGCCGGGCGATAGCGTCGGGGTATGTCCTCAGAGCTTCCGCATGCCGATTCCCGTACCGAACCGCCGGCCATAAACACGGCCGTCACCGTCCGACGTGCCAGGACCAGCGATGTGGCATCGGTCCGGCGCCTCCTCGACGGCTACGTACGTGAAGGCATCCTGCTCGACAAAGCGACCGTGACGCTTTACGAGGACATCCAGGAGTTCTGGATCGCGGAACGCGACGAGGACGCCCGCGTCATCGGCTGCGGTGCACTGCATGTGATGTGGGAAGACCTCGCCGAAGTGCGTACTCTCGCCGTCGATCACAGCATCAGGGGCGGCGGAGTCGGCCATCACGTGCTGGACAAGTTGTTGCAGACCGCCCGCTGGCTCGGTGTGCGACGGGTTTTCTGTCTCACCTTCGAAGTCGACTTCTTCGCGAAGCACGGCTTCGTGGAGATCGGAGAGACACCGGTCGACGGAGATGTCTACAGTGAGCTGCTGCGTTCCTATGACGAGGGTGTAGCAGAGTTCCTGGGTCTCGAACGGGTGAAGCCGAACACCTTGGGCAACAGCCGGATGCTTCTGCATCTGTGACCGTCTTCTGCGGTTGCCACAAGAAGCCGGAACCCTATGTCCGAATCGCGCATGTTTCCCGTCTCCCCGTGATCCTGAACCTCTCCCGGGGGTTTGTGTTTTCCGGGGAAAAGCGGTTTCCTTTCCGCGTACTGCATTTTCGATGAAAGGGAATCCAGTGGCACAGAAGGTTCAGGTCCTTCTTGTCGATGACCTCGACGGCGGCGAGGCGGACGAGACGGTCACGTTCGCTCTCGATGGCAAGACGTACGAGATTGACCTCACGACGAGCAACGCGGACAAGCTCCGTGGTCTTCTTGAGCCGTACACCAAGGGTGGCCGGCGCACGGGTGGCCGCGCGGCGGGTGGCCGTGGCAAGGGCCGCGCCGTCACGGGTGGCAACAAGGACACCGCCGAGATCCGTAAGTGGGCCCGCGAGAACGGCCACAATGTGAATGACCGTGGCCGTGTTCCCGCGGAGATCCGCGAAGCTTACGAGAAGGCCAACGGCTGAGCTGTCGACCCATCCGTCGACGGCCCCGTTCGGGCACGCGTCAACCGGACCCGGTGGCATTCCGTCGCCACCGCGTCCACCAGCCGTACGAGATCGGGAGCACCCCCACCCCTGCTCCCGAGGGCGGCGAGGGCCGGGAGTCCCGACCCTTCCTCGTGTCGTGGCCCGGGGGGTCGCAGCCATGCGGCCGCCCCCGGCCGGCCCGCCATCCGTCCGGGCGGCACCGGCGCGGTGATCCGGCCGCCCGCGCCGATGGCGGTCAGCGCGAGGGCGACGCCTCCCCACTCCAGCCAGTCGAGCAGCCCCGGCAGCTCCTCGGCGCTTCCCGCGGCGACCAGCAGGTTCATCCGCGCGCCCGACAGCGCCACGGGCCCGGTGCGCTCCAGCCGCCGCAGCGCCGCGTGACCGGCGGCCGCGGGCACCTGGAGCACGTCGAACCGCAGGCCGGTCAGCAACCGCACCGGTGCGGTCCCCGCCGTCGCCCAGCCGAGCTCGCGTTCGTACCACTGCGCCCACCGGGCGCTCTCGCCGCTCTCCCGCTCACCGGTGGCCGACGGCAGGGGTGGCGGGACGGTGATGGCCATGCCGGAAGAACGGCCCGGAGACCCCCAGGGTTACGCAGAGTCCGTGAGCGGGCGCGCCATGTGTCCGTGATGGGGGCGTAGGGGCGCATTCGGGAGCGTCAATGTGTTCGCCCGTAGCGGAGGGAACCGGCGCGCGCCGCATGGACTGTCTGTAATTGCGGGTAAGACATCCCTAGTGGGGAGGGGCGACACGCAGGCTCGGGCATCTCACGTTCGCCATCGGCGTACTGGCGAAAGGGGTATCTGCCTGGCCTGCGGGAACATCGTCTCGCACCATCGGGTTGGAGAAGTTGTCGGCGTTCGGGGCAGGAGGCCAAGGACGGTGTCGGCAGTTGGAATGAGCGGTCCCCGCTTGCGGGACTAAGCTGCGGAAGGACAGGGAGGGGACCGACCCCTTACTGCCTGACCGCTCTGAGGAGCGATTAACGATGTTCGAGAGGTTCACCGACCGCGCGCGGCGGGTTGTCGTCCTGGCTCAGGAAGAAGCCCGGATGCTCAACCACAACTACATCGGCACCGAGCACATCCTCCTGGGCCTTATCCACGAGGGTGAGGGTGTCGCCGCTAAGGCCCTGGAGAGCCTCGGGATTTCGCTCGAGGCGGTCCGCCAGCAGGTGGAGGAGATCATCGGCCAGGGCCAGCAGGCCCCGTCCGGGCACATCCCCTTCACGCCCCGGGCCAAGAAGGTCCTGGAGCTCTCGCTCCGTGAGGCCCTTCAGCTCGGCCACAACTACATCGGCACCGAGCACATCCTGCTTGGCCTGATCCGCGAGGGCGAGGGTGTCGCCGCCCAGGTCCTCGTGAAGCTGGGCGCCGACCTGAACCGGGTGCGGCAGCAGGTCATCCAGCTGCTCTCCGGGTACTCGGGCAGCAAGGAGGCGGCGACCGCGGGCGGCCCCGCGGAAGGCACGCCCTCCACGTCCCTGGTGCTCGACCAGTTCGGCCGGAATCTCACCCAGGCCGCTCGTGAATCCAAGCTCGACCCGGTCATCGGGCGCGAGAAGGAGATCGAGCGGGTCATGCAGGTGCTGTCCCGTCGCACCAAGAACAACCCGGTTCTCATCGGCGAGCCCGGCGTCGGCAAGACGGCGGTCGTCGAAGGACTGGCGCAGGCCATCGTCAAGGGCGAGGTGCCCGAGACCCTCAAGGACAAGCACCTCTACACCCTCGACCTCGGCGCGCTGGTCGCCGGCTCCCGCTACCGCGGTGACTTCGAGGAGCGCCTGAAGAAGGTCCTCAAGGAGATCCGCACCCGCGGCGACATCATCCTGTTCATCGACGAGCTCCACACCCTCGTGGGTGCGGGCGCCGCCGAGGGCGCGATCGACGCCGCCAGCATCCTCAAGCCGATGCTGGCCCGCGGTGAGCTGCAGACCATCGGTGCCACCACGCTCGACGAGTACCGCAAGCACCTGGAGAAGGACGCCGCTCTCGAGCGCCGCTTCCAGCCCATCCAGGTCGCGGAGCCGTCGCTGCCGCACACCATCGAGATCCTCAAGGGCCTGCGGGACCGCTACGAGGCCCACCACCGCGTCTCCATCACGGACGAGGCGCTGGTCCAGGCCGCGACGCTGGCCGACCGGTACATCTCGGACCGCTTCCTGCCGGACAAGGCGATCGACCTGATCGACGAGGCCGGTTCCCGGATGCGCATCCGCCGGATGACCGCGCCGCCGGACCTCCGCGAGTTCGACGAGAAGATCGCGGGCGTCCGTCGCGACAAGGAGTCGGCCATCGACTCCCAGGACTTCGAGAAGGCGGCTTCCCTCCGTGACAAGGAGAAGCAGCTGCTGGCGGCGAAGACCAAGCGCGAGAAGGAGTGGAAGGCCGGCGACATGGACGTCGTGGCCGAGGTCGACGGCGAGCTCATCGCCGAGGTCCTCGCCACCGCGACCGGCATCCCGGTCTTCAAGCTGACGGAGGAGGAGTCCTCCCGTCTGCTGCGCATGGAGGACGAGCTCCACAAGCGCGTCATCGGGCAGAAGGACGCCATCAAGGCCCTCTCGCAGGCGATCCGCCGTACGCGAGCCGGTCTGAAGGACCCGAAGCGCCCCGGTGGCTCGTTCATCTTCGCCGGTCCGTCCGGTGTCGGTAAGACCGAGCTCTCCAAGACGCTCGCCGAATTCCTCTTCGGTGACGAGGACGCGCTGATCGCCCTCGACATGTCGGAGTTCAGCGAGAAGCACACGGTTTCCCGCCTCTTCGGCTCGCCCCCCGGTTACGTGGGTTACGAAGAGGGCGGACAGCTCACCGAGAAGGTGCGCCGCAAGCCGTTCTCCGTCGTCCTCTTCGACGAGGTCGAGAAGGCCCACCCCGATATCTTCAATTCCCTGCTCCAGATTCTGGAAGACGGTCGCCTGACCGACTCCCAGGGCCGGGTCGTGGACTTCAAGAACACGGTCATCATCATGACGACCAACCTCGGGACCCGGGACATCTCCAAGGGCTTCAACCTGGGCTTCGCCGCCCAGGGCGACGTCAAGACCGGCTACGAGCGGATGAAGAACAAGGTCAACGAAGAGCTCAAGCAGCACTTCCGCCCCGAGTTCCTCAACCGTGTCGACGACACGGTCGTCTTCCACCAGCTGACCGAGGAAGACATCATCCAGATCGTCGACCTCATGCTCGCCAAGGTGGACGAGCGCCTGAAGGACCGCGACATGGGCATCGAGCTGAGCTCGGAAGCCAAGTCGCTCCTGGCGAAGAAGGGCTACGACCCCGTGATGGGCGCCCGGCCGCTGCGCCGGACGATCCAGCGCGAGATCGAGGACATCCTCTCCGAGAAGATCCTCTTCGGTGAGCTGCGCCCCGGTCACATCGTGGTCGTCGGCACCGAGGGCGAGGGCGAGGAGAAGGCCTTCACCTTCCGTGGCGAGGAGAAGTCGGCGCTGCCCGACGTCCCCCCGATCGAGCAGGCGGCAGGCGGCGCGGGCCCGAACATGTCGAAGGACGTGTGAGGACGCTCCCGAGCGCCTGAGCAGTAAGGCAGTAAGACCGAAGGGGCTGCCCCGGACCGTGCGCAACGGTCCGGGGCAGCCCCTTTTTCTGCGTGTACTTCCCCTGCGCGTACTTTTCCGTGCGTACGGCGGTCAGCGGCCTATGCCGAGGCCCTCGGCGCCCCTGACCGACGCCTCGCCGGTGACGGTCACCCGGCACCCGGGCATCTCGCAGCCGGGGACCGCGTGCCCGGTGTGGAGGGTGCCGAGCCGTACCGGGGCGACCGGGAGCACCGGGTCGGCGGTCAGCAGGAGGGCGGCGTCGAGGCCGTGGTCGATCCAGGCGACCGTCGCCGTCGCGTGGTCCGCCCGTCCGGGGTGGGCGACCGCGGCCCGGCTGCCGCCCCTGACCACATGGGCGCAGGTCAGTACGAGCCGGTCGGTGAGCAGGGCGCCGCTGCCCTGGACGGTTCCGGCGCCCAGCACGACGACCGTGCGCGCCGCGGGTGCGGTGGGCGGCGCGGTGCTCACGGCCGGGGCGCTCCGCCGCCGAAGTGTGCTGTGCTGCCCTGGTCCCCGTGGCCGATCTGCCAGGGGCCGCCGGTCGCGGCGTCGATGAGCTGGTTGCGGATCGACTCGACGGCATCGGCGAGCTCGATGCCGTCCATGCCGCTGCTGCCTGCGGTGCCGCTGGCCATGGCCTGTCCCCCCGGGATGAGCTGGTCGTCGTGTCAGCCCGTGGGGCCGAAGGTCCCGAAACGGACAGCCTCCGGGCCGCCGGCGGTGACAAGGCGCACAGCCCGTTCCGGGCCTACTAGGGAACGTAGGAGGGAGCGCCGTGATCGTCGCGGGGACCTTCGGCCCTGCGACGGAGGGGGTTTCGGGTGCCGGAGGGACGAGAACCCGGATCACCAGCATCTGTCCGGTTCGAGTGGGTTTGAAACCAAGGTCGGGTCTGCCCGGAGCCGGACTTTCGACGGGTGCGAGTGCGGGGTGCGCGAGGTCCGTGGCAGTGAATTCCCGGGGCTCCGGATACGGCTTTTGTTCGTAGATGGGGTGTTTGATCCATGGCTGGGGTGCGGGTTACCAAAGAATGGCCAGCCCGGCCGGAACGCCGGGTCCAGTCATCTCCGGAGGTTCTCCGCTTATGTCGAAGCGCGTTTCGTTCCAGCACTCCCGCCGCCCGTCCCTGTCCCGTGTCCGGGGTGCCGTCGTGGCAGCCGGCCTGGGGACGTCGATGGTTCTCGGTGCGGGCGCTGCGTTCGCGGCCGCCCCGGCGGGCGCCCCGGACGGTGTGAACCTGCTGGGCAGCGGCGCTGCCCAATCGGTCGCCGAGCAGGCGGCCGTGCAGGGCAAGGTCGCGGCCAAGAAGGCGGCGGCGGTCAAGAAGGCGGCCGCGGCGAAGAAGGCCGCCCTGAAGAAGACCCACGGCTGGGGAGCCCCGGTCAGCCGCTACGAGCTGAGCGCGAGCTTCGGCAACGACGGCAGCCGCTGGGCCCACAAGCACTCCGGCCAGGACTTCGCCGTGCCGACCGGCACCAAGGTCCGCGCCGCGCACACCGGCATCGTCGTGAAGGCCGGCCCCAACGGCGGCGGCGACGGTCCGGCGTACGGCAACGCCGTCGTGATCAAGCACGCCAACGGCACGTACTCGCAGTACGCCCACCTGTCGAAGATCGAGGTGCGGATCGGCGAGGCCGTGAAGACCGGCGAGCGGATCGCGCTCTCGGGCAGCACCGGCAACTCCAGCGGCCCGCACCTGCACTTCGAGATCCGGCACACCGCCGACTACGGCTCCGCGATCAACCCGGTCAGCTTCCTGCACAGGGAGGGCGTGCGGGTCTGACCCGACCGGGACGGTCCCGACGGGGACGTTCCCGACGGGGACGGCTCGCTACTCCACCGGATCCCGGCCGTGTGCCCGGGTGACCAGTTCGAAGGCGACTTCGAGGACGGCCTTGCGCTTCTCCTCGGGGTCGCCTTCGAGGTCTTTGAGGGCGAACATGCCCGCGTGCGTCGCGAAGAGCGCGGTGGAGCAGCGCACATGGTCGGTCATTGACGCGCCGGGTTCCTGGATCAGGTCGACCAGGGCGACGACGCGCTCCTTGATGGTCTGCCCGATGCTCAGTTCCCGTACGGCCGCCTGGTTCTCCTGCATGAAGCGGAACAGCGGGGCGGCGGCCACCAGGGCCTCGCTGTAGCGGCTGAGGATCTCCTTCTTCGTCTCCAGGGTGCGCGGCTGCTCCTTGCCCCAGGCGAGCAGCTCCTCGACCGGGCGGTTGAGGTCCTCGAAGATGCTGACCAGGATGTCTTCCTTGGTCTTGAAGTGGTAGTACAGCGCGGCCTTGGTGACATCGAGCCGCTCGGAGATCTCGCGGAGCGAGGTCTTCTCGTAGCCCTGTTCGGCGAAGAGCTCCAGGGCGACGTCCTGAATGCGCTGGCGCGTGTTGCCACGGCGCTGCTGCGGCGTGCTCCCCATGAAACTCTCCCTCACGAACTTACTTGACGCCCGGCTAGTTGGGGGTCTACTTTCCCCAGTGTAGTTACTAGCCGGGCGGCAAGTAAGTGTCTGGCCCGTACCGGGGATCAGGGGAGTGGGGACCAATGTCCGATCTGAAGAAGGCGGCCGTCGGGACGGCGGCCGTCGCCGACCGTCCGGCCGCGAAACCCGAGACGCCGCAGCGGAGCGTCAGGGCGGTGATGCTCGCCCTGATGATCACGATGCTGCTCGCCATGCTGGACAACCTGATCGTCGGCACGGCGATGCCGACCATCGTCGGCGACCTCGGCGGCATGGAGCACCTGTCCTGGGTCGTCACCGCGTACACCCTGGCCACCGCCGCCTCCACCCCCATCTGGGGCAAGCTCGGCGACATGTACGGGCGCAAGGGCATCTTCCTCACGTCCATCGTGATCTTCCTGGCCGGCTCGGTGCTGAGCGGAATGTCCCAGGACATGGGCCAGCTGATCGGTTTCCGGGCGGTCCAGGGGCTCGGCGCGGGCGGCCTGATGGTCGGCGTCATGGCGATCATCGGTGACCTCGTACCGCCCCGCGAGCGCGGCAAGTACCAGGGCATGATGGCCGGCGTCATGGCCATCGCCATGATCGGCGGACCGCTGGTCGGCGGCACCATCACCGACCACCTCGGCTGGCGCTGGAGCTTCTACATAAACCTGCCGCTGGGCGCGATCGCCCTCGCCATGGTCACCATCGTGCTGCACCTGCCCAAGCGGAAGGGCGCCCAGGGCAAGATCGACTACCTCGGCGCGGGACTGCTGACCCTCGGCATCACCGCGATCGTCCTGGTGACCACCTGGGGCGGTACGGAGTACGACTGGAACTCCGCCATGATCATGGAGCTCATCGCGATCGGCGTCGTCGCGCTCGTAGGCTTCGTCTTCGTCGAGACCAAGGCAGCAGAACCGATCATTCCGCTGCGCGTCTTCCGCAGCCGCAACTTCACCCTGATGTCCGTCGTCGGCTTCGTGGCGGGCTTCGTGATGTTCGGCGCGGTGCTCTTCCTGCCGCTGTACCAGCAGTCCGTCCAGGGCGCCTCGGCCACCAACTCGGGTCTGCTGCTCCTGCCGATGCTGCTGGCGATGATGGCCGTCTCGCTGATCGCCGGACGGGTCACCACCAGCACCGGCAAGTACAAGATCTTCCCCGTGATCGGCTCCGTGCTGATGGTGACCGGTCTCTTCCTGCTCTCCCGGATGGACGTCGACACCACCCGGTTCACCTCCGGCGTCTACATGGCGGTGCTCGGCGCGGGCATGGGCTTCCTGATGCAGATCACGATGCTCGTCGCCCAGAACAGCGTGGAGATGAAGGACATGGGCGTCGCCTCCTCCGGGGCGACCCTCTTCCGCTCGCTCGGCAGCTCCTTCGGCGTCGCGATCATGGGCGCGCTGTTCACCGGCCGGGTGCAGGACGAGATGGTGGCCCGCGGCGGCGGTGCGGCCACCGAGCAGTCCGCGCAGCTGGACGCGGCGAGCCTGGCGAAGCTGCCGGACGCGGCGCGCGAGGCCTACCAGTTCGCGGTGTCGTCCGGCACGCACCTCGCGTTCCTCGTGGGCGCCTCGGTCGCCCTGGTCGCGCTGGTCGCCTCGGTCTTCGTCAAGGAGGTGCCGCTGCGCGGAGCGGGCCCGGTGACCAAGCAGGCCGAGGCCGAGGCCGTCTGATCCCGCACGGCGTACGGCAGAGGCTCCCGGGGCACGCCCCGGGAGCCTCTGCCGTATCTGCCGTACCAGGGGCTCAGCCGCCGGACCGCCCGAGGCCCGGCTCAGCGCCCTGTGCCTCGTCGTCGTCCGGGCCCCGCTGCTCGGCCACCTGGAGCATCGGGAAGCTGCCGGTGTTCGTCGGCGCGTGCTCGGGCAGCCACAGCACCGCGATCGCGCCCGTGCCCTCCGCGGCCCCCTCCGGCGCCGCGTTGCGGAAGGTCAGCCGGGCCCCCAGGACCCGCGCCTGACCGGCCGCGATCGTCAGCCCGAGACCGTGCCCGTGACCGGCCCGGTCACTGCTGCCGGTACGGAACCGGCTCGGCCCCTCGCGCAGCAGCGCCGCCGGGAACCCGGAACCGTGATCGCGGATCCGGACCACCCGGCCCTCGACCGTGACCTCCACCGGGGTCGCGCCGTGCTTGGCGGCGTTGCCCAGCAGATTGCCGAGGATCCGCTCCAGCCGGCGCGGATCGGTGTTGACCCAGGACTCGTGCACCACCCGCACCCGTACATCCGGGTCCAGCAGCGCGATCCGCCGGCTGACGAACTCCCCGAGCGCGAGCTCCTGGAGCTCGGCCCGCTCCGACGCGCTGTCCAGCCGGGCCACCTCCAGCACGTCCTCGACCAGCGTGCGCATCGCCTGCGCCCGGTCCCGCACCAGCTCGGTGGGGCGGCCGGGCGGCAGCAGCTCGGCCGCCGTCAGCAGACCGGTCACCGGCGTACGCAGCTCGTGCGCGATGTCCGCGGTGACCCGGCGCTCCGCCTCGATCCGCGCGTTCAGCGCGTCCGTCAGCGCGTCCACCGCGGCGGCCAGCTCATCGGTCTCGTCCTGGACGACCCCGCCGACGGCCTCCCTGACCCGTACCTCCGTATTGCCCTGCGCGACCTTGCCCGCCGCGGCCGCCGCCTTGCGCAGTCGGCGCGACAGCTGCCCGCCGATCAGCACGCCCAGCGCACAGCCGCCGAACACCACCGAGACCGAGCCGATGATCAACGCCCGGTCGAGGTCGCCCATGATCGTGGCGGAGCGGCCCGCGAACCGGGTGTGCAGCGAGAGCACGTCGCCATGGCCGACCGGTACCGCCGCCCAGACGTCCGGCACCCCCTCGGCGGACTCGTCGACATGGGTGGCCCGCCGGTTCCTGGCGGTCTCCGCGCGCAGGCTGCGCGGCATCGTCGGGTCGTTGAGCTTGGCGCCGAACCGGAGGTCGGCCTTCTTCGTCTTCGTCGCCTCGTACAGCAGCTGCGCGTACGTCAGCCGGTCCAGCTGGACCTCGCGGGCGTTCTCCAGCATCGAGACCCGGGCCGCGTTGTGGACGACGAAGCTGAGCGCGACCGCGGTCAGCGCTCCGACCGCCGCGATCGCGATGCTGATCTTCCAGCGGACTCCCGTCCGCAGGGCGGGCCGCTTCACGGCCGGAGTTTGTAGCCGAAGCCGCGGACCGTCTCGATCCGTTCCTGGCCGATCTTGGTGCGCAGCCGCTGCACATGGACGTCCACGACCCGGGTGTCACCGCCCCATCCGTAGTCCCATACCCGCTCCAGGAGCTTGTCGCGGGAGAGCACCGTGCCGGGCGCCGCGGAGAACTCCAGCAGCAGCCGCATCTCGGTCGGTGTCAGCGCCACCTGTTCACCGCCGCGGTGGACCGCCATGCCCTCGGTGTCGACCTCCAGATCACCGAAGACCAGCACCCCGCCCACGGGCCGCTGCTCCGGCTCCCCGATCCCCGGCTGCCCGCCCGAGGCATGGCCGAAGCGGCGCAGCACGGCCCGGATCCGGGCGACCAGGACCGCCCCGTCGAAGGGCTTGGTGACGTAGTCGTCGGCGCCGGCCTCCAGGCCGAGCACCACATCGATCGAGTCCGCGCGGGCGGACAGCATGATCACGGGCACCGTCGACTCGTCGCGGATGCGACGGCAGAGGCTGACCCCGTCGAGCCCCGGCACCATCACATCGAGCAGGGCGATGTCGGGGCGGTCGGCCCGGAACGCTTCGAGGCCCGACAGGCCGTCGGGCATGGCGGTCACCACGAAGCCGTCGCGCTCCAGCGCCAGCTGGGTGGCCTCGCGGATGACGTCGTCGTCCTCGACGAACAGGACGTGGGTCTCGGCCATCAGACTGCTCTCAGTTCCCCGCCGGATCGGCGGCCCCCGGAAGGGCCGCTCCGCCGCTGCCGACGGCTCGGTTGAAGTCGTTGTGCACCCGGTCGTGCTCGGTGAAGCGGTTGCCCGCCCAGCGGTAGGTGATGACTTCCTCGCCGGAGGGGTACGCGACCGAGTCCTTCTTCTCGTACACCTGGGTCGTCACCACCAGATCACCGCGGTCGATGGTGCCGTAGACCGCGGGCTGCTCGATGGCGAACACGTTCTCGTACCGGCCATTGCTCTGCGGCCGGTACACATAGGTACCGACGCCCACCGAATCGCCGCAGGTCATCACGTTCACCACGACATCGGGCGAGGGCCCGCCGGTCATGGTGCCGTACGAGGTGTCCACCGGGTACGCGGAGCCGGTGCAGGGCTTCAGATCCGTTCTGACCCGCTCGCTGACCTTGGGGTCGTGCTTGAGCAGGGAGACGGGATCGATGCGCGCGGCGGGCTTCGCGGAGGAGGACGGCTCGGCGCTGGGCGTGACCTGCGCGACCGGCTGGGTGCCGGCCGGGCCCTCGTCCCGGGTGCCGGTGCCGCCGGTCGAGCAGCTGACGGTGAGCAGCCCGAAGGCGGCGAGGCCGACCAGGGTCGTGGCGCTCGCCGCCCAGCCGGTCAGGACCCGGCCACGTCGGACGGTGGCCGCACGGCCACCGTCATCTCTTCCACCGCCACGGTCACCACCGTCGCCGCTGGCTGTCAGGCCGCGCAACGCTCCCGCCCCCGTTCGTCCGTATGCCTGCCCACCCGCGCCCGCGCCGGTACCGGGGCACGGCCCGCCGGCCGGACCTGCTCCTCGCGGAGCCGGTCCTCCCTGCTCGCCGCCTCCCGGCTCTCCAGCTCCTGGCGCAGCCGTGCCAGCGCACGGTGCAGCGTGCTCTTCACCGTACCGGCCGACATGCCGAGCGCGGCGGCCGTCTCCTCGGTACTCATCTGCTCCCAGTGTCGCAGCACGACCACGCTGCGCTGTTTGGGAGCCAGGACGCCCAGCACGTCCATCAGCAGGGCGCGGTCGGCGCGCTGCTCGGTGCCGTCCTCGACGCTCGCGTCGGGAAGCTGCTCGGTGGGGACCTCGTCCAGCTTGCGGGCCCGCCACCACTCGGTACGGGTGTTGATCATGACGCGGCGCAGGTAGGCATCGGCCAGCGACTTGTCGGCGATGCCGTCCCAGCGGCCGTACGTACGGACCAGGGCGGTCTGGAGCAGGTCCTGTGCGTCCACCGGGTCGGGGACCAGCCGTCGCGCGCTGCGCAGCAGCGCGTCATGCCGAGTGCGTACGTAGTCCTCGAATGCGAGCACCTCGCCGTGCGCCATTCCAACCGCCTCCGTCCCCGTGGATCCCCGTGGTCCCGCCGCCAGCCATCGTTCGGTCGGGCTGACGAGACAAGACGCTACGGAGCAGTTGTCACGGGGCTGTGCGGAGCAGCCATAGGCCGACGCACGGCTGTCCATCGGTTGTGTAACAGCGGGGGAGCGGGTGCTGCCTCGCGGTTGTGCGGGAGCGGGGAGCGAGCGCTGCCTCAGGTCAGCGGCAGCCGGTACTGCCCGCCTGCCAGCGGTTCGACCAGGCCGTCGGCGACCAGGCCGTCCAGCGCGCGGGCGCGCTGCACCGGTTCGTCCCACACCGCGTCCAGCGCCGACTGCGGCACCGGTGTCACGGCCTCGCGCAACACGGCGAGCAGCCGGCCGCGGACCTGCCGGTCGGTGCCGGCGTAGGTCTGACCGCGCCGCGGCGGCCCCTGGTGGGCGGGCTTCCCGGCCAGCCGCCAGGCGCACTGCCCGGAGATCGGGCACCGGGTGCAGTCCTCGTTCTTGGCGGTACAGACGAGGGCCCCGAGCTCCATCGTCGCGGCGGCCCAGCGGGCGGCCCGTTCGTCCTCCTCGGGGAGCAGCGCACGGGCGAGCTTGCGCTCGGCGGCGGTGGTCGCGTTCGGCGGGTACTGGATCCCGGACGCGGCCCGCGCGAACACCCGGCGGACGTTCGTGTCGAGCACCGCGTGGCGCTGCCCGTACGCGAACGAGGCCACCGCCGCCGCGGTGTACTCGCCGATCCCGGGCAGGGCGAGCAGCTGGCCGTGCTCGCTCGGTACGTCGCCGCCGTGCCGTTCCGTTATTGCCTGCGCGGCCCCGTGCAGGCGGAGCGCCCGGCGAGGGTAGCCGAGCCGGCCCCAGGCACGGACCGCCTCGCCGGGCGGTTCGGCGGCCAGGTCGGCGGGGCGGGGCCAGCGGGCCAGCCACTGCTCGTACACCGGGAGGACCCGGTTCACGGGGGTCTGCTGCAGCATGAACTCGCTCACCATCACACCCCAGGCGCCCGCTTCGGGGCGGCGCCAGGGCAGATCGCGGGCGTGCTGGTCGAACCACCCGATCACGGGGGAATGGAGGGAGGTGGGGGGCGTCTGTGTCGCAGTCATGGCAGTCATCGCACTGCCGATCCTGGCACGGAAGGGCGGACGACGGCTCCGCGTACGGTGGTGTCGCTCCCGCCGGGGGCCCTTGGGGTGATAATGCCACCCGTCCGAGCCCCGGCGGTCCGGCAACCGGCCCAAGCGGGCTCCCCCGGTGCCGTCGGTGGCGTCAGTGCCGCTTGCCCCGTCGCCGGGAGCGGCGGGGAGGCACCGCGCCCGGTCCCGAGGCCCAGGCCGCCACCGGCGCCCCGCTGCCGCGCACGGTCCGGGCGAGCGACTGTGCCGGGCGGCGCAGCACGACGACCACCACGGCCGAGACCACGGACCCCAGCACCAGCCCGACCGCCACGTCATGCGGATAGTGCACGCCGACGAAGACCCGCGAGAAGGCCATCAGCAGTGCCATCGGCACGGTGAGCCAGGCCAGCCGGGGCCGGGCGATCGCCAGGGCGACCGCCGCCGCACCGGCGATCGCGGAGTGGTTGCTGGGGAAGGACCAGTCGCCGGCCGGCGGGCAGGTCACCAGCGAGGCCGCCGCGCCCGCCACGGACCTGCACGGGCGCTCCTCGTTCACCATCGACTTGAGCACCTCGCTGGCCACATAGCCGAAGGCCGTCGCGACGGGCGCCAGCACCGCCAGCGCCAGGGCGCGGTCGTCCTGGTTCCGGGCGCGCCACCACCCGGTGATGAACAGGACTCCGAAGACCAGGAGCCCGAGCTCCGTCCATATCTCGGCCAGATGCTGCACCCATGACGGCATGTCATGCGCGAAGTCGGTGATGTCCCGGTAGAGCGGGGCCGTAACTGAACTATCCATGTGACAGAGGGTAGTCAATGAAACCGGGAGTTCATCCGGGCGCCGTCCGATGGCCAACTCGGCGGCGATACGGGGCGGATCCGGGCCGCCCGTGATGATGATCCGTAAAACTTGCTGCCCGGGGCGGCGGGTGGGGCGGGAGTTGGCGCCGATCTCTCGTAGAGTTTGAGCCGTGGGATCTTTGCGTAATCCGATCGGTCCGCTTCCCTCCACGATCTACTGGCGACGGAGGGCCGTAGCGGCGACGCTCGTTGCGCTGATCGCGCTGCTGGTCGTGTGGATCGTCACCTCGGGCGGCGACAAGAAGAGCAAGGACGACGCCCGGCCCGCCGGGTCGGCCCCCGCGCGCGAGATCACCCCGGGCCCCGGCGGCTCGGGCCCGGCCATCACCCAACAGCCCGGCGGACGCGACGAGCCGGGCGACTCGGGCGGCGACGGCGGCGGAGACGGCGACGGTACGGACACGGGCTCCGGCGACGGCACGGGCGACGGCGGTAGGGGCTCCGGCGGCGGATCGGGCACCGGAGCCGGCGGTGCCGGTGGCAGCGGCGGAACGGCCGGCCAGCAGGTCCCGGCCTCCTCCCCGCTCCCCGACTGCACCCCCGCGGCACTGCGGTTGAGCCTGAGCACCGGGCTCAGCTACGGCCCCGGCCAGAAGCCGAGGTTCAAGCTGGTCCTCAAGAACACCTCGGCCACCACCTGCAAGGCCGACCTCGGCCCGAAGAGCGCGGTGCTCACCATCACTGAGGCCGGTGGCGACGACAACCAGGTGTGGTCCTCCAAGGACTGCCCGCGCGAGGCGGCCGCCCTGCTGCTGAAGGTCCCGGCGGGCGAGACCGTCGTCCACACCGTGGAGTGGGACCGGAAGAAGAGCTCCCCGCACTGCGCGACACCGCCCGCGGGGACGGCGGGGCCCGGTACGTACCTGGTCGAGGCGAAGGCGCCGGGCGAGCCGGTGCAGCGCGCCTCGTTCGTCCTCGCGAAGGACTGAGCGGGCGGTCCCGGGCGGGCGGTACCGCGCGGGCGGCCGGGACGCCGGAACGGGCCTGGGAAACGCGGCGGGGCCCGGTCTCCCGGGCCCCGTTCGTCCTGCGGTGGCATCCGCTGTTCTGAGGTCGCGTCCGCCGTCCTTCGGTGGCGTCCGCGCGCCGCGCGTACCGTCCGCGCGCTACACGTACCGTTCGAGGATCGACGACTCGGCCAGCCGGGACAGCCCCTCGCGCACGCTGCGGGCCCGTGCCTCGCCGACGCCGTCCACCGTCTGGAGGTCGTCCACGCTGGCGGCGAGCAGCTTCTGGAGACCGCCGAAGTGCTCCACCAGCCGGTCGATGATCGCCCCGGGCAGCCGCGGCACCTTCGCCAGCAGCCGGAAGCCGCGCGGCGAGACCGCCGAGTCCAGCGTCTCGGGCGAGCCGCTGTAGCCCAGGGCCCGTGCCACGACCGGGAGTTCGAGCAGCTCGGTGTGGGAGAGCGCGTCCAGTTCGGTCAGCGCCTCGGCGACCGTACGGGACCGCTTCGCGGTCGGCTCCGGCACGTAGTCGCGTACGACCAGCTCGCGCTCCGGCTCGACGCCCGCGATCAACTCGTCGAGCTGGAGCGAGAGGAGCCGGCCGTCGGTGCCCAGCTCGACCACGTACTCCGCGATCTCGGTGGCGATCCGGCGGACCATCTCCAGGCGTTGCGCGACGGCCGTGACATCCCGGACCGTCACCAGGTCCTCGATCTCCAGCGCGGAGAGCGTGCCCGCGACCTCGTCGAGCCGGAGCTTGTACCGCTCCAGGGTGGCGAGGGCCTGATTGGCGCGGGAGAGGATCGCGGCGGACTCCTCCAGGACCCGGCGCTCCCCGTCCACGTAGAGCGCGATCAGGCGCATCGACTGCGAGACCGAGACGACCGGGAAATTGCACTGCTTGGAGACCCGGTCCGCCGTGCGGTGGCGGGTGCCGGTCTCCTCGGTGGGGATGGAGGCGTCCGGCACCAGCTGCACACCGGCCCGCAGGATCTTGGTCATGTCCTTGTCGAGGATCAGCGCGCCGTCGAGCTTGGCCAGCTCGCGCAGGCGCGTCGCGGTGAACTCCACGTCCAGCACGAATCCGCCGGTGCACATCGACTCGACCGTCTTGTCCATGCCGAGCACGATCAGCCCGCCGGTGTTGCCGCGGAGGATGCGCTCCAGGCCGTCCCGCAGCGCCATCCCGGGCGCCACGGCGCTCAGCGAGGCGCGCATCAGCGCCTCGTTACCGGTGCCTTGGCCGGACTTTCCGGGCGATGCTGCCCGGTCGTTGGCTGCCACTGCACTCCTCCGGTCACAGGTTTGCGGTGCCCTTACGTCCCTCGTACCGCTCGTACGGACGGGCGAGACCAGGGCAAAGTCTACCGGCGTGCGCCCTCCTCCTGGGGGGCCTGTGCGCGAGACCGGCGCGGGAGGACTCTCAGCGCGTCGCCCATGTTGGCGACTTCTGTGACCTTCATACCGGCCGGGACCTTCCCCGGGTCGGTAGGTACCAGCGCGTGCGTGAAGCCCAGGCGGAACGCCTCGGCCAGCCTGCGCTGGACCCCCGTGACCCTTCTGACTTCGCCCGCGAGGCCCACTTCGCCGATCGCCACCAGGTTCTTCGGCAGGGGGGTGTCGCTCGCGGCGCTGGCCAGGGCCAGCGCGACCGCGAGGTCGGCGGCGGGCTCGGAGAGCTTCACACCGCCGACCGTCGCGCTGTAGATGTCCCGCTTGCCCAGCGAGCTGATCCGGCCGCGCTGCTCCAGGACCGCGAGCATCATCGACACGCGGGACGTCTCCAGGCCGGAGGTGGTGCGCCGGGGCGAGGGGATCTGGGAATCGACCGTCAGCGCCTGCACCTCGGCGACGAGCGGTCGCTTGCCCTCCAGGGTGACGGTCAGACAGGTGCCGGGCACGGGCTCGTCGCGCCGGGTGAGGAACAGCCCGGAGGGGTCGGCGAGGCCGGTGATGCCCTCGTCGTGCAGCTCGAAGCAGCCGACCTCGTCGGTCGCGCCGTACCTGTTCTTGACGCCCCGTACGAGCCGGAGGCGGGCGTGCCGGTCGCCCTCGAAGGACAGCACCACGTCGACCAGGTGCTCCAGCAGCCGCGGCCCGGCGATCGCTCCGTCCTTGGTGACGTGGCCGACCAGGAGCGTCGACATGCCGCGCTCCTTGGAGGCCCGGATGAGGGCCCCGGCGACCTCCCGGACCTGCGCCATGCCGCCCGGTGCCCCGTCGATCTCGGGCGACGCGACGGTCTGTACGGAGTCGAGGATGAGGAGCGAGGGCTTGACGGCGTCGAGATGGCCGAGGACCGCGGAGAGGTCGGTCTCGGCGGCCAGGTACAGATGGTCGTTGATCGCCCGGATCCGGTCGGCGCGCAGCCGCACCTGGCTCGCGGACTCCTCGGCGGTGACATAGAGCGTGCGGTGGTCCTCGCTCGCCGCCTTGGCGGCGACGTCCAGCAGCAGCGTCGACTTGCCGACGCCCGGCTCGCCCGCGAGGAGCACGACGGCGCCCGGCACGAGACCGCCGCCGAGCACCCGGTCGAGCTCACCGACGCCGGTCGAGCGGGCGGTGGCCTGGCGGCTGTCGACCTGGCCGATGGGGAGCGCGGCGGTGCTGACCCGGCCGGCCGCGGTGGTCCGCACGGCGGGGGCGCCGCCGAACTCCTCGACCGTCCCCCACGCCTGGCACTCGGGGCAGCGGCCGAGCCACTTGGCGGTCGTCCAGCCGCACTCGGTGCAGCGGTAGGACGGCCGGTCCTTCGCGGATTTCGTACGGGCAGCCATGGCACAACCGTATAGGTGGGGTACGACAACGCCGTCGGGCGCGGTAGGACGACGGCGCGCGGCGGCGGGCGCGCGGGCCGGCCTCGTGCGCCTGCCCGGAGGCTGTGACACGCACGCCGGAGGCCGTGACGCGGCTGCCGGAGGCTGTGGCACGACCGGCGGAATCCAGGATTCCTGTCCCCTTTTGAGGGATACGTTCACCCGTAAGGGTTAAAAGTGCTGAAGAGGAGCTAAAGGTGTGCCCAGTGCTGCCTACGGTCGCAAGGTGACGAGCAGCGGTCTGGAGCCCCCCACGCACACCACCGGCGCACACCGGGAGCGGCGCGGTGCGCCCCGTCTCGCGACGCACTCTTCGCCGCGCCGGCCGCCCGCCCGTTACGAGCCGCATCTCGACGGCCTCTTCACCTACTGCCTCTCCGTGCTCTGCGACCACGATGCCGCCATCGAGGCGCTCGGCGGTGTGCTCGCGATCGCGGAACGGCAGGGCGGCCGGTGCCCGGAGGGCGAGGAGGAACGTAAATCCTGGCTGTACGCGCTGGCCAGATGGATGTGCATGCGCAGGCTCGCCGAGCAGAAACAGGGCCTCCAGGCGCACCGGCACAAGGCCGGGAAGCAGCCGGGGAGGCTTGCGTCGAAGCAGGCGCCGTCGTCGAAATCGTCGAAGGCCTCGAAGCCGTCGAAGCAGGAGACGAAGCGGGCGGGCGGGCCGCCGGGCAAGCAGCCCGGCGCAACGGCCACCCAGGGGGCGCGCGCCGGACGCCGTATGCCCCCGGCAGTCGCCGCGAAGACCCCTGCCACCCCCGCGTTCACACCGGGCGGCGCCCCCCTCGGCCCCGCCCACGCCCCCGAGACCGACGCCGCCGAGGCGCACCGCCGCGAACTCGCCCAGCTGGCCTGGCCCGAGGCCGCGGGCACCACCCCCGAGCAGCGCGAAGCACTCGAACTCGCCGTGCGCCACCGTCTCGCCCCGCGCGCCGTCGCCGCCGTCCTGGGCCTCGACCCGGCGGCCGCCCGTGAGCTCCTGGCCGCCGCGGCCTGCGAGGTGGAACGCACCCGCGCCGCCCTCGCCGTCGTCGAGACCGGCAACTGCCCCACGGTCGCCCGGCTCACCGGTGAACACCGCGTCCTGCTCTCCGCCGCCCTGCGCCGCGAACTCGTCCGCCATGTCGACGACTGCCCCCGCTGCCGCCGGGCCGCCGAACGGGCCGGGGCCCAGGGCCCGTGGCCCGGTGCCGCCGTCACCCAGGCCGCCGCGCTGCCGGTCGTCGAGGCGCCCCGGCCCTCGGCGTACGTCGCGATGGTCCGCGCCCAGCGCACCCGCTCCGGCGGCCCGCGCTTCGACCGGGCGGGCTTTCCCATGGATCCGAAGGACCACGCCGCGCGCCGGGACCGGCTGCGGGCCAGGGTCGTGACGACGACGGTGGTGGCGACGGTCGTCGCCGCCCCGGTGATCGCGCTGTGGACCGCCTACCGCGGTGCGCCGCTGACCGGGGAGGGCCACGAGGGCGCATCGGTCACCGCCACCGAGACCGACGGCCGGCACGGCTCCGAGGGCGGCCCGGACGGCCCCTACGAGAACGCGGGCAATGCCCGTCCCCAGCCCGGCGCCCGCTTCGAGGACGGCCGCGCCCCGGACGTCTCGGCGGAGGTGATCAGCTCGGGC
The DNA here is from genome assembly GCF_900091725.1 of Streptomyces sp. DvalAA-43. Classification (GTDB taxonomy): domain Bacteria; phylum Actinomycetota; class Actinomycetes; order Streptomycetales; family Streptomycetaceae; genus Streptomyces; species Streptomyces pulveraceus. The sequence continues at coordinate 12,984 of NZ_FMBW01000071.1, read as the reverse complement.
CACGGCGCCGGCGGGCTCACCGTCGAGGCCCGCTCGTCCGCCGGCAGGACCCTGATCCGGCTGACCGCTTCGGGCGGCGCGCCGGTCGCCTGGTCGGCTCGCGCGGATGTGTCCTGGGTGCGGCTGAGCCGCTCCTCGGGCACGCTCGCCGCGGGCGAGAGCGTGACCCTGCACGTCCTCGTGGACCACCGCCGGGAACCGGCCGGTCCGTGGAGCGCGCGCATCGCCCTCGCCCCCTCGGGGTCGGCGGTGGTGATCCGGGGGCATGGGTCGGCGCCCTCGCCCGGCGGCCCGGGACACCCGGCCGAACCCTCCGCCACCCCCGGACCTTCGGAGCCGCCCGTCTCCTCGCCGGATCCCACGCCGTCGACCGGCCCGACATCCGGCCCCGGCGACCCGACGCCGTCACCGACGGACCCGGACCCGACCGGTCACCCCTCGCCGTCCCCGGACCCGTCCGACTCCACGAGCCCCACCGCCCCGGGGCCGGACCGGGGGGACTGAGCCGGACCGCCCGGAGCCTTGCCTAGACCCGCCCGACAGGCCACGTCCGTCACGCCCGACAGGCCACGTCCGTCACGCCCGACAGGCCACGTCCGTCGCGCCCGACAGGCCACGTCCGTCACGCCCGACAGGCCCCGCCCGTCGCCCCGGGGCGATCCCACCCGTCAGGCGGACCGCCCCCGCCCGTCACGCAGGCTCGACCGGATCCGCCGGGTGCGGGGCCATCGGCAGCAGCGAGGACAGCCGCTGCTCGCACAGTTCGACGAGCCGCTCGTACGCTTCCTCGCCCATCATCTCGGTGAGCTCCGGCCGGTACGAGACGTACACCGGCTCCCCGGCCCCGTGCGCCGAGGTCGCCGAGGTGCACCACCAGTGCAGATCGTGACCGCCGGGACCCCAGCCCCTGCGGTCGTACTCACCGATCGACACCTGGAGCACCCGCGTGTCGTCGGGCCGGTCGATCCAGTCGTACGTACGCCGGACCGGCAGCTGCCAGCAGACGTCCGGCTTGGTCTCCAGGGGCTCCTTGCCCTCCCGCAGCGCCAGGATGTGCAGGGAGCAGCCCGCGCCCGCCGCGAATCCGGGCCGGTTCTGGAAGATGCACGAACCCTTCCAGCGCCGCGTCTGGCGTTCCCCGTCGTCGTCGACCTCGACCCAGCCCGTCCCGGTGCCGACGTCGTGGAACTGCCACAGCTCGGGGGTCAGCCGCGCGACATGCTCCGCCACCCGCTTCTCGTCGTCCTCGTCCGAGAAGTGCGCGCCCAGCGTGCAGCACCCGTCGTCCGCACGGCCCGCCTGGATGCCCTGGCAGCCACTGCCGAAGATGCAGGTCCACCTGGAGGTCAGCCAGGTCAGGTCGCAGCGGAAGATCTGTTCGTCGTCCGCCGGGTCCGGGAATTCGACCCAGGCGCGCGCGAAGTCGATCCCGGTCTCGTCCTCGGACCGGTCCGGTCCGGTCACTTCCTGTTGCGCCATCTCCTGCTTCGTTCTCTGTTTCTTCGTGTTCTTCGTGTTTTTGCCCGGCTTCGCCTTTTTCGTCTTTGGCACGCGCCAAGAGTAAGGCTGAGGTCCCGGTAGCGTTCCTGCCATGAGACTCGGAGTCCTCGACGTGGGTTCGAACACGGTGCATCTGCTGGTGGTGGATGCGCACCCCGGCGCGCGCCCCCTGCCCGCGCACTCGCACAAGGCGGAGCTCCGCCTGGCCGAACTCCTCGACGAGGACGGGGCGATCGGCCCCGAGGGCGTGGACCGGCTCGTGGCGACGATCACCGGCGCGCTCCAGGCCGCCGAGGACAAGGGATGCGAGGACGTCCTGCCGTTCGCCACCTCCGCGGTGCGGGAGGCGAGCAACGCCGACCAGGTGCTGGCCCGGGTGCGCGACGAGACCGGCATCGACCTCGCCGTCCTCAGCGGCGCCGAGGAGGCCCGGCTCACCTTCCTCGCCGCGCGCCGCTGGTTCGGCTGGTCGTCGGGGCGGCTGCTGGTCCTGGACATCGGCGGCGGTTCGCTGGAGATCGCGTACGGCATGGACGAGGAGCCGGACGTCGCGGTGTCGCTGCCGCTCGGGGCAGGCCGGCTCACCGCCGGATGGCTGCCGGGCGATCCGGCGGATCCGGCGGAGGTGAAGGCGCTGCGCCGCCACGTCCGGGCCAGCATCGCCCGGAGCGTCGGGGAGTTCACCCGCTTCGGACGCCCGGACCATGTCGTGGCCACGTCCAAGACCTTCAAGCAGCTCGCCAGGATCGCGGGCGCCGCGCGCTCCGCCGAGGGCCTGTACGTGCAGCGCGGCCTCACCCGCAAGGCGCTGGAGGAGTGGGTGCCGAAGCTGACGGCGATGACCGTCGAGCAGCGGGGCGAGCTGCCCGGCGTCTCCGAGGGCCGGGCCGCGCAGCTGCTCGCCGGGGCGCTGGTCGCGGAGGGGGCCATGGACCTCTTCGGGGTCGAGGAGCTGGAGATCTGCCCCTGGGCGCTGCGCGAGGGCGTCATCCTGCGCCGCCTGGACCACCTGCCCGCGGAGCGCGCCGCGCTAGGCTGAGCGGGCTGCCGGGCGGCCGGAAGCCCGCCATGGCCCTGCTCACTTTCCGCCGGGACCCCTCGGCTCCGTGTACCGCTGCCCGTACGCTGTCCCAGTGGCAGAACCAGTGGTGCGCATCCCGGATGCGAAGGTCGCCCTGTCGACGGCTTCGGTCTACCCGGAGTCGACCGCGACGGCCTTCGAGATCGCCGCGCGTCTCGGTTACGACGGCGTCGAGGTCATGGTGTGGACCGACCCCGTCAGCCAGGACATCGAGGCACTCCGGCGGCTCTCGGACTACCACCAGGTGCCGATCCTCGCCGTCCACGCGCCTTGTCTGCTGATCACACAGCGGGTCTGGTCCACCGATCCGTGGGTGAAGCTCCAGCGGGCCCGCGCCGCGGCGGAGAAGCTCGGGGCGACGACCGTGGTCGTCCATCCGCCGTTCCGTTGGCAGCGCAATTACGCGCGCGACTTCGTCACCGGGATCTGGCGCATGGCGGACGAGACCGATGTGCGGTTCGCCGTCGAGAACATGTACCCCTGGCGCTACCGGGACCGCGAGATGCTCGCGTACGCCCCCGACTGGGACGTCACCCACGACGACTACCGCCACTTCACCGTGGACCTCTCGCACACCGCGACGGCCCGCACGGACGGCATGGCGATGGTCGAGCGGATGGGCGACCGGCTCGCCCATGTCCACCTCGCCGACGGCAAGGGCTCCAACAAGGACGAGCACCTGGTCCCCGGCCGCGGCGACCAGCCCTGCGCGGAGCTGCTGGAGCGGCTGGCCCGTAGCGGGTTCGACGGCCATGTCGTCATCGAGGTCAACACCCGCCGTGCCATGTCCACAGCCGAACGCGAGGCAGACCTCGCGGAGGCGCTGGCCTTCACCCGGCTCCACCTGGCATCGTCCCCGTCCCGGGCGCCCCGCCCATGACGGACGACCCGGCGGGCCCCGCCGGTCCCGTACAGCCCGATCGCCTCGTCAGCCCCACCGGCCCCACAGGTCCTGACCGTCGCACCCGCCCCAACCGTCATACCCGCCCTACCAGCGCCAACGCCACCAAGGGCCGCGGCCGCCCTTCCCGTACCGCCGCCCAACCACCGAGCACGTCATCCCGCATTTCGGACACTGTGTCCAGATCTTGGAGCCGGAGGCGTACGCTCGGAGGCAGTCTTTAACGTCGAAGGAGCGAGAGACGATGCCCCAGCTGAGGTCCCGCACTGTCACTCACGGCCGCAACATGGCGGGCGCCCGCGCCCTCATGCGGGCCTCGGGCGTAGCGAGCGAGGACATCGGCAAGCCGATCATCGCGGTCGCCAACTCCTTCACCGAGTTCGTCCCCGGCCACACCCACCTGGCCCCGGTCGGCCGGATCGTCTCCGACGCCATCAAGGCCGCGGGCGCCGTGCCCCGCGAATTCAACACCATCGCCGTCGACGACGGCATCGCGATGGGCCACGCCGGGATGCTCTACAGCCTCCCCTCCCGCGACCTGATCGCCGACTCCGTCGAGTACATGGTCGAGGCGCACTGCGCGGACGCGCTGATCTGCATCTCCAACTGCGACAAGATCACCCCCGGCATGCTGATGGCCGCGATGCGCCTCAACATCCCGACGGTCTTCGTGTCCGGCGGCCCGATGGAGGCCGGCAAGGCCACCCTCGTCGACGGCACGGTCCGCAAGCTCGACCTGATCAACGCGATCAGCGACGCGGTCAACGAGAACATCTCGGACGAGGACATCCTCCGCATCGAGGAGAACGCCTGCCCCACCTGCGGCAGCTGTTCCGGCATGTTCACCGCCAACTCGATGAACTGCCTGACCGAGGTCCTCGGCCTCTCCCTCCCCGGCAACGGCTCCGTCCTCGCCACGCACACGGCCCGCAAGGCGCTGTACGAGGAGGCCGGCCGCACGGTCGTCGAGATCACCCGGCGCTACTACGAGCAGGACGACGCGTCGGTCCTGCCCCGCTCCATCGGCACCCGCGCCGCGTTCGACAACGCCATGGCGCTCGACATCGCGATGGGCGGCTCCACCAACACGATCCTGCACCTGCTGGCCGCCGCCCAGGAGGCCGAGCTGGCGTACGACCTCGACGACATCAACGAGGTCTCGCGCCGCGTCCCCTGCCTCTCGAAGGTCGCGCCCAACGTGGCCCCCGGCGGCACGTACTACATGGAGGACGTCCACCGGGCCGGCGGCATCCCCGCCATCCTGGGTGAGCTGCACCGCGGCGGCCTGCTCGACGAGGACGTGCACGCGGTCCACTCCGACTCCCTCGCCGAGTGGCTGAAGGACTGGGACGTCCGCGGCGGCTCCCCGTCCCCGGAGGCCGTCGAGCTGTGGCACGCGGCGCCCGGATGCGTCCGTTCCGCGACCGCCTTCTCGCAGTCCGAGCGCTGGGACACCCTCGACCTGGACGCGGCCGGCGGCTGCATCCGCGACCTGGCGCACGCCTACTCCAAGGACGGCGGCCTCGCGGTCCTCAAGGGGAACCTCGCCGTGGACGGCTGCGTCGTGAAGACGGCGGGCGTCGACGAGTCGATCTGGACCTTCGAGGGCCCGGCGGTCGTCTGCGAGTCGCAGGAGGAGGCCGTCGACAAGATCCTCCGCAAGGAGATCAAGGAGGGCGACGTCGTCGTCATCCGTTACGAGGGCCCGCGCGGCGGCCCCGGCATGCAGGAGATGCTGTATCCGACCTCCTTCCTCAAGGGCCGCGGCCTCGGCAAGAGCTGCGCCCTGGTGACCGACGGCCGCTTCTCCGGCGGTACGTCGGGCCTGTCCATCGGCCACGCGTCGCCGGAGGCCGCGTCGGGCGGAACGATCGCGCTGGTCGAGGACGGCGACCGGATCAGGATCGACATCCCGAACCGGTCGATCGAGCTCCTCGTCCCCGAGACCGAGCTGGCCGAACGCCGCGAGGCGCTGAACGGCGTCTACGCGCCGAAGGACCGCGAGCGCAAGGTCTCGGCGGCGCTGCGCGCCTACGCCGCGATGGCGACGAGCGCGGACCGGGGCGCGGTGCGCGACGTCTCCAAGCTCGGCTGACAGACCCGCCGGACCATCCCGCCGCATCGCCCCGGCGGAGCGATCCGCAGCACCGGCCCGCTGAACGTCCAGGACCCCGCCCGCTCTCACCAGCGCGCGGGGTCCTGCCCGTCCACCGCGAAGACGGACCCGTCGGGCGCCGTCCCGAAGACGGTCCGCCCGGCGGCGACCGGGGCGGGCAGCGCCGACGAGTACGTGAGCCGCCCGTTCCGCAGCCGTGGACCCGTCTGCCCCAGCAGCTTTCCGTGCTCGGTGTCCACCGCCAGCAGCCGCCCGTCCGCCGCCGAGAAGTACAGCCGGTCCCCGGCGGCGAGGACGGGCGCGGACGTCCGCCCGGCAGCGGTCTCCAGCTGCCAGCGGACCGTTTCGCCGCCGTCCGGGCGGAGGCCGGCGGCGACCAGCGTCCCGCCGTGCCCCAGCAGATAGGCGGTGTCCCCGCCCACCACGACCTCCGGTTCGTTCATCCGGAACGGCAGGTCCAGCCGTACGACATGCCGCGAGCCCGGTTCGTAGCGGACGAGCCCGACGGTCTGGGCGTCGCCGTTCATGGCGGTCAGGACGAGCGCGCCGTCCGAGGTCCCCACCGGGGTCAGCATCCCGTCCAGCCGCCGCTGCCACGCCGTGTGCCCCGTAGCTGCGTCGACGGCCGTGACCAGCGTGGTCGACCCGTAGGCCGAGTGCTCGAACGCGTAGGCCAGCCCGGTGCGGTCGTCGTACAGCGCGTAGTCCGGGCGCTGGTGCCCGGCGAGCGGGTGGCGCCAGAGGGACACCCGCTCGCGGAGTCGAGCGCCTCGGTCGTGCCGTCCTCGGCGACCAGCAGCAGCGTGTCACCCGCGTCGAAGGGGGTGCCCAGGTACGGGGAGAGATCCGCGTCCCAGACCTGTTCGCCCTTGACGGGGTCGTACGCCCGGAGCTTCCCGCCCGGCACCGCCGTGTGGACCAGACCGCCGGAGACCGACACCACACCGACCGACGGGCCGGGGGCCGGGGCGCGGCGGGACCACAGCACCCGGCCGTCCGCGGGGTCCAGCCGGCTGACCCCGGCCCCACCCGCCGCGCAGTACAGCCCCGAGGGCCGTCCGGACCCCGCCTCCCCGGAGCCGGAGCCGTCCGCGAGACCCTCCCCGGAGCCCTCTCCCGGGGAACAGACCGGCGTCGCGCTCCCGGCGGTACGCAACGGCGTTCGCCACGGGGAGAACGCCTCCGCCGCCCCCTTCGACCCATCCGGCTCCCCGGCCCCGCCCGAGCCGCCGGGACCGAGGCCCGCGCCGACGGCCCACACCCCACCGGCCCCCATGACCAGCAGCGCCGCGGTGGCCGCCAGCCACCGCCGCTTGCCGCCACCGGACGCGGCCTCCCGCGGGCTCCGCGCCGCCGCACCCGCGCCCGTATGCGTGACCGCCTCGGCGTCCCCACCGCTCCCGTCCCCACCGCTCTCGCCGCCGCCCGTGACCGGCCGCCGCTGCGACGGTATGAACGCGGCGGCCTCGTACGAGGGCGGGCGCAGCGTCGCCATGATCTCGTCCGGGGTGGGTCGCCCGGCGGGGTCCTTCGTCAGGCACCGCCCGATCAGCGGAGCCAGGTCCGCCGGCACCCCCGCCAGATCGGCCTCGTCGTGCACCACCTGATAGGCCACGAGGTACGGGCTGTCCGAGTCGAAGGGCCCCCGGCCGGTCGCCGCGTGGACGAGCACGGCCCCCAGCGCGAATACATCGGCGGCGGGCCCGACCTCGCGCGGCCGCTGGAACTGCTCGGGCGCCATGTACGGCGGCGAGCCGATCAGCTTGCCTGTCTCGGTGCGCAGATCACTGTCGTACGGGCGGGAGATCCCGAAGTCGATGACCTTGGGCCCGGAGTCGGAGAGCAGCACATTGCTCGGCTTGAGGTCGCGGTGGATGACCCCGGCCCGATGGATGTCGCGCAGGGCCTCCGCGAGCCCCGCCGTCAGCCTGCGCAGTTCGGCGGGGGCCATCGGCCCGTTCCGCTTCACCTGGTCGGAGAGCGTCGGGCCGGGCACGTGCAGGGTGGCCATCCATGGCCGTACGGCATCCGGATCGGCATCGACGACCGACGCGGTGAAGGCCCCGCTGACCCGCCGGGCCGCCCCGACCTCCTGCCGGAAACGCGCCCTGAACTCGGGGTCCGAGGCGTACTGCTGGTGCACCACCTTGACGGCGAGCCGCAGCCCCGAGGCGGAGCGGGCCAGGTGCACGACTCCCATGCCGCCCGCGCCGAGACGTGCCTCAAGACGGTACTGCCCGGCGTACTCCGGATGCTCCGCTTCCGGACTGGCTCCGGTACCTCGCAGCGGCGGCATCGCCCACCCCCGTGTGTTCGTCCGCAAGCGCGACGCACGGAGCCTAGTCGATGGTGCGTGCGATACGGATGGGGCTTGTAGCCTGCGCGTCGTACACGTCGTACACACCATCTCTCGACGGGGGAGGGCCTCATGGCCATGGAAGAGCAGACCGACAGCACGACCGCCGTGCCCGACATCACCGAGGACGTGGCGACGCTCGCCGGGAGCGACGACGTCACCCGGTACCCGATCGCGCCCGGCTACCGCGTCAACGTCCGCACGGGGCCGGGCACCAAGTACGGGATCGTCCGGACGCTTCCGTACGGAATGAAGGTCCCGGTCTACTGCCAGAAGCCGGGGGAGCGGGTCACCGGCCCCTACGGCACCTCGAACGTCTGGGACAACATCGCCAACGGCCAGTTCGTGTCGGACGCCTACGTCCACACGGGCAGCGACGGCTACATCGCGCCGCGCTGCGACTGACCGGGACAGCGGCCGGGACGGTGTCCGGGTTCGCGGCCCGGATCGCGACCGGCGCGTCCGGGACCGCGGCCGCCCGGGGATAATCGACTTCGTGAGCGAGAACAGCGAAGCCCCCGGCACCGGTGCCGCGCCCGGTTCCACCACGCCCGGCCCGCAGCCCGAGCCCCTGCGCTTCTTCGGTACGACCTGGGTCGACCACAGCGGGGGCTACGGGCTGCGCCGCGTCGGCGCCTCGGTCGGCTCCCTGGCCGCCGCGGTCGCCGCCTGCTTCGTGCTCCGCTTCGCCTACCAGGGGCTGGAGATCGCCGACGTCGGCGGCTTCGTCGGCATCCTGGTCGTGCTGATGTTCGCGATCTGCAGCGCCATCGCCTTCCGCAAGACCTGGGAAGGATTCAGCCGCCGCCCCGCCGACCCGGCGCGCGAGGCCAATCTGCGCGGTCTCAAGACGATCGGCTTCGTGGGCTCGCTGATCGCCTACTTCCTCCGTACGTTCCGGGAGGCACCGGGCGAGCAGCTGCATCGCACGGAGTACGAGACGGCCCTGGCCCGCTACGAGAAGCGCCGCTCGGCCCGCACCGGCAACCCGGCGGCCCGCAGGACCACCAAGGGCAAGCGCCCCAAGCGCAAGTAGTCCGCCCCCGAACGGAAGCCCCGCGCGTACCGGCGCACGGACCGGGCCGCCGAAGCCGCCACGCCGGATTGACACGGAAGCCGCCCGCCCGGCGCACGCACCACCGGAGTCCGCACCATCGGGACGACACGGAAGCCGTGCGCACCGGCGCACGGGCACACCGCGAAAGCACCGGCGCAGGCCCCCGGCGCGCGCCACGATGGCCTCATGCCTCCTGTGCCTCCCACTGACCCCGATACGCCTCGCACACCACCCCCGTCCCGCACACCACCCCCATCCCCCGCCCGCTCCTCCCGCGCGCTCTCCTTCGACCGCGCGGCCGCCCAGTACGCCGCGGCCCGCCCCGGCTACCCGCCCGCGCTCCTGGACGCCGTCGAGGAACTGGCCCGCCGCCCCCTGCGCGGCGCCCGCGCCGTCGATGTCGGCGCCGGCACGGGCATCGCCACCCGGCTCCTCCACGAGCGCGGCGCCCAGGTCGTCGCCGTCGAACCGGGCGCCGGCATGGCGGAGGAACTCCACCGCTCGCTCCCGCGCCTGCCCGTCGTGCGCGGCGACGGCAACCGCCTCCCCCTCGCCACCGCATCGGCCGACCTGATCACGTACGCCCAGGCCTGGCACTGGACGGACCCGTCCCTCGCCGCCCCGGAGGCACGGCGCGTCCTCCGCCCCGGCGGCGCCCTCGCCCTCTGGTGGAACGTCTCGGACCACTCGGTCGCCTGGATCGCCGAGCAGGATGCCCGCCTCCGCCGCTTCCTCGGGGCCGGCGATTCCGCCCACGGTTCGCCCGTCCGCTCACGCGACCTGCCGTCCGGGCTCGACTTCGCGCACCGCCGGGTGCCCTGGACCCGGCGGGTCTCCGTCGACACCCACCTCGCCAATCTCGGCAGCCACTCCGCCTTCCTCGTCCTGGGCGCCGAGCCGACGCGGGGCTTCCTCGCCGAGGAGCGCGACCGGTTCGCGGAACTCTTCCCGGACGGCACGGTCGAGGAGAGCTACACGGTCGACCTGAACGTGGCGATCAGCCCCGGCCCGCCCCCCACTCACCCCCTGACGCGGGCGGCCCCGGCCCCGGCCCCCACCCACGAACGCACCGCCCGACAGGGCCGGTGCGAGGATGGCGCCCACGAGCACCGAGAACCGTCAGCACCGCCCGGAGGGTGAACCACATGACCCAGACAGTCGCAGTCCTCGGCACCGGCAAGATCGGCGAGGCCCTGCTCAGTGGCATGATCCGGGCGGGCTGGCGCCCGGCGAACCTGCTGGTCACCACCCGCCGTTCCGAGCGCGCCGAGGAACTCCACAACCGCTACGGCGTCGACTCCGTCAGCAACGCCGAGGCCGCCGGGCGCGCCGACATCCTCATCCTCGCGGTCAAGCCCCAGGACATGGGCCGGCTCCTCGACGAGCTCGCCGGGCACCTCACCCCCGACCGCCTGGTCATCAGCGCGGCCGCGGGCATCACGACCGCCTTCATCGAGGACCGCCTCGCCGCGAACACCCCGGTCGTACGCGTCATGCCGAACACTCCCGTCCTCGTCGACGAGGGCATGTCCGTCATCTCGGCGGGCAGCCACGCCACCACCGACCACCTCGCCGCCGCGGAGGCGATCTTCGGCGGCGTCGGCAAGACCCTGCGCGTCCCGGAGTCCCAGCAGGACGCGGCAACCGCCCTGTCCGGATCGGGTCCCGCGTACTTCTACTTCCTCGTCGAGGCGATGACCGACGCGGGCATCCTGCTCGGCCTGCCCCGCGCCCAGGCCCACGAGCTGATCGTCCAGGCCGCCATCGGTGCCGCCGTGATGCTCCGCGACAGCGGCGAACACCCCGTCAAGCTGCGCGAAGCCGTCACCAGCCCGGCCGGCACCACCATCAGCGCCATCCGCGAGCTGGAGAACCACGGGGTACGAGCCGCTCTCATCGCCGCCCTCGAAGCCGCCCGCGACCGCAGCCGCGAACTCGCCACCGGCAACGGCTGACCCGCTCCACCGACCTACGCCGCCCCACCGACCCACCCCGCGGCAGCGATCAGCTCCGCGCTGCTCACCACCTTCGCGAACCCACCGCCGTGCAGCGACACGGCGGTGGCCCGCGCCAGCTCGTCCGCGCTCCGCGTCCACCCCCACGGCCCGGTCAGGTCGAAGGTGTACGTCGCATCCAGCGGCACGAACACCTCGTACCCGAGGTTCCCGCCCATCCGCGCCGTCGTCTCGACGCACATATTGGTCTGGATCCCGGCCACCACGAACTGCCGGATCCCGCTCCGGTCCAGCCACTCCTTGAGATCCGGAGTCCCGTAGAACGCGGAGTTCACGCTCTTCGTCAGCAACAGCTCGGGCCCATCACCCTTGCCGCGCCGCTCCTCCACATACCCCTTGAAGCCGTTCCCCGGCTGACCCACCCGCAACGGCGACCCCGGCTTGGGCGAGTCATGCCGTACGAACACCACGGGCCGTCCGCCCGCCTGCCAGGCATCGATCAGCCCCGCGATGTTCCGATCGGCCCCGGGATTGTTCCGCGGCCCCCAGAACGCCTCCTCCTCGAAGCCTTCCTGCACGTCCACCACGATCAGCGCCGCGTTCTCCGTGATCTCCATGCGAATGATCCTGCCGCCCGGCGAGCACCCGGCCCAGAGGTCAAAAAGCCATCGACCGATGCTTTACTGCCACGATGCAGACCACCTCGGACCGCACCCGGGAATCCGACCCGGATCCCGACCCGGACTCCGCCCAGGACCCCACCCGCATCGCACTCGTCGCCTTCCCCGGCATCCGGGCCTTCGACGTCTCGGTCATCACCGAGGTCTGGGGCGTCGACCGCACCGACCGCGGCGTACCGCCCTTCGAGCTGCGCCGCACCGCCGCCGAGCAGGCCCCCATCGCCCTGCGCGGCGGACTCTCCCTCACCCCCGACCGCACCCTCGCCTGGCTGGCCCGCGCCGACCTGATCGTCGTCCCCGGCCTCGACGACCAGCCGGCCCCGGCCCCCGCCCCGGTCCTCGAAGCCCTCCGCCGCGCCCACGCCCGAGCCACCCCGATCGCGTCCCTGTGCGGTGGCGCCTTCACACTCGCCCAGGCAGGCCTCCTGGACGGCCGCCGAGCGGTCACCCACTGGAACCTCACCGACCTCCTCCGTACCCGCCACCCCAGGGTGGAGGTCACCCAGGACGCCCTCTTCCTCCACGACGACAACATCTGGACGTCGGCGGGCACGGCAGCCGGCATCGACCTCTGCCTCCACCTCGTACGCACGACCCACGGCGCCGAGACCGCGGCGACGATCGCCCGCTCGATGGTCACGGCCCCGTTCCGCACGGGCACCCAGGCCCAGTTCATCGAGCACCCCACCCCCCGGACCGACCGCGACGCGGACACCCTCGCCGCGGTACGCGCCTTCGCCCTGACCCATCTGGCCGAACCCCACACGGTCGACGAACTCGCCGCCCGCGCCGGAATGTCCCCCCGCTCCTTCGCCCGCCACTTCCAGGCCACCACCGGCACGACCCCGCTGCGCTGGCTGATCACCCAACGCGTCGCCGCAGCCCAGAAGCTCCTGGAGCGCACCGACCTCCCCCTCCCCGAGGTGGCCCGCCGCACCGGTTTCGGCAGCGAGATCACCATGCGCCAGCACTTCGCCACCCACCTCTCCACCAGCCCCCGCGACTACCGCCTGGCCTTCCACCATCCGGGCCAGACCCGGGGTTGACACGGCCTCCCCGCATCCGTAGTGTTCTCCGAGTTGTCCGACGTGAGCGCCGACTCCGGTCGGTCCCCGGACAGCCATTCCGCAGTAACCACATCTGGCCAGCGACATCTGTCGCCGGACTTTCTGTGCGCATTTGCGAAATGAGGAATCCGCGTTCGAGAGAGCGCGACCCCGATTAGCGTCGGGGCCCAGGATTCCGCTAAAGTCTCACTCGTCGGAACGGCCCAACAGCCAGGAAGACAAACCCCGCTGACCGGGAATCAGGCCCGAAAGGATCTGATAGAGTCGGACT
>NZ_FMBW01000069.1 GCF_900091725.1 Streptomyces sp. DvalAA-43 | reverse complement strand
GCCGCCCGAGCTCGCCACGCTCGCGGCGGAGCTGCCCCGCCTCCCCGCCGCGGAACGCTCCGCGCGGGTCGCCGCGCTCTCGCCGGGCGAGCGCGCGGCGCTCGTCGCCGACCCCGGTCTCGTACGGGAGATGCGCGAGGCGCTGACCGGCGAGGAGTTCCGGGAGCTGGCGGCCGAGTGGCTCGTCGTCGTGCCCGAGGGCGTCCACGAGCCCGCCGACTCGCGGGCCGAGGCCGAGCGCCTCGTCGGGGAGATGACCGCCGACCCCGACGTCGCCGAGGCGCTCCTCACCGGGGGCCGGCAGCTCCTCGTGGTGCCCCGTGACGTCCCGTTCACCGGCCTTGAGGTCTTCCACGGCCTTCAGGGCGCCCCCGGCCGTTCCCTCGGCACCGCGCGCGGCGGCTTCGCCAGGGGCTACGCGGGCGTGCCCGAGGAGAACCTGCTCGGCGAGCCCGCCGCCGTCCACGGCGCGGGCACCTACGCGGACGGCTACTCCAGCGCCCGCCACGAGTGGGCGCACGCCGTCGAGTCCGTGCTCGACCCGGCGGACCAACAGCGGATCAAGGACGTCTACGAGGCGAAGCGGGCCGCCGAGGCGGCCGGCGAGACCGTGCACTGGCCCGACGGCCGCTTCCCCAACTACTCCTCCTCCGACGCGCACGAGTACTTCGCGCAGCTCACGACGGCCTACCACGCCGCGAACGCCGGGGTGGACGAGCTGTCCGGCTCCCGGCGCAACAACGGCGCGGACTGGGTGGAACAGCACGACCCGGCGCTGCTGCCGCTGCTCCGGCGGGTCTACGGGCCGGGGCGCCCGGCCGCGCGCGACGGGCTCGACAACCCCGTCGTGCTCAACAACTTCCGGGCCTTCTGGGGCCGCGTGGAAGGCACCGAGGACACCTCCTCCACGCCCCTCGCCGGGCAGCCCGCCGCCGCGTCGCGCGAGGACGGCGCGGCGGACGTACGCCGGGACGGGGCGCCGGGAGGCGCCGGGCAGAACACCCCCGGGCGGCGGACCGCGCCCGGCACTCCCGGGCAGCGGCTAGCCCCGCCCGCCGGGGAGGGCACCGCGACGCGCCCCGCCTTCGACCCCCGGCTCGTGGGTGTGCTGCGACGTGCCTTCGGTCCCGGCATCGAGCAGACCGGGCAGTTCTCCGGGCTGTACGGCGCCCTGCACACGCTCGTCGGGGCGTACGGGGCCACCCCGCGCTTCAGCGGCGTCCCGTTCGACCTGGACACCGTGACCCGTCACGTCCTGCGGACGGACCCGGCCGAGAACATCACCCCGCAGCGGCACATGGAGCTGTTCCAGACGATCTCCAGCGCCGCCCGGGCCGGTTGGGCGGGCGGGCTCCCCGGGCTCGTCGCCTACCGCGTGCGGCGGATGGGCGCGCTGGGCCCCGCCTCGGTCCTCACCGACGCCTCCGGCAACTTCCTCGGCCGCAACCTCACCGGCCACGCCGGGCTGACGCTCGACGTCGGCCAGGTCCTGAGCCCCGGCGCGGACGGCGACCTGCGTTCCGCCCCGGCGCCTTGGTCCGGGGAGCACCCGCACGTCGTCGTCGCCGAGCGCGAGGAGGAGACGGGCCGCGTCCTGGTGGCCGTCAACGGGGGCGGGACGGTCCCGCTCGACGAGGAGGAGTTCGCCGCGCTCGTAGCCGAGGACCCCGACCGTTCCCCCGAGGCACCCGTCGCCGTGGGTGTCGGGCCCCGTCAGGGCGGCACGTCGGAGAGTCTGTCCCGGCTGATCGCGGACGGCACGGCCACCCGCGCCTGGGGCGTCACCCGCCCCTTCCGGCTCCAGCCGGTGCCCGACGGGGCCCGCGCCTTCGCCTTCCCGCCGCCCGAGCCGGACGAGCAACCCGTACCGGTCGGCTCGTGGTTCCCGAGCGACCCGGGCCTCGTACCGGCCGGGCCCGAGGGACGGGTGACGGCGAGCGACGGCTCCACGTACCCCGAATCGGACGTGCGCTCGTACCCCATCGTGACCTCGGACGGCCAGGAGCTCACCGGTCGCGCCTATCTCGACGAGGCCGACATCGCCCGCCGAGAGGAGGCGCTGCGGGTGGTCTCCGAGATGACGCACTACTACAACGAGAGCGAGGCGATTCCCGGCCTCTCCACCGCCCGGCGGGGCCCGTTGATGCTGCTGCCGCGCGGACTCGCGGACGCGTACGTCGCCCTCGGCCACGGTGAGGGCGGCCGGGTCGTCCTGCCGATGCACAGCACCGGGCGCAACCACCAGGTCGCGCCCACGGAACTGGGCCGCGAGCTCCGCCGCCGCCCCAGCGTGCAGCGGCTGCGCCCGGACGTGCCGCTGTGGCTCCTGTGGTGCGAGATCGCCATGGTGCGGCCCGGCTCGGACCCGCTCGCCCGTCCGGCGGCGGCGCAGGAGGTCTCCAACCAGACCCGGCGCCACGTAGTGGCCTCCGACGCGCTGGTCGCGCTCGACGAGGGCGACGAGCAGCACCCTCCGGGGCTCATCAAGACCGACGACCCCGACCGGCCCCGGTACGACTGGCACCAGTTCCTGCCGGAACCCCTCGTGGACCGTCTCATCGCGCTCGCCGACCACGCCGGGCTGCCCGGGGACGTGGCGCGGCGCACGACCCGGGTCCTGCGCTGGGTGCGCGCTCTGCGCCTGACCTTCGGCTTCGACATCGACACGCGCCCCGATCGCCAGGGAGAATTTCTCGCCCTCGTCTCGGACTTCGGCGCGCTGGAGCAGCAACGCCTGTGGCAGGGCGGCGCGGAGGGGGCCGAGCCGCTCACGTGGCGGGTCCTGGAGGACCTTACGCAGGCCCACGCCCAGCAGTCGGGCCGCGCGGCGGGCCCGCTGACCGCCGGGACGCTGCACGGAATGCTCAGCGCGGCGGGCAACGGCACGCTGCGGCTCCCCGCACCCCGCGAGAGCGACGCGGTGCGCCAGGCGCCCCCGGCCCCGGGCCGCGCGGCCCCAGGCCCCTCCTCCCGCGTCCTGCTCGCTCCGCCGACGCCCACCCCCACGGCCCCGGCCCCGGGACGGGAGGCGGCGCCCGGCCGCTCCCGCGTCGCCGAGCTCGTCAGCAGGTACGAGGAGATGGCGCGGGCGTTCGACGACCACGAGCGGCGGGGCACACTGCCCGGACAGGAGCAGGAGCAGGAGCAGGAGCAGGAGCAGGAGCAGGAGCAGGAGCAGGAGACCCCCGCCCCGCCCCCCTGGACGAGCACCGCGCTCCGGCTCCGGTGGAGGAGGTGCGTGCTCCGGTCCTCGTTCCGGTGGAGGAGGTGCCCGCTTCCGTGGCGGACGTCCCCGTTTCCCCGGACGCCTACCTGGAGGAGCACGGGCTGACGCCGGTGCACATCCTGGCGGGCGGCGACACGCTCGCGGACGTGCTGACCGCCGTCGCCCCCGTCGAGACCGGCCGGCTCTCGCGGGGCGAACGACCCGCCACATCCGGTGAGTTGCGCGAAGGGTTCGCGAGCGCGCTCGCCACCGAGTTCGCCGTGCCCCCGGCGGAACGCACGCTCGGGCTGCCCGCGGAGGGCCCCCGGCCCGGCACCCCGCTCCTCCCGGCCGGTGAGCCGGACGCCCTCGTCCAGGGCGTGCGGACCGGCCAGGGCCCCGGCGCGTCCGAGTGGCTGACCCTCGCGGTCGCCGCCTCCGTACTGGACCTGCGCCTCACCGTGCTGCTGCCGGACGGCAGGACATGGACCGCCGGTCCGCGCGAGGGCCGCGCGGCGGTGCTGCTCCACCAGGAGAACCCCCCGCCGCACACCTCGCCCTGGCTCGCGACGGAGCCCGCCGACGCCGCCGCCCGGGAGCCCGCGCGCACAGTCGCCGCCACGCCCCCCGTGCGTACGGCGGCGGCGCCCCCGCCCGGCCGTACGGCGCCCGAGGTCTTCTTCGGCGTCGAGACCCGCCCGGTCCGCGAGGGCCCGCGCCCGGCCGAGACCGTCCCCACCCCGCCGCCCGCCCGCACGACGCCGCCCGAGCCCCGTACCGAAGCGGCCCCGCCCGTGGAGACCGGCACCACGACGGAGACGGTGGTCGAGGACGAGACCAGGACGGTGGTGCCGCCGGTCGAGGACGAGACCACGACTGTCGTACCGCCCGTCGAGGACGAGACCACGACGGTCGCGCCGCCCGTCGCGACGGAGACGGTGCCCGCCTTCTCGCCGTACATCCAGACCTACGGTGCGCGGCACGACGGCTCGGTCGGTTTCGTGGCCTACGAGGTGCCCTCCGACGAGGTCCTGCACGGCCTGCGCGAGCAGGTCATGGCCGCGCTCGGTGTCGAGGCGGGAAACCCGCACGAGGAGGCGGTGCGCGCCCATCTCGACCGCGTGCTCGACTCCACCGAGACCGCCGGGAACCTCCCGGCGGTCCGCGGCCCCCGGGGCCACCGCGTCACGGTGCCCGTCGGTGACGTGGAACGCACGGTGGACGTGCGCCTGCGTCTGACCGGGCCAGGCCCCGACGCGCGTACCGGTGTCAGCCGGTCCCTGCCCCGTACGCGGCGCCTTGAGCGGCAGAGCGAGGGCGTCCAGGCCCTCACGTCGGCGCAGAACTCCGGTACCGCGCGCACCGTGTCCCTGCCCTACCTCGCGCTCCCCGAGGTCGCCTCGGGACCGCTGCGCTGGGTCTCCGTCACGGTGGCCCCCAGCCTGACGCTCCGGCAGCGCTCGCTCAACATCGGCGTCAGCGAGAGCCTTTCGGTCAAGATCCTCCAGCGCGCGGGCGACGACGCCCGTTCGGTACGGTTCGACGGGGCCTGGCAGGTCCGCGTGGACGCCGAACCGGCCGCCGCCGACGGCTGGGACACCGAACAGGTCCACGGCCCGCTGCACGTCTGGTTCCCCGGGAACCGGGTCGGCGCGGAAGGGGACGCCGCCGAACTGCCGCGCGCCGCCGGGCTCGACACCTTCCCCCTGTGGGGGGTCGAGGACATCCTCGACGCGGGCCTCCTGACACGACAGGTGCTCGACCATGAGGACCTTCCCGCGCAGCGCGACCTCGGTGCGGAGTCCCGGGCGGCTCTGGAGGACTTCCTGGACGAGCAGCTGACACGCGGCTCACTGCACCTCCAGCGCGACCGGGGGGTCAGGTCCCCGCTCCTCACTGACGCCGACGGCACCGTCATCGGCTTCGTCCTCGTCCGCGCCGTCGTCACGCCCGGCACGCCGTACCACCGGACGGCCGACGGGGACAAGGCGCTGGAGGTCCGCTTCACGCACAGCTCCGGCACCGACCGCTCGGCCCGTGTCGTCAGCGGTGCGGGCATCGGCGTCGCCTTCGCCCCGATGTTCACCTCCCGGACGGAGCAGGGCCACCCCGGTGCCGCCGACCACTGGGGTGGAAGGTTCCAGTTCAGGAGCGCGCCCTCCTGGCAGTCGGGCGACGCGCTCAACACCGGTGCCAAGTCGGGCATGATGCACGGCCTCACCACCTCCAGCGGTCAGCTGCTGACGCCCGCGGACCTCACGTACGAGGTGACGTTCGTCCGGGCGGGCGGCGGGACGCAGGGCCCGGTCCGGATCGCGCGCGGCGAGGAGAGCGTCCAACTGCGGCTGCTGCCCCACGACACCGTCGCGGGGGCGGCGCCCACGGAGGAGGAGCGGCGCGGGCTGCCGCCCCACCTCGACAGCCTCTCCGCCATCGGGTACACCGCCGTCCCCCTCTCGCTCGAAGGGGCCGACGAGGTCTTCGACCGGGCCGAGGCGCGGCTGCGCGCCCTCCACTACCTGCCGCCGCTGGAGCACCAGCCCTGGGAGGGCCGTATCCAGCGGCGGCGCGCCCGTGCCCAGTTGGTGAACCTCCAGCGGTTCGAGCAGCTGCGCTCCGGCATCGGCCGGGCGACCGCGCTCCCGGACGGCGTCGAGGGCGGCAGGCCCGTCTGGTTGGACCTGCCCGGCCTGACGGGCGGCAGCACGCGTGTCGAACTGCGCATGACCATCACCCGGGACCGCATCCCGCGCACCGGGGAGACCGGACCGCCCGCCGCGACGCACGAGCTGCGGCTGCCGGACGTCGAGACCGTCGCCACCGGCTCCCACGAGGCGCGCGGCACCCGCGAACGGTCCACCGCGCTCGGTCTCGACCTCAGCATCGGCGGAGGCCCGCGCCAGCCCGCCGGAAACTGGTCGGTGGACTACCTCGTCGACGGCACCCACGCCCGTACGTGGGCGCGCTCCGCCACCGCGGGCTCCGCCGTCGCGAGCGAGCAGGCCAACACGAGCAAGAGCGGGGGGACGGAGATCTTCGCCGTACCCGCCCGGCTCGCGCTCGACCTCTACCAGGGCACCTCACAGGTGCCGGTGGCCCGCTTCGCCGAGCCCCCGGCGCCACCGCGCCCCGCGACGGACGCCGCCCCCCGGCCGGTGACCACCGCCGGTACGGACACCGGCACCGAGGTCCCGGGCCTCAGGGACGTCCCGCCCGGCACCGAGACCGTCCCGCTCAGGGACCTCGCCCCGGAAACGGAGACCGCACCGCGTACGGACACCGAGCCCGGTACGGACGCGGAGCCCCGTACCGACGCCGAGCCCCGTACGGAGGACGCCGATCCCGAGGGCGGGATCGTGCCTCCGCAGGGGGAGGCGCAGCCTGCCACGGCGCCCGTCGTCGTCCGGCTCGCCGTCGCGCACCACCGCACCCTGCCCCGCCCGGCGGACGCGGCGCCCGCCGAGGTCCCCGAGGTCCCGGGCTACACGATCCGCGCACCGCGCACCGGGACCGGAGCGGACAACGACCGCACGCTTCTCGGGCTCGTGGACGAGGAGGGGAACCCGCTGCCCGGCGTCACCAAGCTCCTCGACGAATCCAACGTGGACCTCTTCCGGGCCACGGAGGCGATCCAGGCCGCTCTGCGCCTCTTCGCCTCCGGCGACTACCCCGGCCGGCCGGAACGCGGCACCTTCGGCCAGCTGTCCGATTGGGCCCGGCAGGCCGCCGCCCTGCCGGGCGTGCGCCCGGTGAGCGAGCGTCTGGTGGGCCAGGACCCGCGGGACAGGGGCACCTTCGCGAACGAGGCGGCCTACCAGCAGACACGGGTCTCCAGCCTCCTCGGCCGCGCGCACCAGATCCTCAACGGCGTCTACACCGTCGAGGGGATCGTCCTGCCGGGACTCGGCGCCGACCAGCACCTCGCCGTGGACGTGGAGGGATACCTCCACCACCCCACGCTCGACGAGGAGTTCGCCACCCACGGCCAGAACGACGTGAACGCCACGGACATCGCCGCCGAGCGACGTACGACGAGCAGCTCCACCACCCGCGCCTTCGGGGTGACCGGCCTGCGGGGCGCGCCCCGCCCCACGCCCGAGGATACAGTCGCCCGCATCGTCCGGGGCAACATCGGCGGTACGGGCTCCCGTACGCACCGCGGCGAGCACGTCGAGGACACGTCCTCCAGCAGCGCAACCGTGCGCGGCGGCACCGAGGGCGCGGCCCAGCACCCCATCACGGCCGACCTCACCCTGCTGCTCACCATCCGGCACGGCACGGCCAACGTCGTCGGCAACGCGGTGGGACTCGGCAGCGGGAACGACATCACGCTCGCCATCGACGTGCCGCGCGCCGTCCAGTTCCGGCTCTACCCGGGGCAGCTCATCCGCGAGGCGCGGTGGTTCAGCGGGATCGAAGGGCTCGTCGTGCCGACGGCACCGCAGTACACGGTGTCGCTCCCGGACGACTTCGTCCGCACGCGCGAGCCGGGATTCGGCGCCGTCCTCTCGGTCACCCAGCTCGACGACCCGGTCACCCGCCGCCCGCGCCGCAACCGCATGTGGCACGAGGTCACCCGGCTCGTGGAGCGCGTGGCATCCGGCGTCACCCGGCCCGGGAACATCGCCCACCTCCCCGGCGTCGCAGCCCTCGTCGCCGACCAAACCTCGCCGACGCGTCTGCGGACGCTGCCGACACGCGGTTCGGTCAGCCTGTGGTTCCGGTACGGGGCCCGCGCCGACGCCCACCTCGTCGAGGTGACGCTGCGCGCCGAGCCCGAGGCGCAAACTCCGGGCCTGCGCGAGATCCAGGGCCGCCCCGCCGGGGAGAAGACGGGCGTGGAGCAGCAGAACACGCACGCCCCGGACAACAGGATGGAGAGCGACACCGTCTCCCGTACCGTCACGGGGCTCCTCGACCTCGGGCTGCGCGACCCGCGTCCGGGCACGTCCCGCTACACGGACCGCTGGTCCCTGCTGCCCTCGGCCGTCCAGGGGCGCGCCCTCACTCGGCGCTCCGAGCGCACCGCCGACGACCGCTTCTGGCAGCGCTCCGACAACGTCGCGGACTTCGACCGCGTCGGCTACCGCTTCACCGTCTCGGCGCGCACCAGCCTCATCCCCGAATCGCTCTTCGACCTGGTCGGCGGCCTCCTGGGCCGGGGGCTCGCGTCGACGGCGGACCGGGGAGAGCGCTACTGGCTCCCGGCGTTCCTGAGCGGCTTCTTCCACGGGGCACCCGCGCAGGAGGTGGTCGTCCCGGCCGACGTGGCGCTGCGCTTCGCGGGCTCCGACAGCGTCGCCCGGACCGACACGGGGCACACGGCGGACGGCGTCCGCCAGTGGACCCCGCTGCCCGCGCGGGTCACGGAGAGCGACCCGCTGCTGACCCCCGCCGAGGAGGAGACCACCCCGGCCGGGGCGCGCACCCTGAGCGCGCACCCCCGGTTCGTGCCCACGAGCACCACACCGCTGAGCCACTTCAACGCCTTCCCGGAGCTGGCCGAGGCGATCCGGGCGGTCTCACCGGGCATCGAGGGCCACTGGGGCCTGACGGCCGACGCCCACCCCGACGCGGGCAACGCGCGCCTGACCGAACTCGCCCAGTCCGGGCGCCCGGCGGCGCTGACCGGACCGGCCACGGCGGCCGGTCTCCACCCCCGGATGCCCGGCGGCTGGCCCGTGATCAGCGGCACCGAATCGCCCGTCACCCTCCAGGTGACCGTGCACGACCCGCGCCCCTTCGCACCGGGGGCGGCGGACATCGCGGCGGACGGCGCCAGGACCCGTACGCGCGTCGCCGTGAGCACCGCCACCAACAGCCGGGGCCTGGAGCTGGGGCAGCGCTTCGCACTGAGCGCCACGCCGCGCAACGACCATGTGGCCGGTACCGGTCAGCCGTTGCTCTCCGCGCAGCCCGCCACCGGGGGCAGCGACAGCTCGGTGACCACCGGGAGCCAGAACCGGGTCAAGAACGGCACGACCTCGGCGGGCGACACGTACACGTACCTGGCGCACGCCGACGTCGTCGTCACCGTGACCGGGCCCGAGGGGGTCCGGTGGGTGACCGGCAGTGCCACCGTGCGGGCCGGGGAGCGCGACCTGCTCGGCTACGGCGTCGTCACCACGCCGTCCGTGCCCTGGGCGTACGACCTGCCCTCGGTGGTCCGCGAACGCCGGGCCGACGAGGACCGGGCGCGGCGCGCCGCGCCGGACGAGGGAACGGCCCCCGCGCCCGCCCGCACCCCGGCGGACCCCGGCGCCTGGCGCACCGAGCCGGTCACCGAGCTGCCCGCCCTGCTCGCCTCCGGGATCGACCCCGAGCAGGAGGCCGTGCAGTTCTGGCTCGACCTCGGCGCCGACCCGGACGCCTCCGCGCTCGCGCACGCGCTCTACGTGGGGACCCGCGTCGCCGCGATCTCCCACCGCCGTGTGGAACTGGCCGTACGCGGCACCACGGGGCTGAGGTTCTGGCCCATCGAAGCCGACGGCTCCCTCGCGGACGTCACCCCGGCCACGAGTGGCGGCTGGGAGCAACTGCGCCGGGCCGTCGACGCGTACACCCGGGCGGTGGACCGGGAGGCCGCGGCCGTGGCGGCCCAGCAGCCGCTGGACGCACGCCTGCCGGACCTGCGCCGGCAGGTCGCGGAGGCGGACGGGAACCGTCGGCAGCGGCAGTCCCGGATGGAGGAGGCGGAGGCACTGTACACGGCCGCCCACGACACGCACACCGCCCTCGTCACCGAGCGGAACACGCGACGGGAGGAACTGGGGCAGGCCGGGCGCGACCTCACGGAGCGGCAGGCCGAGGTGACCGCCGCGGAGCGCGATCTCGCGGCCGCCGACGAGGACGTGCGCGCGGCGGCGCGGGCCGTCGCCCCCGCACCCGACGGCACGCCCGCCCCGGAGTCGGCCGCGCACGCCCTCCCACGCGCCGAGGGCAGGCAGCGCGACGCGGTGCGCGCGCTCGGCGCCAGGGAGGAGGGGGAGCGGACCGCGCGGCGCGAGGTGGACCGGCTCACCACTGAGGTCGGCGGCCTGGACCGCGCCATCGCGAACGCCGAGCGCGTCATGGACGACAACCGGCAGGAACGCGACAGGGCCCGGGGCAGGCACCGGGACGCCGTCGCGCGGTACGAGACCCTGGACGGCGAACGCGCGCGGGTGGAGGAGCGCTTGGAGGCCCTGCGCGGGGACCAGCAGGCCCACGCCCAGCAGGCACGCGACGCCTGGGCGAACATGCCGGGCCCGGCCGGGCGGCTCAGCGCCGACCGCTGCGCCGAGCGGACCGGAGGCTCCGGCTTCCCGCTCGACACGCTCACCCCGGGACCGCGCGGGCGGTGATCCCCGGGGGCGGCCCCGGGGGTCACCCTCGGGGCCGGTGCGCCGCGCGGTCGGCACCCGGTGCGCCGCGCGGTCGGCACCCGGTGCGTCGTACGCGAAGGCCCCGGCGGGAGATCCCCGCCGGGGCCTTCGAGACTGCCCGGGTCGTTGCCCCGGACCGGTGCTGCCGGGTCAGCCGACCACGGTCCAGCGGCTGTCGGCGTCCGTACCGCAGTCGTCGAGCTGGAGCTGCGTGGCGCGGGCCATGGAGTCGTCCTTGACCTCCATGCACAGGTGGTTGCTCGCGTAGTTGCGCACGCGCACCGTGCCGTCCCCCACCGGGTCCAGCCACCACAGCTGGTTGTCCCGCGTCGAGCCGTCGCATTGCGCCTCGATGAGCTTCGTCGCGGGCGGCTGCGCCCCGAACATCGGGACGTCCAGGCACAGGCCGTCCTTGACGTTGGCGAACAGCACGAGGTCGGTGCCGCCGGGCCCCTGACCCGCGCCGCGCACCGACATGCTCCAGAGCTGGTTGTCCTTGTCGGTGCCGTCGCAGTAGTACTGCATGATCGGCTGGTTCACGGCGCCCTTGCCATAGCCGGAGACGTCGGCGCACATGCCGCTGTGCGCGTTCTTCAGCAGCACGCGGGAACGGCTCGCGTCCGCGAGCGTGCTCTGCTTCTTCTCCTTCGGCGCTTCCTCCTTCTTCTTCTTCTTCTTCTCCGCCTCCGGGGAGGGGGAGGTGACGGTGTCCACGGGCGGGAGGGCGGCGCCCGCCCCCGCTCCTCCGACGACGGGGTGCTTCGCCGGCGCCTTCTTCCCGGTCTCCCGGCCGCCGGTCGGCGAGGAGGAGGCCGAGGGGCTGATCCGCCGCTGCTGGGCGGCCAGGTGCTGCTGCTTGCTGTCCTCGTCGGACTGGTAGCTGCGCCACGCGCCGAGGCCCAGGGTGGCGCCCGCGGCGAGCGCGAGCAGGGCCGTGGCCCCGGCGATCCTGGTGCCCACGCGGGAGCGTTCGCCCGGTTGCTGGGCGGTCTTCGTCAGCGCCTCGACGAACCGGGCCCGCTGTCGTCGTTTCGCGTCGTCCTGCTCGGTGTCACTCAACGCCCGTCCCCAAGTCAACGATGGTCCAACTGTTGGCAGCCGGTCGCTCCCGCTTCCGCCACTGCCGCCCCGCCCCCGTCCGGTCCGTGCGCCAGTCAACCAGCGCGCCCGCAGCCCCGGGCGGCACGCCGGACGCGGTGGGCACGGGATGGGCACGAACTGGACAGGGCCCGCGCGGCACGCCCACCCCGGGGGCGGGGCACGCGTCCTTTCGCGCGAATCCGCACGGCGCGAGTCTTTCACGGACCGCGCCCCCTGCGCGGCCGGGCGGTGCCCGGTACGGCCACCCCGCGTTCACCGCGCCGCCGTCCCGTACAGCTCCCGGTCCCGCAGCAGTTCGGCCGCCTTCGTCAGCGCCGCCGAGAGCCGCCGCCGGTAGGTGCTGAAGGACAGTCGCGCCCGGCTCGCCGCCGCCTGCTGGCTGCGCGGCCCGCTCAGATACGTGATCTCCAGGACCTCGCCGAGCTGCCGCTGCCCCGCGTGCGCGCGCAACTGCTCCACCGTCTGCGCGAGCACGTCGTGCAGCGCCGCCGCGTCCCCGCCCGGCGCCACCAGCCGGGTGCCGAGGAGCGGGTTCTCGGCGAGCTGCCGGAGGTCCTGCGCGTCGCGGTAGGCGTGCTTGACGGCCTCCGCGAACGCGGGCCACGGCAGCTCCGCCCCCGGCGGGCCGCTCGCCGGGGCGGGCAGCGCCGAGGGATCGTCCGTCAGCAGCCGCTCGCACAGCGCCGCCGCCCACGTGTCGAAACCTGTGCCCCGCCAGTCCTGTACGTACGGGAGCACCGCCTCGCCCTCCGCTCCCGGTACGGGGGCCTCGCGCAACTGCCCGTAGAGGCCGAGCAGCGCGGCGAGACCGGGCCGGTCCTGGACCGTGCAGGTCCAGCTCACCGCGAGCCTCGGCACCGTCGCCCACAGCGTCGTCAGCGCGAACGCCGCCGCCGCCGGGGGCCCCGTGCTCCACCGCGCGAGGAGCAGGCGCTCGCCGCGCCGCAGCGGGGCCCGCTCGCGGGTACGGGCCAGCGCGGCCCGCGCCACCGGGTCATCGGGCAGGCCCGTCATGCCCGCCTCCATCCAGGGGGCGACGAGCACGGCCACGAGCCCGCCGCCGTCCTCCGCGAGGGAGAAGGCGGACGGCTGCCGCTCCCACCACGCACGGGCCGTCGCGGCGGCGACCTGCCCGTGCTCCTTCGCGAGCGCGGCCAGCACCGCGTCCAGGTCCTCCGGGCGGGCCGTGCGCACGTGCAGACGGTCCGTCCCCTCCCAGTCCACCGCCTCCCGCACCGCACGGTTGACCCGCCCCAGGTGCGCGAGCCCCGCCCCGAGCGCCCAGCGCCCCCCGGTGCGCTGGGCCAGTCGCTCCGTCAGGTGGGCGTGCACCCTGCGGTGCAGGCGCTCGTACTTCTCCAGGCCGCGCCAGCGCAGGTCCACCACGAGCGCCTTCCGTACGAGCGGGTGCGGCACCAGGCCCTCGGCGGTGCTGCGC
Organism: Streptomyces sp. DvalAA-43; assembly: GCF_900091725.1. GTDB lineage: Bacteria > Actinomycetota > Actinomycetes > Streptomycetales > Streptomycetaceae > Streptomyces > Streptomyces pulveraceus. Next base: position 78,583 of record NZ_FMBW01000069.1, on the reverse strand, counting down.
ACGAACGACAGCCCGCGCAGCCAGTCGCCCAGCGCGTGCGCCTCCGCCACCGGCACGCCCAGCGTGTGCCGTACCAGCTCCTCCGTCGTGACCCGGGCCAGCGCGAGCACCGCGAGGGCGTCGCGCCTGGTGGGGGAGGGGTTCTCGCGCAGCAGCAGCCGAAGCAGTTCGCCCACGAGTTCCGGCGCGTCCTCCAGCGCGGCGCCAGGGCCGGCCCCCCCGGTCTCCGAGCGCTGGCGTGCCTCCGCGAAGAGCGCCAGGGCCAGCGGCAGCCCGTGTGCGGCCCGTGTCAGGGCCGGTACGGCCGTCTCGGGGACGTCCCGGTCGCGCAGCAGCCGGGCCGACTCGGCGTCACTCATCGCGCCGAGCACGGCCGTGTGCAGCAGGTCCCACCACTGCGGATCGGTGCGCCACTCGGCCGAGGGGGGCCACCGCGCGCCCACGAGGACCGGCCGGTCGGCGGGCAGGCCGGGCAGGAACACGTCCCGCAGCCACGCCTCCAGCGGGCCCAGCAACTCCCCGGAGTCGATGACGAGCAGTTCCGTCCCCGCCGGTGCCCCCTGCGCCTCCAGCGCGCCGAGGAAACCTTCCGGTGTCGGCGCGGTGCTGCGCATGTCGATCACGCGGACTGTCCTGCCCTCCTCCTTCGCCTCGGCCACGAAGCGGCGCAGGAGCGTGCTCTTGCCGACGCCCGCCATGCCGTGCAGCCACAGCACCTGACAGCCGGGCTGCTCACCGAGCAGCGACTCCCGCAGTAACCGCAGTTCGGCGACCCGGCCGGTGAAGAGCCGACGCCGCCGGGCCGTCGCCACCCTCGCGGGGGAAGCGGCGCCCTGCGCCTGGGTGAGGGGGGGAATGTGCATGGTCTACCTGTCGGACTGCTCAGGGTCGCCGTCGGGAGGCGTGGCGGCGCGGGAGGGACGGGGAGGGGGAAGGGACGCCCGGAGGGGGGTGCGGGGCGGGCGGCGGAGGGCCGGTCGCCCGGCCCCCTCCGCGCGTACCCCCCGCCACCCCGGGGGGAGCCGCGCGCTCCGGACGTGGACGCGACGCGGTCCCCCGCCGCACCACGGGCCGCGCAAGGAACTGCATGGGTAACCGCCTCCGACCTCACCGGACGGGATGTCTCTCCCGTCTCCGCCACCCCGCGCGCGGCCCCGGACACACACTTCCCCCGCCCGCGCCGACCCGCTCCGCCGGGCGGCGAACGGCTCGCCGCCCGCAGTAACAGACGACGCAGGCGTCCCGCCGGTTGCACCCACGGAGCCCCCTCGCGTGTGTGGATCGCATTCGAAACACGCGAAAGGGACCGTACCCCTCCCGTTTCCCCCCACCCACCGCGCACACCCCTGTCAGCCGCCTGACGTTCACCACGACATCGTTCCGCGCCGGACGTCCCCTGGGCACGGCGTGAGGCGAGCCCTCCGGGAAGCGGACGCCGTGCCCTCGTCACGCTGGTGCACGGGGGCGACCGGGCCCGCACGGGATCCGCTCCCCTCGCGTGACCGGAAGAGCGAAGACCGCCATGACCCCGACCCCGCACACCGTTCCCCTCCGCGTGCTCACCGCCCTCGCCGCCGAGACCCCGCCCGGCCCGGGACGCGGGCTGCGCCTCGCGCTCCAGCAGGGGCAAGGCCCCCTCGGCACCCCCGAGGCGGTCCGCGCCGATCTGCGCCGCGTGGACGAGGCGCTCGTCCTCGCCGCTCGCTACCGCGCCCAACTGTGCGCCTTCCCCGAGCTGATGCCGTCGAGGAGACGTCGCAGGAGGGGAAGGAGCGGGTCACACTCGGGAGTGTTGCGATGAACGAGTGCGGTCCAGACTGTTGTGAGGCCCGGCCAGGCCGAGAGCGATACTGCAGGAGCGACAGCTGCCGACCACCAGCTGACTGCTGCGAGGTACAGATCTGCCGGATCGACACCCGCTGCCCCGGCTTCAGCCAGCGTCAAGTGGTCGGCTTTGGAAGTCCTTCGGGGGTTGACATGCGGTCAGGTCGACTGGGCGGTGGGGAGGAGGTGCAGACCGCACATGCAGTCCAGTGCGTGCTCGGGGGAACCGTCGAAGCTGACGGTGGGCGGTCGGCTGGCCTGGGGTGGGGGTGACTGCAGACAGATGCCGAACGGGAGGTCGTGCGAGGTGTGAATGTGCCGATCGGCAGGTAGTCCCGGTCTTCCACCGAGCTGCTGGTCCGCACCTGCCACAAGCGGGGCGCTCATGCGATCGGCGGCATGGCCGCGCAGGCGCCCGGCAAGGACCCGGCGGCCGACGAGGTGGCACTCGCCAAGGTACGCCTGGACAAGGAACGGGAGGCCGGGGACGGATTCGACGGCTCCTGGGTCGCCCACCCGGGGCTCGTCCCGGTGTGCCGGGAGGTGTTCGACGGGGTACTGGGCGACCGCCCCGACCAGAGGGACCGGACTCGGGACGACGTGGAAGTGGGGCCGGCGACCTGTTGGCCGTGCGGAAGGTCGGAGGCCCGCCCCCCGAGGAGGGCGTGCGCACCAACATCGCCGTCGCCCTGCGCTACTTCGACGCCTGGCCGCGCGGGCGGGGTGCCGTGGCCCTGCACGGGCTCATGGAGGACGCCGCCACCGCCGAGATCGCCCGTGTGTAGATCTGGCAGTGGCTGCGGCACCGGGTGATCGACCGGGAGACCGTGGGGCGCGTCCTGGACGAGGAGCTCGCCGCGCTCGGCGCCGAGTCCCCCCTGGGCGGCACTGCGCGAGATACGGGACCTGTTCGAGAAGACCGCTCTCGCAAGTGAACTCCCGCTCTTCTTCACACCCTTGGCATACTCCGCTCATCTCGTACGGACTGCGGGGCCGCGGGCACGAGCGCGCACATCCGGCGCGTGGGCGTCGCCGGTGGCGGTCGGATGGGTGCGGGCATCGCCGAGGCGTGCGCGCGGGCCGGACGACACCGTGGTCCGCGAGGCGACCAGCCCGGCGGCGCGTGCCGCCCGCGAGCGGATCGGCGCCTCGCTCGAAAGGGCCGTGCAGCGCGGCAGGCTCGACCGGCTCTCGGCCGAGGCGGCGCCCGGCCGGATCTCGACCACCGTGGAACTCACCGATCTCGCGGACCGGCACATGGTGATCGAGGACGTCCGGGCCAAGACCGAGGTGTTCACCGCACTCGACAGGATCGTCGCCGATCCGGCGGCGATCCTGGCCACCAACACCTCCTCCCTTCCCGTCATGCGCCTCGGCATGGCCACCGGCCGCGCCGACCGGGTCGTCGGACCGCACTTCTTCAACCCCGTGCCCGTCCTCCCCCTCGTCGAGGTGGTCACGACCCTCCACACCACGACGGCCACCGTGGCCGAGGTGACGGACTTCGCGACGAACACGCTGGGCAGGACGGTCGTCCGCTCCGAGGACGGAGCGGGCTTCGTGGTCAACGCCCTTCTGATCCCGTACCTGTGGTCGGCGATCCGCATGCCGGAATCGGCTTCGCCTCCGCCTCGGATGTCGGCCGCGGTATGGAACGGGGCTGCGCCCACCCCCTGGGCCCGCTCAGGCTCGCGGACCTGGTCGGCCTCGATACGGTCGCCGCGATCGCCGATTCGCTGTACGACGAGTTCCGGGAACCCCTCTACGCCCCACCCCCGCTGCTCCGGCGGATGGTGGAGGCGGGGCTCCTCGGCCGCAAGACCGGCCGTGGGTTCCACGCGTACGACCGGGCCCAAGAGGCCGGGTGACGGCACGGGTTGAGCCGGCGAGGGGTACGCCACTGCACAGCACCCCCATGCGGCATCGGGCCGACCGGGCCGGATCTCCGCGGACGGTCTCGACCACCGATAGCCTTCATCCTCATGATGCGCGCCTGGATCCTGCCGATACTGCTGGTGCTCTGTGGCTCAGCTCTGGCGACGGGGTCGACCGTCAGCGGGAACCCCGGCACAGCCTCCGCGGTTCTGGTCGCCTTCGTTCTGCTCGCAGCCGTGAACTCGCCTCTGATCTTCCCGAGGTCGATCGGCGCGCTGGAGGCGCAGCGCCGCAGCGCGGAGGACGGCCGACCGGTCGTCTTCTGGCGGCCCGGCTGCGCGTACTGCCTGCGCCTGCGCCTCCGGCTGGGCCGTGGCGCCCGCCGGGCGCTCTGGGTCGACATCTGGCGCGACCCGGCCGGGGCCGCGGCGGTGCGGGCGGTCAACGACGGCAACGAGACCGTGCCGACCGTCGTCGTGGCGGGCCGGCCGCACACCAACCCCGATCCGGCGTGGGTGCGCGAGCAGCTCTCCCTCCCGAGGCGGCGGGAAGGCCTCCGCGGGAGGAAGCCCTCTTCGGGATCCGAGCGGTGAACCAGTGGGTGTGCCTGGACGAGCGTGGCGGCGTTCCAGAAGGCGCGAGGGCCGAAGGGACAGTCCGGATCGAGGACGCGGTGCACAACGACCTCTACGACAAGGGAGAGCAGGTCACGCCCGCCGTCGAGAAGCTGGACGACTTCTTCGCCGCCCACCTGGCGGCGTGAACCACCGAGCAGAAAATTACGCAAGTAACTTGGCAAAGTTGCTTGTGTAGTCCTACGCTCGGACCATGAACGAGAACCACGGCCCTCAGCAGTCCGCCGCGACCGCGCAGCGTCTCAGCGACGCGATCAAACGGCTGCGCGCCCGGCTGCGCGCGGAATCGGGACAGCACGCGACGGGTCTGACCGCCACCCAGCTGGGTGTGCTGGCGGGCGTCGTGCGGGAGGGCCCCGTGACCGCGGCCCGGCTCGCCGCGCTGGAGCATGTCAGCGCGCAGTCCATCGCCCAGAGCCTGGCGGTGCTCAAGGCCGCCGGGCTGATCCACAGCGAGCCCGACCCGCGGGACGGCCGCAAGAAGCTGATGACCCCCGACCCGTCCGCGACGGAGCTGGTGGACAAGCTGCTCGCCGGTCGCGCCACCTTCCTCGCACGGGCCATCGACCAGGTCGTCGCCCCGGACGAGCGGAAGGACATGGAGAAAGCCATCGAGCTGCTGGAGCGTCTCGCCGAGGCCGATCCGAGTGACGGCGCCCTATGAGATCCGACCGCGCACAGGCCCACTCCACCGCGGACGGCACCGCGCGCGGGCCCTTCGCCTGGACGTTCACCACCCCGCTCTACGTGGGCGCCGCCCTCAACCCGATCAACAGCTCGATCATCGCGACGGCCCTGGTGCCCATAGCCGCCGAGCTGCGCGTTCCGGTGGGCAGCACCGCAGTCCTGGTCTCCTCGCTCTATCTGGCCAGCGCGGTCGCGCAGCCCACGGCGGGCAAGCTCGCGGAGGTACTCGGACCGCGCCGGGTCTTCCTCTCCGGCATCGTGCTGGTCCTGCTCGGTGGGCTGGCCGGCGGCCTCGGCCGCGACCTGGCGGCGCTGACCGTCGCCCGGGTCCTGATCGGTGTCGGCACCTCGGCCGCGTTCCCCTGCGCGATGGTGCTGATCCGACGCCGCGCCGAGGAGTCGGGCATGGACGCGCCGCCCGGCGGGGTGCTCGGCGGCCTCGCGATAGCCGGCATGGCCACCGCCGCCGTGGGCCCGCCGATCGGCGGCCTCCTGGTGGGAGCCGCGGGCTGGCGCTGGGCCTTCCTGATCAACATCCCGGTCACCGTGATCGCCATGGCGATGGCTCTGCGTCAACTGCCCGCGGACCCCGCGCACGACCGGGAGCACGGCGGCTTCCGCGCGGTCGCCGAGCGGATCGACCTGATCGGCATCGTCGGCTTCGCCGGATCGATGACCGCCCTGGTCGTCTTCCTGATGAGCCTCCCCCGCATCGAGTGGACCGCACTCGCCGTCTTCGTCCTGACCGCCGGGCCGACGGCCGCGTGGGAGCTGCGCAGGAGCGCGCCGTTCTTCGACTTCCGCGGCCTCGCCGCCAATGGCGCCCTCGCCCGCACCTACCTGCGCCAGGCGCTCACCCTGCTCGGTGTCTACTCGGTGATGTACGGCATGACCCAGTGGATGGAGGCCGCTCACGGCTTCTCCACGGTGGGGGCGGGACTCCTGCTGCTGCCCATGGGGGCCGTCTCCGCGCTGCTCTCGCGTCCGCTCGCCACCAGGAACCTGGTGCGCGGACCGCTGATCGCCTCGGCGGTGACCATGCTGCTCGGCTCGGCCGGCATCATGCTGCTCACCTCGCACAGCCCGGCGATCGCGATCGTGCTGGTCTCCCTGGTCTTCGGCGTCACGTCCGCCACCACCACGGTCGGCAACCAGACCGCCCTCTACCTCGCGGCCCCGCCCGAGGGGATCGGTACCGCCTCGGGTCTCTTCCGGACCTTCGGATACCTCGGCACCATCACCTCCGCCGTGATCGGCGGCATCGTCTTCCGCGACGGCGCGAGCGACCACGGTCTGCACACCCTCGGCCTCGTGCTGGTCGCGGCGGGCCTGGCGGTCCTACTGCTGACCGTCCTCGACCGCCGGCTGATGGGCCGCGGCACGGACCGCAGGACCGGTACACCCGACACCAGCGACTCCGCTGACCTCGGCGCAGTTCCCCGTGAAGTCCCCCGTGAGAACCGTGCCGAGGAGAACCCCGCGTGAGCACCCCCGACCTCCCCCTGATCGCCCCTGAGCGGACCGCCCTGCTGGCCATGGACTTCCAGAACGGAATCGTCCCCCTCGCCCCCGACAGCGACGCGCTCGTCGAGCGGGTCGGGAGCGCCGTTGCCGACGTACGTGCCGCGGGCGGCACCATCGGCCATGTCCGCGTCGCCTTCACCGAGGACGACTGGGCCGCGGTCCCCGGTACCAACAAGTCGTTCGGCGCGGTCGCCGCGGCGAAGATGCTGCACGACGAGAACCCCGCCTCCCGGATCGACGAGCGCCTCACGCCCCGGGACGGGGACATCGTCGTCCGCAAGATCCGCTACGGCTCGCTCTCCACCACCGATCTCCACGAACAGCTGCGCGTCCGCGGCATCGACACCCTGGTGCTCGCCGGGATCAGCACCAGCGGCGTCGTCCTGTCCACCCTCGTCGACACCGCCGACCGCGACTACCGCGTCTACGTCCTGTCCGACGGAACCGCCGACCCCGACCCCGAGACCCACCGGGTCCTGCTCGGAAAGGTGTTCCCTTCCCGCGCCCATGTCATCAGCACCACCGAACTGCGCGAACTGCTGCGGACCACCTGATCCGCTCGTCGCGAGGGCGAGGACGGCAGCAAGCCGTCCCGAAGCCGCAAGTCGTGTCCGTCCCGGCGGAACGACAGAACGGCGGACGCACTGGCCCGGCCCGGGCCGGGCGACGCGTTCGTCCGGCGTCACCGCGCGACGGGCACCGGACTACGACTCCGTCGGAACGGGACGCTGAACCGGCCCGCCGCAGGAAGCGAGCGGCCTGATCAGGGCGTTGTGAGCGAACTGCTCCGTGATGTGGGCCGTCCAGCCGGTGATCCGGCTCATCACGAAGATCGGCGTGAAGGCAGGAGTGTCGAAGTCCAGGAGGTGGTACGCGAGACCGGCGGGGTGATCCAGGTTCGGGTGGATGCCCTTACGGGCGGCGATGGCGCGGCGAGGCGCCGCGTGCAGGGCAGCCAGCTGGGCCGCTTCCGGCGATGCCGCGCGAGCCACCAGGCGGTCGAGGGCGTCCTGCACGATCGGGGCGCGTGAGTCCCCCTGCTTGTAGACACGGTGCCCGAGGCCCATGTTCTTGCGCTGATGGCCATTGCTCGTCCAGCCACGTCTCGGCCCGCCGCGGGTCCCCGATCTCCTTCATGTCCTGTCTCAACGAAGCCAGTCGTCCGCATGACGGTGACCTGCGTGGACTGAGCTGGATGAGACAGATCGACCCGGTTCGCCGAGACGAAAGGCCGGAGCCGACCCGTGGGGACTGAGAGGACATCTCGGTGGGGCCTCACTCACGCGAGGCCCCACGACGGGATCAGACGGTGAGGACGAGCTTGCCCTGGAGGTGACCGCCGTCGAGCAGCCGGTGCGCGACGGCGACGTGCTCGAACGGGAACGTCTCCTGCACGTGGATCCGGAGCCTGCCCTGTTCGACGAGTTCGACGAGCCCTCGCAGGGCGACCGGATCGGGGTCGACCGCGATGCCGCTGAAGCGCATGCCGGCCGCCGCGTACTTGGCGGCGAGGGCCGAATCCCCCTCGGCGACCGCCGTCACCAGGTGACCGCCTGGGCGGAGTACTTCGAGCGACCGCTCGACGGTGTCGCCGCCGATCGTGTCGAGCACGACGTCGATGTCGCGGACCGCCTCGGTGAAGTCGACCGCCGTGTAGTCGATCACCTCGTCCGCGCCGAACTCCTCGACGAACTTCCGCTTGCCCCCGCTGGCGGTCGCGATCACGTGCGCACCGAGCGCTTTCGCGATCTGGATCGCGACGTGGCCGACCCCGCCACCACCGCCGTGGACCAGGACGCGGTCGCCCTCGGTCACGCCGGCGAGGTCGACGAGCCCCTGCCACGCCGTCAGCCCGACGACCGGCAGGGCCGCCGCCTCGACGTGCGAGAGCGACGCAGGCTTGCGTGCCAGGTGCAACGCCGGCGCAGACACGACCTCGGCGTAAGCGCTCCCCGCCCGTGGGAACAGTGGCATCCCGAACACCTCGTCGCCGGGCCTGAACCTATACGTCAGCGGTCCCTCCTCAACCACGCCGCTGATGTCCCAGCCGAGGATGAATGGCGGCTGGCCGAGCAGCGGGGGGAACTCGCCGGCGCGCAGGAGCGCCTCCAGCGGGTTCAGCCCGATCGCCTTGACGCGGACGAGAACCTCGGTGGGGAGGGGGTGGGGCTCGGGCGCGTCCACGATGGTGAGCACCTCGGGACCGCCGAACGTCTGCTGGGTGATGACTCGCATGATTCTCCTGGCTCTGGAGGGGGAGAGAACCCAGGCTATGAATCCGATAGGAACCAGCAGGTACCTTCGGCGCAGGTACCTTTGGCACATGAGCGGTTTCCGTCCCGGCGATCCCTTTCTCGCCGACTGTCCGGCGCGGCTGGCGGTCGAGGTGATCGCCGACAAGTGGACGGTGGTCGTGCTCTACGGCCTCAGCAAGGGCCCGGTGCGCCACGGCGAGCTGATCGAGCTGATCGGCGGCATCTCCCGCAAGATGCTCACCCAGACGCTCCGACGGCTCAAGGCGCACGGACTCATCCGTCGCCACGCCTACGCCGAGGCGCCGCCCCGCGTCGAGTACGAGCTCACCTCGCTCGGGGCCACGCTGATCGAGCCGATCCACATGCTGACCGAGTGGGCCAGGGCGAACGGCGACGCAGTTCTCGATGCGCTCGACGCCGACCCTGCGTCGGTCGCCCATAGCGACTGAGACCCCAGCCGGTACGGCCCCCAGCGCACTCAGCCGCGCGACCAGGTTCGCTGAGACAGAAGGTCGAACGACTCGGTTCGTTGAGCAAGTGACTCTATTGAGTGAGACGGGACACCTATGGCCGACACACCGCCCCGCACCGGCTCGCCCGCCACCCACGAAACGGACCAGATCGTCATCGGCGGTGGTCCGGCGGACTGTGTCGCTGCCCGCACGGCGGCCAGCGTCGGCATGCGGGCGATCCTGCCAACGCCTTCTCCCGCGCCGATGGTTCTGGCTGGTCGGCGTCAGCCGCAATCGCAATGATTCCCCCGGTGAGGGCCAGCATCAGCACGCCCACATCGGTGGTCCATATCCCCTGTCTCCCCATGACGCCGTGGGCGTAGCAGCAGGTCAGCCACCCACGTGCAAGATGCACCGCACCAATTCACCGAACCGCCGGTGAGGGTAGGCATGTTCTGCGTAAGGTCGATCCCGCGTGCAGATTGCGGGCCCTCGATCACCCGACACCGTCCACACCACCCACCCGGGGTGTTGTGTGCGCGGTGTTTGGCGATTGGAGGCTCGATGAGTCGACACGCGAAGCCCCGCAAGGGGAATGAAGGAGGCCCCGACCGCTCGAAGTTCTGGCTCCTGCTGATCCAAGTCGCGATCGGCATCTGGAACCACTTCTAGCGGCCGAGGCACGGCGGGCGTCGACCTCTTTGCTCGGAAGGCTGGGGTCGGCGCTCGCATCACGAGCCGCAAACTATTTAGTCGGCGGCTTTCGTTCAACGCCCAAGCTAGCGCACTGTGCAGTGCGTTGCATGATTTAAGGGATAGCTGCCCCCCACAGCAACGCCACAGTCCTCAATGAACCGGAACGGGCGCGGTCGCCAGGCGAGGGGCCCGCCGAACCGCACGTTCGGGCAGCGGCAGGTTCCTGGACGCACCGGTCATCGAGCTCTACATAGCCGCAGAGGCTGCGGGGCTGCCCCAGTCCGACGGCACACCCGACGACGTGGTCGTGCACGAGAACATCCTTGCTGCGGTGCTGGCCGCACATGCCGTGCTGGCCACCGCCGCCCCGGCGCACCCGGCATAGGCGAAGCCATCGGCGCGATACCCCCTGACGTCCTGCGCGCTGAATCGCTGAAGCTGACCACGAAGCAGATGGCATGGAGCAACAGGACTGCCTCTACCCGCATGCTGGTGTCTTCAGCATGCCGAGGGAGACGTGGACTTGCGCACGGTGGCAGCCCTCGCACGCGGGTACAGGGCCACAGAACGATGCTGCGGCCGTCGGGCTGGAGTGCACTGGTGTGCGACGGCCGGCACTCTGTTCCCTGGTGATCAGCGTGGGCGGATGACGGTTTGGCTGGGTTTGGCCACGGGGGCAGCCATGGCTGCGGTGGGAAGGCTCGTCATGTGCGCAACCCTATGCACGCGAAATCTGTGCGGTGGCCCAAGTCGCCGCGGGAGCGGCGCGACGCGTGGTCGATGGCTACGGCACTGCGGGTCCGCGATGCCATCAACGAGCGGAACAGGATCGCTGTCGTGGTTGGCCTGGGGTGCGGGCTCCGCCAGGGCGAGGTGTTCGGGCTGAGTCCGGAGGACGTCGACTATGTACGCGGCATGCTTCACGTCCGGCGCCGAGTACAGGCGATTCACGGAAGGCTGTACTTCGCCCTGCCGAAGGGAAAGAAGATCCGCACGGTGGATCTGCCCCCTCGGTAGCCGAGGAACTCAAGCGTCACATCGATACGTTCCCGCCGGTGGAGGCGGAGCTGCCGTGGGGGAAACCGGAGGGAGAGAGGAAAAAAAGTTCTCCCTGCTGCTCACCACGCGCTTCGGCGACGCCGTCGCGGTGAACGCATGGAACACGTACACCTGGAAGCCCGCCTTGGCCCAGGCGGGCGTCATCCCGCCCCGTGCCGAGGGGGCGAAAGCCTGGCAGTGGGCGGCGGCCCCGAAGGACGGTTTCCATGTGCTGTGGTCGAGGTGGCGCCGCCGACACCAGGCCCGGGGCCCGCCGCTGTCACTGCACGCGGCGCGGTCACTCCTTCGCGGGACAGGTCGGGCGAACCCGTCCCGCACTCAATCAAGACCACCCCTCTATCATCCCCGCGCCCAAGCCGTTGACCAGGTCATACACCGAAGTCCGGCTGGAGTACCAGGCCGTGTACCTGGCGGCTGCGGAGCGTTTGCTGGCGGCCGCGGTCCTGGTCGTGACCTTCCGCTGGGCCCACCGGGCCGCCTGGGTGCCCGGTGGGCTCAGGCGGTCCCGGGCCCTGGTCCTTCCGGCGTTCCGCGCCACCGGGTGTGGCAGCCTGTCCGCGAACTTCTCCACCGAGCCGCTCCCGAACCACCGGTCCCTGCTGCCCGTGTTCGACGCCCTGCGCGCGTGGCTCGATAGCAGGGCCCGGTTCCGCATCCGTGTCACCTACGAGAGCGACAGCCTCTCCGCGACCGCGACCGCGACCGCGACCGTGGCCGGCCGGGTCGGGCTGGCGTATCTCTGGGTTCAGCCCCTACCGCCGCTCTCTCAGGCCGTTCAGTACCAGGTCTGTCAGGCGTTCCGGGAGGTCGGGTTCGATGGGGTGGTGGCCGAGCAGAGTACGGGCCTGGAGCGGGGAGCAGAGTAGTTCCAGTGCCAGGGCCGTGTCCGTGTCCGCAGGGAGTTCCCCGCGTTCGACGGCTCGGCTGATGATGGTGCCGGCCTGGTCGAGGCGGGTCTGCCAGAAGGTCTGCCATGCTGCGGCGAGGTGGGGGTCTTCGGAGCTGAGTGAGGCCTCCCGGGCAACGGTGCGGCCGGTCGGGGTGGCCAGGTACTCGGCCAGTGCGCGGGCGAAGGCGGCCAGGTCGGTGCGGACGGCTCCGGTGTCGGGGACGGGGATGCCCTCGTCGCTGCCGGCCAGCATGGCGTCCAGCACGAGCTTTTCCCGACTGCCCCAACGCCGGTACACCGTGGTCTCGTTGACCCCGGCACGGGCCGCGACCTCGGCGATGCTGAGCCGCGCGATGCCCTCCTCGGCCAGCATCTCCATGGCGGCTGTGAGAACGGCCTGGCGGACTCGCGCGGCGCGGCCGCCAGGGCGGCGGCGGACCGGCTCCGGTTCTTTCCCGGTCATGTGTCGATCACCTCGACCACCACCATAACGCAGGGCGGCTTGCATTAAGCGTCACCCAGGCGCATAGTCACTAATGCAAGAGTTCTGGCTTTAAGTGCAGCAGGAGGCATCACCATGTCCTTCACCTGGCCCCTGGACCCACAGGACCTGTTCGTCGAGCGCTACCCGCAGATGACCCTCGGCCTCCCCGTCGACGAGGTGGACGCGGTCCGCGCCGCCGTCACCGAGATGTGGCCCGACCGGCCCGGCAGCTGGGTGTACGAGTGGTCCGCCCTCGCCACCCGGCACGCCGAGGCCGGGCGCCACCGCCTGGCCGCGCAGGCGTACGGCTGGGCCAAGTTCCCCTCGCTGGCCGACGAACCGAAGCGCACCGCGCTCGCCCGCCAGGTCGAGCAGTACGCCCTCGCCGCCCCCGGCTTCCCGGTGGAGTTCGAGCGCCGCACGCTCACCGTCCCGTACCGCAGCGGCGAGGCCACCCTGCCGATCCATCTGGTAGCCGCCCCCGGCCTGTCGGCCGACGCGCCGGTCGTGCTGGCCAGCGGCGGGGTGGACTCCTGGAAGACCGACCTGCACGGCATGTGGGAGCAGCTCGCGCTCGCGCTGCCGGTTCGGCTGCTGCTGTTCGACATCGTCGGTACCGGTGAGACCGCCCATCTGCCGATGACCCCGGATGGCGGGGCCGAGGTGATCGCGGGACTGGTCTCCTTCGCCCGCACGATCGGCAACGGGAAGGTCGGCCACTTCGGCATCTCGATGGGCGGTTACTACTCCGCCCGGACCGGGCTGACCGGGGCAGTCGACGCCTCTGTGGTGCTCGGCGGCCCGGTGGAGCGCTCCTTCGCTCCGGGCCGCGGCTTCGCCTTCGGGATGGACGGCATCGTCGGCAACGCCCTCGGCTTCGACGCCATGCCGAGCACGGCCGAGCGCGAGGAGGCCTTCGCGGCCTTCGACCTGCGCCCGCTGCTGGACCAGGACGCCAATGGGCCGATGCTGGTGGTCAACGGCACCGAGGACGTCCACGTCCCACTGGACGACACCTTGGTGTTCGAGGGCCGCAGGGACACCCAGGTCGAACTGATCCCGGACACCGGCCACTGCGCCATCTCGCGCTTCGACGAGGCGATGGCTGTGATCGCCCCCTGGCTGAAGGACACCCTGATCGGCTGACCCGACGGCCCTGTCGCGACACGAAGCCGCCAACCCGCGAGCGCTGTGCGTGGCGTCACCGAGAGGAGACGCCACGCATGGCGCTCGCGGGTCCGCACCGGCGCCTACAGGAGCGGTGTCCCCCCCGGGCGCCGATAGTGGCCGCCGATGAGACGCACGATCGTGCGCCGGCCTCCTGCGTCAGGCATGCGGGGACGAGTTCCACGGCCGTCTGCCCGGGATCGCCCAGGGCATGGGAGTCGCAGGTGGGGCCGTGGCCGGTCGGCGAGGGTAGGAAGCCGACAGAACCGGTCCGAGGCCAGTGGTGCCGGAGAGACGGCGGGAGAGCAGCCGGGTCTGTCGCCGGTCCGGCAGCGGCATGGCCATCTCGGGTACCTGGAGTACGAACACCTCGACCTCGTGGCCGTGCACGCCCGAATTCGACTCGTAGGGATGCGACCCGTCCCTCGCTACGCCGCTGACGGTCGCCATGGGCGGCGCGGGCTTCCTGGTTGCTTGCGTCGCGGGCGCGGTCGCTGCCGTCGTCGCAGTCCTCATCACCCGATGACGCCGCGCATCGCCCGTTCCCGGACCGGGCCTGCGGCCACCGGGCACCCGCTCAGGACCCCGCCAGGCACGTCCTCGGACGTGAGACTTTCCAGGACGCCTTCCATCTCACCCACCCCAGGCCATCTCCAACTTCTCCTCGGCCGTGCGGGCTTGTGGTATGCCTACGAACCCGAACCGGCGCAGGACGACTGGTGGCCTAGCTGTATTGCTCTGTGAGGTTGGGGACGTGGCTGGCGGGTGGTTTGCCTGCGAGCGCGGTGTGTCCGCGGTGGTGATTGTAGGTATGCAGCCACTGGGGAACGCTTCTCGTCGTTCGGCCTCTGAACGGTGGGGGCGGGCGTAGGCCCGCTCGTCGAGCAGAGTGCGGTTGAGGCGTTCGACCGTGCCGTTGGTCTGTGGCCGGTAGGGCCGGGTGCGCTTGTGGGTGATCCCTGCTGCTGCCAGGAGGTCGCGCCAGTCGCGTGAGCGGTAGCGGGAGCCGTCGTCGGTCAGTATGCGTTCGACGGTGATCCCGCAGGAGGTGAAGAACGCCTGGGCCCTGGTCAAGAACGCGGTGGCGGTCTCCTTCTTCTCGTTGGTGAGGATCTCGCTGTAGGCGAGGCGGGAGTGGTCGTCGACGGCGGTGTGGAGGTGGCTGTAGCCGACGTTCTTGCGGCCTGCTGGTCGGCCGGGGGCTTTGTGGCCGTCGCCGTCGGGGATGTTGCGGAGTTTCCTGATGTCGACATGCACCGGTTCGCCGGGGCTGTCTCGTTCGTAGCGGCGGATGACCCGGCCCGTGGACCGGTGCAGATGCGTGAGGCGGGCAAGCCGGTAGCGGGTCAGAACGCGGTGGACGGTGGAGGGCACCAGTCGCAGCGGGTGGGCGATGCGGGCCGGACCCCACCGCCGCAGAACGCGGACCTTGATGATCCGTCGTTCGGTGCGGGTGGGGGCTGGCGCGGGCTGTGGTGCGGGCGACTCGAACGGTCGGTCATGCCGGCCTCGCCGAGGAGACGGTATCGGTCCGCCCAGCGTCGGGCCGTGGTCGGCGAGACCTGGAAGCGTTCGGCGGCCCGGCGCAGGGCCAGCCGTCCTCGACCACGCCGCGGGCCAGACGCAAACGGCCGGTCTCAATCAGGGGTGCATTACGGTGGGGCACGAGGCCTTTCGGTCGGTGCAGACGTCGCAATCCACACCGAACCCGGAAGGCCCTCATCCGTTCAAGATCCCTCAGCCGAGATCTCACTCGCCTGTCCACAACCTCCCCGGACAGAACACCTAGAGGTGTCGTCAGAAGGGTTACGGACCGTTAGGTGGGAGCTGGACGGCGTGAAAGACGGGGCGGCCTGGTGGGCGAAACCTACGTGCCAGCGCTGTTGTGCCTGGGTGATGATTCACTGATGTTGAACGTCACCGACGCGGGCGATGCCGACAGTGTGGCTCTCTTGCTGACCACGATGCACCGGCTACACAAGCAACTGGACGATTTCACCACTCAGCTCTACATCGCCTACGCGTTTGGGTGAAAGTGACGGCGAGCGGGCGCCCCAGAGCGTCACAAGCGAGATGAATCTTGCTGGTCAGACCGCCTCCGGAGCGGCCGAGCGCTGGGTCGCGGAGCCCCCTTTCTTCAGGCCCGGCGGCGTGCTGGTGGGCACGGACGATCGTGGAGTCGACCGACATCAGCGAGTCGATGTCGCCGTCCGCGTCCGCCTTGCATGGGCGGCCCGGAGCACCCGATCGAACGTGCCGTCCAGAACCCGGCGGCGGAAAGGGGTGTGAAGCGTGGCCCACGGCCCGTACAGGTCGGGAACATCCCGCCAGGCAGTCCCGGCACGGAACTTCCACACGATCCCGTCGAGGCCTCTGCGGTCGTCCAGCCGCTCCCGCCCCCACATCGACACGGGCAACAACTGCTGGACGAACTCCCACTCGGCAACCGGAAGTTCACGGCGGTGTATCACGACTCCATGATCCACCACCAAAGATCATTTGAGGACACTGCCTACGGCGCCCCGACCTCGACCCCGTGGCCGCCCTGACGGGCCCAAGGGCGGCTCCTGGGCGTCCGCCGACACCTCCTGGCCCCGTTCCAGTCGCCAACATGCCCGGTGACGTGGGGCGTTGGCTCGTCGACCGGAGAGTCTGCTTACGTCCCGAACACCCGATGCCGACAATTGGTCTGTACCAAATCTGGCCAAGCTCTTGCCAGGAACCGTGTACCTGGGCAAGATTTGGCTCCGATCAAGCAGGTAATCACTCGCTTTCTCATCCATTGTCGCGCTTTGGCATCCGCGGTGTCCGTGGGACCCCATGGGATCCGCCCGTCGAAGCCGGATCGTTCCGCTCCACGCTCCACCGCACATGCGTCTCTTCCCATCACGCATCACCATCGGACGAAGGAGTCTCCATGTTCACGAAGTCCCTGTCCAAGAAGCGCGGTGTCGCCGGTGCCGTGGCCGTCGCGGCGGCCACGGCGGGCATGATGCTGGCCACGGCACCCGCCGCCCAGGCAGCGCCCGGCAACTGCACCATCTCGTCCGAGAGCAGCCTCTCCAGCCTCTGCATCAGCGGTACCGGTCAGCACCGGATTCACGCGGTGCTCAACCCGCTCGACCCCAGACTTCCGCAGCGCATCATCCTCGGTAACTGGGCCCCGGTCGGCCAGACTTCGGTCGCTTCCAACCCGTGGGGCGCGGGGTACGTCGTGAGCGCCTGGGTGGACCTCGTCGACTAGTGGTCCGACCGGTGTCGGCGTACATCGACTCCGCCGATCACTAACCTGGGGCCGCGGCAAGGAACTGTCCGCACACGCGGCGTTCAAGGCCGAAACCGGCATCCCCGTCTACTTCGCCGACCCCCACAGCCCCTGGCAGCGCGGCACCAACGAGAACACGAACGGGCTGTTGCGCCAGTACTTCCCCAAGGGCACCGATCTGTCGAGGTGGAGCCGCGAGGAGATCCAGGCCGTCGCCGAAGCGGTCAACAACCGGCCCCGCAAGACACTCGGTTGGAAGACACCGGCGGAGACACTCGATGAGCAACTACGATCACTCCAACAAGCCGGTGTTGCGACGATCGATTGAATCCGCCCCTGCCGGTGGGCGTCGATGAACGCTACGAGCGCTTCGAGGGCCGGTCGAGCTCGGCCGTGAAGAAAGCCGAGGCCGCCTTGAGGATCTCGTTGGCCCGGCGTAGCTCGGCGTTCTCGGCTCGCAGCCGCTTGATCTCCGCGGCCTCCTCCGAAGTCACCCCGGGACGCCGGCCGCGTCGACCTCGGCCTTGCGAACCCACGTCCGCACCGTCTCAGCGGCACCGATGCCCAGCATCGCAGCGACCGCCTTCATCGCGGCCCACTCGGTCGGGTAGTTGGGGCGGACCTCCGCGACCATGCGCACCGCACGCTCACGAAGCTCGGCAGGATAGGGGGATGGACGGGCCATGACTCGATCCTCTCAGGAAATCGAGCCTTCACCAGACCCGGAGCACTTCAGACACACCCATCCAACAACGTGACAGCGCCCCGGGTCCGTCAGGGAAACCGGGGTGAGTAGGTGATGCGCTTGAGGTAGTACCACTGGGCGACGCACTTGGCCGGCCACGGCTTCTGACCGTGGTGGCCGAATGGTTCGCCCAGCCCGCTGACCGAGACCGGTGTGTAGGGCAGCACCTGGTCGCCGTGTGCAGCGTGGGTGCGCAGCCACTGGTCCTGGCGGTCCCAGCGCTGTGCCCGTACCTCCATCTCCCCCTCCAGGTGGGCCAGAGGGATGGCAAGTCCGGTGCAGGCCAGGACGTAGACAACTGCCGCGGCCACCGTCGTGGGGGCGAGCAGCCATTGCCGTGCGCGCAGGACGCGGCCCAGCATGGCACCGACGGTGACCAGGAGCATGACGTAGAGCAGCAGATAGTCGTTCCAGGTGCGGGAGGCGCTGGTCAGGTTCGTTCCGAATGCCGGGCGGGCGACGACAGTGCAGAGATATCCGGAAATCAGGAACGCGATTGCCCCGACGACGACCGGAATGAGAGGCCGCCGCCATAGAAGCCCATGCGTCCGTGGGCCGTCTTCGCGCGCCAGCAGTCCCAGTAGGAGGCCGGCGGCGACGGCCCCGGCGTACTGCCACGTCGAGAGGATCGTTCCCAGGATGTCCGCGAACGCGCGCAGAGATGCCATGAGCGCGTCCGGGCTGAGCATTGACGTGGTGTCGGCGCCGAACCGCTCGCGCCGGGTGCGTGCGCCGGGCGACGTGTAGAGGGTGACAGTGCCGATCGCGGTACCGATGAAGGCGAGCGCGCACCACCAGCGGGCAAGCGTCCGGCCGGGGCCCGGCAAGACCCAGAAACTTGTCAGCAGTGCGAGGGTGAGAACGACGAACAACACGACCGCCGTCTCCTCCGACAGTGTGCCGATGAAGACTCCGGCCATGAGCGCGGTCCCGAGGGCGAGGGCGCGGCCCTTCCGGGTGCGTGCGAGCAGCAGCGGGATGACGGAGCCGGCGGCCAGAACTGGCGCGAGAGTGTGGGAGACGGAGGAAGCCGGCCAGTAGAACGTCTTGTAGGTGTTCTGCGTGGCGAAAAGGAAGACGACTGTCATCATCGCCGCTACCAGCGGCGGGATCGCGCGGGCCGTGTGCATCCCGGCGCTGCGGAGCGCTGAGGCGGTCACTGCCCAGAGAATGCCCAGGATGAGAATGCCGGTGACCAGTGCGAACCATTTATGGCCCGGGACCCCGAACGCGGCGTAGGCGACGACGAGCAGCGCGTTGGCGAGACGTCCATTGTCTTGGAAGTAGAACTTGCCGATGAGACCGGATGCACCGTCGTCCCGGACGACGGGGAGGAAGCACCAGTCGTCCGCTCCCGGGCGGACCAGGCGGCCGATCCAGACCGCCGCGCTCAGGAGGCCGAGCGGCAGCAGGACGAGAACGGTGGTCCAGACGGTCGTCCCCCGTGACGCGATTCTTTTGTTGATCCCTGTACTGGACCTGCGTTCCGGGTGGGAAAGGGCAGGGGCCTTCGATTCGTCTGCCGTCATGCGTCCTGGTGCCCTTCATGGAGGCGTCGTTCGGATCCGGGCGGCGTGGGTTCCCGGTCAGCGGGCCCGTTGCTCGGCGAGGTCAGTGCCGGAGTTGATTGCCCATCGGGCGAGCAGAAATGAGAGCGGGGTCGCAAGGAGCCCCGCCGCTACGGCGGCGACGTTCTTGCCCATATCCAGGGTATGTACACCGGCAAAGAGAAGAACGCCGGTGAGTGCGAGGTTGACGAGGCTCGAGAGGGGATACCGGAAGAATCCGTGCCATGTCGGCTTCGTACGACAGGTGATGTACGTATTGAGGAAGAACGACCCCACGATACTGACTGCGAAGCCGATGACATGCGCGATCAGGTAGGGGATCCATCGGTTCAGGGAGGCGTACACCGCCAGATAGACCGCCGTGTTGACAATTCCGATCGATGCGAAGACGAAGAATTGGCGCACGGTACGCGCCTTGGTCGAACCGATCGTGGAGGATGCCATGGCGGTTGCTGACGGGATTTCGGGCGGTTGAGGGTCTGTAATGGTGTGGTGCCCATGTCGGGCACGTAGCTCCGTCTCGCGCACCACGTAGAGCGGCCGGTGTTTCGTTTCGCGATAGATACGTCCAACGTATTCACCGATAATGCCGAGCGTGGCCAGCTGGACACCGCCCAGTGCGACGACAGCGGTCAGCAGGGTGGCGAATCCTGGGACGCGCACACCATGCAGGGCGACGCCGACGATGATCCACAGTGCGTACACCAACGCCGCCGAGAAGAGCGTGAGACCGATGTAGACGGCCAGGCGCAATGGTCGGCTGTTGAAGGAGATCATTCCGTCGATGCCGTAGTTGAGCAGACGTCTCCCGCTCCATTTCGACGTACCGGCGGCGCGGCTGACGTTGTGGTAGGTGAAGCTGACGGTGTCGAAGCCGATCCAGGAGAAGATTCCCTTGGAGAACCGGTTGGCTTCGGGCAGGGCGAGCACCGCGTCGACGGCAGGACGGGACAGCAGCCGGAAGTCTCCCTCGCCGTCGGTGATGTCGACATCCATCCAGTGCCCCACCACGCGGTAGTACGCCGTGCTGACGAGGCTGCGCACCAGGCCGTCCCCCGAACGGTCCCGTCGCGCGACGACCTGGTCGTATCCCCGCTGTCTCAGCTCCAGTATCCGGGGAACGAGTGAGGGCGGGTGCTGAAGGTCGGCATCCATGAGAATCACGTCGTTACCCCGGGACATACGCAATCCGGCAAGCATCGCGGCCTCCTTGCCGAAATTCCGGCTGAAGGAGGTGTAGCGGACGCGCGGATCTGCGGCAGCGAGAGCGCGCAGCTGCTCCCTGGTCGCGTCCCGGCTGCCGTCGTCGACATAACAGACTTCGAAGCTGTGTCGAGTCGTTCCAAGAACGACAATCAGCGTTCGGTGAAATCGCCCGATCACCTCATCCTCATTGAAACAAGGAACTACGATCGAAACCTGGCACTCCGTCATTCGCATCCCTGGCAGGTGTGGTCAGGACAAGCATGAGTCCGTGTCTACCGAAAATGTCTCGACCTGGCGTCCGTCAAACGATTCTGTAGACCCTGTTGTTCTTGGCGACGCTTCCGGCCGGATCACGACACGAGATGGCACCGAATGGGTGCAGAATCCATCTTGCCGCCGGCCGAAAGGGACCTTGGCGGCGCGGCCTGACAGGTTGGCGGTGAGTTCCTCCCTGTGCAGTGCAGTGTTCTTCGAACGGAGAGTTATGCAGACTCGGCTCCATCAACGGCACGCGTGCTCATGTTGTGCTGAATCGTGGTGTGCTTAGCCATCTTCTGGGAAAGTTCAGATGTGTTTGCCCTGAACGGTCCTACTGTCCTGTTGTGAGCAGGGCCTCCCGAGAAGCGGAAGACTCAGGGCCCGGCCGAACGGACGGGCCGCAGCCACGCCAACCCGGGGAGGCGAGGCATGCCGTGGTTGGCGAGTTCGGCGGCGTTCGCGGCCGAGCCGCTTCCTCTCGTACATGGTGAAGATGACCCGGCAGCGTGGGGCGGGAGCTTTGATCTCCCGCGCCGTACGCAGCGCTTCCTCGAAGGCAGGCCGTACGTGGAAGCGTGGGTGTGGCAGGCGGAGACGACCGCACCCACGCGGCGCGATCGGCAGGGCGAGCCGGGCGGCGCGCACACTTGGGACAGGGCGTGCTGTTCGACGTCGTCGGCGTCCACGCGGAAGTGGTCCTAGCGGGTGCCTTGGCTTCAGCTCGGATGCTGGTGAGGCGGCAGGAGTCAGTGTCGGCCTCAATGCTTCTGCGGTTGAAAGTGAGGCGGTCGACGAGCAGGGTGGCGGACTATCGGCGCTTGCGGCGCCGGGCTCAGCAGAATTCGCGCCAGATCGGCGGAACGAAGTGGAACCGGACCCAAGCCAAGATCTAGATACCGAGCCAACTGATCGTCCATGTTCCCGCGGAGTGACCCTTTGCCACCGGGCTGTTGCCGGGCCAGGACTCCGAGGAGTTCGCCGAGCCATGTGGTGCCGAGTTGTAGCCTGGAGCCGGTGCGGCAGTTCCACGCCCGTGAAAAGCAACTGCGAGCGCGCCGAGCACCTGAGATCGGGAGATTTGCGATACCACGACACGACGCGGCGCGTCCCCGTTCGGCGCGGCCTCGTCGTCTTCGAGCCCGTGGCGGGGGACGATGGCTGGTGACAGTGTTGAGGAACGGGTTCGGCGGACGCCATGAAGCACGGGGAAAGGCAGGACGCCGGAATTTCTGGCCGGCTGGACCGCAGGCGCTTCCTTGCTGCGGCAGCGAGCGGGGCGATGGCGGGCGGCGTGGCAGTGACCGGTTGCCACTCCTCCGGGACAGGCGCGCCCACCCCGCCCGGCGCCGGCCGCCGCGCCGAGAGCAGGGAGAGCTCCCGGGCGGG
This sequence comes from Streptomyces sp. DvalAA-43, assembly GCF_900091725.1. Lineage (GTDB taxonomy): Bacteria > Actinomycetota > Actinomycetes > Streptomycetales > Streptomycetaceae > Streptomyces > Streptomyces pulveraceus. The sequence continues at coordinate 56,608 of NZ_FMBW01000069.1, read as the reverse complement.
GGACGCCGACTGGCGGGTCCGTTCGATGGGTCCGCCCGGGGCCATCGAGGGCTATGCCGACAAGGTGAGCGTGTTGCCGGGCGAGGAGTTCGGCCTGTACGTCTCCACCACCGCCCCGGCGTTCCGGGTCTCGGCCTACCGCGTCGGCTGGTACGACGGGGCGCAGGCGCGGTTGGTCTGGCGTTCGCACCGTGTGACAGGGTCGGCCCAGGCCCGTCCCCGGCTGGTCCGGGCAACCCGTACCGTACGGGCGGATTGGCACCGCACACTCCCCGTCCATACGGGCGGCTGGCCGGAGGGAGCGTATTTGCTCCGGCTGGACTCGGAAGACGCCCACCAGCACTACGTGCCGCTGATCGTCCGCTCGGCGAGCGCCGCTGGCAGAATCGTGTTGATGCACGCCCCGGCAACATGGCAGGCGTACAACCTGTGGGGCGGCTACAGCCTTTACCAGGGCGAGAACGGTGCGTACGGCACGCGTTCGCTTGCCGTCAGCTTCGACCGGCCCTACGACGGCATCGGCGCCGAGAAGTTCATGGCTTACGAACGGGCGGTGGTGGTCCTGGCGGAGAAGCTGGGTATCCCGCTCGCCTACACCACTGGCCTGGACATCCATCGCGACCCTGGCATTCTCCACAACGCGGCCGGAGCCGTCTCGCTGGGACATGACGAGTACTGGACGCCGCAGCAACGGGCGCGCGTCACCCGGGCGCGCGACACAGGTACGAACGTGGCCTTCCTCGGGGCCAACACCTGCTTCCGCAGAGTCAGACTGGAGCCGGACGACACCGGCGCTGACCGCACCGTCGTCTGCTACAAGACCGACTACCGGAACGACCCCTACCTCGCAGACCACCCGGACATGCCGACCAACGACTTTCGCCAGCCACCCGGCGCCTCCCCCGAGTCCTCTCTGACCGGCGTCCTCTACGAGGGCTATCCCGTGGACGCCCCGTACGTCGTCCGCCGGAGCGACCACTGGCTCTTCGAGGGGACAGGAGTGAAGCGAGGAGCCTCCTTCGACCATCTGGTCGGGGTGGAGTACGACCGGGTCACCCCCGGCATGCCCACCCCGGCACCGATCGAGATCATCGCCCATTCCCCCCTCGTCTGTAACGGCAGGCCCAGTTACGCCGACTCCGCCTACTACACCGTGCCGAGCGGGGCGGGCGTCTTCGCCTCCGGGACGATGCGGTGGGTCGAGGCCCTGATGGCGGGAACCCGCGAGAACGGACGCAACCACGGCATGGACGCCCGTACGGGAGCATTCGTCACCCGCAGCACGGAGAATCTGCTCCGCGCCTTCGCGGCGGGCCCGTGCGGCCGGAACAGGCCAGAGCTCGTGGACGATGTGAGAGAGGTGTACGCGTCCGCACCACGCTGACACCATCAGTACCGCCCCGTCGGAGAACGCCGTTCGCATCCGGGGGAGCCTGGCTGCCGGCGAGGGCCAGGTGTATTGCCCTGTGAGGTGGGGACGCGGCCGGCGAGTGGTTTGCCTGCGAGTGCGGTGTGTCCGCGGTGGTGATTGCAGGTGGGCAGCCATTGCGGGAACGCGTCGCGTCGTTCGGCTTCTGAGCAGCACCTCCTTTGTCTCCGGGCTGCTCGTCGGTGTGTCGGTTGCTTCGGCTCCGTCCGTTGGAGGATCCTCCGTCGGGGGATCGGCAGCGGCGAAAGGAGCCCTCGGTGGGCTGGAGAAGGCGTCACCCGGGCCGGCCCTCCCGCACACCGGAGACTGCGGCGGCGCTGATCGTCTGTGCCCTGCTGGGGTCCGCCTGCTCGGCCATGCCCGATTCGTTTCCTGGCACGGGCACGACGGCCGGGTCGTCCCGTCCGGCCGCGCACGCGAAAGACCCGGTGCAGTGCCGTCGCACCCTGGTCGGCGTGGCGCATCCTGATGACGACCTGTTCTTTCTGAATCCGGAGATCAGACAGACCATCCGCGCCGGGTGCCCGGTAGACACGGTGTATCTGACCGCCGGTGACGGCGGCAAGAAGAACCGGGTCAAGGCACTCGAGTACGTGGACCGCAGGGAGTACGGGGTGAGGGCGGCCTACGCGGAGATGGCGGAGGCGGCCAACCGCTGGGAACGGTCGGATGTGCGGGCGGACGGCGTCCGGGTCAGGTCCTACCGGCTAGCGGACGCCGCCAGAAACACCGATGTGCGGCTGACGTTCCTGGACCTCCACGACGGACTGCCGCGCGGCCAGGAGGCGAACAGTCTGTTCAGGCTGTTCGACCAGGACAAGAAGAGCATTCAGCCGTTCCAGAGCACCGCGAGCTACACGGAGGACCGGCTGCTCGCGGTGGTCTCCGCGCTGGTCCGGCTGAGCCGGGCAAGGCGCATCCTGACGATGGATCATGACAATGCCTCGTTCGCCTTCGGGCTCGGCGGCGGTGTCGACCACGCCGACCACGGAGTCGGCGCCCGGTACTTCCGCAGGGTGGGCTACGCGCTCGGGGTTCCCGTGTCGGCCTACCTCGGCTACACCATGTCGCCGCTGACACCGAATCTCAACCCCGGAGCCTCGGCCGAGAAGGACGAGGTGGCGCGCTGGTACCTCGCCAACCGGAAGTGCCGGGCCACCGGGACGTGCGCGAACGCCACCGCCTACAAAGGCCCGCTCCAGAAGGACTGGAGCCTGTGGATCCACCGGCAGTACCAGCAGAACCACCGGCCCCCACGCGCCGGGGAGATCCTCGGGGACGTCGGCCGGACGACGTACTTCACCGGAAGGGAACCGTCACAGTGCCTCCACGCCGCCACCGGGCCGGCGATCTCAGGTACAGCCGACATCCGCGGCTGTGACGGATCAGCCGCGCAGAAGTGGGACATGAGGAAGGACGGGACGATCAGGCCCCGGCTCGACCGCGACTCCTGTCTGACTGCGAACTCAACGGCTGTCGGACTTGAGCGGTGCGAGGGAGGCCGCGGGAGCCAGCGGTGGATCCGTGAGCCGTGGCAGAGCACGACCTGGAAACGTAGCGCCTGGCGGATCATGGACATTGACCATCGCTGCCTCTTCCAGGACGACCACGAACTCCCCACCCGCTGGGACGACCGCGACCGGCAGAACCCCGAGCTGAAGCTCTCCGGCTGCGGCACACAGCCCCGGCCCGAACTGTACTGGCGTTGGAGCGGCTGAGCTCCCGTATCCTCGGTCGGCGCCTCACCGAATCGCGTCAGCGCCAGTGCTCCCGCCACCGCCGCTATGAACCACGCGACCGTCGGCCACAGAGGGCCTTCGCGTGGCCGGGCGAGGGCTGCCAGCGCCGGGCCGACCGGTTTCACCCAGCACCATATCTGCCGTCGCCACTGCGGCCGAGCCGCGCTGAAACGCCGAGGTGAGTAGGAGGAACCCGGCCCCCGGCAGCGGACCGGAGTGCGCCTCGATCGGGTTGGCCTGGGAGGCGTAGGCCGGGTGACGCACAGCCCGGCCTCGTTCTTCTTCGCACGCAGGTCACAAGGGGAGTGGCCTCGACGGCGTTCGGCTACGAGGGGAGTGTCGTCGTCCATCGACCGCCTGCAACCCATCAGCCCCGCAGCGCTGCATGTGCCGAGCCTCGGTCCTGTCCGAGCCGATGGTCACGGACTCCGCCTTGTTGCCTGTTGCCGATCCGCTCACCCAAGGTCTCCAGGACGTCTTCAGGCGCAGTTCCGTACGCCTGGCGCCCACCGGACCTTGTCGGCGGTCGGGATCCGGTAGAGCGAGGTGGTGAGGTCGCGGCGGATCCGGGTGCGGGGGAAGAACCGGCGCTCCCGAGTGAATGTCGTGCCCTCCACGGCGCCAGCCATCCGGTGGCCGCCCGACCAGCGCGACAACGTCGGTCGGACGCCGGGGTCGCACCGTCTTCGGCGCCGATCGCGCCCGTGCCCCGTACGGGCAGCCCGGCGGGCACGGTGGCGCGCCACGACGCGCGCCCGGACGGACCGGACCGTAACGTTGGCCGAGGGCGTACACGAGACGCGCGAGGCGCGGACCCCGTTCCACGGCGGGAGGACGCCCCGGGGGGTGTGAGCAGCACACAGCCGAAGGAGCGATCCCAGGTGAAGGCCGCACGCTATTACGACCGAGGTGACATCCGCATCGAGGACGTCCCGGAGCCCGCCGTACGGCCGGGCACCGTGGGCATCGACGTCGCGTACTGCGGGATCTGCGGCACCGACCTGCACGAGTACCTCGACGGACCCATCTTCGTCCCGTCGGCCGGCCACCCGCACCCGGTCTCCGGCGAGTCCGCACCCGTCACACTCGGCCACGAGATGTCCGGCACCGTTTACGCGGTCGGCGAAGGCGTCGACGACCTGAAACCGGGCGACCGCGTCGTCGTCGAGCCCTACATCCTGCGCCCGGACGTCGACACCAGCGAGAACAACCCGACCTACCACCTCTCGCCCGACATGAACTTCATCGGACTCGGCGGCCGGGGCGGCGGACTCGCGGAGAAGATCGTCGTCGAACGCCGCTGGGTCCACCCGGTCGGCGACGTCCCCCTTGACCAGGCGGCACTCATCGAACCGCTCTCGGTCGGATACCACGCCTTCCAGCGCTCGGGCGCGAAGGCCGGCGACTTCGCCCTCGTCGGCGGCGCCGGCCCCATCGGCCTGCTCACCTGCGCGGTGCTCAAGGCCATGGGCATCCAGGTCGCGGTCACCGAACTCAGCTCGCTGCGCCGGCAGAAGGCCCTGGACACCGGGGTCGCCGACCACGTCATCGACCCCGCCACCACCGACGTCACCGAAGAGGTACACCGCCTCACCGGCGGCAGGGGAGCGGACGTCGCCTACGAGGCCACCTCCGTCAACGCGGTCCTCGACACCCTGATGGACGCCGTCCGGCCCGGCGGCGTCATCACCGTCATCTCGATCTGGGGCAAGCCCGCCTCGATCGACATGCAGAAACTCGTCCTCAAGGAGATCGACCTGCGCGGCACCATCGCGTACGTCAACTCCCACCCGCAGACCATCGAACTCGTACGGGAGGGCCGCGTGGACCTGGCCCCGTTCATCACCGGGACCATCGGCCTGGACGACCTCGTCACCCAGGGCTTCGACACCCTGATCCACCACAACGAGACAGCCGTCAAGATCCTGGTCGACCCCCGCGCCTGACACCGCGCCCCGGCCCGCCACCGCACCTTCCAGGAGCCCCACGGCGACCGCCCGCACCACCACCCGCCCGTCCTTCCGGCAGCCCACCGCCCCGGAACGGCGGGCGGCCGCCCGCCCGGCCCCGGCCCCCCGGGCGGCAGCCACCGGCCGTCGCGCCGCCGACGCCAGGAATCGCGGCAGGACCCGAGGGCCCGGTGCCGCCGACAGCCCCCGCACCAGCAGCTCCCGCACCGGACGTACCGGACCCGGTGCCGCCGACAGCAGCCCCAGACCCCACACCGTCGACGGCAAGTTCGGAGAAAGTGCCGACGTCGCCGTACGTGCCGTTCAGAGCTGCAGCGGTCTCAAGCCCGACGGGCAGATCGGACCCCAGACGTGGAAGTACCTCGACACCCCCCCTGTCCGGCTGCGGGCATTGAAGCGAGCGATCCAGTACCGGCCGTGCCGCCAGCCTCCGGGCGGCACGGCTCCTTCGCCTGGTGTGAGGGCATGGTCGTGCTGCGCGCGCCTGGGCGTGGGCGGTGCCTAGGCCTCCTGCCACTTCGTGAACACGTGCTGGGCGGCCGCCTCGATCCACTCGCTGAACGGGGTCGGTCTCGCCGGTCAGGACTGCCAGGAAGAACGACGCCATACCGCCGTCGAAGACGGTCCAGCGATTCCCCCGTACGGTGTCTGCCTCCGGAAGACGGCGACCCGCCAAGTATCGGGGGCTCCCAGCGTCCCGGCGGCCGGGGCGGGTGATGGTTGAGCCGGTCGGGGCCGGCCTCCATCCACAGCGTCGCGACCGGGGCGGTCCGACCACAGACCCGACCATGAGCCGGGCCGGGACCACGGCCTGACCCGGCCCTGAATCAGGGCGCTGCCCGCTGGGCACCGGACCGGCGACGAGCACGACCAGGAGCACGGGGTCGACACTGCGCCCGCGTGAGAGGCCGGCGGTTCCTCGGGTCGGGCGTTGCGGAGAGTGTCGTAGGGAAGCAGTTGGCGCCGTGGGCCCCCTTGACCACGCCCGTCGACCACCCGCCCGCCAGGGAGAAACCCCTTGCCGGGGTCACCTCATCTTCGGGCCGCCCCTTGGCGGGCCATCTGCCGCACAGCGTGGGAGAACGGGGAATTCAAGGGCTGCCCGAAGTAACCGCCCTCGCTGCCGTAGGAAGGCTCCGCGTCCGGTTCCGGCCGCGGAGCCTGCTCATTGTGTCGGATATTCGTCAGCAGGTGACCGGAACGTTCAGGGTCACCGGGCTGGAGGGATGGCCGAGGGCGGATGAGGTGAACTCGGCGTGGACGGTCGAGCCGCAGGGAACGGTGCCGCCGACGCCACGGACCTGGGTGGTCGCGGCTTGGAAACGAACCGGCTGCACCACGTGGCCGAGGGAGGTGCCGCCGACGGCGTTGCCGGTGAGGGTCATGGTCAGGTCCTTGACCGGGAGCGTGGAGCCCGGGCTGGGCGGGCCCGCCAGGTTTATCTGGCCGTACAGCTGCACGCTGTTGCCGGTGACTTCGGCGCACACCTTGGTCGACAAGCCCACCCGGAGGGCGGACGGACCGCACGTCACGGTGGCGGCAGTGGTGGTGGGGGCGTGTGCGGCGGTGGCCGGGGCCGCGCCGAATAAGGCCAGGCCCACGGCCGCGGTGGCGAGCAGAGCGATACGAGACATGAGGGTAGTTCTCCCTGTTCAGAGGCGTCGTTCATAGGCATCACTGATGCACTCAGGATGCATTTGTAATGTGACATTGCACTGGACCTCGGTATATGTGGAGGCGGCGTGATGGTTAACTCCCGTATGGCGGTGATCTGCCTGGCCCCGCTGCTGTTCTGCCTGATCGAACGCCAGGTCCGCCGGGCGCTCGGGGCCGACCAGAAGATGCGGGGCCTTTACCCCGGCAACCAGAAAGTGCGGCCCACCGGCCGGATGATCCTCTACCGCCTCTCCGACCTCCGGCTACGAGTCGGCAGGGCCACCGACCCACCCGTCATCGCCATCACCCGGGGTATCCAGCTCCACCTATTCGACCTCCTCGGCCTCGAACCCACACACCCCCGCTGGCCAGAGACCTGAACGGCCCTAGTAGGGCTTTGTTAGGTGGTGTCGTGGGACTGTAAAACGTTCGGTGTAACTCCCGATCATGGAAGATGCATCGATGACCAGCAATAACGTGCCTGAGGTCGAGACTGTCGAGCCGTCTGAGGCGGTGCCGTCGAAATCTGTGGACGACCGGCTGATTGACGAGCTGGTGGGCGGGCTCAGGCCGAGGGCTTGCAGCTGACCGGGGAGGGCGGGCTGCTTCAGCAGTTGACCGAGCGGGCTTTTGGAATCGGCCCTCGAGGGCGAGATCACCGACCACCTCGGCTATGACAAGCACGATCCCGCCGGGAAGAACGGCGGCAACTCACGCAACGGCACCCGCGCCAAGACCGTACTGACCGATGTCGGCCCGGTGAAGACAGCCGTGCCCCGCGACCGCGGGGGTTCCTTCGAGCCGAGGATCGTCGAGAAGCGGCAGAAGCGTCTGTCCGGCGTGGACGAGATGGTGATCTCGCTTGCGGCGAAGGGCCTGACCACCGGCGAGGTCCAGGCCCATCTGGCCGAGGTCCACGGCGCCGACGTGTCCCGCCAGACGATCTCCACGGTCACCGACAAGGTCCTTGAGGGCATGGCCGAATGGCAGAACCGGCCCCTCGATGGTCTACCCGGTGGTCTTCATCGACGCCATCCACGTGAAGGTCCGCGACGGGGCGGTCGCCAACCGGCCCCTATATGTCGCCCTCGCGGGTCACGGCCGAGGGGCGGCGGGGCATCCTCGGGCTGTGGGCCGGCGACGGCGGCGAGGGCGCCAAGCACTGGATGCGTATCCTCACCGAGATCAAGAACCGCGGCGTGAACGACGTTCTCATGCTGGTCTGCGACGGGCTCAAGGGCCTGCCCGACGCGGTCGGGGCCGTCTGGCCCCGCACGACCGTCCAGACCTGCGTGGTCCACCTGCTGCGGAACTCCTTCCGCTATGCCGCCCGCCAGGACTGGGACAGGATCGCGAAGGTCCTCAAGCCCGTCTGTACCGCGGCGACCGAGGAGGCCGCCCTCGAGCGGTTCGCCGAGTTCGCCGACACCTGGGGCAAGAAGTACCCGGCGATCGTCCGGCTCCGGGAGAACGCGTGGGAGGAGTTCACCCTGTTCCTCCGCTTCGACACCGAGATCCGCCGCATCGTCTGCACCACCAACGCGATCGAGTCCGTCAACGCCAGGATTCGCCGAGCGGTCGAGGCCCGCGGCCACTTCCCCAACGAGCAGACCGCCCTGAAGTGCGTCTACATGGCGATCATGTCGCTCGACCCCACCGGCAAGGGCCAGGCCCGCTGGACCATGCGCTGGAAGACCGCCCTCAACGCCTTCGACATCACCTTCGACGGCAGGCTTTCCGCAGCCCGTCAGTAACTCCAACAACCTGAGTTACACCGCTCGTTTGACAGACCCCCACAAGGACCGTTGCCGTACTCAGGGAGCTCGGCGCTCACCGGAACCGCGGGGGGCGCGGGCGGCGTTTTCTTGATCATGACTGAACTGATCGAGAAATGGGCCGGAGTCGGGCCGGACACCGCCCCCGAGGACGCGGACCCCGTCGTCCTGGAGTGCGCCCGCCTGCTCATCGCTGAACCGGGCGGTGAGCAGGCGGTCCTGCTCACCTTCGGTCTGGTGAACATGGCACCGTACGTCCTCGGGCGCCGCGGCGCCCCCGTCGAGCGGGCGGTGGTGGACGCGCTCGCCGCCGCGGCGGAGGCTCTGGACGCGCGGTTTCCCCGGACCGGCCGGTGCGGGCACCCGGCCCACCCGTATACCGGGATCCTGGAGAAGTGGGACACGGACGCGGACGCGCTGCTCGACGCGCCGGACGTCCAGGTTCCGCTCGCTGCGTGGGACGAGGCCGCGGCCTGCCCCACAACGCCGCCCGCTGGGCTGCCACCGGCGGCGCATCGGTGACCGCACTGTTTTCGACAAGCTGTTGCAGCTGACGATCACGCAGATCAGTGTGGTCCTCAAACGCGCCCGCCGGCGTAACATCGCCGACGAGGCCACCAAGATCCAGGCCGTACTGCGTGCCGAGCACCTGGGTCAGCCCGCCGCTGTGACCGTGGCCCATGCCGACTGGGTGCGTGTTCTTCTCGCGCGGACAACCATCTTCGCTCTGGGGCCGGCGCTCAGTCTCCTCTTGGACGCTGGCGACGAGGAGCAGCAATGGCGCGGGACGCTTGCCGCCCCGAAGGGCGACCGCCACCCGATCGGCGATGTCGTACTGCTGCGCTACGCCCCATTGCGATCCTCGGTCGCCCTGGAGGACGACCGCCACCTCGGCCAGGGCGTGGCCTTTCGCGTGCTCAATCGCACGCCGTGACCGGGGACCGCATGCCGAGCCACTGCTCAGCGTCCCAGGCCCGGAACCGCTCCACCTCGGTGAACCCCAGCTTTGCCGCGAGGCGCATCGAGCCGACGTTGGCGGTCTGGGTGGCGAGCACCACCGGCTCGCCGGGAAGGACGCCGTCGAACCAGTCGAGTGCCGCCGCGCACGACTCGGCGGCGTACCCGAATCCCCATGCCCGCGGCAGGAACAGGTAGCCGAGATCCGCCTTCCCCGCCGCAGCCGGGCGATGGTGCTCCGGCGCTCTCCTGAGCAGGATCTGGCCGATCATCACCCCGTCGAGATCAACGACGAAGCTCCCCGTCCACCGCTCGGGCACCGCGGGCAACTCGCGCTCAAGCTCGTCACGCGGCCGGGGGCCTCCGAGGTAGGTGTGCACCTCTGGCGAGGCGAGCAGCTCGATGAACGCCGCACGGTCCTGGGCCTCGGGCTCACGGAGCACGAGCCGCTCGGTCCTGATCGGGGCAGGCGGCCAGGCAATGGGTCCGAGCTCAGTCATACCGGCAAGCCAAGCAGCACGCTCGCCAGCGATCAAGACTTGCGGACCGATCAACCCACCACCCCAACCCTCAATCGGCCAGCGGCCGGGTCCAACACTGCGTCGTTCTCCCCAGCTGTTCCAATCCTGACTTGACAGAACACGCGTTGGAGCCTCAGGAACAGAAACGAAGGGGCGACCGCCACACGAGCGCGAGGAATCCTCCGCGTTCGACTGCATCGAGTTGCGATCCTCGGTCACCCGAAGGGCGACCGCCGCTTGGCCGTGGCCGGCGAGGGCACCAAAACCACGGTTGCGAACGTTGGTCGCTCCGGAGGGTGTCCCCAGGGCCGCCACGTACCCGGGCCCGGGGCTGCCGGACGCGGCCTGGCGGCATGATCAGACTGCGGCAGGACCCGGGCTCCCATCTCAGAGTCGCGGACGAGGGCACCACGGTCGAGCCCAGCCTGACGAGGAAGCGCACGGCTCGAAGCGCCGAGGCCAGTGCACGTCTGTGCGAGGACGACGACTCAGAGCTGCCCCCGCCCGCTGGAGCAAGGACCGACCCAGCCTGGCGGTACGGCAAGGGAGCCGGAAGGCCCAACGCGTACTGTGCTGCCAGGGCAGACTCGCGTCGGAGGGGATTGCGGCGAAGTTCCGTACGGGCGGCGGCGAACCGTGGCACACTGCGCGCGACCGGCCCCGTTCCGGCCGCGTCCGCGTGGCCGGTGTGCCTCCGAACAGCACATTGGGGCCGGTGTGTCCGGGCGACGGGCCCGGACACGGCTGTTCATCCGCCGTTCGCCGACGAGCCCGCACCATCAGGCCCGCCAGTCGCGCCGCTCTTGAGGAGGATCCCATGTCTTCTTCCGCCGCCGGGAGACGAACGGTCGCGGCGGTCCATGCCGCGCCAGTGTTCATGGACACCGAGGCGACGGTCGACAAGGCCGTCGCCCTCATCGAACAGGCCGGCCGGGAAGGCGTCGACCTGCTGGTGTTTCCGGAGGCCTTCGTGCCCGGCTACCCGTACTGGATCGAGGCGTACGCCCCGCTGGACCAGCAGGCCGTCAACGCCGCCTACGCCGGGGCGTCCGTCGAGGTGCCGGGGCCTCAGATCGCCCGGGTCCAGTCGGCCTGCCGACGGGCCGGCGCCGGGGCGGTCCTCGGCGTCAGCGAACGCCTTGTAGGTACCCGCACCTGCTTCAACAGCCAGGTCTTCATCGACCCCGACGGTGCCCTGCTCGGAGTGCACCGCAAGCTCCAGCCCACTTACGCCGAACGGATCGTGTGGGCCCAGGGCGGCGGCGCCACGCTCCGGGTGTTCGACAGCGCGCTTGGCCGGATCGGCGGACTGGCCTGCTGGGAGCACACCATGAACCTGGCCCGGCAGGCCCTGATCGCCCAGGGCCAGGAGATCCACGCGGCGGCCTGGCCCGGCCTGTCCACCATGGCCGGCTTCCAGAACGTCGCCGACGTACAGATCGACGCGATGATGAAGACCCACGCTCTCACCGCCCAGGTGTTCGTGGTCTCCGCGGGCAACCCGGTCGACCGGACGTGTCTGCGCTGGATGGCGTCCGCCCTCGGCCCGCAGGAGCACATCACCGCGGGTGGCGGCTGGTCGGCGGTGATCCATCCCTTCACCCAGTATCTGGCAGGCCCCCACACCGGCCCCGAGGAGCGGCTCGTCACCGCCGCGATCAACCTCGACGACCTCGACACCGTCAAGGTCTGGGTCGACTCGCGCGGCCACTACGCGCGACCGGAGGTCCTCGGCCTGCGTGTCGACCACCGGCCGCTCTGGCACGACGAGGGCGACCGCCGATGGCCCGCCTCCGCGGGCGACGAAAGGCCCGAGACCACGGACGGCCGCCCGCTCTCGGGCCGACCTTGGCATCCCGAGCCGGACGACTCCTGATCCAGAGCCTGTCTCCTTGATGTTCTGAGGGGTGCCACGCCGGACTGGGCTGGGAACTGGGCAGGTGCTTTCCGTCTGGTCAGGCGTCCCAGGCACGAGGGCGGTTCAGCGTTTCCCATTCGGGGCGGAGCAGTGAGAACACGGCGAGGTCGTGGCGGCGGCCGCGATGGAGACATGCGGCGCGGCTGGTGCCCTCGCGCACGAAGCCTGACCTGGCGAGGACGGCGAGGGCGGGGGCGTTGTCGGTGTGGGTCTCTGCCGTGAGGCGATGCATGGGGAGTTCGCCGAACGCCAGGTCCACCAGAGCGTCGAGGGCGTCGGTGCCGTGGCCGTGTCCGCGATGCTGAGGGGCCAGCATCAGCTCGACCTGTGCTGTGCCGTTGACGATGTTCTGGCCGCTCAGCGCAGTGTGGCCGATAGGGGTTCTGTCAGGGAGCAGGACGAGGAAGTCGTCGCGATCGTCGTCGGCACTGTCGCGCTCGATGCGCTCGCGCATCGCGGTGAGGGAGCGCGGCCAGGCACCGATTTCATAGGCGGTGACCGGGTCGGATCGCCAACTGTGCAAGAGCTCGGCGTCGTCCATGTCGACTGCCGCGAGACCGATGGACTTGGCACGCCAGGAAAGTTCTCTTTCAACCTCTGCGTCGTGCTCGATGCCCTCGCGCATCGCGGTGTCTTCGGTCATGCGCGGATGCTATGCGTGCCTTCATGCCGGGGCCACCGGATTTTCCTGCTCGGAAGTCCAGCGCCGCCGTCGCTCCGGCCATGGTCATCTACGAGCCCGGACGAGGATGGCAGCGAGGTGGAGTGCCGCCCGATATGCCATGGCCATGTGCATGGCGACGGTTCCGGCGTTCTAGGTGCCCCCCGCGAGACTACGTGCCGCGTCCCACCGGCGAGACCGAGGCGAACGTTGCCTGATGTGGCACCGCTCGGTCGACGAGGCCCCGGGTTCGACTTGTTCCGTGCGATGCCCGTGTCGCCAGTGCGCAAAGCGGTTCGTGCCGTCTGCGCCCCGCAACTCACCGATGGTCTCCGTACCCTGGGAAAGGGTGGAAAGAGTGCCCGCCCTCATGCCCACGGTGCCGTATTCCTCGTAGCAGAACGACCAGTTGCCACACACCCACGAGCTTCTCAAGCCCCACCGACGCGCTGCGTGACCCGCAGCTGGGCTTCGCTCTACCGCTCCGGTGACCGGTACGAGCCGTAGCCGGGCCCCGACGGATGCCCCGACCGCAGGTCACGCACCCGGCCATCAGGAAACTCAACACTGGGTCGTGGAGCGTACGTTCGCCCGCCTGCACTGGTTCCGTCGCCTGCGGATCCGCTGGGAGATCCGCGACGACATCCATGAAGCCTTCCTCACCCCTCGCCTGCGCGCTCATCTGCTGGAGGCGTTGGAAGCCCTCGCAAGAGGAGTTCCTGGAACTTCAACAATGTGAGAGGAGCGTCACCCGGCTGACCCGAGCAAGCCCAAGGATCAGGCTCCGGCGATGGTCCGGCCCGGCATCGGCTCCGCGAGCGCGGCCCGCCGAGCCGGCGCGTCGAAGGGGTCGGAGAAGTACTGCGTCTCGTGCACCACGTGCTGGTCGGCGAATTCCATGATGCTCACCGAGTGCGAAGGCGCACCGTCGTAGGTGATGACGCATTCGCTCACCCACAGATTCGCATGGCCGGTGATCCGCTGGACGGCGAAGTGCCGGTCGGCCGGGTGCCCGCCGCGTTGCGCCGAGATCGCCGCTCGGCCTCGGAACCGCTCGCCTGACTGCGGGTAGTCCAGGATCGCGTCCGTGGCATAGATGGCGTGCTCGGCTTCGGTGTCCCCGCGTTCCGAGGCCCGCCAATGCTCCTCGACCGCGTCCCTGGTCTGGGAGTCAGCATCCATGGCACCGCCCTTTCGTACTGGTGACAGCCTAAGGGCTGTCCCGTAATCCCTGGTGGGCGTGCGACGACGGCCACGGCACCTCGCCGCGTTGTCGGAACGCCCGAATACATCCAGTATTCGGGCGTCCCTCCGCCTTGCGATGCACCGCGTCCGACGCCACACGCTGATCCACCAGGGACTACGGGACAGCCCTTAGGCGCTCCGGGCCACAGTCGACCCGGGGCCAGCCGGGCCTGGGCAGCCAGGTCCTCCCTTTGGCCGGATCGGAGGGCGGCAGCCGGACGCGGGTCCAGGCCAGAAGGCCGAGGGCCGCGAGGCTGAGTTCGAACCAGGCGGCGTTGACGGAGAACAGGCGGGATGGGAAGCGTCCATGGCGTATCCGACCGAGGAGAAGGTGCGGATTCCTCGTTTCCGCATGTCACGGATGTGGGCGAGGAAGGCTTTCGCGGATCCGGCGCCCCGTCAAGGTCCGGGCCCTGCCTGGTAGGCCGACCGCAAATTCCGGATCACCTCCCGGGGTGACCTCCGGCTCGGTCCGGAGCTCGCCGAGGGCGCGCCGGTCCGCGCCTGAGGAACCGACCGCCGACCGCTCTGTCCGTCAGCTGTCGCCGTCCGGGCGGAAGTTGAGGACGAAGCGGGCGCGTTCGCCATTGATGCGGCGTCGCACGAACAGCACGGGCTCTCCGTCGGGGCTGCAGCTCACGCCTTCGCGGACGAGGAGCGGGGCGCCCGCCGGGACACCGAGGAGGTCGGCGTCGCCGATGTCGGCCCCGATGGCGCTGAAGGCCCGCCAGTCGTACTCCAGGACGATGTCGGCGCTCCGGGACAGGACACGGACGACGTTGTCCACTCGCCGGGGGGCGGACAGTTCCTCGGGCAGGAGCGAGGACTTCAGCCAGTAGCTGTTGACGCCCCACGGCTCGGGGCCGATGAAGATGATGCTCTCCAGGCGTGAGAGTTCGGCGGGATCGCACCGCAGATGGCCCGCGGCCCCGGTGTCGGCCGGGGTGCGGGGCGAGGGGACGACGGCGGTGATCCGCTCGGCGCCGTCCTCGACGTCACCGGCCTCGGTCGCCCCGTGGGGGATGGCAGCGGTGAGGCTGCCCAGGTCGAAGCGCTGGCTTCGCGGGTCGACCGCGATCGAGACGCGCGCGATGGGGGAGCGGACGAACGTGCCCACCCCCCTGCGGATCTCGACGGAGGCGGCGCGTTCGAGTTCGGCGATGGCCTGGCGGATCGTCAGCCGGTTGACGTCGAACTCCTCGCACAGTTCCGGCTCGCTGGGCAGCCGGGAGCCGGACGGCAGGTCGCCGGAGTCGATCCGGTCCTGGATCCTCCGGGCGAGCTGCAGATAGATCGGGGCGGTTCTTCTGCGGTTCGACACCCCTGGATCCTACGAGTCGAAGGGGCAGGCGACCTGCGCGATCGCGTACGAAGGGGCCCCGGGGACCGCCCGTTCATCCAAGGTTCAGCAGAGCGACCACTGAGTTCGAGACAGAACCCCACCAGGGACATGTAGACATCTAGATGTCCTGCTTGTGTAGTTCCCGACTCAGGAAGGCTCCTATGCCCCTGCTGAACTTCCGCGACCCGGCTTCCGCCGACCCCCGCGGTGAGCGTATCCGCCCGGGAATCCTGTTCCGCTCAGCCCAGCCCGACCCCGTCGCGGACGCCGCAACCGTCAGAGAGCTGTACACCCGCGGCATCCGCGTCATCGTGGACCTGCGCAGTCCCGACGAGCGCGGCGACGACGACTGGGCAGCCGCCGAAGAGGCGGGCATCACCGTCGTCCGGGCGCCCATCGTTCCGGACGACACGGACGCCATCGCCGGGCCGGGTATTGCTTCCCTGCGGACCTCCGCCGATCTGGGCCGGTTCTACGCCGACCTCGCCGCGTCCGCCCCCACGGCCGTGGCCGACGCGGTCCGGGCCGCCGCCGGACCGGGCGCGGCACTCCTGCACTGCGCCGCGGGGAAGGACCGCACCGGTCTCCTGGTGGCACTGCTACTGGAACTCGCGGGAGTGTCCGACGACAAGATCGCCGACGACTATGTCCGTACGGCCACCGCGCTCCCGGAGATCCTCGCCGCTCTCGCCACCCGGCACCGCATCGCCCTGAACGACGGCGCGGTAGGCGACGAGGGGGACGGGGTGGCGGGACGGCCGGCCGTTCCCGCGCCGCTGCTCCAAGCCCCACGGGAGGCGATCGAGGTCTTCCTCAAGACCATGCGGGCCCGTCACGGCAGCGCCGAGGGGTTCCTGCTGGGCTGCGGGGTCGAGGCGGCCGCCATCGACGGCTTCCGCGCCAAGGCCGTCGCCGAGGCCGCCGCCGCGACCGCCCTGCCCGCGACCGCCGCTGCGGCTCGTCGGCCTGCCCTCTCTGCCACCGCGGCTCCTCAGCCCGTCTTCTCCGCCTCCTCGTCGCCCTCCCACCCCGCAGGAGAACCCCACTCATGACCGACATGCTGCGCAAGACCCCCGTCCCCCAGCCGCCACCCGCCGACCGTCTTCCCGGGGACGAGGCCCCGGCTCCGCGTCGGGTCATCGCCGGGCTGGTCTTCACCGAGCTCCTGATCGGGATCGGGTTCGCCATGCCGCTGGTCGCCTCTCTCGGCCTGAAGGTCAACGAGATCGCGCCGGACGACAAGGAGAGCGTGCTGAGCTCCGTCATGGCGGCCGGGGCCATCGCCGCGTTCGTCCTCAATCCGGTCTTCGGTCATCTGTCGGACCGCACCGCCGGGCGCTTCGGCAGACGCAGGCCGTGGATTCTCGGCGGTCTCGCCGCCGGGCTGCCGGCCGCCGTGGTGATGGCCACGGCGTCCTCACCCGCCCAGCTGGTGCTGGGCTGGGTCCTCTCCCAGGCCGCGTACAACGCGGCGCTCGCCGCTCTCGCGGCCGTGATCGCCGACCGGGTGCCGGCCGCACAACAGGCCACCGTGTCCGGACTGTTCGGAGCCGCCCAGTTCGCCTCGGTCTTCCCCGCCTTTCTCCTCGTCGGCCTCATACCCGACAACACCACGGCCCTGCTGCTGGTCCCCGGCATCGCCGGTGCCGCGGGCGCCGCCGTTTCGTGGACCCTGCTGCGCGGCGAGAAGGCCGTCCCCGCCAGGGAGCGGACCCCGGTGAGCCTGCGCTCGGTCTTCACCAGCCTGCTGTTCGACCCGCGCACCTCCCCGGCCTTCACCGCGGTATGGCTGCAGCGCTTCCTGCTCCAGGGCGCCAACGCCCTGATCGGCACGTTCGGCCTCTACTACCTGATGTCCCGCCTGGAGATGTCGACGGCCGAGGCCGCCGCCCTCGTCGCGACCACCGGCATGCTCTCCGTCGTCGGCAACGTCGTCGCCGCTGCGGTGTTCGGGAAACTGGCCTCCCGCACCGGCGCCTACCGCGCCTTCGTCGTCACCTCCGGTCTGCTGATGGCCGCCGCCATGACCATCAAGATGCTGTCCGCGTCCGTGTGGCCGATCTACCTGGCCACCACTGTCGCCGCCATCGGTCTCGGCGCCTTCTACGCCGTCGACATGGCCCTGGTCCTGCGCGTCATGCCCACCAGCACCGACGCCGCCCGCTGGCTCGGCGTGTTCAACATCGCCAAATCCCTGCCGCAGTCCATCGCCCCCCTGCTCGCCCCACTCCTCCTGGGCCTCGGCACGGACCCGATCGGACCGGCGACCGACGGCAAGAACTACTTCGCGCTCTACCTCGGCGGAACCCTCGCCGCGCTCGCGGCCGTGGCCCTCACCCCGCTGATCCGGCACCCACGCCTCACCCGCGACTGACCCTCGCAGCACCCGCATCCCGCGCCATCCGACGAAAGGCACGACTGTGACCTCCCGCCTCCGCCACCCCGACGGCACACCGTTCCGCGACCTCAACCACAACGGCACCATGGAGCCGTACGAGGACCCCCGCCTGCCGGTCGACGACCGCGTCGAGGACCTCCTGGGCCGGATGACCCTGGAGGAGAAGGCCGGTCAGATGTGCCACGGCCGGATGGCCGCAGGTGACAACTCCTTCATGCCGTCCGGCGCCGGTCTCATAGCCGAGCGGCACATCACCCACTTCGCGATGATCCAGGTCCCCTCCGCCGGCACCATGGCCGCGTGGAACAACCACGTCCAGGACCTCGCCGCCGCCACCCGCCTCGGTATCCCGGTGACCCTCTCCTCCGACCCCCGTCACGGATTCACCGCCAACCCCATGACGGCCCACACCGACGGCGGATTCAGTCCGGGCCCCGAACCGATCGGCCTGGCCGCCACCGACGATCCGGCACTCGTCGAGGAGTTCGCCGCGGCCGCCGCCCGGGAACTGCGCTCCGTCGGGATCCGCGTGGCCATCCATCCGATGGCCGATCTGGCCACCGAACCGCGCTGGGCCCGCATCAGCGGCACCTTCGGCGAGGACGCCGACCGCGCCGCGCGGATGCTCGGCGCCTACATCCGCGGGATGCAGGGCGACACCCTGGGCCCGGACAGCGTGGCCTGCATGACCAAGCACTTCCCCGGCCACGGCCCGCAGGCGGGCGGGGAGGACGCCCACTTCGCGTACGGCAAGCACCAGGCGTTCCCCGGCGGTAACCTCGAATACCACCTCAGGCCCTGGGAAGCGGCGTTCGCCGCCGGCACCGCCCAGGTCATGCCCTGCTACTCGATCCCCACCGGCAGCGGCCTGCCCGAGGTCGCCGCCAACTTCAACCGCGAAGTGATCACCGGGCTGCTCCGCGGCCGATACGGCTTCGACGGCGTCGTGTGCACCGACTTCAACTCCCTCACCGGCATGGAGCTCCCCGGAGTCGTCCAACTCCCGCCCCGGAACTGGGGAGTCGAACACCTCTCCCTCGCCGAGCAGGTCCTCATGCAGCTCGATGCCGGCGTCGACCAGCTCGGCGGCGAGACCCGTCCCGACTGGATCGTCGACGCCGTCCGTTCCGGCGCCGTCGGCGAAGGCCGCATCGACACCTCCGTACGCCGCATCCTGCGCGACAAGTTCCGCCTCGGCCTCTTCGACGACCCGTATGTCGATACCGACGCGGCAAGCGCCCTGGTCGGCGCGGCCGAGCCCCGCCTCCTGGGGCGCCGGGTCCAGCTGCGATCCCTCGTCCAGCTCACCGGCCGCGCGGAGACGCTGAGGACACTGCCCGAGGTGCCGGCCCTCTATGTGGAGAACATCGCCCCCGAGACGGCCGCCCG
The DNA here is from genome assembly GCF_900091725.1 of Streptomyces sp. DvalAA-43. Taxonomy (GTDB): domain Bacteria; phylum Actinomycetota; class Actinomycetes; order Streptomycetales; family Streptomycetaceae; genus Streptomyces; species Streptomyces pulveraceus. The sequence continues at coordinate 37,608 of NZ_FMBW01000069.1, read as the reverse complement.
GTACGGCCACCTCGTCGACCGCCCGGAAGAGGCCGACCTCGCGGTGCTGCGTCTGACCGCCCCGTACGAGAAGCGGGAGGGATTCTTGGAGCAGCACTTCCACGCCGGGTCCCTCGATTTTCCCGCCGCCGAACTGGCCCGGCTGCGGGCGCTGTGTGCGAGCGTCCCCACCATCATCGACGTGCGGCTCGACCGGCCCGCGGTTCTCACCGGGCTCGACACCGCGGCGGCCCTGCTCCTGGGCAGCTTCGGCGCCGACGACGACATCGTCCTCGATGTGGCCTTCGGCCGCGCGGTGGCCGAAGGCACCCTCCCCTTCGACCTCCCGTCCTCCATGCGGGCCGTCGAGGACTCCCGCGAGGACGTCCCGTTCGACACCGCCGAACCGCTGTTCCGCTGCGGGCACGGCGCGGTCGCCCGCTGACGCCGTCGCCGCTGGACCTCGCGGACGGTCAGCGGGCACCGGCGCGCGGTGTACGAGCCGATCGCCTGGCCCCGCCCGGCCAGGAGGCCGTGGACGTGAGCCTCTTGCCGTGCATCCGGATCGGCCTCGGCGCCGGCCTTCCGCTGGACCGTGCCCGCGCCGAGGCCGATGCCGGTGGCCGGCCACCGTGTCGTGGCTACGACGGCAGCGCCGGTCCGGATGCGCGGGTGCCCACCGCTGGAGCAGTACTCGCCCGGGCAGGCGGCGCGGCCTCATCCATGTGTTCCTCTCCTTGCTGCGGGGAGGCCGGAGGTCAGGTCGAGGACGCACAGTCCGGAGGGCGGAACCTCGATCGTGCGGATGCCTGGTGTGAGGGAGAGAGCCGTGGTCTGGTGCAATCGGCCTTGGGCGTCATAGGTCTGTGCGCAGACCTGGCGGGGTGGTCCGGAAACGTCGAAGACCATGCGTGAAGCGGTGGAGGCGTTGACGAGGAAGTGGGAGCGCCAGTTCTCGGTGGGGAGGGGTACGACTTTGTCGGTGTAGTTGGTGATGACCCGTTGGTTTCCGTGGATGGCGGTGACCTGGGGGAAGAGTTCGTCCGGGCGGCCGGGTTCGTAGTGGCCGGAGGTGAGGACGGGAGCCAGCCGACGCCAGGTGGCGAGCCAGAACGCGAGGGTCTCGCGGTGGTTCGGGGAGAGTCGGGTGAGGCGGACGGAGATCTGCGGTACGGAGTGCAGGGCTCCGTGGAAGTGGCGGGCCAGGCTTTCCGGTGTTGCCTGCGGATCCCACATCAACATGTCGGAGTGGACTGCTCCGCCGGGTGCGAGCAGCGCGATGTCCAGCGTCCGGACGCGGTTGGCGACGGGATCGGCCGGGCAGTCTCCGGCGCGCAGCGCGTTGCCGAGTGCGGTCATGGCCGGCCCGGTGTAGGGCTGGCGCAGCTCGGCGACGAACTGGTCGCCGCGCAGGGCCCGCAGGGCGTCGCGGATATCGGCGAGCAGCGCGGCCATCGCCTCGCCGATGTCCGGAATGTAACCGGGGGCAGGTTGGTCGGGTGCGGGTACTGCTGCGTAGGCCATGGCCTCGTCGAGGAAGTCGATCTTCAGGCCGTCGAGTCGGTAGGTGTCGACCAGGGTGCGGCAGGTCTCCGCGATGTGCGCGCGCACTTCGGTGTGGCGGGGGTCGAGGATGTGGCAGTCGAGGTGGGGGACGCGGTGTGGCGCGTACGGTGCCCAGGCTTGGTAGGCGGAGGAGTGTTCTCCCAGGAGGAGCGGAGCGATCCAGGCGGTGCAGTGCAGTCCGGCACGGCGAACGGTACTGATGTGGGCGCGGAAGTCGGGGAACTTGACCGGGTCCGGCTGCCAGTCGCCGCAGCCCGCGTAGCCGCGGCCGTCGCCGTGCAGTTGCCACCCGTCGTCCAGGAACAGCTGGCCGCAGCCGAGGGTGGCGGCGAGGGCGGCCTCCTCCTCGACCTCGGCCGCGGTCACGTCCTGGGTGAAGGCGTACCAGGTCGAGTAGACGGGCGTCCGGGCGAACTCCGGAACGGGCAGCGGCTCTCCGTCGGGCAGGCCGGCGAGCCACTGACGGAGCCGGCGGAGGGCGGCAGCCATGGTGGTGCCCGGTGCGGGGACGCGGACTCGGCAGGTCTGCCCGGCGGCGAGGGAGAGACGCAGCCACACGCCGAAGCGCTTGCGCTCCTCGGAGACACCGAAGCGGATCCGGGTCTCCTGCACGGTGCGGTCGGTGGCGAGAGCGAGCAGACTGCGACCGGCGGTGTCGTAGAGGCAGCCGACGGGTGCCGATCGTACGAGTGACAGGCCACGCCATGCCGACCAGTCTGCGCACAGGGTGCGCTCCCAGCCGGCGTCGGGGTGCCAGAAGCCCACGGCGTCGCCCAGTGGGACGTCCAGGCGCAGGGTCACGGTGCCGTCCGCCGTTGCCGTGACAAGAGCCTCGGTCCCGGCAGCGGCGTCGTGCGACAGGGTCAGGGTGGCGCTGTCGGCGAGGGTACGCAGGCCGATTCGCGTGTCGCCCACATCGAGGGTGTGCGCGCCGTCTTCCCACTGGCCGGGGTCGAAGGCGGCCGAGTCGATGGAGTCGAAGGACGTCGTATCCACGGAGGGGACCTCTCTGCGGGACGCGAGTGGGGCGTCCATGTGGTTGGCTGCCGTGCCTTGGGGTCGCCGGCCGGAGGTTTTCTGCCGACGTCAGGCAGTCCGCGGCGTGGGGGAGTGGAAGGGCCGTCCGTCGAGTGTCCAGTGCAGGTCGGGTGTGATGCCCAGGGCGGCGTAGACGTGGGCGGCGACATCTGCGTGGCGGAGGCAGTCCGGTGGGGTGGTGGAGGCGATGCCGGGGCCGGTCGCAGCGATCCAGGCGGTGCGCTCCAATGTGCTGCGACCGCCGTGGCCGCCTTCGTCGCGGTGGCCGTGGTCGGTCACCACGATGACGGTCCACTCCTCGGACCCGGCGTCGGGACGTTCACGTACGGCGGTGAGAAGCTGTCCGAGTTGCCGGTCGGCGGTTTCGATCGCGCTTCGGTACTCGGCTCCGCAGGCGAGGAAGTGGGCGGTCTCGTCGACAGCGCCGAGGTAGACGAAGGAGGCGTCGAGGTCTTCGCCGGAGCTGAGAACTCTCGTCGCTTCGTCGGTCACACTCTGGTCGCATTCCTCCCAGCCCTGCGGTGTGTCCTCGCGCGGAGCGATGTAGGCGAGTCTGCTCGGGGCGGAGAAGACCGGGCCGCCCTGCCGGGCCAGGAACAGGGGTTCCCAACCGCCGGCCGCGAAGGTGCGCAGCCCCCGTTCGGCGGCCAGCCGCGTGGTGAAGTCGGGGAACACTCCGAGCCGGTTTCCGGCGAAGTTGTTGCCCCAGACTCCGTGCTTGGCCACGCCGACACCGGTGACGATCGTGGTCCAGCAAGGGCCCGACATGGTCGGTGTGTCGTCGTCGATGTGGACGGGCGCGAGGAAGCCGCCGTGCGCGACTTCGTCGAGGTGGGGCGTTTCCAGCATCGGCAGCAGATCGAGGCGGACGCCGTCGATTCCGACGACCAGGACGCGGGGTGTGGGCATGTTCTCGGTTCTTTCGTGGGTCGGGTGGAGAAAGGGGCGGCGGAGAAGGGAGCGGGGTCAGACGGTGCGGCGCAGCCGGATCAGGCGGCTGGCGTAGTCGCCGGCGGGCAGCCGCAGGTCCATGCCCCGGCGGGTCAGGACGGCGCCGCTGTGGGTGTTGCCCTCGTCGATGTCGAGGTAGCGGGCCGCGGGGTCCAGGGCAGGCAGGGCGAGCCGGGGGGCCGGGTGGCCGAAGCGGGTCGCGGGGCGCCAGGCGAGGACGGCGTGTTCGGTGGCGTCCTGGGACGCGTAGTGCACGGCTGTCACTCCGTCGGGGCCGTGGAGGCGGTACTGACGGCCGTGCTGGACCAGGGGGCGGATCTGCTTGTAGCGGATGACGAGCGCGGTGGCCTCGTCGAGCTCTTCCTCGGACCAGGCGGTGAGGTCTCCGCCGAGCCCGAGCGCTCCGGCCATGGCGACATGGAAGCGGAACCGGAGGGGGGTGGTGCGGCCGGTGGTGACGTTGGGGTTGTCGGTCACCCAGGCGGCCATGGCCTGGGCGGGGAAGAGCTGGCTGAAGCCGTGCTGGATGCTGATCCGGTCGACGGGATCGGTGTTGTCGGAAGTCCAGGCCTGGTCGGTGCGGGCGAGGATGCCGAGGTCGGCCCGTCCGCCGCCGCCCGCGCAGGCCTCGATGCGAAGGCCGGGGTGGTCGGTGCGGAGGCGGTCCATGATCCGGTAGACGGCGCGGGTGTGGTCGATCCACAACCGGTCGGGGTCCGGATGGCCGGCCCAACCGGCCTCGGTGACGACTCGGTTGGCATCCCACTTGAGCCAGTCGATGCCATGGTCGCGCACCAGCTGGTCCAGGGTCCGGTGGGCCCAGGCCTCGACTTCGGGGCGGGCGAAGTTCAGCATGAGCTGATTGCGCAGCTCGGTCGCGTCCCGGGTCGCTGTGTGGATGACCCAGTCGGGATGGGCGCGGTAGAGGTCGCTGTCCCGGTTGACCATTTCCGGCTCCACCCAGAGCCCGAAGGCCATCCCGAGGCGGTGCACCTCGTCGGCCAGTGGGCGCAGCCCGTCGGGGAACGCCTCGGGCCGGGGTGTCCAGTCCCCGAGACCCGCCCGGTCGCAGGTGCGGCCGCCGAACCATCCGTCGTCCAGTACGAAGAGTTCGGCGCCCAGACGTGCGGCCACCCGGGCCAGGCGTAGCTGACCGGTCTGGTCGACGTCGAAGCCGGTGGCTTCCCACGAGTTGTAGGCGACGGGCCGGTCCTGGCCGGGGGAGGGCAGGACGCCGGTGCGGATGTGGGTGTGCCAGGCGCGGCTGGCGGCGCCGAAGCCGCCGCGGGTGTAGAGGCCGGCGAAGACGGGCGTGTGCAGGCTCTGGCCGGGCTGGATGGTCCAGCTGAGTCCTTCGTGGCCGAAGCCGCCGGTCCAGCTGGTTCGGCCGACCGGGTCGCGGTGCACGGTGATGCGCCAGCTGCCGCTCCAGGCAAGGGCGCTGCTCCAGATCTCGCCGTGTTCCTCGTCGGCAGTGCCGTCGTCGAGGGCGAGCCAGGGGTTGGCATGGTGGCTGGTGACGCCGCGGCGGCTGGTGAGCACGGTCTCGGCGACCGGGAGCCGGTCGCGCTGCAGCTGGAATTCACTGTTCCAGCCGCCCACGAGGTGGCTGAGCCGGTAGTCGGGCAGTGCGGGCAGCGTCCAGGAGGCCGAGTCCAGCCGGTCGACGGTGATGGGGCCCGAATCGCCGGCTCCGGTGTGGGTGAGCTCCGCCCAGCGCTCGATGACGTCGCTGCCGGGACGGACGCGATAGCACAGTTCGGCGGCCAACGGGTAGCGGCGGTCGGTCAGTTGAAGACGGATTTCTCCGTCCCGGACCGTGTGGCCGGTGAAGGACCACTGGGCGCCGCGGGTGCCGTCGGCGAACCGAACCTGGAGGCCGGCCGGCCCGAACCGCGCACCGGTCTGCGGGGCCAATTCGTCCGGGGCGGGATCCGACTCGAAGCTGCTCGTGGCGGGTGAGGTGGCCACGGGCAGTCCGCAGAGAGCGTCGGTGTCGAGTATTTCCCCCCAGTGCAGATGCCGAGGGCTGCCGTCGGCGCCGATGCGCACGGCGTAGACGCTGTTCGGAGTCCGCAGGACCATCAGCCCGCGGGTGGGGTCGAAGGAAACGGATGAGGGCGTGGGAGGCACAGGAGGTCCCGAGGGGTGTCGAGCGTCGGGTGAGGATCCGGGCAAATGGAAACGCCGAACAGCGTTTGAAGTGGCCTGAGTTGGGCCAGAGCGTAGGGCCGCTCGAACGAGAAAATCAATACTGGACGAAGTTATTTATTTATCGTAGGTTGCCGCCGTGTTTCCAAACCATTCGCGACCACTGGTCACCGCACCGGCCGAAACCGCCATCCTGGCCCTGCTGTTGGCCGAGAGCCCGCTCAGCCGGGTGGAGCTGGCCCGCCGGACGGGCCTGTCCTCGACCGCTGTGACCAAGGCTGCGCGACCTCTCATCGACGACGGATACCTGCACGAACTCCCCCCGGAGCGCACCGCTCCAGGGGCCGGACGCCCCGTGAACCCGCTGGCCGTCACTCCCGACCGGGAGTTCGTCGTCGGTGTGAAGATCAGTGCCGACACCCTCTACGGCGCGGTCTGCGACCTGCGGGCCCGGATGCGCACCACCGCCAGTCGGCCGTTGGGCGCCCGCGACCCGGCCGCCGTATGTGGGCTGCTGGCCGAGCTCGTCGCCGAACTTCTCGACGCGAAGCCCGAGTACCGTGCCCGCACCAGACATCTGGGCATCGCGGTCTCCGGCGATGTGGACCGCCCCTGCGGGCGTGTCCGCTACTCCGCGCTCCCCAACTGGCGCGACGTGCCGCTGGCCGACAACCTCGCCGCGGCGACCGGCCTGACCGTCACCGTCGAGAACGACGTCAAGGCCATCACCGCCGCCGAGCACTGGTTCGGCGAGGGCATCGGCACCGAGTACTTCGCACTGGTCACCATCGGAGCGGGGATCGGTTCAGGGATCGTCATCAACGGTGAGCTGGTCGCCGGCGCGTACGGCGTCGCCGGAGAGATGGGGCACATCAGCATCGACCCGGCCGGGCCACGGTGCCATTGCGGCCAGACCGGCTGCGTCGAGGCCATCGCCTCCAGCGACGCCGTACTCGCCGCCATCCGCCGCGCCACCGACGACCCGGATCTGGACTTCGACGGGGCCGTTCAGCTCGCCCGTGGGGGAGATCCCGCCGCGCAGGGCGTCTTCGCGAGGGCGGGCCACGCCATCGGCGTCGGCATTGCCACCCTTGTGAACCTCGTAGGTCCCGAGCGGGTCGTCGTCACAGGCGAGGGGCTCGACACCTACGACCTTTTCGGAATGCACATCAGGGACGCCTACGAAGCGCACTGCTTCAAAGCAGCGGCGAAATGCCCGCTGACCCTGCGTCCGCTGCCCTGGGAGGAGTGGGCCCGCGGCGCCGCCGTCGTCGGCATCCAGGCCCTCTTCCCCTGAACGGGTGTCACCACCTGTTCGCCGGCCCAAGCTTCCGGCGCAACCGATGTCCATCACCGTCTGCCAACTGTGAATGCCGGACACCGGCTGCGCCGGACAACACCACGTACACCCAACCCTCTCAACCTGAAGGACGCGAAGTGAGCGCACGGAGCTCCCAGCTTAGCCGCAGAGGCTTCCTCGGCGGGTCCATCCTGTTCGTCGCCGGAGCGGCGGTCGGCTGCAGTACCGACCCGGCCGGCGGTGGCCCCTCCGGGGCCAAGACCACCCTGAACGTCTGGTCCCACGCCTACGGCGAGGCCGGCACGCAGCAGGCTCTCACCCGCTATGCCACCGCGTTCACCAAGGCCAACCCGGACATCGCGGTCAAGGTCACCTGGACCCCCGGCGACTACTCCGGCAAGCTCAACGCGACCTTGCTCACCGACTCCGCCCCGGACGTCTTCGAGATAGGTGACTTCAGCGAGAGCCTCGCCCGGCAGGGCCGGATAGCCCAGCTGGACGACATCTACGGCAGCGCCAAGTCCGACTTCAACCCGGGCGCCCGCGACATGGTGACCGTCGACGGCAAGCTCTACGGCGTCAAGACGCTCGACGACGTGATGATGCTCTACTTCCGCAAGAGCGTGCTGTCCAAGGCCGGCATCACCCCGCCCGACAGCTTCGACGCGCTCGCCGACGCGGCCAAGGCCCTGAGCTCCAAGAAGACCAAGGGCCTGTTCGTCGGCCAGGACGGCCTGGGCGACAGCGCCATCCTGTCCGTGTTCTCCAACGGCGGCGACCTCGTCACCGAGGACGGCAAGGCGGGCTTCGGCTCCCCCCAGGCCGCCGAGGCCGTGGCCGGGCTCAAGCGCCTTCACGACGACCGGTCCCTGCTGCTCGGCTTCACCACCGACTGGTGGGACCCCGCCGCCCTCACCCAGAACGTCGTCCCGATGCAGTGGGGCGGCCTCTGGTCGATGCCCGCCATCAAGACCGCGCTCGGCGACGACTTCGGCGTCCTGCCATGGCCCGCCTTCAAGCCCGGCGGCAAGCCCGTGGTGCGCGTCGGCGGCTGGAGCACCTGCGTGAACGCCAAGGGCAAGAACGTGGAGGCGGCCAAGAAGTTCGTCCAGTGGCTCTGGATCCAGCAGACCGACCTCCAGACGGACTGGTCGCAGAGCTACGGCCTCCACATCCCGCCGCGCATGTCCGTCGCCGCCACCGCCGACAAGCTCACCCAGGGACCCGCCAAGGAGACCGTCGAGCTGGCCGCCAAGCACGGCAGGAACAACCCCAGCACCTGGAACACCGCTGTGAGCTCCCTCTTCACCGCGGCCGCGGCGAAGATCGTCAGCGGGAAGGGCGATGCGGAGCGGCTCCTGGCCGACGCGGCCAAGAAGGCCCAGGGCGAGATCGACAAGCAGCGCGCATGATGAAGTCCGCACCTCCGCCCACGCTTCACCACGAGCGTGTCGGGTGCCCCGCGGCCGAGCCGCGGGGCACCGCCCCCGTCCGCCGTACCCGCCCGGACCGGCGTGCCTGGGGAGCGTTCGCACTGCTCGCCGGGCCCCTGCTGATCGGCCTGGGCCTCTTCAAGTACGTCGCCATCGGCTGGAGCTTCCTGCTCAGCCTCAGTGAGGCCCGCGGCACCATCGCCCTGGGGCACTGGGTCGGCCTGGACAACTACCGGACCCTGCTCTCCGATGCGGTGTTCCGCAAGTCGCTCGGCCAGATCCTGCTGTTCACGGTGTTCATCGTGCCGGTGACGTTCGCCGCATCGCTGGGGCTGGCGCTGCTGGTGCACCGGATCCGTCGCGGCCGGGCCGTGCTGCGCACCGCCTTCCTGATCCCGGCCGCCGTCTCCTACGTCGCGGCCTCCCTGCTGTGGAAGATGAGCCTGTTCAACGGGCTCCCGAGCGGCATCGCCAACACGGTCGGCGGATGGTTCGGCATGGATGCCGTCCCGTGGCTGCAGACCACCTCGCCGCCGCTGTACTGGGTCGTCCTCATCACCCTCCGCCTCTGGCTCCAGGTCGGCTTCTACATGGTGCTCTTCCTCGCCGGGCTCCAGGGCATCCCCAAGGAGATGTACGAGGCCGCCGCCCTCGACGGTGCCACCGGCCTGCGCCTGCTGCGCAGGATCACCCTGCCGATGCTGCGCAACACCTCGGTGGCCGTCCTGATGCTGCAGTTCATCGCCGCCTTCCAGGCGTTCGACGAGTTCTACAACCTGTTCAACAGCGGGCTGTCCGGGTCGGCCGCGGCCCCGATACGAACCCCCCTGGGCTACCTCTACGACACCGCGATGGGCTCCCAGAACTACGGCCTCGGATCGGCCGGAGCCTTCGTGCTCACCGCCCTCATCGTCGGTGTGACCCTGATCCAGGGCCGGCTCACCGGCTTCGGCAAGGGTGAGGAGTGAGCAACATGGCAACAACACGACAACTGCCGCCGGTGGTACGCCGGTCCGTGCGCGGCCTGATGGCAGGCCTGCTGACAGTGCTGTTCCTGGCGCCTTTCTACCTGATGCTGCGCAACGCGCTGATGGACACGCAGGGCCTGACGTCACCGGACTGGACCTGGTGGCCGTCGACGATGCACTGGGAGAACTTCACCTCGCTCTTCAGCGACCCGGCGCTGAACATGGGCCAGGCCCTCGGCAACTCGCTGCTGGTCGCCGCGATCACCGCCCCGGTGTCGACGCTCCTCGCCTCGGCCGCCGGATACGCCCTCGCTCGGATCCCGATACCCGGGCGCGGTGTCCTGCTCGCCCTGGTGGTGGCCACGCTGATGATCCCCGGCTCGGTGACGTTCGTTCCCACCTTCGTCGTCGTGGGCTCCATGGGCGGGGTCAACACTCTGTGGGGAATCATCGCACCCGGGCTGTTCAACCCCTTCGCCGTTCTGCTCTTCCGTAACTTCTACCTCCAGTTCCCCAGCGAGATCGAGGAGGCCGGACGACTGGACGGGCTCGGCTGGCTCGGCCTCTACCGCCGGATCGCGCTGCCGTCGTCCGGAGCGATGCTCGCCTCCCTCGGCGCGCTCGCCTTCATCGACAGCTGGAACGCCTTCCTGTGGCCACTGGTCATCGGCCAGGACCCGTCCGCGTGGACGGCCCAGATCGCCCTGTCGACGTTCCTCACCTCACAGACCATCAACCTGCCCGGCCTGTTCGCCGGAGCAGTCGTGACCATCGCCCCACTGGTGGCCATGTTCCTGGTCGCCCAGCGCTACATCGTCGAAGGCATCGCCACCAGCGGCCTCAAGGGCTGAGCCGCACCTGACTCCGGACCACCGGTCCGGGCCGCACCACCTGAAGATCCAAGCCCCACACCCACCCCACCCCTGGAGGGGACAATCATGAGATCCGAAAGGTCGGCTCCCGCCGTCAGGAGATTCTTCTCCCGAATCCTGCCTGCCACGGCAGCCGCGGTCACCCTCGTTCTCGCGGGGACGACCGGCTCCGTCGCAGCGCCCCCCAGCGCCGCCACCACTCCCATGACAGGGCCGCAGTTGGCAGCCTCCTGGACGGGGCCGCTGAGCACCCGCGGGCGGTACATCGTCGACGCCGACGGCAACCGCTTCAAGCTGAAGGCCGGCAACTGGGCCGGTGCCCAGGGCACCTGGGAAGGCAGCGGCGACGTCAACGACCCCGCGAACCACCAGGCGGACCAGATGTCGCACAACCTCCCGTTGGGCCTGGACCGCGCCCCGATGACGCAGATCATGGCCGACTTCCACGAACTCGGGCTGAACAGCATCCGCCTGCCGTTCGCCAACGCGATGATGCGCGACACCACGGTCGTACCGGACTCGGCGGTCGCGGCCAACCCGCAGCTGAAGGGCAAGACCCCGCTGCAGGTGTTCGACGCGGTGGTGGCGGCCCTGACCGCCGAGGGGTTCGCGGTCATCCTCAACAACCACACCACCACCTACCGCTTCTGCTGTGGCCTGGACGGCAACGAGCGCTGGAACAGCGGCCAGTCCGCCGAGCAGTGGCAGCAGGACTGGCTCTTCCTGGTGAACCGCTACAAGGCGAACAAGCGTGTCGTCGGCGCCGACCTGCGCAACGAGATTCGCCGCGACACCTGGGACGACCCCAACTGGGGCTGGGGTGACGACCACGACACGTACGCGGCCTTCGAGCAGGCGGGCACCCGCATCCTGCAAGCCGACCCCGACATGCTGGTCGTCATGGAGGGCATCAACTGGTACGGCATCCCGCTGGACGGGCTGAACTACGGCAGGCCGATGCTGACCCCGGTCCGTGAACTCTCCAACACCTTGATCACCTCGGGAAAGCTGGTCTACGCCGCGCACTTCTACGGCTACACCGGACCGAACTACACGGGCGCCGACAGCGGACCGGGGCACACCAACGACTGGCCGTACGAGGACTTCCCGCTCGACAAGCTGAAACAACTGGTGCACGACGAGGCCCTGTTCGTCACCCAGTCCGGCCAGCACTTCACCGCCCCCGTCTGGATCAGCGAGTTCGGCGCCGCCGGTCGGGGGTCGGACGACACCAAGGAGAAGACCTGGTTCGACAACTTCACCGACATCCTGGTCGAGAACGACACCGACTTCGCCATCTGGCCGCTGGTCGGATGGACCGGCGCCAATGGCGCGCCCCAGGACAGCTGGGCCCTGATCTCCTACGACGCCGCCGGTAGACGGCAGAGCCTCAGCGACTCCGGTGACTGGCGGTCCGCCGACTGGAACAAACTGGTCAACGCCCCGGGGAAGACCGGTCCAGTCGCACAGGTCAACCACTGGAACATGCTCAACCTCGACTTCCGCGACCACGACGTCTCCTCCCGTATGCTCGCCCAGGGCGACTGGAGCCCCGGCTACCGCAAGGGCAACTGCCCCGACAGCCAGCGCCTGACCGGCCTCGGCCGCAGCGACAAGCGCGGCCTGTGCACCGACGCGAACCAGCCCGCCAAGGGAGCCGGTGACTGGGTGGCCGTCCATGACGAGCGCTATGTCACCCACGGCGACTGGGCCCCGGGCTACAACAAACTCCAGTGCCCCGACAACACCTTCGCAGTCGGCTACAGCGTCAACGGCAACTCCATGGCCGGCCTGCTCTGTGCGCCGTCCGCCGCACCGCTGCCGCTGAACGGCCGCAACGTCTGGTTCGACCAGGGTGACAACCGCCCGGCCAACGGCGGCTCGGTCGAAAGCGACTGGGCTCCCGGCTACTACAAGGGTCAGTGCGCCGACAACGAGTACGTCGCCGGCGTCGCCTTCACGTGGAAGTGGAACCACGGCGGCGTCCCCGACACGCTGCTCTGCCGTCCGCTGAGCTGACCCACCTCCATCAGTTCCATCAGTTCCATCATCGAGGAGACCACGGCCATGCCACGACTCGAGGTTGCCGCAGACGGCTTCCGTCTCGACGACCGACCGCTGCGGATCATCTCCGGCGGGCTGCACTACTTCCGGATCCATCCGGAACAGTGGGCCGACCGGCTTCGCAAGGCGCGCCTGATGGGACTGAACACGATCGAGACCTACGTCCCATGGAACCTCCACTCGCCCCATCCGGGAGAGTTCCGGCTGGACGCAGGTCTCGATCTTCCGCGATTCCTCGATCTGGCCGCCGCCGAAGACCTGCACGTACTGCTTCGCCCCGGCCCGTACATCTGCGCCGAGTGGGAGGGCGGCGGCCTGCCCTCCTGGCTGCTCGCCGACGAGGACATCGAACTGCGCAGCCGCGACCCGCGCTACCTGAAGGCGGTGGACGACTACCTCGGTTCCCTGCTGCCGTCCGTCCTTCCTCACCTCTCCACGCGTGGCGGCCCGATCCTCGCTGTGCAACTGGAGAACGAATACGGCGCGTACGGCGGCGACTCCGGCTACCTGGAGGATCTGGCGGAGCTGCTGCACCGGCACGGAGTCGACGTACCGCTGTTCACCTGCGATCAGCCGTCCGACCTGGAGCGCGGTGGCCTCGACGGCGTCCTGCGCACCGTCAATCTCGGCAGTCGGGTGGACGCCGGGCTCGCCGAACTGCGCAGGCATCAGCCGTCCGGGCCGCTGATGTGCAGCGAGTTCTGGATCGGCTGGTTCGACCGCTGGGGCGGTACCCATGTCACCCGCGGCACTGCCGACGCCGCGGCGGACCTCGACCGGCTGCTCGCGGCCGGCGCCTCGGTCAACATCTACATGTTCCACGGCGGCACCAACTTCGGTTTCACCAACGGCGCCAACGACAAGGGCACGTACCGCGCCACCGTCACGTCGTACGACTACGACGCGCCTCTGGACGAGGCCGGCGATCCCGCCCCCAAATACGCCGCCTTCCGCGAGGTCATCGCCCGGCACGCGCCCGTCCCCGAGGAGCCGGTACCCGCCCCCGCGCCCAAGCTCGCCCCGGCCGCCGTGGAACTCACCTCATGCGCCGGCCTCCTGGACCAGCGCGAGCGGCTCGGAAGCGCGGTGCGCGCCGACCGCCCGCAGGTCATGGAACAGCTCGGCCAGTCCTTCGGATTCATCCTGTACGAAACGGTGCTCCCGGCGGCCGGGCCGACCGCCCTGCGCATCGCCGAGGTGCGCGACCGCGCCCAGGTCTTCGTCGACGGACAGCCGGTCGGCGTCCTGGAACGCGAGAACCATGAGCACACTCTCGCCTTCCACACTCCCCGGCGCGGTGCACAACTGGCCGTGCTGGTGGAGAACCAGGGCAGGGTCAACTACGGGCAGGGCATGCACGACCGCAAGGGACTGCTCGGCGAGGTCTCCGTCAACGCGCGGGCGCCGGAGAGCTGGTACAGTCGGCCGCTGGCTTTCGAGGATCCGGGCCTGCTGTCCTACACCGCGTTCGAGCCCGCCTCGCCCCCGGTCGGCCCCACGTTCCACCGTGGGCACCTGGACATCGAGCAGCCGGCCGACGGCTGGATCGCCCTGGACGGCTGGACCAAGGGACACGTCTGGATCAACGGCTTCGCACTCGGCCGGTACTGGTCCCGAGGGCCGCAGACCACTCTCTACGTCCCCGCACCGATCCTCAACGCCGGCCGGAACGAGATCACGGTCCTCGAACTGCACGGCGCCACCACCCGCACGGTGGAACTGCGGGGCACTCCCGATCTGGGCCCCGTCGAGGACTGACCTCCGTGACGCCGGACGGCACCCGTCATCGCCCGCTACGTACGCCCCGACGAGCTGCACCAGACGGTCAACTTCTCGTAGATGTCAGCCCTTCGGAGCGCTGACGAGTTCCGCCGGGTCATCGACGCCGCGCCGGACGGTATGGGGCGCGTGGGCGCTCCCACGACCTGGGTGCTGTCCAACCACGACACCACCCGGCACTCCACCCGCTTCGCCGGACCACGGACCAGCAGCCGGCACGCGAGGAACTGGGATTTCCCCGAGGGCTGGGGAGACATCGGCGTCGAAGCCCGGACCGGCGACCGGACTCGACGCTTGAGCTGTACCGCAGCGCGCTCGCGGTGCGGCGGGCGCATCCGGGGCTCGGCGCGGAAGACGCCGTCGGAATGGGCCGACGCGCCTGCGGGCGTACTCGTCCTCCGCCGACAGGGCTTCGTCTGCACGACGAACACCACCGATGAGGCGGTACGCATCCTCGCCCCCGGGCGCCCACTGCTCGCCGGCTTCCCGATCGGCCCGACCAACGGCTCCCACGGCGCGGCATTCGAGCCGGACGCGAACGCCACAGTGCGGCGGACGATCTGAGGATCCCTGTTCCCACACCGCTCCTGTCGGCGAGCCGACCGCAATCAGAACACCGACCTCCACCGACGACAGAGGATTCCATGCACAGCAAGCGACGCCTCACCGAGCAGCGGCTCGACCGGGTGCTGAACCAGCGCATCCGGCCCGCGGCACACGCCCGCACCGTCCCGGTCGAGATCGCGATCTGGACCGTGCCGGGCGAACCGGTCCCCGTGGCCGACGGCCTGGCCGCACCGTACGAACCCGTGGCGCTCGGGCACCGGTGGGGGCCGCCCTGGTCCACCAGCTGGTTCAGGATCAGCGGCAGGGTTCCGCAGGAGTGGGCCGGCCTGCGGGTCGAGGCGGTCATCGACCTCGGCTTCAACGTCACCGGCGCGGGCTTCTCCGCCGAAGGCCTGGTCCACCGGGCGGACGGCAGCGTGGTGAAAGCACTCAACCCCCGCAACGCCTACATTCCGGTCGCCGACCCAGCGGTCGGCGGCGAGGACTTCACCTACTACGTCGAGGCCGCCGCCAACCCCAACCTGAACGACGACCACATCCCGTCGCGGACCGGGGACCGGCCCTCCTGGATGACGGGAGCCGGATCGGAGGGCGCGCCCCTGTACCAACTGCTCCGACTGGAGCTGGCGGTCTTCGACGCACAGGTGTGGGAACTCGCCCAGGACCTGGATGTCCTCGGAGGGCTCATGCGCGAACTGCCCGAGTCCGCCCCGCGCCGTTGGCAGCTCCTGCACACCATCGAGCGTGCCCTGGACGAAGTCGACCTGCAGGACATCGCCGGCAGTGCCACCGCCGCCCGCGAAGTGCTGCGACCGGCGTTCGCCGCCCCCGCGGCCGCGAGCGCCCACCGCATGTCCGCCGTCGGACACGCCCACATCGACACCGCCTGGCTGTGGCCGCTGCGTGAGACCGTCCGCAAGGTCGCCAGGACCCTCTCCAACGTCGTCCATCTCATGGACGAACACCCGGGCTTCCTCTTCGCCATGTCCCAGGCCCAGCAGCTGGCCTGGCTCAAGGAACACCGCCCCGAGGTCTACGGCCGGGTCCAGGAGAAGGCGGAGAAGGGGCAGTTCCTGCCTGTCGGCAGCCTGTGGGTGGAACCCGACACCAACATCACCGGCGGTGAGGCCCTCGTCCGGCAGCTGATCCATGGGAAGCGCTTCTACCTCGACGAGTTCGGCGTCGAGACCGAGGAGATGTGGCTGCCCGACACCTTCGGGTACAACGCGGCCATGCCGCAGCTGATGAAACTGGCGGGAATCCGGTGGTTCCTCACCCAGAAGATCTCCTGGAACACCACCAACAAGTTCCCGCACCACACCTTCTGGTGGGAGGGCATCGACGGCACCAGGATCTTCAGCCACTTCCCGCCGGTCGACACCTACAACGCCGAGATCACCGGCGCCGAACTCGCCCATGCCGTCGGCAACTTCCAGGACAAGGAGGCAGCCAACAGCTCACTGCTCCCGTTCGGCTACGGGGACGGCGGCGGTGGCCCCACCCGGGAAATGCTGGCGCGGGCCGAGCGTCTCGCCGATCTGGAGGGCTCGGCCAGGGTCGTCATCGAGAGACCCGCGGACTTCTTCGAGCGGGCACACGCCGAGTACCCGGACGCGCCGGTGTGGCAGGGGGAGCTGTACCTGGAGTTCCACCGCGGCACACTGACCAGCCAGCTGAGGACCAAGCAGGGCAACCGGCGCAGCGAGCACCTGCTGCGAGAGGCCGAGCTGTGGTCGGCGACCGCCACCTTGCGCACCGGATTCACCTACCCCTACCTGGCCCTGGACCGTCTGTGGAAGACGGTCCTGCTGCACCAGTTCCACGACATCCTGCCCGGCTCCTCCATCGCCTGGGTGCACCGGGAGGCGGAGCAGACCTACGCCGCCGTCACCGCCGAGCTGCGCGCGATCACGGACGCCGCCCAGCGCGCCCTGGCCGGCGAAGGCGATCTGCCCGTGGTCTTCAACGCCGCTCCGTTCGCCCGCGACGGCGTCCCCGCCCTCGGCGCCAGAGCCCGCACCCGGCCGCCGGGCCGGGCCGGCGCCCCGGTCCCCTGCGAGGGCGGGTTCGTACTGGACAACGGCCTGGTCCGCGTCCGCATCGATGCCCGGGGCCTGGTGACCTCGGCGTATGACATCACGGCCGAACGCGAGGCGCTGGCCCCGGGCGCCGCCGCCAACCTCCTCCAGCTGCACCAGGACTTCCCCAACGAGTACGACGCCTGGGACATCGACGCCTTCTACCGCAACACCGTCCACAACCTCCTCGACGCCGACTCTGTCGAGGCACAGGAAGGCGGTGTCCGGGTCGTGCGGACCTTCGGTGACTCCCGCATCGAACAGCTGGTCTCCCTGTCCGAAGGCTCCCGACGTCTGGACATCGACACCGAGATCGACTGGCACGAGAGGGAGAAGCTCCTCAAGGCATCCTTCCCGCTCGACGTGCGGGCCGACCACTCCAGCGCGGAGATCCCCTTCGGACACGTCCGGCGCCCCACCCACACCAACACCAGCTGGGACGCCGCCAAGTTCGAGTTCTGCGCCCACCGCTTCCTGCACCTTGGTGAACGGGGGTGGGGCGCGGCCGTGGTCAACGACTCGACCTACGGGCACGAGGTCACCCGGGACGTCCGCGCAGACGGTGGCACCACCACCACCGTCCGGCTCTCCTTGCTCCGCGCTCCGCGTTTTCCCGACCCGGATGCCGACCAGGGTCACCACCGCCTGCGATACGGGTTCGTGGTCGGCGCAGACATCGCCGACGCCGTGCGCGAGGGCTACGCGTTCAATCAGCCCGAGCGCAGCCTCCTCGGCTCGGCCGGGGTCGAGCCGCTCGTCACCGCGGACAGCGAGACCGTTGTCATCGAAGTGGTCAAGCTCGCCGACGATCGCTCCGGCGACATCGTCGTGCGCCTCTACGAGGCATACGGAGGACGCACCCGAACCGTCCTGACCACCGGGTTTCCTCTGGCCTCCGCCGTCGAGACCGATCTGCTGGAGCGCGAACCCGACCCCCGCGGAACCACGGACGCCCTCCGGGCGGACGGCCGGAGAGTGCACCTGGCACTGCGCCCGTTCCAGATCCGCACTCTCCGGCTGAGGCCCCGGAAGTGTGACTGACCGAGGCGCTCCGGGAACGGAACCCCGGAGCCACCGACCTCACAAGTGATCAACCGAGCCATGACCAAAGAAGGCAGGACCGCCGTGCCCGTACCCCCCGCCGCTGTCCTGTTCGACATGGACGGCACCCTGGTCGACACCGAGCATCTCTGGCTCCGGACCGCGGCCGATCTCGCCGCCGGTCTCGGCCACACCCTCACCGAGGAGGACCTGCCCGAGGTGCTCGGCCGCGCAGTCGACCACACTGCCGCCCACCTGTGCCGCATCACCCGGACCGGCCTCACCGCGAGCGCCTTGGCCGAGATTCTCAGCGACACGTTCAGCAGCAAGGTCGCCGCCGAGGTCGTCCCCCGGCCCGGCGTACTGGCGCTGCTCGCCGAACTGGGCGACGCGGCCGTGCCTGCCGCGCTGGTTTCGGCCTCCCCACGCCGCGTAGTGGACCTCGTCCTCGGCAGCCTCGGCGATCACTGGTTCACCGTCACTGTCGCCGCCGAGGACACCGAGCGCACCAAGCCCGATCCGGCTCCGTACCTGGCCGCCGCTGATCGGCTCGGGTTGGACCCTGCGGCCTGCGTGGCGGTCGAGGACACGCCGACCGGGGTCGCCTCCGCGCGCGCGGCCGGCTGCTCGGTGCTGGCCGTTCCCTCCACCGTGCCGATCGCCAAGGCCGACCGGATCACCTTGCTGGACAGCCTTGAGCAGGCCGACCTGGCGTTGCTGTCCACACTGACCGTGCGGACGACGCCGACCGTCTGATGCCGCTTCCCCGGTTTGCCCGGCGCCCAAGTAACCGCCTCCGGACCCCCGGGACGGCCGTTGCGTGGGCGGCGGTTCACGACGGGCCGCCGCACGTTGGCCGCGGGAACAGTGTCCGGCGGACAGACGACCCGATACCGTCACCCCGTCGTCCGGAGACCAGCAGCGCCCCCGCAGCCATGGTCGGGCGGACCCTCGGCCGGCGGCCCGTGCTTCACCGCCGCCCGGCCCGCGACTGCGACGGGTCTGCCGAGACCGGTCGACCGGGTCCGCCCGGTCGATGACGGCCACCGTTCGAGCACGAGGCTTCCGCGGACCGCGGCGTCCGGGCTGGACGGGGCCGACACGGGCCTCTGAGTTGAGGGGCGAATGCGGGGTGCCGGCACGGTGCACGTACTTCCGCAGCTGATCGGAGGGGTGGCTACCGCAGGACGAAGCCGGTGGCGAGGTCGTCCGTGGGATCGGCTTCGAATCGGTGCTCGCCGGTCCGGTATGCCGTTCCTGTGACCTCCGCAACGACGGCGGGGTAGCCGTCGGCGGTCATTTCCGAGTCGATGCGTGCGTGGAAGCGGGTGCCGACGATCGAGTCGTGGACGAGGATCTGACCTGGTGTGAGGTGACCGGTCGCGGCGAGTGCGGCGACGCGGGAGCAGGTGCCGGAGCCGCAGGGGGAGCGGTCGACCTGGCCGTCGGCGAAGACGGTGACGTTGCGCTGGTGCGGGTTGCCGTCCTCGTCGGTGCCGAGGTCGTCGTACAGGATGGTGCCGTAGATGCCGCTGAGGCGGTTGTCGACGGGGTGACGGGCATGCTCGCTGTCGTTCAGCGCCCATTTGACCTCGCGTCCGATCGCGATGAGGTCGGAGTAGTGCTCGGGGGTGACGGCCAGTCCCGCGGTGGCGGCGTCCAGATGTGCGTAGATGGCGCCGCCGTAGGCGACATCGACGGCGAGGTCCCCGCGGGACGTGGTGACGGTGACGCGTTCGGCGAGCCGGTAGCTGGGGACGTTGAGGAAGTCGACGGCGGTGATCCGTTCGTCGGTGGTGTGCACGCGCAGGGTGACCCGGCCCGAGGGCACGTCGATGACGACTGTGGTGGTGCCGGAGGGGTCGTGGGTGACGCGGCCGGTCTGCACGGCCCAGACGGCGAGTGCGATCGAGCCGTGGCCGCAGGCTGTTGAGAAGCCGTCCTTGTGCCAGAACAGCACGCCGAAGTGAGCGCCCTCGTCGTCGGGCGGGGTGATGAATCCGCCGTACATGTCGGCGTGTCCGCGGGGTTCGAAGCACAGCAGCTTGCGCAGGTTGTCCACGTCCGGGTTGCCGATGGCGAGCATACGGCGTTCGGCGACGGTGGCTCCTTCGATGGCGACCGGCGGTTCGGGAACGATGCGGAACGGCTCACCGCCGGTGTGATAGTCGGTGGTGAATACCTGGTGGATGGTCATGAGGTCCTCCACAGAGCTGGAGAGGGCAGGGTGCGAAGCGGTCGGAACCGGCCGATGCCGACGAACTCGGCCGGTTCGGGATCGTCCCCGGTCTCGACCCGTTCAGTGAATCTGCGCGCCGTGGAGTCCACGGCCTCGCGGAGTTCGGCGATCTGCCGGTCTTCCTTGACGAGACGGAGATCGCCGAGCACCTCTTCGAGTTCGGTGTCACGTTCCTCCTCGGTGGTGACGGAGGCTTCCCAGCGCAGCTCCGGTACCCTCGCAGCCATTGTCCGGCGGCGGCTTCTGACGGTATCCCGCACCGCGCCCGCTCGGTGCCCAGGAGTGCCACTGGCATGGATCAGCCACACCCTTGACCGCTTCGCCGACAATGAGCCTCTTCCAATACGTCCACGAGGCCGTCGAGCTCCGGCCGTGTCGGCTCCCGCAGAGTTGTCCACGGGCCCCAAGAGCGAAGTCCACTGGGGCGGTGGAGGTGGCCCGGTCGAGGTGGCCCGAGGGCGTGGCGGATGTTCGTACGGGCGCCGTGTTGAACCCGGGCGAGCGAGCCAAGCTCCCGAAGGTAACTGACGTGCCGTTTCACGGACGCGCGGGAGGTCTGGGTGCGGGCCACGATTCGGCGAACACGGTGAGGTCGTGCCGGCTGCTCAACACCGCGGACGTGCCCGCATCCGCGAGAGGGGTCTCCGCTGGGGCGGATGTCCTCTCGCGATCGCAGCTTGACGAACCCGGTGAACCAATGCGTCACGGCACTAGCCGCAGCGCCCGCTGGTTCTCTGACCCGTTCGAGCAGGTTCAATCGTGCGGGTGGTTTCGAGGCGAACGGAGTTCGTATTGAGGGCGTTGACCTACGTTGCGATGCCGTGCACATCGAACTGACTCACGATGGGCACTTGAGGGCCCTGGCCTGGCTGGAGGCCGTCGTCGGAAACAACGACGACGTCTTGGCCAGCGCGGCGCCAGACTCAGCGGACAGGCCAATTGCCGCCCCGCTCGGCGCCCCGCCGCGAGGCACTGGTGATCAGTGTCCCGTCTCAATTGATCATTGCCAGTGGGTAGTCCCTGACGTGGGCAGATGCAATCAGTGGTGAGACCGGCCCGGCGGCCGGTCTCACTTGATGTTGTCGCCGGGGATCGGATCGGCGCTTTCGTCTCGGGAGACGTTGTCGGCTGCCCGCGTTTCCACGTGATGGCAGAGAACGAGCCAGGGCGCTGGGCGGAGCCGTTCCCGCCGCCGAGTGGGAACGCCCTCGCAGAGCACGTCGTCACCGTTTCTCCGAGCTGCGGTGATGTCCCGCTGACCGGAGCCGGTCGCGGTCTACCGGCCTGGTTCGCGGCCCGGAATCGCGGTTGCTGACCAGATCACTCCGTTACGGGCAGGCACTCGGTGAGCAGGTCGATGATGTCGTGCCAGGCGCGCTGCGCGTGCTGTGGGTGGTAGCCGACGCCGGGGCGCACGGTGTGGTCGACCGGCGGGTGGTGGAAGGCGTGCAAGGCGCCGCCGTAGACCACGAGGCGCCAGTCGACGCCCGCGGCCTGCATCTCGGCGGTGAACGCGTCCCGTTGCGCGGGCGGCATGATCGGGTCTTCCGACCCGACCCCGGCCCACACCGGGCAGCGAATGCGCGCCGCCTCGCCCGGTCGGCCCGTGGTCAGTGCGTTGACTGTGCCGATCGCCCGTAGGTTGACGCCGTCCCGCCCGAGTTCCAGCCCGATGGCGCCGCCGGTGCCGTAGCCGACGGCGGCGATCCGGTCGGGGTCGGTCCGCGGTTCGGCGCGCAACACGTCGAGCGCCGCGTGGCCGATGCCCCGCATCCGGTCGGGGTCGGCGAGCAGCGGCATGCAACGGGCCAGCATCTCGTCTGGGTCGCCCAAATAGCGCCCGCCGTGGATATCGAAGGCCAGCGCTACGTATCCCAGTTCGGCGAGCGCGTCGGCTCGGCGGCGCTCGACGTCGCTGAGCCCCGTGCCCTCTGGTCCGAGCAGCACCGCGGGCCGACGGTCGACGCTGACCGGGAGCGCGAGGTGCCCGATCATCGTCAGACCGTCGGCCGGGTACTCGACCGTGCGCGTTGTAATCGTCGTCATGAGACTGGACCGTAGTGATCGTCGAGCCCGGTCGGGCCGGTGTTCTCCGTCGGCAGAACAGCGCGGGAGTGCCTCTGAAATGCGGCGATGGCCAAGATCCGTCACAAACCCCGTTACCGCAGCAGCGTTATCGGATCACCTGCCCTGGGCACGGTGCCGGAGGTGGACCTGCCGGGTCTTGCGCCGGGGGACCGGCGCCTACACCGAGCACCTGCCCGTGTTCCACCTGGTCGGGATGCCGAGCATGCCGGTCCAAGCACATCACTGGGTTGTCCACCACACACTGGGCAACGGGGAGTTCGACCTCTTCCAGAAGCTGTCGGAGGCGGTGGTGTGCGCCGGTGCGATCATGACGCCGCAGAATGTGGCGGCCGAGACGGAGCGGCTGATCGCCGCCGCGCTCTACCACCGCCGCCCCGTCTACATGGCCTTCCCCGCCGACCTCGCCAATCTGCCTGCGGTGAGCAAGGCGTCCCCGATCCCCGCGCCGGTCAGCGACAAGGAACGGCTCGAAGCCGCCGTGCAGGCAATCAGCGAGGCTCTCGGCGGCGCGGACAGCGCGGTCGTCCTCCCGGGGGTGCTGACGGCCCGTGCCGGGCTCGAATCCGATCTCCAGAAGGTGCTGGACGCCTCCGGGCTGCCGTTCGCCACGATGATGGCGGACAAGGCTGTTCTGGACGAGGACCAGGACGCGTACGTCGGCATGTACGACGGCAAGCTGATGGACGAGAACGTCCGCAGGTTCGTCGAGGGCGCGGACCGGGTCCTGCTGGTCGGCGCGCTGATGAACGACTTCAACACCGGCGCGTTCACCGCCCGCCTCGACCCGGCCCGGGTCATCGACATCCGCCACCACCACGTACGCGTCGGGCCGGCCACCTACCAGAGCGTGGAGATGAAGGACCTGCTGGACCGGCTCGCAAACGAGCTGCCGAAGCGGTCCTGGCCGAAGCCGTCCGGACCGGTCACCCGCATCGACGCCGTGAACGGGAACGGGGACGACAAGATCACTGCGGAGAATCTCTACCCGCGGTGGGAGGAGTTCCTGAAACCGGACGACATCGTCGTGGCAGAGACCGGGACCTCATCCATGGGCATGGCCTTCGCCAAGCTGCCCAAGGGGGCGACGTTCCACAACCAGAGCTGTGGGGGTCCATCGGCTGGGCGACTCCGGCCGCGTTCGGCGCCGCGCTGGCCGCCGCAGCCGACGGCGGGCGGAAGCGGGTCGTACTGATCACCGGGGACGGCTCACACCAGCTCACCGCGCAGGAGATCAGCCAGATGGGCCGCAACGGCCTCAAGCCGGTGGTGTTCCTCCTCAACAACAACGGCTTCCTCATCGAACGCCTGCTGTGCAAGGACCCGGACATCGAGTACAACGACCTTGCCCAGTGGCGCTACGCCGATCTGCCCGGCGCTCTGGGCTGCGACAACTGGTACACCGCCCGCGCCACCACCCTCGCCGAACTCGACGAGGCCCTCAAGCAGGCCCAGAACGCCGAGAGCGGGGTCTACATCGAGATCGTCACCGGCGAGTACGAATCCCCGCCCCTGGCGAACAAGCTGCACGACAACAGCGCCACCCTCTACAGCGCATGACCCCCAGCAGGCCCCAGCCGGACCACCCCCGGGGAGAAACCGAACCGGACCGGGCTCACCCGCCCCGGCCGGCCGGGCCTCCGGCCGGAAAGCACTCCGGTCGGTAGGCCCGTGCCTACCGACCGAGGCAGGGGTCTCTTGGCGTTGGGCCGTGTCAGACGGCGTCAGGCGGGGCCGCCGCCCCAGTTGAGGCAGGCGTCAACCGCACCGGCTTCATTTACGACGAAGTAATCGTGCGGGGGCCGAACCCCAAGGAGCGAGGCGGGAGACTCCCGCAGGATGGGTTTACCACTGCGGTCGTCCGATTCCTGGCCAGCACGATCCGACCGTCCGCCGCCCTCGGCAACGGCATCCCGGCCAGGGCCCGACACAACCCGGCGGCGATTGCGATCCCCTGATACCTCAAATTCACGACCGCGGCCTTCATGCTGGCTCCTCTGCCTCTGCGATGTAGCAAAGGATCAGACGAAGGTCGCCCCCACGTGCGCTGAACTGCGAGAACGCCGATCAAGCTCAAGTCGCGATCGACACCGAACCTTAAACGTCAAGCTGAGGGTGCGTATACCGCGGTATACGCACCCTCCAGTTCAGGAGCAGGCTCAGAGCAGCCACCTGATGGCGGGGGAGCGGGCCCGCTTTGTCGTGGCCGAGCCGGATCCACCTTCGCCTCCCCGCCGGGCCGCGCCGGCGGGACGTCGGCTGTCCGGCGGGCCACGTCGGTGAGATGTCGGCTGCCCGGCGGGCCCGTCGGTGATCCATAGGCGATGTGTCGGTGACCGCTGGAACCGTGGATGACGAGTTACCCAATGGAGCGTCCGCAGTCGCCTCAACCGCAAGGGAGCCCCGTCGCTATGTTGTCCACGTCCTCCACCCCGTCCTGGAATGTCCAACGGCTGCCCGGTGCCGATGGCCGCGTCTTCCTGGTCACCGGCGGCAACGCCGGTATCGGGTACTTCGTTGCGGAGCAGTTGTCAGCGACCGGGGCCACCGTCGTACTCGGCAGCCGGAATCCCGCCAAGGCCGAGGTCGCCACGGCCTCGATCCGTGCGCGTGTCCCCGGTTCGCGGGTGCGGGCCGTACGGCTGGATCTCGCCGACCTCTCCTCGCTCGAAACAGCGGTCGAATCGCTTGAGGTGGAGCACCTTGACGCGGTGGTCCACAACGCTGGCGTCGCACTTGACGACCCGCCGCGCAAGGAGACCGGGGACGGCCACGAGCTCATGTTCGGCACGAACCACCTCGGGCACTTCGCCTTGACCCGGTGGCTGATGCCTCTGCTGTCGGCTGCTCCAGCGGCCCGCGTCGTGACCATGGGCAGTTTCGCGGCAAAGTCCGAGCGGCTCGACCTGGACGACCTGCAGTCCCGGAAGGAGTACCGGCCCAAGCGCACCTACGGACGCTCCAAGCTGGCACAGATGTACTTCGCCGTCGAACTCGACCGCCGCCTGCGGGCCGGCGGCAGTACGGTGGCGAGTGTGGTGGTCCATCCAGGCGGCGCGCTGGACGCCCTTACCCCGTCACGGCCACCGGTCCATGTGCGAACTATCGGCGCACGGCTGTGCGCGGCACCTGCTGCCCTCCTGGTCCAGGGCAAACACGCCGGCGCATGGCCTGCGGTCCGAGCGGTGCTCGACCCGGCCGTGCGTGGAGGCCAGCTATGGGGCCCGCGCGTCTTCGGCCTGCGCGGCGAGCCACGACGTGAACCGCTGTGGAGCCACCTCGCCGACCCCTCCGTCGCGGCGCGGTTGTGGGACGCAAGCTGTGATCTGACCGGCGCCGACCTCAGCGCCAACTCCGGATAGCTCAGGCATACACGCGTTGGCCAACAGGTTGTCGTCTTCCTCGCCCACTCCGAGAAGAAGAAGCTGCCCATCGGCACCTGCGCACGCGTCTTGTCGTGGATGTCCTCGATCGAAAGCGGGCCGGGTTCCGTACGGCAGCGCAGGACCTGGTTGGTGTAGCGGAAGGGGATCCGGTCGTCGGCGAGGACGATGGTCGGCGCGTTTGGTACGCCGGTACGGGAGCCGGTCATGAGGTGCCCTCCGGGGAGAGGCGGGGGAGCCGGCGGAGGACCTGGTCCACGGGGCCCTGCGCAGGCGCCACGGCACGAGCTGTCCGCGCAGCCGCGGGCTGGGGAGCGCGAGTTCCTGGACGTCGGCCAGGGCGACGTGGAACACGTCGGGCTGCGCCCAGCGGGAGCACGGGGCGGTGCCGGCGGGGCCCTGGTGGCAGTCGGCGAGGTGGGCGACGCCGATGACGGCCCGGGTGCGCAGGGCGCGGCCGCGGATCGCGGTGGCGACCAGCGGGTCGCGCAGCGGGGCCCGCTCGTCAGCGACGATGGCGGACTGCCTGCCGAGGCGGCGTGAATGCGTACCTGGGCCATCTCTCACCGCGACAGGACGTGCGCCCCACGCCGCAGGCGTACGCGCACGACCTGCGGAACCTCTTCGAGTGGGCGGCCGGCGCGACGTCGATTTCAGGCGCTTGGGCCTGGAGGACCTCGCGGAGTTCTTCGCCTGGCTGCAGCGATCGCGTCCAGCGCGTCAACCTGCTGTGTACCAGCTGCCGGGCACGCCGTCCGCGGTCGATATCACCACGCTCGTACGCACGTCCTGGTGGACAAGGGCGGGACGATCAGCGCCATTCCCGCCGTCTGGACCTCGGCCACAAGGCCGTGCGCCGCCTCTGTGACACCAATCTCGACGAACCTGCCGGGCTTCGCCCGCGACCGCCGCCCCAATGGTGTGCCGGAGCCGTTCAAGGCATACCTCAACGTGCGCCTCACCGAGACACGAGGTCAGGTCAGCGGCACCCGCCTGTCCCTGGAGATCCACGAACGCGGATATCGCGGCAGCCGCCAGGTCGTCCGGAAACACCTCGCCGCCCTGCGGGCGGGAACCGCCGAGTCCGTCCGTGCGTCACCGGCGCGGCGTACTGCTGCTGGAGTGGAAGCGTCGGCCTCGCTCTTCCCTGGAGTTCAGGCATTGTCGAAGGCCACGTGAACCGGGTGAAGACGTTCAAGCGGGCCATCTGTGGCCGTGCGTCCTGCGAACTCCTCCGGACCCGTATCCTCACCCAGCCGTGACGTTCACGAAACTGCGGGCAGAGCCGCGAAAGCGGCGAGACCTGTTGTTCATTCCCCACGTGGCTGAACGTGCATCAAAGGGCCGGAGTCGCCCGACTCGGCCGTGCTTGTGTTTGAACCCTGAGCAGCACGTCGAAGGCCGAGGCTCACCGCTGAAGCAGTTGGTTGGAGTGCCGGTGCGGGTCTGGCGTAGAAATCCACTGCCTGTACCAGGTCCTTCGGGCAAGAATGCGCACATGGACAACGCGGCAGGGATGGTGGGGCGCTTGATGACTGCGGCGCGAGTGGCGCAGGCTTCGGAGGCGGACCACGACGAGCACGCCTACTGGAGGCTGGCCTGGGAGACGGTGCAGGGGGAGAGCGGGAAAACCGCGTTGCAGTGCGGGTTGGGGTTGCTGCGGTCGGCCGACGTCCTGGAGCGGAAGGTGGGCTGCGATGTGGTGGGAAATGCGGCCAACGCGCATGAGTCCCTGCGTAGTGAGGCGGCAATCGCCCTGATGGCGCTGGCCGAGGTGGAGACAGAGGTCTGCGTGCTGTCGTCCCTCGTTTGCGGTCTGGGCCGGGCGCAGGACCCGCGTGCCGTTCCCGTGCTGGTGAGGCTCTCCGGCCATGAGGACGCCGACCTGCGGCGTCAGGTCGCCTCGGAGATCACCTTCACCAACAGCGGACTGCCCGACGGGCCCGATGTCCAGGCACTGATCCGGCTCACCCAGGACCAGGACCCCGAGGTCCGCAACTGGGCCGCATTCACGTTGGGATTCCAACTGGAGCAGGACACGACCGCCATCAGGGATGCACTGTGGAAGTGCGCCACCGATGAGTGCAGCGAGGTCCGGGAAGAGGGCGCGCGAGGGCTGGCCAGACGGCACGATCCACGGGCCGTCCCACTGATCGCGCAACTGCTGGACTCCGATGACGGATCCCACGTCTTCACCCTCGACGCGGCGGCGATCCTGGGCGTCCCCGAACTCCTGCCGGCCCTGGCCGCCCATGAGTTCGATCCACCCGAAACCGACCAGGCCATCGCGGCCTGCGACCCGGTGCGGCGGGCCCGGATGGAGGACGACGCCTGGACGGTCGTCGTGGAGTTGGAGCGGTTGCGCTCCGACATCGGCGCGGCGCTCAGCTCACCGCGCTACGAGTCGGTGCACTGGATGAAAGTGACCCACCGAGAGACGGTCGACGCAGGCTACGACGCGGCCTCACTGCTCACCCGCGCCGGCGGGGATCCAGTGCGGGCGGCCGAGCTGGTGGTGGCCGACCTCACCGGCTCTGCGGGGAGCGGACCGCGGACCGACCGTCTCCCGAAGTCTGCGGAGTAAGCGTCACTCAGAGGGCCGGACCGGAGCCCGCAAGAACTCACCCGTCACCTGTGGCGGGGAGAACGGCAGCGCGGCGGCCGTCACCTCTACGAGGGGAAGATCCCGATCGTCGCGGTCGGGCTGAGCGATCTCCGCGAGCAGGGTCCGACCGGGGCCGGG
Source organism: Streptomyces sp. DvalAA-43 (assembly GCF_900091725.1). GTDB lineage: Bacteria > Actinomycetota > Actinomycetes > Streptomycetales > Streptomycetaceae > Streptomyces > Streptomyces pulveraceus. Next base: position 9,371 of record NZ_FMBW01000069.1, on the reverse strand, counting down.
TTCGCCCGCTTCGGCCGCGATCACCCGCAGCCACTCCTGGAAGCGATCGGCCACCCCTGCCGCGAGCTGGCGACGCCCGCGAGCAGGAGGAGGCCCGGGTCCGCCGGGAGAAGTACACGGCACTGGTACGGTGGGCGGCACGCGTCTGCGCAGAGAGGGCGAATGGGGACGGCCCTGGCAGTTCACCATCTCATTGATGGGCAAATGCGACTTCGAGTGCATCCTTGGTCATCTCGCCAACCCACTGGATCTCCTGCCAGTACGGAGACGCGGTAGCCGGTGCCGAGCCGGGTCGCCAGGGAGTTTTCCACGTTGCCAGGGCGCTTCCCGCGTAGCCTTCGATGCGGAGCATGGTGACGCGGTTCCAGGACCAACCGGCGGCGCCCCGCCGAGACCCGTGGACCAGGCCGTCCTCGCGTACCCCGAAATACTTGCCGCGCTCGCCGCGGAGCGGCCGCATGATCCGGGTTGTCGCGATGGCCACGGCTGCGAGCGCGAGGCCGAGCAGCAGCCCGCGCGCCTTGTCGCTGCCGGGAGTTCCCTCGCCGGTGGCAGATCCGGGTGTGCCGGATGCTGAGCTCGACGCACACGGCGGCTGCCCCGGGGATGGCCCAGATGGCGAGGCGGAAGGTGGACTCCTCGTCGTAGTGGTCGCCGACGATGGTGCACATCACGATGAACACGACGACGAACGGGACGAGCACAGTGAGGGGACACCGTTGCATAGCCCCTCATCAGCGGCCCGTCGATGCCTCCGAGCACGGTGACACCACCCCCCGGATCATCAACAACAAGGAGGAAGTCATGCCGGACCCGAAGGCCGGAGGCCCCGTTGCGGAGCCACGGCAAGGGTAACGGGGGGGCAGTTGAGGGTTCGGACGGCTCTCCCTGTCTACCGTTCGGTGGTGCCGTCCTCACCGTCAATCTCGTAGATCCGTTCTTGAAGCCGTTCACCGGCCCAGTCCAGCCCGGCGCCCAGGTCAAACCAGTGCCGGTCCTTGCGGACTCCCGGCGGTGAGAGGTTTACCGCCGCCCAGGAGAACACCCCCAGGAGGAGGGAACGCCCGTGCTGCGTTGAGCGCACGGACAACGCAAACTGTGCGGCGAGTGCCGCGCGGGTGACCAACACGACCTGTTCGTCCTCGGAATGTTGACGCCCACCCGTGAGAAACCGGGGTGTTTCAAGGATCTTGACCCACTCGACCACTGTGTCTGCCACCTGAGCGCGCAAGGACTCTTCGATGCCCTGCCGGATGGCGGTCGCGGGGTCATCGCCGAGCCAGCCAAGCCAGTGATCAGGGTCAGTGAGCATGCTGAAGTCGTCCTGTGGCACCCCGTGACGGGGATTCTCCTGGTACTCACCTGTCAGTTTCCCGCTGCTGTCCACCAACCACGCGCCGCGGATTGCCTCGGGAGGTACGTAGCCGTTCGGGTCGTCGACATACGTCGGGTCGATCTCGGCGACGCTGCCACCGGGATTCTCCGCAGCCGCAGCCAGTAGCGCCGGCTCGTTCGGTATGCCCTTACGTCGGTTTCGCGAGCCAAAACGCCCCACGTCCCACCCCCACCGTCGTCCGCCCAGTTGACTGGCATTGTGTCGCACCGATCAGAACCGTATGAGTGGGGGTGCGCGTGACAGCGACATCGGGTGGGGGAGTCTCAGCGAGCAGGTCTGCCTCACCCTCAAGCAGGAGGTGGGGATTCTCAAGGTTCTGACCGGAGCCCTGTGAACGATCTTGAGATCGTTGCTGGGACAAGCGATTCTGAGCCTTCCGAACGGGGACAGCCGGTTGTTGAGCAGAGATGGATGTGGGATGGCGGCAGCAGAACTTCGGAAAGGCGAGGATGGATCGACGCGGCTGCTCTGGGGACTGGCGCCGCTGGAGAGCGTCGGGCCGCTCCGCTTCGGGATGCGCATCAATGACGTCGCTGAAGTCCTGCCGAGCATGATCGAGCCGCGCCGGTTCCAGGCAGACCCTCACCTTCCGCACATCCTTGGCGCGCAGTTCGGTACTGGCCATGCGACCCCCGCCGTGTACACCTACTTCGATGACGCCGATCGATTGTTCTGCGTGGCGGTCGATGCGGCGTACGGGCCACACGTGACGCTTGACGGCTTGGAGTTGACTGCCTGTGTTCCGGCCGAGGTCGAACAGCTTCTCCTGGACGCCTCTCGGTCTGCGGGGCTCCGCGTGTCATACGGGCCGCGCGGAAACCCTGGAGTCAACGGGCTGGGCCTGGTTGTGCGGGTGCAGGAGATCGCCGGCGGGGTAGCTACTCGTCCAGTGCTGGTGGGGCGGGACTGGGCTGACCGCTGTACGGACGACTGGGAAGGTCAGATACCGGAATGTGAATGGGTGGGCCGTCAGTGGACCTACCCAGGCCATTCAGACCACTGGCCCCCGCCCGGCTACGCGCCGACCTGGGGCGACTGGCGCCCTCCCTTCCAGCCCGAGCCCGCCTTTCGGTGAAACGCGGGTCGGATGCGCGTGACGATCACGGCCGGGTGAGGACGCGTATCCGCAGAAGCCGGGACGATGCCCGTCCGTACATGGCTCTCTTGATTGTCTTCAGGCGGTTGACGTACCTCTCGACGATGCCGGAGCTCCATTCGAGGGTCAGTCCGGCGGTGACCGCGTCGAGGTCCTGGGGGAGGAACGTGGCGAGCTTTCCGACGAGGATGAGGCCCGACTGTTCGGCCTGGCGGATCCAGCCGAACAGCAGTTGGCCGCGACGGTCGCGGACCAGGTCCGTGAAGGACCTGGCAAGGTCACAGGCCCGCGCGAAGGCGAGACGGAAGGCCGGCTCGGCGAGGTCGAAGGTCGGCCTGGCCGACGCCGAAGAGGAGCTTCGCCGGCTCGATCGGGGCCACGGGCAGCAGACGGCCGTGAACCTTGGCATCCCCGCCACGCGTGGTGATCGATGATCCCACGGAGGTGGGTTGCCGCATGATCCTCGACCAAGATCGAGAACAAGTTCGGAGCTTGATGTTCCATAACACCCATTCCCGGCTCATGGGACGCAGCCACTATCGCCGACCGCTCCTCGCGGACCGGCGGGCGTCCGATGATCTGCGTGCTGCCCGTGCGAGGTCTCGGGCTGTCGTATCCACGTGGCCAGTAGCCGAAGCGCCTCTTCGGAGCTGGAGCCTGCCTCGGCGGTGTAGACGCTCAGCCGCTGGTCCGGGTCGGCGGGCAGGGTGAGGGACTCGTAATTGAGGGTGAGAGGGCCGACGATCGGGTGGTGGAAGTGTTTGCTTCCATGCGTGTGCCGATGCACGTTCTGGTCGGCCCACCAGCGGCGGAAGTCCTCATCCGTGATCGAGAGTTCGCCGACGAGTTCGGCCAGCAGCGGATCGTGTGGATGGCGTCCGGCGTCGAGCCGGAGCGAGGCGACAATGTCCTGGGCGTGGGTGTCCCAGTGGGCATACAGCGAGCGGGCGGTCTCGTCGCAGAACATGAACCGCACCAGGTTTCGCTCGCGGTGCGGCAGCGCGTCGAAGTCGGTGAGCAGCGCACGTGCCATCTGGTTGGACGCAAGTACGTCCAGTCGCCGCCCCAGCACGAGGGCGGGGGTGTGATCGAGGATCCGGAGCAGGTCGCGCAGCCCCGGGCGGACCGGCTGCGGACGCGTCGCCGTGCGGCGGGGCCTGCCTGCGGCGGGCTTGGCGAGCTGGAACAGATGGGTGCGTTCGACGGGATCGAGGCGTAGCGCCCGGGAGATGGCGTCCAGCACGGTCTCGGAGACGTTGAGTCGGCGTCCGCGTTCCAGGCGTACGTAGTAGTCGACGCTCACGCCCGCCAGTTGCGCGATCTCTTCACGGCGCAGTCCTGGCACTCGCCGGGAGCCGCCGTCGTCGGACAGGCCTGCCTGGCGCGGGGTGATCCGTGCCCGCCGGGAGCGGAGGAACTCACCGAGAGCTGTGTTGCGGTCCATGCCGTTCACGATAGGGCCCAAGGTCGCCCCGACGGCCCGCGAAAGGGGGACTGGCAGTCCCCCGGTCCGGCTGTCCCCGGGGCGAAGAGGACCTCCCGGAAGTCGATCAGCAGCCGATTCCGGTGCTGAAGTGGAACGCGTCGAGACCGACCGGGGCCCAACCGCCCAGGTCGGCCTCCGTTCGCATCGCACGAAGGGAAAACCTGTGTCGGACAACAAGACATTCCTGATCACCGGCGTCAGCACCGGCCTGGGCCGCGCACTCGCGCGTGCGGCGTTGGCCGCGGGCCACCGGGTGGTCGGCACAGTGCGCACGCCCGCCGACGCACGGGCCTTTGAGGCGCTCGCCGGCGACGCGCACGCCCGCATCCTGGACGTGACCGACCATGACGCGGTGGACACGGTCGTGGACGAGACCGAGCGCGACCTGGGCCCGGTCGACGTACTCGTCGCCAACGCCGGATACGGCCATGACGGCCTCTTCGAGGAGTCGTCGATGGATGACCTTCGCCGTCAGTTCGAGGTGAACGTCTACGGAACCGTGGCGGTGATCAAGGCCGTGCTGCCGCACATGCGGGAGCGCCGTTCGGGACACATCATCGCCGTCACCTCGATGGGCGGGCTGATCACCATGCCGGGCCTCAGCTTCTACCACGGCAGCAAGTTCGCGGTGGAGGGCATCCTCGAAACGCTCGGCAAGGAGGTCGCCGGCTTCGGCATCCATGTCACCGCCGTCGAGCCGGGCAGCTTCCGGACCGACTGGGCCGGCCGCTCGATGATCCGCGCCCCCCGTGTGATCGCCGACTACGACGAGCTGTTCGAGCCGCTGCGCGCCCGGCGCATCCACGGCAACGGGCACCAGCCGGGCGACCCGGACAAGGCCGCGGCCGCGGTGCTGCGCATCGTGGCGGCCGACCGGCCGCCGACGCGCCTGCTGCTCGGCACCGACGCGCTTCAGCTCGTCCGGGCCGGACGTGACGCCTTCGAGTGCGACATGCTGGCATGGGCCGAGCTGTCGGCCTCCACCGACTTCGACGACGTCAGCCGGTCCGCCTGACGTCACTCGCTGTCGGGCCCCCAACGCGGGGCCTCGACGGCAGCCGTCATCACCAGGCCGGCCCGCTCCTGGTCCAGCACAGCCAGACCTGCTCGTAGCCGTTACGCCCCCTCCAGCGCCTCCTGGTAACCGGGTGGAGGTAAAAGACTCAGGCGAAGAGGCAGGCGTCAAACGCCCTTCAGAACACGATCAAGTGCCGCCCGGCCCAGAGGTCCCCAGTTCGGTTTGCCGCCGGGAAGGCCCCGATCTCCGTTCTGCCCCATGAGCATCAGGAAGAGGCTCTTCATAGCGGCCAGCCCGCGGGCGCGGCGGATCGCCGCCTCGTCTGCATGCGCGTACGTGTCGAAGAACCGTGAGGCCGTGCCCGCGGGTAGCAGCACCCATGCGGCGGCGAGGTCCCACGCCGGATCGCCGGCGAACATGGCACCGAAGTCGACGATGCCCGAGAGCGTTCCGTCCGAGACGACGACGTTCGCGGGATGGAGGTCGCCGTGCACCCACACCGGCGGACCCTCCCACGCGTGGGCCGCAACGGCGTCGTCCCAGACGGCCCGGACGTCGGCAGCGATGTCGTCGAGGGCAACGGCCTGGAAGAAGTTCTCGAAGCTGTCCGTACAGTTCCTGGGATGGGCACCGAAGTCCGTAGAGATCGGCGCCTCGGCGGGCGCCTCCACGTGGAGCGCCCGGAGGAAGCCCGCCAGCGTGTCGGCCGCGTGGGCGCCGCGGCTGATCGAGCCGTGGTCCAGCGGCTCGCCGGGAACCCACGTCATCACGGTCCAGTGCTTGGGGAAGCGTTCGGACGGTTCACCGAAGCGCACCGGGAGTGGCACCGGGAGCGGCAAGCGCGGGGCCAGCACGGGTAGCCACCGCCGCTCCTTGAGCTGAAGCTCCGGAGTGGGGTCCATGCGCTGCATGCGCACGGCCAACTCGTCCCCGAGGCGCCACATCTGGTTGCCCCAGCCGCCCGCCACCTCCCGGATGGCCAGCCCTGCAAGGTCTGGGTGTTGTTCCTGCAGCAGGTCGCGAACCAGGTCTGCGGTGATCTCGATCTCCGTATCAGTCATGCGAAGTCACTGTACTGAGGTGGCAGGCGGAGCGGCTCTCGCTCTCCAGAACATCTCGCGGTGATTCCTCCGGCATCATCGATTCTGTTTCAGAGAGCTGCAGATCAGAGGCTTGGGACGGACCGACCCCAGGATTCGGAGAAGTGACCAGGCCAAACGAAATGGCACCGGTTCACAACGGCCGCGGCATACGCACCTCCAGGCCCCCTGGCAGGCATCGGCCGGTGTGGGGCCTCGGCTTTCGTGGCCAGATCTCAGGTCGGATGGCCACTGTCTGGCCAGTTGGCCACGCTGCCCTCGGCTCCATGGACGGCCACGACGGAGTCGCTGGTGGAGTTCGAGTCCTGGCTGGAGTGGCGAGACCGGGATCGGCCCGGACACTCGCCCTCCCCGACGCCGGGGGCGCTGACCGCCGTACGGACCCCGGAGGGCTGAGGCGCCGCCGGGGAGCCGCTCACATCCGACTCTCCGGCTACCGCTCCCGGACGGTGTAGGTCAGGTGCGTCACCCTGGGGGAGGGCTCCGTGCGGACCGGCTCCAGGGCCACGCGGGCCGCGTCCACGCCCTCGAACAGGCGGATCCCGGAGCCGAACAGCACGGGTGCCAGCGCAATCGAGAACTCGTCGATCAGGCCGGCGTTCACGTATTCCAGGATCGTCGCGCCGCCGCCCGCGATGCGGACGTCGCGGCCGCCGGCGGCCTCGCGGGCCTGGTCGAGCGCGGTCTCGATGCCGTCGTTGACGAAGTGGAAGGTGGTCCCGCCCGGCCGCTCCCACGGGTCACGCTTCTCGTGCGTCACGACGAAGACCGGAGTGCGGAACGGAGCCTCCTGCGGCCACGCCTGCTCGCCGGCGTCGAACATGCGCTTGCCCATCACGCTCGCGCCGGTGCGCTCGAACGTCTCCCGCACGATGTCGTTGTCGCGCCCTTCCTCACCGCCCTCGCCGAGCTTCAGATTCTCCCGGAAGAACCGCTGCGGGAAGATCCACTGCTGTAGTTCCATCCACTGCCGCCCCATCAAGTCCTCGGGGGACTCGGGCGCGATGAACCCGTCCAGCGACATCGACACGCTGAAGAACACCTTCCCGGCCATCAGCCCTCCGCTCCCTTCCGAACGATCCCGGTGACGTAGGCGGCCAGGCTGCTCAGAGTCTGCCGGCCGCCCTCGATCGCGTGGTACTTCTCGGCCGCCTCGTCTCGTAGTTCCTTGGTCGGGAACACCGTGCGCATCTCGATCCGGGTCGCCGCACCGTCGGGCGTGAATGTCAGGACCGACTCGAAGGCGTTCGGGTCGCCGCGGGACTCACCGTGGAGCAACGTGATCCGCTCCGGCGGGGCGATCTCGGTCCAAGAGATCCACTCCTGGTAGTCCGTCCCGTCCGGTCCGTGCATCACGAAAACCCACTCCCCGTCGACGCGGAACTCGAACGCCCGCGTGGTGGTGGTGAACCCCTCCGGTCCCCACCACCGCGACAGGTGCCGGACCTCGGTGAACGCCTCGAACACCAGCTCCCGTGGGGCGTCGATGGCCCGGGAGAGCACGATCTCGCGGTCGGCCGTCGCTGACTGGGCCGGCGTATCCCGTCCTGTCGCTGCCATTGGTCACTCCTCCTGTTTTGCCTGCTTGAGATCCTGCACGTACTCGTCCAGCCGGTCGAAGCGCTCGTTCCAGAACCGCTCGAACCCGCCACTCCACTCGTGGACCGATCGCAGCCCGCGGGCGTCAAGGCCGTACAGGCGCTGCTTGCCTGCCTTGCGGTCCCGCACCAGCCCGACCTCCCGGAGCACCCGCAGGTGTTTGGATGCCCCCGGCTGGGTCATCCCCAACTCCTGGGCCAATTCGGTCACCGGCCGCTCACCCGCCCGCAGCAGCACCAGGATCTCCCGGCGCTGCGGCTCGGCGATCGCGTTGAAGACATCCGACGTCGTCGCTGCTCGTGCCATGAACACCATCATATGCCGATATCGGCATGCGTCAAACGGGGGGAAGCCAGGGGCCCTGTCCGGCGATGACGGCCGAGCTGATCCGACGATTCACGCGGATCTCCGCCACCCTCGGAGCCAAGGACCTTCCGCGAAAGCCAGGTCGTCCGAGAATCCCGAGCCCGAGCCTTCTCAAACGATCTGGCATCCCAGCAGGTCAACGGCCCGCCAGTCGACAGAAGCACTTCGACAGGACACTGCGTCATCCAACCCATTCGACGCCCCTGGCCTCGCCCCGGCACACCAGCCTGAGCAGAGCGGTCGATGCTGCTCCTCCGCATTTGCTGGGCCGATGCGGACTTCCGCGAGGGCGGACAGCGTCACCGCCCCGGTTCCCGCAAGGACCTGTTTCAAGAGGCCACTTGGACGGGGAAAACGCAACTTCGACATGGCCCGCAGAGACAGCTACCTTCACCTGGTCTTCGGCGGTCGCCCATGGTCGCACAGAGGTTCCATCAGGCTGAGTCACCCGAAGGGACGAGTTGGCCACGCCCCACGAACCTCGCCTCCATGCGAAGCCGCCAAACCGGGTCCACACCAGGCACCCCCAACCAGGGAGAGACGCATGCCCCATCTTGCTCTGTACACATTCGGCGTCCTGAAGTCCCCTCTCGCCGATCCCGCACCTCTCACGCGGGAGTTCCACGAGAGCGGTGAGGCCGTCTACCGGGAGATCGGCCGGCACCCCGGATATATCGCTCGCGCTGAAGCGGTAGATCGCAGCCTGGGCGCACGGACGGATTTCGACTCGGACTGGGGTGAGTGGGGAGAGTTTGCTGTTCCGGCCTGGTACGGGAAGGGCCGCACTGTGGAAACCATCGCCCTGGCCGCGACCCTCTCACTCTGGACCGACCTGCGCCCCGCCATCGACGCCATCTACACCGGTCTGCACCGCGCGGCGCTCAACAGGCGTTACGACTGGTTCGAGAGGACAGGGCACCCGGGTTACGTGTTCTGGTGGGTCACCGACGGCGTGATACCCACCTGGCAGGACGGGGTTTCCAAGCTGGAACACCTCCACGACCACGGCTCCGCGCCGCACGCTTTCACCTTCCACCACTCGTTCGCCCCGGACGGAACTCCGACCAGGATCAAAGGCATCGGACCGAAGAGCGACCAGGTTCGCTGACAAGGAAGCCTGAACGACTGGGTTCGCTGTCGAACCAGTGTCGTGCGAGGGATCTGAGTATGGATCTGAGTCTGGTCGATATCGAGTGGGCTGATGGTGAGGATGGCGGGCTGCGGAACTCCGTGCTGGAGGCGTTGTTCTTTGACGTGTTCTTCGACGTGGCCTTCGACGGCGCCGGAGTCCCAGTACAGGGTCAGGCCCC
>NZ_FMBW01000068.1 GCF_900091725.1 Streptomyces sp. DvalAA-43 | reverse complement strand
CTAGTACTGCAACGGTCTTTGCTCTGACGGGTTGGCAGTCTCGGGTGGTGTGTGGCCGCGGCGTTTGTAGTGGCTGCTGCGTGCCTGGAACTGTCGTCTGCGGCGCCAGTGGGACCAGTGGAGGACGTGGCTGATGGGTGCTGGTTGGCGGTGGGTGAGGCGGGCGATCAGGCGTCGGATTTCGGGGAGGGTCAGGGGTATGAGCTGGGAGGATCCGTTTCTGCTTTCCCGGTGTCGAGTGCGCGGGCTCGCAGGACGGTGAGGCAGGCGTGGGCGGCCATCGCGAGGGTGATGTGGCGGTGCCAGCCGTTGTAGCGGCGGACCTGGTAGTCGTCCAGACCGCACTCCTGCTTCGCGGTCTGGAAGCATTCCTCGACCGCCCACCGGCTGCCCGCGACGTGAATGAGTTCGTCGAGGGTGGTCTCGGCGGGGCAGTAGGCGATGTAGTAGGAGATCTGGTCGGGTCGGCTGACGCTTCGGCGGGCAATGACCCAGTGTCGGCGGTCCTCGCGGCGCCAGGGTCGGACCTCGACCCTGGCCCAGTCGTAGACCCGCGGGCCGTGGGCGCCCATCCCGCAGGACCGGCGCTTCCACTTTTGCCTCGACAGCCCGTTGAACAGGTCGTGAACGGGATGGTCCATGGCCCAGCGAGTGACGACGGTGTCGTGCCGGGTGGTGGCCATGACATGGAAGACATCCGCCCTCTCAAGCTCGGTCCGCCAGCCCTTGGGAAAGCCGTATGCGGCATCCGCGGTCACCCAACGAAACGGAATTCCCGCCGCGATCGCCCGGCGGACCATGGCCTTGGCGATGGCCACTTTCGTCTCGAAGGCAACCGTGTCCTCGATGCCCGCGGCCCGGCACCGGTCCCGGTCATCGGTCCATGACGTGGGCAGATACAGGCGCCGGTCGATCAACGTGCGACCTCGTTCCCCGGCATAGGCGAGGAAGACACCGACCTGACAATTCTCCGTGCGGCCCGCCGTTCCTGAGTATTGGCGTTGGACGCCGGCTGAGCGGACGCCCTTCTTCAGGAATCCGGTGTCGTCCACGATCAGCACCGCACCCGGGTCACCGAGATGCTCAACAACGTAGTCGCGGACGTCGTTGAGCACTTCATCAGCGTCCCAGTCACACCGATTCAACAGCCGGTGCATGCGGTCCGGGCCCCCATGCCCAGCCTCTTCCGCGAGTGTCCAGCCGTTCTTCCGCTCCAACGGCGCTATCAGCCCTCGCATATAGGCCAGCGCCGACTCACGCGGCTCCGACCGGGCAAACCGGTGCACGAACCGCTCATGCACCTCACCCAGACCCGCCGCCCACGCCCTCACATCACCAAGCACCCCACCCATGACCAGACCAACGACCAACCTGGCCACCAGTCACGCCAAACGCCGTTGCAGTAC
>NZ_FMBW01000072.1 GCF_900091725.1 Streptomyces sp. DvalAA-43 | reverse complement strand
CCATCCGTGACAGAACACCACTCACAGCAGGGTCGTCCAGGACAACCCGTCGCACACCCACATCTGCGCCCAGTCCGACACCACCAGCGGTCACCACCACCACCGGACCACTGTCCGCAACCGTCGCCACCAAGCGCTCCGCCGGGTAGTCCAGGTCCAGCGGCAGATACGCAGCCCCCGCCTTCACCACGGCCAGCAGCGACACCACCAGATCCACCGAACGCGGCAAACACACCGCAACCAGATCCTCCGGCCCCACCCCCTCAGCCACCAGCAGATGAGCCAGACGGTTCGCCCGCGCATTCAACTCCGCATACGACAGACTCTCGCCCTCATGCACCACCGCAACCGCATCAGGCGACCGCACCACCTGCGCCTCGAACAGATCCGGCAACGTCGTCGCCGGAACCTCACGCACCGTGTCATTCCACCCCGACAACACCAACTCACGCTGCCGGTCATCCAGAACCGGAACCCGATCCAGCACCACGCCGGACCGCTCCTCAAGCCCCACCACCAAATTCATCACAGCGGTCTCGAACAGGCCACACACCACACCCGAATCCATCGGAGCAACAGCCTGCACCACAAACCGGAACCCGACACCCGTGTCATCAACCGACACCGTCAACGGATAATTCGTACGCTCCTGAGCATGGAGAATATCGATCCCCACGATTCCGGTATCCGGAAGCTGATCCGGAGCGGAAATCGCATTCGGCTTACTGTGCCGATAGTTGAGGAGTGAGGTGAACAGCGGACTCTGCGCCGGCAAACTCGTAACCTGCTGCGCCAGGGCCAACGATGCATGCTCATGCGCCAACAGCTCGCCCAATTGAGCCTGTACGGTTCCCAGGCCCTGGTCCAGGGTCTGGGCCGCGTCGATCCGGATCGGCAACGTGTTGATGTACAGACCCGGAGTACGGTCCGAAGCCTCCCCGGCCTCCATGCGGCCCAGGAGGACGGTGCCGAAGACGGGGTGGGTCTGGCCGGTCGTCGCAGCAGCCACCCGTGCCCAGGCAAGGTGGAAGAACGCCGCCGCGCTCACACCATGCCGACGCGTCTGCGCCCGCAACCGCTCAGCCACCTCCGCGGCAAGCTCCACCACAGTCTCACCGGTGCCACTACCGTCACCGTGAGTGTCCAAGACGCCATACGGCGCGGTCGGCTCCTCCACCCCACCGAGCACCCGCTCGAAGTAGGCGCGGTGCTGCTCCGGCGAAACAGCCAGGCGCGAGTACGCGACGAAGTCACGGTACGGAGCAGGCTCAGCAAGCCGCCCCTCCTCATGCTCCAGATGCGCACGCACCTCATCGAGCAAGATCTCCAACGCCTGATGATCACGAGTCAGGTGATGGGTCCGCAACGCCATCAGCCAACGATCCCCGTCGGCGTCGCGAGTGTCCTGGGTGATCGTCACGTCGATCATCGGCGCCAGCCGGATGTCCATCGACGCCGGACACGCCTCCAACAGCAGAGCCGTCGCGTCGCCGCCGCCAGTAGGTGCGAGCGTCACTTCGTGAACGGGAAGAGCCGCCTGCCGCTGAACGACCTGCAAGGGCTGGGAAAGACTCTCCCACAGCACCGCCGTACGCAGAATGTCATGGCGATCGACGACACGCTGCAACGCAGTAATGAACTCGTCCACGCGCTGCCGGGAATCGAACCCCAGCACCGTCGGCACGATATACACATCGCGGCCCTGCTCCGCATCCAGCAGGTGATGAAAGAAGATCCCCTCCTGCAACGGCGCCAGCGGATAGATGTCCGCAATGTTCGCCGCACCACCCGGAACCGCCTCGACGATCCGGTCGAGATCGGCTGGGGTCAGCTCGGCAAGCGTCACCATCTCCGGCGCCAGAACCGTGGCATCACCCGGAATCCGATTCTCCGGCACCACGAACACCGGACCCGCCCCGCCATCCGCAGCCAGACCAGCAGGCGTCGGCGTCTGGAACAACGCCCGCACCGACACCACCACACCACGCGAACGCAACCGCTCCACAAGCGTCACCGCCAGCAGCGAATGCCCACCGAGCTCGAAGAAATTGTCATCGATACCGACCCGCTCAAGGCCCAGAATGTCGGCGAACGTCTCACACAGGAACTGCTCGTCCGGCGTCCGCGGAGCCCGGTAGGACACCTCCAGAGCGGCGGTGTGATCCGGAGCCGGCAACGCACGCCGGTCCAGCTTGCCGTTCACCGTCAACGGCAACGCATCCAGGACAACGATCGCCGAAGGAACCATGTACTCCGGCAACACCGCTCCCACACCGGCCTTGACCTCCACCGGATCCACCACAACACCAGCACCAGCACCCGGCACGAGATACGCAGTCAACCGCTTGTCACCGGGAACATCCTCACGAACGACCACCGCCGCCTGCGCCACACCCTCCTCACCCAGCAGCGCCGCCTCGATCTCACCCAGCTCGATCCGGTAGCCACGAACCTTCACCTGGTCATCCGTACGCCCCAGGTAA
>NZ_FMBW01000066.1 GCF_900091725.1 Streptomyces sp. DvalAA-43 | reverse complement strand
ACTCTGCTTAGGTTTCACGCCTTTCGGGCGACCCCGCTCCTACTACCCGCCCTAGGATGTGACGTGGGCCCTATGGGTGGCATCACACCCACAGGGCCCTTTCGAGGCATCCGCGCCCGGCCCGGCGCACTACCCATGGAGTCCCCCTTCATGCCGGACATCCGCCACTATCCCGAGGCCCCCACCCGCACCCGGGCGATGGCCCCCGGGGAACACATCGAGGCACATCGCCACGACGACCACCAGGTCGCCTACGCGGGCTCCGGCGTCCTCGCGGTCACCACCGACGCGGGGACCTGGTTCGCCCCCGGCACCCGGGCCATCTGGGTACCCGCGGGCTGCGTCCACGCCCACCGCGCCCACGGACACCTCGCCCTGCACCTGCTGGGCCTGCCCGCCGACACCAATCCCCTCGGCCTCGACACCCCGACCGTCCTCTCGGTCGACCCCCTGCTGCGCGAACTGATCCTCGCCTGCACCCTGGGCCCCGAGGACGACACCCCGGAGCGGTTGCGGCTGCGCGCGGTGCTCCTCGACCGGCTGCGCGCCTCGCCCCAGCAGCCCGTACACCTGCCGACCCCCACCGACCCCCGGCTCAAGGCCGTCTGCGGCATGCTGCACCACGACCCCGCGGACCCTCGCACACTCGCCGACCTGGCAGCCGGGGCGGGAGTCGGGCAGCGCACCCTCAGCCGCCTCTTCCGCGGCGAACTGGGCATGACCTTCCCCCAGTGGCGCACCCAACTCCGCCTGTACCACGCCCTTCGGATGCTCGCCGACGACACCCCGGTGACCTCGGTCGCCCAGCGCTGCGGCTGGTCGTCCACCAGCGCGTTCATCGATGTCTTCCGACGCGCTTTCGGCTACACCCCGGGCACGCACAACCGCCGCCCCTGAACGGGGAGGCGGATTTCCGGCAAAGGTTGGCAGATTATCGGAAGCGCGACACGCCGCGCGGCGCCGACCATGTCGCCATGCCAAGGAACAGATCAATCGTTCTCCTCTCGGTCGGGCACGCCTGCGTGGACGTCTATCAGGGTGCGGTGGCGTCCCTCGTCCCGTTCTTCGTGGCGGAGCGCGCCTACTCCTACGCGGCCGCCTCGGGCATCGTGCTCGCCGCGTCGCTGCTGTCCTCGGTGGCGCAACCGGCGTTCGGAGCGTTCACCGACCGCCGGGCCATACCCTGGCTGCTGCCCGCGAGCACGATCCTGGGCGGCCTCGGGGTCGCACTCAGCGGCCTCGGTGGTTCGTACCCCCTGACCCTGCTGTTCGTGGCGGTGTCAGGGATCGGGGTCGCCGCCTACCATCCCGAATCCGCCCGCATCGCACGGCTCGTCGGCCAGGGAAGCCACAGCTCGATGGGGTGGTTCTCCTTCGGCGGCAACGTCGGTTTCGCTGCCGCCCCACTGCTGGTCACCGCCGTCGTGGCCACCGGCGGACTGCGGTTCTCACCCCTGCTCGTGGTGCCGGCCGTCGTCGGCAGTGTGTTCTGTCTACCCGTGCTGCGCGCTCTGGAGAAGACGACATCCGCCGACTCCGGGGCCTCGGCCGTGACCGGGACCGACGACAGGGGCTCGTTCCTGAAGTTGTCGCTCGCCGTGGTCTGCCGGTCGGTCGCCTTCGTCGGTCTGAGCACATTCATCTCGCTCTATGCCCGGCAGCGCACGGGCGGCGGTACGGCGGCGGGCACCGCCGCGCTGTTCGTCCTCTACCTCGGCGGCGCGGCCGGCACCGTACTGGGCAGCCGACTGGCCGACCGGTGGGACCGGGTCACGGTGGTGCGCATCTCGTACCTGGTCACGGTCGGCGCCGTCGCCGGGACCGTCTTCGTCCCCGGCCCGGCGATCTATCTGTTCATCGCCCTGACCTCGATCGCTCTGTACGTGCCGTTCTCGCTGCAAGTGACCCTCGCCCAGGACTACTTGCCCTCGCGCATGGGCACCGCCAGTGGGATCACCCTGGGCCTGACCGTCAGCATCGGCGGCCTGATCAGCCCGGTCATCGGCAGCGTCGCCGACGCCACCTCCCTGCGGACGGCCCTCACCCCGCTGATCCTGACGCCCGCCCTGAGCTGGCTGCTGTTCCGCACCCTGCCCGAGCCGGCCACACCGTTCGGAGCCGAGCCGGTGCGGACACCCGGTCCCGTCGCGCCCCCCGGGCCGGGCGGCCCATTTGGATGATCAAAGTAGCGAGGGGTTACCATATGAGCGCCGCCTAGCTCGAAAGATAAACCTGTGACTGTCAATGACGACTCGTTCACCAGCTGGAAGAACCGCGAGGAGATCGCGGAGTCGATGATCCCGGTCATCGGGAAACTGCACCGGGAGCGGGACGTAACGATCCTGCTCCACAGCCGCTCCTTGGTGAACAAGTCGGTGGTCAGCATCCTCAAGACCCACCGGTTCGCCCGCCAGATCGCCGGTGAGGAGCTCTCGGTCACCGACACGCTGCCGTTCCTCCAGGCCCTCACCACCCTCGACCTCGGCCCCTCCCAGATCGACATCGGCATGCTCGCCGCGACCTACGCGGCCGACGAGCGGGGCCTCTCGGTCGCGGAGTTCACCGCCGAGGCCGTCGCCGGCGCCACGGGCGCCAACAAGATCGAGCGCGGCGACGGGCGCGATGTCGTCCTCTACGGATTCGGCCGCATCGGCCGCCTCGTCGCCCGCCTGCTCATCGAGAAGGCCGGCTCCGGCAACGGACTGCGGCTGCGCGCCATCGTCGTACGCCAGGGCGGCGGCCGGGACGTCGAGGATCTCGTCAAGCGTGCCTCGCTGCTGCGCCGCGACTCGATCCACGGCCAGTTCCAGGGCACGATCACCGTCGACGAGGCGAAGAACACGATCGTCGCCAACGGCAACGAGATCAAGGTGATCTACGCCAACGATCCCTCCGAGGTCGACTACACGGCGTACGGCATCAAGGACGCCATCCTCATCGACAACACCGGCAAGTGGCGCGACCGCGAGGGTCTCTCGAACCACCTGCGCCCCGGCATCGACAAGGTCGTCCTGACCGCGCCGGGCAAGGGCGACGTCCCCAACATCGTGCACGGCGTCAACCACGACACCATCAAGCCGGACGAGCAGATCCTGTCCTGCGCTTCCTGCACCACCAACGCGATCGTGCCGCCGCTGAAGGCGATGGCGGACGAGTACGGCGTCCTGCGCGGCCACGTGGAGACCGTCCACTCGTTCACCAACGACCAGAACCTGCTGGACAACTACCACAAGGCCGATCGCCGCGGCCGTTCCGCGCCGCTGAACATGGTCATCACCGAGACCGGTGCCGCATCCGCGGTCGCCAAGGCGCTGCCCGAGCTCAAGGCGCCGATCACCGGCAGCTCGATCCGTGTCCCGGTGCCGGACGTCTCGATCGCGATCCTCAGCCTGCGGCTCGGGCGCGAGACGACCCGCGACGAAGTCCTCGACTACCTCCGCAATGTGTCGCTGACCTCGCCGCTCAAGCGCCAGATCGACTTCACCACCGCCCCGGACGCCGTGTCCAGCGACTTCATGGGCTCGCGCCACGCCTCGATCGTCGACGCCGGTGCCACCAAGGTCGACGGTGACAACGCGATCCTCTACCTCTGGTACGACAACGAGTTCGGCTACTCGTGCCAGGTCATCCGCGTCGTCCAGCACGTCTCCGGCGTGGAGTACCCGACCTACCCGGCCCCGGCGGTCTGATCCCGGCGGACGGTCCGCGAAGGGCGCCTGATGCGGCGAACGCTCATCAGGCGCCCTTCGCGCTGCTCGCCCACAGGGAGGGAAGGCGACGGCGGACATCGGATACCGCCCCTGCGAAGACCTGTGGCACCATGCCCGGATGATCTCCGGTACACCTGTTCCCCGCGTCGTTCCCGCAGGTCGGATGGCCCGGAACCACCAGCCGGTACTCGGCCTCCCCAACGGCCTTGAGCTGCGCCCCTGGTGCCGCGACGACGCCGATGTACTGGCCGCCGCCGGCCAGGATCCGGCCATCCGCCAATGGAACCTCCTTCTCGTGGAATCGGCGCAGGACGCGCGCGAGCGGATCGAGCGCATGCACCGGCGCTGGCAGGCCGAGACGGGTGCCGTCTGGGCCGTCGCCCGGCCGGGCGAGGAGGCCGCGGGACTCATCGGGCTGAACGGCATCGACCTCGAAGGCGGCAGCGCGGAGATCATCTACTGGCTCCTGCCCGCGGCCCGCGGCGGTGGTGTCGCGGTCGAGGCCGTGCGCACCGTCGGCCGGTGGGCCCTGGAGGAACTGGGGCTGCATCGCCTGCGACTGTGCCACTCGATGGCCAACCCGGCCTCCTGCCGTGTGGCGCTCAAGGCCGGATACGCCGTCGAAGGCGTCATGCGCGGCGCACTGCTGCACGCGGACGGATGGCACGACCAGCATCTGCACGCCCGCCTCCGGGGTGACGCCCCGGGCCCGCTGTGAGAGCGTCTGGACGTCACAGAATCTGCGGGACGCAGTGGGAGGCGGGGCCCTGATGATGCACTACGCCGAGTACCGAGCACAGGACGCGATGGGCCTGGCCGAGTCGGTCGCCCGGGGGGAGGTCTCACCGGACGAGCTGCTCGATGTCGCCATCGCCCGAGCGGAGGCCGTCGACGGCGCACTCAACGCGATCGTCCTGCCGATGCACGAACTCGCCCGGGAGCGTGCTAAGAAGCCGCTGACCGGGCCGTTCGCCGGAGTCCCCTTCCTGATCAAGGACCTGTCGCAGGACTACGCCGGGCTGCCGACCGGCAGCGGCAGCCGGTCCCTTCGCCATCGTCCCGCCGAGCGGCACAGCGAGGTGGTCGACCGCTGGCTGGACTCCGGGCTGGTGATCTTCGGCAAGACCAACACCCCGGAGTTCGGCGCGAAGGGCATCACCGAGCCGGAGGCGAACGGGCCCACCCGCAACCCCTGGGACCTGACCCGCACCCCGGGCGGCTCGTCCGGCGGAGCGGCGGCGGCCGTGGCGGCGGGCATCGTCCCGGTGGCCGGTGCCAGTGACGGCGGCGGATCGATCCGCATCCCGGCCGCGTGCTGCGGGCTGTTCGGCCTGAAACCGGGACGCGGACTCGTCCCGGCCGGTCCCTCCGTCGCCGAGCACCTGCACGGCGCCGCGACCGAAGGCGTCATCTCACGCAGCGTCCGCGACAGCGCGGCCATGCTCGATGTGCTGACCTCGCGGCCGGACGCGGCGGGACCGTATCTGCACGCCCGCCCCGAGCTGCCGTACACCGAACTCGCCCGCAGGCCCCGGACGTTGCGGATCGGCTTCAGCACCCGCTCCCCCATCGACACCGAGGTCGACCCGCAGGCGGTGGCCGCGGTCGAGGACGCCGCGGTGCTGCTCCGCCACCTCGGTCATGACGTCGAGCCCGCCGAGCCGGAGATCGACCAGCGGCAGCTCGCCCTCGACTTCCTCGCGATGTGGACCACCCAACTCGCCCACACCGTCGACGGGATCCGCCGGTCGACCGGCGCCGGACCGGAGGACTTCGAGCTCGACACCCATCTGCTGGCCGCCGCCGGGCGCAAGCTGAAGGCACCGGCCTACTATGCCGCCCACGACCGCTGGAACACCTACAGCAGGCAACTCGCCTCCTTCCACAGCCGCTACGATCTGCTCCTCACCCCGACCCTGGCCCGGCCTGCCGTACGGATCGGTGAACTGGACACCCCTCGACCGGTACGCGCCGTCGCCCGGACCCTGATGCGCGTGGGGTTGCTGGGAGCCCTGGCCGGGACCAGGGCGTGGGAGAGCGCGGTGATCGCCAACCTCGCGGCGACCCCGTACACCCAGCTGGCCAACATCACCGGACGGCCCGCGATGAGCGTTCCCACCTACCGCACTCCCGAGGGCCTGCCCCTCGGTGTGCAGTTCGTCGGCCCGCTGGGCGGCGAGGGGACCCTCCTCGCACTCGCCGCCCGGATCGAGGCCGAGCGCCCCTGGGCGCACCTCGAACCCTCGCTCTGAGCACCCGGGTCACGGCACCGTGCCGCGCACCCGCTCAGGAACGGATGGCCGCCACCCGGCGGTTCATGTGCGCCTCGCGCTCGGCCCTCGACGCGGGTGCGCCCAGAACGCCGGGGCGCGTCTGCCAGGGCAGCGGGCCGGTCGCGGGCCGGTACTCCACGCCGAGGGCGTCGAGCCGGGGCAGGTGCGCGTCGTACAGACGGGTGCGGAACTCGTCGAAGTCGCGGTGGCCCGGCCCGCGCCAGAGCGCCTCGGCCACCGCGCACAGCCGGGGGAAGGCGTAGTAGTCCACCATGCGCGGCGAGTCCACGTGTTCGGTCCACAGGTTGGCCTGTCCGCCGAGCACCCGTGCCGCCTCTTCACCGGTCAGGCCGTCCGGGACCGGGTCGAAGGCGTAGGCGTCCTCCAATGTCACGGGCACGCAGACCGGGATCGGCTCGTCGGGATGCTCAGACTGCCGGTAGTCGAGGTAGACCTGGTCGTCCGGGCACGACACCACGTCGAAGCCCCTGCGTGCCGCCGTGACGGCACCGGTCATGCCGCGCCAGGAGGCCACGGCGACACCCGGCGGGAGCTCCCCCTCCAGGATCTCGTCCCAGCCGAAGACCCGTCTCCCGGCGTCCGCGACATGGGTGGCGATCCGGGCGATGAACCACGCCTGGAGGGCGTTCTCGTCGGCCAGGCCGCGCTCGGCCATGAGCTCCTGGGTGCGCGGGTCGCCCTTCCACTGGTCCTTGGGGCACTCGTCGCCTCCCACACCGATGAAGGTGCTGGGGAAGAGGGCCATGATCTCGTCGAAGACCTCCCGGAAGAAGTCGATGGTCGACTCCTCTGCGTTCAGGGTGTGGGGGCTGACGCCCCATCGGGTCATGACCTCCACCTGCTCGTGGGTCACGCCTAGTTCGGGGTAGGCGGCGATGGCCGCCTGGGAGTGTCCGGGAACGTCGATCTCCGGGACGACCGTGATGCCGTTCTCCGCCGCGTGGGCGACGATCTCCCGGATGTCGTCCTGGGTGTAGTAGCCGCCGTGCGGCCTGTTCTCGGTCCTGTCGTCGAGTGTGGAACCCAGTTGGGACGACCGGCGCCCTCCGCCGGTCTCCGTGAGGCGCGGGTGGCGCAGGATCTCCACGCGCCAGCCCTGGTCGTCGGTGAGATGGAAGTGGAGGGTGTTGAGACGGTGCATCGCCATCAGGTCGATGAAGCGCAGCACCTCCCGCTTGGGCAGGAAGTGCCTGGCCACGTCCAGCATGACGCCGCGCCAGCGGAAGTGCGGCGCGTCCTCGATGACCGCCCCCGGCACCGCCCACCGCTCGTCGGCGATCCGGGCACCGCGGTAGACCCGCGGCGGCAGCAGTTGCCGCAGCGCCTGGCAACCGTGGCGGACCCCGTTCACGTCCCCGCCCTCGATGCGGACACCGGCCGGCCCGGACTCAAGACGGTATGCCTCGGCCCCCAGTTCCGGACGGAGTGTCAGGGCGATGCCCGGTCCGGACCCGTCTTCGGTGACCGGCAGGGGCAGGCCCGTCGCGGGGCGCAGTGCCGACTGCAGCCGGGCGGCCGTCGTGGCCAGCACGGCGGGGGCCGTGATCGTGGTGTACGCGTCGAGCGGGAACTCTCCCGGTGCGGATCGGGCCGTGACGGGCCGGGGCAGCAGCATGGGGGGCGTCATTCCTGCCGTTCCTTTCGGCGGGCCCGTGTCCCGAGGACACCCGCCCTACATATGCAGATACTTTGGTTAAGCCCGGGGCCAGAACGTACCGCACACCGGGGCGACGGCTTCGGACTTCTCGGGGTCAGGACGACGGTTCGGGCAGCACCGTGTCGACGTCGTACAGCCGCGCGTCCACATGGTCGAGAGCGAGCCGTACGGCACCCAGCACCACCGCCTGGTCGGAGAGGGAGGAGACCGCCAGCGCCGGGGGCTCCAGGCACAGCGGGTCGAGATGCCGCCGCAGCGGCTCCAGCAGCACATCGCCGGAGCGCGAGACCCCGCCGCCGATCACGACGAGTTCCGGGTCCAGGGCCAGGACCAGGGCGGCGATGCCCTCGGCCAGGTCGTGGGCGTACTGCTCGACGGCCCAGCGGGCCGCCGGTTCACCGGTGCGGGCGCGGGCGAACACGTACTCGGCGGCCTCCTGGGGCAGGATGTCCGGCGGCATCTTCGGATAGCCGGTCAGATGCGAGGTGGCCCGGTGCCAGCCCACCAGGGGCAGGGCGCCGATCTCACCGGCCGCTCCGCCGCGTCCCCGGTGGACCCGGCCGCCGATCAGCAGACCGGCCCCGGTGCGGACTCCGGACAGGACGAAGGCCACGTCGTCCACGCCCTGGGCCTCGCCGATCCACCCCTCGGTGAGTGCGGCCAGATTGCAGTCGTTCTCCACCAGGACCGGGCAGTCGAAGTCGGCGGCCATCTCGCCCGCGAGGTCCAGACCGTCCCATTCCGGCAGGCCCACGCACCGTTTGACCAGGCCGTCGTGGCTGACCACCCCCGTGGTGCCGACGCAGACGGCGGCGAGCTGGGCGCAGCCGACCGCCGCCGACTCCAGTGCGCCCGCGGCCGTCGCGCGCACGGCGGCCAGCCGTACGGCACGCCCCGCGTCCGCGCTCACCCCTTCGGTGCGGGAGGCCACGACGGTGCCGTCGAGGTCGGCGACGGCCGCCCTGATGCTGTAGGAGCCGATGTCGATCCCGAGCACGTAGTCACCGGTGGAGTGGAAGCTGAACAGCCGGGCGGGGCGGCCCATGTGGCCGGAATGCGGCGGTAGTTCCTTCAGCCATCCCGAGCCGAGCAGCTCCTCGGTCAGGCTCTCCACCGTGGGGCGGGACAGGCCTGTGCGCTTGGTGACCTCGGTGAGACTGAGGGGGCCCTGACCGCGCAGGGCACGAAGTGTCGTGACCAGGTTGATGCGCCGCAGCCGCGAGGTGTCGCCTCCGGAAATTGTCACCGTCACTCCCTTGACAGGCTCTGTACATGAGAAATAAAAACAGGTTGCATTAGTAAGTGGCAAGTCCGAGGGGGTATTTGTGGTCACTCTCGCCATCATCGGGGCGGGGCTGCGCGGTATGAGCTATGCGCGGCGTGCTCTGGAGACCGGCCTGGCGCGTGTGGTGGCCGTGGCCGAGCCCGATCCGGAACGCCGGCGCAGCATGGCCGCCGCGCACGGCGTTCCGGCCGAGAACGTCTTCGCCGACTGGCGGGATCTGCTCGCCCGGGACCGGCTGGCCGACGCCGCGGTGGTCTCGACGCAGGACAGCATGCACACGGAACCCGCGGTGCGGGCGGCCGATCTCGGCTACCACCTGCTCCTGGAGAAGCCGATGGCGCAGAGCGAGGAGGAGGCCGTCGCCATCTCCGCGGCCGCCGACCGCAACGGCGTTCTGCTGGCCGTCTGCCACGTCATGCGCTACACCCCCTACACCATCAGGCTCAGGGAGCTCATCGCCGAGGGGCGGATCGGCGACGTGATGAACATCCAGCACCTGGAACAGGTCGGCTGGTGGCATCAGGCCCATTCGTTCGTACGGGGCAACTGGCGCAGTCAGGAGGGGTCGGGTCCGATGCTGATGACCAAGGCCTGCCACGACCTCGACTGGATCGCCCACATCAAGGGAGCGCTGCCCGAGCGGGTCTCCTCGTTCGGCAATCTGGTGCACTTCCGCGCCGAGAACCGGCCCGACGGCGCGGCGGACCGCTGCGTGGAGTGCCCGGTGGAGTCCACCTGTCCGTACTCCGCCAAGCGCATCTACCTCGATTGCCTGGGGGACGCGGACAAGGAGTTCTGGCCGCTGTCCGCGGTCACGACGGACCACACCAAGGAGGGCGTGCTCGCGGCGCTGGCCGAGGGCCCGTACGGCCGGTGCGCGTACACCTGCGACAACGACGTGGTCGACACACAGGTGGTGACCATGGAGTTCGCCGACGGCACCTCGGCCACCTGCACGGTGACCGCGTTCGCGGCGCTGGAGCACCGCAAGACCCGGATCTTCGGAACGCGCGGCTCCGTCGACGGCGACGGTGTCGTCCTGCGCGTGCACGACTTCGTCACCGACGAGGTCACCGTGATCGACACCGGTGCCAACGGCGATCCCACGGCGGCCACCGGGCACGGCGGCGGTGACGCGGCCCTGTTCGACGCCTTCGTCGACGCCATCAGCGGGAACGATCCCTCCCTGGTACTCACCGACGGTGCCGAGAGCCTGGCCACGCACCGGGTCGTCTGGGCGGCCGAGCGTGCCCGCCGCACCGGCACCGTCGTATCCCTCCTGCCGGACTGATCCCCGGCCGTCGCAGCACGCCCGCGGACTCCCGCGCCCACCAGTCACCCTCACGAAAGGCACACTCCCGTGCGTAAGTTGACAGCCATGCTCACCGTCGGAGCTCTCGCACTGAGCGTAGGCGCCTGCGGCAAGAAGAACGGCTCCGCCGCCTCGGACGAGGAGATCGTCTACACCTCCTCCTGGGGCGCCGACGAGCCCCAGGGCAAGCTCATCCGGTCGATAGCCGACGACTTCACCAAGGCGACCGGCACCAAGGTCGACCTGAAGTTCGTGGGCCGCAAGGGCACCGACACCCTCCCCACCGAGATGACCGCTGGCCAGGGCCCGGACCTCTTCGACACCTCCACCGACAGCGTCGGCGCCTTCGTCGCCCAGAAGCTCGCCGCGCCGCTCGACGACGTCCTGGACATGGAGGTGCCCGGCGAGGGCAAGAAGGTGCGGGACGTCCTGCCGGAGTCCGTGCGGAAGGCGTCGACCGACGACGGCCATGTGCGCTTCATGGCCCACACCGTGATCTCCACGGCGGTCTGGTACGACGCGTCCAAGCACGCGGGGCTCGCTCCCAGGACGTGGGACGAGTTCATCGACTACCTCGACAAGGCGAAGAAGGACGGCCGCACTCCGCTGGGCCAGGACGGCACGGTCAACTTCTACAACGCGTACTGGTTCTACTCGGCCCTGGTCCGCTCCGAGGGCGCCGGCAGCCTCAGCGCCCTGGGCAAGGATCCGGCCGCCTGGGACAGGCCGGCCGTCCTCGCGGCGGCCGAGAAGGTGGAGCAGCTGGCAGACGGCGGCTACTTCCAGAAGGACTTCATGGCCACCAAGTACCCTGCCGCGCAGGACGCCTGGGCCCAGGGCAAGTACGACCTGAACCTCAACGGCACCTGGCTGGCCGCCGAGACCGGGGCGAAGCTGGCCAAGGGCACCGAGGTCGCCTCGTTCCAGCTGCCGGCCGGCGGCAAGAACTCCGTGGAGGTCGGCACCCTCGGCTGGGGCGTCAACGCCAAGGGACACAACATCGAGGCGGCCAAGAAGTTCCTCGCCTTCGCCCTGCAGAAGAAGTACGAGGCGAAGATCTCCGACACCGCGCACAACATCCCCGCGCGCCCCGACGTCCCCGCGCCCGGCTACCTGGCGGGGGTGCAGAAGGACGTCGCCGAGGCGAAGTACACCCACCGGACCTACGACGACATGGCCGCGGACAAGAACTGGTGGAACAACGTCTTCCTGCCGCTGGACGACGAGTTGCTCTCCGGCAAGATCGATGCCGCGACCTTCGTGAAGACCGGCAAGAAGAAGGCCGCCGACTACCTCGCCAGCAAGGGCTGAGCCCGTGGGGACCGCAACACTCACCCCGCCCGCGACAGCGGCACCGCCCGCCGCGGGCAAGGCGGGCCGGACGGGTAAACGCCCGCGGCCGGCGCGCGAACGCGCCTTCTGGCCCTTCCTGCTCCCCGCGCTGATCGCCTACTCCGCGCTCTTCGTCCTGCCGTCGTTGTTCGGCTTCTGGGTCAGCTTCAACAAATGGGCGGGGCCGGGCTCCGCCATGACGTGGAACGGCCTGGGCAACTACCTGGAGCTGACGCGCAGCGAGGCGTTCCGCACCGCCTTCGTCAACACCTTCGTGCTGGCCTTCGGGGGCGGGGTCCTCGTCTTCGCCTTCACCTTCCTGTCCATGATGGTGCTCCGGCAGGTCAAGGGCCGGGCCTTCATCCGGTCCGTGATCTTCCTGCCGATGATCATCTCGGTGATCGCGGTCGGTGTCGCCATCGGCTTCCTCCTCAATCCGGACGGCGCGGTCAACACGGTCCTGGGCTGGATCGGCATCGAGGGACGGCCCTGGCTGGGCCCGGACATGGTGTTCAAGTGCATCGTCGCCGGGCTGGTGTGGTCGAGCACGGGCTTCTACGTGGCGCTGATGATGTCGGCAGCCGACTCCATCCCGCCCTACCTCTACGAGGACGCCAAGCTGGTCGGCGCCACCAAGTGGGAGCAGTTCCGGCACATCACACTGCCGCTGACCTGGGACGTGTTCGCGGTGTCGGCCGTGCTGTGGGTGGTCAACAGCCTGAAGGTGTTCGAGATCGTGATCGCCTTCACCACGGCCGGCACTCCGGCCAGCCCGCCGATCCAGGCCCGCACCGTGGCGGTGCAGCAGTACGCCTCGGTGGCCGGTGGCGGGGTGCCCGAGCTGGGTTCGGGTGCCGCCATGGGCGTCGTCATCCTGATCGTGACGACGGTCCTGATCGTACTGACCCGGCGTGTCACCCGCCGCGAACGTGTGGAGCTGTCATGAGGCGCCTGTTCGGCGACATCCTGGTGCCACGCGCGACGACCGTCGCGCTCTGGGCCTGGGTCGTCTTCAATCTCGCGCTGGTGGCCTGGGTGGGGCTCCAGTCGCTCAAGGACTCCGGGCAGGTCTGGCTGTCGCCGTTCGCGCTGCCGGACACCGTCGAGTGGGGCAACTACTCCGCGGCGTGGAAGGCGGCCGGCTTCTCCGCCGCCGCGCTCAACAGCACCGTACTGACCCTGGTCGGATCCCTGTTGATCGTCGCCCTGTCGGCGCCCGCCGCGTATGTCCTGGCCCGCTCGGACCGGCGGGCGGCAGGACGGCTCACCGGGTACTTCGCGATGGGTCTGAGCATCCCGGTGCAGACGATCGTGATCCCCATCATCGTGATCAAGCTGTCCGTCTCCACCTTCATGATCGACTGGGTGACCGGCTGGTGGGACAACCGCATCACGCTCCTGGTCTTCCAGGTGGTGCTGTCGCTGCCGTTCGCCGTGTTCGTGCTCACCGGCTACATGCGCTCGCTGCCCCACGAGATCGAGGAGGCGGCCGAGCTGGACGGCGCGGGTCCGCTGCGCGCCTTCGTCCAGGTCGTGCTGCCGGTGGCCAAACCGGGCGTGATGACCGTGCTGATCCTCAATGTCATCGGCCTGTGGAACGAGACGCTGCTCGCCCTGTTGATCACCCCCACGCCTGAGGAGCGCACGCTTCCCGCGGCCCTCCTCAGCCTCTATGGCTCCATGCAGTACAGCTCCGACTGGGGCGCCCTGTTCGCCGGAATCGTGATCCTGGTCTATCCCATGATCGTGCTCTACCTCTGGCTGGGCCGTCGCATCGTCGAGGGCATGACTGCGGGGATCGGTAAGTAACGCGCGACAGAGACCGGCAATCGACCCGGAAGGACCGAGACATGCCCACCTTGCGCACCGCACGTGTCCCAAGCACCCCACCCACCCCGAAGAGACGTCTCATAGGGGCGCTCCTGGCGGCTCTCGCCCTACCGCTCTCCGCGGTGGCGGCGGGGCCCGCGCAGGCGGCGTCCCCGGACCGGCCCCACCTCCGCACGGCCGGCACCACGTACTACGTGGACGCCGAATCCGGCGACGACGGAGCGTCGGGCCTCGGTACGGCGGCCGCCTGGAAGTCCCTCGCCAGGGCGAGCCAGTTGACGCTGGGCCCCGGGGACCGGCTGCTGTTCAAGTCCGGCCAGCGGTGGAAGGGCCGGCTCGACGTCCAGGGAGCTGGGGCGGCGGGCACCCCTGCGTTCGTCGGCTCGTACGGCAGCGGAGCCAAGCCGTTGATCGAGGGCGGCGGCACGACCGATGTGGCGGTCAGGCTCAACAACGTCCACGACTTCACCCTGGACGGGCTGGAGGTGACCAACTGGAGCGACAGCACCACGCCCCGCTCCGGTGTGAACCTCTTCGCCAAGGACGCGGGCAAGCTGTCCAACGTCACCCTGCGCAACCTGAACATCCATGACATCGACGGCCCCGGCGGCAGCACCGTCAGTTCGGCCGGGCTGCTGGTCTCCGTCCGCGGCAACCAGACGCCCACATACTTCGACAACCTGGTGGTGGAGAAGAACGAGGTCAGCAGGGTCCGTTCGTACGGGATCATCACCTGGTCCACCTGGTCCCGGCGCAACGGCATGACCAGCCTGTACCCGGTGGAGACCGGCATCCCCGACAGCGAGGTCGTCACCTGGACGCCCAGCACCCGCGTCAGGATCCGCGACAACTACGTCCATGACGTGACGGCCGGCGGCATCACGCCCATGCACACCAAGGGCGCCGTCGTCGAGGGCAACCGTGTCCACAAGGCCGCCAGTGGCCGGCTCAACACCAAGGGCGGCAATGTCGCCATCTGGTGGCAGGGCAACGACGATCTGCTCGTCCAGCGCAACGAGGTGTCCGGCACCGGCTTCAACGGGCCGGGCACCGACGGCCACGGCTTCGACGCGGACGCCGACAACAACCGGAGCGTCGTCCAGTACAACTACAGCCACGACAACGACGGCGGGTTCTTCATCACCGTCTCCTTCAACGGAGCACCGACCAAGGACACCGTGGTCCGGTACAACCTGAGCAAGGACGACGGCTACGAGGTCTTCAGCCTCTCCACCGAGACGTCCGGCACCCGCATCCACAACAACACGGTCTACGCGAGCGGCCGGGTCGTCACCGTGCATCCGCCCTACGCCGGGGCCGGGGACTATCCGCTCGGCAAGATCGTGCACATCTACAACAACGCCAGCGGCATCGAGATCCGCAACAACATCTTCTACAACCGCACCACCGCCGGCTACGACACCGCCAACGGCACCGTCTACGACTCCAACCTGTACTGGGGCACCGCCTCACCGGTCGCCCCCTCCGGCGACATCAACGCGATCAAGGCGGACCCGAAGCCGGTCTCCATCGGCACCGACCCGGCAGGCTTCGAGCTCCGGGCCGACTCCCCCGCGAGGGGGCGCGGCGCGACGGTGACGCAGGGCATCGAGGACTACTTCGGCAACCCCGTCCCGGCCACCGCTCCCGACCGGGGCTTCCACCAGTTCACCGGGGCCCCGTACCGCCCCGTGGTCACCACGTCGTACCCCACGCTCGGCAACAGCCACGCCTACCGGATGGCCGACGGTGACACCTCGACCGCGTGGAGCAGTGTGGCCAACGGCATCACCTTCCCCGGCACCATCGACATCGACTACCGGCAGCCCACCAGCATCGGCTCCCTCACCCTGCGCACCGCCTTCGCCACCGGCCAGGGCGTCAAGCAGCTCGATGTGCAGACGTGGAACGGCTCGTCGTGGGTGACACAGGCCAGGGGGCAGCAACTGGCCTGGTCCGGCAACACGTCCACCGTCGAGCAGCGCACGATCACCCTGTCGCAGCGGGTCACGACCGAGCGCCTGCGCCTGACGATCCGCGACGCCCACCTCCAGTGGGGCAACTTCGCGGTCTACGAGATCCAGGCCGCCTGACGGGCGGGGTGGCGCGTACGACGCCCGAGGCCACCCCGCCGAGCACCGTGAACACGAAGAAACCCGACGGCCTCCCGGACGCGACGACATGTCGCGCTCCGGGAGGCCGTCGGGGCCGGGATCACGCGGTGTGTTCGACGATCCCTCCCACGACGACGGTCTCCGCGACGGTGCCGGGGATGTCCTCGGGCGCGGCCCGCAGGATGTCACGGGAGAGGACGACGAAGTCGGCGGCCTTGCCGACGGTGAGCGAACCTCGCTCGTCCTCAAGGAAGTTGGCGTACGCCGAACCCATCGTGTAGCCGTGGACCGCGGTCTCCACGCTGATCGTCTCCTGCGGCATCCAGGGCGCGCCGCCGCCCAGCGGGCGCCGGGTGACGGCGGTGTGGATGCCGACCATGGGGTCCATCTCGGCCACGTTCCAGTCGCTGGAGAGCGCGAGCACGGCCCCGGCCTCGTGCAGGCTGCGCAGCGGCCACGCCTTGTGCCAGCGCCCGGCCCCGACGTTCTCCGCCCAGTCCTTGCCGGGGCCGGCGACCTCCGGGGCGCTGTGGCGCGGCTGCATGCAGGCGATCACGCCGAG
This sequence comes from Streptomyces sp. DvalAA-43, assembly GCF_900091725.1. Taxonomy (GTDB): domain Bacteria; phylum Actinomycetota; class Actinomycetes; order Streptomycetales; family Streptomycetaceae; genus Streptomyces; species Streptomyces pulveraceus. The sequence continues at coordinate 87,408 of NZ_FMBW01000066.1, read as the reverse complement.
GGCGGCGAAGCGCGGGGTGTCGTCGGGATCGAGGCACTCGACGTGGACGACCTGGTGGCGCGCGTCCCTCGCCCCGTTGACCGCGCGGGCCCGTTCGACGGCGTCCAGGACGGTACGGATCCCCCGGTCGCCGGTCGCGTGGACGAAGCACTGGAAGCCGCGGGCGTCCAGCTTCGTCAGCAGCTCGGCGAATTCCTCGGGCGGGTAGAAGGTGTCGCCCCGGTGGTGGCGGCAGCCCGCGTAGGGCTCCAGGAGGGCCGCGGTCCGAGGCTCCACGACGTCGTCGATGTAGAGCTTGAGCGGACCGACCCGGATCCGGTCGTCGTCGTGGCTGTGAGCGGCGGCGGCGAAGTCGTCGAGGTCGGCGTCCGTGGTGCCGCGCGGGTGGAAGAGGGCCGCGACGATACGGGACTTGAGCCGCCCCTCGGCGCGTGCGCGCTCGAAGAGGGGAAGGTCGTCGAGCGAGTTCTGGGGTTCGACCACGGTGGTGATGCCGAAGCCGATGGCGTCGTCCAGGGACTTGGCGAGCCGCCCGTACTGCCGGTCCGGCGAGGCCCACGGCAGACCCAGCTCCCGCAGGGCCCGGTGGCCGTCGCGGGAGAGGCCCTTGACCGCGAAGTCCTTGATGAAGCCGGTGGGTTCGCCCGTGGCCGGGTCGGTGGCTGCCTCGCCGAACGGCAGGTGGGTGTGATCGCGGTCGATGCCGAGGCGGCGCAGGCCCGCGGTGTTCACCCAGGCGGTGTGCACGTCGTAGCTCAGCACGAAGGCCGGTACGTCGCCCGTGGCCGGGTCGAGGTCGGCGGCGGCAGGCATCCGGCCGTCCGGGATGGCCGAGTAGTCGAAGGCCTCCGCCTCGATCCACTCGGCACCGGGGTTGGCCGTGTGCCAGGCGCGGATGCGGGCGTGGACCTCGTCGAGGGTGCGGGCGCCGGAGAGCTGGACGCAGGCGTCGTCCGAGCCGAGCCGGACGTGATTGTGGGCGTCGATGAACCCGGGGAGCACGAGCTTGCCCCCGGCGTCGATCACGTGGGTGTCCGGCCCGGTCCATCCCCGGGCGTCCTCGTCGGGGCCGAGCCAGGCGATGCGGCCGTCGACCACCGCCATCGCCTGCGCCTCGGGCAGCGCCGGGTCGACGGTGTGGATGCGGGCGTTGCGCAGGACGAGAGGGGCGGGGTGGGCGGGGCTGGCCATGTGAGGTGACTCCTTGTGGTGCGGTGGTGCGGTCGGTGGTGCGGTGGCCGGGGTGGGGCGTCGCCGCCACGCCGGTGGGCGCCGGAGGGCGGCCGGTCAGGACGGGTCGGTGTGCGGTACGACGGTCCGCCGGGCGAGCGCCCAGTAGACGAGCCCCGAGACGACGGAGCCGAGCAGGGTCAGGTCGGCGCCGCCCAGCGGGGCGACCAGCGGGCCGGTCCACAGCTCGGAGTCGCAGGTGAGCGCGGCGAAGACCATGCCGACGAGCAGCGCGGTCATCCCGGCGGGGTGGTAGCCGGACCTGTACCAGTAGGCACCGCCCGGTCCGGCGTGCAGCGCCGGTGCGTCGTAGCGGCAGCGGCGCATCAGCATGTCCGCGAGGAACACACCGCCCCAGGGCGCGAACACGATGATGAGCAGGGAGAGGAAGGACAGGAGGGAGCTGGTGAAGTCGGTGAGGAAGAGCGCGCACAGGGCGCCGCCGGCGGTGACGGCCGCGCTGATGACGATGGCCTTGGAGCGGCTCCAGGGGACGCCGAGCACCTGGAGGTTCAGGCTCGACGAGTAGAGCGTGACGATCGAGTTGGTGACCGAGCCGCCGAGCACGAGGGCGAGGAAGAGCGGCTGGAACCATCCCGGCAGCAGCTTCTCCGTGCCCGCCACGGCGTCGGTCATGTCCGTCTGCGTGGCGGCGGCCACCCCGGCCACGCCCAGGGCCACCGAGGAGACGAAGCCGCCGAGGGCCCCGTACCAGGTGAGCGAGCGCATCGAGGTCGTCCTCGGAAGGTAGCGCGTGTAGTCGGCGGGCATCGGGACGTACGAGAACGGCCCGGCCAGCATCACGACGAAGGCCAGGCTCCACCCGGACGCGCCGGGATGGGCCGCCGCCCCGCCCGTGTCGGCGCCCGGCAGCAGGAACACGAGGAGCACGGCGAACCCGACGGCGAGGACGTACGAGATCCATCGTTCGGCGAACTGGACGGTGGCGTGGCCCCAGAGGGCGACGACGAAGGTCAGCGCGAGGGTGATGAGCAGGGCGAGGGCCCGCCCGGTACGGCCGGAGGCCCAGCCGAGATCGGTGAGGAACGCTTCGAGGGCCAGCGTGCCGACGACGGTGTTGAGGATCGTGTAGCCGATGCTGACCACCCAGTTGAGCATCCCGGCGGGCCAGTTGCCGCGTGCGCCGAAGGGGGCCCGGGAGATCACCAGGGTGGCGGTGCCGGTGCGTACGCCGCTCAGTCCGGCGGCGCTGATGGCGAAGAAGGCCAGTCCGCCGAGGACGACGACTCCGGTCGCCTGCCAGAACGACAGCCCGAAGGCGACGGCCAGGGCGCCGTTGATGACATAGGTGAAGGTGAGGTTGGAGCCGAACCAGAGCCAGAACAGATCCTTCGCGCTGCCGTGGCGGTCCTCGTCGGGAATCGGGTCGATGCCGTGCGTCTCGACCTGGAAGACCTGGTCGGTGGCCATGGTCCCGCCGGGCGCCCTCGCGGTCGTCTCCTGCTGCGTCATGCGGCCTGCCCCTCATCCGTGCGTGCTCCGGGAGCCCGGAACAGCACTTTGAATGCCGTTCTAGAAGTTAGAACGGCATTCAAGATGTGTGTACGGGGGCCCGTCAAGACCTCCGCCGAAATCGCATGCTCTAGGGTCGTCACCGGGTTCATCGAAGTGGAGGGGTGGCGTGGCAGCGACGGCGCGACGGCGCGACGGGCACCTGGCCCGGGAACGCATGCTGGAGGAGGCGATGACGGCCATCGCCGAGGACGGCCTGGCCGCACTCACCATGTCGGCACTGGCCAAGCGGCTCGGCACCAGCGGCGGCCACATCCTCTACTACTTCGGCAGCAAGGACCGGCTGCTCCTGGAGGTGCTGGGCTGGAGCGAGAGCGCGCTCGCCGAGGAGCGCCGGGCACTGCTGGCCGGCCGGTGCGGTGCCGAACGCAAGCTCGCCCTGTTCCTGGAGCTGTACCTCCCCCGCGGGCCGCGCGATCCGCGCTGGACTCTGTGGATCGAGCTGTGGGCGCGCACGGCGTCGAACGAGCCGCTGCGACAGGCCCAGGCCGAGATCGACCGCGGCTGGCAGGAGGATCTCGAATCACTCCTGGCCACGGGCGTGCGACAGGGCCGCTTCGCCGCGGGCCTCGACACCGCGGAGCGCGCCTCCGAACTCCTCGCCCTGCTCGACGGGTTGAGCACACGTGTCGTCCTCGGCCAGCGCGGAGCGGACCGGGCGGGCGCGCTGCGCACGGCGCTGTCGGCGACCCGGCGGCTGATCGAACGGGACTGAACACCCCTGCCACGCCTGCCTGCCGTGGTCGTCACCGGCCGCCGGGGGCGATTCGTGCCCCGGCCCCTGGGATACGGTTGGTTCGCAACACGGCGTGGAGGGGACCACATTGACACGGGTTGCGATAGTCGGCGGCGGACCGGGTGGACTGGCCGCGGCACTGTTCCTGGGGCGCCGGGGGCATCGGGTGACCTTGTTCGAGCGGGACGGCCACCGGCCGGGAGCCGACATCGACGGAGACTTCTTCGGCTGGCACCGCCCCGGTGTGCCGCACGCGGTCCAGCCGCACGGACTCCTGGCCCCGGTCCGGACCGTGCTGCGCGCGGAGGCTCCGGACGTGTACCGCGCGATGCTGCGCATGGGGGCCCGCGAGCGCAACGAGCTCGACTGGTTCGCCGAGCGTCCGCCAGCCCGTCCGGGGGACGAGGACCTGGTCACCGTCCAGACCCGGCGCATCGTGCTGGAGGCCGCACTGCACGATGCGGTGCGCCGCGAGCCGGGTGTCGACGTGCGGCTCGGGGAACCCGTCGAGGGGCTTCTCGTCGACCGGCGCGGCGACCTGCCCCGGGCCACGGGGGTGCGGACCGCGTCAGGGACGTACGAGGCGGATCTGGTGCTCGACGCCGGCGGGCGCCGCTCCCCGGTGTCCGGCTGGCTCTCCGAGGCGGGCTGCCGGGACGCGGCCGCGGAGAACCACCTGGTGGGAATCGCGTACTTCTGCCGCTGGTACCGGCTGCGCGCCGACGGACCACGTGACCCCGGACGCGTCAAGGCCGGTTCGGTCTCGGCCTTCGCCGTCGGCGGGGTGTTCCCGTCGGACAACGGCGTCTTCGCGGCGTCCCTGACGGTCTCCACCGCCGACCCCACCCGCGCGGCCCTGCGGGACCCCGCCGTGTTCGAGAGGGCCGCCCGGACGTTCCCCGCCATCGCGGCCTGGCTGGCGCTGGATCCGGAGCCGGTCTCCGGGGTGCTCGCGATGGGGGGCCTGCACAATCGCTGGGCCGCGCCGGCCGATGCCGACGGACCCGTGGTCACCGGTCTCGTCGGCGTCGGGGACTCGGTGGCGTACACCAATCCCACGATGGGGCAGGGGGTGGCCATGGCCCTGTGGGCGGCGCAGTGGGTGGCCCAGCACGCCGACACGGCCCCGGACCCGGCCTCGTTCGCCGCCGAGTACCACCGCTGGCTCGCGCGAGCCCTGCGCCCGTGGTTCGACGCCCAGGTCGCCGCGGACCGGGCCAACGCGACCCAACTGGCCGACCCCGCACGGGCGTCGGCCGAACCTCCCACCGCGGCCGCTCGCGAGCGGGCCGCCCTCTTTGCCTGCGCGCACGACGACCCGATGGTCATGCGCGCACGGGCGAAGGCCCGCCATCTCGTCCTGACCGCCGATCGGGCGTACAGCACCGAAGAGGTGCGCGCCCGTCTGGCGCACTGGCTGGACGCACACCCGGACTTCACGCCCGCGTACGACGGCCCCGCACGCGCGGAGTGGGAATCGGCCCTGGAGCACGCGAGCGAATCGGCCCCGGAACGCACGAACAGCGCCGTCCGAACGCCGGAGTGACCGGAACACACCCCCGGCCGGTAACAAACCTTCGGATGACGACCCGAATACCTTTCGCACCGTTTTTACACTGTTCTCACCCGTACGGGTGGTGTATCACTGGGTGTGGCCATATTGTCGATGCAGGAACGACGGCTGGAAGAAGGGCGCCACGCCCGACGACTGCCCGGGGCGGCGTGGGCTCGACATGAGGCAGCCGAGGAGCCGACATGCAGAAGAGCAAGCTCAGGACAGCGGTCATGCTGTGCGCCACCGCGGCGCTCGCGGCGGCGATTCCCGTACCGGCGTCCGCCGCCGTATCCGCAGCCGCGTCCGTATCCGCATCCGCGGAGTCCCGCCCGTCGGCTCACGCGGTGGCCGTGGACTGCTTCTCACAGGCGCAGGTACGCCCCGGCGACTTCCTGCTGGCCTGCGGGGACGGCAACAACCGCCTCGTCGACATCCACTGGTCCCACTGGGGTCCGGCGTCGGCCATGGGCACGGCGCTCGACGCGGTGAACGACTGTCAGCCCTACTGCGCGGCGGGTACGTTCCACTCCTACCCCGTCATCGTGCGGCTGGACCACCCGGAGACCTGGCAGGCCCATCCGGAACAGCGTCAGTTCACCCAGCTCCACCTCGTCTACACCGACGGCACCCCGGCGCACACGGAGCGGGTCGTGACGCGCGAGCTCTGGGACTGACCTTCCCGGGCCCGGCCGCGCCGGGGCACCGGCCGCGAGGTGATGTGTATGAACATTCGCGACTGCACATCCAAAGTCGGCGGAAGACGGCGCCCCGGCTACGTGGCCGCGGCCCTGGTGTTCGCCATCGGGATGGCCGGGACCACGCTGCCCACCCCGTTGTACGGGCTCTACCAGAAGCAGATCGGGTTCTCCGAGCTGATGGTGACCGTGGTCTTCGCCGTCTACGCAGTCGCGGTCATCACGGTGCTGCTGGTCGCGGGAAACTACTCCGACGAGGTCGGCCGAAGACCCGTCCTCCTGTGCGCCCTGGCACTGTCGGCGGCAAGCGCGGCATGCTTCCTGCTCGAAGGCGGGCTGCCGCTGCTCTTCACGGGGCGGATGCTGTCCGGCTGCGCGGCCGGGCTGCTGAGCGGCGCGGCGACGGCGGCCGTCATCGAACTGGCGAGACCGGAGCACCGGGCACGCGCCGGGTTCGCCGCCACCGCGGCGAACATGGGAGGCCTGGGCTGCGGGCCACTGCTCTCCGGGATCCTCGCGCAGTACACGCCCTGGCCGCTGACGCTTCCGTTCTGGGTCCACCTGGGACTGGTGGCGGCGGCCTGCGGGATCACCTGGCTCCTGCCGGAGACCGTCGCCGAGCCGAAGCGCCTGCCACCCCTGAGGCCGCAGGGACTGTCCGTTCCACCCGAGGTGAAGACGGTCTTCCTCCCCGCCTCGCTGGCGGCCTTCGCGGGGTTCGCACTGCTCGGCCTGTTCACCGCCGTCGCACCGAGCTTCGCCGCGAAGACGCTGGGGGTGCACAACCTGGCCGTCGCGGGCGCCGTGGTCTTCTCGGTGTTCCTCGCCTCGACCGCCGGGCAGTCCCTGACTCGACGGATCGGCGCACGCCGCGCGCTCCCGGCCGGCTGCGGTGTCCTCGTCGCCGGTCTGCTGCTGGTGGCCTCGTCGCTGCTCGTCGAATCCCTGCCGCTGCTCGTCCTGGGCGCCCTGTGCGGCGGCACCGGCCAGGGCCTGGCCTTCCGCGCCGCGCTCACCCTGATCGGCGGCGCTGCCCCGGCTCAGCATCGCGGCGGCACCATCTCGGCGTTCTTCGTCGTCGCCTACGCCGGGATCTCCGTGCCGGTGGTCGGGGTCGGCGCCCTGGCCGTGCTGCTCGGGCTGCGCCCGGCCGGGCTGGTCTTCACGGGCTGCGTGGTGCTGCTGGCGGCGGGCGCGGGCGTGTACGCCGCGCGCAGGCTGCCCCAGGACCGGGATCCGCGACCGGACCCACCGGTGGCGTCCTCCCGGCTCTGAACACCTGACCGGAAGCCGCGCCGACGGCCCGTCCTTGTATAAGGTGCCGTTTCGACATCGGCGTTCTACGGGGGAGACGTAAGTGATGAGTGGTCAGCAGCCGGACCCGGGACGGGCCTTCCAGGTCTTCCAGCCGCTCGGCGGAGACGACCCGACCACCATCGCCGGATACCGGCTCGCCGCCAAGCTCGGCGCGGGCGGTATGGGCAAGGTGTACCTGTCGTACACACCCGGCGGGCGGCCCGTGGCCATCAAGGTGATCCGGCCCGAGTTCGGCGAGGACGCCGAATTCCGCCGCCGGTTCGCCCAGGAGGTGAAGTCCGCGCAGCGCGTGCAGGGCCTGTTCACGGCGCCGGTCATCGACGCCGCCACCGACGCCGCGCAGCCGTGGCTGGCCACCGCGTACGTGCCGGGCCCCTCGCTCTCCGACGCGGTCGTCGCGCACGGGGCGCTGCCCGTCGAGACGGTGTTGCTGCTGATCGCCGGGATGGCCGAGGCGCTGCACGTCATCCACGGCGCGGGCATCGTCCACCGCGATCTGAAGCCGTCCAATGTGCTGCTCGCCTCGGACGGACCCCGTGTCATCGACTTCGGTATCGCCCACGCCGCGGACGCGACCTCGCTCACCGGCAGCGGCGTCACCATCGGCACCCCCTCGTTCATGGCGCCGGAGCAGGCCGCCGGGAGCAGGGTGACCCCGGCCACCGACGTCTTCGCGCTCGGCCAGGTGGCGGTGTACGCGGCGACGGGGGCCCCGGCGTTCGGCGAGGGCACCTCGCACGGTGTCCTGTACCGGATCGTCCACGAGGAGCCGGACCTCACCGGCGTCCCGCAGCGGCTGTTGGAGCTGGTCAGCCGCTGCCTCGCCAAGGATCCCGCCGCCAGGCCGTCGATCGCCGAGGTCATCGCGCTCTGCCAGTCCGCGAACGCGGGGACCGTGCTGCGCCGCCCCGAGGACTGGCTGCCGGCCCCGGTCACCGCCGACATCACGGTACGCGCGGCGGCCCCGGCGCCGGTCCAGACGCCGCCGCCCCCCGCGTCCGCCCCGCCCTCGGGCTACTCGCCCACCGCACCGGTCGCACCGGCCACCCCTCCCCCGGGCTTCGGCCCGCATGCGGCGTACCAGCCCACCCAGCCCGCTCAGCCCTCCCAGCTCCCGCCCACGCCTCAGCCCCCGTACCCGACGCCCCATCCGCCCCAGGCACACGCCCAGGCCTACGCCCCGACCCAGATGCCGGCCCATGCGCCGACGTACCCCGGTCAGCCCGTGCCCCAGGCTCCCGGGCGGCCCGAGGGCTCCGGCAAGCGGCGTGTGGTCCTCGCCCTCGCCGCCGCGCTGGTCTTCGGTGTGGTGGGCGGCGGGACTCTCTACGTGCTGCTCAAGGACAACGGCCAGGAGAAGCGGGCGGACAGCTCCTCGCACGGCAAGCAGACGGACGACCCGGCCAAGGACGGGAACGACGGGAACAAGGAGGCGGACGCCAAGCCGAGCGCCAAGCCCCGGCCGAAGCCCGTCGAGTACAAGGGCATCAATCTGACGGCCGGCTACCACCTGACGCTCGGGGACGACCACGTCCGGCCCCAGCAGGGCGAGGACGGCGGGTACGAACTCTCCTACGACACCGGTGGATATCTCGACGCGGAGTCCACGGGCGGCAGCCTGGTGCTGCTCGATCCGGGGCAGGAGGGGTCGCTGGAGGCCTGCCGCGCGGACACCCGGTTCACCGAGACCATCTACCTGAACACGGTCTCGAAGGGGCGGCAGATCTGTGTCACGACGGGGACGGGGCACATGGGCCTCGTGACGGTCCAGGGGCTCTCGGGCGAGGAGTCCCCCAGCACGTACATGACACTCGATCTCACCGTCTGGCGCAACGCGGCCGGTTCCGGCTCCGGAGGCTGAGTCCCCGTCTCCCGGTGGCAGCCCCGGCCGGGTCTGGTCACCATGGACACATGTCGCTCGGCCAGGGAGATCTCATGTCCATCGCGGTACTCGGCGCGACCGGTGGGCAGGGTGGCGCGGTGGTTGCCGCCCTGCTGGAAGCGGGACGTCCGGTGCGGGCGGTGGTGCGCGATCCCGGCGGCGGGCGCGCCCGGTCGCTGGCGGCTGCGGGGGCGGAGGTCGTGCCGGGGGATCTGTTCGACGCGGCCTCGCTCGCCGACGCGTTCCGGGGCGCGGCGGCCGCGTTCGCCGTCACCACCCCGTTCCAGGACGGCCTGGACGCCGAGGTCGCCCAGGGCGCGGCGATCGTACGGGCGGCCGCGGACGCCGCCCTGCCCCATCTGGTGATGGCCTCGGTCGCCAGTGCGGACCGTGACACCGGTGTCCCGCACTTCGAGACCAAGGCCAGGACCGAGGAACTGCTGGCCGCCTCGGGGCTGCCGGCGACGGTGGTGGCGCCGACCTACTTCTACGACAACGCCCTGGGCGGTCTGGACGAGGTGGCCGCCGGCCTCCTCACCATGCCGGTTCCCGGCGACACCCCTGTTCAGCAGGTGGCGCGGCAGGATCTGGGCCGTGTCGTGGCCGCGGTCGTCACCGACCCGGACCGCTGGATCGGGCAGCGGGTCGAGGTGGCGGGCGACGATCCCACGCCACTACGGATGGCTGCGGAGATCGGACGGGCCGCGGGCGGCACGGTCGAGTTCCGTCAGTCGTCGCTGGAGGACCTGCGCACCCGCAACCCCGATATGTTCGCCATGTACAACTTCTTCGTGAACACCGGTTACCAGGTGGACCTGGCGGCGCTGCGGACGCAGTTCCCCACCGTTCCCTGGACGCCCTACGCCGCGTGGGCGGACGCCCAGGACTGGCCGAAGCCCGCCTGACGCCCGCCCACGCGAACGGTCTCCTACCAGGTGACGGCGATCCGCCGCGGACTGCGGGAGGTGGTGCCCAGATGCCACTCGACCGCGTCGGCGGGCTCTGCCAGGCGCAGTCCGGGGAAGCGCGCGGCGAGCCGGTGCAGGGCGAGCTGGAGCTCCAGCCGGGCCAGCCAGGCGCCCAGGCAGTAATGCGCGCCCGCGCCGAACGACAGGGTCGGCGCCGCCAGGGGTGCGAAGAGGTCCTCGAACGGCCGGGACGGAAACACCTCGGGGTCGCGGTTGGCGGTGCCGCATTCGGCGAGTACCACCGCACCCGCCGGGATCACCACGCCGCCGACCTCCGTGTCGACGGCGACGTGGCGCGCGGTCCCCCGGTCGTCGCCGAGCGGAATCAGATGGAGCAGGCGCTCCGCGAGCGCCCCGGCGGCCTCTTCGTCCGTCCCGAGACGGGGCCAGACCTCCGGCCGTTCGCCCAGCAGATAGAGCAGCGAGTTACCGAGCATCGTCATGGTGCTGTCATGGCCACCCACCACCAATCCGCAGACCAGGTCGATGAGTTGGCTCTCCGGGACACCCCCCTCCTCGTCGGCCGCCGTGACCAGCACACTGGTCAGGTCGTCGCCCGGTGCCCGCCTCCGCTCTGCCAGCAGCTCCGCTCCGAACGCGGCGAACTCCGCCAGCGCGGACGCCATTTCCTCCTCGGGATGCGAACCGTCGGAGAAGGCGTACTGACTCCAGTGGCGCAGCCGCTCCCGGGCTTCGGCATCGAGGCCCATCAGCCTGCTGACCACCGCGACCGGCAACGGCAGTGTGAAGCCGGCCACCAGATCCGCCGGGCGTGCGCTGCCCGCGAATTCGTCCAGGCACTGTTCGACGATCGTCGCGATCCACGGCCGCCATCGGGCGACGGCCCTCGGTGTGAAGGCACGCCGCATGGTGCGGCGCAGACGCAGATGGTCCTCGCCGTCCTGGTTGAAGATCAGGTCGAGGCTGCTCACCAGGCCGGATTCGCCCGACAGCGACGGGGCGTCGGCCGTGTGGAGCCCCGCGCGTCCGAATCGGCTGTCGGTGAGGACCTTGCGGACATCGGCGTAGCGGCTCACCATCCAGGCCCGTGTCCCATCGGGGAGATCGATGAGCCGGGGCGGTCCGGCGGGGCCGAACGACAGACGGTGCAGCGGGGGCATGGACGGGCCGGGGCGGACGTGGGCGTCGGCGGGGCAGGACACAGGACCTCCTGGCTTGCACGGATACGGTGAACCGCTGGACGGGGCTGACGGGGGACGCGGTGGTGCGGGGCCGGGATCAGAGTTCGACCAGGACCTTGCCCCGGCTTCCGTCGGTGCCCTGGTAGAGACTGCGGTAGGCGTCGGGGATGTTCTCGAAGCCGTGGTGAAGGGTGTGTCCGCAGCGCACCTCACCCCGCCGGATCAGGCCGCCGAGCTCGTCGTGGAGTGCGCGCCAGTTCTCCTCGGTGAACCACTCCAGCGAGAAGATGCCCCGCACATGTGCGCGCGGGAACATGATCTGCGGCAGCAGCCTCGGACCCGTGACGTCGCGGCCCACCTGGGTGGCCCACTGCCAGCACACGGCCACTTGGCTGTCGACGTTGAGCATGGAGAACACGGCGTCGGTGACGGTGCCGCCCAGATTGTCGAAGTACTTGTCGACGCCGTCCGGTGCGGCCCACAGGAGCGCGTCCCGGACGGCCTCGTGGTTGTCCCCGTGGCGGTAGACGATGACCGCGTCGAATCCCAGCTCGTCGAGGTAGTCCGCCTTCTCCGTCGTCGACGTGGTGCCCACCACGCGGGCCCCTGCGAGCTTGGCCATCTGGCCGACCAGCGAGCCGACCGAGCCGGAGGCGCCGCTGATCACCACGGTGTCCCCCGGGCGGACCGACATGAACTTCGTCAGGGTGCCCCAGGCGGTCATGCCGGGGCCGCCCATGGCGCTGAGCGCGGTGGGGAGCGGCAGCGCGTCGTCGTACCAGCGGGGATCGAGGCGGCGGAAGGCCGGGAAGACCATCGGGAACGTCCCGGTCCACCACGGGGTGGCCGCGCCGTTGCTGACGAGATGGGTGCGCCAGCCGCCGAAGCCCTGGAGCAGATCACCGGGCCGGTGGGCCGCGCGCGGACCCGCCTCCAGCACTTCCATGATCGAGTCGGCCCCCATGTGCCCACCGAGCGGGGTGTCCAGCGCGATGCCCTGGAGGTAGGGGTCCACCGATACGTACCGCGTCCTCAGGAGCATCTCGTCCGGGGCCAGTTCGGTGTCGAGATCCTCCTCGACCTGTCCGTAGACCCGCTCGACGTCGGGGACGCCTTCGATGTGCTCGCGCACCACCCACTTCCTGGCCCTCATACTGTTCCCTTCCTCTCGACGAGGGCCGGACGGCCCTCCGCGACGGGACGTGGCGCCGATGACACCGGCCGGGGCCCCACCTCGATGACCCGGTGAGTGGGAGGCGGACCGCTCTCGTCCACGGACGCGGTGAAGGGGCGGCCGTCGTCGCGGCAGATGAACTGCATGACGTGCCGGCCCGCCGCCGCCGCGCGGATCAGGCCGCCCGTGGTGGCCCAGACCCCGGACTGGTAGAAGTTGCGCAGTCCGGGCAGACCGGGGCCGTGTTTCTTGATGAGCTTCTCCAGCGTCTCCCCGCTCTCCACGAAGGGCTGCCAGCCGAGCACCGTGCCGTCGTAGTTGCCCGTGTAGCGGACCTGGGTGAGCGGGCTGGACACATCGCGGACGGCGATCGCGTCCGCGATGCCGGGGTGCTGCCGCTCCAGGAAGGCGACGAGGGTCTCGCGGGCCCGGCGCTTGGCCGCGTAGTACCCGCGGCCGTGGCGTACCGGAAGGGTGTGCAGTTCCTGCCCGCCGCGAGTCCGGGTCGCCTGTTCCGGGCCTTCGTCCAGGGCGCGCCAGGGGGCGATGTCGCAGAAGTAGGTGACGTACGCGACGCTCGTCCCTGGCGGGGAGAGCTCGGGGTAGTGCCTGTTGCGGAACTGGACGTTGATGCTGGGGTGCCGCATGCCGGTCAGCCCGGCCGCTTCCTTCTCGTCGAGCAGATAGGTGGTGCAGGGGTCGGCGTCGGGGAATTCGCGGCGCAGGCCGAGGAAGAGGGTGAAGTACCCGGGGAAGACCATGCCGGGCGCTTCGATGGTCCGGGTGTAGAGGCGGTGGTACTCCTCGTTGAGGTAGCGGCCCTTCAGCAGGTCCATCGTCGTGGTGCGTCCGTCGCACGCCGAGACGACGATGTCGGCGCGCAGTTCACGCCCGTCGCTGAGCCGGACCCCGACCGCGCGGTCGTCCTCGACCAGGATCTCCTCGGCCTTGGCGTTGTAGGTGATCTCGCCGCCGAGCGAGCGGTAGCGCCGCTCGATCGACTCGGCCAGCCCGAGGGATCCTCCCTCGGGGACGCCCGCGGAGAGGTTGGCGTGCGAGGCGAGCTGGAAGTGGAACGGCAGTACGGGGAAGGCCGGGTGCTTCTCGTAGAGGATGAAGTTGAACGCCTCGCGCAGCAGGGGGTCCTTGAACCGCGCCGAGTAGTCGGTCATGAGTACACCGATGGATTTGCGTACGACGTTGAAGTAGGGGACGAAGGAGGCCAGCATGCGCCAGCGCTCCATCGCCGGCATCAGCCCGACCGGTCTGAGGAACGGATAGACGGCGAGGCATTTACGGAAGGCGCGCAGTTGCCCGCAGAAGTTCTTGATCAGAGCGGAGTCGGCGGGCGAGAGCTCCATGAGGTGGGCCTGGAGCCGGTCGGGGTCGGAGTAGAAGTAGACCGACCGGCCACAGGTGCCGCGTACCACGTTGAACACATCGAAGTGCCGCACCTCCTTGCCCTGGAGCGCACCCAGCTCCAGCCAGATCTGGTGCATCTCGTTCCCGGGGCCGCTGCCCAGGAGCCAGCTGACGCAGGGGTCCAGCCTGAAGTCGCCGCGGTCCCAGGCCGTGCAGCAGCCGCCGGGCAGTTCGTGCATCTCCAGGACATGGGTCCGGTAGCCGTTCATCCGGGCGTAGCAACCGGTGGAAAGCCCACCCAGCCCTGCGCCGATGATGATCATCGACTGTCTTCCGGAACGCGCCATGGACCTGTTCTCCTCGGTGTTCATGTGCGGATGTCACCACGCATGGACCATTTGTCGAGCTGGGGCAGTCGGCCCAGCTTCCCGGGGTGCCAGGGCTCGGTGCCCCGGCTCTCCGACGCCGTGAACCCGCGTCCCAGCTCGTCGCAGAGGTACTGGACGACGAAGCGCCCGGTGGACGCGGCGCGGATCAGTCCGCCCATGCCGACCCACTGCCCGGCCATCGAGAAACCGCTCAGGCCGGGCAGACGCATGCGGTCCTTGCCGACCAGCTTGGCCGCGATGTCGTCGGCCTCGGAGAACGCCTTCCAGGCCAGGATGGATCCGTCGTGGTTGCCGGTGTAGCGCCGGGTCGTCGCCGGGGACGCGACGTCGACGAGCTCGATGCGCTCGCCCACCCCGGGCATCCGGCGTTCCAGGAACTCCCTGACGAATGCGGCCACTTGGCCCTTCTTCGCTCGGTAGTCCTTGCGGTCGGCGGCGCGCAGCGCCTTCCAGTACGCGAAGTCGCTGAAGTAGGTGCAGTGGATGACGGACCTGCCGGGTGGGGCGAATCCGTCCGAGTAGTCGGAGCGCAGCTGGACCACCACACTGCTCTGGAGCGCGCCGGGCAGTTGCGCGGCGTCCTCGGGCGGGAGCAGATAGGTGGTGCTGTGGGCCCGGTCGGGGCCCAGATCGCCCCGGATCCCGACGAAGGCGGAGACCACCGCGGGGAAGAGGGCGCCGGGACGGTGCAGCAGCTCGTCGTACAGCTTGTCGATCCGGGGGCCGGTGAACCGGCCCTGCAGGAGGCCGTGAATCGTGGTGTGGCCGTCGCAGGCGGAGACCACGTGGTCGGCGTAGTACCGCTTGCCGTCCCGCAGCTCGATCCCGACGGCGCGCCCGTCCTCGACCAGGATCCGTTCGACGCGTGCCCGGTAGCTGATCCGGCCGCCCAGCGAGGTGTAGCGTTCCTCGATCGACCGGGCCAGGCCCAGCGAACCTCCTTGGGGGAAACCGGCGTTGAGGTGATGGGCGCCGGCCATGTTGAACAGGTACGGCAGGAGCGGGAAGCCCTCCGGGTCCTGGAAGAAGATGTTGCGGAACGCCCGGCGGAGCAACGGGTCCTGGAACCGGTCGGCGAATTCGTGCATCGGCGTCGAAGCCGTGCGCCAGAACAGCCGGAACGCGGGCAGGACGGTGCGCAGCAGGGCCGCTCTCTCCCGTACCGTCCGCAGGGCGGGGGCGGTCAGGAAGGGGTACAGCTCGATGTCGACGAACCGGCGCAGGTCCCGGCAGAAGGTCCGGATCAGCCGGGCGTCGGCGGGCGAGACGTCGAGCAGGTGGCGTTCCAGCCGGTCCGGGTCGTTGTAGAAGGTCACGGAGCGGCCGGTCTCGTCGACGACCCTGTTGAACATCTCGAAGTTGGTGATGGTCTTGCCGTCGAGCGCCCCCAGCTCGCGCCACACCTGATGGGCCTCGTTGCCCTCGGCCGTACCGATCAGCCACTCGATGCAGTAGTCGAAGATGTAGCCGTCGCGCGACCAGGCCGTGCAGCAGCCGCCGGGCAGTACATGCTTCTCGAAGATGCGCGAACGCATCCCGTTCATCTGTGCGTAGCACCCGGTGGACATTCCCGCGACGCCTGCGCCGATCACGATGACCCGGGGCCCGCCGTCCCCCGCACCGTCACGGGAACTCCACTCGTCCTCCGGTTCACCGGACATCGGCGCCGCCCTCCTGGAGGATGCCGCGCACCAGGTCGGCGTTGCGGGCCGCGTGCTTGGGGTCGAGCATGTCGGCGTGGATCCCGGAGCCGCGGAGC
This sequence comes from Streptomyces sp. DvalAA-43, assembly GCF_900091725.1. Classification (GTDB taxonomy): domain Bacteria; phylum Actinomycetota; class Actinomycetes; order Streptomycetales; family Streptomycetaceae; genus Streptomyces; species Streptomyces pulveraceus. The sequence continues at coordinate 71,666 of NZ_FMBW01000066.1, read as the reverse complement.
ACGGCCGTGGCGGCGGTCGAGCTGCCGTGCCAGGTACCGCGGGCGTCCGCGGCGTACAGCGCCGTCTTGTCCTCGTCGGTGACCACGCTGACGGTCGCGGACACCGTTCCGAGGTTCGGTGTGCGGCCGCAGAAGGCCAGGTACTCCGCGGCGTGGTCCAGGGTCTCGCGGGCGACGGCATCGGATCCGGTGTGCTTGCGCAGGTGCTCGGCCAGTTCCGCCTCGAAGAACTCGATGTGTTCGGGGCCGGGCACATACGGTTCGAGGATGCGGTGCGAGTCCAGCACGATCACATGGGCGACGTCGCGTCCCCGGCCTTCGAGTTCCTTGGCCACCTCGAAGGCGAGGTTGCCGCCGAGCGAGTAGCCGAGCAGCAGGCACCTGCCGTCGGGCCGGTGGGACTCGACGAGGTCGGCGTAGCGGGCCACCTTGTCCGCGCCGGGTACGTAGTTGAACGCGATCAGCCGGTACTCGGGCAGGGTGGCGGCGAACTCCCGGTAGACGAGTCCGTGCCCGCCGGCGGGCGGGAAGCAGAACATGGTCGGCTCCCGGTCGCTGTTGAAGCTGAGGCAGGGCAGGTCGTCGGAGACCGATCCGGTGGCGAGGCGCTCCAGCGTGGCGGCCATCCCGTGCAGGGTCGTCACCCGGTACAGCAGGCTGACGGGGATGCCGACGCCGTACTCCTTGCGCAGCCGGTGGATCAGCTCGATCAGCTTGATGGAGCTGCCGCCGACCTCGAAGAACTCGTGCGTGAGGCCGACCCGTTCCAGGCCGAGCAGCTCCTTCCAGTGCAGGGCCATGCTTACTTCGAACGGTGTGCTGGGCTTCTCCTCGGGCTCGTCGTCCGCGTCGAACCGGGGCACCGGCAGGGCGGCGGGGTCGACCTTGCCGTTGGCGGTCAGGGGCAGTTCCGGCACGGTGACGAAGTGCGCCGGGACCATGTACCCGGGCAGCCGGTCCGCGAGGTGCCGGCGCAGCGCGCGCCGGTCCAGTACCGCTCCTTCGGCCGGTACGCAGTAGGCGCAGAGCACCTCCTCGCCCCGGGCGTCGGGGCGCACCGTGACGACGGCCCGGACCAGCTCGGGCCACTGGGCGAGGTGGGCCTCGATGTCGCCGAGCTCGATCCGGTGGCCCCGGAGCTTGATCTGGCTGTCGGCCCGGCCGAGCAGATGGACCCGGCCGTCCGCGTCCCAGCGCGCCGCGTCGCCGCTGCGGTAGAGGCGTACGGGAGCCGCGCCCGGCTCCCGGCTCAGGGTCCGGGTGACGAAGCGCCGGTCGGTCAGCTCGGGGTCGCCCGCGTAGCCGAGTGCGACGCCGTCGCCGCCGATCCACAGCTCGCCGGGCACACCGGGCGGCACCGGTTCACCGTGCCGGTCGAGCACATGGAGCGTGCTGTTGCTCAGGGGTCGCCCGATCGGCACCGTCCGTCCGGGTTCCAGGTCGTCGAGAGGTCCCTCGAAGCAGGCGCTGTCGATGGTCGCCTCCGTTACCCCGTAGGAGTTGATCAGACGGGTGCCCGGTCCGCACAGCTCGTGCAGCCTCCGGTACTCCCCCGCCTTCCACACATCGGATCCGACGACCAGCAGCCGCATGAAGTCCAGTCGCAGGCTCCGGCGTTCGCAGTGGTCCATGAGTCCGCGCACGACGGCGGGCACGAACTCCGCGCAGTCGACCCGCTCCTGACGCATCGTGGTGTACAGCCGCTCGGTGTCGAAGAGCAGATCGCGGTCGACCAGCACCAGGCTGCCGCCCGAGCACAGCGCGCGCACCACGTCTCCGGTGAACACGTCGAACGAGGGAGCGGCCATCTGGAGGTGCACCCGGACGTCGCGGTCTAGCCGGTATTCCTGGAGCCAGGCTCCGTAGGCCGAGGCCAGATTGCGGTGGCTGACCCGCACGGCCTTGGGGAGGCCGGTCGAGCCGGAGGTGTGGATGACGTACGCGGTCGAGTCCGGACCGGCCGGTTCGGCGGCGCCGGGGCCTGTTCCGCTCAGGTCGTCCGTCGCGGGCGCGGCCTCGCGCAGTTCCCGCAGGGTCAGCGTCCGCTCCGGCAGCCCGGCCAGCCGGTCGCGGCAGGCGTCGTCCTCGGCGACGACGAGGGTGGCGCCCGCGGTCCGTACGGTGTGGGCGACCCGGTCGGCCGGGTGGTCGGCCGGGATCGGCAGGTAGGCGCCGCCTGCCTTGAGGACCGCGAGCAGGGCGACGACGAGCTCTGGCGACTTCTCCAGGCAGAGCGCCACCACCGATCCGGCGCCGACCCCGAGCCCTCGCAGGTGCCGGGCCGACTCCTCGGACCGGCGGTCCAGTTCCGCGTACGTCAGCCGGCGGGCCGGCTCGTGGAGCGCCGGGACCGTGACGGCCACGGCGTCCGGGCAGCGGGCGGCCCGCTCGCTGATCAGCTCATGCACCGGACGGAACGCGTCCGCCTCGCCCGTTCCCGGGGGCAGGGCGGTGCGCCCGGCGCCGCTCCACTCGCCGATCAGCCGCTCGCGCTCCTGGGCGCCCAGCATCTCCAGCCGGGAGGTGGACCGCTCCGCCGGGGCCCGGGTCATGCTGTCGAGCAGTGCGGTGTAGTGCGATGCCATCCGCCGCATGGTCTCCGGCAGGAACAGGTCCGTGTTGTATTTCAGGACGCAGTGGAACCGGCGCTCCGCCTCGTCCTCGTACACCGACAGGGTCACGTCGAACTGCCCTTCCTCCTCGGGGAGCTCGATGTACTGGAGCCGGTAGCCGTACTTCTCGGTGGCGACCTTGTGGGTGAGCAGGATGAACATGGCCTGGAACACCGCGGAGCGGCTGGGGTCGTGCTGGAGTCCCAGCTTGTCGACCAGCAGGACGAACGGGTACTCCTGGTTGTCCAGGCCGCCCAGCACGGTGGTGCGGACCTGTTGCAGCAGCCGGGCGACCGAGGGGTCGCCGGACAGGTCCGCGTGCAACGGGAGCGGGTTGACGAAGTAGCCGTAGACGGAGGCGAATTCCTGCTCGGTCCGGCCGGTCACCGGGCTGCCCACGATGACCTGGTCCTGGCCCGAGTAGCGCTGGAGCAGCAGGTAGTAGGCGCTCAGCAGGACCATGAACGGGGTCACGTCGTGCTCACGGGCCAGAGCATGCACCCGGGTGGTGAGCCCGGTGTCCAGGACGAAGAACTCCGAGGCGCCGTTGTGCGTCTGCACCGCGGGGCGGGGCTTGTCGACGGGCAGTTCCAGGGTCGGGACCTCGACCGGCAGGTGCGAGCGCCAGTAGTCGAGCATGCGCGGTGCCGCGGGTCCGGCCAGGAAGCGGTTCTGCGCGTTGAGGAAGTCCAGATAGCGGGCGGTGACGGGCGGCAGCGAGGGGGCGTGGCCCTGGCGCAGCCCCTCGTACACCGCCAGCAGTTCCTCGATGAAGGTGAACGTCGAGATCGCGTCGGAGACGATGTGGTGCACCGCCTTCATGATCACCCAGCGGTCGTCGGCGCGCTTGAAGAGGCGGAAGCGGAACAGCGGGTCGTGTTCCAGGTCGTAGGGCTTGCGGTACTCGGCCACGATCGTGCGGTGGATGTCCTCCCACTCCTGGTCCCGCACGTCGAACAGCGCGACGTCGGCGACGGCCTCCGGCGACACCTGCTGCATCGGGACGCCGTCCACCGTGAGGAAGTTGGTCCGCAGCGCGGGGTGCCGTGCCACCAGGCAGCGGACGGCCTCGAACATGAGTTCCGGGTCGAGTGCGACCCGGACCTCGACCGCGCCGCCGATGTTGTACGCGTAGCCCTCGGGATTGAGCTGCCTGAGGAACCACAGGGCCTTCTGGTTCTGCGTCAGCGGGTGGCGGAGTTCGTCCTCGAACACCTCCACCGCGGCCGTGTCGGCGCCGCCGGCCTCATGGGCGACCAACTCCGCGAGAGCATCGTGGAGTTGTGTGATCAGCTCGGCCACGGGAGTGCCGCTCAGCAGCGCCACCACGGGAGGGGCGACGCCCAGCTCGGAGCTGATCCGGGCGCGCAGCTCCATCGCCAGGAGCGAGTCGAGTCCCAGCGCGTTGAGTCCCGCGTGTGGATCGATCCGGTCGGGGCCGGTCCGCAGCACGGAGGCGGTCAGCGTGATGAACCGCCCGGTCACCAGGGCCAGACGTTCGGCCGGGTCCGCGTGGCGGAAGGTGTCGAGGACGCCCTCCCCCGGCCCGGTGGCCGTCCCGGCCGGTGCCGCCGCGGCCAGCTCCGCCACCAGCGAGGGCGGCGAGGCGTACCAGGCCAGGAACACCGGCCAGTCGACGATCGTGGCGACGAGCAGCTGGGCGCGGTCCTGGCCGATGACGCGTTCCAGTACGGCCATGCCGACGTCCGGCGCGAGCGAGCTCATCCCCCGGTGGTGGAGGTAGTGGTCGACGAGTCCCAGCTCCTCGATCATGCCGGTGGCCCATGGGCCCCAGTCCACGCTCAGCCCCGGCAGTCCGAGTGTCCGGCGGTGCTGGGCCAGCGCGTCCAGGAACGCGTTCCCGGCGGCGTAGTTGGTCTGGCCGGCCGTGGTGAGCAGTGAGGCGATCGAGGCGAACAGGACGAAGTGGTCCAGCGGTTCGTCCCGGAGGTGGCGGTGCAGCAGGTACGCGCCGATGGCCTTGGGATCGTGGGCGTCCGCGAACGTCCGGCGGTCCATGTCCTCGACGAGGGTGTCGCGGACCTGTCCGGCGAGATGGAACACACCGCGCACCGGCAGCGGGTCGGTGCTCCGGTGCAGCTCCAGCCAGGAGGCGAGCGCGGCTTCGTCGGTGATGTCGAGCGGTGCCAGGACGACCCGTGCCCCGAGCGCCTCCAACTCCTTGACGAAAGCGGTGGCACGGCCCTCGGCGGTACCGGGGTCCAGGTCCCGCCAGGCGGAGCGCTCGGGCAGTGCGGTGCGTCCGATCAGGATCAGACTGCGCGCCCCGCGCCGGACGAGCGTGCGGCACAGCAGTCGGCCGAGCGCCCCGAAGGCGCCGGTGACCAGGTAGTTCGCATCGGTGCGCAGGCGCAGCGGAAGGGGGTGCGTCAGCTGCTCGGCCTGCCGGATCCGGCTGGTGAGGCGAGCCGCGCCACGCAGGGCGATCTCCTCCTCGTCATCGGTCAGCAGTTCGCGCAGCAGTGCGCGGGCCTCGTCCCGGAATCCTTCGCCGCTCTGCGGACCGGGGGCGAGGTCGATCAGCTTGCCGGGGTGGGAGAGCAGCTCCTGGTGCCTGAGCACCCGGCCGACTCCCCACGCGGGCGCTCCCAGCGGCTCGACGGCATCGCCGGGGCCGGTGTGCTGCGCGCCGCGGGTCACGATGTGCAGTCGGCCGGCCGCCTCGCGGCGGAGCAGGGTCCGGGCGAGCGCGACCAGCGAGTAGGCCCCGGTGCCGCTGTGCCGTACGAGGTCCTGGGGCGAGGCGTCGGCGCGGTGGGGCAGGTCGAGGTTCCACAGGTGCACGACGGTGCCGACAGGTCCCCCGGCGCCGTCCGCGCCGTCGCTGTCTTCGCTCAGCTCGGTGAGGAGCCGCTCCAGGTCCGTGTCGGACTCCGGATCGATCGTGAACTCGCCGCCTTCGCGGCTTCTTCGGTACGTGTCGCCGGGGCGCACCAGGTGGCAGCGCTCGCCGCGCTCGGCGAGCAGGGCGCTCAGGGCGTCGCCGACGCCCTGGCGGTCCGCGAACACCAGCCAGTCGCCGCCGGTGGGCACGGCACGGTCGGGACCGGCTCCGTCCTCCTCTTCGGCGGAGGGGCTGTCGATCCACATGGTCTCGGCCAGCCAGGAATCGATCGTGCCGAGGCCGACCGCCGTGGACGCCTTCTCCACGTCGGCCGCGCGGAAGCCGTGGATGCCGCCGAGGGGCTCGCCGCCGTCCGCGTAGACGGCCATGTCCCCGACGAGCTCGTCCGCGCCGTCGCGGGTCACCGTCGCGTGCACCCAGATCGGCCGGTCTCCCACCGGGGCGAGGCGCAGCTCGTCGATCGACAGTGGCAGCCGGATCCCGGAGCTCTGCCGTTCCGGTTCACCCGCGCCTTCGGCGTCTGCCTCCGTCTCGGGCAGTTGTGTCGCCAGCAGTGACTGGAAGCAGGCGTCGAGCAGTACGGGGTGGATGTGGTGTCCGGCCGCGTCGTCGCCGATCACCGAGGGTGGCCGGAGCCGGGCGAGGACCTCTCCGGAACCGATCCACACCTCTTCGATGGCCCGGAAAGCGGGCCCGTAGTGGTAGCCGAGGGCGGCGAGCGCCGCGTAGCAGTCCTCACCGCCCAGCCGTCGCCGGGTGCGCGCCCGGAGGGCTTCGGTGTCGGTGGGGGGCCCGGCCGGGCGTGGCTGCCCCGAGCGCACGACGCCGCTCGCGTGCACCGCACGGCTGCCCTCGTCCGGTCCGGCCGAGGCAATGGTGAACGCCGCGTTCTGCGAGGAGAGGGTCAGGCGCACCGCCCGGTCCTCGCCCTCGGGCAGGAACAGTGCCTTGCGGAATTCGATGTCCGTCAGCACCACATGGGTGCCGCCGGTCAGGGTGCGGACGGCCTGCGTGGCCATCTCCAGGTAGCCCGCGGCCGGGAAGACCACGGTGGACTGGATGCGGTGGTCGTCGAGGTAGGGCAGCCGCTCGGTGTCCAGTGTGGCGTGCCAGGTCGGCTCGGTGTCGTCGGTGCGGCGGCCCAGCAGCGGGTGGTCGAAGTGGCCGAGGCGGACCTGGGCGACGGGTGCGGGCTCCGTCCAGTGGCGGTCGCGCCGCCACGGGTAGCGGGGCAGAACCACCGGTCTGCCGGTCGGGTGCAGGGTGTCCCAGTCGATGGGGACGCCGAGGTTGTGCAGTTCCGCCAGCGAGGCGGCGAAGCGTTCGGGTTCGTTCTCCTGCCGGCGGATCGACGGGAGGGTCCGGGCGGGCGTCTCCCTGCCTTCGAGGCATTCGCGGATGGAGTGACCCAGCACCGGGTGCGGACCGATCTCCAGGAACAGCCCGTACCCGTCGTCGGCGAGCCGGTCGACGGCCGAGCGGAACCGGACCCTGTCACGGACGTTCTTCCACCAGTAGTCCGCGTCCAGTTCGCTGCCGTGCGCCGTGCCTTCCTGCCCGGTCAGGTAGAGGGGAACCGTGGCCGGCCGGGGGGCGAGACCCTCCAGCGAGGTCAGCAGTTCGTCCTTGATCGCCTCCATGCCCGCGCTGTGGTACGGGACCTGCACGGTGAGGAACTTGGCGAATACCTGCTCGGCGTGGAGACTCTCCGCCAGTTCGGCCAGGGCGTCCCGGTCCCCGGCCAGGGTGACCGCGGAGGGGCTGTTGACCGCGGCGACCGAGATCCGGTCCCCGAACGCGGACACCCGGGACTGCGCCTCCTCCTCGGTCAGGCTCACGGCGAGCATGGTGCCGGTGCCGGTCAGTTTCTGCTGGAGGCGGCTGCGGTTCACCACCACCTTCACCGCGTCCTCCAGGGTGTAGACCCCCGCTTCGTAGAAAGCGGCGACCTCCCCGGTGCTGTGGCCGACCACGGCGTCGGGTCGTACTCCGTACTGGCGCCACATCGCCGCGAGGCCCACCTGGACGGCGAAGTTGGCCGTTTGGGCGAGCCAGGTCTCGCCCATGCGTGATCCGGCTTCGTCGGCCCGCATCTCCTCGATCAGGGACCAGCCCGCGATCGCGCGGATGGCCCGGTCGCAGCGGGTGACCGCGTCCCGGAACACCTCGTCGCTCTCCAGCAGCTGGCGGCCCATCCCCCACCACTGCGGGCCCATGCCGGTGAAGACCCAGACCAGACCGCGTTGTCCGGGTTCGAGCTGTCTGCCGTGGACGACTCCGGGGTGCGGTTCGTCGCGCAGGAAGGCGGCGAGTGCCTCGTCCAGTCCGGCCCGTGAGGAGTACACGACGGAGAGCCGTGACTCCAGGTGCTGGCGGCGGTGGGCCAGTGTGTGGCCGAGGTCGGGCAGCGACACCCCGGGCCCGTCGACGCCGGCCAGCTCGCGGCGGATTCCGGCCGCCACCTCCGGCAGCGCTTCGGGGGTGCGGGCGGTCAACGGGAGGAGATTCCAGGCCCGTTCGGCGGGTGCGGCCGGTGGTGTCTGACTGGGCGGCGCCTGTTCCAGCACGATGTGCGCGTTGGTGCCGCCGAATCCGAACGAGTTGACCCCGGCCCGTGCGGGTCCCTCGTGGTCGGGCCATGCGGTGGGCTCCGTCGGGATCCGGTACGGGGCGGAGTCCTGGTCGATGGCGGCGTTGAGCTGCTCCAGGTTGATGTGGGGCGGGATGAGACGGTGCTTGAGGCAGAGCACGGTCTTGATCAGTCCGGCGATGCCCGCTGCCGCTTCGGTGTGCCCGATGTTCGTCTTGACGGAGCCCACGTAGCAGGCCGCGTCCGGTCGGCGGCCCACGGAGAGCGCCCGGCTCAGTGCGTTCGCCTCGATCGGGTCGCCGACGGGAGTGGAGGTGCCGTGCGCCTCCACGTACTGGAGGTCGCCGGGCGTGATGCCGGCTTCGCCGCAGACGCGTCGGATGAGGGAGACCTGGGCGTCCGCGTTGGGGACGGTGATGCCGTTGGTCCGGCCGTCCTGGTTCACCCCCGCGCCGAGGATCACGGCGTGGATGGGGTCGCCGTCGCGCAGGGCGTCGTCCAGCCGCTTGAGCGCGACCAGGCCGACGCCCTCGGCCCGTACGTAGCCGTTGGCCGAGGCGTCGAAGGCACGTGAACGGCCGTCGGGCGAGAGGAATCCGCCCTTCGTCTCGGCGATGGTGTACTGCGGCGCCATGTGCAGCAGTACACCGCCGGCCAGCGCGAGGTCCGTCTCCCGGTTCTGAAGGCTCTGGCAGGCGAGGTGTACCGCCACCAGGGAGGAACTGCACGCGGTGTCGATCGAGAGGCTCGGTCCGCGGAAGTCGAAGCAGTACGAGAGACGGTTCGAGACCATCGTCATCATGGTGCCGGTGGCGGTGTGCGCGGCGAGCGACGAGAAGCCCAGGTCGGAGAATTGGAGGATCTTGTAGTCCAGTGTGAACGCACCGACGAACACCGCGGTGTTGCTGCCGGCGAGCTCCGCGGGCCGCTGGCCGCCATCCTCCAGTGCCTCCCAGGCGACTTCGAGCAGTTTGCGCTGCTGCGGGTCCATGTGGTCGGCCTCGCGCGGGCTGATACCGAAGAAGGCGGGGTCGAACTCGTCGAATCCGTCGATGTATCCCCCGCGGCCGCCGATCAGACGTCCGGGTTTCTCCTTGTGTCTGCTGCCCAGGCTGCCGACGTCGTAGCGATCGGCCGGTGTCGGTGCGATGCAGTCCTTGCCCTCCATGAGATTCTTCCAGTACGTGCGATGGTCCGACGCACCGCCGGGCAGTCGGCACCCCATGCCGATGATCGCTACTTTGTCGCTCACAGAGGCACTGTTCACGTCGGGCAAGGCTGTACTCCTAGATCGTGGCGCCGCGGCACGGCATGGAAAGGGCAGTTCAGGCAGAACCGGTCCCGGGCCCCTTCGCACGGCGCAAGGGGTGAAGAAGGCTGGAAACGATCTCCCCGGTAGGGGGGAAGGACGCGGGGTCGCCAAGGCCGACCGCGACCGGTTCGCGGCCGGGCCGCCAGGTGTAACTGCCGAAGAAGTGGTCCCAGATCGACAGGTCCGAGCCGTAGTGGCCCGCCTCGGACAGGTCGGTGCTGTGGTGCAGACGGTGCTGTTCGGGGCTGGCGAGCACATGGTTGAGCCGGCCGATGCGCACGTCGATGTTGGCGTGGACGAAGTAGCCCTGGGCAGCGACGAAAAGGCCCACGACGAACACGGAGTCACGCGAGAAACCGACCAGCGCCAGGGCCAGTTGAACGGTTCCCTGCGCGAGAACGATATCGAGGACGTGGTTGACGCCGTTATTGGCGACGTTGACCTTCTCCGGCACATGGTGCACCCCGTGCACGCGCCACAGTATCGCGTTGGTGTGACCGAGCCGGTGCACCAGATAACTGGCCAGGGAACCCGTCAGCAATGCCGCCGGCATCTCCACCCAGAGGTTGAACGCCGGCTCGTGCGGCGACACCACGGTGACGACCGCGGAAACCAGGTACTGCGCAAAGGCGCTGGCCACCATCGTCAGTACGAAATAGACGCCGTACCAACGCCATTCACCGGCATTCGGGTGCCAGGACCGCCGGTGCGGAATCAGGCGTTCGAGCGCGGTGAGATAGGAGATGACGCCGAGCAGGAAGAGCGGACTCACCCGGTCGGGGTCCCAGTCGAACCACAACGCCACGGCGGCCACCAAAACCGTGCTCGCCAGCAGGAAGGGGTAGGCCGACACACACAGAACAGCGCGCGTGGAGGATGTCGGCGCGCCTTCCCCCCGGGCCCGACCGGAATCCACCTCCGGCTCACCGCCGGGCAGCGGTTCACAACTTTCCACTCGCAGCACCTTTACGAAGGAACCAGCACGGAGCGATGCACAGATGGGCGCACAGACCGTGAAGGAGAAACTGACTACTACCTGTGGATACACACGACCGGCACACCGTTCGTCGCCTGTCACGCGCGGAGAATGTGGGCTGGAGTGTGATGCGGACCGTCTGATGGGCCCTGCGGACCCGAGTGCCGTCTCGTGGCCCGCCCTCCTTACTTTTCCCCTACCAGCGGGCCCAACCGTCGAATTCAAGCCTCGTAGCGATACGCTGCGGCGATCCTGGAGAAAATGGCGGATGACTCCCGAATCCTTCAGCCCGCCGTGAATATGAATTACTAGTAATACCGGAAAGTATTTTCGATTTCCCTCGAACGCCGCTCCGGATCGACAAGGAATCCCTGTGCAACGGACCCCGCTGCCGCGCCATTTGCCGACCAGTACGGTGACCACGGCGGTACTGCTCGTCGGAGCGGCCGCCGTCCCGCCCGCCACGGCCGCGACGCGTACCGGCGGTCCGTCCCAGCGGCCTCCCCTGTTCTCCGTCGCCGAGATCTCCGCCCGGCGCATCGCCACCGGAGACCTGGTCGCCGCGGCCAAGTGGGGCGCCGGAGAGCCGGTCGACGACCCCGCCAGGGAACAACGGGTGCTGGACTCCGCCGCCGGACAGGCCAGGAAGCTCGGCGCGGACCCACGCCTGACCAGGCTGGTCTTCAGGGACCAGATCGAGGCGAACAAGAAGGTGCAGCGCGGCTTGCACCGGCTGTGGCGGGACCATCCGGGCGAGGCGCCCACCGACCGTCCCGACCTCGACGAGGCACGCGAGGAGATCGACCACCTCAACGAGGCGCTCGTCCGGGCCGTCGCCGACGCGGCGCCGTACCGGCGCTCCGTCACGCTCTGCCGCACCGCTCTGGCCGTCTCGGCGGGACGCGTGGGCCGCGACAGGAGCCTCGACGAACTGCATGCGGCGGCGCTGGACGTCGCCCTGAGGTCCGTATGCGCGGCCGCCAACGGTGTGCCGCGCGACGGACACGCCTGAAATACGGGGCGAGGATGGCGCATTGACGTCGGCCGTTCGACACCCGGGCGGATCCGCGCGGTCGGACGCTCAGGCCACCAGAGGCCGGTCCTGCGGTGCGATGGGGGCCGGGAGGACGGTGGAGCCGCTCAGGTAGCGGTCCGTCGCGGCGGCGGCCGACCGTCCCTCCGCGATGGCCCACACCACGAGGGACTGGCCGCGGCCCGCGTCACCGGCGATGAAGATCCCGTCCGGCCGGGTGCGCTCCGCCGTCCGGGCCCCGAAGCCGTCGTCCCGGGCGAAGTTTCCCCGGTCGTCCAGCCTGAGTCCGAGCTGTCGCATCAGCCCCGTGCCCTGTTCCGGGCCGTGGAAGCCAAGGGCGAGCAGGACCAGATCCGCCGGGATCCCCCGCTCGGTCCCCGGGCGTGGCCTCCTGCCCTCGGGCTCCACTTCCGCGAGGCGCAACGCCTGCACCTGCCCGGTCGGGTCGCCTTCGAAGCGGAGGGTGGCCGAGGCGAAGACCCGCGGATCCGCGCCCTCGCGTCCCCGGGCCTCCTCGTGGGCGTGGGATATCCGATAGACCTTCGGGTACACGGGCCAGGGCTCGCCGTCCCGCCGGGTGTCGCCGGGCTCCGGATTGATGTCCAACTGCACGACGGAGGAGGCCCCTTGGCGCAACGCGGTCCCCATGCAGTCCGAGCCGGTGTCCCCACCCCCGATGATCACCACGCGCTTGCCCTCGGCGGTGACGGCGGATGTCTCGAAGTCGCCCTCGGTGACCCGGTTGGCCAGGGTCAGATAGTCCATGGCCTGATGGATGCCGCGCAGCTCGCGACCGGGGACGGGCAACTCCCGCTGTCCTCGCGCGCCGACGGCGACGACGACCGCGTCGTGGCGCTCGGCGAGCTCGGCGGCGTCGAGGTCGCTGCCGATGTCCACGCCCGTGCGGAAGACGGTGCCTTCCGCCCGCATCTGCTCGATGCGGCGGTCCAGGTGGCATTTCTCCATCTTGAACGCGGGGATGCCGTAGCGGAGCAGTCCGCCGATGCGGTCGGCACGCTCGTAGACGGCGACGGTATGGCCGATTCTCGTGAGCTGCTGCGCCGCGGCCAGTCCGGCCGGCCCGGAGCCGACGACGGCGACGGTCTTCCCGCTGAGCCGCTCGGGCGGCCGCGGTGACGCGTACCCGCGTTCCCAGCTCTGGTCGGCGATGGCCTGCTCGACGTTCTTGATGGTCACCGGGTCGGCGTTGATGGTCAGCACGCAGGCGTCCTCGCACGGGGCCGGACACAGTCGTCCGGTGAACTCCGGGAAGTTGTTCGTCGCGTGCAGCCGCTCGGCGGCGGCCCGCCAGTCCGCGCGCCTCGCGTAGGCGTTCCACTCGGGGATGAGGTTTCCCAGCGGGCAGCCGCTGTGGCAGAACGGTATGCCGCAGTCCATGCAGCGCCCGGCCTGCTCGGAGACGAGGGGGAGCGTCGCCTGTCCCGCGTAGACCTCGTTCCAGTCGCGGAGCCGTTCCTCGACGGGGCGCGCCGGGACAGGGCGGCGGGGGAATTTGAGGAAGCCGTGCGGGTCGGTCATGGGCCGCCTCCATCGCTCACTCGCGGTGCACAGGCGCTTTAGTCAGCCTACGCCTGCTTTGTCCGGCAAAGCACTGCGTCGGCGGCACTCCCGGACCCGATCGATCTGGTTACCGATCGGTTACGCAGCGGCGCATTACTGGTATGGACATGACCAATTCACCTGACTAGTCTCGAAGTTGGTCTAGACCTAGTGGGTTGGAGCGCGCCCTCCCCACTCGCCTCGCAGCGCCCCCACACCTCCCTCAGGAGAGAAGCATGCGCAGAAGGATCACCTCGTTCGTTCTCGGCCTCGGGATCGCCGGAGCCTCCCTCCTCGTCACCACCGGCAGCGCCCAGGGCCATGGCTACACCGACGCACCCATCAGCCGTCAGCAGCTCTGCGGCAACGGCACCGTCCGCAACTGCGGCCAGATCCAGTGGGAGCCGCCGAGCGTCGAGGGCCCGAAGGGCTTCCCCGCCCGCGGCCCGGTCGACGGCACCATCTGCGCCGGCGGCAACGGCCGGTTCTCCGAGCTCGACGACCCGCGCGGCGGTGCCTGGCCCGCGACACAGGTCACCGGCGGACAGAGCTACACCTTCCGCTGGCGGATCGAGGCCCGGCACGCCACGACCGACTTCCGCTACTACATCACCAAGGACGGCTACGACCCCACCAAGCCCCTCACCCGGGCCGATCTGGAGCCGCAGCCGTTCCTGACCGTGCCCTTCGGCGGCCGTCTCCCGGGATCCACCGTGACCCATTCCGGGGTTCTGCCGCAGAAGTCGGGCAAGCACCTGATCCTGGGCGTGTGGACGATCGCCGACACCGGCAACGCGTTCTATGCCTGTTCGGACGTCACCTTCTGAGTCCGGCCGGCGGCCGGATTCCCTGCCCGGGGCGGGTCCCGATGGGTCCCGCCCCGGGCCGTGGGAATCGTCAGGCGGTGTGCTGTCGAACAAGCGCCTCGTTGATCTGGCGGGTGGTCTGCGCGGCGACCCGGGGGTCGTCGGCGTATGAGGTGTAGGCGTTCAGCCCGGTGGCCAGCGCCCAACCCCGCCCCCTGGTCCAGGTGGCGTCGTCCACGCCCAGCGCCTCACGGAAGACGGTCCGGCAACGGGCGGACATGAGAGTGAAGGCGATGGTCAGGTCGCAGGCCGGATCGCCGATGCCGAGTTCACCGAAGTCGATGACCGCGCTGAGGCGGCCGACGCCGGTCAGCAGGTTTCCGGTGTGGAGATCACCGTGGTACCAGACCGGGGGGCGGTCCCAGCCGGGCGCGTCGAGCGCCGCCTCCCACAGCTCGGTCATGGCCACCGAGTCGAAGGTGCCGTCGACCTCCGCGATGGCGGCCCGCGTCGCACCGTCCCGGTCGGCCAGCGACTCCGCGGTCAGTCCCTCGCGGTCCTCGGCGGGCGGGAGCCGCTGGAGCGCGACCAGGAACCCCGCCAGCTCGACGGCGGCGTCCACCGAGTCCGCCAGGGCCGCCACCGTCGCCACCTCGCCGTCCAGCCAGCGGGACACCGCCCAGGGCCACGGGTAGCCGAAGGCCGGCTCCCCCACCTCCATCGGAACCGGGACGGCCAGCGGCAGGCCCGGGGCGAGCCGGGGCAGCCAGGTGGACTCCTTGCCGGCCTGTCCGGCCGCCCCGCGATGGCGGGGCAGCCGGACGGACAGTTCCTCGCCGAGCCGGTGGATCACATGGTCGGAGCCTGCCCGTTCCAGCCGCTTCAGCGGCAGCCCGGCCCACTGGGGGAACTGCGTCTCGACCAGACGTCTGACGAGCGCGGTGTCGATCGCGGGGTGGATGTCCACCGTCGGCTCGGCGGTCAAGAACGGCTCCTGCCTCCGGCCCGCTCCGTGCGGCGGGCAGTGCCGGCCATCACAGCGCGCCCGGCACCCGCCCGTCGACCCGTTTTCCCGGCCGGCCTCCTTACGGCGTCGCCGCTCCGACGCCGGTGACGGGGCCCTCGACGAACACCGGGGACGGTCCGGCCTCCAGGGTGAGGCGGCCGTTCGTCGGCTGTTCGACGGTGCGTCGGCCCCAGGAGTCGACCAGCGTGACCGGGCCGGTCGCCGAGACCGTGAGGTCACGGGCGGTGGTCGCCCACACCACGCGGGTCGTGACGCCGCCGGTGAAGCGGACGGAGTAGGCCGGTGCGGCCACGCCGTCGTCGCCGGCGTACGTCTTGCCGCCGAGCATCCGGGCCGCCACGGCCTGGGCGACCGCGGCCGGTTTCGGGGCGTTGGCGGTGACCGCGACCGGGTTCGCGGCGGTGGCGGTCACCGGCTGCCGGAGCATGCCGAAGTTCTGTTCCTTCTCGGCGGGGTCGCTGCCGTCGTCGACCAGGTCGTACCAGTAGACCCGGGACACACCGTTGGCGAGGCCTATGGCGTAGAGCCGGATCAGGTTGTCGGCCTGCTGGCGCTCGGTGGTGCCGTGGCCGGTGTCGGTGGGCCAGCCCATCTCGCTGAGGACGATCGGCTTGTCCTTGCCCCCGTTGGCGGCGCGGATCCGCTCCCGCAGGCCCGCGATGGTGTCGCCGGAGCCGCGCAGCCATTCCGGTCCGCCGGGGTAGTGGTAGGGGTGGACGCTGTAGGCGTCCATCTCTTTCAGCCCGCCGCGGTCGATGAGGTCCGGTGCGAAGCACTTGGTGCCGTCCGCGTGGACGCAGTTGCCGATCCCTATGGTGGCTGGCCCGACGACCGAGGCGCCCGGCACCGCGGCCTTCGCGGCCTGGTTGACGCCTTTGAGCACGTCGAGGTAACAGGCGGCGCTCCGCCCGCAGGCGCTGTTGTTGAACGTGCCCGCGTTGTACTCGTTGAGCACCTCGACGTCGCTCTGGCCGTAGTGCTTCAGCAGCGCCCCGGCGAACGCGCCGAAGGCGGCGACGCCCTCGGGGCCGCTCGGCGTACGGCCCTTGTCGTACAGGGGGTTGGCGCCGTTCGCGATGATCAGCGGGGTGATGCCCAGGGCGCGGACGTGTGCCATCTCGGTGGAGAACGCGGCCGGGAAGGTGTAGCTGCCCTTCGTGGTCTCGAACCGGTCCCACCAGGCGTCCTCGCGGATGTGCGCGATGCCTGCCTTCCGCGCCTCGTCCAGCACGTTCAGGCCCCAGCCCGTACGGCCGATGTGGACGGCGGCGCCGAACGGTGAGGCCGGGCCGACCGCGCTGTCCGGCACCGGTTCGATGACGGCGAACGAGGTGTGCAGGTCGGTCGGATCGGTGGCGGAGCCCGCGTGCAGGGAGAGTTGGAAGTAGCCGGGGGCGAGGTCGGCGACGGGAATGGTGGCCTTCCCGCCGGAGAGCCAGCTGGTGCCGCCGCGTACCCGGGTGCCCTGCTCGTCGCTGACCGTCCAGGAGACCGAGGCCGCCGACGAGCCGAACTCCACGACGCCCTGGCCCCGTTGGAAGATCAGGCTCGGGGAGGTGACGGAGAGGGTGTGCGTCGCGGCGGGGGCGGATGGGGGAAGGCCCACGATCAGGGACACCGCCAGGACCGGCGCGAGAGCGAGAGCCGGAACGCGGGTGAGGAGCGGACGACGTCGTGAATCCGGCCGGTCGCGGGGCGGGCGCCCGGAGCCCGGCGTGGCGCCGGCGTCGATGGGGGTGTGCGTCATGGTGGTTCGCCCTCTCGCTGTCGATGGTGGAGGTCACGGATGTCGTGAGCGGTGGCCGGTGGGCGCCGGGTGTCGTGGGGCCCACCGGCCCGCGAGCAGGTCAGCGGGTCAGCTGTACCCGCTGGTAGCGCACCAGCTTCCAGTTGTTGAGCCCGTCGCCCCACGTCTGCCATCCGTCCAGACCGAGCGAGCGGTAGTTGTCCCGCTGCACGCCGTCGTTCTTGTTGACCGTCAGGGTCATCGAGAACGAGGGGTTCGCGGGCGACAGCGGGGCGATCCGCTTCCACGGGACGGCGACCAGGTAGGTCGTCGTCCCGGCCGCCTCGTCGCGGGCCACCCGGACATCGGCTCCCGGCACGGGACCCACGGGGTAGTCCTTCGGCAGCGATTCGACGAAGACACCCGGCCCCTGGGTCACGGTGTCACCGGCGTAGAGCATGTACCAGTCGGCGCCCCAACGCCCCAGCCCCTCCCCCGGCTTGCCCGGCTGCACCCCGATGCCGATGCTGTCACCGGCGGGCAGCCAGGCCACCTTCCGTGCCGTCCGGTGGTCCTTCTCCCGGACGACCGCGGACACGTAGAGGTTCTTGTCGTCCCAGGTCGCCCAGAGGTCGCCGTCGGCGACGGAGGGCTCGATGCCGTTGTACGTGCCGACCTCGGAGAGGTCCACCTTCGGGACGTTCCCCAGGCCGGTGAGCCTGCCGTCCACCAGATGCGGGGTCGCCCTGGTGATCGGGCTGAAGCCGAAGGAGTCGCTGTCGCGCACGGTGCGTCCGTCCGCGAGCCCGGCGCTCACCCGGACCGGCTCGACCGCGTAGGCGGAGGCTCCCTCGACGGTGGCGCGGAAGGTGCGGGAGGCGAGCGGTGGGACGGTGCCGCCGTCGGCGACGTCCCGGCCCGTGATCGTTCCGGAGGTGTCGCCGAAGGACCAGCCGATCCCCGTCACCCCGACCGGGTCGTCCGGCGAGTGGTTGGTGACGGTCACCGCCAGCCGGTCGGTGCGGACGGAGCCCTTCACCGACATCTCCGGGGACACGTCGACCGTCACCGGCTCCGTCGTCACCTCCGTGCCGGACGCGACCGCACCGGCCCGCTTCCCGTCGAGGGTGACCGCCGCGGCCAGACCGCGGCTTCCGGGCGTGTCCCCGGCCGGGACCTTCAGGACGGCGCGGCCCCGTCGGCCGGGTGCCGCCGAGACGGTGACCTTCTCGCCCTCGATCTCGAAGACGGCCGTGCGTCGGCGTGTCTTCGCCCCGTCCTCGCGGCCCGTGGCACGGTTGTCGAGCGTGGCGGTCACCGGAACGTCCGCGCCCGCCGCGATGTCCTCCGGTGCGGACAGCGACAGCAGCGGTGACGCCTCGACCTCGTCCACCGCGGCCCGGAGATAGACCGGGGCGCCGGTGGCCGTCAGGTACACCCAGCCGTCCACCGGCTCCAGCACCCGTTCCGAGCCGAGCATGTCCACCACGGTGACCGGCTTCCCGGTCCGCACCCGCACGGGCTTGCCGGTGCGGTCGCCGCTCCACAGGGCCGTGGTCACCGCACCGACGCCGGGCGAGGCGGCCGCGGACCTGAACGCGTACGCGTGGAGGTCGTCGTCCCCGGTGCGCAGGCGGCGGGTGAACCGCGCCCCGGTCAGCTCGCGGGCGACGGTGGAGTAGGCGAGATAGGCGGGCTTCGGGTTGAGCCCGTCGGCCTCCGGGCCCGAGCTGCGCAGCAGGCCGAAGTTGTGCTCCGCGTTGTCCGGCCCGTTGCCGTCGTTGACCAGGTCGTACCAGTAGTAGCGGGCGACGCCCGCGGCCCTGGCCTCCAGCAGGGCGCGTGCGGTGCTCTGCGCCTGGGTCTGCTCGCCGACGCCGACGCCGTCCCGCCCGGCGGAGGTCCAGCCCTGCTCGGTGATCCAGATGGGGAGTTCCCTGCCGTGGTTGTACTGGCGCATCAGCCGCTTGAGGCCGTCGATGTCGAGTGCGACGCCCTCGGGGGTGCCCGGGGCGCGGTAGGGGTGGATGGAGACCGCGTCCATGTGCTTGAGCCCGCCGAGCCGGAACAGTTCCTCGAACCAGTCCAGCGGCACCTTGAACGACGAGGCTCCGACCACGGTCACCTTCGGGTCGGCGGCCTTGACCCCCGAGTACGCGGCGGCCAGCATCTTGGCGTAGCACTTCGCGCTCTGCGAGCACACCCCGCTGGAGAAACCGCCGTAGTACTCGTTCCAGACCTCCAGCGCCCCGATCCGGCCGGCGGCCTTCTCCGCGACATGGCCGGCGTACTTCCCGAACGCCCGGTACGCCTCGTCGGTGCTCGGGATGCTGCCGTAGTCGGAGTTGCCCAAGCCCAGCAGCATCAGACCGTCCTGGCCGCGCGCAGCGAAGTCCGCGGTGACGCGTTCGCTGGCCTCGGGCCACTGGTACTCGCCCTTGGGGTGCTCGACGGTGCCCCAGTAGGCGGAGTCGACGCGCAGGGTGTCGGCGCCGGCGCGGGCGGCGAGTCCGGTGCTGTCGTCCCAGGCGTCGCCGGGGGCAGAGCGGTAGTGGTGGTTGATTCCGAAGAAGGAGTCGGTGGTGCGCTTCGGGTCGGGGCCGGGACGCTGCACCGCGAAGCCGGCGGTCCGGGTGACCGGCGCTCCGCCCGCGGCGGTGCCCCGGATCGTCAAGGTGTAGTAGCCGAGGGGCAGTTCACCGGCGTCCACGGCGCCTTCACGGGTGGCCGGGTCGATCGCGGCGGTGCCGCCGCGCACGGTCCGGCCCCGGTAGTCGCGGACGCTCCAGGGCACGGTGCCGTCACGGGCGGAGAGCACCCCGAAGGTCGCCGGGACGCCCGGGTCGAAGAGGTTGCCGGGGGTCGTCACCTCGATCCGTACGTCATCGGTGGCGACCGCGGACGGCGCGAGGGCGTGGCGGGCGGCGTCGGCCGTGGCGCCCCGATTCCCGATCTCCGTTCCGGACAGGGCAGTTGCAGAGGCCGGGCCGAAGGCCAGGAGGCCGAGCAGGGTACAGAAGGCCACCGTCGCTCGGGACAGGCGTCTGCGTGGTCGATGTCGCATGGCGTGAAACTCCCTGATCATCGGGCGCGGAGGTGCTGCGCGAGGTCACTGCGAAGAACGTGTACGGGCTGAGCCCGATGCGGCTCCGGGCCGTTGCGCAACCGCTTGCTCAAGCGCGGCACAGACTGGTCCCACGGACCGTCCCTGTCAAGGGTTCGCACGGCAACCGGCGGATTCGCACAAGCAGTTGCGCATCATGGTTAGGCTGATGCCATGTCGGAACGAGGCAGGGTCACACTGGGCGATGTCGCGGCGGTCGCCGGGGTGTCGCTCTCCACGGCGTCACGGGCATTGAACGGCGGCGGCCGGGTCTCGGCCGCGACGCGCTCACGCATCGCGGAGGCCGCGCGCAGACTCGATTTCCGGCCCAATGCCCTGGCGCAGTCCTTCGCGTTGGGCCGGAGCCGGACGATCGGCATTCTCGCCCAGAACGCCCGGGGGGCCTTCACCGAGCCGGTGCTGGTCGGGGCGGTCACCCATCTCGGCAGCCGGGAACAGGCCTGCCTGCTCTACGACACGGGCTTCGACCCGGAATCGATGGCCGACGGTGTACGCAGACTCCTGGCCCGGCGGGTCGACGGCGTCCTGGTGATCGGTGACGGTCTCCTGGCCCACATACGGTCCGTCACGGCCGAGTTCTCCGCCCCGGTCGCCTACGCGTTCGGGATCACCGACCGGGCGGACGACTCCTGTTACGTCCCCGACAGCCGGATGGCGGGGCGGCTGGCGGGCGAGCATCTGCTGTCGCTGGGCAGGCGGCACATCGCGCACATCACCGGCGAGGCGGCGGACACCGCCGCGACGGGACGTGAGCAGGGGCTGACGGCTTCGCTCGCCGAGGCCGGGCTGTCCCCCGCGACGGAGACGCTCCGGGGCGACTGGAGCCGGGCCTGGGGCGCCACCGCCTGCCGCCACCTGATCGACTCCGGTACCCGCTTCGATGCCGTGTTCTGCGGCAACGACCAGATCGCGCTGGGGGTGGAGTCAGTTCTGCGGGAGTCGGGACGGCGGGTCCCGGACGATGTCGCACTGGTCGGCGTGGACAACTGGGAGTACGTGATCAGCGGCCAGCACACCCGCCATCTCACCACCGTGGACATGGGGTTGGCCGCGCTGGGCGCCGCCGCAGCGGCCCAGGTGGCCGACGGACTGGACGCCCCCGGGATGCATGCCCACCCGTGCACACTGGTGGTCGGCACGACGACGGCCGGGGCACAACCGGGCACCTGAGGCGGCCGGGTCCGGAGAGCCCGCGCTCATTCGGCGGCGGCGAGCCGGGCCCGCGGCTGGACGGTGACGAGCCCGATGCCCCCGCAGCACACCGCGAGGAGCAGCAGCTCGGCGGGAGAGGGGGCGGGTGCGGTGCCCAGCGCCCAGTCCCCCACGCGCACGGTGAAGGGAACGGCCAGCTGCACGGCGGCGGTGAAGACCGGTCCGCGGAGCAGGATGAGCCGGTGCTGCACGAGGTAGGCGGGCGCGTACACGGCCGCGCCCAGCACCACTGTGCCGCCGATCGCGGCAGGGGTCGGCGGGTGGGCGATCAGTGCGGGCAGAGCCATCGGCAGCAGCAGACAGGTGGCGGCCGCGAGCAGTACCGGCAGCACGGCGAGCGGCGGCAGCCCCGACAGCCGCTGCCGGTACAGGAACCCGTATCCGGCGAAGGCCACGGTCGCCGCCGCCACCAGCAGCAGCCCCACTCCGTCCGCGTCACCCGCGTCCGCACCGAGCGCCGCGTATCCGACGGCCGCCGCGCAGGCGAGTACCGCTCCCGTCACCTTGCGCGGCCCGGACCGCTCGCCGAAGAACATCGCGCCGACCGCGACCGAGGCGCACGGCATCAGCGCGACGACGAGATTGGTGAGCGAGGTGCCGATGCGTGGGATGGCGAGGAGGGTCCCCGCCGCGTACCCGGCGAATCCGAGCAGGCCCAGCAGCCATACGGTGCCCGGTCGGGCGGCGGCCCGGCGCAGATCGGCCCGCCCGTCCGCGCTGGAGGCGGCGACGGCGGTGAGCACCGCGCAGCACACGGCGGTGCGGCCCACGGCGACGATCAGCGGATCGGTCCCGGTGACCAGGGCACCGGAGAGCAGCCAGGTTCCGGAGAGCAGCAGGACGAGGACGGCCGGCATCGCATGGCCTTTCCGTGGGCGACGGAGGTGCGGGCAGTGGGTGCCCGGCACGGGACCGGCCCGTGGCGCACTGGCCCGCCCCCGCAGCCACTTTCCTGTAGCGGCCAACTATAACGACGGGGCGGGCCGGCCCCACCGTGCCGTCGCCGACTCCGCCGCCGGGGTGGGGCGTCCCTCGCTCGTCACTCCGGCCAGGCGGAGTCCAGGATGGTGTCCACGAAGTCGCCGCGTTCGAACCCGGGGGCGTAGCGCTCCAGGACGTCGGCCTTCACATTGCCGAACGTGGTCTCCGGCTTGGGCGCGATGCCTTCGGTGAAGGCCTTGAGGATGCGCCGTTTGAAGTCGGGGCGGGGGTGGAGGGCGACGATCGCCATGCGGTCGGCCTCGCTGATGTCGTCGTATCCGATGCCCAGTACGTCGTACTCCACACCGGCTGTCACCAGGGCGACCTCGGGTTCCATGTGTGCCGGGATTCCCGGCGTCGTGTGGAGCGCGACGGCCGTCCAGACGCGCCGGATGCTGTCCTCCGGCACACCGCGGCTCTGCAGGAATCGCCGCGCCTCGTCCGCGCTGTCCACCTCGAACCGGCGCCCGCTGCCGCGGAATTCCTCGTTGAGGCCGAGATCGTGGAACATGGCCGCGACGTAGAGCAGTTCGGGGTCGAAGCTCAGCCCGCGGTGGTGTCCCTGGAGCCCGCCGAAGAAGTAGACGCGGCGGGAGTGGTGGTAGATCAGGTCGTCGGTCGTGTCGCGCACCAACTGGGTGGCAGCCGAGGCCAGTTCGGTGTCGGGGACCGTCACGGTGGTGGTGGGGGTGGGGAGATCGGCGCTGTTGGGCATGGGAACTCCTTTGTCGTACGGCGTCGGAGATGTACGGCCCCGGTCACCCGGCGGGAGGCGGGGGCGGCGAGCACGGTCCCGGAGCGGTCAGCCACCGGCTGTCCCGTCCCTGTCGTCCGGGGAGAGATGGAGATGGGCCAGGTCGTGCGGGACCGGTCCGCCGGGGCGGAAGAGCGGTGCCGCCGCGCCGTCGGCCGCCGTGGCCGGGGCGTCCGTGAGGCGCAGGCGGGTGCGCAGCCGCTCGTAGAAGTCGTTCGGGCCGAGCCTGATGATGCGCAGACGGCGCGGTGCCGCGTACACCCCGAGCCAGTCCCCGGCGTCCAGGACGCCGCGCAGCTGACCGTCGATGGTCACCGCGCCCTGTCCCGAGTGCGGCAGGACCCGCACGGCGATCGGTTCGTCGGCCGCGGCGACCACGGTGCGGTCGAAGGTCATGTGCGCCGCCACGGGCGTGAAGATGACGGCGTCCATGCGCGGGGAGACCACCGGGCCGCCGGCGGCGAAGCTGTAGGCGGTCGAGCCGGTGGGTGTGGCCATGATGACCGCGTCGGCCGAGTACGAGGCGAGGAGGCGGCCGCCGATGTAGACGCCGAGGCTCACCTGCCGGTCGCGGGCGAGCTTCTCCACGACGACGTCGTTGAGCGCGGTGACGTCCAGCGCCACGCCCCAGCCCTCCGCCGCGGCCTCCTCGTCCGGGGCGACCTGGGGAGGCGGCAGCATCGGGCGCCGCCCGTAGCCCATCAGGGCGTCGATGTCCGGGGGCACTTCGAGGACGCGGGAGGCCCGCATGGTCAGGGTCATGCGCTCCTCGACCTCCGCCCGCCCGCGGTGGACGGCGTCGAGGGCCCGGACCACGTCCTCGACCGGTACCTCGGTGAGGAAGCCGACGCGGCCCAGGTCGATCCCGAGGACGGCGCCGTCGTTCTTGGCGGCGATCCTGGCGCCGCGCAGGAAGGTCCCGTCGCCGCCGAGCGTCACGATGAGATCGGGGTTGCCCGCGACATCGGCCTCCTCGCGCCCGCCGCGCCTGCGTGCGTCGCCGCGCCACACGTCGATGTCGGTGCACGGGATCGCTTCGCGGGCGCACCAGTCGCGTACGACGCCCGCTGCGACGACGGCCTCGGGACGGCCCTGGTGAACGACGACTCCGACCCGCTCGACACTCATCCCTGCCACGACTCCCCGTGCTCCGACGACGCCCTTGTCCCACTGTGCGGGAATCAGGGCGGTGTCCGCCTGCCGCCGGGCCCGACACGGCGCCCGGTCAGGCGATCGGGTCCGGGAAGGGGCCCGGGTGGCCGGTGGGGCGCACGGCGGACGGAACGGGCACGGCCCGTCGGTGGACGCTCTCCACCGACGGGCCGGACACCGTGCGGAACGCGTCCGGGGTCAGGGCTGTACGTCCTCCGGGATGCTGACCAGCCAGCGGGTCTCCCGGCGGGGCCGCAGGTAGAGCGCCCAGTAGAGCGTGGCGACCGCGGTGATCCCGCCGGTCCACAGCAGGTACTCGGTCTCCTGCTGGGTGAGGATGTACGCCAGTACGGCGATCAGCAGCACGGGGATCGCGGGCCAGAGCGGCATGCGCCAGGCCGGGGCCTCGCGGTGCGCGCCGCGGCGGCAGAGCAGGGCCGCGACGGCGACCAGCAGGTACATGGCGGTGACGGACACGCCGGTGACGCCGTACAGGGTATCGAGGTTGACGAAGCAGAGCGCCGCGCCGGGGACGCCGACGAGCAGGGTCGCGACCCACGGGGACCCGAACCGGCCCAGGCGGGAGAGGGCGTCGTTGACCGGCGCGGGCCAGGCCTTGTCACGGGCGGAGGCGAAGAGCACCCGCGAGTTCTGGATGACCATCACGATGCCCGCGTTGATGATCGCCAGGGCGACGCAGAGGCTGACGAAGGTGCCGACGGCCGAGTTGGACCAGGCGGCGACCATGGTGTTCAGGTCTCCCGAGGTCAGGGCATCCAGGTCCGGTGCGCCCAGGGTGATGGCGATGACCGGGACGAGGATGACCGCCGTGGAGATGGCGAGGGTGGCGAGCACGGTACGGGCCACGTTGCGCCGCGGGTTCTCCAGTTCCTCCGAGAGGTAGACGGCCGTGGAGAAGCCCTGGGTGATGAAGAGGGCGATCGCGAGACCGGAGACCACCATCATCGCGGTGACGGTCGAACTGGTGCCGCCCGACGAGGCGACCGATCCGTGCACCAGCGCCGATGCGCCGCGCTCGGAGTGGGCGAAGCCGAGAACGGCGACGACGCCCGCCGCGATCACTTCGAGGACCAGGAAGATTCCGGTGATCCACGCGTTGGCGCGCAGGTCCAGAAGCCCGGCGAGGGTGGCGAGCACCATGACGCCGGCGCCCGCGACGGGAGCCGGGATGTGCACGAGCGGTTCGAGGTAGTCGGCGGTGCCCATGGCGATGACCGGAGGCACGATCATCACCACCAGCAGCGAGAGCACAAAGACGAGCCATCCGGCGAGCCGCCCCGCCATGGTCGACACCATGGCGTACTCGCCGCCCGCGCTCGGGATGAGCGTGCCCAGCTCCGAGTAGCAGAACGCGACCGCGATGCAGAGCAGCGAGCCGATGGCGATGGTGAGGGCGGTGTACGTGCCGAGGCTGGAGAACAGGTCCGGTACGACCACGAAGAGGGTGGAGGCGGGCGTCACGCAGGAGAGCGTGAGCAGTGTTCCGCCCACGACGCCGATGGAACGCTTGAGCTTCTGTGGGGTGGGGCCGGTCGCTGGGGCGAGCGCCTGGGGAGCGCTGAGCGTTTCGGTCATCGTGCGGTTCCGATCAACAGGTGCGGTGTCCGAGCACGGGAGCGGTATCGCCTCCAGACGAGGACGTGGTGAGTGGTTTCGTCGCTCCCAGCGCGACATGCAATCCTGACGTGTTCCGCAGGTCAAGAGGTGTTCACCTACGGAATTCGTTGTTCCGAAGGGCTGATTCGACGATTGCGCGCTAACACCGCCTCGCACTGCGGGGGATCGGCGGGTACGGGAACCGCAGCCCTGGCCGAGGGAAAGTTTCCCCCATTTCCAGCATCCGGAAGGGCGCGGGCGGCGTCCCGGCCGGGTGGGGTGCCCGAGGGTGCGGCCGGTGCGCGGAGCCCGCGGGTCGCGCATCCACGGTGTTGGTGCCAGCCTGGAGTCATGGCTTGGGCGTCATGGACGACTTGCGGTGTGTTCTCCGGGCACGGCGGTGTGCTCACGGAGGAGGTCGGTGTCCTGTCCGGGGACCTGACCATCCACACGACCTGGGCGGAGGACACGGCCCAGGTCACTGTGCAGTACACGGGTGCGATCGACTGGTTCACCATGTCGGGCAGTCCTGTGCCGTGCCGTTCGGAGGAGGACAGCCGCCGCCTGCACGACGCGGCGGTACAGGCGGTACGGGCCGGACAGGCGGCCACCGTTCCCGTACTTCCCCGTACCCGCCCGGAGAAGGCGGCGGAGCCCGCCTCGGAGTGACGGCCGGGCGTTGACGACCGGGCGCCGACCGCCGGGGGCGGCAATCGGGCGCGGGGGTTCGGGCGTTGAGCGTCACGCGTCGCGGAGCGCCGCGGCGACCAGTCCCGCGATCTCGTCCCGCGGGACCTCCCCGCCGCCCACCAGTCGGTCGAAGACCAGCCCGTCCACGCAGGCCAGCAACGTCAGCGTCCGGCCCTCGGCGTCGGCCACCCCCTGTGCGTCCAGGAACGCCCGTGCGGCCTCGCGGGCCGCGTTCTCGCGCGGCACGAGAATCTCGCGCAGCTCCGGGTGGCGCACGCTCTCGACGGCGCAGGCATAGCGGGCGAGCGACCTCCGGCGCCCTTCGCCGTTCAGCCGCCGCCCGACGAAGCCGACGAGGCCGTCCGTCAGTTCGTCCGCGTCGCGCACCGTCGCCGCCTGCTCGCCGGCGGCCTGCAACTCCGCCTGGTCGAGCGCGACGAGCCGCCGGACGAGCCCGGTGAGCAGGGCCTGACGGGTGCGGAAGTACGCCGAGGTGGTGCCCGGTGGCATGTCCGCCGCCCGGTCCACGGCGCGGTGGGTCAGGCCGCGCATCCCCGCCTCGGCCAGCACGCCGATGGCGGCGTCGGCGAGGACGCTGCGTCGATCTGTGGTCATCACCCCTTTCTACACCTGTAGAGGGGGCGTAGTACGCTCCTTCTACAGCTGTAGAAGGTCGAGACAGGGCAGGAGTGGGGACCCGGCATGGGCGGCAGCGCGGTGGTGGTCGGCGGAGGCATCGGCGGGCTGACCGCCGCGATCGGACTCCGGCTCGTCGGCTGGGAGGTGACGGTCGTCGAGCGCGCCCGCACCCTCGACGACGCGGGTGCGGGCATCTCCCTGCATGCGAACGGCCTGCGCGCGCTGGACGCCCTCGGCGTCGGCGCGGCGGTGCGCGCGGCCGCCCGGCCCCAGTACACCGGCGGCACCCGCACCCCGGACGGCCGCCTGCTGGCGCGCATGGACGGAGCCGCGCTGGAGCGCGAGCTGGGAACCCCGATCATGGGCATCCCCCGGGCCGCACTGCACCGGCTGCTGCGCGAGGCGCTGCCTGCCGAGTCCCTGGCCGTCGGGGCCGAGGTGACATCCGTCGACCGTTCCGATGCCTCGCGGGTACGCGTCACCGCCGGTGACGCCAGGCTCGACGCGGATCTGGTCGTGGCCGCCGACGGGATCGGCAGCCGACTGCGCTCCCAGCTCTTCCCGGACCATCCTGGTCCGGCCTACAGCGGCTCGACCGTGCTGCGCGGCATCACCGATTCCCCGGTCGATCCGGGTTCCGACTTCGAGCTGACCTGGGGCCCGGGGGCCGAGTTCGGCCATATCGCCTTCGCGGACGGCAGGGCCGAGTGGCACGCGGTGCTCAACGCGCCTGCCGGTGTGCGCCATCCGGATCCGCTCGCCGAGCTCCACCGCCGGTTCGGCGGCTGGCACGACCCCATTCCCGCACTGCTGGCGGCGACCCGGCCCGACGCCGTCCTGCACCACGACGTCAACGAGCTGCTCGTCCCGCTGCCCTCCTACGCGGTGGGCCGGGTCGCCCTGCTCGGCGACGCCGCCCATGCCATGACCCCGAACCTCGGCCAGGGGGCCTGCCAGGCACTGGAGGACGCGGTGACACTGGCCGCCGCACTCTCCACCGGGCCCACGGTCGAGGCGGCGCTCGGCCGCTACGACGCCGAGCGCCGCCCCCGCAGCCAGTCGGTCGCCCGGGCCGCCCGCCAGGCCGGCCGGATGGGACAGCGGCTGTCCCGTCCGGCGGCCGTCGCGCTGCGCGACGCAGCGCTGCGACTCGCACCGTCCCGCGTCACCGTCCGCACGATCCTGCGCCACGCCGACTGGACGCCCCCGCGACTGGGCTGACCGCGGGGGCCGACGGCCCGAAGACCGTTCCGTACGTCAGTGGGCGGAGTCGGCGTCAGTAGGCGGAGTTGACGTTGTCGATGGAGCCGTACTTGTCGGCCGCGTAGTTGCAGGCTGCCGTGATGTTGGCGACGGGGTCGTAGCTGTCCATCGCCGTACCGGGCACGTGGTAGGCCCGGAAGGTGGGGTCGATGATCTGGAGGAGACCCTTGGACGGCGTGCCGGCGGCGGCGTTGGAGTCCCAGTTGTTGATGGCGAGGGGGTTGCCGGAGGACTCGCGCATGACGTTCCGGTGGATGCCGTCGTAGCTCCCGGGGATGCCGTGCTCGGCCATGACGGCCAGCGACTTCTTGATCCAGCCGTCCAGATCGTTCGTGTACGCGGCGGACGGTGCGGCGGCGACGGTCTGCGTCGACGCCGCCGAGGCCGCGTGGGCCCCGATCAGCGGAAGCATGAGGGCGGCCGCCCCCGTGCCCACGGCGACGAGGCGCCGGGTCAGCGAGGAGGACGTGCGACGACGGTACGTACCCGTTGTTGCGGGCATGGTGGATTCCTCTCCGTCGCCTGCGAGGTGAGCTGTCGGGTTCGGGCTGGAGCTGCCCGGCCGCACACGGAATGCGACTTCACCCCGAGCCGTTCCGGACACCGGATCGGCGGCTTACCTGGGTTCCCCGCTCCTGCCGTACACGAGTGGGTGGGATGGCCGGGCGGCGGCAGGATTCGGCGTTCCGTCCGGATTGACGGTGACCGTAGGCGAGAAGGGCCGAAAGGAACAAGCCCCTAATTTCCGAATGCAATTCACTTACAAGATCGAGTCGAGGCAATCGCGGTAACCCAACTCACATCGAGCCATTCCCTCCCCTTGCACGGAAAGGGCACCGAAGCACACGGGCGAAACCGGGAGGCTCGAAGGTGACTCGCGCCACAGAACCGCAAAAGGCGCATTTCGCACCACAACAAAAGACGCGTAATCACGCAAATTATGCTTAGCCGAATAAAAGGGCAACCAGCTTGAATCGCATATATGGGACGCGCATCCCGCCGTGCGGGCCGCCGATGCCCGACCCCCTGCCCGGCGTCGGGAGAGATTGCCATCCCCTCGCCCCGCCGTTATGGTTTCAAGGTCCTGTTGTCTCCGATAGAGGTGGACGTTGCGCATCTGAGGTCCGCGAACATCGCGCCGTACGGCTCAGCCCGTACGCCCGTCACGCCGTAGCAGCGCTCCGCGCTGCCCGTGACCCCGCGTGGATGCGACCTCGGTGCATGAGCCGTCCCTTGATCGATCAGGACCGCCACACCTCCCTCCGCTGCCCGGTCGCCGCGTGGTGCTCGCATACGAATCCCCCATTCATTGCGTTTGCGACTGCGAGGAACACCATGGCGACACCCACCATCCCCGGCGCCTCCCTCACCTGCTCGGCGCTGACCTTCCGTCGGCCGGACGGCACGACCGTTTTCGACGGGCTCTCGCTCACCATCGGCCGGGGCCGTGTCGGTCTCGTCGGGACCAATGGTGCGGGCAAATCCACACTGCTGCGGCTGCTCGCCGGTCAACTCCGCCCCTCCCAGGGGTCGGTGACCATCAGCGGCAGCCTCGCCCACCTGCCGCAGAACATCACCCTCGACACCACGCTGCGGGTGGACCGGGCCCTCGGCATCGCCGAGCGGCGCGACGCGCTGCGTGCCATCGAGTCGGGCGATGTCGACGAGAGGCACTTCGAGACGATCGGCGACGACTGGGACGTCGAGGAACGGGCCCTGGCGACGTTGGGCTCGCTCGGCCTCGGCGGCATCGAACTCGACCGCACCGTAGGGCAGTTGTCCGGCGGGGAGACCGTTCTGCTGCGCCTGGCGGCACTGCTGCTGGAGCGCCCCGACATCCTGCTCCTGGACGAACCCACCAACAATCTCGACGCGTTCGCACGCAGGAGGCTCTACGAGGCCGTCGACTCCTGGCGCTCGGGCATCCTGGTCGTCGTCAGCCATGACCGTGAGCTGCTGGAGCGCGTGGACCGCGTCGCCGAACTGCGCACCGGGTCCGTGAACTGGTACGGCGGTGGCTGGTCCGCGTACCAGGAAGCCGTGGCCACCGAACAGGAGGCCGCCGGGCGGACGTTGCGGGCCGCCGAGGCGGATCTGCGCCGCCAGAAACGTGAACTGGAGGAGACCCAGGTGAAGCTGGCCCGCCGCCAGCGGAACGGGCGGAGGATCGAGGCCGAGGGCGGTCTGCCGAAGATCCTGGCCGGCCGCCGCAAGCGGTCCGCGCAGGAGTCGGCGGGCAAGCTGCGCGGCGTCCACGAAGAGCGGCTCGATGAGGCGCGCGAACGCCGCGAGGAGGCTGCGGAGGCCATCCGCGACGATGCCGAGATCCGCGTGAGCCTGCCCCACACGGCGGTGCCCACCGGTCGCGCCGTGCTGAGCCTGGACGGGGTACGTCCCCGGTTCGGCAGACTGCGCGAGGGCACTCTCCAGGTGCACGGGCCCGAGCGGATCGCGCTCGTCGGCCGCAACGGCGCCGGGAAGACGACGCTGCTGCGCACGCTCACCGGAGAACTGGCCCCCCTGTCCGGCGAGGCCAGGACCTTTGTGCCGGTGCGGTTCCTTCCGCAGCGGCTCGATGTGCTGGACGAGGAGCTGAGCGTCGCGGCGAACGTGGCCCGCACGGCTCCCGGGGTCACCGACAACCACATCCGCGCCCAGCTCGCGCGCTTCCTGTTCCGGGGGAAGCGCGCGGAACAGCCGGCGGGCACGCTCTCGGGCGGGGAACGCTTCCGGGCCGCACTCGCGGCGACGATGCTCGCCGCTCCGGCCCCGCAGCTGCTGATGATGGACGAACCGACCAACAACCTGGACATCGCCAGTGTGCGGCAGCTGACCGGTGCGCTGGAGTCCTACGAGGGGGCGCTGTTGATCGCCAGTCACGATCTGCCGTTCCTCGAATCGATCGGCATCACCCGGTGGCTGCTGGTCGCGGAGGAGCTCCGGGAGACCACCGCGCAGGAGGTGGCCGAGCTGCTCGCGGCACCGGGCACCTCCGTCTGAGCACTCGGCGGCCGGGCTCCGGGACGTACCGGAGGTGCGGGCCTCTCCCGTGACGTCGACCGGACGTCATGCGCCGGAGGCCCGCACCCCTGGTGGGATCAGAGCCTGTCGAGGATCTTGTTCATCTGCTCGATCTCGGCGGTCTGGGCGGTGACGACAGCGTCGGCGAGCTTCTTCGCGTCGGCGTGGTCACCGTTCTTCCGCTCGTCCTCGGCCATGGTGACCGCGCCCTGGTGGTGGCCGATCATGAGCTGGGCGAACTTCTTGTCGAAGTCCTCGCCCTTGGCCGCTTCCAGGTCGCTCATGTCCTTGTCGGACATCATTCCGGGCATTCCCGAACCGTCCGATCCGTGGTCCATGCCGGGCATGTCACCCATCGAGGACGAGGCGGCGGGCAGCGGCTTGCCCCACGAGGTCAGCCAGCTCCTCATCGTGCTGATCTCGGGGTCCTGGGCCTTCTCGATCGCGGTGGCCAGCTTCTTGATCCCGGGGTCGGCGGCGCGGCCGTCGGCCAGCTTCGCCATCTCGATGGCCTGCTGGTGGTGCGGGATCATCTGCTGCGCGAACTCCACGTCCGCGTCGTTGAACGTGCCCCCGGGAGTGGCCGGTGCGGAGGCGCTGCCCGCGCCGTGGTCCATGCCGGGCTTGGACGAATCGCCGGACTTCGAGCCGTCGGAGGATCCGCAGGCCGTCAGTGCCAGGGCGAGGGCGGCGACGGTACCAGCGACCGCGAGCGAGCGGCGGCGGGCAGTGGAGGGCAGGGAAACGGACATCACAGGTTCTCTCCAGGTGGATGCGCCACATCCGTGGCGCGCGAAAGGGCAGGGCCGTCCGGCCGGTCCGTCCCCGAAAGGCCGTGGACCGGCGGATTCCTGTCACGTCCGCGCGATGCACACCTGGAGCAGCAGTTCCCTGCCGGCGAACGGCGGTCCTCGCCGGGCCGGTCCGCGTACGGCGGTGCGGTGCCCGGCGAGCTCCCGGACGGCCAGGAGCACCAGCCCCAGCGCCATGAGCAGCGGCAGCACCCGGTCACGGGCATGGGTGAACACACATGACTCGCCGTCCGTCGCGGACCCGGCGGCGGCCGCGCGAGCAGGGCCGTGCTCGCCCCGCATCGCGGAGTGGTCGGCGGTCGTCGTCATGGACACGGGCGAGGCCGCGGTCATGGCCGTCGCGTCATGGCAGCCCTCCGCGGCGCTCGCCGGTGCGCCGTGCATGAGGAACAGCCCGGACAGGACGGCGCACAGCACGAGCAGCCGGGACATTCCCGGTGTGCGCGTCCGTCCGCGATCCACGGCTGCCTCGCATGTTCGGTCGTACGGGTCCTGCGGTGCGAGCCCGACGATACCCCCACCGGGTTTCCGGCCCGGTGGCGCCCCGCTCCCTGCCGCCCGGACAGGGCCACGACGGCCGGCCGAGACGCGTCGCACGATTCCGTCCTCCCGGTGGCAGGGGCCGCACGTTCCCGCCCCGGGAGGTGCGGAAGCAGTGTGTTCGTCACCGAGTGCGGAACCAATTCCCGCCGTTTAGGCTCATATGTGGATCTATGCCGCCAACAGTCGTGCGCCGACAGGAAGCGAGATCCCCATGCAGCGGCTCAGGAAACCGGGAATCGCCGGGGAACTCTCCGCGGAGTTTCTCGGCACGATGATTCTCATCCTCTTCGGCTGTGGTGTCGTGGCCCAGGTCGTGGCAGGCGGTGCGCTCACCGACCCGCCCGGCGGCCTCGGGAATCACGACAGTATCGCCTGGGCATGGGGCCTCGGCGTCACCCTCGGCGTCTATGTGGCGGGCCGGCTGAGCGGTGCCCATCTCAATCCGGCGGTGACGGTCTCGCTGGCCGCCTTCAAGGACTTCCCCTGGAGGAAAGTGGCTCCGTACTCGCTCGCACAGCTCGCGGGCGCGTTCGTCGGGGCGCTGCTGGTGCGATGGAACTACACGGAGGCGCTGGCGAAGGCGGACCCCGGGCACACGATCAAGACCCAGTTCGTGTTCTCCACCCTGCCCGCCAACGGGAACCCGGCCCTCCCGGTGCACGAATGGGGGGCATTCCGGGACCAGGTCATCGGCACCGCCATCCTCATCCTGCTGATCTTCGCGGTCACGGACCTCCTCAACACCCCGCCGGGTGCCAACCTCAGCCCGTTCATCGTGGGCCTCATCGTGGTGGCCATCGGCATGGCGTTCGGGACCAACGCCGGGTACGCGATCAATCCGGCCCGTGACTTCGGCCCCCGGCTCGCGAGCTTCCTCACCGGCTACGGAGGGGCGTGGCGGGACCAGTACGGGAATTTCTACTTCTGGGTGCCGATCGTGGGACCGCTCGTCGGCGGCCTGGTGGGGGCGTTCTTCTACAAGACCTTCGTCAGCCGCTTCCTGCCCTCGCCGGAGGAGGAGCCGGAGGGCAGCATCCCCGTACTGCCCGACAAGTGACGCCCGGTTCCATCGCCGAGCCCGGACTCAGGAGAGGGAGCATGCCATGGCGGACTTCGTCGGAGCAGTGGACCAAGGCACCACCAGCAGCCGCTTCATGATCTTCGATCACGGTGGGAACGAAGTGGCCAAGCACCAGTTGGAGCACGAGCAGATCCTGCCCCGGTCGGGGTGGGTGGAGCACGACCCGGTGGAGATCTGGGAACGCACCAACTCGGTGATGCAGACCGCTCTGCGCACCGGAGGTCTGAGCGCCACGGATCTCGACGCCATCGGGATCACCAACCAGCGCGAGACGACGGTCGTCTGGGACCCGCGCACCGGCCGTCCGTACTGCAACGCGATCGTGTGGCAGGACACCCGCACCGACTCGATCGCCAAGGCCCTGGAGAACGACGGTCATGGCGAGGTCATCCGGCGCAAGTCGGGTCTTCCCCCGGCCACGTACTTCTCCGGCGGGAAGATCAAGTGGATCCTCGACCACGTCGACGGGGTCCGCGCGGCCGCGGAGCGGGGGCACGCGGTGTTCGGGAACACCGACTGCTGGGTGTTGTGGAACCTCACCGGCGGCCCCGACGGCGGTATCCACGCCACCGATGTCACCAACGCCAGCCGGACGATGCTGATGAACCTGGAGACGCTCGACTGGGACGACGAACTGCTGGACATCTTCGGCATCCCCCGCGCGATGCTCCCGGCCATCAGGCCCTCCTCCGACGCGGAGGCGTACGGCCGCACCCGTACGTCCCGGCCGCTGCGCGCGGCGATCCCGATCACCGGGGTGCTCGGCGACCAGCAGGCGGCCACGGTGGGTCAGGTGTGCTTCGAGCCGGGCGAGGCGAAGAACACGTACGGCACCGGCAACTTCCTGGTGCTCAACACCGGTACGGAACTGATCCGGTCGAAGCACGGGCTCCTCACCACCGTCGCCTACCGGTTCGGGCAAAGTGCGCCGGTCTACGCTCTGGAGGGCTCCATCGCGGTCACCGGGTCCGCGGTGCAGTGGCTGCGCGACCAGATGAAGGTCATCACGGCCGCGGGCGAGAGCGAGCACCTCGCCCGGACGGTCGAGGACAACGGCGGGATGTACTTCGTGCCGGCCTTCTCCGGTCTCTTCGCCCCATACTGGCGCTCGGATGCCCGGGGTGCCATCGTCGGCCTGGCCCGCTACAACACCAACGGCCATCTGGCGAGGGCCACTCTGGAAGCCATCTGCTACCAGAGCCGGGACGTGGTGGAGGCGATGGAGCAGGACTCCGGTGTCCACCTCGACGTGCTGAAGGTCGACGGCGGGGTCACGGCCAACGACCTCTGCATGCAGATCCAGGCGGATGTGCTCGGAGTTCCGGTCAGCCGCCCGGTCGTCGCCGAGACGACCGCGCTCGGTGCCGCCTACGCGGCCGGACTGGCCACCGGTTTCTGGCGGGACCAGGGCGAGTTGCGGGAGCACTGGCAGGAGTCGAAGCGCTGGGAGCCGCAGTGGAGCGAGGAGCGGCGGACGGAGGGTTACGCGAACTGGAAGCGGGCCGTGGAACGCACCCTGGACTGGGTGAGCGTGGAGTGACCCCGTGACGCGCCATGCGGGCCGGGCCGGAGCCCGCCCGCACGGCGCGTCACGGGCTCAGGCGTCGGTGCGCAGTCCGGCCAGGAGCTGGTAGACGGTCTCGGTACCCTGTCGCAGCGCCTCGACACCGATGTGTTCATCGGTGCCGTGCATGCGCTTGAGCATGTCCCGGTTCACGGTGAACGGATACATGCCGTACACGGGTATGTTCTCCTCCCGGAACGGCACCGCGCTGGTGACCGCCTCGAACTGGCAGGCGGTGGCCCGTACTCCGGGGTGGGTCCGGCGTACGGCGCTCTGCCAGGCGCGGAAGACGTCCGTGTCGTAGTCGGAGTCGGGTGTGGCGAGATAGCCGCGCAGCCGGTCCAGGGCCTGCTGCTCGGTCTCACCGGGGTTGCCGACGACACTCAGCGTCGCCCGGTTGCCGATCAGCGAGCGCAGTTCGGCGACGGTGCGTCCGGGGTCCTCGGCCCCCGGCAGGAAGGCGGCCCGGAATTCCGCGGTCGCCGTGCCCGGCACGATGCTCGGGTAGTAGCCGGACTGCGCCGCGGTGAAGGCCAGCGTGGTGCGCAGCATCGCGTTGTGCAGCTCCGGGGTCTCGCTGAGCCGCACCACCTTCTCCCCCGCCCGGTCCCGCTGCCGGTCCGTGCGGGCGTCGAGCATCTCCCGGAGCGCCTCGGCGAAGGGCCGGTCGGTGGTGGCCTCGGCCAGTTCGGCGAAGTACCGCCGGGACAGTGCGTTCGGGCGGATGTGGGCACGCCACTGCCCGAGCTGGTCGAGCACCTCGCCCAGCCGGATCACCGCCTGGCCGCTGAACGGCTTGGAGGTGTGGGTGGCGTACGAGGCGGTCTCCAGGCGCAGCAGCAGCGAACGCTTGTCGTTGCAGGTGAGCGAGGCGATCATGGGCGTGGTGCCGTCGCGCTGGTTGAGTACCCAGCCGCCCTCGGTGATGACCGCGCCCGCCGCCACCTTGCCGGGGTGTTCCGTGAGGAACCAGCGCACGCCGTAGGGGCCCTGTTCCTCGTCGCAGTCGGACCAGAAGACGATGTCGCGGTCGAAGGCCGCTCCTTCGCGGACGTGGCGCAGCAGAGCGGCGACGAAGGCGGCGTTGACGCCCTTCATGTCCAGCGAGCCGCGGCCGTAGAGCTTGCCGTCCTTGATCTCCGCGGCGAAGGGGTCCGTCTCCCACCGGTCTCCGATGGCGGGCACCACGTCGGAGTGGCCGAGCAGGACCAGGGGCTTCTTCGTCGCCGGTCCGCTGCCGGCGACGCGGGCGAAGAAGTGGACGTTGCCGTCCTTGGGGGTGGGCACGATCTCGGTGCCGACCCCGGCGGACCGGAAGATGTCCTGGAGCATCCGGGCGAGCGGCAGGGTGACGGCGCCGTCGCCCGGGTTACTGGTGTTCTGGCGGATCATGGCGACGGCGAGGCCCACGGGGTCGGTGGGGTCGCCGTCGAAGGAGGCGCTGCCCGTCCCCGTCGACGTCGCCGAGTCGGCCCGCGCCGCGGGGGCCGCGGAGGCCACCGCGCCGAGGCCCAGCACCGTGGAGGCGACGGCCGTCGCCCCGGCACCGAGCACGGAACGCCGGGACGGCCGGGTTCCGGGGAGTCCGTCGAGGCAGGCGGCGATGACCGCGGCCGGATTCTCCTGGTGGGCGTAGTGCCCGCCCTCGACGGACAGCAGGGTGCACGCGCCCCGGGTCCACTCGGCCCAGCGGCGCACGGTGACCTCGGGCACGTGCGGGTCGTCGGTGGCCCACACCGCACGCAGCTCGACCTGTGGAACGGCTCCGCGCCGGCCGTCGTACCCGGCGGCCAACCGCAGATCGGCCATGACGGGAGGCAGCAGCACCTCCTCGAACTCGGGGTCCGCGAGCAGCTCCGGATCGGTCAGTCCGGTCCCGGCGACGAAGGCGCGGGCGTCCTCGACGGTCACCTCCTCGCCGCGACCGTGGAAGTCGGCGGGACACTGTCCGGCCACGGCGCACAGCCGGGCGACGGGCACCCCGGAGTCGAGCAGCCGGCGGCAGGTCTCGTAGGCGAGCAGGGCGCCGAGGCTGACCCCGATCAGCACCAGCCGCCGCCCGCTGCGCAGTTCGCGTATCCCGGCCGCCACCGCGTCGGCGTAGACGGCCACGTCGGTGACGGGCTCCTCGTCGACGCGGGTGCCGCGGCCCGGCGGGACGACGAAGGCGAGGGTGATGTCCTCGGGGAGCTTGTCGCGCCAGCTCGCGAACGTGGAGCCGTGGGCGCCGGTGGGCGCGAAGCAGACGGCGAGGGTGGCGGTGTCCTGCGGCTGCTCGCCCGGCACCGTCAGCCATGGGGTGTTCATATCTGCTCCTCCTGCTGGATCTCGCGGCACGCGGCGGCGATCGCGGTGACGGTGGGGGCGCCGAGGATGCGGCGCAGCGGGACCCGGCGGCCCGCCACCGTCGCCAGCCGGTTGGCGAGCCGTACCGCGAGCAGGGAGTGGCCCCCGGCGTCGAAGAAGTTCTGGTCCGCCGAGGCGGGCGGTGCGCCGAGCAGTTCGCGCCAGAGCTCGGCGACGGCGGCCTCGGTGGCGTCGGACGGGGTGAATCCGGCCGCCTGCTGCTGCCCGATGCCCGCCACGAGGGTGCGCAGGGCGGTGCGGTCCAGTTTGCCGTTGGTACCGAGCGGGAGCCGGGGGACCTGCTGGACACGGGCGGGCAGCATGTAGTCGGGCAGCCGGTCGCGCAGATGGGCACGGAGTGCGGCGGTGCCGGTCTCCTCCTCGGCGGTGACGCAGGCGACGATGCGTGTCTCGCCGCCCTCGGTCTCCGCGTAGACCCCCGCGTCGGTGATGTCCGGTGCCTTGCGCAGGGTGGCCTCGATCTCCTCCAGCTCGACGCGGTAGCCGCGCACCTTGATCTGGTTGTCGGCGCGGCCGGTGATCTCCAGTCCCGAGTCCGGGAGCCGGCGGCCCCGGTCGCCGGTGCGGTAGTGCAGGATCCCGGCGTCGTCGGTGGTGAAGCGGTCCTCGCCGTCGCCGCCGACATAGCCGAGGGCCAGGGGCGGCCCGGATACCCACACCTCGCCGGTCACACCGGTCGGCAGCCGTCGGCCGAGCCGGTCGCGGACGGAGAGGGAGGCGCCCGCCACGGGGCTGCCGACGGGGACGCGTTCGGCGTCGGCGGGCAGCAGGGCGGTGTCGTACGCGGCGACGTTGGAGGCGGTCTCCGTCATGCCGTACAGATTGAGCAGGGTGGTGTCGGGCCAGACCTCGCGGAAGCGCAGGACGGTGTCCACCGGCAGGGTGTCGGCGCCGCTGGTGACCAGGACCGGCCGGTGTCCGCCGGGGCGGGCGGCGCTCTCCTCCAGCAGTCCGGCGATGAGCTGCGGGGTCAGGAAGAGATGGGTGATGTGTTCCTGTTCGACGGCGGCGGCGAAGAGCGCGGGGTCGAGGAGTTCGTCGGTGGCGAGCACGACGGACGGGACGCCCTTGAGCAGTCCGCCCAGCAGCTCCCACGGCGAGGCGACCAGTGCCAGGGACTTCTGGACGGCGAGCACCGCGTTCTCCGGGAACGGGTGGTCCTGCCACATCCACTCCAGCCGGCCCCGGACCGAACGGTGGCTGATGCGTACGCCCTTGGGGTTTCCGGTCGTCCCCGAGGTGTAGACGATGTGGAAGAGCGCGTCCTCGTCGGGCTCCTGCTCGGGGGCCTGGTGCAGCGGGCCCTCGGTGAGGGGCGCCAGGGTGACGCGCGGTGCGTCCAGGGTGGGGAACTGGTCGAGTCCGGGCTCGGCCAGGACGCAGTGCGGTCCGGTCTCCTCCACCATCCGGCGCTGCCTGCGCACGGGGATCGCGGGGTCCAGCCCGAGGTAGGCGGCACCGGTCTTCAGTACGGCGAGGACTCCGGCGACGGCGGCGGGGCCGCGCTGGGCGGCGAGGGCCACCAGCGAGCCGGGACCGGTGCCCTTGGCGGCGAGCCGGGCGGCCAGCCGGCCGCTCCATTCGTCGAGTTCGCGGTAGCTGACGCTGGTGCCGGTGTGGCGCAGGGCGACGGCCCGGGGGTGGGCCGCCACCTGCTCGGCGAAGCGTTCCAGCAGGGTCGGCGTGGTCATCGTTGATCGTCTCCGGGCAGCAGGTCGAGGGAACGAACGGTGGTGTGCTCGGCGCACTCCGGGTCGGTGAGGGCCCGCAACGCGATCAGGGTGGATTCCAGTACGTTGCGGGCGGCCGGCGCGTCGAGCAGTTCCCGCTGGTAGGCGTACTGGAGCAGCAGTTGGCCGGGGCCGTGCGGCTGGACGTACAGGGCGCAGTCGTACTTGGTGTAGCCGGTGTCCAGTTCGACGAAGCGGAACCGGACGTCCGAGGCGGTGGTGGCGCGCGCCGGGTAGGGCAGCATGTTGAGCATGGTCTGGAAGACCGGGGTCGCCGATGAGCTCCGTGAGGCGGCCGGGAGCCGGCGCAGCGTCCAGCCGAAGGGGTGCTCGGCGGCGGCGTAGGCGTCGTACACCGTCTCCCTCACCTGTGCGGTGAACTCCGCGAGGGTGGCGGCCGGGTCGAGGTTCAGGCGCAGTGGCAGCATGGCGAGCGTGAAGGCGGGCACGTCGGCGGTCTCCGGCCGCTCCCGCCCCGCCATCGGGGCGCCGACGATCACGTCGTCGGCGTCGCTGTAGTAGCCCAGGGCCAGTGCGTAGGCGGCCAGCAGGGGGACGAAGGCGGTGGCGGACGCGGCGACCGCGGTGGCGCGCAGCCGCCGGGAGAGTTCCTCGTCGAGGACCGCCTCGGTGATCTCGCCCCGGTAGGTGGGTGCGGCGGGCCTTGGCCGCTGGGCGATCTGGAGTGCCGGGAGCTCGCCCGCGAGTCGGCGCAGCCAGTACTCCCCCGCTTCGGCCACCTCCTCGGAGGCCAGCCGCTCCGTCAGGTGGTCGAGATAGCGGTCGTAGCGGGTGGCTCGTTCGGGGTCGGGTCCGGCGGGCCGCTGTTCGTAGAGTTCGGCCAGCCGCTGGAACAGCACGGTCGCTCCCCAGCCGTCGAGGAGGAGTTCGTGCATGGTGACCAGGAGCCGGTGCTGTCCGCCGGGCAGCCGGAACAGCCCGGTGCGCAGGGCAGGTTCGCCCAGGAGGTCGAAGGGCCTGGCGGCTTCCTCGGCGGCCACCGCGCGGAACGCCTCCGCGGTGATATCGCGGACGCCGGCGGGCAGCGGCACCTCCCAGTGCGGGTAGTGGTGCACCACCTCGTGCCCCGCTTCCCGCCCGTCCGCCTCGTCGGTCTCGGCGAACCGGGCGAGGAGCAGCGGATTCTCGGCGAGCAGCAGGCTCCAGGCCTGTGCCAGCCGTGCCACGTCGAGGGGTCCGTCGAGTTCCAGGGAGCCCTGGTAGCTGTAGTAGGGGCTGAGCGGGTCGAGCCGCCAGTGGAAGTAGACCCCGGCCTGCTGCGGGGTGAGCGGCCGGGTGCGCGGCGCGTCGTCCCGTGGCGCCGCCGGGCGGGCACCGGTCGCGGGCCGCCGGTCGTGGCCGAGCGCGGCGAGTGCGGCGGGGCTGCCGTCGCGCAGCACGTCGCGCAGGCCGGCCGCCGATCCGGTCTCGCGCAGGGCTGCGACCAGCCGCATCGCGAGCAGCGAGTCGCCGCCCAGTTCCAGGAACCGATCGTTCCTGCCGACCCGGCCGGTGCCGAGGAGTCCGGCGACGAGCGCGGCGATCGCGGTCTCCGCCTCGCCGCGCGGCGGGGTGTAGGCGCGGGTGTCGGGGCGGCTGCGGCGCGGTGGTGCGGGCAGGGCCTTGTAGTCCGTCTTGCCGTTGCGGGTGAGCGGGAGCCGGGGCAGGACGACGAAGGTGTGCGGCACCATGGGGGCGGGGAGCCTGTCGCGCAGATGGGTGCGCAGCGCCGCCTCGGTCGGTTCGTCGTCGGAGGCGGTGAGGTAGGCGACGAGCCGGGGCGGCTGCGCGGCCACCGGGGTGTGGGCGCTCTCCCGGGCGACCAGGGCTCCGGTGTCGTCGGGGGTGTGGACGGTGACGGCACAGGCGGCGACCGCGGGGTGGCCGCCGAGTACCGCCTCGATCTCGGCGAGTTCCATGCGTACGCCGCCGAGCTTCACCTGTCGGTCCACCCGGCCCAGGTACTCCAGTTGGCCGTCCGGCAGTACGCGTACGGCGTCCCCGGTGCGGTAGAGGCGCCCGCCGTCGGCGCCGAAGGGGTCGGTGAAGAAGGCGAGCGCGGTGCGCTCCGGGTCACCGAGGTAGCCGCGTCCCACGACGATTCCCCCGACGAACAGCTCCCCCGTCTCGCCGTGCGCGCAGGCGTGCCACTGTCCGTTCTCCTCGCGCAGTACGTACAGTTCGGCGTTGCCGATGGGCGAGCCGATCGGCAGGTGGCGTACTCCGGGGGCGGGCGGGCCGAGTTCGGCGTGGGTGACGTCGTCCGAGCACTCGGTGGGGCCGTAGGCGTTGAGCAGCCGGATCCCCGGCAGGGTGTCGTGCCACCGCCGGGCCAGCGCCGGGGGCAGCTCCTCGCCGGTGGCGATCATCCAGCGCAGCGCGCCGGGCCGGATTCCCGCGGTCTCCTGGGCGTCGAGCAGGAAGCGCATCAGGGTGGGCACGGTCTCCAGCACCGTGGTTCCGCGTGCGCGCAGCTCCTCCAGCAGCAGGGCGCCGTCCTGGGCCTGCTCGTCGGCGAGGACCTGGACCCGGCCACCGACGAGCAGCGGTGCGAGCATCTGCCAGACGGAGATGTCGAAGCTCAGCGGCGCGGTCTGGGCCAGCCGGTCGTCGGCGGTCAGCCCGAGGTCGTCGATCTTGGCCCGGAGGTGGTTGAGCATCCCCCGGTGCTCGACGATCGCGGCCTTGGGGCGGCCGGTCGAGCCCGAGGTGTAGAGGACGTAGCGCACCTCGTCGGGGGCGGGCGGCCGGGTCCGGGTGTACGGGGCGTCCGCGGGGCGGGGTGGCGTGGTGGGTACGCCTGCCGCGCGGGCGCCCTTGACGAGTTCTCCGCTGTCCGCCGGTGTGCCGGTGGTCAGCAGCAGGGCCGCGCCGCTGTCGGTGAGGAGGGACTCGACGCGGGCGGCGGGCCAGCTCGCGTCGACCGGGAGGTAGACGGCGCCGAGCAGTTCCAGGGCGAGGAAGGCGGTGATGACGTCGGAGCCGCGCCGGCCGCCGACCGCGACGATCTGCCCCTCCCGGATCCCGGCGGCCGCCAGCTGCGCCGCGGTGCGCTGCATCAGGTCGGCCAGCTGCCCGTATCCGAGGGAGACCTCGCCGTCCTCGACCGCGGTCCGGTCGGGGTGCGCGGCCGCGAACCGCTCGACGTGGGCGTGGACCCCCTCGCCCAGCTCGTAGGGTTCGCGCCGGATGAGTGCCGTGGCGACGGCGCGTTCCCGCGTTCCCCCGGCCAGGGGGAGCCGGGGGTAGTGCTCGGGCAGGCCGGTCACCGGGCTGCCCGCTTCTCCGCGACGACCAGCAGGTACTCGACGGGCACGCCCGTGCCGCGGGCGTCCGTGGTGTGGAATCCCTCGGTCATCTCGACCATTTCCGCTCGCAGTTCCTTCCACCGTGAGGGCGGCGAGATGGTGTTCTTCGCCGCTATGCAGGGGCCGAAGCAGTTCTCGAAGAAGGTCACCAGGTCCTCGGCCGTGGCGAACGGGTAGAAGAGTTCGCGGCGTTCGGAGGTGACCGTGAATCCGGGGCCGAGGAGTTCGGCGAGGTAGTCCGGCGAGCCCCACAGCATGGGCTGTCCCTGGTGGCCGTTGGGCGAGGGGAAGTAGGAGGAGAGGATCTCCTGGAAGTGCGCGGTCCAGCTGCGGGCCGTCCAGTTGCACATGCCGATGCGGCCGCCCGGCCGCAGCACCCGGGAGATCTCCCCGCACGACGCGGTGTGGTCGGGTGCGAACTGGATCCCGTAGGTGGAGGTCACCAGGTCGAACGAGGCGTCGGCGAAGGGGAGTTCCTGGGCGTCGCCGCGGTGCAGCTCCACCTCGACTCCGGCCTGGGCGAACCGTTCGCGCGCGTCGGGGAAGAACTCGTCGGTCAGGTCGAGTCCGGTGACGAGGCAGCCGCGCAGGGCGGACAGCAGCGCGACGTTGCCGTTGCCGGTGGCGACGTCGAGATGGGCGGTGCCCTGGGCGGGGGCGAGCCGGTCGACCAGCTCGACGGCGCCCGGTCGCAGCAGGTCGGCGACGTGCCGGTACTCGCCGTACGACCACATGGTGCGGTTGATCTCCTGGATGTTCTGGTCGATGGTCATGCGGATCCCCCTCAGAGCGTGAGCCGGGCGCCGAGACCGGCGGCTTCGGCACGGGCGTGGATGCGGTCGGCCACGGCGACGTCGAGGATCGACATCCCGAACGGGTTGCTGATCACGATCTCGTCCTGGTCGCGGCGGCCGGGGTGCCGCCCGGCGAGTACGTCGCCGAGCGTGCCGTCGACGGGACGGGCACCGGGCCGGGCGGTCACTCCTTGCCGCGGGGTGCCGTCGGGGCCGAGCAGGGTGCCCGCCCGGTGCATCCGGCCGAGCAGCCGTCGCGGGTCGTCGCGGACCAGGCTCCAGTCGTCGACGATCACCGTGCCGGCCGCGAGCACGGCCGCCTCGGTGAGGTCGTCCAGCGAGACATGGCAGACGAGCGCGCCGGGCCGCAGCCAGTCCGGTTCGATGTACCCCTGGGTCACCGTGGTGACGGGCACGACGAGTTCGGCGTCCCGTACCGCCTCGCGCGGTCCGTCGGCGACCACCGTCTCGACGCCGTCCGCACCGGGCAGCGAGGCGATGTGGTGGGCGACGGACTTCGCGCGGTCGGGCGCCACGTCGTACAGGGTGATGCGGCGAAGGGTGGGGACGGTGCGCAGCAGCAGCGCGATGTGTGCCTGTGCGAGGGCGCCGCAGCCGAGGAGCGCCAGCCCGCGCGGCTGGTCCACCGCCAGATGGCGCACCGCGAGCGCGGTCACCGCGGCGGTGCGCATCGCACTGATGTAGGCGGCCTCCATCAGGGCGAGGGGCCGGGCGGTCTCCGGGTCGAGGAGCAGGGTGAAGCCCTGGGAACGGGGTATCCCGCGCCCCGGGTTGCCGATCGAGGCGTTGATGGTCTTCATGCCGATGACCGGCGGCCGCCCCTGCTGGGTGAGCGCGCCGGGCATGGCCAGCAGCCTGGCCGAGTCGCCCTGTGGAGTGGTCCAGCCCAGATAGGCCTCCTCGGGGAGGACGGACTGTCCGGCGGAGTGCAGCGTGAGCGCCTCGGCCACCGCCGCCACGATGTCCACGTCGCGGGCGGCCTCGATGACGTCCGCGCGGGTCAGATAGCGGAAGTGGCTGTCGGGGTATTGCTCGAAGTCCATGCGGGCGGGGCTCCTTGGCGAAGGGGTCGGTTGCGGTGGGGACGGTGCGGGGCGGGGTCAGCCGCCGGTGGTGGTGCGCGCTGCGCGGAGCATCGCGAAGGGGACGAGCGAGCCGAGCAGCAGTACACAGGCGAGCGCGATCCAGCCGGCCGTGCCGAGGGCGAGGACGACACCGGTCATCAGCACCGGGCCCGCGACCCGGTTGGCCACCGTGCGGCTGGTGTTGAACAGCACCAGATAGGCGCTGCGCGCCCCTTCCGGTGCCAGGTCGAAGGAGAGGGTCCACGAGGCACCGACCTGGAGCAGTTCGGCGAAGGTCAGGAGGACGACGGCCGCGCCGAGCACCAGGAGCGCTTCCCGCGCCCCGAAGCCGGGCGCGGCGGCGAAGGCCAGGGCGCCCCCACCGAGCAGCAGTGCCGCGGCCGCGTAGGAGAGCCAGGCCCGGCGTGCGGTGCTGTAGCAGCGGTTGAGCGGGTACTGGAGTGCGATGCACAGCACGGTGTTGACCGCGTACAGGATGCCGACATAGCGCTCCGGTACGTCAGTCTCGGTGACGAGCCAGAGCG
The DNA here is from genome assembly GCF_900091725.1 of Streptomyces sp. DvalAA-43. Classification (GTDB taxonomy): domain Bacteria; phylum Actinomycetota; class Actinomycetes; order Streptomycetales; family Streptomycetaceae; genus Streptomyces; species Streptomyces pulveraceus. The sequence goes on along the minus strand of NZ_FMBW01000066.1, from coordinate 26,876 downwards.
GGAAGGCCACGTTGAGCACCGGCATCCAGAGCGACACCAGTGCGTTGTACGCGGTGAAGCCCAGCAGTCGGCGGTCCTTGAGCAGATCGGACACCCGGGCGCCCTCGACCGCCGTCACGACTTCCTCCCGCCGCGCGGTGGCGTACACGGCGGCCACCGCCACATAGGCGAGCGCGCCACCGATCAGCAGCGGCCGGAAGGCTCCCGGCGAGCCGGAGCCCAGGGCGACCCCGGCGATCAGCCCACCCAGGCTGATGCCGAGGTTGACGACGGTGCGCTGGACGGCCATGACCTTGGCGCGCAGGCTCTGAGGGGCGCGTGCCCCGACGTACGACTGGACCAGCGGGGGTGAGGACTGCTCGGTGACGGCGATGACGGCGACCACGAGGAGGAAGCTCCACCAGCCGTCCACGCGGAGGTAGCCGACGGTGGCCAGTGCGCGCAGCAGCATCACACCGATCAGCACCGGCTTCGGCCCGAACCGTGCCGCCAGCCGGGCGATGGGCACGGCGGTGGCGACGGCGACGGCCCCGCCGATGGTCAGGCCAGTGCCGACGGACGCGGTGCTGAGATGGGCGACCTTGACGAAGTAGATGGTCGAGACGGCGAGGAAGAGGCCCGTTCCGGTCCACTCGATCAGCGTGGCACCCTGCACCAGCGGCAGGAACTGCCGGAGGCCGGGGCGCGTCGGCTGCCGGTCAAGGGTGGTGCTGGTGCCCATGTTCAGTGCTCCTGGTGCTTCCGGTCGAAGAAGAGTCCTTCGCCGCGCAGTCGTCGCACGGCGGAGGTGATCTCCTTGGCTACACCTTGTTCGGCCGCCCAGTCGTCGGAGTAGAGGGTGTCGCGGTATTTGGTCCCGCCGTCCGCGGCCAGGCAGACCACGAGACGGCCGTCCCCGGGGGCCTCTTCCTGGTCGCTGAGCATCGCCCGCACGGCGCAGCCGCTGGAGCCGCCGAGCGCGAGGCCGATGTCCTCGGCGATGATCCGGCAGACCGCGATCGCCTCGATGTCGTCGACGTGCACCGCACGGTCGTAGCTGTGCGGCGCTCTCAGGAAGACGGAGGGCCGGCTCGCTCCGATGCCCGGGACCAGGCGGCGGCCGGCGCTGCCCGAGACGGCCAGCGAGCCGCGTACGTCCACGGCGACCGCGACGACGTCGGGCCGGTGCTCGCGCAGGTGGGCGGCGATGCCGGCGAGGGTGCCGCCGGTGGAGACCGGTACGTACACCGTGCCGAGCTCCGGTCCCGCCTGCCCGGTGAGCTCGGGTCCGGTGGTGCGGCGGTGGATCTCGGGTGCGGCCCAGTTCTCGTACTGGTCGGGCCAGCGGTATCCGGGGTTGTCCGCGCACAGCTCGCGCACCCGGCGCAGCCGGCTCAGCAGATAGCCGCCCAGGCCGTCGGGTTCGTCGACGACGATCACCTTGGCTCCGCTGTCGGCGAGTCCGCGGCGGGTGGCATGCGGGGTCTTGAGATCGACCACGGCGAGGAAGTCGCAACCGACCGTCGGCAGCAGTCGGGCCAGGGCGAGGCCCAGGTTGCCCGAGGTGGATTCCACCACCACCGTGCCCGGGGTGAGCGGCCGTTCGTCGTGCAGCGCCCGGAGCAGTCCGACGGCGCTGCGGTCCTTCACCGATCCGGTGGGGCCGTGCTCTTCGAGCTTCAGTCCCAGACGCCGTACCCGACCCCGGTGGGTGACGTCCAGGCGGAGTAAGGGAGTTGTACGGAGGGCCCGTGCCAGGACGGGATTGACACGCGACACTGCTTCTCCCTGTGCGATACGTGTGTGGCCATGGTGGATCGACGGGCCGGGCGGCTGCGCGCTCTCAGACCATAGGCAGGTGGCCCCCGGCGCCACCACGGCCCTGTCACAAGACGGGGGGCGGTCTTGGCCGGAACAACGCTTGACGCTTCGCCCGGCCCGGGTCCCCGGCCGCTGCCCGGCACCCCGAGGCTGCGAAGACGCCCCGGTGTTGTGAGGGGTCCGGGCGAATGCGGAGAAATGAATTGGCCGGTTCGACGCCGCGCCGCGGGCCCGGCTCGGTGGCCCCGGCCGGGCTCGCCGACCGGAGGAGCCGACCGGCACGACCTCTCCCGAGGGCCTGTTATCTTTGCGTGACTTCGCAGCACAACTCTCGGTCATGCTTTGGCCTTTGATGCGAAGGAGTCGACGTGCCGGCGTGTGACGGCGGACGCGCAATGACCAACGCTCGGGCGCGGTCGCGGTCTGCGACCGGCCCGTCCTGTCATGGCTGGACGGAATGACACTGCACAACGCATTCAGCAGAACGGCGCGGACCGCGCGGGCGGTGCTGGTCCCCGGAACGGGGCGCCGGAAACAGACGAAACGCCCACGCAGCCGCCTGCCGCGCAGACCGGACTACCCGCGCGCGGAGCGGAGCGGCTGGCGAAGATGGGTACCCTCGTGGCGGCTGGTCCTGGGCTCCGCCCTGCTGTTCACCGCGACGCTGGTGACCGTGGTGGGCATCGCCTACGCGCGCACGGACATACCGGAGGACCTCAACGCGTTCGCCACCCAGCAGGACACCGTCTACTACTGGGCCGACGGCACACCGATGGCCAGGACCGGCTGGGTGAGCCGGCAGGAGATGCCCCTGTCGAAGATCCCCGACCACGTCCGATGGGCCGTACTGGCGGCGGAGAACGCCGACTTCTACTCCGACCACGGCATATCGACGCAAGGGATCACCCGGGCGCTGTGGCGCACGGTGGGCGACGGGGACACCCAGGGCGGGTCCACCATCACCCAGCAGTACGTCAAGAACGTCTATCTGACGCAGGACCAGTCCTTCTCGCGGAAGTTCACCGAGATGCTGCTGGCGGTCAAGCTGGACCGCCGCCTGAGCAAGGACAAGATCCTCCAGGAGTACCTGAACACCAGCTGGTTCGGCCGCGGCACCTACGGTCTCCAGCGGGCCGCGCAGGCGTACTACGGCAAGGAGGTCACCCAACTCGACGCCAGCGAGGGCGCGTTCCTCGCTTCCCTGCTCAAAGGGGCCTCGCTGTACGACCCGGCCGTCAACCCCCACAACCGCGAGCGGGCCGTCGCGCGGTGGAAGTGGACGCTGGACCGCATGGTGGAGATCGGCAGGCTGAGCCCGGCCGAACGGGCCACGTACACCACCTTCCCCGAGCCGAGGCCCCCGCACCGGGCGAACAACGCGGGCGGGCAGGACGGCTATCTCGTCCAGCTCGCCGAGGCGTACGCCAAGCGGGCCGGGCACATCCCCGACGCACGCTTCGACCTCGGCGGCTACCAGATCTACACGACGTTCGAGAAGCCGCGGATGACCGCCCTCACCCGGGCCGTCCGCGAGGCGCGCGGCGCGCTCGATCCCGAGCGGCGCAAGGCCGACCGGTCCGTCCGGTTCGGGGCCGCGTCCGTCGCCCCGGACGGCCGGATCCTCGCGGTCTACGGCGGACCGGACTACGAGCGGCAGGCGTTCAACGAATCCAACGCGGGTACCGTCCCGGCCGGTTCGGCGTTCACCCCCTTCGTCTACGCCGCCGGTCTCCAGCACGGTGTGTCGCGCGAACGCAACGGCCCGCGCTCCACCGTCGTCCCGTCGACCGTGTACGACGGCGACGACGACATACCGGTCATGACCCCCGAAGGCCCCTACTGGGACCGCAGCGGCAAGATGGTGAAGGGCGACAACGACGGCGATGTCTCGCACGGCCGCATCAGCCTGCACGACGCCATGGCGAAGTCCGTGAACTCCCCCTTCCTCCAGCTCGGCATGGACACGGGCCTGAAGCAGGTCCGCGGCACGGCCGAGGCATCGGGGCTGCTCCCGTCCAGCTTCGGCCCGCCCGTCCCGGCGTTCGCGATGGGCAACTCCACGCCCAGCGCCATCCGGATGGCCGACGCCTACGGCACGTTCGCGGCCCACGGCATGCACATGGACCCGTACTCGGTCCGCAAGGTCACCCGCAACGGCGGGCCGATCCGGCTCGGCCTGCCCCGGCCGGGACGCGCCATGCGGTCCGACGTCGCCGACGAGGTCACCGCGTCGCTCGCCCCGCCCGCCGACAAGAACGGTGTCGCCTCCGCCACCCCGGTCGCCGCCAAGACCGGCACCACCGAGGACGACACCGCGCGCTGGTACGTCGGATACGGACCGGCCGCGTCCACCGCCGTCGTCGTCTACCGCATGGACCTCGCGAAGAGCCTCGCGCCGCTGCCCCTGAAGGGGCTGGCCGGCCGCCCGGCGGACGACGGCACCCTCCCGGCCCAGATCTGGAACACATACACGGAAGCCATGACCAAGTGACTGATACCAGAGCCACGTCCACCGTCCGCCGCATACGGGCCCGGCTCACGCGCCGTGTCGTCCTGGGCCTCGCGGTATGTCTCGTGGCGTCGGGTTCCGCGGCGCTCGTCCCGCTGATGTCCGACAACGCCTCCGACGACCGGACCCCGCAGCAGGGCACGCGCACCGTCGCCGCGCCGAAACCGACCGCCCGGAATCACCCCGAGGGCGGCGGAAGCCCGGAGGAGGACTGGGACGGCAAGATCAAGATCCTGGGTGACGGCTCCACGTCCTACACCGGGCCGCAGCCCGCCCAGTTGAAGGCCGAGCGGCTCAAGCCCGGTGAGCGGCCGCCCCAGTTCGTGGTCTTCTCGTGGGACGGCGCGCTGGAGGGCGACGACCACATGTTCTCGCGCTTCCGCCGTGCTGCGAAGGAGAGCAAGGCCCACATGACCTTCTTCCTCACCGGCATCTACCTCCTCCCGGAGGACAAGCGGGGGCTCTACCGGCCGCCCCAGCACAAGACCGGGGCCGCCGCGATCTCGTACCCGACGCGCGAGCACATCCGGATGACGCTGGAGCAGCTCGGCGACGCCTGGCGCGAGGGCAACGAGATCGGGTCCCATTTCAACGGCCACTTCTGCGACAAGAAGGGCGGTGGGGACTGGAGCAAGGACGAGTGGGTCAGCGAGATCGGCCAGTTCTACTCCTTCGTGCAGAACTGGAAGACGAACACCGGCTACAAGGATCTCGATCCGCTCCCCTTCGACCCCACCCGTGAGGTCGTCGGCGGTCGCGCGCCCTGTCTGGAGGGCCAGAAGACCCTGCTGCCGGCGACCAGGCCGTTCGGCTGGCGCTACGACGCGAGTTCCCCGGGCGACTTCCAGATCTGGCCGTCCAGGAAGAACGGCGTCTGGGACTTCCCGCTCCAGATGCTGCCGTTCCCCGGCAAGGACTTCCAGGTGCTGTCCATGGACTTCAACTTCCTCTACAACCAGTCCGAGGGCGACGTCGAGGGCGACCCCGCGAAGTACAGGACCTGGCGCGAGGAGGCACGGAGCGCGTACGTCGCGGGCTTCGAGCGGGTCTTCCACGGCAGCCGCGCGCCGCTGTTCATCGGGAACCACTTCGAGGACTGGAACGGCGGGATCTACATGGACGCCGCCGAGGGGACGATGCGCGAGGTGTGCCCCCGCAAGGGGGTCCGCTGCGTCTCCTTCCGCGAACTGGCCGACTGGCTCGACGCGCAGGACCCCAAGGTCCTCGCGCAGTGGCGGAACCTCGACCCCGCCCAGCCCCCGAGCTGGAAGGACTGAGACCTGTCCGGCCCCCGCACGCCGTCCGGTGTGCGGGGGCCGTGAGGGCCCGCGGTCAGTTCGCCTTCTCGACGAACTCCGTGGTGTACGTCTTGGCGAGGTCCACCTCGGCGTCCTTCAGGTTGGGGTTGAACGCCTTCAGGACCCGTTCGACGGTGGCGGGGCCGTCCGCGGGCATCACGCCGTCCTTGGTGAACATGGGCAGGGTGCTCTTGATGGCCTGCGCGTACAGGGCCTTGCCGCCGCCCTGGGCGTAGTCGGCGGGCATCTTCGCGGCGATCTCGTCCGCGCTGTGCGTCGACATCCACTTCAGCGTCCTGACGAAGGCGTTGGCCAGCTTCTGGACGGTCTCCTTGTGGCTGTCGACCCATGCGGTCTGCATGTACAGGCTGGACGACGGGTAGAGCCCGCCGAGCGCCTGCTTGGAGCCCTCGGGGGTCCGCATGTCGATGAGGATCTTGCCGAGCTTCTTGTCCAGGATGGTGGCGACCGTCGGGTCGGTGGTCATGCCGCCGTGGATGGAGCCCTGCTGGAGGGCGGAGATGAACGTCTGTCCGGCTCCCACCGCGACGGGCGTGAACTCGCTGGTCCGCACGTCGTTGTCGACGGCGAGGTACTTGGTGAGGAAGTCGGTGGAGGAGCCGAGGCCCGTCACACCGAGCTTCCTGCCCTTGAAGTCCTTCGCCGACCTGATGTCGTCCGCGGACTGGTTGGACACGATCTCGACCTCGCCGGGGGCGTGGGAGAACTGGACGACGGACTCGACCTGCTTGCCCTTCACCTGGAGGTCGAGGGTGTGGTCGTAGAAGCCCACGGTGCCCTGGACATCGCCGGAGACCAGTGCCGTCTCGGCCTGGACGCCGGCGGGCTCGGTCAGGAGCTGGACCGACACGCCCTCGTCCTCGAAGTAGCCGAGCCGCTCGGTGAGCATCGCCGGCAGGTAGATGACCTTGTCGAGGCCGCCGACCATGATCTTGACCTTGTCGTTCCTGCCACCGGACGAGGTGGAGTCGCCGCCGCCACAGGCGGTGAGGCTGGTCAGGGCGAGTACGCCGGCGACGGCCAGGGCCGGGATCCGGGTGGATGTACGCATCTGATGCACGTCCTTGTGAGGATGAGGTAGCGGGTGCGGATGACGGCGGGGCGTCAGCGGGCGGTGTCGGCGTCGGCCGGCTTCCAGCGGAAGAGCCGCTTCTCCAGGAAGGTCAGCAGGCCTTCGGCCAGCAGCGCGACGATCGCGAGGATGACCATCGCGGCATAGACACCGGCGGCGTTGAACGTGCCCTGGGAGGCGGCGACCAGCAGCCCGAGGCCCTTGGTGGCACCGATGTACTCACCGACGATCGCGCCGATGAGTGCGAAGCCGAAGCTCACATGCAGGCTGGTGAAGATCCACGACGTGGCGGAGGGGATCACCACCTGGAGGGTGACCTGGCGGTTGCTGGCGCCCAGGATGCGGGAGTTGGCGACGAGATCGCGGTCGACCTCCCGTGCGCCCTGGAAGGCGTTGAAGAAGACGGGGAAGAACACGAGGACGACCGCGGAGGCAACCTTCGACGCCGGGCCGAGGCCGAACCAGATGAGGAAGATCGGGGCGAGCACGATCCGGGGCAGGGCGTTGAGCACCTTGATGTACGGCCCGAGGACATCGGCGGCGAACCGGACCCGGCCCAGCGCGATGCCGAGCAGCACACCGGCGATCACACCGATGACCCAGCCGAGCAGCGCTTCGTAGAGCGTGTACCAGATCTGCTCCCACAGGGAGCCCTGGGCCGTTCCGTCGACGACCCAGGTGCGGATCTGGTCCCAGATCTTCGACGGCATGGAGAAGTTGAACGGGTCGATGACCGCCGTACGGGCCAGCCATTCCCACAGCCCGATGACGGCGAGCAGCACCGCGATCCGGCTTCCGGTCACCAGGTATCCGCGGTTCCTGGCGGCCCTCGCCCGTGCCCGGGTCCGCTCGGTGCCGGTACCGGCCGTCTTCGCGGTGATGGTGTCAGGCGACATCGAGGGCACCCCTCTCGCGGGTGATCCGGACCTCTTCGCCGAGCGAGGTCCAGATCTCGCGGTAGATCTCGACGAACCGGGGCTCCAGCCGCACCTGTTCGACCTTGCGGGGGCGGGGCAGGTCGATCTCGAAGACCTCCTTGACCGTGGCCGGACCGGCGGTCATGACCACGACCTTGTCGGCCAGTGCGATGGACTCCTCCAGGTCATGGGTGACGAAGACGACGGAGGCGCCCGTACCGGCCCACAGCTCCAGCAGTTCGTCCGACATCAGGGCCCTGGTCTGCACGTCGAGCGCGGAGAAGGGCTCGTCCATCAGCAGGATCTCGGGGTCGTTGACGAACGTGGCCGCGAGCGCGACGCGCTTGCGCTGGCCGCCGGACAGCTGGTGCGGGTAGCGGTCCTCGAAGGAGGAGAGGCCGACCCTGGCGAGCCACTCCCGGGCCCGCTCCTTCGCCTCGGGCCTGGGCACTCCGCGGAAGCGGGGGCCCGCCATCACATTGGACAGTACGGTCCGCCACGGGAAGACCGCGTCCTGCTGGAAGACGAAGCCGACCTTGTCACCGATGCCGCGCACCGGCTCCCCCGCGACCAGCACCTCCCCCTCGGTGGGTTCCTCCAGTCCGCTGACCAGGGTCAGCGTGGTCGACTTGCCGCATCCGGTGGGGCCCACCACGGCGACGAACTCACCGCGCCCGATCGTGAGGTCCAGATCCCGCACGGCGGTGTGGAGCGCCCCCGACGGAGTCCGGAACGCTTTGCTCGCCCCCCGCAGCTCGATGGCGGGGCTCGTTTCGCTGTTCATGGAGCGGGACGTTAGGGGCGCCCCGAGGACCGGGTCACCCTTGCGCCCACAACTCCCGGTTCTGCTCATAACGCGGGGTTCTGCTCGTTCTGCCCATGCTCCGGCAACGAATGCGCCACGAGGACTGGTCATCGGCGAGCACGACGTTTACGTTGCGTTCACACAAGGACGAAACGGAGCATCATGTTCCTGGCAGGCGGAAGGCAGAGAGCGAGCACATGCGCATTCACTGGCCCCGCCGTGTCTTCGCCCAGGTGCTCCTCACCCAGGTGACCATCACCACCGGCGTGATCATGCTCATCACGGGGCTCTTCCTCGCCCCGCTCAGCCACCAGCTCGACAGCCAGGCGATGCACCAGGCCCTGTCCATCGCCCAGACCGCCGCGGCCGAACCCGGCCTGGTACGCGATCTGAGGAGCACCCGCCCCAGCCCCGGCGGACCGGTGCAGGCGGAGGCGGAGCGGATCCGGCGGGCCACCGGGGCGCTGTACATCGTCGTCATGGACACCCGTGGGGTGCGCTGGTCGCACACCGACGTCACGCAGATCGGCAGGCATGTGTCGACCGATCCCAGCACGGCTCTGGGCGGCCGGGAGATCATGCAGATCGACAACGGGACCCTCGGCAGGTCGGCGCGTGCGAAGGTCCCGCTCCGCGACGGGAACCGGAACATCGTGGGCGCCGTGTCGGTGGGCATCGCCTACGACAGCGTCCACGACCGGCTGCTCGGGACCATCCCCGGTCTGCTGCTCTACTCCGGCGCGGCGCTCGCGGTGGGCGTGCTGGCCGCCCTCGCGGTCTCGCGGCGGCTCCAGAGGAGCACGCACGGCATCGCCTTCGCCGACATCTCCGCGTTGCTGGGCGAGCGCGAGGCCATGCTGCACAGCATCCGCGAGGCGGTGCTCGCCCTCGACGCGCGGGGCCGGATCCGGCTGCTCAACGACGAGGCGCGGCGGCTGCTGGAGCTGGACCAGGACGCCGTGGGGCGGGCGCTGGGCGAGGTGCTGCCGCCGGGTCGTACGGCCGAGGTGCTGACGGGACGGGTCGACGGCTCCGATCTGATCACGGTCTGCCGGGGCCGGGTACTGATCGCCAACCGCATGCCCACCGGTGACGGCGGAGCCGTGGTGACCCTGCGCGACCGCACCGAGCTGGAGCTGCTGGGCCGTGAACTGGACTCCACCCATGGCCTGTTGGACGCGCTGCGCGCCCAGGACCACGAGCACGCCAACCGGCTGCACACCCTTCTCGGGCTGCTGGAGCTCGGCAGGCACGAGGCCGCGGTGGCGTTCGTGGAGGAGGTGGCGAGCGGTCACCGGGCCTCGGCGGAGCAGGTCGCGGAGCGCGTCAACGATCCGCTGCTGTCGGCGTTGCTGGTGGGCAAGTCGGCCATCGCGGCGGAGCGGGGCGCGTCGCTGCGCGTGTCGCCGGGCACCCGGCTGCCGGACGTGGTGGTGGACCCGCGCGATCTGGTGACCGTCCTCGGCAATCTCATCGACAACGCGCTGGACGTCGCCACGCTCGTCGAGGTCGAACTGCTCGCCGAGGGCAGTACGGCGGTCCTGCGGGTCAGCGACAACGGCCCCGGGGTGCCTCCCGGGATGCGTGAGCGGATCTTCACCGAGGGCTGGTCCACCAAGGAGTCCCCCGCGCACCGCGGACGCGGCCTGGGTCTGGCCCTGGTGCGCCGGCTGGCCGAGCGCTACGGTGGCGCGGCCCGCGTCACGGCACGGGCCGGCGGCGGCGCGGTCTTCACCGTCGTCCTGCCCGAGGCACTCACCGTCCGGTCGCTGACAGAAGTGGGAGAGTCGCGATGATCGATGTCCTGGTGGTGGACGACGATTTCCGGGTCGCCGAGATCAATGCCGCGTACGTGGCCAAGGTGCCCGGCTTCCGGGTCGTCTCCCGTGCGCACACCGCCGCTCAGGCACTGTCCTTCCTGGAGCGCGACCATGTCGACCTCGTCCTGCTCGATCACTATCTGCCGGACGAGACGGGGCTGACGCTGGTACGGCGGCTGCGCCAGCGCGGCCACCCGGCCGATGTGATCATGGTGACCGCGGCCCGCGATGTGTCGACCGTCCGGACCGCCATGCGGTACGGGGCGCTGCAGTACCTGGTCAAGCCGTTCAGCTTCAGCGGTCTGCGGTCCAAGCTGGAGAGCTACGCGGCGCTGCGCCGGACGCTCGAAGGCGTGGGCGGCGGCCGGGGCGAGGCCGGGCAGGAGCAGGTCGACCAGATCTTCGCGGCCCTTCGCACCGCGGAGGCCGGCCCCGCGGCCGGGCTGCCCAAGGGGCATTCCGCGCCCACCGCGGATGTCATCCGCCATGTCCTCTCGGCGGCCGAGGGGCCGCTGTCCGCGCACGACGTCGCCGCGCGGGCGGGCCTCAGCCGCTCCACCGCCCAGCGCTACCTCAAGTACCTGGAGGGCGCGGGCCGCATCAGTCTCAGCCTCAAGTACGGCGACACGGGCCGCCCCGAACACCGTTACGCGTGGGCCGGTCTCCGTCCGGAGCCGCTGCGATGAGCGGGGCACAGGCAGCGCCGGTGGAGCTCACCCCCGCGGCCGCGGAGCTGCTGCGCCGGCTCCGGCGGGTCCACGGTCCGCTGATGTTCCACCAGTCGGGCGGCTGCTGCGACGGCAGCGCGCCCATGTGCTACCAGGACGGCGAGTTCCGTACCGGTGGCTCCGATGTGCTGCTGGCCTCGCTCGACGTGGACGGGGTGGCGGAGCGCATCCCGTTCTGGATGTCTCGGAGCCAGTTCGAGGTGTGGTCGCACACCCGGCTGATCGTCGACGTGGTGGCGGGGCGGGGCAGTGGGTTCTCGCTGGAGGCCCCGGAGGGGGTGCGGTTCCTGATCCGCTCCCGGCTGGCCGACCCGGACGGGAGCTGATCCGTCACCCGGATCGCGGGACGTGGTGGGCCCGCGTCCCGCGCCGGGTCAGGGGTTGAGGCTGCTGACGACGTCGGCGGTGGCGGCCAGGCCGTCCTGGATGGTCGGTGCCATGCTCGTACCCGCGAGGAAGAACCCGAGCATCGCGCAGACCAGCGCGTGCGAGAGCTTCAGCCCTCCGTTGCGGAGGTAGATCACCGCCAGGATCAGCAGAAGCAGCACCAGTGAGATCGAAATGGCCATGGCCAACCTCCTCCGCCGCGCCGGAATGCGGCATTCGGCCGCCAGTGTGGCGTAGCGGAGGAGCCATCCGGCGCACTGGCGTGTCCGCCATCCGGGTGTTGACTGGCTGTCATGCTCGGGGCGGTGGGTCCGGTCAGCCGCGGGGGTGGGCGGCCCCGGTCCGGGCGTCCCGGTCATGGGTGCGCAGGAAGCGTTCGAGGCCCGCCAGGTCGTCGGTGTTGAGGTGGTCGACCCCGGCGGCCAGCAGCTCCGTCCAGACCGCGTCCCGCTCCGGCCCCGGCGCGTCCGGCGTGGCCCAGAAGCGGACGCGCCGGCCGCCGCGGTGGGCCGTGGCGACGAGCGCGCGCAGCTTCTCCCGCTCGGCGGCGGGGAAGGGGCCCGCCCCCAGCCAGCTGAAGTCGTCGCTCCAGCTGCTGCTGATGAGCGGGACGAACGAGGCGGTGGCCGCGGTTCCGAGGTCCTCGGGGCGGCCGTCGTAGAAGGCGTACCGGGTGTGCTGCGCCTCCATCGGGGCGCGGGCGGCCCGGTCGCCGGAGATGACCGGGGTGATCGCGCCGGGCCGCACCCGGCCGTGGTGGTACGACGTCAGCATCCGCCGGTAGTGCCGGAGCTGCCGGTCGAGTTCGAGGTAGGCCGCGGCTCCGTCCGTCTTGATGTCGATCAGCAGCTGGACGGGGTCGTGGTAGCCGGGGTGGACCCTGCCGTGGTTGGCCCGGACCCTGGCCAGCAGCGGGTCGAGGTAGAGCGAGGCCAGGGTGCGGGCGGGGTCGAGGTCGGTGGCCTCGTGGGCGACCAGCAGTTCGCCGTCCACCAGGAAGATGTCGGCCTCGACGCTGGTGAAGCCGTGCCCGAGCGCGTCGTACAGGGGGCGCGTGTGCAGGTAGTCGTTGTGCGCGTGGGCCCTGCGCAGCGCCCGCGGACGGTGGTGGACCGCGGGCCGTTCGGAGGCGGTGGCCGTTCGCGGGGACAGGAACGCGCCTGCGGCCGCGGTGGCGAGCGCGGTGGTGACGACGCTTCGGCGGTTCGGGAACGCCATGGATTCTCCCGGGAGCGAATGAGGGACCGGACGGGTGGACGCGACCGAGTATGCGACGGTGACGGCCGCAACGGGCGGACGCCGCACAAGAGTTGATCCGGTCGTCGTCCGCCCGTCGACTGCCGTTCCCCCGGTCAGGCCGGGAGGGTCCAGCGCTGGTTGGCGTTGCCGGTGCAGGTGTAGATGCCGAGCGGGGTGCCGTCGGCGCTGCCGCCCCCGTAGGCGTCGAGGCACTGCCCGGTTCCGGGGTTGACCAGGGCCGCTCCGTCGGTACGCCACTGCTGGGCGGCCGAGCCGTCGCAGACGGCGGTCCGTACGGTGCTGCCGCTCACGGTCATGCACTGGAACTGCGCACGGATCGTGCCGTCGACGGCCCGCACCCAGTTCTGGTTGTTGCCGCCGTCGCAGCTCCAGAGGTCGAGCCGCGTGCCGGTGGTGCCGCCGGGGATGTCGGCACAGGCGCCGCCGATGCCGGTGAGGGATCCGGACGAGGAGTTGCCGATGCCGTCCTCGTGCACGCTGCCGCCGCCCTGGCCGCTGACCCTGGCGCCGCTGGAACAGGTGCCGCTCACGCTGGTGGAGCCGAGGGCCGCGGTGACGGCCGTGCCGCCCGCCGTGCCGCTGGGCAGGTCGAGGAAGGCCTTGGAATAGGGCGAGTCGGCGCAGGTCGCGGCGTTGTTGTTCCAGTCGAAGTACTCGACCCAGTCGACCATTCCGCCGGTGGCGACCTTGGCGCCGGTGCCGGTCTGCAGGCTGCCGAGGACGAACGAGGTGCCCGCCGTGGCATCGGTGACCGTGGCCCGGTACCAGCCGTCCGTCGCGTCGGGTGCGATGCGGAAGCGGTAGTGGTGCCCGGCGGTGAAGCGCTCACCGAGCCGGCAGGTGTAGCCGGTGCCGCCCTCGGCGAACGTCTGGCAGTAGGTGCCGGTGCTTCCCGGCCTGCCTCCGGTGGAGTCCCAGAGCGAGAAGAGGAACAGGCCGCCGCCCGCGCGGTTGCGCTGCATGCCGATATAGCCGCCGACGCCGTTGGTGAAGCCGAACTGGTGGGACCAGAAGACGTTCGCGCGGCCGGGGTCGGACTGGACGGTCGTCCCGAAGGTGACTTCGTCGAGGGCGTTCGTCCCGGCCGGGAACGTGTAGTTGCTGTACGAACCCGGGGTCTGGCCGGCCGCGACGGACGGCCCCGCCAGGCCCAGGCAGGCCGCGACGGCGAGGATCACCACCACGACGGTGGCGCGTGCTCGGTGCATGTCCCACTCCTTGTCCGGACGGACGGATGACCGCCCCATGGTCATGAACTCGTCAATGATAGTGACGTCGAGAACAACCCGGACCCCCACGGCTCCGGGATGCTTCCTCGCGGCACCCGCCCCGTAAATGTGTCGACATCCCCCTCGGCGTCCGGCAGAGTGCTCGTCCGTGACGAGCAGTGAGCTGTGGACCCGCGCGACCGCCGACCGCTACGACGCCGGGGAGGCCGAGATGTCCTCGGCCGCCGTCCTCGGACCGACTCTCGCCTTCCTGGCCGAGCTCGCCGGGGACGGCCGGGCACTGGAGTTCGCCATCGGGACCGGCCGCGTGGGCGTCCCGCTCCGGGAACGCGGCGTGCCGGTGGTGGGCATCGAACTGTCCGAGCACATGGCGGCGGTGCTTCGGCGCAAGATCGACGGGGCCAGGCTTCCGGTCACCATCGGGGACATGGCCACCACCGTCGTCACCGGCGAGTTCGCCCTGGTCTATCTCGTCTACAACACCATCACGAACCTGCTCACCCAGGACGAGCAGGTCGAGTGCTTCCGCAATGCCGCGCGTCATCTGGAGCCCGGCGGCCGCTTCGTCATCGAGTTGGGCGTGCCACCGCTGCGGTTCCTGCCGCCCGGCCAGGTCGCGGTGCCGTTCGACATCTCCGAGCGGCATCTCGGCTTCGACACCTTCGACCTGGTGGAACAGATCCTCGTCTCGCACCACTTCAGCGCCGACGGCGACGACAGCCGCTACCGTCGCAGCGACTCCCGGCACCGGTACGCCTGGCCGGCGGAGCTCGACCTGATGGCACGGATCGCCGGGCTCGAACTGGAGCGTCGCGTCGAGGACTGGGACGGTGCGCCGTTCACCCAGGATTCCCCGAAGCACATCTCCGTCTGGCGCAAGCCGGTCTGAGGCCGACCGGGCGGCCCCACGACCACGAACGTCATGTCGTCAGGAACTCTGTCCGCCCGGCCCCATGACCTCCTGCGGTGCGCCCGGCGCGGAGCACTCCTGCCAGCCGACCGTGCGGTCGCACCAGCGTTCCAGCAGTACCCGGTCGTGGCCCACGGCCAGCAGTCCGGCCCCGGACTCCCTCCGGTAGGACTCGACGACCGCGACCAGTGCGGCGGTCGTCGACGCGTCGAGCATCGCCGTCATCTCGTCGCAGATCAGCCAGCGCGGCCGCAGGACCAGCGCCCTCGCCAGACAGGCGCGCTGCAACTGGCCGTCGCTCACCTCGTGCGGACGCCTCTCCAGCAGTTCGGGCGTGAGCCCTACGGCCGGTGCCAGTGCGGCCACCCGGTCCGCCACCTCCGCGCGGCGGCCGGTCGCCCGCAGCGGCTGGGCGATGAGTTCGCGCAGCGTGAGGCGAGGGTCGGCGGAGAGCCGGGGCTGCTGGAAGACGACGCCGACGGCGGTGCGTTGCGCACGCGGGGCCCGGTGCCGCCAGCCGCGTACCGGTTCGCCGTCGAGCACGACCGTGCCCGCGTACGGGCGGTGCAGCAGGGCCGCGACCCTGGCCAGGGTGGACTTGCCGCAGCCGCTCGGGCCCAGCAGTCCGAGGGACTCCCCCGGCGCGAGGCTCAGCGAGACCTCGCGGACGACGGGCTCGCGCCGGTCGTATCCGGCGGTGACGCGGGTGAGTTCAAGCACGGTCCGGCTCCTCCCCGTCCGCCCGCGCACCGTGGCGGCAGGCGAGACGGCCGTCGAACGGGGGCTGTACGGAACACAGTTCGTCGGCGCGGTCGCAGCGGGCCGCGAACGCGCACCCCTCGGGCAGCGCTCCGAGCTCGGGCGGCATTCCGGGGATCGGCACGAAGGCGCGCTCCGGCAGGGCGTCGAGGAGGCCGCGCGCGTACGGGTGGCGCGGTCCGGGCCGTCCGAAGAACCGCTCGGCGTCGTCGAGTTCGACGATGCGGCCCGCGTACATCACGGCGACCCGGTCGGCGATCCGTTCGGCCGCCGCGAGGTCGTGGGTGATGATCAGCAGCGCCCGGCCGCCGTCGGTGTGGCGACGCAGTTCGTCGACGGTGCGCTCGACCAGCTCGCGGTCGAGTCCCGTGGTGGGCTCGTCGGCGAGGAGCAGGGGTGCGTCGCCGATCAGGGCGAGCGCGGTCGCGGCCCGCTGGGCGAGACCGCCGGAGAGTTCGTGCGGATACCGGTCGAGGTGCCCGGCCGGGAACGAGGCGCGGGCGGCGGCGCGTTCGGCCGCGGGGCGCAGGGCGGGCCTGCGGGCGCCTGTCAGTTCGCGGAGGGTCTCCTCCAGCTGGGCGCGCACGGTACGGACGGGGGTGAGGTGCGCGGCGGGGCTCTGCGGGACGAGTCCGACGCGGCGGCCCCGCACGGTACGGGCGAGGCTCCGTTCACCGGCGGTGAGGAGGTCGGTGCCGTCGTCGAGCAGCGCCGAGCCCGAGGTCCGCGCGTTGCCGGGCAACAGTCCCAGCAGCGCCGAGGCCAGCACGGATTTGCCGCAGCCGCTCTCGCCGACCAGGGCCAGGCACTCCCCCGCCGCGAGGTCGAAGTGCGCGTCGGCGACGGCGGCGACCTGCCGCCCGCCGCGCATCCGGAAGCGCACGGAGAGGCCGCGTACCGAGAGGACCGGCGCCTTCGGGCCGGGGGCGGTCGTCACCGCATCGGTCTTCACAGCATCAGCTCCGATCGGCGGCGCGGGTTGATCCGCTCCCGCCAGGCACCGGCGAGCCCCGCCAGCGCGAGGGTCGGCAGGACCAGGAAGAGGCCGGGGAAGAGCGTCGGCCACCAGTCCCCGGCGAGGAGCGAACCGCGCGCCGTCTGCACGAGATTGCCCAGGCTCGCCTGGTGGGTGGGCAGCCCGAGCCCCAGGAAGGAGAGCGCGGACTCGTGCCACATCGCGTGCGGCACCATCAGTACGGCGGCCAGGCCCGCCTGCGGCAGCACGGCGGGCAGCAGATGCCGCACGACGACCCGCCCGCGTGAGGCGCCGCCGGAGATCGCCGCGTCGATGAACGGACGCGAGCGCAGCGACAGCACTTCGGAACGGACGATCCTGGCCGTCGAGAGCCAGTGGGTGAGCGCGACGGAGACGATCACCGGGCCGACGCCGGGCCGGAACATGGCCACGATGAAGATGCCGAGCAGCAGATGGGGTACGGAGGAGAAGGTGTCCACCAGCCGCATGACGAGGCGGTCGGTCCAGCCGCCGAAGGCCGCGGCGAGTGCGCCGACCGCGGTCCCGATGACGGTCGCGGTGAGCCCGGCGACGACGCCGACGAGCAGCGAGACACGGAGCCCGTAGACGCAGCGCAGCAGCAGATCGCGCCCGACGTCGTCGGTGCCGAACGGGTGCTGCCAGGAGGGCGGCCGGAGCTTGGCCGCGAGGTCGACGGCCTGCTGGTCGAGCTGGACCAGCGGCGGCACGAGCAGGACCGCGAGCAGCACAGCGGCGACGATCCCGGCGGAAGCGGTCACACGGATGCGGCGGGTGGTGCGCCGCGCGGGTCCGAAGTCGGTTTCAGCCATCGAAGCCCACTCTCGGGTCGGCGAGCGCGTACAGCAGATCGGAGAGGAGGTTGCCGAGGACGACCGCCACGGTGGCCAGCACCGTGAGCGCGGCCAGCAGCGGGAAGTCGACGGAGGTGGCGGCCTGCACGGTGGCGGCGGCGATGCCGGGCCAGCTGAAGACCGTCTCGACGAGCAGGGCGCCGGTGATGAGTTCGGGGACGCGGGAGCCGATGAGGGTGAGCATCGGCAGCATTCCGGAGCGAAGGGCGTGGCCGAGCAGTACGGTGCGTTCGCTCAGTCCGCGGGCGCGGGCGCCGCGCACCGGGTCCTCGCCGAGCGCGTCCGCGACGCCCTGGCGCACATAGAGGAAGAACCACGGCAGCTGGGAGATTCCGAGCACGGCCGCGGGGAGCACCAGATGGCCGGCGACCTGCCCGAAGGTGACGGTGTCGCTGGCCGCGTCGGTGAGGCCGCCGGCCGGGAGGAGACCGAGTTCCAGGGCGAAGAACCAGATGGCGAGCAGCCCGAGCCAGAAGGCCGGGGCGGCTTCGAGGGTGTACGCGGCGGCGCTGACGCACCGGTCGAGCAGACGGCCGGGCCTGCGGGCGGCCAGTACGCCGAGGCCCGTGCCGAGGAGCACCGCGACGGCGAAGGCGGCGGTGGCGAGCAGTACGGACCAGCCCAGGCGTTCACCGATGACATCGGCGACCGGCTGGCGCATCACGGTGGAGTCGCCGAGGTCGCCGCCGAGCGCCGAGCTCAGCCAGTCCCACCAGCGGCTCACGAGCGGCCGGTCGACACCGAGGTTGGCCCGCAGCTGGTCGAGGTTCTCCTGCGAGGCGGTGAGCCCTGCGGTGCCCGCGTACGCCTTGACCGGGTCGAAGGGGGAGGCGGCGGCGACGGCGAAGACGCCGAACGTCACGGCGGCCAGGACGGGGACGGCGAGCAGCACCCGCCGGCCCGCCATCCTGCCCATCTGCCCCCAGGGGAGGCGGTGGTTCACTTCTTCGGCGTCCAGTCCTCGACGTTCCACCACGGGCCGGACGCCAGTCCGTGGTCGTGCGGTTCGACCTGGGTGGTGAGGGGGCCGAAGCGGTCCTTCACGACGTAGAGGTGGTCGATGTGGGTGAGGAAGGTGTAGCCGGGGTTCTTCATCAGTTCGCGCTGGACGGTGTCGTAGGCGGCCTTGCGTTCGGCGCTGTCGCCGCTGCGGCGGCCCGCTTCGAGGGCCTTGTCGACGGCCTTGTTGTCGTACCAGGCCATGTTGTTGAAGCCGTCGCCCGCGAGCGAGGACTTCAGCAGCGTGTACTGGTCGAAGTCGGGATCGGCGGGTGAGCCGCCGCCCGCGAGGACCGCGTCCTGCCTCATCCGCGGCTCGATGACCTCCCAGGTACCGGCCTCGGTGGTGATGTCGATGCCGGCCTTCCTGGCGTCGGAGGCGTAGGCGAGCGCGTGGTCCTGGCGCAGCTTGTCGCCGGTGAGGTACCAGAGCGGGAAGGCGGCGCGTACGCCGTTCCTGGTGCGGATGCCGTCGTTGCCGGGCTTCCATCCGGCTTCGTCGAGGATCTTCTTCGCGGCGGCGAGGTCGTGGGTGCGCTCGGTGCCCTTGGTGAACCACTCGCTGTCGGTGGGGACGGGTCCGTAGGCGGGACGGCCCTCGCCGTTGAGGATCGAGTCGACCATGGCCTTGCGGTCGACGGCGATGTCGAGGGCGCGCCGGACGGCGGTGTCGCCCGCGACCGCGTTGTGGGTGGGCAGGGTCACGGTGCGGTAGTCGTACGTGGTGGCGGCGTAGGTCCGGGTGCCGTCGGTGAAGCCCTTGGCCAGGTTGGGCGGCAGGATCGCGCCGTCGAGTTCCCCGGCGCGCAGCCGGGTGGCGCGCACGTCGTCGTCCTTGATGATCGCCATGGTGAACTTCTTCACCTTCGGCGCGCCGCCCCAGTAGTCGGGGTTGGCCCGGAAGCTCAGCTTCTCGCCCTTGGACCACTTGGTGAGCAGGTACGGTCCGGTACCTATGGGACGGGTGGTGAAGTCGCCTGTGTTGACGTCCTGCTTGCCCGCGATGTGTTCGGGGGCGATGGGCAGGACGGTGCGCTGGGCGAAGGGCGCGTAGGGGTACTTGAGGCGGAAGACGACGGTGTCGGCGCCTTCGGCCTCGACGCTCTTCACCGCGTCGAGTTCGGTGCGGGAGGCGTTGTTGGTCTTCTTGTCGAGGATGGTCCGGTAGGTGAAGACCACGTCCTTCGCGCCGAAGGGCTCGCCGTCGCTGAACTTCACGCCCTTGCGCAGCCGGTAGGTGTACGTCAGTCCGTTGTCGCTCACCTCGGGCAGGGCGGTGGCGAGCGCGGGCCGCAGCTTCATGCCGGCGTCCAGGGCGAGCAGCCCGTCGAAGATCTTGGAGTTGCCGTCCTTGCCGTAGCCGAGCAGCGGGCTGAGGCTGTCGGGCTCGTAGGCGATACCGACCACCGCCGAGTCCGCCGTGCCCGACCCGGAGCCGCCGGCCGGGCCGCCCGGTTGCGAACAGGCCGCCGCGGTCAACGCCAGCACGGTCGCCAGTGTCGCGGCGGCCGCTCCCCGTATCGATCGGGCCGTCATACTCTGCACATCCCTTATTGAAGATCAGATGTTATTGCGAATCTGCCGCAATTAAACAGCAGGTAAAGGAGTGCCCGGTACCCCGCCTCACCGGAAGACGCGGAAGCGGAGGCGTGCCCTCACACGCCTCCGCTCCAAGTCCCGCAGTCCTACGGGCCGTTCCGCCCTCCCTCGTTACGGTGCGGGCAGTTCCATCAGTTCGGCGACGGTCCTGCGGTGCTGCCCGGCCGTGCCGTACGCGATCGAGTCGGCCTTGGCGCGCTTGAGGTACAGATGGGCCGGGTGCTCCCAGGTCATGCCGATCCCGCCGTGCAGCTGCACGCACTCCTCGGCGGCGTGCACCGCGACCCCGGAGCAGTACGCCTGCGCGACGGCCACCGCCAACGGCGCTTCGGGGCTGCCGGTCGCGAGGGCGTCCGCGGCGTTCCGCGCGGCGGCGCGGGCCGAGACGACCTCCAGCCAGAGCTGCGCCATGCGGTGCTTGAGCGCCTGGAACGAGCCGACCGGCCGGTTGAACTGGTGCCGTTCGCGGGTGTGGCGGACCGTTTCGGTCAGGCACCACTCGGCGAGTCCGAGCTGCTCGGAGGCGAGCAGGCCGGCGCCCGCCAGCAGGCCCCGGCGCACGGCGGCGACCGCGGACGCCCCGTCGGCCAGCCGCGTTCCGGCGGCCCCGGCGAGGGCGACGGTGGCCAGCGGGCGGGTCAGGTCGAGCGGTACGAGCGGCTGGACGGCGACACCTTCGGCGCCCGTGCCCACCGCGAACAGGCCGTCGGTCGTGGGCACCAGCAGCACGTCGGCCGCGTCTGCGTCGGCGACGCCGGTGACCGTCCCCGTGACCCGTCCGGCCACCACACCGGCCGGCTGGGCGGCGTCGGGCGCCGGGGCGGCGAACGGCACGGCGAGGACCGCGGTCCGGCGGCCCTCGGCCAGCTCGGCGAGGAGCGCGGCAACCGGTCCGTCGGGCGTCCCCAGTGCGAGCAGCGTCTCCGTGGCGACCACCGCGCTGGTCAGATAGGGCGAGGGCGTGACGGCCCGGCCCAGCTCCTCCAGCACCACGGCGGCCTCGCGGTGACTCGCGCCCTGCCCGCCCAGCTCCGTCGGCACCAGCAGCCCCGCGGTGCCCATGTCGGCGGCGAGGGCCTTCCACAGCAGCGGGTCGTACGGCGAGCCGGACTCGACGCGGGCGAGCACCGTCGGCGCGTCGCTCCGGTCGGCGAGCAGCGCACGCACCGCTGCCCGCAGATCCTCCTCGGTCTCCGAGTACAGCAGATCGGGCGCCTGGGTCTCTTGGGTCGGTGCGCTCATCGGGCCAGGTCCTTCCAGGCGACGTCCTTGTCGGTGCGCGGCTCGGCGGGCAGGCCGAGGACGCGCTCGGCGACGATGTTGAGCAGCACCTCGCTGGTGCCGCCCTCGATGGAGTTGCCCTTGGAGCGGAGATAGCGGTATCCGGCGTCCCGTCCGGTGAAATCGACGAGCTCGGGCCGGCGCATGGTCCATTCGCCGTACAACAGCCCTTCCTCGCCGAGCAGTTCGACCTCCAGTCCGCTGATCTCCTGGTTGAGGCGGGCGAAGGCGAGCTTCATGCCGGAGCCCTCGGGACCGGGCTGTCCGGCGACGAGCTGCTGGCGCAGCCGGGTACCGGTGAGCCGGGCCACCTCGGCCTCGACCCAGAGGGTCAGCAGGCGCTGGTGGAGGTCGTGGGTGCGCAGCTCGGGACGTTCGCGCCAGGTGCGGACGACCGGGCCGATCATGCCGCCCTCGCGCGGGACGCGTGCCCCGCCGATGGAGACCCGCTCGTTCATCAGCGTGGTCTGCGCGACCTTCCAGCCCTCGCCGACCGGGCCGAGGCGCCTGTTGTCGGGGATGCGTACGCCGGTCAGGAAGACCTCGTTGAACTCGGCCTCGCCGGTGATCTGGCGCAGCGGCCGGACCTCGACGCCGGGGTCGGTCATGTCGCAGATGAAGTAGCTGATGCCGCGGTGCTTGGGCACGTCCGGATCGGTGCGTGCGATGAGGATCGCCCAGCGGGCCAGATGGGCGCTGGACGTCCAGACCTTCTGCCCGTCGACCACCCAGTCCTCGCCGTCCCGCACGGCGCGGGTGCCGAGGGCCGCGAGGTCGGAGCCCGCGCCCGGTTCGCTGAAGAGCTGGCACCAGACCTCCTCACCGGTCCACAGCGGCCGCAGGAAGCGCTGCTTCTGCTCGTCGGTGCCGAAGCCGAGGAGGGTGGGGGCGGCCATGCCGAGGCCGATCCCGATCCGGCGCGGGTCGTTGTCGGGGGCGCCCGCCGCGGCGAGTCCGGCGTCGACGACGGGTTGCAGGGAGCGTGGCGCGTCGAGTCCGCCGAGTCCGGCCGGGTAGTGCACCCAGGCGAGTCCGGCGTCGAAGCGGGCCCGGAGGAATGCGGTGCGGCCGGTGGTGGCCGGGGGATGTGCGGCGAGCAGTTCCTGGGTGCGGCGGCGGAGTCCGGCCGCGTCGGGCGCGGTCATCGGGCGGCTCCTGACGGGAGGACGACGATCCGGCCGGTACTGGCGCCGTCGGCGACCCGCTGGACGGCGTCGGCGGCCCCGGCCAGTCCGACGCGTTCGCTGATCAGGGGCTTGACGGCGCCCTGCTCGGCGAGCCGGGTGAGCTCGTCGTGGCAGGCGCGGACGGCGGCCGGGTCCTTGGCGTTGTACAGGCCCCAGTGGAGTCCGACGATCGAGTAGTTCTTGACGAGTGCGTGGTTCAGTGCCGGGGTGGGGATGACGCCGCTCGCGAAGCCGACGACGATCACCCGGCCCTCGAAGGCGACACACTTCACGGACTTGGCGTAGGCGTCGCCGCCGACCGGGTCGTAGACCACGTCGGCGCCGCGTCCGCCGGTGGCCTCCTTGACCGCGGCGACGATGTCCTCGCCGTGGCGGTCGATGACCAGGTCGCAGCCGATCCCGGCGGCGACCCTGGCCTTCTCGGGGCCCCCGACCACACCGATGACGGTGGCTCCGGTGGCCTTCCCGAGCTGGACGGCGGCGCTGCCGACCCCGCCGGCCGCCGCGTGGACCAGGAGGGTCTCGCCCGCCCGGAGGTGCGCCCTGCGGTGCAGGCCGAACCAGCCGGTCTGGTAGCCGATGTGCAGGGCGGCGGCCTCGGCGTCGCCCAGGGCGTCCGGGGCGGGCAGCAGCGCCGCCTCGTCCGCGACGACGTACTCGGCGAACCCGCCGTGCGGCAGCGTGGGGGTGGCGAGCACCCGCCGCCCGTCCGCCGTCCTGCCGCAGATCTCCACGCCGGGGGTGAACGGCAGCGGCGGCCGCACCTGGTACTGGCCGCGGCAGAGCAGCGCGTCGGGGAAGTTGATGTTCGCCGCGAGCACCTCGATGAGCACCTGCCCGTCGCCGGGCGTGGGCCGGCCCGTCTCCTCCAGCCGCATCACCTCGCTCGGCTCGCCGTTCCGGTGCACTCGCCATGCCTGCATGAGGGGCCTCCACAACACTGTCGGCATTACCACTGCTCCGGCGCATACTAAGCGGTCGCTTGCCCCTCTGGGAACAACCTGCCGGTACCGGTTTCGGCCCGCCCCGGACAGCGGCGCGCCCGGTCCGTCCCAAGAGGTGCTTCGGGACGGACCGGGCGTGGGGCGGTTCCGTGCGCCGGTATCAGCCCTGGCCGGCCACCACCACATCGGCGATCTGCGGTGCCGCCGAACCGGTGTGCCAGGCGAGCCGCACCGCGTCGGCCGTGCGGCCCGCCGTGCCGACCCGGGTGTACGGGCCGTCGAGCGTGCCGACGGTCCGCCAGGTTCCGTCGGTGCCGCGCAGCTGGATGTCGGCGCGGCCCTTCGACCCGGACGGCTGGAGAACGGTGACGGAGGGAACGGCACGGGCGGCGCCGATCCCCAGCTCCAGCGTCTCCCCGGCCTCCGGGGCACGGGACGCCCGGTAGACGGTGCCCGGATCCCCGTCGAAGGCCGCGCGCAGCGAGGACCCGGTGGCGGCGGGCGGCCCTCCGGTCACCTCGCCGTCGTCCGTCGGGACGCTGAACTCCCGTACGACGAGCCAGTTGTCCTGGCCCGCGGTCGCCCGTGCCCGTACGTAGCGGGCCCGCGTTCCGGCGGGCGCGGTCGCGGTGACGTCCGGCTTTCCGGAGAAGGCGGTGAGCTGCTGCCAGCTCTGCCCGTCGGCCGAGAACTCCAGCACGCCCTGGTGCAGGTAGTCCTCGGTGCTGCCGGGCTTGCCCATCGCGAGGGTGACGGTGCCGATGTCCCGGACCCGGCCGAGGTCCACGGTGATGCCGTCGCCCGCGGCGGGCGCCCCGTCGCTCCAGAAGTAGGTGGAGTCGTCGCCGTCCAGCATCCGGGCGGCGGCGTTGCTCTGGTACGTGCCCAGGTCGGTGGTGACCGAGGGCCTGCCGCTCACCCCGAGGATCCGGTCGTGCTCGGCGCCGGCCGCGTCGATGAACCGGTCCAGGACGCCGTCGCCGACGAGCACCGGCACCTTGCGCCCGTCGAGCCCGGTGTAGGTGAAGGACTTCGCGGCGGTGACCTGTGCGGGCAGCCGCTGCCGCAGCTCCCAGGCCTGTGCGCCCTGTCCGGCGCGGGCCGCCTGCACCATCCGCAGGGCGGTCCGGGCGGCGGCGGCCCATGCCCCGGTCGCGTCCAGCCAGGGGCCGGAGTCGGCGACGAAGCCGCGGTCCGGGAGGCCGGCGCGCAGCCTGCCGGGGGCCGCGCCCAGCGCGTCCAGCACCGAGGCGAGCCGGGCGGCGTCGCCGGACTTCCAGTAGCGGGCGAACTCCGCCGCCAGTTCGGGGGCCTGGTCCTTGTTCAGCGCGGAGCTGTAGTTCACGTCGGCGAAGGCCCGCAGCGCCTGCTGGGTGCGCGGATCGTCGCCCGCGTACTCCTTCAGCCCTTCGCCCCAGGAGGTGCGGGGGTCGTACGCGGCGTCGTTCCACGCGTAGTCGGCGACGGTGTACAGCGCGATCTTCGAGGCGTACGGCTGGATCATCGGGTTGGCCGTGATCCCGGCCAGCTTGCCGGGCAGGCCCTTCTCGCGCCCGCTGAACGGGCCGAGCAGCAGCCGGTCGGTCGCGTAGTCGTTGACCGGGTAGTTGTCCCAGGTCAGGATCGGGTGGCCGAAGACCGTACGGGCGTCCTGAGCCTGAGCGACGGTCATGGTCGGCGCGACGACGCCGATGCCCGTCCACTCGACCAGGACATTGGGGTCGAGCTGCTCGGAGAGCGCCTTCTTGTACGGCGAGGCGGAGACGTCGTAGTACTCGGTCGGGACCATCTGGAGCGGCTGCGCGCCCGGGTGGGTGGCGATGAACTCCTTGTTGACCCGGTTGAGGAGATACGCCTGCGCGGCGCCCGCCGCTCCGCCGCCGGTCCCCCACTTCGCCTTGTCCTCGGCGCAGTTCCAGTCGGTGTAGCTGATGTCGTCGAGCGGCACGGCGAAGGTGCGTACCCCGATGTCCCAGATGGTCTGGAACTTGTCGACCAGTGCCTTGGCGTCGGCGTCCGAGCTGTAGCAGACGGAGAGGCCGGGCGAGAGCGCGTACGTGAACTCCACATGCCGCCGCACGGCCCGGTCGGCCAGCTCCTCGACCTGGGCCAGCTGGTCGGCCGGGTAGGCGTCGCGCCACTTCGCGCGGAGGTACGCGTCGTCCTTCGGCGAGTACACATAGATGTTCATCTTGTGCTCGCCGTAGTAGTCGAGCTGGTCGAGCCGGGCCTCGTGCGACCACGGAGTGCCGTAGAAGCCCTCGATGACGCCGCGCAGCGGGGTGCCGGGCCAGTCGCGCACCGCGAGCCCGGCGACCCGGGCGCCCGGGTGGGCCGCGTGCGGCAGGACCTGCCGCAGCGTCTGGGCGGCGTAGTACGTGCCCGTGGTGTCCTTGCCCGCGAGGACGATGCGATCGGCGCCGATGCCGAGCACATACCCCTCGGCGGGCAGTGCGGAGGGGCCGTCGATCCGCTGCGCGGCGAGCGCTCCGGAGTCACCGACATGGACGGTGAGACCGCTGCGGGCGGGTCTGTCGCCGCGTACGACGCGCTGGGCACCGGCCCGGCGCAGCGCGCCCTCCACGACCTGGAGGGCGGACTCGTCGGAGGTGTCGCCCGCCACCAGGGTGACGGTCGGGCTGATGGTGATCCGGTCGGCCCGCGTCTTCACGGACTGCGGGGTCGGCGTGATGGCCGGGGCCGCCCGGCCGGCCGCGGCCTTCGCCGGGGTGGCGGTGCGGAGGCCGCCGGCCGCCTGGGCGGGCGGCACGGCGGTCAGCAGGCCGCCGACGAGCAGGGTCGCCGCCGTACCGAGCGCGGTGAGACGGGGTGGGCGAGGCGTCACTAGTCCTCCATTGATCACTCAAGTCACCAGAGTCGCGCAACACAACACCACCGAATTCAACATCGTGGCGCTTACATGTCAATGGTCT
Source organism: Streptomyces sp. DvalAA-43 (assembly GCF_900091725.1). GTDB lineage: Bacteria > Actinomycetota > Actinomycetes > Streptomycetales > Streptomycetaceae > Streptomyces > Streptomyces pulveraceus. Next base: position 570 of record NZ_FMBW01000066.1, on the reverse strand, counting down.
GGACAACATCAACACGCGGACCTGCGCTTTTACCTCCAGAAGCGGTACCCACGGATGCGTGAAGCCGAACATGCCCCACCACCGGAATGCCGAGCCGAACCCTGCCCGGACCCGGTGCGCGAAGGGCTCGCACATGACGACCGGCGAGCGTCATGCAGGTCTCACCCGACCCGTAAATACCCCCTGGGGTATAAGTGCTAGCCTGAGTCGGAGATACCCCCCGGGGTAAAGCATCACGGAAGGAGACCTGTCGTGTTCTTCGTGGACACCATCGAGACGGCGAGCCTCGGCAACCGCAGCTATCTGGCGGGCGGGCGGCGGGCCGCCGCGGTCGTGGACCCGCCGCGCGACATCGACCGGGTCATCGCCGCTGCCGCCCGGCGCGGCGTGCGGATCGCCCTGGTGGTGGAGACCCATCTGCACAACGACTACGTGACGGGCGGCCTGGATCTGGCTCGCGTCACCGGGGCGCGCTACCTGGTGCCCGCCGCCGCGCAGGTCTCCTTCGCCCGGGTCCCGGTCGCGGACGGCGACCTCGCCGCCGTCGACGACGGCCTCGCGCTGCGGGCG
>NZ_FMBW01000047.1 GCF_900091725.1 Streptomyces sp. DvalAA-43 | reverse complement strand
GGCAGCGCCGTCTCCAGCAGCGGGCGGGCCCGCTCGTCCCCCAGCCGTCCGAGCCCCTCCACGCAGGCGAGCGCCACCCGCCAGTGCGGATCGCCCGGGGCCAGCAGCCGCTCCAGGGTGCTCATCAGCGCCGGTACGGACTCCGGGGCGCGCAGCGCGGTGAGCAGCCGCACCGGATGCAGGGCGTATGCGGTGCGCAGGGAGTTGGTCGCCAGGGCGGCGGCGGCCCGGGGGGTGCGGGGGTCACCGAGGCGGGCCAGGGCGTGGGCGGCCGAGACGCAGCGCTCCGGGTCCCGGTGGTTGAGCAGCAGGACCAGCGCCTCGAAGGCCCGCCGGTCCCCGCCGCAGCCCAGCCGGAAGGCGGCCATCTCGCGGGCCCAGAGCGGGCGTTCACGTTCCACCAGGACGCGGGCCAGCGCCTCCTCGTCGTCGGTGGCGAGCAGCGCGCGGAACGCCGCCGACTCCCCCGCAGCGCCCGCCTCGTCGGCCAGCCGGTCCGCCAGCGACCGGAACTCCTCGTCCATGACCGTCAGCGTATCGGCGGGAACCCTGCGTATCGAGGGGGCGTGGAAATGTGTCCTGGCGCACAGCACCCCGGGGCTGGCGCGCTCATTACCGGGCGGTTAATCTCATGTGAGCGGGGCACGATCCCCCGCCTGCTCCGGTGGCCTGGTGACGCAGCCACCCGGAGTGCCTGTCGGTTCGGCAGTTCGAGACGTGACTCCGGGACAGAGTCCGTCGCCCCTTTCCGGGTCCTGGCGTGCTCCTCGCGCCCCGGCCCCGAGTACCACGACACGCACTTCCCGCACGGGTCGCGCCGGTTCTCCCGCGCGGTGCGCGCCGTGCCTCCTCACAGTCGTCACTCATTCTCTGGAGTCCCGTGATGGACATCCCGCTCAGCACCATTGCCGTCGTCGGTCTCGGCACCATGGGCACCGGCATCGCCGAGGTCCTGGCCCGCGCCGGCCACGAGGTCATCGGCATCGACATCAGCGAGGCGGCCGCCCGTCGGGCCGTCGCCGCCCTGGACGCCTCGACCGCCCGCGCCGTGCGGCGCGGGCGGCTCACCGAGGAGGAGCGGAGCGATGTCCTCGCCCGCTTCCGCACCTTCACCGGTCTCCGCGCCGCCGCGGAGGCGGAGCTGGTCATCGAGGTCGTGCCCGAGTCGTACGAGATCAAGCAGCAGGTCTTCCGGGAGCTCGACGCGATCGTCTCCCCGACCGCGATCCTGGCGACCGGCACCAACGCCCTGTCGGTGACCCGGCTGGCCGCCGAGTCGCTGCACCCCGAGCGCGTGCTCGGCCTGCACTTCTTCAACCCCGCACCGGCGATGAAGCTGGTCGAGGTGGTCTCCTCGGTGCTGACCGCGCCGCCGGCCGTCGAGGCGGTCACCGCGCTCGCCCGCAGCCTGGGCAAGGAGCCGGTCGCGGTCGGCGACCGGCCGGGCTTCGTCGCCGACGGGCTGCTGTTCGGCTACCTCAACCAGGCCGCCGCGATGTACGAGGCCAACTACGCCTCCAGGGAGGACATCGACGCGGCGATGAAGCTCGGCTGCGGTCTGCCGATGGGCCCGCTCGCCCTGCTCGACCTGATCGGGATCGACACCGCCCGTACCGTCCTGGAGGCGATGTACGCGGAGTCGCGCGACCGGCTGCACGCCCCGGCGCCGGTGCTCAGGCAGCTGAGCGAGGCGGGGCTGGCCGGCCGCAAGTCGGGCCGCGGCTTCTACACCTACGAGGCGGCCGGCAGCCCGGCCGTGGTGCCGGACGCGCTGACCCCGCGGGACGACGCGTCGGCGGTGGCCGGGCGCACGGTGCGTGCGGTGGGCGTGGCGGGCTCCGGGACGATGGCCTCGGGGATCGCCGAGGTCTTCGCGAAGGCCGGGTACGAGGTGGTGCTCGCCGCCCGCGGCCAGGAGAAGGCGGACATGGCGAAGAGCCGGATCGCCAAGTCGCTGGAGCGTTCCGTCGCCAAGGGGCGGCTGACCGCCGAGGCACGGGACGGGGCCCTGGCCCGGATCACCGCGGCCGGTTCGCTGGACGCCTTCGCCGATGTCGATCTCGCGGTGGAGGCCGTCGCCGAGGACCTGGCGGTCAAGCAGCAACTGTTCGGGACCCTGGACAAGGTCTGCAAGCCCGGTGCCGTCCTCGCCACCACCACCTCGTCGCTGCCGGTCGTGGCGATCGCGCGGGCCACCTCCCGCCCGCAGGACGTGATCGGGATGCACTTCTTCAACCCGGCGCCGGCGATGAAGCTGGTCGAGGTGGTCCGTACGGTACTCACCGCCGACGACGTCCACGCCACCGTCCGCGAGGTGTGCGGCACGGTCCGCAAGCACCCGGTGGACTGCGGGGACCGGGCCGGCTTCATCGTGAACGCACTGCTGTTCCCGTACCTCAACAACGCGATCAAGATGGTCGAGGAGCACTACGCGACCCTCGATGACATCGACTCCGCGATGAAGCTGGGCGGCGGCTACCCGATGGGCCCGTTCGAACTGCTCGACGTCGTCGGGCTCGACGTCTCGCTGGCCATCGAGAAGGTGCTGCACAGCGAGTTCCGCGACCCGGGCCTGGCCCCGGCGCCGCTGCTCGAACATCTGGTGGCCGCCGGCTGCCTCGGCCGCAAGACGGGGCGCGGCTTCCGCGAATATGCCCGGCGCTGACCGAGGAGCCGGGTGGGGCGGGCTGCTCGATCCCCCGGGCGGCCCGCCCCCACGGGCGCACTCCCCCGACCTCATGCAGTACGTTCACACCATGTCCCAGCCCGCCAGGTCCCCCCGTGTCTCCGCCGCGCCCGACGCCCCGGAAAGTGCCGCAGGCACGCGCGCCGCCGCCCAACGGCTCAAAATGCGCCGCGAACTGGCCGCCGCGGCGATGGAGCTCTTCGCCACGAAGGGGTACGAGGCGACGACGGTCGACGAGATCGCGGGCGCCGCCGGGGTCGCCCGGCGGACCTTCTTCCGGCACTTCCGCTCCAAGGAAGAGGCGATCTTCCCGGACCACGACGACACCCTCGTCAGGGCCGAGGCCGTCCTCAACGCCGCCCCGGCGCACGAGCACCCCCTCGACACCGTCTGCCGCGGCATCAAGGAAGTCATGAAGATGTACGCGGCGAAGCCCGCGGTCTCCGTGGCCCGTTACAAGCTGACCCGCGAGGTCCCCACCCTGCGCGAGGCGGAGATCGCCTCGGTGGCCCGCTACGAGCGGCTGTTCACCCGCTATCTGCTGGGCCACTTCGACGAGCGCGACCACCATGTCGGCAATGACGACCCGCTGCTGGCGGAGGTCGCCGCGTCTGCCGTCGTCACCGCGCACAACCATGTGCTGCGGCGCTGGCTGCGGGCGGGCGGCGAGGGCGACGTGGAGGCGCAGCTCGACCATGCCTTCGCGATCGTCCGGGACACCTTCGGGACCGGCATCGGAGCCGGGCGGACCGTCGGCGCCGAGCCCGCGCAGCAGCCGGCAGCCTCGGTGACGTCCCGGGGCGAGGTGCTGGTCGCCGTGGCGCGGACGGACGCGCCGCTCGACGAAGTGATGCGCACGATCCAGCAGGCGCTCCAGGACCGCTGACCGGGGGCGTGCCGCCGGCGCGCCGCCACCCGCCGAAATCTGGTTGCCGCGCCCGCACACCGGTGTTGTGGTGGGCGGATGAATCCTGATCACGAAGCCCTGCTGGCCCTTTTCGACCGCGAGATGCGCGAGCACGCCCGCCCCGACGGTCCGGGGGTCCGGGTCGAGCGCACCGGCGAGGTGGTACGGCAGGTCGGCGCGGCCGACGACTGGAACGGTGTCGTCTGGTCGGCCCCGGACCTGGACCCCGCACGGGCGGACGCGGTGATCGCGGCCCAGGTGGCGCACTACGAGGCGCTCGGGCACGGCGAGTTCGAGTGGAAGCTCTACGCGCACGACCGGCCGGCCGGGCTCGCGGACCGGCTGCTGGCGGCCGGTTTCGAGGCGGAGGAGCCGGAGACCCTGCTGGTCGCCCCGGTCGCCGAGCTCTCGACGGCGGTGGAGCTCCCCGGCGGTGTGCGGCTGCGCACGGTGAACGACGCGGACGACGTGGAGCTGATGGCCCGCGCCCATGAGCGGGCGTTCGGCTCGGACTGGTCCCGGCTGCGGCATCAGGTGCTGGCCAGGCTGGCCGAGGACCCGGACGGCTTCGTCGGCGTCCTCGCCATGGCGGGCGACGAGCCGGTGAGTTCGGCCCGGATGGAGCTGTACCCGGGCACGGGCTTCGCGGGGCTCTGGGGCGGCGGAACGGTCGAGGCGTGGCGCGGGAAGGGCATCTACCGCGCCCTGGTGGCCTTCCGTGCCCGCATCGCGGCGGAGCGCGGCTACCACTACCTCCAGGTCGACGCCTCCGAGATGAGCAGCCCGATCCTCCAGCGGCTCGGCTTCGCCGCCCTGAGCACCACGACCCCCTATGTGTACCGGTCCAACTGATCGATCATTCGCGGCTCTTTTGGGGGCATAGCCCTGCGAAACACCCCCGGCACCGCTCATCGGTGCCCCGAGGGTGACAAGTGAGAGAAATTGTTGGCACGGAGTGCCTTGCCAGGTGTCACGGAGTGCCATACGTTGAAGTTGTCCGGGCGGTCGGCGTGAAGAGATCTCACGTACGCCGGCTGTCCCCGCAAGCGAGTTGCCTGCGCGCCCGGACGCCTGCGTCACAGGCACACCTTCTGCTCCACAGAGCAAGCCGAAGCTTTGACCGCCGGACCGACGGCAGCACCGTCCCACCACACCGCCCCCTCTTGCTCGCAGGGACTCTCAAGCATTCCCTCAGCGCCCCGATCCGCCGGAGGCACACCGTGAAGGAAATCCTGGACGCGATCCAATCGCCGGACAGCACGACCGCGGACTTCGCGGCCCTGTCCATCCCCGAGTCGTACCGCGCGGTGACCGTGCACAAGGACGAGACCGAGATGTTCCACGGCCTCGCCACCCGCGACAAGGACCCCCGCAAGTCGCTCCATCTCGACGAGGTCCCGGTGCCCGAACTCGGGCCGGGCGAGGCCCTGGTCGCCGTCATGGCGAGCTCGGTGAACTACAACTCCGTCTGGACCTCGATCTTCGAGCCGATGTCCACCTTCGGCTTCCTGGAGCGCTACGGAAAGCTCAGCGAGCTCACCCGGCGTCACGA
>NZ_FMBW01000065.1 GCF_900091725.1 Streptomyces sp. DvalAA-43 | reverse complement strand
AAACTACGGTGGCGCATCGAACACGACTACCGCGAGCTGAAGACCACCCTCGGACTCGACCACTTCGAAGGCCGCTCATTCACCGGCTGGCACCGCCACGTCACCCTCGTCACCGCCGCCCACCTGTTCCTGACCGAACAGCGGACCTGCCCAAAAGTCCCTGCCAGGGCCTGACCCTCTACCAGGCCCTGGACCTCCTCCAACATCTGCTGGCCACCTGGACCGGAACCTGCCCCACCTGCCGACAACCCACCCCATGGCAGCCCTACGACACCACCTAACAAAGCCCTACTAGTGTCCTGCGCCGGAGATTCTTCGACAGAAGCGGGCGAGGGAGTCGAGGATCTCCTCGGCCGTCTTGGTCCAGACGAACGGTGTTGGGTTTTCGTTCCACTCCTTGACCCACGCACGGATGTCGGCTTCCAGGGAACGCACGCTTTTGTGGGAGCCGCGGCGGATCTTCTGGTCGGCAAGGAAGCCGAACCACCTCTCCACCTGGTTGATCCAGGACGAACCGGTGGGGGTGAAGTGCAGGTGGAATCGGGGGTGTTTGGCCAGCCATGCCTTGATGGCCGGCGTCTTGTGGGTGCCATAGTTGTCGCAGATCAGGTGGATCTGGAGATGCCCAGGAACCTCCTTTTCGATCTTGATGAGGAACTTCTTGAACTCCGCTGCCCGGTGTCGACGGTGCAGCGAGGTGATGACTTCGCCGGTCGCGACGTCGAAGGCCGCGAAGAGGGTGGTCAGACCGTTACGGATGTAGTCGTGGGTACGCCGCTCGGGCATGCCCGGCATCATCGGCAGCACCGGCTGAGACCGGTCCAGCGCCTGGATCGGGCTGGAGTTTGTGGAACGCTGCGAGGCGTTGCCCAGCTGTCCGCGGCGCATGTCCAGCCAGGCTAGTCCGTCACAGCGGCGCCGAGCGGAGGATGAGGCTGTCTGTGGGCAGAGGCCACCGACAGCTCGGGCAGAGCCGCGCCACGGCTTCGCCGAATGGGACGTCGATCTGGTTCACGGAGGCGGCTGACCGCAGCGTGCGGCACTCGGGGCTTCCGTGGAGCTTGCCCTTGCCTGTCGCCGAGACGTGGCAGGTGATGAGGATGTCCCGGGTCGATCCCAGGGGAACCTCAGGTGTGAAGGGGGAACCGAGCGTGACGTGGCGAAGCTCGTCGCGAGTCGAGGACATGTCGGCAGGCTATGTGCAGGCACTGACAGTCCGCCGGTCAACCTGCCCTCTCCACCCTGCAGTGACCAGAGACGCCAGAGCGATCCTCACCGCCAGGACAGCGATCCTGGGGACCAGTTGGGGACCACACGGTACGCGCGGTGGTGCACGATGCATGCCTACACGCACAACTCGCGCCCGGATTAGATCCGCTATATCCAGAAAATACCCTTGACCCTTACTCCTGGGGGTCAAGGGGTCGCAGGTTCAAATCCTGTCGTCCCGACTCGAAAGAGTCGCAGGCAAGAGGCCGTATCGGAGATATCCGGCACGGCCTCTTGGTCATTTCCGGGATCGGGGGACAATGCCCCGTCGTCGTACCGTCGGAGCGCAAGCCCTGTTCCCGCCTGCTGAGTTGCTTGTCTCCGTGTGGTCCGGCGCACCGCTCGCGGGCGCGGTGCGCCGGATATCCGGGTCAGCCGTAGAGCTTGCCCAGAAACGCGTCGAGGTTGGTCCTGGTCCGCTCCACCTGCTCCTCCAGCGTCAGGCTCTCCTTGAAGCGGCCGCCGGACGCCGGGACCTTCTTGCCCCGGACGTACAGCGAGCAGGCGAGGTCGGTGCAGATGTACAGACCGACCGAATTGCCCTCGCGCCCGGCGGCGCCGGTCTTGCGGGCGGTCATCAGCGAGACGCCGTTCCCCGGGTGCGTGGTGAGGCACAGGGAGCACATGCTCCGGTGGAGGAAGCCACGCTGCTGGGAAGGGAAGCGGAGCGTCACGCCGATGAGTTCGCCGGCGCGTTCGGTGACGATGTAGCTGCGTCCGGGGGCGGAGAGATCCCGCCACCCCAGGAAGTCCAGATCGTCCCAGGGCAGCTCGTCGAGATCGCGGGGCAGTGGCAGCCGCTTCGCCTCCCCCTTGGAGCAGTTGATGAACGATGTGCGGATGTCCTGCTCAGTCACGGCCTTCATGCGAGGGACGCTAACTCTGCCTACGATGCCTAGACAAACGGTTAATGGGGCAAGGTTATGCGCCGTCCACGGCGTCCGCGATCATCAGCCGGTGGGCGGGCGGATGCTCGATCGAGAGGTCCGGCCGCCAGGCCGCGAGCACCTGGGCGGAGGGGGCGAACAACGGTCCCGGCAGGGCGTCGAGCCCGGTCCACTGCCAGGTGCTGATCAGATGGGGCTCGGTCACCCGCGGGCTCGCCGAGGCGATGGTCACCGCGGCGCCCATCGACACCCGGTTGATCCCCCCGACCACGTCGTGGAGCATGGCGAAGACCCGTACGTTCTCCGCGCCGACCTCCAGCCCCGTCTCCTCCCGCAGCTCGCGCACGGCGGCCTCGGCGATGGACTCATGGGTGGGGTCGACCTTGCCGCCGGGCAGCTCCCACGTCCCGCCGTGGTGCCTGCCGAGGAGGACCCGTCCCTGGTCGTCCTGGACGACGACGCCCACGCCGAGCGCCGCCTGGGCCTGCGGCGGGCGGGTGTTGCGGGAAGAGGTGTCCGAGCGGGTGGCCTGCATGGTGCTCCCTGTGATGTGCGCAGGTGGGGAGTGCCACGGGCGTGGGGCCCGGCACTCCGGTCGTACCCGGCAGCCTACGGACAGCCGTGTCGCCGCCCTCCGCGCGGGTCGCTCGCCTGGGCCTCGGCGCCTCGGGCCGGGAGGTCAGACGGTCAGGCGCAGCGAGTTCGCCGAGATGGCGAGCCGTACCGTCTGCCCCCAGGTCAGTTCCAGTGCGTCACTCTCCATTCCGTCGCCGAAGACCATCACCCGGTCGGACTCGACGGTGAGCCTCAGTCCCTGCCCGCTCCCCAGTTCGCCCGCGACCAGCGAGGTGCCGGTCGCGGGGGACGGCCAGGCCTCCCTGACGAACCAGAGGAGGCGCGGGTCGGTGGGGGCGGGGAGGGGGAGTTCGCTGCGGCGTTCCTGCCACAGCGAGCGGAGCCAGCCGGTGGCGCCGGTGCCGGTGCCGACCAGGACGCCGGAGGACGCCTGCGGTTCGGCGGCGGCGCCGGGGGCGTCCGGGCCGAGCCGGTAGCGGGCGGTCTGATGGCCGGGCGGGCCGAGGTAGATCTCGTTGAGCGCGAGGAGGCGCTGGGTGTCGTCGGCCACCGCCTCGACCATGGTGAGCTCGTCCGCCGTTCCGCCGGGGGACGCGGCCGCCCGGAGCAGGGCGGCCGCGTCCTGGGGACGGTGGCGGACGAGCACGCCCGGATTGCGTCCGGGGTCGGTGTCGATGCCCACGACGGGCTGGCCGGAGAGGTACTTGGCGGCGTTGGCGACCAGTCCGTCCTGCCCGACGACGACCACCACGTCCTCCGGGCCGAACAGGAAGCGGTCGAGGTCCGCGCGCTCCACCCGCGACTGGCGCCACTGCAGCGGTACGGCCGCCGCCACATCGGCCAGCGCCTGCCGGGTCTGCCCGTGCCGCCGCGCCACCTCGTCGATGGACCGGCCCCGGCTGGAGAGGAAGAAGGCGGCCTGTCCGTGCGTGCCGTGGCGAGCCAGCAACTCCTCGTACTCGGTGGTGCGGTGGACCAGTACCGCGCGCGGGGCGAGGCTCATGCCCGGGGCTCCGCGCCGGTGGCGCCGAGCTTGCTGAGCAGGCCGGTGAGTACATCGGGGGAGAGGGTGAGGCTGTCGATGCGCGGCAGGTTCTCGGCGAGCCGGGTCGCCGCCAGCGCGTGCAGCGTCGTGGCGTCCACCTCTCCGTGCACCCGCAGCCAGGCCGCCTGGGACTCGGCCCGCGCGGCGCCGACCTCGCGGGCGGCTTCGGCCTCGGCACGGGCCAGCCGCACCTTGCGTGCCGCTTCGGCCTCGGCCCGCACCCCGTCGGCCGCCGCGTGCTCCTCGGCCTCGCGGCGGGTGTTGGTGCCGCGCTGCTCGACCAACTGCTCCTCCCTGCGGGCCAGTTCGATCTGGCTGGCGAGCTCGTTCTCGGCGATGGCCCGTTCCCGCTCCACGGCCACGGCGCGGCGTTCGTAGGTGGCCCGGTCGGCCTCCTGCTGGATCTGCTCACGGGCGGGGGTGCGCAGGGCGCGTTCCACCTCGGCCTCGGGGCGGATGGCGACCACCCGTACCGCGACCACGTCGATCCCGGTGGCGGGCAGCCGTGGTTCGGCGGCGAGCCCCGCGGCGACCCGGTCGCGCACCGAGGCGACACCGTCGACCAGCGCCTCGGCCAGCGCCGTCCTGGCCAGTACGTCGAGGGTGTGCTGCTGGGCGGTCTCGGTCAGCAGGGTGGCGATCTGCTCCAGCGGTGCGCCGCGCCAGTCCCCGGTGTCCGGGTCGATGGAGAAGTCCAGCCGGGCGGCGGCCTCGGCCGGGTCGCTGATCCGGTACGTCACGGTCGCCTGCACGGTGACGTCCTGGAAGTCGGACGTACGGGCGTGGAAGGCCATCGCCAACTCCCGGTCGTTCACCGGGACTTCCGAGAGTGCGGCGCTCAGGGAGCGGTACCAGAAGCTCAGCCCCGGCCCGTCGTGGGCGAGCCGGCCGCGCTTGTGGTGGCGGATGTGCGCGGTGGGCGCGGAGCGCAGATGGCGCCAGCCGAAGCGCCTCGTGATGTCGGCCATGTCGGGACCCCTTTGTTCTCGTCGGTGGGACGATAAAGGGGAAAGGTGATTATCGTCAAGGGGACGAGAAAGGTGGGGTGTGCGTTTCGGCCGGTGCGACTCCCCGGGCGGGGGGGCCGGGCACAACCGCGGGCGGCCGGTGACTCCCCAAGGGGTCACCGGCCGCCCGGATGTGTGCGCCGCCCCCGTCCCCACGGTGCGGCGCCCGGTGGGTCGTAATCATCCGCTCGGATGACGGCCCACGTCTGTCGGGACTAGGGCGTGGACGCGCCCAGTCCGAGTGAGGGAAGGACCGCGTTCTCCACGAAGCGGGTGAGATATGACTCGTCCGCGTACTTGCCCTCCAGCAGCGGCCGCACGCGCATCACGCCCAGGAGCTGGGCGGAGACGAACTCCGCCGCCGGGTTGTCCGCCGGGATCTCGCCGCGCTCCGCGCCGCGCCGGACCATCTCGTCGATCGCCGCCAGTGCGGGCAGGATCAGCGCCTCGCGCAGCGCGCACAGCAGCTCGGGGCTCTGCAGCGCGGCATGGCTGAGCGCGTGCATCAGTGGGGTGTCGCGTCCCGAGCCCTCGCCGATCGCCCGCACCGCCTCGCGCAGGTCCCCCGCGAGCGTGCCGGTGTCGATGTGCGGAAGCAGCGCCTGCCGGGTGCCGTGGAGCGCGGCCACGACCAGCTCGGGCTTGGAGCCCCACTGCCGGTAGAGCGTGGACTTGCCGCAACGGGTCCGCGAGGCGACCCCCTCCATGGTGAGTGCCTCGTAACCGGACTCCCTCAGCATGTCGAGCACGGCCGCGTAGAACTCCTGCGCCCGCTCCGGCGTGATCTTGGAACGGCGTGGTGTGTGTGCCGGTTCCGGTGCGACGTCCTGCGGCGACATGTGTCTTCCCTCTCGGCGAATCTGCGACGAGGTCCTTCGATACGCCAGTGTACCGATACGCGTGTGTACCGATACGTTCGCGTATCGGTACACTGGCGTATCGATACGGCATGGACTGGACCATGCCGCCGTAACACCGCTTCGTCAGCAAAGGGGCACCGGGTGATGTACGCCGGTAGCGAGCCAGCAGATCGGGAGCCGGACAGTTCTGCCCGACCGCCCCTCGTCCGCGAGCTGCTTCTGGTCGTGGGACTCTTCGTGATCTACAAGCTCGGCCGACAGGCCGCGAACGGTCACGTCGACGAGGCGTATCGCAACGCCGGACGCGTCTGGGACTTCGAGCGCACCGCGCACCTGCCCGGCGAGGGCGCGGTGCAGAACCTGCTGCTGCACGACGAGACGCTGATCCACCTCGCGAACACGTACTACGCGACCGTGCACTTCCCGGCCACGCTGCTCTTCCTCGGGTGGCTCTACTGGCGCCGCCCGCGCCACTACGTCTGGTCGCGCCGCATCCTCGCCGCACTCACCGGTGCCGCGCTCGCCCTCCACCTGCTCTTCCCGCTCGCCCCGCCGCGACTGCTGGCCGCCGCCGGACTGGTCGACACCGGCCAGGTGTACGGACCGACGGTGTACGGGGCGACGCCGGCGACCGACTCGATGGCGAACCAGTTCGCCGCGATGCCCTCGCTGCACTTCGGCTGGTCGGTGATGGTCGCCGTGGGGCTGATCGTCGCGACCCGGACGCGCTGGCGCTGGCTCTGGCTGCTGCACCCGCTCATCACCCTGCTGGTGATAGTCGGCACGGCCAACCACTACTGGCTCGACTCGATCGTGGTCTCCGCGCTGCTGGCGGTGGCCTTCGCGGCCCTGCGGCTGCCGCGGACGGACCCGGTACGGGTGCCCCTCCCGTGGCCGTCCGCAGCGGGCGAGCCCGTGCCTTCGACCGTGCCCAGGCCCGCCGAGCCCGCCGTTCCGGCCGCGTACGCCGGAGCGCAGCCGTACTCCGCGGCCCCCTACGCCTCGACCGGAGCGCGGCGATGAACGCCACCGTGACAGCTGTCGCGCTGTCCCTGGTCTCCGCCGCCGCCTACGCGTCGGCCGCGGTGGCACAGTCCCGGCTCGCCGGGCGGACCGAACCGGGCACCGGGGTGCTGCGGCTGCTCGGGCGGGGCGCCTGGTGGTCGGCGGTCGCCCTGAACGCCGGGGGCGCGCTGCTCCACGTCGCCGCCCTCAAGTACGGCCCGCTCACCCTCGTCCAGCCGCTCGGCGCCCTCACCCTGGTCGCCGCCGTCCCGCTGGGTGCCCGCGCCGCCGGACGGCGGGTCACCAGGATCGAATGGCGCGGCACGATCCTCACCCTGCTCGGCCTCGGCGCCCTGCTGCTGACCGCGGGCGGCAGCGCCCCGAGCGAGACGCTCACCCTGCCCGAGGCCCTGGCCGTCGGCGCCGGAACCATGGCGGTCGTCGCCGGACTGAGCAGGCCCGGAGCGCGCCCCGGGCTGCGGCACGCCGCCGCGTCCGGCATCACGTCCGGCGTCGCCTCAGCACTCACCCAGACCCTGACCGTCTCGGTCACCGACCACACAGGTCCGCTGCTCAGCTGGCGTCTGGTCGTCGTCGCGCTGCTGGTCTCCGCCTTCGCGACGGGCGGGCTGCTGCTCTCCCAGACCGCCTACCGGGGCGGCCTGGGCGCACCGCTGGCGGTCGTCACGCTCGCCAATCCGGTGGCGGCGGCGGCCATCGGCCTGGCGCTGCTCGGCGAACGCCTCCAGGGCGGGACGGTCAGTCTGCTCCTGGCCCTGCTCGGAACGGCGGCCGCGGTACGCGGTGTGATTCTGCTCAGCCGCGCCCAGGCGCGGACCGGGGCCGTCGGCGACGGGGCCGTGGCGGCCGCCGAACCGACGGGCGGAGCGCCGTCGCGCGTGGTGATCGGGAGCCCGGGGCCGATGGGCGGCCCGGTGCTGCGGGCCGAACTCGACCGGGCGCCGGTGGGCGGACCGTAGCGGCAAGCGGCGTGCCTCGGTCTGTAGGTCCCACCGGACCGCAGCGGGCCGAGCACGCCCCCTCCGGGCCGTGCTCAGCCGGGAGTCGGGCCCGGTTCCCGGTCCTCGTCCAGCGCCCGGGTCAGCCAGCCGATCCAGAAGTTCTCCAGATCGATGCCGCCGCGCAGGACCAGATGGCGCAGCCGGTCCTCCTCGGAGTCGCGTCCGGGCGGGAAGTCCCGCTCCTCGATCTCCAGATACTCCGCCAGCTGCCGACGATGCAGCCCCAGGTGGCGGCGGAGTTCCGCGTCCAGACCGGGTGCCCCGACGACCGCCGCCGCCCGCATCCGCAGCAGCAGCGGATCCCGGACCTGCTTGGGATCCTCCGGGCGGGCCACCCAGGCGGCGAGCGCCTCGCGGCCGGCCGGCAGCACCTCGTACTCCTTCTTCTGCCCACGGGCGGGCTGTGCCGACGGCAGTGCGCGGATCTGTCCGGCCTGCTCCAGCTTCCCGAGCTCCCGGTAGATCTGCTGGTGCGTGGCGGACCAGAAGTAGCCGATCGACCGGTCGAACCTGCGGGTCAGCTCCAGCCCCGACGACGGCTTCTCCAGCAGGGCGGTGAGAATCGCATGGGGGAGTGACATGGGGTGCATCCTAGGGACGGTCGGCCGCGGCCCGGTGGCGCGGGGCGGCCTCCCGTGCCACCGGGCCCGTACGTCACAGCGAAGCCGCGAGCTCCGTGCCCTGGCGGATCGCCCGCTTGGCGTCCAGTTCGGCCGCCACGTCGGCGCCGCCGACGAGATGGGCCGTCCGTCCGGCGGCGAGCAGCTCCTCGTACAGGTCCCGGCGGGGCTCCTGGCCCGCGCAGAGCACGATCGTGTCGACGGGCAGGAGGTGCTGTTCGCCGTCGACGGTGAGGTGCAGGCCGTCGTCGTCGATCCGGTCGTAGGCGGCGCCCGCGATCGTCGTGACGCCCCGGTGCCGCAGCTCGGTGCGGTGGATCCAGCCGGTCGTCTTCCCCAGGCCCGCGCCGACCTTGCCGCTCCTGCGCTGGATCAGATGGAGGGTACGGGGGGCCTTCTGGCGCTCCGGGGCGCGCAGCCCGCCGCGGTCGCGGTAGTCGGTGTCGACGCCCCACTGCCGGAAGAACACCTCGGGGTCGCGGCTCGCCGCGTCGCCCGGGTCGGTGAGGAACTCGGCGACGTCGAAGCCGATTCCGCCCGCCCCGATGATCGCGACCCGTTCGCCGACCCGTGCCCCGTCGCGCAGGACGTCGAGGTACCCGACCACGCTGGGGTGGTCCTGGCCCGGGATCGCGGGGGAGCGCGGGGTGACCCCGGTGGCGAGGACGACCTCGTCGAAACCGTCGAGCGCACCGGCCGTGACCCGCGTACCGAGCCGCAGCTCGACCTTCTCCTCCCGGAGCCGGGTACGGAAGTAGCGCAGCGTCTCGTCGAACTCCTCCTTGCCGGGGACCCTGCGCGCCACGTTCAACTGGCCGCCGATCTCCTCGGCCGCGTCGAACAGCGTCACCTCGTGCCCGCGCTCGGACGCCGAGACGGCGCACGCGAGTCCGGCGGGCCCGGCGCCCACGACCGCCACCCGCTTCACGGTGCGGGTCGGCGACAGGGTGAGCTCGGTCTCGTGACAGGCGCGCGGATTGACCAGGCATGAGGTGACCTTGCCGCTGAAGATGTGGTCCAGGCAGGCCTGGTTGCAGCCGATGCAGGTGTTGATCGCGTCGGCGCGGCCCTCGGCCGCCTTGGTGACGAAGTCGGGGTCGGCGAGGAACGGGCGGGCCATCGACACCATGTCCGCCCGGCCCGAGGCGAGGATCTCCTCGGCGACCTCGGGCGTGTTGATGCGGTTGCTCGTCACCAGCGGTACGGAGACCGCTCCCCGCACCTTCTCCGTGACCCAGGTGTAGGCGCCACGCGGCACCGAGGTGGCGATGGTGGGGATCCGGGCCTCGTGCCAGCCGATCCCCGTGTTGATGATCGTCGCACCGGCCGACTCGATCGCGCGGGCGAGCCGCACGACCTCCTCCAGCGAGGAACCGCCCGGCACCAGGTCCAGCATCGACAGCCGGTAGATCAGGATGAAGTCCGGGCCGACCCGCTCACGGACCCGGCGCACGATCTCGACCGGGAACCGGACGCGGTTCTCGTACGAGCCGCCCCAGCGGTCGGTGCGGTGATTGGTGGCGGCGGCGATGAACTCATTGATGAGGTAGCCCTCGGAGCCCATAATCTCGACCCCGTCGTACCCGGCACGGCGTGCGAGTCCGGCCGCCCTGACGAAGTCCTCGATGGTCTCCTCGACCTCGTCGTCGGTGAGGGCGTGCGGGGTGAAGGCGCTGATCGGCGCCTGGATCGCGCTCGGTGCCACCAGATCGGGGTGGTGCGCGTAGCGGCCGAAATGCAGGATCTGCATGGCGATCCGGCCGCCCGCCGCGTGGACGGCCGCGGTGACCCGTGCGTGCTGCTCGGCCTCCGCCTCGGTGGTCATCTTGGCACCGCCGGGCAGGGAGCAGGCGCGGGCGTTGGGGGCGATGCCGCCGGTGACCATCAGGCCGACGCCGCCCCGGGCACGCTCCGCGTAGAAGGCGGCCATCCGCTCGAAGCCGTGCTCGACCTCTTCGAGACCTATGTGCATCGAGCCCATCAGCACACGGTTGGGAAGCGTGGTGAAGCCCAGGTCGAGCGGGCTCAGCAGATGCGGGTACGGGCTCATGCGGCGGCTCCTCGCGCAGTGTCGGTTGCGCCAGTTGTAGACCACCGGAACGCCATTGTGCAACAAGTTGCATAATGGCGTGGGTCTCAGTGCCGCGAACGGGGTCGTCCCCCGGACGGCCTAACACCGGGCCTCGTCGGCGCCCCGCGCCACGGAGAGTGGAAGCGTGGCATCCGCCCGGCATGGAGCAGGTGCCGCCCGCTCGTCCCGCCCGCCCCCGAACCCCTGCGGAGACACCCATGGCCTGCTTCGACCGGCGTGACCTCGGCCTGCTCGTCCTGCGTGTCGGTACCGGCGCGGTACTGGCCGCGCACGGCACCCAGAAGCTGGCCGGCTGGTTCGGCGGCGGGGGCATCGAAGGAACCACCGCCGCGATGGAGGCGATGGGCTTCCACCCGCCGAAGCACAGCGCGGTCGCCGCGGGGCTCGGTGAGGCGGGCGGCGGAGTGCTGCTGGCCCTCGGCCTCGCCACCCCGGCGGCCGGTGCGGCCGCGGCCGGGGCGATGGCGGGCGCCGTGGCCGTGCACGCGCCGGCCGGATTCTTCGCGCAGGGCGGCGGTTACGAGTACCCGGCGTTCCTCGGCTTCACCGCCGCCGCGATCGGCCTGACCGGGCCGGGCCGTTACTCCGTCGACCACGCCACCCGGCATGCCTTCAACCAGCCGTGGATGGTCGCCCTGGCCTTCGCGGGCAGTGCCGTCGCGGCGGCCGCCGTGGTCGGCAGGCGTGCCAGGGGACGCGTCGCGGTCGATCCCGACGCGACCTGACCGCCCGGCAGGACCGGGACCGGGCGGCACCCGGGGGAGGGAGCCGTCCGGTCCTGGAAGCCCTACTTCCGGAAGGTCAGGGACGCGGCCGGGGAGGCGTTCCCGTACGCGTCCACGGCGACGACGCGTGCCACGTACCGGCCGCCACGGACCGCGCCCGGCACCGGGATGTCGAGGGTGTTCGGGCGGGGCGTGAAGGTGAAGTCCGAGAGGACCTTGGACGAGACGACCGAGGCGCCGGTGGTGGCGTCGGTGATGTCGACGTCGTAGTGGTGGATCATCTGGTCGTCCTCGGCCTGCGCGATCCGCAGCGCCGTGCCGCCCTCGGCGTCACGCACGGGGGACAGCGGCCTGCGCGTGGTGAACCTCGGCGCCACGGTGTTGCGCGCGGTGTCCGTGTAGCGGAAGTTGTCCTTGATCTGCCGGCTCGTCGACCCCTTCAGCCGGACGGTCCAGGTGGAACCGGCGAGGGTGCCCGCGCTGGCGTAGGGCGGCTGCCAGTTCGCCGACCACTGGCCGCCGGTGTAGATGTCGTGCTTGTCCGCGGCCATGTTGACCCGCGCGATCTCCGTACGGTCCTTGTAGACCTCGACGAAGAGCGCCTGCGCGGTGGGCGTCTCGAAGCGGTCGGCCAGACCGTCCTCGGTGACCGCCTGGTAGCCGTGGTCGACCTCGACGTACGACATCGAGCCGTCGTTGACCGAGGTGAAGTCCCGCTGGTGGATCGAGCGGTCGTCGTTGATGTTCAGGTGCGAGTGGCCGGAGAAGAGGATGGCCTGCGGGAAGGCGCTCAGATCCTCGGCGAGCCGGGGGTTGGAGGCCTGCTGGCCGTCCATCGTCGTACCGGTGGTGGGCCGGTGGCCCTGGACCAGGACCGGCTTGCCCTTGTAGGTCCGGTCGGCGGTGATCTCGGCGAGCCGCTTCTTGAGCCAGGTGCGCTGGGCCGTGTCGGAGTCGTACGTCTCGGTGTTGACCGTGAGGACGTGCAGGCCCTTCACGTCGGACTCGTAGTAGCCGCCGCCCGAGTCGGGGAACCAGGCCCTGGGGTAGCCGGCCCGTATCGCCGCGAGGCTCGCGTCGTGGTTGCCGTTGGAGATCAGCAGCTGCGTGCCCGTCATGCCCTTGCGGGCCAGTTCCGTCCGGAAGATCTCGGAGACGATCCGGTGATCGGGTCCCTTGCCGTCACCGTTGTCGTTGATCATGTCGCCGTTGGACAGGATCGCGTCGGGCCGGGGGAAGATCGACCCGATGGTGTCGAAGAAGCTCTCGTACTTCTTGTCGGCGGTGGCGTGGCTGCCGACATGCACATCGGACATCACGACGAGCCGGGCGAGTGGCTTCTCCCGCGACTTGATCAGATAGCCGCGGGCGACCGGGACGCTGCTCCGGTCGCCCCGGAAGGCCGCCGCGGTGACATTGGTGTCCTTCTTGATCCGCAGCGGACGGCCGGGGGAGTAGACGTGGCTGTCGCGGGTCGGGGTCGTCCCGTCCAGCGTGTAACGGACGGTGGTTCCGCGCTCGGCCCGGAACTTCAGCTCGACCGCGTGCTCGTACCGCCCGCCCGGGACGCTGACGCCGGGTGCGGCCGGGGTGCGTGTGGCGGGGGAGTGAGCCTGTGCGGCGGTCGGGGCGACCAGTGCGACGGACGTCGCGGCGATCACGAGAGGGGTGAGTCTCACGGGGGTCCCTGTTCTCCGGCCCGGGAAGTCCCTGCGGGCTTCCCGGCCTGGTTGCATAACGGATGGATAACCGGTCTGAACCAGAGACGCTAGAGGGCACGTGCCAGGCCGCGGTGCGGCCCGGTCGACTTCCGGGTGAAGCGATCATGAACGTATCGCGGGGAGGGTGGGGGCGAGCCCGGCGGACGGGGCCGGGCAGGCCCCGTCCGGGCTGTCAGCTCGACGGCCTCCAGCGGCCGCCCTTCGCCGCCGCGACCATCTCCGGCACCGTGCCGAACTTGACCCGAGGGCGTCCGCCGTCGCGGCCGCGTGCCAGCTCGGCCCGGTCGATCGCGGCCAGTCCCCTGGCGTCGACGACATGGCGGCTACGGCTCCGGACCAGGCGGTGGAACGCCTTGGGCGCGGGCGCCGGTGCGGGCAGGGCGCCCGCGACGGCATCGTCCAGGAGTGTGCCGACGGTCTCGGCCGCGCAGGCGCGATTGGCCCCGATGCCGCCGGAGGGCCCGCGCTTGATCCAGCCGACGACATACGTCCCCGGCAGCCCCGTCACACGACCGCCCCGGTGCGGGACGGTGCCGGTCGCCTCGTCGAAGGGCAGCCCCGGGACGGGGAGGCCGCGATAGCCGACCGCCCGCAGCAGGGTGCCGGCCGGAAGGTCCAGCTCGCCCTGGTTCCCGGTCACGCGCACGGCCCGCACGGTGTCGTCGCCGAGCACCCGGACGGGAGCCGAGTGGAACCGGAAGACGATGCGGCGTCCCGGCGCCGGTGGGCGCGGCCAGTCCACCGTCTCGCGCGCCAGGCCCCGCAGCAGGGCGGCCTTCCCGTTCTCGGTGGAGCCGTCGATCGTCGCGCCGGTCCGCGGATCGCGGTCGTCGACGACCAGGTCCACGCCCGGCAGATGGTTGAGGGCGAGCAGCTCGGCGGCGCTGTACGCCGCATGCTCCGGGCCGCGTCGGCCGAGCAGGACCACCTCGCGCACCTTCGAGGCGCGCAGGGCCGCGAGTGCGTGATCCGCGATGTCCGTACCGGCCAGGGCCGACGGGTCCGCGACCAGGATGCGGGCGACGTCGAGGGCGACGTTCCCGTTGCCCGCCACCACCACCCGCTCCGAGGAGAGGCCGACGGCGTCCGGCGCGACCTCGGGGTGGGCGTTGTACCAGGCGACGAACGAGGTCGCCGAGATGCTGCCCGGCAGGTCCTCGCCCGGGATGCCGATGCGGCGGTCGGTGGAGGCGCCCACCGCGTAGATCACCGCGTCGTGGTGGGCGGCGAGCTCCGCCGCGGTGATGTCCTTGCCGATCTCGACCCCCAGGTGCATCCGTACCCGGGGGTGGGTGTGGAAGCGTGCGAAGGTGTCGCCCACCTTCTTGGTCGCGGGGTGGTCGGGCGCCACGCCGTACCGGACGAGCCCACCCGCCACCGGCAGCCGGTCGACCAGTGTCACCTCGGCGTTGGTGTGCAGCAGCAGATCCTCGGCGGCGTACATGCCGGCCGGGCCCGTGCCGACGACCGCGACGCGGATCGGTGCGAAGTCGGAGGGGAGGCCGCGCTCGAACGACGGCGCGCTCCACCGGTGGAAGTTCGGTCCCGTGTCGCCCTGTTCGGGCTCCTGCCCGGCGAAGTGCGCCGCGTTGATCGCGGCGTACTCCTGCTGCGCGGCCGGCAGGGCGTCCACCGGGAAGACGGCGTCGACCGGGCAGGCATCGGCGCAGGCGCCGCAGTCGATGCAGGACCTCGGGTCGACGTACAGCATCTCCGTGCTGCCGAACGCCCGCTCCTGCGGTGTCGGGTGGATGCAGTTGACGGGGCATACGGCGACACAGGTGGCGTCGTTGCAGCAGGTCTGGGTGATGGCGTAGGTCATCTCGTCAGCTCGGGTCGCTCGGCTCGGATCAGATCAGGTGGGCGCGCTTGTAGAGGGCCAGTGCGGGCCTGGTGAGGAGGCGGGCCGAGGCCAGGAACTCCATCAGGCCCGAACAGCTGGACCGCATGAGGGACTTGTGGTGCTCGTTCGCAGCGGCCTCGGCGAGTGCCCGCCGGGTGTCGAGACCGGCGTTCGCGTAGACCTCCCGGTTCACCATGCTGGTGACGATGTAGTAGGACGCGACGGCGATCACGAACGCGTTGATCTGTCGGCGCAGCGGGCCCGCGTTCCGGAGCCGCTTGCGGGTCTCGTCGCGGGCGAACTTCATGTGCCGTGACTCCTCGACGACATGAATGTTGTTGATGGTGCGTACGAAGGGCGCGACCCGCTCGTCCCGCATCCAGTCCCGCTGCATGACGTCGAGCACTTCCTCGGCGACCAGGATCGCCGCGTACGCCGCCTCGCCGAAGGCGAGGGTCTTGAACGCCCTGCCCAGCTCTACCACCGCGCGGCGCGGCCGATACGCCGGGGCGCCCAGCTTCGCCGCCCCGCGGGCGAACATGATGGAGTGCCGGCACTCGTCGGCTATCTCGGTGAGGGCCCACTGGAACCGCGGATCGGTCGCGTCCGTCGTGTAGATGTCGCGCAGCACCATCTGCTGAAGGATCATCTCGAACCAGATGCCGGTGCTGGCCACCGAAGCGGCCTCCTGTCGCGTCAGCTCCTTGCGCTGGGCATCGGTCAGCTCGTTCCAGTACGCCGTGCCGTAGAGCGTGCTCCACTCGGGGCTCGCGCCGTGGAAGTCCTTGTCCAGCGGGGTGTCCCAGTCCACCTCGGTGACCGGGTCGTACGACAGCTTCGCCGACGAGTCGAGCAGTCGCCGGGCGACGTCGTGCTCGTCGATCCGGTCCTGGTCCTCCGGCCGAACGGTGCTGCTTGCCATGGTGCGGCTCCTCGATTCGACAGATCGACTCGACGCCGGCCGGCCGCGATCCCCTGGTGTGCCCGCTCGATGGGATCCCTGGCTGCCGAGCGCCTTCCTCGCTTGTTAGACGCCACGTCTAGCAAGCTGTTAGACGGAACGTATAGCAAGAGTGCTGTGCGGGCCTACCCCTCGTGGCGAATCCGCTCGATCGATCTCCGGTCCGCACGCCGGGGACGCCGTGCTGTACTGGTCCCTGCCCGACCCACTCGACCTGCTCGAACCGCCTTCACCGGGGCCCCGGGCCGCACGCAGACGAGGGCCGGCCGGTTCTCCCGGGGTTCCCGCCCGGGAGCGAGACGGGAGCCGGACGCGCGGACCGGCCGCCGGACCGTGAATGTGGTTCCGGCGGCCGGTCCGCGCGAACCGTTCAGCTCCGCTTCAGCTCACGGGCCGTGCTCTCCCACTCGTCGAACATGGCCAGGCTCGTGAACATGGCCCGGAGGGAGGCGCCGATCTTCCGGCTCGGCCTGCGCAGCCGTCGACTGGCCATGCCGAGCATCTCGATCACGGGCTCGACCCCCTGCACGTCGGCCGCCGACTCCCGTACGTCCCGGGCCATCCCGATGACCTGGCCGAGCAGTTCGTCCACCTCGTCGGGCCACTCCTCGCGAGGAGTGACGCGAGCCCACTGAAGGAACGCGCTCAGGGCGTCGGCGGTGATCCTCATCCGCTCGACGAAGCGCCCCGATGCCGCCTCCAGTTCGTCGGCAGGGCCCTCGATGGCCTTGGCGAAGCGGTTGAGCACGGCCATCCGGGCACTCATCGGGGTTCCCGGCAGACCGGCCCGGACCATGTCCTCGTTGAGCAACTCGCCCATGGCCGCGAGATCCACGAGCGCCGCGTCCACCTCGGCCATGTCGTCCACGATCGCCTCCATCGCGGTCTCGGCGGCGACCACCCGGTCCCAGAGCCCGGGATCGTCCTCCTCCGCCGAGGCCGAGGCGGGGGCCAGGGCCGTGGCCGGGTCTTCACCGCCCGCCGCGCCGGGGAGTGGCACACGCGCGGCCGGCAGCAGGGGACTTCCCCCGAGGGGCCCTCCCCCGAGAAGCCCTTCCCCGAGGGGTCCCTCCGAGAGAGTCGTCATCAGCGCCTGCCGTGCCTCGGCCGAGCCGAGCGGCAGTGCCGGGTACTCGATGGTCGGGAGTACGCCCGCCGCGAAGGGCGCGGTGCCGGCCTCGCAGAGGTGCACGGTGCGGCGTCCCGTGGTGTGCCGGACACCGAGGCCGTAGACGACCTCGGGGCCGACCCGGGTGAGGTCGGCGATGACGAGGTCGTCGTCGATGAGATGGCGGATCGAGCGGTCGGACAACGGGCCCGCGCCGGACTCGTATTCGGCCCGGACCAAGGTCATGCCGAGCCGTTCGCAGACGGGTCGCACGACCTCCTCGTAGAAGACGGTGGAGCGCTGTTCGATGTCGTGGGCCGGGCCGTCGGCGGCGGCAGGGGCGTCGCCGTTCGGGCCGATCGCGAAGCAGATGGGCATGGTGGAGGTCCTCCAGGGATGGTTGAACTGCCGGAATCAGGGGCTGTTGAACTGCCGTTGAATCGGGGGCTGTCGAACTGCCGGGATCAGGGGGCGTCGAACTGCCGGAATGCCGAGGGCCGGCCGGCCGGAACCGGCCGGCCCGGTGCGGACGCCTCAGTCGAAGAGCGTCAGTGCCACGCCGTCCGCGATGTCGTCGGCGTAGACGGGCCTCTCGTCGATGCCCAGGGCCCGCATCAGGTTCACCGTGGCAATCCGGTGGCGGTGGCCGACGCGGACGGTCTCGCACGGGAAGGTCCCGTTGCCGACCAGCCGGTACGCGGTACTCATGCACATCCCGAAGGCGCGGGCCGCCGTTCTCAGGTCCACGCTCACCGGAAGGTCGAAGATCTCGCGGAAGGTCAGGGGTGTCTGGTCACGCTCGCTCATCCGCGCCTCCCCGGGCTGCGCAGGGACAGGGTTCCGACCTGGCGCCCGCGCCGCAGGCGGCGGGTGTCGCCGACGGTGTCGACCAGGCCCCACTCCTGGGCCAGGGCCCCGACCCGTACGCCCTCGGCCCGGTCGGCCGGAACGGTGATCCGCAGGGGTGCGGCGAGGCCCGCCGGCCGTTCGGCACGCTCGAACTCCACCTGCCAGCGGCCGCCCGTCCCCTGGCGCGCCCCGGCGACCGCGTCGATGTCCTCCACCGCCGTCTCGGCGCGGGCGCGGCGTGCCGTGTTCCACGCCCGGGTGCACGCGGAGCGCAGCAGTACGGACCCGGGCTCGGCGGTCTCGGGCCCCATCGCGCGCAGCGCTTCGAGGCAGGCCGTGGCCAGCTCGGCCTCGACGTCCTCGCGAGGGGTGCCGAACCGGTCCGAGATCCGGAACACGGTGCGGCGCAGTCCGGGCAGGGCCAGCCACACCACGCAGAGCGGCCAGCCGGACCGGTCCGTATCGGCCTGCGCCAGCGCAACGGCCTGCCGCCACAGGGTGGTTCGCACGGCGGGGTCCGCCGAGCGGTCGTACAGGACGGGGCGTGCCTCGGCCGGGGAGAGCGGGGCTCCCGCCGTGCCGGAGCCGTCGTCGAGCCGGAGCCCGGGTGCCGGTGCCCGGTCCGTGAACTCCCGCTCGATGGAGTCGAACAGTCCGGGTCCAAGGGGTGATGTCATGGTCGTCCTCCTGATCAATCGGTCTGCTGGGGCTGGTTCCTGCTGCGCCACTCGGCGAGGCAGCGCTCCGCGAGGGCCTTGCCGGGCATGGCGTCGCCGCCCCGCTCGATCAGCAGGAGCAGGCGCAGGAAGCCGTGCTCCCGGGAATCGACGAGCCGGGCGAACAACTCCTCCACGGCCCGGTCCGGTCGCGACGCCTCGTCCGGACCGTGGCACCAGGCGAGCAGCGCGTCCCGCATCGACGGGTACGACGCGGCCTCGTTGAGCGTCCGCCGGACCAGCTCCACGATGTCCGCGGCCGTCCTCGGACCGGCGAGCATCCGGTCGCTGAACCAGGCGCGGTCGAAGTCGACCAGGACGGGGAACGTGAGGGCGGCCACCAGGCCCGCGGTGTCCTCGGCCCGTGCCCAGTCGACCAGGCGGTGTGTGATCGTCTCCCTGGTGTCCGGGTCCCCCGCCGCGAAGCGCTGCATCAGCGTCTCCGCGACGGCCAGGGCCACCGAGGTGTCCTCGGGGCCGTCGCCTCCCCTGTTCGCGACACCGTGCAGCAACGCCAGTGCGGTGTCCGCCTCGACCCCGCCCGGGTCGGAGCGGCAGGCGTACGCGACGGCGGTGCGCAACACCGTTTCGGGCGCCTCGCTCCACTCCTGGAGCAGGTCGTGGACCCGATGGGTGACCACGGGATCGAGCGCCGCCGTTCCCAACGACCGGGCAGCGGCCTCGAAGGCCGCGAGGCCGCCGGAGAGGGCGAGCTCCCGGACGAGTCCGAGGGTGCGTCCTGCGGTGCGCACGGCCATCCCCGCCATCGCCCGGCCGGCCCGTTCGATCTCCTCCGGGGTGGTTCCGGTCCGGCCCAGCCAGTGGTGCAGGAGCGGCAGCAGATCGATGTGCTCCCGACACACCACGTCCCACACGGACTCCCCGACCCCCGGCCAGAGGAACGCGACGGTCCCCGGCCCGCCGCCGTCGCCGGGTACGCGGCGTGCTCCGATGCCGCGCAGGACGTCCCCGAGGGGGCGTTGCCGGACGAGGCCCAACCCCTGGTGGGCCGGCGGCTCCCGGAGGCCGCGCCCCGCGGACCCCGGTTCCGGCTCCGGACCTGACAGGGCTGCCAGATCCGCGGCCCTGTCGACGACGGTGCCGCGGTCCAGGCCTCCGTACACGCAGACCGAGAACAGGTGGGTCAGCAGCTCCGGATCGCGCTCCGCCCGGCCCAGGAGCTCCTGGGCCTCCGCCTGGGCGAGGCCGGACAGCACCTCGGCACGGCGGATCTCGCCCCCGGCACCGGGCCGGCACACGGCTTCCGCCGCCCGCGCCGCGTACCCGGGCGGCAGCCCCGGGGGCAGGAGCGCGGGCAGGAAGTCCGGCCCGAGCGACTCCAGCAGGCGGGCACGGTCGCGCGCGTCGGGGCGGATGTCCGCGACATGGGCGGCGAAGACCTCGGCCGGGTCGGACGGCCGGTGGCGTACGACCTGGGCACCGAAGTCCCGCTCCAGGAACCGGGTCAGGCCCGGCACCTCCGGAACCACGATGACCAGGCGCGCTTCGGCTTCCGCCAGGGCGGCTTCCAGATTGGCCAGGTCCCAGGGCCTGAGCGCGAACGGGTCGCCCGGCTCCATGACCAGGTAGCCGTGCACCCCGCGCGGCCGGGGACGCCAGCGCGTCAGGTCCACCGCTCCGTCGACCTGGACGAGTGCGGGGTCCGCGCATCGATGGGCCAGCAGATTGAGCGCCAGTGTCAGCCGGCCCGTACCCGGCTCACCGATCAGGAAGAGGATGCCCGATTCGAGCGCGGCGAGACCCGCCTCGAAGGCCGGGGGCGGGACGAAGCGGCGCCGGGCGAGCCGGAAGTCCTTCGCCCGCACGGGCCCCTGACGCACCGGTGCCACGGGACCGTCGGCCGTCTCCGGGAAGCCGGACACATTCCGCTGGTCGCCCTGCACCACACCGGTGTTGACCGTGCCGTGGGGGGCCAGCACCACCATCTGCCGGTTCCTGTCCAGCTCGGGGAGCACGGCCCGGAGGGCACCGTCGACGGAGCCGGTGTCAGTGGTCATCGTCGGCTCCCCGGGCGCGGTCACCGGAGGCCGCGATGTCGGTGACGTGCTGTCCGCCGTGGACGAGACCGGTGTTGATGATGCCTCGCGGGGCGTTCAGCGCGGTGTACGACCGTGCGGGCGCCACCGGCTCGTCGGCGGTGGACCCGGCACGCCGCAGGGAGCGGAGTAGATGGTTCAGCCGGCCGAGCTCCTCGGGGGCGGGCGTGTATCCCGCGCCGAGCAGCGCGTCGAGGACCGCTTCCTCGCCGCGGGTGTCCCGCTCCGGCTCGCAGGTCCGGCCGGGCAGCGGGTGGGTGATGCCGAAGTCCGCGGGCACCTCGGCTCGCCGCGTACGAGGGGCGCCGCCCACGTTCTTGTCGTGTTCTCGCATGGCTCCTCCGGGAGTGGGCCGGGCGGGCCGAATGGCCGCCGGCGTTTTCCTTGGCGATTCGAGAATTCCGTGCCGCCGGACCGGCCACCGCTCCGGCAGTGCAGAAGAGATATGTCGGCCGTCACATTCCGAACATTCGATCTTTCGGGGGCGGTTGCGTGCCCCGAAGTGAGGGGTGATTGGCTTTGTGCGGCAAATAAAGTCCGGAATGTCACGGGTAATCCGGGGCGAAAAAAGGGGGGCGTTCTTTTGTGGTGGCGGATTCGGCGATTCGGAGAGAAGAGGAACTCTTCATTCCGCACCGGAGTGGAACGGAAGTCGTCTAGCGTGATCGCATGAGCGAACTGACTCGCATTTCGCCGGCACGTGTGCTGCGTGAGCTCGTACCGGAATCGGCATGGGAAGGCCTGGCGGGCTTCCCGCGATGGTCGCGTCCGGCGGGCGCGGTCCTCTTACGCCAGGGGGAGTCCGGGAAGTGCGTCCTTGCGCTGATCCGTGGCGTCGTCAAGGTGGTGCGCGGAGATCTCGAAGGCAGGGACCGGCTGCTCGCCTTCCGCGGGCCGGGGGAGGTGCTGGGCGAAGTGGCGGTACAGGACGGCGGAGGGCGGCTTGCCCATGTCCTGGCCGTTAGCAGGTGTGAAGTGGCCGTGATCCCCGCGGACGCATTCCAGGACTTCGTCGAACGGCACGACCTGGCACCTCAGCTGGCCCGGCATGCGCACAGCCGACTGCGCGAGCAGACCGAGGCGTGCGAAGGCGACATCGACCAGCGGCTCGCGGCGGCACTCCTCCATCTGACCGAGATCTCCGGAGCGCACTCCCTTTCCCTCACCAGAGTGGAGTTGGCGCAGCATCTCGGGGTCGGCCGGAATTCCATCAGTGAGGCGTTGGAACGGTTCGGATCCCATCGCGTGCGGTTCGGAAGGACGCGCATCGAAGTGCTCGACGCGACGTACCTGCGTCGCCTGGCCGGTCGTCGGGCCACCGTGTGACCGGAGATATGGCGTGGATCACCGGTCTTCCGCACTGCGGGGGCGGAAGGCTCCCCCGAGCCCTGTGACGCTCACAGGGCGCCGAGAAGACGCACCACCCCCGTCCCCGTCCGGCCGGCACACGCCCGGACGGGGCCGCGCAGAGGAGTCACGATGCACGAACAGGAAAACGGACTGCCCCGGGCCACCGCGGCCCCCTACACCCGCAGCCGCCCGCTGCCCCCGTCCCGGGGGATCATCGCCGTGGACGCCAAGGACTTCACCGGCCTCCCCGCCATCGAGCACGAGGTCGTCAGCCGTACGGTGCCCGACCTGATCAGGACCTCACTGGACCGGGCGGGACTGGCCGAGCTGTGGAACGACCGCAGGTTCCCCGCCTCCACCGGTGACGGATACGTCCTCGGATTCGACCCGTCGTTGATGCCCTTCGTCATCCATCCCTGGCTGTTCACGCTTCAGGAGGTACTGACCGAGTTCAACATCCACGCGCTCGGAGCCCTGCCGATCAGGCTCCGCGTCAGCCTGCACATCGGTCCGCTGCCGGACACCGGCGACGCGTTCGGCGGCAACGGAACGGCACGCAACGACACCCACCGGCTGCTCGACTCCCGCCCGGTCAAGGCCGTGTTGGCCTCCTCCAGGGAGAACGTCACCCAGGTGGCGGCCATCCTCTCGGACCGCTGCTACCAGGACGCGGTCGCCAGTGGGTACACGGGACGCCATCCGGACCACTTCATCGAGGTACCGGCGACGGTCGAGGGCAAGCAGTTCGCCCAGCGCGCCTGGATCCACGTGCCGCTGCCCTCCGGCCCACTGCCCGGCCCGCACACGCCCGGCGACGCCGCACACGAGGGCCGGGACACGGACGGTGCCCCGGAAGAAGGGGGAAGGCGTGACCCGTCCGGGGGCATCCGGGTGACGAACAGGGCCCCGCACGGAAACATCAACACCGGTACGGTGCACGGCGGTCAGCGGGTGACGGTGACCCGGCGCCGAACGGACAGCTGACCTCCGCTCCTTCCCACGGACGGCCGCCCCCGCCGTCGAGTCGGCACCGCCGATCGGGGTCTGGCACACGGCCATCGGACGCACTCACGGCTTGTCATGGCGCCGATGACACGGAGCGATGCCCGTAGATGGGGGAATGAAGCGAAGACTGCATCCATGGCACTCCGGAGAGGCGCGGACCCGGACCGCCCGGCTGGCCGCGGCGGCGCTGACCGTCGCCGTCGGCGCCGGCGTCATGCCTCTGGCATTCGACAGCAGCGTCCAGGCGCAGCCGCGCGCCGCGGGCTCCCCGCTGCTCGATGAGACATTCACGCAGGCCACGGCGTCGGAGTTCACCGGCGTCGGGTCGGCCTGTCTCACGGGCGCCCCGGCGGCCGCCGCACCGGGGCCGGGGGACCACCCGCTGGGCGGCTGCCCGGAGGGCGTCGGTCCGGTGCCACCCCCGGACGGTGCGCCCCACGGATACCTCCGGCTGACGGACGCGTCCAACGACCAGTCCGGGGCCGTGCTCTACAACCACGCCCTGCCCGCCAACCAGGGCCTCGACGTCACCTTCGACCAGTGGCAGTACGGCAGCACGACCCCGGCCACCCCCGCCGACGGCATCTCGTTCTTCCTGGTGAACGGCGACGGCGCACTCACCCACCCGGGAGCCTTCGGCGGAAGCCTCGGGTACGCGCAGAAGCTCCCCGACGACGACCCCGCCGCCACCTTCCTGCCCGGTGTGGACCGCGGCTACCTGGGTGTGGGGCTCGATGTCCTGGGGAACTACTTCGGCGACTGGGAGCACCGCGGGAACGGCTGTGCCGACCGGTCGCCCGCCGGGACGCAGTTCCGCGTTCCGGCGCCCGGGGCCAACATGGTCACGGTCCGCGGTCCCGGCGACGGCACCGAGGGGTACTGCTTCCTCACCGCCACCACCAACAACCTCACCACCACCGGGCCCTGGCCCACGACGCTCCCCGGAAACCTGCAGGGGACGCTGACCGCGCTGCCCCCCGGAGCGACCCCCGCGCAGGCCGAGACCGCGCTCGAACCCTCGCGCCGCCGGGTCCACGTACAGCTCACCCCCGCGCCCAGCCCCGTGCTGAACGTGTCGGTCGACTTCAACGACGGGACCGGCTTCCACCATGTCCTCAGCACACCTGCCCCGCAGCCGGTGCCGACCACGTACAAGTTCGGTTTCGCGGCGTCCACCGGGCTGTTCACCGATGTCCATCTCATCCGCAACGTGCTCGTCAGCAGCGACCAGCCGCTGCCCGCGCTGAACCTCGTCAAGCAGGTCAGGCAGCCGCTCCCCGGTGACCTGGTGGCGGGATCGAGGGTCCCGTACGACTTCGTGGTCACCAACGCCGGTGGGGCGGACATCACCGGGCTCACCGTCGACGACCCGAAGACCGGCCCGGTGTCCTGTCCCGCGACGACGCTCGCACCCGGCCGGACCATCACCTGTACCGCCACGTACACCGTCACGGCCGCCGATGTGACCCACGGTTCCATCGACAACACGGCCATCGCCAGGGGCACCTCGAACGGCGCACCGGTCGACTCGCCGCCCTCCTCCCAGAGCGTGCCGCTCGAACGACCGGCCGGCCTCGTCGTGGAGAAGAAGGCGCAGACGCCCGGCCCCTACTCGGTCGGACAGACGGTCACCTTCACCTACGACGTCCGGAACACGGGCGGCACGGAGCTGACCGACGTCGCGGTGCACGATGACCACGTCAGCCCGATCACCTGTGCCGCCACGACCCTCGCCCCCGCGGAGAGCACGGGAGACGAGACCACCTGCAGCGGTACGTACACGATCACCACCGAGGACGGCACGGCCGGATCCGTCACCAACACCGCCACGGCGACCGGAACGTCGGACGGCACCACCGTCACCTCCCCGGAGACCCAGCAGACCCTGCAGGTCGGGGCGCCGCACATCACCCTGAAGAAGCGTGTGGTGACGCCCGCGCCCTACGGCGTCGGTGACGAGGTGGAGTACTCCTACACCGTCACCAACACCGGGAGCACAGAGCTCCGCTCCGTGCTCGTCAGCGACGACCGTGTCTACGACGTCACCTGCGACGCGACGACGCTGGCGCCCGGGGCCACGACCACGTGCCACGGCACGTACACGATCGCCCAGGCCGACAAGGACCGGTGCGAGAAGCCCGGCAAGACCAAGGGCGGCGGAGACGGGGAGAAGACCTGCCCCGTCACCAACGTGGCGGTAGCGGCGGGTACCGACCCGCAGGGCAACCAGATCGTCAGCCTGCCCGCCCAGGTCACCATCGAGGTCGGCAGCACCCCGCACCACAAGCCTCCGCACAAGCCCCCGCACCACAAGGTCGTCGACCGGAAGGCCTAGGATCCCGACCCGTCGGCCCTCCGCGTCCGCGCAGCTCGTCCGCGTGGGACGACACTGCCGGACGACGCGCGCCGCACCCGTCGATGACGGGTGCGGCGCCGTCATGAGCGGGTGCGGCGCAGGCTTTGACACCGCCGTCACCCGCGCAGGCCCGCCCGCGTACGCCGTTCGCATGAGATAGGTCGCGAGATCCGATCACTGCCACGTGTCATGGGGGTGGTCGGAGCAGGGCGGGCACCGACCATTCCCCTCATGAGACGTATCTCCCAGCACTTCGGTGCGCTGCGCGCCCGAGTCGGCGTCACCGGGACGGCCCTGGCCGTGGCGGCGGCGACCGTACCGGCCTTCGCCCTCGGACTCGGAACGGTCCCCGCCTACGCCGCCCCGCTTCCCGGCGGCCTCGGCCCGTGCGTTCCCGGCTCCTGTCCGGACCCGTTCCCCGGAATCAACAACGGGCCGATCGCCGGCCGCGACAACGCCATCAACATCTTCGTCGGCGACGACTTCCTGGTGCGGGGCCGGGCGGCCGAGGCCGAGGGCCGCGTGGTCGTGCTCGACGACTTCGACCAGAACAAGCAAGCGGGCGTCAGCGGCCTGTACAACCTCGGGATCGTCGGCGTGGGCTCGCGCGTGCCGCCGCCCAACGGGTCGGACTTCCTGACCACCGGCGGGAACGTGACGATCGCGAGCGGCCAGCGCCTGGACACCACCGGCGGTCTGATCGGCGAACAGGGCATCGTACGGTACGCGGGAACCGAGTCCGGAACGGTCAACGGACAGCTCGTCCACGACCCGGACGCCGCCCAGCCCTACACCGCGCTGCGGGACCAGCTGACCACCGCCAGCCGCTGCTACGCCCGGGTCGACGGGCGGCCCCGGCACGCCACGGGCACGGCGGTCAACGAGGGCACCCGGACCGTGTTCCGCGGCGACGGGACCTCCTCGCTCCAGGTCTTCAACGTGGACTTCGACCTGACCGCACCGGGCGGCGGCCAGCAGGGAATCGTCTTCGAGAACATCCCCGCCGACGCCACGGTCCTGGTCAACATCCTGGGAGCCAATCGCACCATCAACACCTTCAGCGGCGGCATCGACGACAGCACCGACCCGCTCAACTCCTACCGCGAGCGACTGCTGTGGAACATCCCCGACGCGGCCTCCGTCCACCTGGAGGGCACCGGACAGATGCAGGGCAGCTTCCTGATGGGTGACCAGTCGTCCATGACGACCGTGACCCTGCCCGGCATCAACGGCCGCTTCTTCACCACCGGCTCGCTGACCCACACCAGCCCCGCCGCGGGCGGCGGCGGCCAGGAGTTCCACGCCTACCCCTTCAACGGCGACCTGCCCGACTGCTCGGGGACGACCCCCGTCACCGGCGAGGTACGGGTCCTCAAGACCGACGCCGACAGCGGGGACGCCCTCCCGGGCGCCGGGTTCGAACTGTGGCGCGAGACCAACGACATCCCGGGGCTGCAGACCAACGGGGTGAACCCCGACACCCGTGTGACCACCTGCGTCACCGCCGCCGACGGGCGCTGCGCCGTCACCACCACGACGGGCACCTACTACTGGCGCGAGACCTCGGCGCCCGCCGGATACGACCTGCCCACCCCCGATGTGTTCGGACCGCTGATCCTCACCGACGGCAACGCGGAGGGCGGCGTGGAGGCCGTGGCCCGCGACACCCGCAGCTCCGTACCGCCCACGACCGGCTCCATCCACCTGACCAAGACCGACCGGAAGAACGGCCGGCCCCTGGCGGGAGCCGTCTTCGAGACCTGGCGCGAGACCAACGGCATCGCCGGGCTGCAGACCGCGGGAGCCAACCCCGACACCCGGGTCGGACCCGGCTGCGCCACCGACACCGCCGGGCGGTGCACCTTCGACGACCTGCCGCTCGGCGCGTACTACCTGCGGGAGACGGCGGTGCCGGAGGGGTATGTCCTGCCCGACAACCCGGTCACCGGGCTCTACGACGTGACCGAGGACAACAGCTCCACCGGAGTGGACGTCACGCTCTCCAACGAGCGCGGTGAGCCCTGCAAGGGCAAGAGCTGCTAGGACGAGTGATCCGGCGTACGACCCGCCCCGGTTCCGGGGCAGTCACCGGTTCGGCCACCCACAACTGGGCGGCCGGACCGGCACGCTGATTCACTGGCAGGGACGCTCTCCCCCCCCGTGTACCTGGAGGTTCACGTCGTGCGCCCTGCCCTCATATCCGGTGCCGTGGCCGCTTCCGCGGCAGCGGCCCTCGTGTCCACGGCGCTCGCCGCCCCGAACGCCGGCGCCGCCCCGGCCCGCGCCGGCTGCACCGCACCGACCGGCCCCTACCAGCGGCCGATGGAGGAGTACCTCGGCCTGCCGGTCGACGGGATCCAGTCGGAGGCGGACTGCGAGGCCGTCCGCGCCTTCCAGACGAAGAATCACGTGCCCCGCACCGACGGGTATCCGGACCTGGCCACCTACCGCTTCATGCTCGCGGTGAAGGCCGCCGACGACCCGAACGCCGCCGGGCACTGCCCGGCCCGCACCTACCGCGTCACCTGCGTCGACATGGACCGCCAACTGCTGTGGGTGCAGACCGGCAAGCGGATCGACTTCCGCCCGGTGCCGATCCGCACCGGCCGCGAAGCGCAGGAGACCAGGCCCGGCTGGCACGCCGTCTACTGGCGCGACAAGGACCACGTCTCCTCGCTGTACGACGACGCCCCCATGCCGTACTCGCAGTTCTTCGACGGCGGCCAGGCCCTGCACGGGCACCCGGGCAACCTCTTCGACGGCGGCGGCTCCGCCGGCTGCGTCAACCTCACCGTCCACGACGCCGCCGCCCTGTGGGACCTCCTGGCCATCGACGACGCCGTCTACGTATGGGGGACGAAGCCCGGCACGGGGTCCTGAGACCGCGGTCGCCGGTGGGCACGCGGAACCGTCACCCCGTACGGGCTCCCGGCAGGCGCGCGCCCGGTGTGCCGCCGACCCGGGGACGCGCTGTCGGCGGGGCGGCGGCGCACCGGGGACGTCACCCGGTCAGGGCTTGCGGGCGACGGCGCACCACATGGGCAGGCTGTCGTCCGGGACGTCGGACGGTCCGGGACGCCAGCGGGTCAGGGTGACCACGCCCGGTTCCAGGATCTCCAGGCCGTCGAAGAACCGTCGCACCTCCGCCTGGGTGCGCGGCGTGGCGGAAGCGTGGCTGGCGGCACGCTCGTTGTAGATCCGCATGGATGCGGCGACCTCGGGAGCGGTGACGTCCACGGCCGGATGGGACAGGACGAGATGACTGCCCGGGGCCAGGCGGTCCAGCAGCCGACGGGTGATGTCCCACGGGTCCTCGACGTCCTTGATGTACTGGAGGATCGCCACCAGCATCAGGCCCACCGGCTGGTCCAGATCCAGGGTGCGGGAAGCCGCGTCGAGGATCGTGTCCACGTCCCGCGCATCGGCCTGCACATAGTCGGTCTGCCCCTCGGGGCCGCTGACCAGCAGCGCCCGCGCGTGGGAGAGGACGATCGGATCGTTGTCGACGTAGACGACCCGCGACTCGGGGGCGGCCCCCTGGGCCACCTCGTGGGTGTTCTCGGCGGCGGGTATGCCCGTACCGATGTCGAGGTACTGCCGGACGCCGGACTCCGCGAGGTGACGTACGGCGCGGCCCAGGAAGGCCCGGTTGGCCCGGACCGACGGCACGATCGTCGGGTTTGCCGAAGCGGCCAGCTCGGCCGCCTCCTGATCCACCGGATAGTGGTCCTTGCCGCCCAGCCAGACGTTGTAGACGCGGGCGGGATGCGCGTTCGTCGGATGCGTCGTGGAGAGCGCGTTGTCGTTCATCGTGTGTCACCTCGTGCGGCGAAAGGGCCAGGTCGGGCCCGGGTTCCGGACACGGTACCCCCATGATCCGAACCGTGCCGCCGATCGGTGGAAGTACCCCGGTGAACGTTCCGCACCGGAGAAGCAAATCGGCGGCCTCGACATCGCGGGTGAGCTGGTGGGGCCGCGCCGGGAAACGCCGGTGGGAACGGCTTCACCCCGCGCGGGCCGGGTGCGTAGCGTACGACCGGCCCGGGAGCCGTGCGCGCCGGACCGCCCCGACCGCGCGACGACGCGCCCGCGGGGCCGAGAACCGGGGGTGGCGCGGATGACGGACGTGGAGCGTGTGAACGAGGCGGGGGAGGGCGGCGGCCGGCCGGCACCGCTGGCCGGGCGGCCCGTCCGTCGCCGGACGGACTCAGCTTCCTCTCAGCCGGTGTTGCCGAAGCTTGAGGTGACCGAGCACCTTCCGCATCGGACTAGGGGGAGTTCATGGCCTCCCGTACCACTGCGCTGCGCGTTCCTCCGGCCGGTGAACGCACCGGACCGGAGAGAACGACCGGCGCGGACCGGCTGAACCAGTTCTTCGAGGCCGCCTGCGACCGCACACCGTCCGCCATCGCGCTCGAATGCGGCGCACAGCGGCTGACCTACGCCGACCTCGACCGCCGGGCCAATCAGGTCGCCCGCCATCTGCGCCGGACCGGCATCGGACCCGGCAGTGTCGTGGCCCTGCTGCTGCCGCAGTCCGTGGAGACGTACGTGTGCCTGCTGGGCATCTGCAAGGCGGAGGCGGCGTTCGTTCCGATCGACCCCGCGGCCCCGCCCGACCGGGTCGCCTTCATCCTGCGTGACGTGGGCGCCTCCGCGGTGCTGACCACGTCCGCTCTCGCCTCCGGCACCGCATGGGCGGGGCCGCACCCGGCCTGCCCGGTGGTCGAGGTCGACACGTGCGCCGGGGAATTCGGTCTGTTGCCGTCCTCGCGCCCGCCCACCGAGGACCGGGGCGAGGACGACCCGCTCGCGTACGTCATCTATACCTCCGGGTCCAGCGGCAGGCCCAAGGGCGTGCAGATCGCCCGGTCGAGCATCTGCAACTTCCTGCGCGTCGTCGCACCTGTCTACGGTGTCCGGCCGCAGGACCGGGTCTACCAGGGCATGTCGATCTCGTTCGACTTCTCCATCGAGGAGATCTGGCCGACCTGGGCGGCCGGAGCGACACTCGTCGCCGGACCGGCCGGTCCCGGACGGCTCGGTGCCGAACTCGCCGACTTCCTCCAACTGCACGGGATAACCGTCCTGTACTGCGTACCGACGCTGCTGGCGACGATTCCGCAGGACCTCCCGCGGCTCCGCAGCATCGTGGTGGGCGGTGAGGCGTGCCCCGCCGCACTCGTCGAACGATGGAGCAGGCCGGGACGGCGCATGCTCAACACGTACGGACCGACCGAGGCCACCGTGACGGCGACCTGGCAGGAACTCCTGCCGGGGCGGCCGGTCACCATCGGCCGGCCCCTGCCGACGTACTCGGCCGTCCTCCTCGACGAGCGGCGACGCCCCGTACCACCGGGCGCCGTCGGCGAGATCTGCCTGGGCGGCCCCGGCCTCGCCCGCGGTTACGTGGGACGGCCGGACCTGACCGCCGACCGCTTCGTCGCACACCCCCTCGCACCCGGAGGCGGCACGCTGTACCGCACCGGAGACCTCGGCAGGATGACCCCCGACGGGGAGATCGAGTACCTCGGCCGGGCCGACGCGGAGGTGAAGATCCGCGGGTACCGCGTGTCACTGGAGGAGATCGACAGCGTACTGATGGAGGACCCCGGGGTCGCCCAGGCGGGCACCGCCCTCAGGAGTGCGCGCGACGGCGACGGCTTCCTCGCCGCCTACGTCGTACGCGCCGAGGACCGCGAGGTCTCCGACGGCGATCTCACCGCCCGGCTGCACGAGCGCCTGAGCCGCTCGCTGCCCGTCTACATGGTGCCCTCGACCCTGGACTTCCTCGACCGACTGCCGGTCATGCCCAGCGGCAAGACCGACCGCAGACGACTGCCCCCACCGGCCGGCCATCGCTTCGCCGGTACCGGACACGTGGTGCCGGTCCGCGGGGAGCTGGAGACCAGGGTGCGTGACGCCTGGGCACAGGTGCTCGGCATCGCCCCCGCGGAGCTGTCGGCCGAGGCCGATTTCTTCACCGACCTCGGCGGTCACTCCCTGCTCGCCGCCCGTGCCGTGTCGTCGCTGCGCGACCAGGCCGGTGCGGCCGGTGCCACCCTGCGTGACCTGTACGAGAACCCCACCGTGCGGAAGCTCGCGGCGCACCTGGGGTCCCCGGCCGGCCCTCCCGGCCCGGCGGAACAGCCCCGTCCCGCCCCCCTCCGGCACGGCCGAAGGCGGATCGCGCGTGCCGGGGTGGCCCAGCTGGTGGCGATGTACGGGCTGCTCCTGCTGCTCACCGGGCCGGTGGCGCTCTCCTACTCGATCCACCACGGCCAGGTGTCGGGCTGGGGCGCGGTGTGGTCGACCCTCACCGTGCTGGCCGGCTATGTCGCCGTGCGCTGGATCGTTCCCGTCGCCGTCGCCCGGCCACTGGCGGCGGGCATCAGGCCGGGCCGCTATCCGCTGTGGGGAGCGACCTATCTGCGGCTGTGGGTGCTGGACGTGCTCGTGCACGGCATCAGTCCCCTGCGGGTCCTCAGCGGATCCCCCCTGATGGGCCCCTACCTACGGCTCCTGGGCGCACACGTCGGCCCCGACACCACCATCGCCACCAGCCTGGTCGGCCTGCCCGCGCTGCTGCGCATCGACCGCGACGCCGCGATCGGCTACGGCGCGGTACTGCGGCCCTGGCAGGTCTCCGACGGGTGGGTCACGGTCGCCCCGATCACCATCGGCGAGCGGGCCTTCGTGGGCGCCAACGCGGTCTGTGAACCCGGCGCGTGCCTGGGACCCGGGTCCGCGCTCGGCGAGCAGTCCGTGGCCGGCCCGGACGACCCCGTACCCGCCGGTGCCCGCCGCGCCGGCTCGCCCGCACGTCCGGTCACCTCCCTGTCCCCGTCCGTCGAGGCGATGCTGGGAACCCCGGGCGGGACGGACCGCTGGCAGCCGCGGCACCTGGCAGCCGTCCTGCTCGGTCTGGTCCTGCTGGAGGCGGCCGCGGTCGCCGCGGCCCTGCCGAGCGTCACCCTGCTCTGGTGGGCCTGGCTGTACGTCGGCCCGGTCGCCGGAATCGCCGCCGCCGTGCTGGCCGGCCCGGTCTTCGTGATCACGGTCTGCCTGACCGTCGCGGTCGGCAAGCGCATGGTCCTGCCGAGGACACCCCCGGGAACCCACCCGGCGCGCTCGGCACTCGGCGTACGCAAGTGGATCGCGGACAAGCTGCTGGAACACAGCCTCATGTTCACCAACTCGCTGTACGCCACGCTCTACACGGCCCCGTGGCTGCGCCTGCTCGGCGCCCGCATCGGCCGCCGCGCCGAGGTGTCCACCGTGTCGCACATCGACCCGGACCTGCTCACGCTCGGTGACGGCAGTTTCGTCGCCGACATGGCCGGCATCGGCGTCGCCTCCTTCGCCGCCGGCCGCATGACCTTTGAACCGACCGAGGTCGGCGCACGTTCCTTCGTCGGCAACGCGGCGCTCGTCCCGGCCGGGACGCGGCTCGGACCGGGCTGCCTGATCGGCGTGGGCACGGTCCCGCCCATGGACCGTGTGCCCGCCGACAGCACCTGGCTGGGCTCGCCCGCCCTGCGGCTTCCGGTACGCCAGGACAGCGGGACGTATCCCGAGAGGCTGACGTTCTCGCCCTCCCGCAAGGCCGTGCTCGGCCGTCTGGCCATCGAGTTCCTCCGCATCACCATGCCCGCCTCGGTACTCGCCGTCAGCGGCTGCCTGTACCTGCTGGCCCTGTCCGTCACCGCCCACCGCACCGGGCCGCTCGTGCCCCTGCTGGTCTCCCCACTGCTCGCCATGGGCGCCGCGCTGGCCGTCATCGCGTACTGCGTGCTCGCCAAGTGGGTGGTCGCGGGTAAGTACCGGCCGCGCGTCGAGCCCCTGTGGAGCCTGTTCGTGCGCCGCACGGAGTTCGTCACCGGACTGTTCGAGGCGGCCGCGATCCCGGTCGGTGTGGCCCTCCTGGTGGGGACACCGTTCCTGCCGCCGGTGCTGCGCCGGTTCGGCGCCCGCATCGGACGGCGTACCTGGATCGGTACCACGTTCCTCACCGAGTTCGACCTGGTGGAGGTGGGCGACGACGCCGAGATCGGCATGAACGTCTCGCTGCAGAGCCACCTCTTCGAGGACCGCGTGATGAAGATGTCGACGGTGAACATCGGCCCCGGGGCGAGCATCGGCACGCGGACCGTCGTGCTCTACGACACCATGGTCGGCGCCGACGTCCGCCTTGGGGCGCTGTCGCTGGTCATGAAGGGCGAGCGGCTGACCTCGGGAACGAACTGGCAGGGGCTCCCGGCCGAAGGGACCACCGTGGCATCCGCCGCACCCGCGCCCCGCGACCCGGCCCCGGCCGGGCGCTGAGGGAGGCCGTCATGACACACGACGGAGCCGCCACCGGGCAGCGCCTCCTGGCCCTCGTCTACCGGGGACCGGCCTCGCAGCCCGGCTGCCCCGAGGCGGTCGCGGGACTCCTCGCCGCCACACCATGGAATCTGGACGTCCGCTTCACCGGGCCCGACGAGGTGCTCCCCCTGACGGCTCGGACCCTGTCCCACGCCACGCTGTACGCCCAGCCCGGCGGCGGCACACTCGACTCCGCCTACCGGAGACTGCGCTGGCAGCGCCGGGCCGTGCGGGACTTCGTCCAGCACGGCGGGCGCTATCTGGGCTTCTGCCTGGGCGGCTACCTCGCCGGAGCCACTCCGGGCTTCGGCCTGCTGCCCGGCGACACCGACCAGTACATCTCCTCCCCGGGCGCCACGGTCCACGACGAGCGCGACACGGTGGTCCCGGTGACATGGCGCGGCAGCCGGCGCACCGTGTACTTCCAGGACGGCCCCCTCTTCGAGCTCGACGAGGGCGCCGACGCGAGGATCCTCGCCACCTACGACAACGGGACCGTCGCCGCCCTCGTGACCGGGTACGGCAACGGCCGCGTGGCGGTCACCGGGCCGCACCCCGAGGCGACCGCGGACTGGTACACCGACCACGGCCTGCCGGTTCAGCACACCCTGGACCTGGCCGAGGACCTGGTCGAAGCCGTGATGCGGGAGTGAGACCGGGGGTGGGACACGGAGTGCCCCGTCACCCATGACGTGGGTGACGGGGCACTCCGTGTCCCACGGGCCTTCCGACGTCGTCGGGAGACGCACCCGGCCGGCCCGTCTTCCGGGCCGGCCGGGTGCGTCTCCCGATGTCCGCGGTCGATCGCACCGCCGTTCAGCGCAGTGGCTGATCAGCGACACGCGCGGCCCGGGTCAGACGCTCCCGTTCCTCGGCGTCCGTCTCCCGCCGTCCTTCGGGCCGCCTGCCGTCCCGCCGTTCGTCGGTGGTCCGGCGGTCGCGACGCCCGTCGTACCGCGTACGCTCCGGGACGCTCTCGTGCCTGTTCCGGCGTTCGTCTCTGAGGTCGCTCATCGTCCGTCTCCTCGTTCGTTCTTCCCTGATGAACACCTCCAGCCTGTGACCGGGGCACTGAGAAGAGGCTGAGGACCG
This sequence comes from Streptomyces sp. DvalAA-43, assembly GCF_900091725.1. Classification (GTDB taxonomy): domain Bacteria; phylum Actinomycetota; class Actinomycetes; order Streptomycetales; family Streptomycetaceae; genus Streptomyces; species Streptomyces pulveraceus. The sequence goes on along the minus strand of NZ_FMBW01000065.1, from coordinate 67,316 downwards.
GCGCCTTCCTCAGCGTCCTTTCAGGGAACGGCGCATTCCGCCCGGGGCTATGGTGGAGCGTGAGGTCACCATGAGGATGCTGATCACCGAGGACGAGCCCGCACTCGCCGACGCGATCGCCGACGGACTGGCTGCCGAGGGTTTCGTCGCCGACATCGCGCTCGACGGAGCCGACGGACTGTGGCGGGCCCTGCACCAGCCCTACGACGTCATCGTGCTGGACATCATGCTGCCCGAACTGTCCGGATACGAAGTCCTCAAGCGGCTGAGGGCGGCCAGGATCTGGACACCGGTCCTGATGCTCACGGCGAAGGACGGCGAGTACGACGAGGCGGACGCCCTCGACCTCGGCGCCGACGACTATCTGAGCAAACCCTTCTCCTACGTGGTGCTCGTCGCCCACCTGAGAGCCCTGCTGCGCCGTGGCGCACCCGCCCGGCCCGCCGTGCTCACCGCCGGCGACCTCGCCGTGGATCCCGCCGGCCACCACTGCCGCCGCGGAGACCACGACATCAACCTGACGGCGAGGGAGTTCGCACTCCTGGAGTACCTGCTCAGGCATGCCGACGAGGTGATCAGCAAGACCGACATCCTCACCCACGTCTGGGACGAGCACTTCGACGGCGACACCAACATCGTCGAGGTGTACGTCGGCTATCTCAGACGGAAGATCGACGACCCGTTCGGGCGCCGGACCATCGAAACCGTCCGCGGCGCCGGCTACCGGCTCCACAGCACCGCGGGGTGAGCGATGGCCGCAGACGTCCGATCCTGGTGGGCCCGCCGGTCGCTGCGGCTGAGACTGACCGCCGCCGCGGCCCTGGTCATGGCCGCCGGACTGGCCGGAGCCGCCTTCCTGCTCGTCGCCTGGCTGCACACCAGCCTCATCAACGGCCTCGACCAGACCGTTCTGCAACGCGCCCAGGTCGTGGCCGCGGACGAGGACAGCAACCGGATCACCGCGGAAGTACCGGCCACCTCCCACGCGGAAGCCGCCGTGCAGATCGTCGACAGCAAGGGAAAGGTGCTCGCCAGCTCGCCCAACCTGCGCGGCCGGTCACGAGCGTTCACCTTTCCGGCCGGCCGGTCCGGGAACCCGCGCGTCCACACCGTCCACGACATCCCCGAGCACGACTACGGGACCTGGCGCGCCGTCGGCATCCCCGCGGGCACGTCCCACGACCCCGTGACCGTGTACGTGGCCCTGCCCACCGAGAGCGTCGACCGCGGGCTGGCACAACTCACCGTGGCCCTGGCCACCGGCGTCCCCGCGGTCGTCGCCCTGCTCACCGGCATGGTGTGGCTGTTCACCGGGCGCGCGCTGCGCCCCGTGGACGCCATGCGCGCCCAGACCGCCGAGATCAGCGCCTCCGACCTGAGCCGCCGCCTCGACGTACCCCCCGCCAAGGACGCGCTCGGCCGGCTGGCCACGACCTTCAACGACCTGCTCGGCCGCCTGGACGCCGCCACCCGTCGACAGCGACGATTCATCGCGGACGCCGCCCATGAACTGCGCAGCCCCCTCAGCACGCTGCACACCCGTCTCGAAGTCGCCGACCACCACCCGGAATCCGTCCACTGGCCGACCCTCGCCCCGGAGCTCCTCCGGGAGACCGAACGGCTCAACCATCTCGTCGACGACCTCCTCCAGCTCGCCCGGCTCGACGCCCGGCCCCGGCTACGGGCCCGGCCCGTGGACCTGGACGAGATCGTCTTCACCGAGGTACGCGAGGCCCGTAGCCGCACCCGTCTCGTCATCGACCAGCACGCCGTCGGCGCGGCACGTCTGACGGGCGACGAGGACGCTCTCGCGCGCGTCGTACGCAACCTCCTCGACAACGCGCTGCGCCATGCCGCCACCCGTATCGACATCAGTCTCCGTACGGCGCACGACACCGCTCGGCTGGTGGTCGCCGACGACGGTCCCGGTATTCCGGAGGCCGACCGTGAGCGCGTCTTCGGCCGGTTCACCCGCCTGGACGACGCCAGGGCACGGGACACCGGTGGCAGCGGTCTCGGCCTCGCCATCGTCCGCGACATCGTCACCGCCCACCACGGCAGCACCCATGTCGAGGACAACCGTCCCGGGACCCGGATGGTCGTCCTGCTGCCGACGCAAGCACCGTAGCCGTCGGCCGGAGAGGTTCAGCGAGGCCCGTCGCCGCCCGCTCGGGGACGCGGCCGGTTCGTGGGGCGCGTGGCGAGTTCAGGGGCCGGCAGGTCACCGGGGGCCAGCTGCCGGGCCAGTGAGTCCAGCAGGGGCACGGCGGCGGCGAGCACATCCAGCTGGTCGTCGGGCAGCGCGGCGATGTGGGCGGTCAGGTCCTGGAGGCTCTCGCGGCGGACGCTGTCCAGGACGGCGGTGCCGGCCGGGGTGAGGGCGAGGAGACAGGCGCGCTGGTCGTGCGGGTCGGGGCGGCGGTCCACGTACCCGGCGGCCACCAGGATGTCGACCAGCCGGGAGGCGGTGGGCATGCTGATGCCCATGCCGCGGGCCAGGTCGCCGACCCGTAGCGGCTCGTGGGTGGACAGCACGCCCAGGGCGGTCAGACGGCTCGGCGTCAGGTCGTGCCGTTCGGCCGGTGCGCGCAGCCCGTGGGCCAGGCGCAGGACCGCCGTCCGCAGTCGGGCCGGGGTCCCGTCGCCGCCCGACGACCAAGGCGGGCCGCCGGGCATCTCCGGCTGCGGAGCGTTCATGACGGTGTGCCGTCCAGCTTGAGATGCAGGGCCGCACCGTCCGGCCGGGCCTGGACACCCCGCGGGGACCGCGGGGCTTCGTCCGAGGGTGCGGGGGAGAGGCCGTGCGGCAGGCCGGGCAGCTGGAACCGGCCGTCGTCGCCGGTGAGGGCGTAGGCCACCACCGTGCCCTGCGGCCCGACGGCCCGCAGGGCCGCTCCGGGCAGTGGGCTGTCCGGACCGGGGCCGTAGACCAGCCCGGTGACCCGCCCGTTGGTCCGGGGACCGGCGTCCGCGGCGGCGGACGGGCGGTTGCCGTCGGCCGTCATCGCGTACATGGCCGGGCGGTAGCCGGGCGCGGTGACGAGCAGGGCGTACGCACCGAGCGCCGCGTCCGGGGCGGGGCGGGGCCGTCCGTCGACGGGCGGCCCGGCCCGGGTGGCAGCCGGAGCGGCCGGTGGCGGGGCGGAGGCCACGACGACGGGTCCCGGGCGGGCGGCGACGGGCACGGCCACCGGCTTTGGTGCTCCGGGGGCGGAGGCGGTGCCACCGGCAGCCGTCGGCAGATCGGTGTGTACATACTTGCCGCCGCGCAGCCAGGAGGCGACGGCGGCGATGAGACAGGCGACGATGGCGAACGCGAACGCGGTGGTCAGGCCCGTCGAGAACGGCCCGGAGATCAGGGCGGGGAAGAAACCGCGGCCGGTGAGGTAGGCGGCGTGGCCGGCCGGCAGATGGGCCAGCGCGGCGGGGCCCAGCAGCGTCTGGAGCGGGTTGTAGCCCAGCAGCGAGGCGAACAGCACCGAGACCGGTGGCAGGGCCGCGAGCCGGTCCGCGTCCGCGGCGGAGACACCCTGGGCGACCAGACCGCTGGACAGGGCGTGCGGCAGGCTGGAGGCCAGACCGAGGATCATCAGGCTGAAGAAGACCCCGATCGACAGCACCATCGCCGAGTTCTGGAAGGTGGTGCTCATACCGCCACCGACGCCGCGCTGGTCGGCGGGCAGGCTGTTCATGATCCCCGCCCGGTTGGGCGAGGCGAACAATCCCATCCCGATCCCGTTGAGCAGCAGGATCGCCGCGAAGGTCCCGTAGTGGAAATCGACCGGCAGGAGCGCCAGGAGCACAAAGCTGCCCGCGGCGACGAGCATGCCGCCGGTCGCGAACGGCCGCGCCCCGAAGCGGTCGGACAGCCAGCCCGAGACCGGCCCGGCGACGAGGAAGCCCACGGTGAGCGGCAGCATGTAGATGCCCGCCCACAGCGGGGTCTGCTCGAAGCTGTACCCGTGCCGAGGCAGCCAGATGCCCTGCAACCAGATGATCAGGATGAACATCAGCCCGCCGCGCCCCATCCCGGACAGCAGGCTCGCGAGGTTCCCGGCGGTGAACGCCCGGATACGGAACAGACTCATCCGGAACATCGGCTCGGCGACCCTGGTCTCCACGATGCCGAAGACCACCAGCACGGCCACGCCGCCGATCAGGGCGGCCAGCACCACGGGGTTGGTCCAGCCCATGGTGTGCCCCCGGTAGGGCTGGATGCCGTAGGTGATGCCCACGAGCACCGAGATCAGCCCGACGGCGAAGGTGAGATTGCCCCACCAGTCCAGCCGGGCGGGCCGCCGGATGCCGGTGTCGTGCAGTTTCCGGTACGCCCAGAACGTACCGAACACCCCGAACGGCACCGACACCAGGAACACCAGCCGCCACTCGACCGGAGCGAGCAGCCCGCCGAGCACCAGCCCCATGAACGAACCCGCGATCCCCGCGACCTGGTTCAGGCCCAGGGCGAGTCCTCGCTGGTCCGCCGGGAACGCGTCGGTGATGATCGCGTTGGAGTTGGCCATCAGCATCGCGCCGCCGACGCCCTGGCCCACCCGCATCAGGATCAGCCACAGCGCGGCCGCCGTGCCGTGCATCCACGTCACCGACAACAGCACCGAGAACACACTGAAGACCGCGAAGCCCGCGTTGTACATGCGGACCCGGCCGTAGATGTCTCCCATCCGGCCGAAGCTGACCACGAGCACGGCGGTGACCACCAGGTACCCCATGATCAGCCAGAGCAACAGGCTGGTGTTCCCCGGCTGCAGCGGGTCGATCCCGATGCCGCGGAAGATGTCGGGCAACGCGATCAGCATGATCGACCCGTTGACCGTGGCCATCAGCACACCGAGCGTGGTGTTGGACAGCACGATCCACTTGTACTGCGGGCTGGATGTATCGGCCGCGGCGCGGGCCTGCCGTCGGGCCGAACGGGATGGCGCGGACTTCGCGATCATGGGCACCTCGACGAGGAGGAGCAGTTTTGGTTGCTTGTCCCAAACTAACTCTCCGGCCCGGCTTTCTCGACTCCTGGGCGTCCAAGACGTCGTAACGAGCGGTGCTTGACCCGTGGGTCCGGCCACGGGGACGTACGGCGTCGGCCAGGGCCCTGGATACACTCGCCCGTATGGTCGAATCGTCCCGTAATGGCGCGAGCCCCGGGATGTGGCGTCGCGAATCGAGCACCGTGGTGCGCCGGGCCGCGGCACTTCCGGGGCAGGCGGCGGGCCCCTTCGTCATCCTCGCCGAATCGCAGATCCCTCCCGTTCCCACGGAGTGGGCCCCGCACTCGCACCACCTGCACGAGCTCGTCTGGGTACGCGGGGGAACGCTGACGTCCCGTGTGGAGGACCGTGTCTTCACCGTCTCCGAGGGGCACGGGCTGTGGATGCCGGCCGGAGTGGTGCACCGGGGGCGGACGACGGCGGGTGTGCGGTTCCATGACGCCTTCTTCGCTCCCGACCGCACGCCGTTCGCCTTCGAGGGGCCGACGGCGATCACGATGACACCGGTGCTGGAGTCCCTGCTGACCCATCTGGCCCGTACGGATCTCGACGCCGGGGCCAGGGCGCGGGCGGAGGCCGTGGTCTTCGACGTGCTCCAGCCGTCGGAGCGGCAGTTCGCGTTGCAGCTGCCCGGCGACACCCGGATCGACGCGATCGCCGAAGCCCTGCTGGACGATCCCGCCGACTGCCGCTCGCTGGACGAGTGGGCGCGCACGCTGGGGATCAGCGACCGCACGATCGCCCGTGCTTTCCGCCAGACGACGGGACTCTCCTTCGTGCAGTGGCGGCAGATGCTGCGCACCCATCGAGCGCTGACGCTGCTCTCCGAGGGCCTCGATGTGCAGACCGTCTCGGAGACACTCGGCTACGCGCAGCCCAGTACGTTCATCGCCGCCTTCCGCCGGGTCATGGGGACCACGCCGGGTGCGTTCTTCGCCGCGGCCGACGGCACCCCGGACGGTGTCCGGAATCCCGTATCGGGTGTCCAGAACTCCTGATTGCCGACACGGCAAACGGAGGATAGCCTTCCCTTAGTTAGGTAACCCTTGGTTGTTGCTCGACGCGTACGGTCGTTCCGTACGCCGGGAGTCCGCGGCCCGGTCGGCGACGTCCGGACGGAGGGTGCCGCAGTCGTTGCCCCTCCAGTCACCCGGACCCCTCGATGTTCACAAGCTCTGCTCGGCGTGCCGCCGAACCCGCCGCACCGGCCGCCGCTCTCCACGGTCATGATCTGGTGCTGCGGTACAACCGGACGCCCGTCGTCCATGGCGTCTCGCTGACCCTGGAGCCCGGTCGCGCGACCGCTCTGGTGGGACCCAACGGCAGCGGGAAGTCCACGCTGCTGCGCGCGCTGGCCCGACTGCACCCGGTGGTCGACGGCCGGGTGACGCTCGGGGCCGGGGACGGACATCCCGAGCGTGCGGCGGCCCTGCTCAGCGCACGCCGGTTCGCCCGCGAGGTCACCCTGTTCTCCCAGTCGAGGCCCGCACCGCAGGGGCTGACGGTTGCGGAGGTCGTGGCATTCGGACGCCACCCGTACCGGCGCGGCTTCGGCGGCCTGTCCGCCGATGACCGGAGCGCCGTCGACCACGCCATGGATGTCACCGGCGTGCGGGACATGGCCGACAGGCCGGCCGGAGAACTCTCCGGCGGGGAGATGCAACGCGTCTGGCTCGCCGCCTGCCTGGCCCAGGACACCGGCGTCGTGCTGCTGGACGAACCGACGAACCACCTGGACCTGCGCTATCAGATCGAGACGCTCGACCTGGTGCGCGACCTCGTCGAGGAGCACGGCGTCGCGGTGGGCATCGTCCTGCACGACCTCGACCACGCCTCCCGCGTCGCGGACACGCTGGTCCTCATGGGCTCCGGCCGGGTCCACGCGGCGGGCGCACCCGTCGACGTCCTCACCGCGGAGAACATCGGCGAGGTCTACGACATCCGCGTCGAGGTCGCGGTCGACCCCCGCACCGGCCGCGTACGCATCGATCCGATCGGGCGGCACTCCGCCCGGAGCAGCGCATCGGCTGCCCCGACGCATCGCTAGAAACCGCTAGGAACTGCTGGAAACGGCTGGAAACAGTCGGAATCCGCTCCACCGAACCATCGGAAATCAGAAAGAGGATCTGCAATGAACCGTGCCCGTCGCCTGGCGGCAGCAGCCGCCACAGGGCTGGTCGTCGTCCTCACCGCAACGGCCTGCGGCACGACCAGCGTCGAGAAGACGACAGCCGCAGGCGGTGGCGCGAAGCCCTCGTCCAAGAGCTGCGCCGGGGACACCACGACGACATCGACGAAGCCGGTGTCCTTCAAGGACGGCGTCGGCCGACAGGTGAAGCTCGACAAGCCCGCCAAGCGGATCGCGGTCCTCGAATGGCAGCAGATCGAGGACGCGCTCACCCTGTGCGTGACCCCCACCGCGGTCTCCGACGCCAAGGGGTACCGCACCTGGGTGAGCGCGGAGAAGCTGCCGGACGGGGTGACGGACATCGGCACCCGTGAGGAGCCCGACCTCGACACCCTCTTCGCGACGAAGCCCGACCTCGTCGTCGTGGAGGCGTTCAAGGCCGACGACGAGATCATCAAGAAGCTGGAGAAGCGGGGCGTGCCGGTGCTGGCCACGCTGGGGGCGGATCCGGCCGACCCGATCAAGAACATGCAGAACGTGTTCAGCATGATCGGCAAGGCGACGGGACGCACCGAGCGGGCCGACCAGGTGCTCCAGGAGTTCGACGAGCACCTCGCCACGGCCAAGAAGCAGGTGACCGCCGCCGGGCTGCCGACGAAGGACTTCCTGTTCTTCGACGGATGGCTCCAGGGCGGCAACCTCACCGTCCGTCCCTATGGCGAGGGCGCCCTGTTCACCGCGATAGGCGAAGAGCTCGGCATGACCCCCGCGTGGACCGACGACATCAACAAGGCCCACGGAAACGGGGGAGTCGACCCCTCCTACGGCCTCGCGCAGACCGATGCCGAGGGACTCACCGCCGTGGGGAAGGCCAACCTCTTCTACGCCAACGACGAAGGGGCGGGCGGATACGTCGCGGCGCTGGAGAAGAACCCGATCTGGAAGTCGCTCCCGGCCGTGAAGGAAGGCCGTGCGCACGCGTTCCCGGCGCGGGTGTGGGGCGCGGGCGGTCCGCGCTCCTGCGAGCAGGCGATCGACGCGTACGTCGACGTGCTCGACAAGAAGTGAACACGCCGCACGAGGTGAGCACACCGCGGACACCGGCTGCCCCCGGCCGGAACCCGGCGGAGCCGCGTACCGATCACGGGAGCGGTTCCGCCGGGGTGGCCGTGCCGGGTACCGATTACGGCTGCGGCTCGGCCGGGGTGGCCGTGCCGCGCACCGATCACGGCCGGGGCTCCGCCGGGGCGGCCGTGCTGGCGGTCCTCCTCGTCGGGGTCGCCGTGGTCGGCATGTGGCACCTGACGCAAGGGACGTCGGGCGTGGGCGTCTGGGACCTGGCGCGGTATCTCGCCGGGGACCGGGAGAACACCGCCGGGGCGCCGGTCGGCGAGATCTTCACCGGCTCGCGCCTGCCACGCCTGCTCGCGGGCGTGGCCGTGGGCTTCGCCCTCGGCGCCGCCGGATCGCTGTTGCAGTCCGTCACCCGCAACGCGCTCGCCTCCCCCGACACCCTCGCGGTCACGGCCGGTGCCTACTTCACGCTCACGCTCGTCGCGGCCTTCGGCCTCACCGTCCCGCTGTGGGCGTCGGGCGCCGTCGCCTTCGCCGGCGGCCTGCTCGCGGCGGCGCTCGTGCTGGCCCTCGCGGGCCGGGCCGCCGGCACCATGGGCACGCGGCTCATCCTCGCCGGATCGGCGATGGCGATGGCCCTGGACTCGGCGACCGCGATGCTGCTCATCCTGTTCCAACAGAACACGACCGGCCTGTTCGCCTGGGGCAGCGGCTCGCTCGCGCAACTGAACATCGACGCGTCGGTACGCGCCTTCCCCCTCGTGGCCGTCGTGCTGTGCGTCGCCCTGGCGCTGTCCCGGAAGCTGGACGTGATGGGCCTCGGCGACGACGCCGCGTCCTCCCTCGGCGTCCCGATCCGCGCCACCCGGGTGACCGCGGTGCTCTGCGCGGTGATCCTGACCAGCACGTCGGTGACGCTCGCGGGCCCGATCGCCTTCGTCGGACTCGGCGCCCCCGTCCTGGCCCGCCTGCTCGCGGGACGGGTCCGGGCGCTGCGCAGGCACCTGTTCATGGTGCCGGTGTCCGGGTTGCTCGGCGCGTTGCTCATCCTGCTCGCGGACGCGTCGCTGCGCGCGGTGCAGGGGGCCGGGGAGGCCGCCGCCATTCCCACGGGCGTGCCGACCGCGCTGCTCGGCGCCGTCGTGATCGTGGTCCTCGCACTCCGCCTCCGCGATACGGGCGGGCTCCGGCAACCGCCGCACGCGCGGGTCGCCACCCGGTCGCGCCGGTCGTTCCTCCTCGTCCTGCTAGGCGCGCTGGTGCTCCTGGTCGCGGCGGTCCTCGTGGCGACCCTCGCGGGCAGCCTCTGGCTGCGGACGGGGGACATCGCGCTCTGGGTACGGGGAGCCGCCCCGGACCTGATCGGCCAGGCGCTCGACGACCGGGTCCCGCGCGTGGTCGCCGCGGTGCTCGCCGGCGCGGCGCTCGGACTGTCCGGATGCGTCGTGCAGGGCGCGGTCCGCAACCCGTTGGCGGAGCCGGGCGTACTCGGCATCACCGCGGGCGCCGGGCTCGGGGCAGCGAGCATCGCGACGTCGGGCCTGTCGGGCGGACGGCCGTTGCTCATCGCCGCCGCGGTGGTGACGGGGCTCGCCACGTTCGCGCTGATCGCCCTGCTGTCCTGGCGCGGCGGCTTCCTGCCCGACCGGTTCGTACTGATCGGCATCGGCTGCGGGTACGGCCTCAGCTCCATCACCACCTTCCTCCTGCTGCGCGCCGACCCGTGGAACACACCCCGGATCTTCACCTGGCTCTCCGGCACGACCTACGGGCGCGCACTGCCCGACGTCGTACCGGTCGCGGTGGCGCTGGCGCTCGCGCTCCCCGTACTGCTCGGCATGCGCCGCCGGCTCGACCTGCTCGCCGTCGACGAGGACACCCCGCGCGTGGTCGGCGTCAGTCCCGAACGCACCCGCTTCGCCGCCCTGGCGATCGCCGCGGTGCTCGCGGCGCTCAGCGTGATCGCCGTCGGCGTCGTCGGTTTCGTGGGGCTCGTCGCCCCGCACCTCGCCCGGTCACTGGTCGGCGCCCGCCACGGACGCGTGATCCCGGTCGCCATGCTGCTCGGCGGAGTGCTGGTCTGCGTGGCCGACACCCTCGGGCGCACCCTCATCGCGCCTGCCCAGATGCCGGCGGGCCTCATGGTCTCCCTGGTCGGGGCTCCGTACTTCATCTGGGTGCTCCGGAGGTCCCGCGCCTGACGTCCCGCTCCATGCCCCTCCCGACCCCGACCCACCAAGGAATGCCGGAATGCCGCCTCGCCAGGACACGTCCGTGAAGAGCACCGTCGTACCGTTCGATCCCGCCGCGCCGAACGCCTCGCTGCAGCGGCTCGTCCACCACGACGTGCTGGAACGCTGGCGAGCGGCCGACCGCTCCGCCCACGCCCCGCACATCGTGGCCGTCCCGGGCGGCGACGGCGACGACTGGGCCGCCGCCGCGCTCGTGACGTCCCGCCCGCACACGGCCTACCTGAAGATCGTCGACGCCGTCGGCGATGTGCCGACGGCCGTCGAGGCCGTGGTCTCCCACGCACGCGACCGGGGGCTCGCGCAGGTCAAGTGGGAAGGGTGGACGGTGAGCCCCGAGGTCGCCGCCGCCCTCGGCTTCGTCCCGCTGAGCGTTCCGCTCACGCAGGCGGCGGAGTCGAGCGGGCCCGGTGCGGGCCATGTGCGCTGGCTGCACGACGGCGAGGTGACCGAACCCCCGTACTACGGGCAGACGACACACTTCACCTGCGGCGCCGTCACCGCCCTGGTCGCGCAGGCGCATGCGGGGGAGCTGCCGCGGGAATCGTTCGACCGCCGGGCGGAGTTGGCGCTCTGGCGCGACGCGACGAACTTCCCCGCGTGCGAACCCGTCGGACTGGGCGTCGCCGTGCGTCGGGCCTGGCCATCGTCCCCGGTCACCGTCCTCCTCGATACGGAACGGCCCGTCCTGCTCGACCAGTACCCGCAGGACGAACAGGAGTGGCGCGCGGTGCTCCAGCGGGCATCGCGGGCGGAAGCCGGACGGATCGGTGTCCCGGTCGACTCGCACCCCCTGTCCATGACCGCGATCCGGAGCGCGCTCTGCCGACGGGAACACGTGCTGCTCCTGGTCTCGCTCGCCGATATGCAGGGGTTCGACGTACCGCACTGGGTGCTGTGCCACGGCGCCGTACCGGGCGCCCTGGTGATCGAGGACCCGTGGACCCACACCGCCGCGGGGGACACCTGGGTCGACGCCCACCTGCTGCCCGTACCGGACCTCTCACTCGACGCGATGTCGACGATCTCGCCGGACCGTATCCGGGGCGCCGTGATCATCGGCCGCACCGAAGCGTAAGGAACGCCTCCGACCTGCACGAGCAGGCAGGAAGCCGACGTTCCTGGAGTGAGGGCCGAATGCTGAGCACGATGCGAACTTCCAAGATCTGACGCCTGGTCATCTTCGGTCAGCGTGGCATCGACTTCCGCCGCCCGTCCAAGCTGTGCCCCCCCCATGTGCTCGATGCTGTGCCGGACCGGGCGTCGGGGCCGTAAACGTAAGGGGGCGCTGTTCTCATCCAGGAGGGCCGTGGGAGCCGCACCATGGCCGTCATTCGCCGACCGAAACGGGGTGGGACAGCACTTCTGCGCCACACCGGCCACCGGCAGCGGGCCCGGCCCCGTGCACCGTCGGCCGTGCCCTCCCCGCCGCGCGGCCCGACGATTACCGCACGCGCCGGGCAGGGCGGGGAGCGGGAACGTCAACGGCGCAGGTGGAAGGGTGCGCGTCCGGGCGGGGTCGGCGACCCGGACGGTACGGGTCCATACCTGCGGGGCGGGCGCGGCGGCGCGGGGCGATGCGATACCCCGGTCCCCGGGTGGCCGAAGGAAGGCCCCGGCGCGATACGAGGACGGGGAACACCGGCATGTGCCCGTGGCCAGCCCGCTCGCGCGGCGGAGGGCGCCATGGGGCGGGCCCGGGGGTGGCGCGTTCTCGCGCCCGGCGCGGGCCGGAGAATGGCTGAAAGTCGGACGGGTGCCCTTGTGGGCCGCGAGCCCATCGTCGACCATGCGTGTCAGCAGCCGTGTTGCTGCGTTTTGTCCGCCGGTCGGCACACAGGTGGCTCGCGGACGCCGGGAACGACAGGGGCGGCGGCGCCCCGGACCGTGTCCCCTCGTGTCCGCCGAACGCAGAGAGGCACTGCTCCCATGTCCGATGTGCTGGCCGGTAGACCGGCGCACCCCGTGCAGACGGGTGAGATCGAAGGCCTACGCGTCGAGCTGGTGTCCGTGGAGGACCTGGTGCTCGGTCATTCGCCCCGGGTGGCCGGTGAGGACATCGGGCACGCCCGAGCGCTGGCCGAGTCGGGGGCGGCCCTGCCACCGATCGTGGTGCACCGGCCCACGATGCGCGTCGTCGACGGCGTCCACCGTTTGCGCGCCGCGGTGCTGAGGGGGCAGCGGAGAATAGCGGCCCGGTTCGTCGAGGGCGCCGCCCAGGACATCTTCGTCCTGGCCGTGCAGCTGAACTCCCGGCACGGACTGCCGCTTTCGGGGGACGACCGTACGGCCGCGGCGGCCCGCATCGTCGAGAGCCACTCCCGCTGGTCGGACCGCAGGATCGCGGGAGTGACCGGAATCGCGCCGGGCACCGTCGCCGCCCTGCGACGCCGTTCGACCGGGCAGAGTGGTCAGTCGAACGCCCGGACGGGGGCGGACGGGCGGGTGCGTCCGCTCGACGCGGCCGCCGGCCGCGAAGCAGCCGTGCGGGTCATCGCCGAGCGGCCCCACGCCTCGCTGCGCGACATCGCCGCGCAGGCCGGCATCGCCCTCTCCACGGCCAAGGACGTGCGGGACCGGATACGCGAAGGGCGCGACCCCGTGCCGCAGCGGCTGCGGAACAGGCCACCGGCACAGGAGACGGGAACGCGAAGGATCGAGGTACGGGTCGGGAGAGGTGCGGACGGGCCCGCCGTGGCGGATCCGCGGCGGGCGGACCGGGGTGTGCCCGGCCGGAGTCCCGACAAGCTGTCCGCACTGGTCAGCCTGCGCAAGGACCCTGCGCTCCGCCAGTCCGAACTGGGGCGTTCCCTGCTGCAGTTGCTGAGCACGCATGCCATCGACGAAGAGATGTGGCGGCGGCTGGCGGGATCGGTTCCCCTGCACTGCAGCGATGTAGTGGCACAGGTGGCCCAGCAGTGTTCCCAGGAGTGGCTGCTCTTCGCGCAGGAGGTTCGGCGGTCCCGGGAAGCGGTCGAGTAGCCCAGCCGCCCCGCCTCGCCCCGTCCTGTCGCAGTGTGAACGGAGCCGCCGGAGGGTGCCGTCTCCGCAGGGCGGGCGTGGCTTGTTTTTCTTGACATCCCGAGGGCGCACCAACCAATCTGATTGTCATATGGAAACCAGTTGGTGTTGCTGCGCCACGCGATGGTGCGGAAAGCGGTGAGCATGCAGAGCCCTTTGGAATCGGTCCTGGTGCAGACGTGGGAGAGCGTCACCGGACTTCGGAACCACTCCGCGACGGCACCCCTCACGACGCCCGACGGTCACGCCGGTCACCTCGCCGAATTCGCGACGGCCATCCGGAACGTCCTGGGGTTCGCCATCGCACCCGAGACGATCGTCGAGCACCGGACCGTTGCCGCTCTCGCCCGATGGATCGAGGAACTGCGTGGACGGAGCGACGGCTCGTCGACCGCCGCCGTGACGAGGGTGGTCGGCGAAACGCTGATGAGACCGCCGCCGGCCTCCTTCGGGCAGTCCGGCTTCTGGTACATCGACCAGTCCTCCCCGAACCCGTCGATCTACAACGCGCCGATCGTCCTGGAGGCGGGCTTCACCGTCGACCCGTCCCTCCTGGAGCGGAGCCTGTGGAACACCGTGGCGCGGCACGAGGCCCTGCGTACCACGTTCCTCATGGTGGACGGCGAGCTCGTGCAGAAGATCGCGCAGGAGCCGCGGTTCGAGTTCGGGGTCCGGGAGACCGCGGACGAGGAGGAGTACGAACGCGTCCTCCGGAACGTCATGGACCCGCCCTTCGACCTGGCGTCCGGGCCGCTGCTCAGGGTGATGTGCGTGACCGACGGGGCCGGGCGGACGCGCGTCCTCTGCAATGTGCACCACATCGTCTTCGACGCGACGTCCGCCGGAATCCTCCTGGACGAATGGTTCACCGACTACGTGAACCTGCGGGACGGCCGTGAGCTCACCGACGGGCCACTTCCGGTGCAGTACCAGGACTTCTCCCGCCGGCAGCGGGAGCGGCTGGATCCGGAATCGCTCGAACGGATGCTGGAGTACTGGGAGGGCAAGCTCGCCTCCCCGCTCTCCCTGCTGAACCTCCCGCTGGACAGGCCCCGCACCACACCGCGGACACAGGAGGGCGACGTCGCACGGTTCCATGTGTCCGCGTCCCTGGCCGACGCGCTGCGCAAGCGCACAGCGGACGAGGGCGTGACCCTCTTCATGCTGCTGCTCTCGGCGTACGCGGTCTTCCTGTACAAGTACGCCCGCCAGCGGGACATCCTCATAGGCAGCCCGGCCTCGCTGCGCGACACCGCCGAGACACAGGGCGTGATCGGCTACCTCGTCAACATGATCGTGTTCCGCCACGTGCTCGACGACCGGATGACGCTGGGCGAACTCCACGCGGCCGTCAGGGACGAGGTCATCGACTCCCTCCAGTACAAGCACGCACCCGTGGGAAAGATCATCGAACGCGTGCAGCCGGGACGCAGCACCGTCCACCCGCCCGTCTTCCAGACGATGTTCGTCATGCCGCAGAGCGACCCGGAACTCTTCGCGCGGCTCGGTCTCGACGTGGAGACGGAACTGTACGGAAGCCGCAGTGCCAAGTACGACCTCTCCCTGATCGTCGAGGAGGACCGCAACGGCTCCGGAGGGCTCAGCGGAACCTTCGAGTACGACACGAGCCTCTTCGAACGCGCCACGGCCGAGGCGATGGGACAGCGCTTCCTCCACATCCTCGACCAGTTCGTCCGCACCCCCGAGGCGAGGCTCGCGGACATCCGGCTGCTCTCCCCCGAGCAGGAGCGGGCGACGGTGGAGACGTCCTCGCGCCGCCGGGAGGGAGGCGGACCGCGCCCCGTCATGGACTTCTTCCGCCGTCAGGTGGAACGGACCCCCGACGGCGAGGCGGTTGTCCAGGACGGCGAGTCGCTGACCTACCAGGAGCTGGAGGAGCGCGCCAACCGGCTCGCGCACTGCCTCAGGTCCCGGGGCATCGCGGCCGGAAGCCGCGTCGGCATCTTTCTCGGACGGTCGACGGACATGATCGTCGCGCTGCTCGGGGTGCTCAAGTCCGGCGCCGCCTACGTACCGATCGACCCGTCCTACCCACCGGACCGCATCGCGTACGCGCTGCGTGATTCCGAGGCCGAACTGGTCATCACCGAAGCGGCGCTGTGCGACCGGCTCCCCGACACCCACGAACTGTTGGTCGTGGACCGGGAGCGCGAGGCCGTCGCCACCTTCCCCGCGACCGATCCGGGCCCGGTCAAGGAACCCGACGACGAGATCTACGTCATCTACACCTCCGGGTCCACCGGCGCCCCCAAGGGGGTCGTCCTCGACGACGCTACGATCTCCAACCTCGTCGAGCATCAGATGGCCATCACCGCGGTGGGGGCCGGGGCACGCACCCTCCAGTACATGAGCCTCTCCTTCGACGTGTCCGTCCAGGAGATACTGGGCACGCTCTGCGCCGGGGGCACCCTCGTCCTCATACCGGAGGCGCTGCAGAAGGACCTGCACCGGCTCTGCGGGTTCATGGCACGTGAAGGCATAGCCCGCGCCTACTTCCCCTACATCGCGCTCCAGCAGCTCGCCGCCGTGTCGATCGCCACCGGAACCCGGCTGGAGGCTCTGGAGGAAGTCGTCTCCACCGGCGAACAACTCGTGGTCTCCCCGCAGATCAGGGAGTTCTTCGCGGCCCACCCCCGGGCGAGGCTGTGGAACATGTACGGCCCCTCCGAGAGCCATGTGGTGTCCGTGCACCGGCTGGACGGCGACCCGGCGCACTGGGGGGAGTCGGCGGCCATCGGCCGGCCGGTACCCGGCTTCAGCATGCTGGTCCTGGACGCGAACGGGCACCCGGTACCCCCCGGCATCCCCGGCGAACTGCACCTCGGCGGCCTGATCTCACCGGGCTACAACAACCTTCCCGAGGAGACCGCCCGGCGCTTTCTCGCACATCCCCTCGCATCGGTGGTCCCGAGCCGCAAGGGGCTGCTGTACCGGACGGGCGACCTGGTGCGGATCAACACCGACGGGGACTTCGAATACCTGGGCCGGACCGACGCCCAGCTGAAGGTCCGGGGCTACCGCATCGAACCGTCCGAGGTCGAAGCCGCCCTCAACGGTCTCGACCCGGTGGACGCGTCGGCCGTCGCCGCTGTCCGGTTCGACGACGGCGACAAGCGGCTCGTCGCCTTCCTCGCCGTGCGCGAACGGATCGACAGTGGTGAACTGCGGCGCCTGTTACGCCCGTTGCTCCCCGACTACATGGTTCCCTCGCACTACGTCCTCCTCGACCGGATCCCCACCGCCCCCAGCGGAAAGATCGACCGCAAGGCCCTGCCGGCGCTCTTCCGGCCCGACACCGCCGAGGCGACGGACACCACACCGCTCAGCACCCCGACCGAACGCGAGATCGCGCGCCATTGGCGCGAACTTCTCAGGACCGGGACGATCGGCGCGCACGACGACTTCTTCGCCCTGGGCGGCCACTCCATCCTGGCCGTCCGGCTGGCGGCACGGCTGAGGACGGACTTCGCCGTGGACATCGAGCTGCGCGCCCTGCTCGACAACCCCACCGTCGCGGGCATGGCGGCCCGCGTCGACGCCCTCACCGCCCCGACGGGCGGGGCCCGCCCCGCGGCCACGGCCCCCGACCTGCGCGCCGACGTACGGCTGCCGGACAGCCTGACCACCCACGGGGTACGGGCCACGGACCGGGAGTACGGACCCCGCACCACGGCGGGCGCCCGCGACGTCCTGCTGACCGGCGCCACCGGCTTCCTCGGCGCCTACCTGCTGCGCGACCTGCTGGCGCACACCCGGGCCCGGGTGCACTGCCTGGTCAGGGCGGAGAACTCCGAGCGGGCCCGGCGACGGCTGGCGGACACGGCCCGCCGCTACCGCCTCGCCCACGTGGTCGACGACCCCCGGGTGGTGCCCGTCTGCGGCGACCTCGCCCGGCGGGACATGGGCCTGGACGCGCAGGCGTACGCGGACCTGTCCAGCACGGTCGAAGCGGTCTACCACGCGGCCGCGCACATCAACTTCATGGCGCCCTACGCGTCGGTGCGGGCGACGAACGTCGACGGCATGGCCGAGGTGCTGGCCTTCTGCGCCGACGGCGCGCCCAAACCCCTGCACTACGCCTCCACCATCGCGGTGTTCTCCCGCGCGGAGGACCAGGGCGTGATCTCCGAGACCAGCGTCCCGCGGGACGCCGAACACCTCGGCATCGGCTACACCCAGAGCAAATGGGTCGCCGAGCAGCAGGCTCACGCGGCCCGACGGCTCGGACTCCCGGTCACCGTCTACCGGATGGGCCGGATCGCCGGGGACAGCACCACCGGGGCCTGCCAGCCGGACGACTTCCTGTGGCGCCAGATCAAGAGCTTCGTGCAACTGGGCTCGGCACCGCCCGCCCACCAACTGCGCACCGACCTGCTGCCGGTGGACTTCGTCAGCCGCGCGCTGGTGCTGCTCTCCCGGCAGGAGGACCACCCCACGTACCACCTGTTCCACCCCGAGGGCGCGGACTTCGAGGTCGTGCACGAGGCGATCAGGAAGGCCGGCTACCCCCTGGAGGCGGTTCCGGGCGACGAGTGGTTCGCCGCCCTGGAACGGTCGGCGGCGGCCGGCGCCACGAACGCGCTCGCCGCGGCCGTCCCGCTGTTCCAGGAAGGCGCGCTGGAACTGGGCGAGAACACGTACGTGAACGAGACGACCGCACGGTCGCTGCGGCGCCTCGGTATGGAGTTCCCGGCCATCGACGTCGCGGCCGTGACCCGGATGATCGAGTACTTCCGGCAGACGGGGGAGCTCGATTGACCCGTCCGACGGCCGCCGATACGCCCTCCGGGCCCGCCTGCCGGACTTCCCGGCGGGATTCGGCACCGTCCGCGCCCCGGATCCCCGGGGCCGCTTCCGCCGGCCGGCAGCCGAGTCCGGCGGTCCTTTCCCCCGTGTGATCACACGCCTCCGCCGAGGGCGGCCCCGGCCCCTCCCGCGTACTCGGGGCCGGGGGCCCGCCGTCGCGGTTCCGGGCCCGCCCGGACACCGGCGCCGGGCCGCCCCGCGAACGCCCGGGACGTGACGTGCCCCGCGGACGACACCCCGCCCCGCGTCCCGCAGCCCCGAACAGCGCGCACGAAGCACAGCCGGCCGCACCCGCGCGGCCGCCCGGCCGCACCGCGGCCCCGATCCGAGAATCCGCCGCTCCCCGGCCCGAGAGCCGGGGCACCCCGGGAGATGACAGTGAACGACGGTACGTCAGTGGCCGGCCCCGACGTGGGGGACATCGATCTGGCTCCGATCCAGGGCCTGCCGGCGGCCCAACAGCCCGACTGGCCGGACCCGGCACGGGTGAAGGCGATCCGGGCGACCCTGGCCGGGCGCGACCCGCTGGTGCGGTGGGACGACGTGCGCCAACTGGGCGGCCTGCTGGCGCGGGCGTCCGAGGGCGAGCTGTGCGTGTTGATGGCCGGCGACTGCGCCGAGGACCCCACCGAGTCCTCGGTCGCCGATGTCGCGCTCAAGGCCGAGATGCTGGACGTCCTCGGCGACATCATGAGAGTGGGCGCCGGCCGTCCGGTCGTGAAGGCCGGCCGCATGGCGGGGCAGTTCGCCAAGCCCAGGTCGCAGGCGTACGAATGCGTCGTCGGCGGCAGCGTGCCGGTCTACCGGGGCCCCATGGTCAACGGGCCGGAACCGACCGACCGGGCACGGCGGGCCGACCCCGGCCGGATGATCGGCGGCTACCGGGCCGCGCGCGAGGTCCTCCGCTCGCTCGACGCCATCGGCCGGGGCGCCGGCGCCGCACCGCTGGAGCGGGTCTGGACCGGTCACGAGGCCCTGCTCCTCGACTACGAGGCACCGTTGGTGCGGCCGACCGGCGACGGCGGACGCTACCTCGCCTCCACGCACTGGCCGTGGATCGGCGAACGCACCCGGCAGGCCGACGGCGCGCACGTACGGCTGCTGGCACGCCTGGAGAACCCCGTGGCGTGCAAGGTGGGCCCGCGCACGACCGTCACCGAGGTGCTGCGCCTGTGCGCGCTCCTCGATCCGGAACGCAGCCCCGGCCGGCTCACCCTCATCGCCCGTTTCGGCGCGACGGAGATCGACGGGCTCGGTGCCCTGGTCCGCGCGGTGCGGTCGGCCGGCCATCCCGTGCTGTGGATGTGCGACCCGATGCACGGCAACACCGTCCAGGACCGGACCGGTCTGAAAGTCCGTCACCTCGACGCCATCATGGACGAGATCCGCTGGTTCCTGTCGATCGTCTCCGACCACGGTGGCAGATGCGCCGGACTGCACGTGGAGGCGTCGCCCCTGGACATAGGCGAATGCGCGGGTGCCGGAGTCACACCGGTGCGCGGCCCGCGGTACCGGACGCTGTGCGACCCTCGGCTCAATCTGATGCAGGCCGTGGCCGTTGCCGCGCACTGGCAGCAGCGCGCGGTCCGGCAGGACGAGAGGACGGCCACGCCCTCGTGACGGCGGGCCGCGGGGAGGCGCTGTCCGCATCCGGACGCGGACGGCATGCCGAACGGCGGGTGGGCACTTTTCGCCCCGTACTGCACCTGGGCGGCCCCGGCCACTGCCGTGTGCCGGTCCACGGGGGAGCACGGGGCCTCAGTGCAGCAGGGTGTCGATCGAGTCGGCGACCTTCTGGCACATCTCGGTGAACATGGCCTGCTCGCCGGGCGAGAGCACCTCCATGGCGGCCCGGACGTTCTCCTGCCGGCTGCGCGCGGCACTGGCCAGGAAGGCGTGCCCCTTCGGGGTCAGCGACGTGGTGTGCTCCCGCTTGTCCTCACCGAGCGCCGCCTGTTGGATCAGCTCCAGGTCCTTCAGGACGCGCAGCGCCTTGGACGCGGTCTGCCGCGACACCCCCAGGGACTCGCTGAGCCGCGAGGGGTTCATCGCACCGCGGATGCGGAGCATCTCCAGGACGTCGTACTGCTGCCAGTTGATGCCCTCGGGGTTGGTCGCGGTGCGCCGGGCGACCAGGACGCACTGCAGATGGGAGAGCGCGTCCTCCAGCTCGGAGGGCGGGCTGAGCTGTGCGTGGACAGCGTCCGTGTCCGTCATCGGTGAGCTCCTTCTGAGGCGGACACGGTGGGCCGGGGCCGCCGTGATGTCCGATGCACCCCTACTTGGTTTCCGGATGGAAATGATGCAAGCATAACCGGCTTGTCGGCGGGTGCGGCGGCCGCCCCGTCCGGGGCGGCCGCCGCAGTGCCCCGCGGTCGCCTACACCGCCCCCTCACGGGACGCGTCCCGCATCAGGCCCAGGAACAGTTCGGCCCCGGAGCGGCTGAGGACGGACTCCGGATGGAACTGCACCCCCGCGACACCGGGACCGCGCAGCGCGATCACCTCGTCCGTGCCCGGCCGTCGGCAGAGCTCCACCCCGGCCCGGTACAGGGCCTCGGCCGGGCCGTCCCCGGCGCGCACGGCGAAGGAGTTGTAGAAACCGACGGTCGCCGGGCTGCCGAACACATCGATCGTGCGTTGTGTCCCCTGTTGCGGCCGCTCGCCGCGCGAAACGGTCAACCCCAGGCAGGAGGAGAGCAGTTGGAAGCCGAGGCAGATGCCAAGGACCGGGTTCCCGCCGGCGTGCGCGTCGGCCAGCAGTCGTCGGGACAGGCCGCGGAGCCGAGAGATGCGGCGGTCACCCGTGTCGTCCGGGTTTCCGGGCCCTGGGCCGAGTACCACGGGGCCGCGGTGCGCGGCGAGCGCGCGCTCCAGGCCGGGGTCGTCGTACCGGTGCACGGCGGTCCGCAGTTTGAAGGCGCGCAGCAGGTGGGCCAGCATGGCGGTGAAGTCGTCCTCGGCGTCGATCACCAGGACGCCGTCCCCCGGGACGCCCTCCGCCGGGCCCGGCCGCCTCGTCCCGTCCCCGGGCTCCAGCCAGAAGGGGGCGAGGTTCTCGCGCCGGGCGGCCAGGCACTTGAGGACGAGCGGTGACGACAGCGGCACCGGCGGCCCGGCCGGCACGTCCGCCGCCCCGCGCCGGTCCTGGCCACCCAGCGCGCCCAGTACGCCGGCGAGCTTGGCCCGGGTCTCGGCGGCCTCGGAGTACGGATCGGAGTCGCGCACCAGCGTCGCGCCCACCGGCATCCGCAGCGCCCCGTCGGGCGCGATGTCCATCGTGCGGATCAGGATGGGGGAGTCCAGCCAGGGGGAGCCGTCGGCGTCGTTCCCGAAGAGCGCGAGCGCCCCGGCGTAGTAGCCGCGGCCGCTCGGCTCGTAGTGACGGATCACCCGGCAGGCGCTCTCCAGCGGGCTGCCGGTGACGGTCGCGGCGAACATGGTGCGCGACAGCACCTCCCGCACGTCCCGCACCCCGCGCCCGCCGATCTCGAACTCGGTGTGCGCCAGGTGGGCCATCTCGCGGAGGAAGGGGCCACGCACCCGGACGTCCCGGTCGGCGACCGCGCAGAGCATCTTCAGTTCCTCGTCGACGACCATGTACAACTCGTCGGTCTCCTTGGCGTCCTCGAGGAACGCGAGCAGCCCGTCCGGGTCCGGGCCGGTCGCCGGATAGCGGTAGGTGCCGCTGATCGGGTTCAGCACCACCTCGTCGCCCCGGACCCGTACATGAGCCTCTGGGCTCGCGCCCACAAGGGTGCGTCCCGCGCCGGGCCCGTTCCCGGCGCCGGTGTGCACGCAGAACGTCCAGTAGGCGCCGGACTCCCCGGTGACCAGTCTGCGGAACAGGGTGAGCGCCACCTGCGGGCCGTAGTCGTCCAGCCGGGCGGTGAAGTCCCGGCGGATCACGAAGTTGGCGCCGGTGCCGCGGGCGATCTCCTCGCGCACGATGCGGTCCACGACGGCGGCGTACGCGTCGTCGTCGAGGTCGAAACCCGCGCCGGTCAGGGTGACCGGTGCGTCCGGCAGCGCGGCCAGCAGCTCGTCCGTGTCGATCCGGTGGACCCGCTCGACCTCCAGCACCTGGAGGGGAGTCGCGTCGTCGTGGCATTCGAGGCCGCGTTCGCGGATCTGCCGGAAGGGGACGAGCGCCAGGGTGCCGGGACCGGTGACGCCCTTCCCGGGCAGGGGGATGCCGGATATCCGGTCGGCCTCGGTCACCCGGCCGAGCAGCAATTCGACCGGGCCGGGTTCTCCGGTTTCCGGATCGGTGCGCCGCAGCAGTGCGAACGCGGGGGTCTCGGGGGCGCCGAGCAATTGGCCGATGATTTCGGCGGCGGTGGGGGAGCTGGCCGGTCCGGTGGACAGGTCGGTGCGGGCCATGCGCGGATTCTCCTCGAAAGAGCGTCGTGTTCCAGACATGTCATCCGAAGCGGGTATGGTTTCCGAATGGAAATTACATGCTAGCGTCGGAGCGCGCCGGTGACCATGCGGCCCCGTTCGGTCCCGACGCGTCCGGGACCTCGGAGAGGGGTGGGCGCGCCATGCCGCCCTCGGGCCGGTCCGGATCGGCGGCTCACAACGACCCAGGGAGGAATCGTGCGGATCGCGGTGGTCGGAGGGGGGCCCGGTGGCCTCTACCTCGCGTCATGGGCCAAGCAGTTCGACCCGGCGGGCGAGGTGGTGGTCTGGGAGCGCAACCCCGAGGGCGACACCTTCGGATTCGGTGTGGTGTTCTCGGACGGGACGCTCCTCGGTATCAAGGAGACCGATCCCGCCCTGTATGACGCGATGGCGGCGCGGTCCGAGCGCTGGGCGGACATCGCCGTGCGCTACCGGGGCGAGGTGGTGCGCAGTGCCGGGCACGGGTTCGCGGCCATCGGCCGCAAGGAGCTGCTGCGTCTGCTGTACCGGCGCTGCGCGGAGGCGGGCGTCACGCTCCGCTTCGGTGAGCAGGGCCCTCCGGTGGAGCGGCTGCTGGCGGAGTACGACCTGGTCGTCGCGGCGGACGGGGCCAACTCGGCTATCCGGTCAGGCCGTTCGGATGCGTTCGGGACCTCGCTCGACACTCGTTCCTCGCGCTATATCTGGCTCGCCGTCGACAAGCCCTTCGACGCGCTGACCTTCCTCGTCGCCGAGAGCGGGCACGGGGCCCTGCACGGTCACGCCTATCCCTTCAGTGCGGAGCTGAGCACCTTCATCGTCGAGGCCGACGAGCATGCCTGGCGGGCCGCGGGGCTCGCCGCGCCGATCGCCGGCGTGACCCCCGACGGGAGCGACCGGTTCGCCGTCGAGCGGCTGGAGGAGATCTTCGCCGACACCCTGGACGGGCACCGGCTCACCGGTAACCGGTCCCGGTGGCGGAGGTTCACGGTGGTCCGTAACCGCCGCTGGCACCAGGGAAATCTGGTGCTGCTCGGGGACGCCGCCCACACGACGCACTTCTCCATCGGGTCGGGCACCAGGCTCGCCATGGAGGACGCCCTGGTGCTGGCGGGCCTGCTCCGGGACCACGGCTGTCTCGGGGGTGGCGGCGGTTCGCCGGAGGCCGCGCTCGTCGCGTACGAGCGGCGGCGCGGGCCCGCCGTGGCGGCGGCGCAGCGGGCCGCGCAGGCCAGCCTGGAATGGTTCGAGGACATCGGCCTGGCCATGGGGCGGGAGGCGTCGCAGTTCGCGTTCGAGCTGCTCACGCGCGGTGGGCGGCTGTCCTATGAAGACTTGACAGCGGCGGCTCGCTCGTCGGATAGTAGTTTCCGTTAGGAAATCATTTTGGTCGTGCCGGATACCGGAGCGAACCTTCGGGCGGCCGAATTCACTGCCTTCTCCCCTGAGTTCCCCGGGAACGTCCAGGGCTGCGCGGAAAGGAACACGAGGCATGTCCAGCCTCACATCCCCCGATTTACCGGCCGACCTCACTCTTCCCCGGCTCTTCGAGAAGACGGTGGCGAGGTTCGGTGCGCGCACCGCCCTGGTGTACAGGGGGGAACGCATTTCGTACGCCGAGCTCAATTCCCTCGCCAACAAGGCTGCCCGATCGCTGCGGCAGGGGGAAGTGGGCCAGGGCACTCCGGTCGGCCTCCACCTGAACCGTTCGGTCGAGCTCTACGTGATGATGCTCGCCGTCCTGAAGGCCGGAGGCTGTGTCGTCCCCCTGAACCCCGCCCACCCCGAGCGCGTGATCAATGACGTCCTCGACACCGCCTCGGTGCGCCTGGTCGTCCACCAGGGGGAGTGGGACACGGCCGTCTTCGGCGACCACATCCGCGAACTGCGCGCCGCCGATGTCATGGAGCAGGCCGAACCCCTGGCCGACAGTGACCCGGAGACCGTGGTGGACGCGGAGAGCACGGCGTTCATCATGTTCACCTCCGGATCCACCGGCAGGCCCAAGGGGGTCAGGATCCCGCACCGCGGCCTGGCCCGTCTCGCCGTTCCCAGTGAGGAACTGCGCATCGACGAGCAGGACTGCTTCGTGCAGCAGGCCGCCTTCTCGTTCGCCGCCTCGACCATCGAGATCTGGCAGAGCCTGCTGCACGGCGCCAAGCTGGTCGTCCTGCCGCCGGGGCTGCCGACCCTGCCGGAGCTGAGGGACGTCATCGAGGAACACCGAGTGACCTTCCTCAGCCTGCCGTGCGGCCTGTTCAACCTGCTGGTCGACAACGAGATCGAGAGCCTGCGCCGCCTACGGGTGATCACGATCAGCGGCGACTTCCCCTCGCCCCGCCACCTCGCGAGGGCCACCCGGGAGACCGGCGCCCGGATCTACAACTGCTACGGCTGTACCGAGGGCTCCTCCCTGGTGGCCGTCCACCCGGTGACGGCCGCCGACTCCCTCGCGCGGACGAAAGCCGTCCCCGTCGGCCGCCCGATGCCGCTGATGACCATGGCCGTCCTCGACGAGCGGCTCGAACCCTGCGCCCCCGGCGAGACGGGCGAGCTGTACATCGGCGGCGCCGGCGTGGCCCGGGGATACGTGGGTGACGAGGAGCTGACGGCACGGAAGTTCATCCCCGGCCCCCGGCCCGGCGACGGCCTCCTCTACCGGACCGGGGACCTGGCCCGTACCACGCCGGAGGGCGATATCGTGCTGGCCGGCCGCGCGGACAACATGGTCAAGATCCGCGGCTACCGGGTCGAGCCGACCGCGGTGGAACTCGCGCTCAAGGCCCACGACGCCATCGACCAGGCCGTAGTCAAGGCATTCGGTGACGAGGTCACCCAGAAGACCCTCGTCGCGTTCTTCACCACGCGCGACGATCGGCGCCCCGCGCATTCCGAACTCGTCGCACACCTGGGGGAGCTGCTCCAGGACTACATGATCCCGTCGGACTTCCACCGGCTGGACGCCTTCCCCGTCAACGTGAACGGAAAGATCGACCGGAGCGCGCTCAGGGCTCCGGACACCGTGGACCAGCGACTCGAAAAAGGTGCCCGCATGAACAGCCCGCTCGAAGCCGCAGTGCTGCAGATCTGGAAGGACATCATCGGTGTCGAGGACTGCTCGACCACCGACGCCTTCCTCGGCAACGGCGGCAACTCCCTGCACTTCGTGCAGCTCGCCTCCCACCTGAAGAATGTGCTCGCCATCGACGTCGGCGTCGAGGACGTCTTCCGCTGCGGCAACGTCGAGAAACTGGCCCGCCACATCGAGGAGATACGCGAAGGCGTCCACTGATCCGGACGCCCTCGTCCGCGGACGGGCAGTGACACGATGACCACGACGCAGAGCGCCGCACCACCCCGGACACCGGACGACACGCGCCGTCTGCGCGCGTGCCTGGGGAACTTCCTCACCGGTGTCACGGTGGTCACCTGCCGGCGCGGACCCGAAGTCCACGGCATCACGGTGAACTCCTTCACATCCGTCTCCATGGACCCGCCCCTCGTCCTGGTCGGTCTCGACAGGAGGAGCCGGGCCGCCGGACACCTGGCCTCGGGCCCCTACGCCATCAACTTCCTCACCGAGCAGCAGCGGGAACTCGCCCTGCACTTCGCGGGCCGGCCGATGTCCGGTCCCGTCCGCTGGACGACCGACACGGACGGGACCCCGCTCCTCGCCGACACCCTCGGGCACCTGGTGTGCCGCCCCTGGCGCCACTACGACGGCGGAGACCACCTGCTGCTCATCGGGGCGGTGACGGGCTTCGAGGTGCACGGCGGGCGGCCGCTCGCGTTCTTCCGCGGCGTGTTCCCGGAACTGGCCGCGCAGGACATGGGCGCGCCCTGGTCCGGTTCGCTCGACGACCCGGTCACCCCCCAACAGATCACCGCTTTCCATCAGCTGACCAGGGAAGGCCACGCATGACAGCGCAGAACCACGACACAGCCACCGGCACCCCGGCCGTCACCAGGCCGCTCACGGGAGACGAGTACCTGGAGAGCCTCCGCGACGGCCGGGAGATCTGGGCGTACGGCGAGCGGGTCGACGACGTCACCAAGCACCCGGCCTTCCGCAACACCGCACGCATGACGGCCCGGCTCTACGACTCGCTGCACGACCCGGAGCGCGCGAAGATCCTGACGGCGCCCACGGACACCGGGAGCCAGGGCTACACCCACAAGTTCTTCCGCATCCCGCGCACGGCCGAGGACCTGGTCGCGGACCGCGGGGCGATCGCCGAGTGGGCGCGCATGAGCTATGGATGGCTGGGCCGCAGCCCGGACTACAAGGCCAGCTTCCTGGTCAGCCTGGGCGTCAACCCCGACTACTACGGGGAGTACGCGGAGAACGCCCGCCGCTGGTACCGCGAGGCGCAGGAGAAGGTCCTGTACTGGAACCACGCGGTCATCAACCCGCCCGTGGACCGACACCGCCCCGCGGACAGCAACGATGTCTTCGTCCATGTGGAGGAGGAGCGGGACGACGGCCTGATCGTCAGTGGGGCCAAGGTCGTCGCGACGGGCTCGGCGATCACCCACTACAACTTCATCGCCCACTACGGGCTGCCGGTGCAGAAACGCGAGTACGCGCTGGTGTGCACCCTTCCTATGGACGCCCCCGGCGTGAAGCTGATCTGCCGCCCCTCGTACGGGGCGATGGCCAACTCCATGGGCAGCCCGTTCGACTACCCGTTGTCGAGCCGGATGGACGAGAACGACACCATCTTCATCCTCGACCGGGTGAAGGTTCCGTGGGAGAACGTCTTCATCTACGGCGACACCGCCAAGGCCGGCACCTTCCTGAACGCCTCCGGCTTCACCCACCGGCTCACCTTCCACGGCATCACCCGTCTCGGCGTCAAACTCGACTTCCTCGCGGGCCTGTTGCTCAAGGGGGTCGAGGCCACCGGGACCAAGGACTTCCGCGGCATCCAGACCCGCATCGGCGAGGTTCTCGCCTGGCGCAACATGTTCTGGGGCCTCGGTGACGCCATGGCGCAGAACCCCGACCCCTGGCACGACGGAGCGCTGCTGCCCAACCTCGACTACGGCATGGCGTACCGGTGGTTCATGACGATCGGCTACCCGCGCATACGCGAGATTCTCCAGCAGGACCTCGGCAGCGCGCTGATCTACGTCAACTCCCATGCCAGGGACTTCCAACAGCCCGAGCTGCGGCCCCTGCTCGACAAGTACGTGCGCGGCTCGAACGGCTACGACGCCGTCGAGCGCGTCAAGCTGATGAAGCTCATCTGGGACTCCATAGGTACCGAGTTCGGTGGCCGGCACGAACTGTACGAGCGCAACTACTCGGGCAACCACGAGAACGTCCGGATCGAACTCCTGCTGGCCCAGCAGAGCTCCGGGCTCGTCGACGCGTACAAGGGCTTCGCCGAGGAGTGCATGGCGGAGTACGACCTCGACGGATGGCGCGCTCCCGATCTGATCAACCCCAGCCGGCCCTGACGCCGGCGAGACAAGAAACAGACCGTCCGGACCCACGCGGCCGGGGAGCACGGGCTCCCCGCCGCTCGGACGGCTGCGCTGAATTGGAGTCACATGCCCATCGCCATCTTCACACTCGGGATCGGCGTCTTCTGCCTCAACACGACCGAAATCATGGTCTCCGGGCTCCTGCCCAGCTTGTCGGCCGAGTTCGACGTGTCAGTGTCCACGGTCGGATACCTCATCTCCATCTTCGCACTGGGCATGGTGATCGGCGGTCCCCTGCTGACGGTCGCGCTGCTGCGGGTGCCGCGCAAGAAGGCCCTGATCTGTCTGCTCCTCGTGTTCGTGCTCGGCCAGGCGTTGGGCGCGGTGGCACCGGAGTTCTGGGTGCTCGTGATCGCGCGGGTGGTCACCGCGCTCGCCGCCTCCGCCTTCTTCGGCATCGCCGTCGCGGTCTCCGCCCAGCTGGTCGGGCCGGAGCTGCGCGGGCGCGCGCTGTCGATCCTGCTCGGCGGCGTCATGATCGCCCAGGTGGTCGGTCTGCCCGCCGCCTCCCTGATCGACCAGCACTTCGGCTGGAGGGCGAGCTTCTGGGCAGTGGGCGCGGTGGCCGGGCTGAGCGCCGTCGCGGTGGCGTGGCTGGTGCCGGTCACCCCGCTGCCGGAACGGATCGACGTACGCGGTGAGGTCGCCGCCCTGCGCAACCCCCGGCTCTGGGCGGTCTACTGCACCAACGCCATGGTCATCGGTTCCATCGTGGCCGGCACGAGTTACTTCTCGCCGATCTTCGTCGACGTCGGCGGCTTCTCGCCCAGTGCCGTGCCGTGGCTCTTCGCGGTCTTCGGTATCGGCACGGTCGTCGGCAACGCGATCACCGGCCGGTTCGTCGACCGCTACATGATGCCGCTGATCTTCTACGGCCTCATCGGGGTGACACTCTGCCTGGTGGTGTTCGCGCTGGTCGCCCAGAACCGCGTGGCCACCGTCGTCGTTCTCGTCGTGCTCGGTCTGATCGGGCTGCCGCTCAATCCCGCCATGGGCGCCCGGGTGATGCGGGTGGCCAACGACGGCCCACTGGTCAGTACGGTCAATGCCTCGGCGATCAACGTCGGTGTGGTCCTGGGGCCTTGGGCGGGCGGCGTGGCCATCAGCGCCGGGGCGGGGCTGGTCGCCGCCCTGTGGATCGGTGCCTGCATGGCGTTCATCGGCCTGCTCTCGGTGGCGCCCGCGTACGCGGCCACCCGTCGCGCACGCCCCCTCGACACCGCCGCGGTGGCGGCGTTGCCCGGGAGTGAGGCCGGACCCCGCCCCTGAACCGCTGACCGCGCGCCTCCCGGTCCGTCCCGGCCGTGTGGGCCCTTCCTCCCGAGGGAAGGGCCCACACGGCGATGCCCGTGGGCCGGGCGGTCAGCCGTTGACGACCGCGAGTGTGAACCCGTCGTACCCCTTGGCACCGACGGTCTGCACCGTGGTCGCGGTGACCCGCGGCTCCCCGGCGAGCAGTTCGTGAAAGCCCCGGGCCCCCGCGACCGCCGGATCCGTGCTCGCCGGGTCGACGAGGGCGCCCCCGAGTACCACGTTGTCGACGACGATGACGCTGCCCGGCCGGGACAGCTTCAGCGCCCAGGCGAAGTATTCGGGAATTCCTGCCTTGTCGGCGTCGATGAAGAAGAGATCGAAAGGACCGGCGCCCTCGGCCTCGATCTCCGGCAGGATGTCGAGCGCCCTTCCGACCCGCTGGTCGACGACGTCGCCCAGCCCGGCGCGCTCGATGTTCTCCCGCGCGGCCCTGGCGAAGAGAATTCCCGATTCGATCGTGATCAGCTTTCCGCCCTCCGGCAGCGCCCGCGCCAGCCAGATGGTGCTGTAGCCGCCGAAGGTACCGATCTCAAGGATCGAACGGGCGTCGCCGAGCCGTGCCAGCAGATGGAGCAGCATTCCCTGATTGGGTGCGACCTCGACGTCGGGGAGACCTGCTTCCCCGCTCATTCTGGAGGCTTTCTCCAAGGCGGGATCGTGCGATATCAGCAGGCCGTTGGTGTACGAGTCGATCGCTGTCCACTGGTCCTGGTTCATGGCTCCTGCTTCGATGAGAAGTGGGCTGGAAGTACGGTCCGCGGATACCGAGAAGATTGAACAGAGGAAACCATATAGTGATTGTCCGCAGCTGGGCAGCGGCGGGCGCCCGAACATGTCCGCCGCGCCCGGGGCATCCCTTGTCAGCGGGCGCGGGATGCGGCGAAGCGGATCAGGGCTCGCATCGTGTCCGGCACCGGGGCCGTGATCGCGGCGCCGAACTCCTGGCCGGCCGAGGGGCCGTCGAGCTCCGCCCGGTGGGTGACGCGCGTGGCCCCGGAGAGCTCGGTCAGGTGGTAGGTGAACCGCAGCAGCGTCCCGTCCGGGATGCGCACCTCGGTGGTCAGGGCGGTGCCGGGAATGACGTTGGGGATGGTGAGGTCCGTCGGCGGCAGCCCGTGCAGGTCCAGCGTGCCCCGCACGCCGGGGGCCAGCGGCCCGTCCAGGGTCAGCTCGCGGACTTCCTCGTCCCACTCGGGCCACAGGGCCGGGTCGGCGTAGCAGTCCCAGACGGCGGCCTGCGGCAGGGCGGTTTCGATGCTGTGCTCGTACGTCCACATGGGGAACGGCCTCCAGGGGTCGGACCGGGTGATCAAGGTCGAAACAACGCTAGCGTATGATTGCCATGAGGAAATCACTAGGTGTAGTGTGACGGAAGCGGTGCCGGTGCGGCGGGCGGAGGTTGCGAACCATGACGGGCGGGACGAACGCGCGATTCGGCGGCGACATCGTTCTCGGCGGAGTCCGGGAGAACAACCTCAAGAACGTCTCGCTGACCATCCCCAAGGGAAAGCTCACTGTATTCACCGGCGTATCCGGCTCCGGAAAATCCTCGATCGTCTTCTCCACGATCGCCGTCGAGTCCCAGCGCCAGCTCAACGAGACATTCCCCTGGTACGTGCGCAACCGGCTCACCCGATACGAGCGTCCGCACGCCGAAGTGATGGAGAACCTGTCCACCGCCATCGTGGTCGATCAGAAGCCCATCGGCGGGAATTCGCGCTCGACCGTCGGCACCATGACCGAGGTGCACCCCATTCTGCGGGTGCTGTTCTCGCGGTGCGGAAAACCCGCCGTCGGCCCGTCGAACTTCTACTCCTTCAACGACCCGCACGGTATGTGCGAGAACTGCGAAGGGCTGGGCCGCGTCACGACGGTGGACCTGGACCGGCTGCTCGACGGGAGCCGGACGCTCAACGAGGGCGCCATCGCCTTCCCCTCGTTCGCGGTCGGCACCGCCCCATGGCAGCTGTACGCGGAATCGGGCCTCTTCGACCCCGACAAACCACTGGCCCGCTTCACCGAGCAGGAGCGCGAACTCCTCCTGTACGGCGGTGGGTTCCGAGTCGACCGCCGCAGCCGGCACAGCGTCTACAAGAACGAGTACGAGGGAGTGGTCACCCGCTTCACCCGCCGCTACCTCAAACGCGATGCGCACACCCTGAGCGACCGCGACCGGGAGGCCGTGGCCCGGGTCGTCACCGAGGGCTCCTGCCCGGAGTGCGGGGGAACCCGGCTCAACGCCGCGGCCCGGGGCTCCAGGATCGGCGCGCACAACATCGCCGACTACGCGGCCATGGAGATCGGCGAACTCGTCGGGGTGCTCGCCACCCTGGACGACCCCGTCGCCAAACACGTGGCGACCGCAGCCCTCGCCGTACTGCGCCGCATCGAGGCGGTGGGCCTCGGCTACCTCAGCCTGGACCGCGAGACGTCCACCGTGTCGGGCGGGGAGGGGCGGCGGCTGAAGATCGTGCGTCACCTCGGCAGCAGCCTCATCGACGTGACGTACATCTTCGACGAACCCAGCGTCGGACTGCACCCTCGCGACGTGCACCGGCTCAACGAACTGCTCATGGAACTGCGGGACAAGGGCAACACCGTCCTGGTCGTCGAGCACGACCGGCAGGTCATCGCCATCGCCGACCACGTCGTCGACATGGGGCCCGGCGCCGGGGCCCACGGCGGAGAGATCGTCTTCGAGGGCACGGCCGAGGAACTGCGCTCCTCGGGCTCTCTCACCGGCCGACGCCTGGGCGCCGTGTCCGGGCTCGACCGGACACCGCGCACACCCACCGGAGCCTTCACCGTCACCGGGGCCGCCCTGCACAATCTCAAGGACATCACCGTCGACATCCCGACCGGTGTCCTCACCGCGGTCACCGGCGTCGCCGGCTCGGGCAAGAGCAGCCTGGTCTCCGACGTCCTCGCCGCCCGCCACCCCGACGCGATCGTCGTGGACCAGTCGGCGATCGGCATCTCGCCGCGCTCGACGCCGGCTACCCACGTGAAGGTCATGGACACCATCCGCAAGCTGTTCGCCCGTGCCAACGGGGTCGACGCGGGACTGTTCAGCTTCAACTCCACCGGAGGCTGCCCCGAGTGCAAGGGCTGCGGCGTGATCGAGAACGACCTCGCCTTCCTGGACCCCGTCACCATGACCTGTGAGGTCTGCCGGGGCCGGCGCTACCGGGACGAGGTCCTCGATCACCGTCTGCACGGCCGCGACATCGTCGAGACCCTGAACCTCACCGTCGAGGAGGCGCTCGACCACTTCACCGAACGCACCGTGCTGAGCAGGTTGGCGCCGCTCCGCGAAGTCGGACTCCCCTACCTCACCCTCGGGCAGCCGCTGTCCACCCTGTCCGGCGGCGAACGGCAACGCCTCAAGCTCGCCGGCCGACTGCACGATTCGGGCGGTCTCCATGTCTTCGACGAGCCGACGACCGGTCTGCACATGGCCGATGTCGACACACTGCTCGCTCTTCTCGACCGACTCGTCGACGGCGGTAACACCGTCGTCGTGATCGAGCACGACCTGGACGTGATCAAGCACGCCGACTGGATCATCGACCTCGGCCCCGGCGCAGGCCGGCACGGCGGCCGCGTCGTCTTCGAAGGAACACCGGAACAACTGAGCACCGCCCGGGGCTCGTTCACCGCCGAGTACCTCAGAAAGGACCTCGCACAGGCCGCCGCACGACACTGACCCGCCCGCCGCACCACGCGCACTCCACACGACCGAGGAGAGACGGCTCGATGGCAGAACCCACACAGACCGAAGTCCGCCAGGCCCTGGACAACGGACTGGAGGGCCTGAAGACGCCCAGGAAAGTGATCGTCGTCGGAGCAGGCCTCTCGGGCCTCGCGATCGCCCATGAACTCACCCGACGCGGTAGCGACGTCACCGTGCTGGAGGCGAGCGACCGCCCCGGCGGACGCGCCTACACCCTGCGTGACCCGTTCGCGGACGGCCTGTACGCCGAGGCCGGCGCGATGACGGTGACCCCCTACTGCCATTACGCGATGCACTACATACGGGAGTTGGGCGTC
Organism: Streptomyces sp. DvalAA-43; assembly: GCF_900091725.1. Classification (GTDB taxonomy): domain Bacteria; phylum Actinomycetota; class Actinomycetes; order Streptomycetales; family Streptomycetaceae; genus Streptomyces; species Streptomyces pulveraceus. The sequence goes on along the minus strand of NZ_FMBW01000065.1, from coordinate 33,774 downwards.
GAACTGGAGACGTCCGACCTGGTCGACACGGACTTCGCCTACTTCGTCGGCGGACGGTTCGCCGGTACCGACCCCACCTCGCTGAACCGCCTCGGACTGCCGTTGAACGACGAGGAACGGCGGATGAGCGCCGACCAGATGGTCGACCGGTACGTGCAGGCCGTCTGCCGGGAACTCCAGCCGGAGATCGGCGCCCCCGAATGGCGGGTGACCGAGCGCATGGCCCCGTACGACCTCCGCTCGGTCCACCAGGTCCTCCGCGAACGGGGCGCGTCCGACGCGGCGATCGACCTCATGGAGCCCTACTTCCTCGAAATGCGGGGCGGGGACCTCAAATCCGCCTCGGCCCTGGCCTGGCTGAGGCACGAGGCGAGCCCGCACTCCCTGGTCAAGGCAGATGCCCGGTGGTCGAAGATCAAGGGCGGCACCGACCAGTTCCCGCGCGCCTTCGCCGAACGGCTCAAGGGCCACATCCACTATCGCCGAGCGGTGGTGCGAGTGGAGCAGGACGGCGTCGCGGCCCGCGTGACCTTCACGGACCAGGGCCGGCTCCAGACGATGGAGGCCGACAGGGTCGTCCTCACGGTGCCGTTCAGCGTCGCCCGGCACATCGATTTCTCCGACGCCCGGTTCAGCGACGCCAAGCACGACGCGATACGTCGGCTCAAGTACTCCTCGATCGTGCGGGTGTACCTCCAGATGCGGCGCAAGTTCTGGAAGGACGCCAACGCCAGCTACTCCACCGACCTCCCGGTGCGATGGGTCCGCGACGCGACTCCCCACACGGAGGGACCGCGCAGAATAGTCGAGTGCCTGATCACGGGCTGGCGCGCCAAAGCGGTCGCCGCGATGGGCGACGAGGAACGACTGCGGTTCGTCCTCGACCAGATCGAGGGGCCGCTGCCCGGCGCCCGGGAGCACTTCGAGACCGGCACCTCCGTCGTCTGGGACAAGCGGCCTCACGCCGAGGGCGCGTACATCCTCCCCGAGACCGGCCACGACGCCCTCATGCCGGCCATCCGCAAGCCCGAGGGACGGGTCCACTTCGCCGGTGAGCACGCCGCCTTCGAACCCAACGGGGGATCGATGACGTTCGCGCTGGAGTCCGCCGTGCGCACCGTCGTCGAACTCGACCGCGCGACAGAGGTCTGACCGGAGCCTGCCGCGCCGGGCACGGACCGGCCCCCTCCCTGGTCCGTGCCGCTCCTCCGCCCCACCCGCATCCCCCTTCCCGCCCGTACCACCGCTCTTCCAACTCTCACCATTTCTTCCGCCCGTACCGCTGCTTCGCCACACCGACAGGAGGCCCAGCGTGATCAGCTCCACCGACATCGTGGAACTCACCAGCAGAGGAGGACGGGAGGTCCATGAACAGACCGACCGGCTGCGCGCCGCCGGACCCGCCGTGCGCGTCGGGATGCCCGAGGGCGTCACTGCCTGGTCGGTCACCCGGGGCGAGGTGGCGAAATTCCTGCTCACCCATCCCGAGGTCTCCAAGGACGCCCGCAAGTCCTGGCCCGACCACGAACCGGGCGCCATAGCCTGGCTCAACCCCTGGGTCGACATCGTCTCCATGCTCACCTCCGACGGGGCGGACCATCAGAGACTGCGCAAACTGGTGGGCAAGGCGTTCACCCCGCGCCGCATAGACGACCTCCGCCCGGCGATCGAGGCCACCGTCCTCGAACTCCTCGACGCCCTGGACGCCGAGACCCCCGGTACACCGACCGACCTGCGTGCCGCCTTCGCCCTCCTGCTCCCGACCCGGGTCATCTGCGACCTCTTCGGCGTCCCGGACAGCCAGCGCCCCGCGATGCTGAGCGCCCTGGAGGCATCGCTGGAGACGGACGTCACGCCGCAGGAGGCGGCGGCGACCCGTGACAGCCTGTCCGCCGCGATGCACGCACTCATCGACCACAAGCGCCGCACCCCGGGCGACGACATGACCAGCGTGCTGCTCGCCACCCACGAGGAGGACGGGGACCACCTCAGCGAGGAGGAACTGATCTCCACGCTGATCAACATGGTCGGCGCGGGCTCGCAGACCACCGCAGCCGTCATCGACCACGCGGTGTGCGAACTGCTCACCCACCCCGACCAGTTGGCCGCCGCGATCGAACAGCCCCACCGCTGGGACGACGTGGTCGAGGAGACCCTGCGCCTGCACGCGCCGATCATGCACCTGCCGCTACGGTACGCCACCGCCGACATCGACCTCGGCGAGGGCGTCGTCGTGGGCAAGGGCGAACTCATCGTGATCAGCTTCGCCGCGCACGGCCGGGACCCCGGCGTCCACGAGGCGCCCGACAGCTTCGTGATCGACCGGGAGGACAAGGCCCACCTCGCCTTCGGCCACGGCGTCCACTACTGCATCGGCGCCCCGCTCACCAGACTGGAGGCCAGGATCGCCCTCCCCGCCCTCTTCGCCCGCTTCCCCGAGCTCTCCCTCGCCGCGGACGTGACGGAGCTGGAGCCGAAGACCTCCTTCATCGACAACGACTACCGGTCCCTCCCCGTCCACCTCCGGCAGCGGACCGGCCCGTGAACGACGCGGAGCGCCACCGGGCACCGACACGTTCCCGCCCCGCCTCATGAGGAGACCCGACGTGCACATCGCCGTCACCGGTTCGATCGCCACCGACCATCTGACGGTCTTCCCCGGACGATTCGCCGATCAGCTGATCCCAGGACAACTCGACCACGTCTCCCTGTCGTTCCTCGCCGACACCCTGGAGGTGCGACGTGGGGGAGTGGCGGCCAACATCGCCGTCGGCCTCGCCCGGCTGGGCCTGCGCCCGCTCCTCGTCGGCGCGGCCGGCAAGGACTTCGACGACTACGACGCCTGGCTGCAGAAGAACGGCGTGGACTCACGGGCGGTGCGGATCAGCGAAACCCTGCACACCGCCCGCTTCATGTGCACCACGGACGCCGACCACAACCAGATCGCCACCTTCTACGCCGGTGCGATGGCCGAGGCCAGACACATCACCATCGCCTCGCTCGACGAACACGCCGGCCCGCCCGAACTGGTCGTGATCGCCCCCAACGACCCCGAGGCCATGCTGCGCCACACCGCTGAATGCCGGGAGATCGGCCTGGCGTTCGCCGCCGACCCCTCCCAGCAACTGGCTCGGCTCGACCGGGAGGAGACCCGCAGTCTGGTGGAGGGTGCCGAGTTCCTGTTCACCAACGAGTACGAGGCGGCCCTGCTGCGGGAAAGAACGGGCTGGACCGATTCCCAGGTGCTCGCGCGCTGCGGCACCTGGGTCACCACCCGGGGCGCCGACGGCGTGACCGTCCTGTCGGAGAGCCGGCCGGAGCTATGCGTCGGTGCGGTCCCGACCGCGGAGGCCCACGACCCCACCGGGGTCGGTGACGCCTTCCGGGCGGGCTTCCTGGCCGGTGTCGCCTGGCGGCTCCCGCAGAAGAACGCCGTCCAGCTCGGCTGCGCACTGGCCACCTCGGTACTGGAATCGGTCGGCCCCCAGGAGTACGAGATCGACCCGGTGGTTCTCCTGCGCCGGATCGACGACACCTACGGCCGGTCCGCGGCGTCCGGGGTCGAACCGTTCCTGACGGATCTGCGTCGGCGGTTCCCCACCGAACCCGGTCGGGTCGCCGAGTGACGCGCAGGTAGTGCCGGCGGCCGGGTCCATCAGGAACACAACCACCTGCTCCCCGGCGGCACCGGCGACGCCGGGGTCGAGCAGGCGCAGGGCATCGCCGACGTCACGGACAGGTCCCGGCCCAGGACGCGCAGAGGGAAGCCCCCCGGGCTCCAACCAGCCCTCCAGCCGGGACCTGTCCTGACTCACCTCCTCCTGGTCATGCCGGAGCACGACGAAGACATCGGCATACCTCACCAGCACCGGAGTGCCCGGAGCCGCCCTGGGCTCTCGCCCGGCCCGGCACCACCTTGCATCGGCACCCGGCGGCCTCCTCCATCCCGTGCAGAGCGAGTTCAACAGCAACGGGCTGATCACACCGCCCTGAGGAGCCCCCTCCCCGGTCGGTGCGAACCGGCGCGGTCGACCACACCGGCCTTCTGCCATCCCCGGATCAGGTCCCTGGCGGGGAACTGTCCGACGGAGGCCAGCAGGTGATCATGGGCGGTGCGGTCGAACGCCGCCGCCAGATCCGCGTCCAGCAGCACGTCTCCCGCCGATTCCGGCGGTCTCGCGACCACCGCTCACCCGCTTCACGCCGACCAACGTGCTACTGCGGCTTCGCAGCATGAGCTTCTGCGGATTGCGCACCTTCTTCAGGTCCCCGGCCCGCGTCGCCTCGAAGATCCTCTGTCTCAGGCGCCGTACGTTGTCCTCGGACTCGGCCCAGTCGGTGCCGTTCGCCTTCCTCGCCGACACCGTCCGCGCCGACGGGCCCGCCCACGCCGCGGAACTGCCCGAGCCCCTGCCCCGCCGGGAGGCGGCCACCGTGGTACGGGAGTGGCTGCGAGGTCATCACGTCCCGGGCGGCGATGGCGTTGTCGCTGCCACCGGCCAACCCGAGATCCTCCGCCCGGAGGACCGCCGCGCGTCAGGCGGCGTAGTCCGGCGCCCCTCCGGGCCACAGACGGACGCCGGTCCGGACCGACCGGACCTGGCAGCCTGCCTCCGGCGAACGGTTCACCCCCTTCAGGATCCTGGACACGTCCGCCTTGTCGAACGTGTCCAGGAAGCGCTTGATCTGTACGGCGTCGAAGCCCTTGGGGACGCCGGCGAAGGGGCGTCACCTGTCAGGACTGTCCGCAAGGGGCGTTGCGTAGGCTTGCTTCGTCGCTACGGCGGGGAGTGGGTGGGGCGACGAGCCCGCATCCCGCCTGACGGTGCCTCAGGAAAGCTGGCAAGTGGGCGGCATGAGTCCTGGGAAACCTGGGGAATGCCCGGACGCGCCACCCGTTGTGGGGTGGGGAAACCGCCTCTGAACTGCAAAAACGCAGGCAGGGAGCCTATTTCCGGGAGCACTTCGATGCTGCGTACAATGTTCAGGTCCAAGATCTATCACTTGGTCATCTGTGCAGGTCAAAGGAATGATGGGGCCGTCCGGGTCAGCAAATGGTCAGCATCGGACGCGGAGGCGTCCAGGGTCGCTGACCTGGTGACCGCCTCTGCGGGAGCACCCAGCAGATTCTTCGTCTGCTGGTGGTACATGTTGTGCGCACCGCTGACCTGCATATATGACATCCAGTGAGTTGGGCGGCGAGGCGATGGCCCGGGATTGGCCGGAGGGCGACTCGGGAACGTCTTCGAGCCGTACAAGGCATCCTTGCGCGCGTTGTGGTAGGCCACGCGTGGCGACGAGTTCACGATTGCGCATCCTCGTCGAGGTCCTCATGGAGGTCACGCAAACCGCGATCCGTGACCCCGATCGACCGCCGTACGGCTGGTCACCGGCGCGCACCGCACCACACCCGACCACGGCATCGCCTACGACGACCACATATCCGACCGGCCCATGCTCGACCTCACCGGCTCGGCCGCGGTGACCGGCGACGAGAACCTGCGCAACCTGGCCTTGTCCCGCTCCTGGCTGATATTGCTCGGAGCAACCACCAGCCCAGGCCCCATCCGATAGCGCACCACCTCGCCGCGCGAGTCGGCCGAGCGGGCCACGGGTGCTTCGGGTGCCCGCGTGGCTCAGGTTCCGGCGAACTCCCTCTCCCGATCCGTCTCCGCCGTCGTCTTCGGGATCTTCGACGTCGCGTAGCGCAGGAACGGCGGTGCCATCACCGAGGTGGCGACGGCGAGCAGCACGATGATCGTGTACGTGGCCGTGGTCAGGATGCCCAGCTGGAGCCCGGCCGTGGCGATGACGATCTCCACGACGCCGCGGGCGTTGAGTCCGGCCCCGATCGCGAGCGACTCGCTGTGGCCGAGGCGGCCGAGCCGGGCGCCGAGGTAGCCCCCGGCGAACTTGGCCACGGTGGCCACCAGCAGCGTGACGATCCCGGCGAGCAACACGGTGGGCTGGGCCAGGGTGGCCAGGTCCACCTGGAGTCCCGCGGTGGCGAAGAACAGCGGTGCCAGTGTCGTCATCACGAAGGACCGTACGGTGTCGAGCGTCTTGCGGCTCCCAGACCCGAGCGAGCTGATGACGACGCCGCACAGAAAGGCACCGAGGATGGGCTCCATGTCGAGTGCCTGGGTCCCGGCGGCGGACAGCGTGATCAGGACGACGAGGGCGGCGACGCTCACCCCTGGCTGGCCCGAGCGCTCGGTGTGCCGCAGGACCCCGCGGGCCATCGGCCGGACGACGAGGACGGCGATGGCCAGCGCGGCGAACAGATAGCCGACGGTCTGCAGGATCATGCCGGGCCCCGCTCCCGAGACGACCATCGCGGACACGACCGACAGCAGCAGCCAGCCGACGATGTCGCTGATGGCCGCCGCCCCGACGATCAGCTGGCCGACATCGCGGTGGAGCAGCCGCATGTCCAGTAGCGTCTTGGCGATCACCGGCAGTGCGCTGACCGCGATCGCGACTCCGATGAACAGCGCGAACGTGCTCCGGTCCGCGCTCGGCGCGATCAGCGATCCCGGTAGGAGGAAGCCGAGCCCGATGCCGAGCGCGAGCGGCAGCAGTACGCTGCCCGCGCTCACCCAGCCGATGGCGCGGCCCTTGCGCCGGATCAGACCGAGGTCGATGTGCGCGCCCGTGATGGCGACCAGCAGCAGCACACCGAGCTGTGCGACCGCGGTGAGCAGGTGCATCTGGGCCGGGTCGCGCGGCAGCAGCCAGTCCGACAGGCCGGGCAGGAACTCCCCGAACAGCGAGGGGCCCAGCAGCACGCCCGCGGAGAGTTCACCGACCAGGGGGGGAAGGCCGAGGCGGACCGCGAGCATGCCCAGCAGCATGGCGGCGGCCAGGAGCACCCCGATCTGCAACAGGAAGACCAGCATCTGGTCATGGCCGATCGAGGGAAGCGGTCCTGCGACTGTCGCCATCGAGATCCTCTTTCAGGAGATTCAGAATCGCGTCGGCCACCGCGAACGGGGCGTCGGCCGAGAGCAGGTGTCCACCGGGCAGGGCCGTCACCTCGCAGCGCGCTGTGGTGTGGTCGGCCCATGCGTCGAGGCGGAACGACGCGGCGTCGTCGGTACCGGCGAGGACGCGGACATCCCCGGCGGTCGTCAGGGATCGCGTCAGGTCGACGAAGGACTGGGACAGGTACAGGTCGTCCCGGATCACCGGGTAGAACTGCTCGGCGAGCACCGGGTCGCGCACCACGTCGGCCGGGATCTCGCCGCCCATCGAGGCCAGCACGGCGACCGCGTTGTCGATGGAACGGATCTCCTCGGTCCTGATCCTCTCCCGTACCGAGGGAGGAGAGTTGGACGCGGCGATCAGCAGCGGGTACGGCGGCTGCCTGGCCGCCGCGGCGACGGTCAGGGCGATGTACGCGCCGAGACTCTCGCCGTAGACCGCGTCCACGGGCCCGCCGATCTGCCGCGTCACGTCGGCCACCGCGAGTTCGGCGCACGTGAGCGGGGTCTCGGCGAAGCGGCGACCGTGGCCAGGCAGTTCGACGGGGCGGAAGTCGATCCGCCCGCCGAGTGCCTGGCGCAGCCGGTGGAAGTAGCCCGCCCCACAACAGGACGGCGGGATGAACGCCACCGTCGGAGGGCGCCTCAAGTCGCGTGGTGCGGTCGTGCCGGTACCGTTCACATCCACCACCTGACGGGAGTGGCCGCAGTTACAGAGAGCGGATGGGCGTGCCGCGCAGCGTCCTGTCGGTGATCTTGTTGTGCCCGAAGGAGTCCTCGCCCCTGGCCAGCACCGCGGCCCACTTCTCCAGCGAGATGCTGCCTCCGTACTCCTCGATGCGGTCCGTGTCCGGGTAGACGCGCACCTTCGTCGGCACGTACCGGGTGGCGAATCCCATCCGGTAGTTCCTGCCCGTGGAGATGTTCGGCAGGGAGGCGTGCATCAGCGTCGACCAGAAGATCACGCACTGGCCCTTCTCCATGGTCAGGGAGACCGCGTCCTCCTCGTTCGGCCGCCATTCGGGGTCGACCTGGAGTTGGCGGTAGTCGTAGCCGAAGAAGCCCCGCGGAACGCCCTCCTTGACCTCGGAGTTGATGCGCCCCTTGTCGTAATCCATCTGCTTGGTCTCGTCGTAGTTCATTTTGTTCTGCGTGCCGGGGATGATCTGCAGGCAGCCGTTCTCGCGCGTCGACTCCGTGAACGCGGTCCACACGGTGAGTGTGCCGGCCCCGAAGTCGTCCTCCGACTCGCCGGGCCACAGCAGTTGGGGCTTGCCGCTGGCGTTGGCGAAGGTGTCGGCCTGGTGCCAGTCGGTCCCCTCGTCCCCGGGGTACTTGGGGAAGAACTCCGTGCGCCAGCACAGCAGGTCGGGGCCGAGGATGGAGGCCACCCGGTCGACGATCCTGCGGTTGCAGACGTGCTGGGCCAGCAGGTCGATGTCGAGGTGGCGGTCGTAGTTGAAGATGTTCGGCGCCCCGACGCTCGAATCGACCTCGGGGTAGGCGGCGTACGACCGGTCGAGCGCCTGGCGCCGGACCGTCTTCCATATCGCGTCCATCTCTTCGGGGGTGTACACGGTCAGCGGGCCGATGTAGCCGTTCTGGTGGAACGAAGCCAGTTCGTCGGGGGAGAGGACGAAGTCGGTGCTTTCGGTGCTGCTGGTCACGCTCTGAGCCCCTTACCTGGTGGTTGGCGTAGTGCTTTCGACCGGCTGGATCTTGGTGACGGCCACGCCGAGCGGCTCCTCGTACGTGGTTTTCATGTCGAGCACGGCACCGAAGGAGTCACTGAGGTGCTGGTTCAGCTTTGCGAACGTCAGTGAATGACCGCCGATGTCGAGGAAGTTGTCGGCACCGGTGATGTCCGGGTCCTCCAGTTCGTCGCGCAGCCACTCGACGAGTGAACGCTCGACGTCGGCCGGGTCGGCCGGGCGAATCCTCCCGTCGTCCGTCCCTGACACCTGCATGGCAGACTCCTCCTGTGGGTCTTTCCGTTGTGCACGGACCGTGAGGCATGGACTGTGAGGCATTGCCCGCGGGCGAAATGCGGCGCAGGGGAGCGTGGCGGCACGGGCGGATTGAAGTGGCCGTACGTGTGGGCGACGGATCCGAACCCCATAGGCGCTGTGCAAGTGACCCCGCGCCGCCTCAAGCTAGACCGGCGGGCGGATTCTCTTCAAGACCGCTTCTCCGCGAGACCGTGCGATGCCCCGTCAATTGTCCCGTTGCCGGGACAGCACACCGGATCGGCCTCCGGTGACCAGCGTCGCCGCGGCTTCTCCCGGCGCCCACAGGGCAGTTGGGCCGGGGCCGGTGCGGCCCGGTCCCTCATCCGAGCGACGGGGCGTCCGGCGGTGGTCAATTGTCCGGGGTGCCGTATAGCCTTCCGGTGCCGCAGTGAATTACGCGCCGACTCTGCATGTCCGGTCGAATGAATCGCTCATGGAAATGGGAATTCGATGACTAATCCGTTTGAGGACGAGAACGGCTCTTATCTGGTCCTGGTCAACGACGAGGGTCAGCATTCCCTTTGGCCCGCTTTCGCCGAGGTGCCGGCGGGCTGGACGGTCGCCAAGGGCGAGGACAGTCGCGAGGCCTGCCTCGCGTTCGTCAACGAGAACTGGACCGACCTGCGGCCGAAGAGCCTCGTCGAGGCCATGGAGGCCGACAACGCCTGATGCCCGCCCTTGTCGGAGGCATGACCCTAGCGGAGCGGAAATGCGTGGGAAGGAACCCGGCACGTTGACTGCCCTCACCAAGTTCGCTGACAAGGACCTTGAACTCCTCCTGCTGATAAGGAACTTCGAGCTCGCCCTGCTCGACCTCTTCGACGCGGGGAAGCTCAACGGCACGACGCACACCTGCCTCGGCCAGGAGTACGTGCCGGTGGCGCTGGCGCCGCTTCTGCGCGAGGACTTCGTCTTCAGCAACCACCGGGGACACGGCCACTACCTGGCCAGGTTCGAGGACCCGTCAGGGCTGCTCGCGGAGATCATGGGGCGCGAAGGGGCGGTGTGCTCGGGCGTCGGCGGCAGCCAGCACATCTACCGCGACGGCTATCTGTCGACCGGGGTGCAGGGGCAGAGTCTGCCGGTCGCGGTCGGTGTCGCCCTCCACTACCGGCGCACCGGGCAGGACCGGATCGCCGTGGTCCACATCGGCGACGGCACCTGGGGCGAGGGAGCGGTCTACGAGGCCCTCAACATGGCGCGGCTGTGGAGCGTGCCGTTGCTGGTGGTCGTGGAGCACAACGGGATCGCCCAGTCGACGCCGACCGGGGCACAGCTGGCCGGGACCATCGAGGACCGCGCCGGTTCGTTCGGTATCGACCACTACGAGCTCCACACCGCGGACATCAACGTGATCCGTGCCGAACTGGGCCCCGTCGTCGCGGAGGTGCGGCGCGGGGCCCCGGCCGTCGTGCAGTTCCACACCGTCCGGCTCGGTCCGCACAGCAAGGGCGACGACACCCGCTCTGCGGAGGAGCTATCCGACGTACGCGCCCGGGAGTGGAGCGCGGAGTACGCCCGGTGGTTCGGCGACCAGTTCGACGCAGCCGACGCGCGCCAGCGGGAGCGGGTCGCCGGTCTGGTGGCCGACGTCTCCGCGCGGCCGCCGTCGGTCTGGACGGCCTCGCCGGCCGCGGCGGGATCGGGGGCCACGCTGTGAGGGCGCTGGAGGAGCTCGTCGCCGATGTGCTCGGCGTACCCGTGGCAGAGGTGGACGACGAGACGGGCCCGGCGACCACGGGCGGTTGGACCAGCCTGCGGCACGTGCAGATCATCTCGGCCCTCGGACGCGAGTACGGCCTGCGGATCACCCCCCGGCAGGCCCGCTCCTGCCGCAGCGTCGGCGATCTGCGGGGACTCCTGGCCGCGGAGGGAGTTTCGGCATGACCCAGGTCGTGACCAGCACCGTCGCGCCGCGCGTCGCGGAGAACCTCAACCGCGCGCTGCACCGGCTCTTCGACCGCGAGGAGCAGCTCTACCTGCTCGGCGAGGACCTGCTCGACCCGTACGGAGGCGCATTCAAGATCACCAAGGGGCTCTCCGGAAGGTTCGGCGACCGCGTGATGAGCACGCCGCTGAGCGAGGGCGGCATCCTCGGCGTCGGTGGCGGACTGGCCCTGTGCGGCAACAAGGTCATCGTCGAGGTCATGTTCGGCGACTTCCTCGCACTCGGCTTCGACCAGGTGCTCAACTTCGCCTCGAAATCGGTGTCGATGTACGGTCGGCGGGTGCCGGTGCCGCTCGTGGTGCGCTGCCCGGTCGGCGGCAACCGCGGCTACGGGCCCACCCACAGCCAGAGCCCGCAGAAGCACTTCGTCGGCATTCCCAACCTCACCCTGTATGAGCTGTCGCCGTTCCACGACGCCGAGGCGGTGCTGGACGAGGCGCTGGACCGGGGCGCGCCCGCCGTCCTCTTCGAGGACAAGGTCCTCTACACGCGGCGCATGTACCGGGACGGCCGCGTCGACGACGTCTTCCGCTACCGCGTCATCGGCCCCGGACTCGGTTGGGCCCATGCCTTCCCCGACGGCGAGGCGGACGGCGCCGACTTCGTCGTCCTGGCCCCGGGGGGCCTCGTCCACCGGGCCCTGGACGCGGCGCGCGAGCTGCGCGAGGCGCACGGCCGCTCGGTCCACGTGCTGACCCCGGCGCAGCTGTACCCGCTGGACGTCGAGCCGGTCCTGCCGCTACTCAGGGCGGCCGGCCGGGTTGCCGTGGTGGAGGAGGGCACCGCCGGCGGTACCTGGGGCGCCGAGGTGGCGCGGGTGCTCCACGAGCGGATCTGGTCCTCGCTGCACGGCCCTGTACTGCCGCTGAGCTCATGCGACTCGATCATTCCGACGGCAGGCCATCTGGAGCGCGAGGTGCTGCTGGGGGCCGAGGACATCCGCGACGGGATCCGGCGGGCGGCCGGATGGGGGGCCGGGGAGCCGTCCCCGGCCCCGTCCGCCGCGTCGCCCGCCGCCGAAGCGGCGGTCGGCGTCCCCGTCACCGTGCCCAAGCTGAACAACAACGATGTCACCTATCTGGTCGCCGACTGGCTGGTGGACGACGGCGCGTGGATCGAGCCGGACACCGAGATTGTCGCGCTGGACACTTCCAAGGCGCAGGCCGACATCGCCGCCCAGGGCTCCGGGTACCTGCGGCGCGTCGCGGCGGTGGGCGAGGAGCTGGCCGTCGGCGCCGTCCTGGCCCACCTGCTGCCCGAACCGGCTCCGGGCGGTGCGCGAGATCCGGTCAGGCCGCACACGGAGGTGGTCCCGGCCGCACCGGCGACGAAGGCCCCTGGGCCCGTCGCCGACCCCCCGTTCGGGGTGCACGTCCTGGACCGCGTACAGCAGGGCACCGCCGCGGTGGTCACCAAGAGCCACCGCGAGATCCCGACCGGGTTCACCGTTGTCAAGGCGGAGGTCGACACCGTCCTCGACCGGCTGGAGGAGCTGAGCGAGGAGAGCGGCGCGACGCTCGGGCTCGCGGAGGTGGTGGTCAAGGCGGTGGCCGAGGCGCAGCCGGACTTCCCGCGGTTCTTCGGCTCCCTCATCGACGACCGGACCGTCGCGATGGCGGACGCCCCGTACGTCGGCGTCACCGTCGACGTCGACGGATCGCTGTACGTGCCCGTGGTCGAGCGCGCCCACGAGCGGTCCCTCGCGGACATCGCCGACACGCTGATGGACTTCCGGCTGAAAGCTCTCGACAAGGGGTTCGCCGCGCACGAGCTGACCGGCGGGAACATCGCCGTCTCGCTCAACCCCGATCCCGGTGTGGTCCTTGTCCAGCCGATCGTGCTCTGGCCTCAGCTGTGCATGGTCTCCGTCGGCGCGGTCGGCGACGAGTGCCGGATCGACGCGTCGGGAGCCGTGGTGACGCGCCGGACCGTTCACCTCGGACTCGCCTACGACCACCGGGTCGTCAACGGGAGGGACGCCGTACTGTTCCTCGCCAGGATCAAGACGGCACTGGAAGACCCCGGGAAGCTGGAAGGGGAACCTGCGTGGACTACGGACTGATGTCGTTCGGCTCGGCGCTCGGCGAGCCCGCCGCTGTCGCGGACACGGTGCGGGAGTACACCGAGGACGTCGAGAGGGTGCTGGAGTACGGCTACCGGAACATCCACCGGTGCCCCGAAGAGGTCGGCCTCACCGACCTCGCCGAGGAGGCCGCGCGCGCGGCCCTGGCGGAGTCGGGCACCGATCCGGGCGAGCTGGACCTGGTCGTGCTCGCGATCACCGACATCCCCGAGTACCTGTACTGGGACCCGGCGGCCGCCCTCCAGGCCCGGCTGGGCGCACACCGGGCCGAGGCAGTCCTCGTCTCCCAGGGCTGTGTCGGCGGGATCACCTGCTTCGACCTGCTCGCTGGCCGGTTCGCCACCCGTCCCGAGTACCAGCGTGCGCTGGTGGTCGGGGCGAACCGGACGTGCGAGGCGTACTGGAACCGGATGGAGACCCACTCGCTGCTGTTCTCCGACGGAGCCGGAGCGGCGGTCGCGGGACGTGGCCACCCCCGCCTGCGCTGGCGGGCCGGCGAGGTGATCAGCGACGGCCGTTACGCCGATCTGTTCCTGCTGGAGGAGGGCGGCGCAGCCGCCCCTTTCCGCGGGGGAGAACAGCCCGGGACCGCCCGCGACGCCTGGGACCTGTTGGAGTTCTTCGAGTACGACGCGGACCGCTTCGAGGCGTTCGTCGATCTCATGAACGACCGGGTGCGCGACGTCGTGGCACAGGCCTGCAAACGGATCGGCGCGTCCGTCTCCGACCTGTCCAGGGTGGTGCTGCTCAACGACAACATAGGCACCCTGACGAAGGTGGCCGACAGGCTCGGCGTTCCACTGGAGCGTACGAACGCCGACATCTCCCTGGAGAGGGGCCACTTCGGGGCAGCCGACCACCTCCTCAACCTCCAGCACCACCTGGCCTCCGGGCACCTCGGCGACGGCGACCTGATCGCCCTCGCAGGAATGGGGCGCGGCATGCACTGGGGCTGCACCCTCATCGAGAGCTGACGTATCGTCATAGAACCTATGAAACAAATGAGTTGTTAAAAGAACGGCACCCGGCTCCACGTCCCGAGAGAGCCGACTTCCGGGGTGAGTCGTACGCCGGTATGCCCGCAGTGCCCGGTCCAGCACGACCTCGACCGCGTTGCGGAACGCGGCGCTCGCCCCTCCCGGCCACCAGGGTGCAGTGCAACGACGAGATGCGCACGCCGTCGATGACCGGCTCGGGGGCATCGGCGAGCGGAACCCGGTCGCCGGCCGGGACGCCTAAGGGCTGTCCCGTAATCCCTGGTGGGCGTGCGACGACGGCCACGGCACCTCGCCGCGTTGTCGGAACGCCCGAATACATCCAGTATTCGGGCGTCCCTCCGCCTTGCGATGCACCGCGTCCGACGCCGCACGCTGATCCACCAGGGATTACGGGACAGCCCTTAGCTCATCGGCGACAGCCAGGTAGGTGACGAGCGCGCCCGACTCCGTGCGGCGCAAGGCCCGGATTCGGGTGTATGGGCCTTGCGCCCGCGCGGGACAAGGATCTCTCAACTCGCCACCCGCAGGGCGTCGTTGTCCAGGAAGGCGTTGACCCGTCGCACGACCTGACGGGCCACGGAGCTGTCGAACCGTTTCATCTTGGACCGCAGGTCCGAGAGCCGGACCCGCGCGCGCCGTGAGACCATCACCTCGGCCAGCGACAGCGCCTGTTCGGCGGCCTCGGCTGCGCCGTCGACTTCCTGGCGTCCCAGCCGTGCCTCGGCGAGCGAGGCCCAGTGCAGCATCCTGTTGCGGGGCTGGCTCTCCCCGAACAGCTCGATCCCGCGCACCAGGCACTGCTCCGCCCGCCTGAAGTGCCCCAGTTCGAACCAGGCCCGCCCGGCATCCGCCACCATGACAGGGATGGTCACCCAGGAGATCCAGGGCGCGTCGGCCGCCGGATCGCTGTCCTGGCTCAGGTCCGCGGCTTCGTTGAGGGCGCGTATGCAGCCGACTTCGTCGCCGAGGCCCGCGCGGGCCCGCGCTTCGCGCGTCGCCAGCAGGGCGTGGCCGATGCCGAAGTCCTCTTTGCTTGAGCCCTTGCGTGCGATACGGATCAACCGCAGTCCCTCTTCCTGACGGGTTTCCCAGGTGGCGCAGTAACTCATACAGGAAATGATGTAAGCGGCCAACGGGCGGTCCTGGGCGGCGCGGGCCGCGGAGAGGGCGTACAGGAAGCAGGACTGGCTGCGTTGCCGCAGCCCCAGATCGGCGGCCAGCCATCCGGCTAGCTGGGCGAGTTCCGCGATGATGCGGTGCAACTGCAGCCCGGTGCGGGTGTCGTAGGAGTGTTCGGCCGCCAGTCTGCGCGCCGACCGGAGGTCCTGGAGGGCCCATTCCATCGCGAGTTTCGTGCTCGCGATGTCGTCCACCTTGCGGAGCTGGCCGATCCGGGTGGTCAGCATCTGGATGGCGATGTCGGGGACCTCGGACCCGGCCGACCGCGCGGGCGACGTGGTGCCGCTGTCCACCAGCCAGTCCACCGCTGCGTTGACGGGGCCTTCGGTGGACGGGAGGATGTCGAGCGCCATCGGCGTGCGGGAGCACTGGGGTAAGTGCCGGGGCCACAGTTCACCGGCGGTGACGGGCTCACCGAGCCGGTCGGACAGCAACTCCGCCACCAGGTGGGGCAGTTGCCTGCGGGGCAGCGCGCCCTGCACCCAGTTGTAGGGGGCTTTGATGCTGATCGTTCCGTTGCCGTACCTTTTGTTGATCTCGCGGGCCAGCTGCTCCGGCGACCATTCGAGCCGGGCCAGGCAGGTGGCCAGCAACGAAGAAGTCTGGTTCATAAAGAGATGACCTCGGCCCAGGATGGAACTGACGCAGCTGAAAAGTTCTGTCGAGGTTCGGCCAAAAAACGACCGTGTTCGTGTTCGGTGGTACCCGTGATACGACCGGTGAGTCGATCTTCCCCGGGACTCCGCGTGGCGAGCTCTCCGAGAGTCATGTTTCCTTACCTTTCTTCTTGGGCCAGTTCTGGTCATTCGTAAGATCGCGGCACCCAGGGAGTGCCGGGTGTGGCCGGTATGTTTCCAGCGTTCGTGGCTCAGAAGGCCTGGCCGCCCGGCACCGCGCGACGAATCGGCCGCCAACGGGGATGCGCGAGGCGGATCGCGGTGTAAGGACACGTCGGCGAGGTCGTCTGCTGGGATCATGTGCGACCCGTCGACGGAGGCGCGCGTGCCCGAGATCTGGGTCGGTACCGATGCAGGAAAGGCTGATCATCACTGCATGGCGATCGACGCCGAGGGGCGGCGGCTGCTCTACGTCCCGGGCCGCACGGTGCACCACGCCTCCGGCTCCTACCGCGGCAACGGCAAGACCGACGGCAAGCACGCCTTCGTCATCGCCGATCAGGATCGCGTGCGCCGCGACCTGTATTCCATGCATGCCGGTGTCGAAGGTGTCGCCGACACGGCCGTCCAGGCCGCCGAAGCCCAGCGCACCGTCGTCACCGGAAAGAAGCCGACCGTCGACCTGGTGACCAAGCTGGCCAGGAGACCTCTGAACGCTTTGTGGGCTCTCATACGCGACAACCGAATCACCGCGAGCCCGCCGACTCCCGAGGCCGCAGCGGCATGACACGCTCACCAGACGTCACCAACCCCGCTTGACAATCTCATTGGGAGTCCCCCTGCTGAAGGTGAGGATCGTGACTTTCTCAGCCGAGATCAGGGAAACAGTATGGGCGCGCGTGCCTGTCCCGCAACCGGCCCTGCTGCCTGTCGGATGAGCGCCGACGGCACCTCGTATCGGCTCCCCGTACGCCTCGTAGCAGGACTGATGTGTTTCGCATGGCGAAATCGTCCAGTTTACGCTCCCTTCCGCTTGCCCGCGCCGCGCAGGCCGGGTGCGGCCCGTTGGCGACAGTCGCGCGGGCGCCGCGTCAACAACACGCTGAAGAGGGGAGCTGGGGGATTGGATCTGCGCTTCTCGCGGTACGGCGCGACAGAATCGGACGATCATCTTTCGATCGTGGGGCTGCTGGTCCCTATTGGTGAACACATTGCTGCAATGGGTCGAATTCAATAGAGATGAAGGAGCGGTGACCGGCCAGCTGACCAAGCTGACCAAGCTGACCCCTTGGCTGGCTTCAAAACAGACTTCCGCTGCATTGGACTGTGTTCGAGCCAACCCCCGCTCAAGCCGAATCCGAGGCCGGCGAGTCGAGGAAGGGGGCCGCGGAAGAGGGCCGAATTTCCGTCGCGGCAGGGGGCGTAAGCGAACGCCGGATGCACTTTACGTGGAGGCATAATGGCGAGTGAGACCAGTGATTTAGAGGTCACGAAGCCACTGTTCCGTGGACGTCACGAGACGGCACCTGCGCAGCGACGGCCCAGTGGTGAGGCATCGCACCAAGAACGAGTGCTCACAACCCGGATAGGCCTGCACATACCGACCGGCCTGTCCTTCGAGGACTGGGAGAGGGCCGGACGACACATATCGGGTCTGGTGAATTCGTCCACCTGGTGGCTGGGTGACTGGCTGGTGTACGGCAAGGAGCACTACACCGACCGGTACCAGCGGGGCATCAAGTCCGCCGGACTCCAGTACCAGACCCTGCGGAACTACGCATGGGTGTCCCGGCGGTTCGAGTTCCACCGACGGCGGTCTTCGCTGAGTTTCCAGCACCACGCCGAAGTCGCGTCGCTCCCGGTCGCCGAGCAGGAACTCTGGTTCGACCGCGCCGAGCGGAACAGATGGACCACCAAGCAGCTGCGCAATGCGATCAGTGCCGCGCGTGAGGAGAACGGGCACGACGAGCGGCAGGTCGAGACGAAGCGTCAGCTCTCGGTGCCCCACAGCCGCGTCCGGTGCTGGCACAGGGCCGCGCAGCAGGCCGGGGCCGAACTGGAGCAGTGGATGCTCACCACGCTCGACAGCGCGGCCGAGCAGATCCTCGCGGAACTGGAGTAACCGCACCCGCGGCTGGGGCGGAAGTGGTCGGCTCCCGGCGGCAGGGTGCCGTCCGGGAGCCGACCGCGCTCCCGGACGCCGGGAGGTCAGCCCGGCAGCCGGCCCATCAGCTCGGCCGTCTCGCGGTAGCGCCCCTGCTCGCGGCAACTGAACGACGTCTGCACGCGGTCGCGTACCTCGGCCGGCTGCTCCTGGCTGAGCTTGAACATGCCCTCGGCGCCCGACACGGTGAACCGGAACGCGCCCACCGCCGGCACGATCTTGCGGAAGTAGTCCACGGAACCGGACATGTCCCAGTCGGTGCCGAAATCGGTCTCAAGGGCCGTGACCGTGGACTTCACGACGCCCAGAGTTTCCTCGGTCGAGTCGATTTTCTCCACCATGCCGTGCACGTGCACCGAAGTGAAGTTCCAGGTTGGAGCCGCCGGCGCCATTTCGTACACCGTGGGCGAGACATAGCCGTGCGGGCCGGTGAATATCAGCAGGGCTACGCCTCCCGATTCCAGCGCCGCCCACTGCGGATTCGCCCGGTTCATGTGTCCCAGCAGTGTGGCACCCGAAAGGTCGGCGGACCTCCGGCCGGTCGCCGCGGGGTCAGGAATTACGGGCAGATGGGTGGCGAACGGGCCGTCCGCGGAGCTGCCGTTGATCGCCATGATCGCCATCGGATTGGCCCGGATTAGGTCGATCATCCAGGAACCGTCCGGCTCGCGGTAGTGGCTGGGAACGAACATCTGGCATTCATCCTTTCGTCGCCGTCCTGTCGGCAGGACAGAGCCCTGTACCCGGTGTACGCGACCTCTTGAACGGTTTGGCGGAACGCTCTAAGTTGGGCTGGACGTGCTCTCCAGCGTAAAGCCGAATCCGATTCCCCCGGATCATCTGCCGGGCAATTTCGAGGCTAGCAAAAAAAATCGGCCCGATGAAAATCTGTAGAATTCCGGTTCAACGTTTTCGAGGGTGTAGGAACATTTCTTTGGGAACCGCGAAAGTCCCTGTGACAACGACGCTAGGGTGAGAATCTTCTATGGATGCTTCTGCACGCGAGACATACGACGTGGTGGGGATCGGCTTCGGCCCGTCCAATCTGTCGCTCGCCATCGCGCTGGAAGAACACGAGGCGAATGTGCCGGCGCGTCCGATCAGTGCCGCCTTCTTCGAGCGGCAGCCGTCGTTCGGCTGGCACCGCAACATGCTGCTGCCCGCGGCCACCATGCAGATCTCTTTCCTGAAGGACCTGGCCACTTTCCGCAATCCGGTGTCGAGGTACAGCTTCATTGCGTATCTGCACGCAGCGGACAGGCTGGTCCAGTTCGTCAACAACCAGACCTTCTTCCCAACGCGCCAGGAGTTCCACCAGTACCTGGAATGGGCGGAGTCGAGCTTCAGCGACCGGGTGTCCTACAACTCGGAGGTCACCGCGATCCGGCGGGCGACCGGCACCGGCCCGGGGGAGCCCGATTGCCTCCAGATCGAGGTCCGGGACGGCATCGGCGGGGGTTGCAGGCTCGTCCACGCGCGCAACGTGGCCATTTCGACCGGGCTGGTGCCGCGCATGCCGGCCGGGGTGGAGCGCGACGACCGCGTATGGCACAGCTCGGAGTTCCTGGAGAAGTACGGCCAGGTCGACCCGAACGCCCTCAAGAGCGTCGCTGTGGTCGGCGCCGGACAGAGCGCGGCTGAGATCACCCGGTTCCTGCACGACGCCCTGCCGCACGCCCGGGTCTTCGCTGTCGTCCCCTCCTACGGGTACTCCGTCGCGGACGACACGCCCTTCGCCAACCGGGTATTCGACCCCAGTGCCGTGGACGACTACTACTTCGGCACCGAGCAGACGCGCGAGGCGTTCTGGCGCTACCACCGCAACACCAACTACTCGGTGGTCGACGACGAGATCATCAGGGATCTGCACCAGCGCTCGTACGACGAGGACGTACGCAACGACCGGCGGCTGCACTTCCTCAACCTGACGCGGGTCGACGACGTCCAGCGGATCGGCACCGAGATCCGTGTCGGGCTGCGCTCCCTGATCGATGTCGAGGCCCAGACGCTCGATGTGGACGCGCTCGTCTTCGCCACCGGCTACGGCGCGATGCAACCGACCGGCCTCCTTGGCGACCTCGATCGGCACTGCCTGCGCGATGCTGCAGGGCGACACCGCGCGGAGCGCGACTACCGGCTCGTCACCACACCGGAACTGTCCTGCGGTATCTACCTCCAGGGCGGCACCGAGCACACCCACGGACTGACGTCGTCCCTGCTGTCCAACGTCGCCGTGCGCTCCGGCGAGATCGCCGACTCCATCGTCCGCAGGCGCGCGGAGGAGCACGAGCCGGTCGCCTCCCTCGGCACGTCCGGCCGGACCAGCTGACCCGCCCGTGCGCTCCGGGCGTCCGCCGTCCCGGCGACGGGACAGTGGACCCCGTACGAAACGTCCCGTACCACTGAGCCCTGGGGGCAGCGATGACAGAGGAACCGAAGGCGTCGGTCCCGGGCCCGGGCGCACCCACGCTCTGGGGCGGCGACGCCGAAACGCGGTGCCTGCTGGACCGGCTGGCAGAGACCGCGCGCACACGCCCGGACGGCGTCGCGGTACGGGACGGGGAGCACGAACTGACCTACGGCCTGCTCTTCACCTGGGCCGCCCGCATCCGTGAACTCCTTGCCGGTCACGGAGTGCGCCCCGGCGACCGGGTGGCCGTCACCGGTCCCCGCGGAGCCGCCGTCGTCGCGGCGATGCTCGCCACCGTGGGCGCGGGGGCGACCTATGTGCCGCTCGATGCCGCGTACCCGGTCAGACGCCTGGAGCACATGGCCGCCGACAGTGCGGCGCGGCTGCTGCTGTTCAGCGGCGACGCCCCTGCCTTCGACATCGGGACCCGCGCGGTCCGCATACCCGGCGCACCGGACCGGGCCGACGCGCGGGCCGCCGCCGCGCCGACCCGGCAGCCGTGCGGGCCCGACGTGCCGGTGTACGTCATCTATACCTCGGGCTCGACCGGGCTGCCCAAGGGCGTCGCCCTGCCCCACCGCTGCGTCGACAACATGGCGGCCTGGCAGTGGCGTCACTCGGTGCGCCCGGACCTGCGCACCGCCCAGTTTGCGCCGCTCAACTTCGACGTGTGGTTCCAGGAGGTGCTCGGCACGCTGTGCGGCGGCGGCACGCTCGTCGTCATGCCCGAGTCGCTGCGGCGCGACCCCATCGCCCTGCTGGACTGGCTCGCCGACCACCGCGTCGAGCGCCTCTTCCTCCCGTACGTCGCCCTCCACATGCTCGCCGTGGCGGCCGAGGCCGTGGAGTCGCTGGGGCGCCTCGCCCTGGTGGAGGTGAACACAGCCGGCGAACAGCTCGTGTGCACCCGGGCCGTACGGGAGCTCTTCCGCCGTCTGCCCGACTGCCGGCTGAACAACCACTACGGGCAGAGCGAGTCCGCCATGGTGACCGTGCACACGCTCACGGGCCCCAGCGACAGCTGGCCCGCGCTGCCCCCGATCGGCGGCCCCCTGCCCGGCTGCGAGCTCCTCGTCGACCCGGCCGACCCGGCCGACCCGTCGGTGGGCGAGCTGCTGGTCGCCGGTGCGCCCCTCGCGGTCGGCTACCTCAACCAGCCCGCCCTCAACGCCGAGCGGTACCTCACCCTGGACGAACCGACGCCCCGCGGCCACCGCCGCGCGTTCCGCACCGGCGACCTGGTGCACGTCGAGGGTGACACCGTGCGCCTGCTGAGCCGCATCGACCACGAGGTGAAGATCCGCGGTGTCCGGGTGAACCCGCTGGAGGTAGACGCCTGCCTGCTGGAACAGCCCGGGGTCGTGGAGGCGGTCACCGTCGCGGTGGACATCGCCCAGGGTTCCCGGCAGCTGCGTGCCGCGGTGACGTCGGATGCGGGCCCGGACGGGTTCGACGGCGCGCGGGTGCTCAAGGCACTGACCGGGCTGCTGCCCGAGCAGTTCGTACCGGTCTCGATCACCGTGGTGCCCGAGCTGCCGCGCACCCCCAGCGGAAAAGCGGACCGGGACGCCGTCGCCGCCGCGCTGGCGCCCCCGGCCCGCACGCCCGGTGGCTGATCGCCCGCGGAGCACGCACGCGCCGCGGACCGGCCGCGGAGCAAGAGTTCCGGAGAAACCCGCTTAACCGAATCGACCCGAACAGGGGTGCGGCATGGAAGACAACGAATTCAGCACGCCGACCGAGCGGCGGCTCGCGGAGATCTGGGCTGAGGTGTTGCGGCTCGACAAGGTCAAGCGCGACCAGGACTTCTTCGAGATCGGCGGCGACTCGCTGCTGGCCACGACGGTCGTCCTGAAGGCCTGCCGGGTCTGGGACGTCAAGTTCACCGTCAGGGTCCTGCTCGCGGCACCGGTCCTCGCCGAACTGGCCGAGCGCATCGACGAGCTGGTGGCACGGTCGGGACGGCGGCCGGAGCGGGAGACCACGTGAGCGAGCGCGGGACGTGCCTGTGGGAGATACGGTCGTCGGCGGCGGGCACCGGAGGTGACACGCTGCTCCTGCTGCCCCACGCAGGAGGCTCGGCACAGAGCTACGGCGCCTGGGCGGGCTGGTTCCCCGACGGCCTGCGCGTCCTCGCGGCCAAGTACCCGGGGCGGGGGTCGCGCGGCCGGGAGCCCGCCGTGACCGACCTCCACCGAATCGTCGGCGAACTCAGCCGTGCGCTCGCCGACTTCGAAGGGCAGCTGTACGTCTTCGGCCACAGCATGGGCGCCTACATCGGCTTCGAGCTGTGCTGGCGTCGGCAGTCCGACGGCCGGCCGGCCGCCGCCCTCTACGCCTCCGGGGCGGTTCCCCCGCACCGGCTCCGGACGTACCCGGCGCCCGGCGTGGAGATAACCGACAAGCACCTCCTGGAACTCATGGAGAAGTGCAGCGGCATTCCGGACGCCGTCCTGAACTCGCCGGACCTCATGAGCCTGGCCCTGGAACTGCTCCGGGCCGACCTCGAACTCGTCAACAACTATGCGTACGGCGGGCCCGGGCGCAGGCTGAGCAGCCCGATCGTGGCATTCGGCGGCGACCGCGACAGGCTGGTTCCCCCCTGCGAAATGGACCACTGGCGTGAGTTGAGCACGGCGGACTGCGCCACCCATCTCATCCCGGGCGAGCACTTCTATTACCTCGACAGTATGGCGACCTTCACGGCCACCATTTCCAAGCACCTCGCGAGCGTTCAAGGCGAGTGGAATGAATAGGAGATCGCGAACATGTCCAGCCTAGAATCCTCCGGCCCAGCAGATGCCGGGACGACCGTGTTGGATCGCCAGAAGATCGTGCTGGTGGAACTGCCCACCTACGAGAACATCCTGCCGCTGGCCTCCGGCTACATCCAGGCGTACGTGCAGGACGACCCGGCCGTCGCCGTGGCCCACACGTTTGAGATCGTCTCCTACCCGATCTCCGAAGACCGGCACCAGATGGTGCGGGACCTCGCCGCGAAGGACGCGCACCTCTACACGTTCAGCTGCTACATCTGGAACATGAAGCTGGTCCGCTGGGTGCTCGACGAACTGCGCGCCCTGCGCCCCGACGCGCACTACCTGCTGGGCGGACCGCAGGTGATGAACCACGCCTCGACCTATCTCGCCGACGGAGCGGAGAACGTCTACGTCTGCAACGGCGAAGGAGAGCGCACCTCAATGGAGTTCATCAAGCAGATCGGCTCGGACGACCCGGACATGAGAAAGGTACCGGGCCTGAGTTTCTGGTCGGGCGGCGAACTGATCACCACGGAAGCCGCGCCCCGCATCCAGAACCTGATGGACATCCCTTCGCCGTTCCTGAACGGCGTCTTCGACGACCATGAATTCAGCTTCGCCATCATGGAGACGAACCGTGGCTGCCCCTTCCGCTGCACCTTCTGCTACTGGGGCGCGGCCACCAACTCCAAGGTCAATAAGTTCGAAGAGGAACGCATCAAGGCCGAGCTCAAATGGATCAGCGAGCACCGGTACTCCGCACTGATGATCGCCGATGCCAACTGGGGCCTGTCACCCCGCGACGTCACCCTGAGCGAGTACATCGTCCAGTGCAGCGAGGAGAACGGCTACCCGCTCATCATCCACATGGCCGCCGCCAAGAACAGGCCCGAGCGCATGGCGGAGATCACCGAGATCTTCGTGCGCGGCGGACTCATGGTCAGCCAGCCCATCTCGCTGCAGACGATGAACGAGTCGACGCTGGAGATGGTCGACCGGAAGAACATCCGCGAGGAGACCTACATCGGGCTCCAGCGCCTGCTGCGCGAGAAACGCATCAGCTCGTACGTGGAGATGATCTGGCCGCTGCCCGGCGAGACCATCGAATCGTTCAAGGAGGGCCTGACGCGGCTGTGCCGCTCGTACGCGGACACGATCATCGTCTACCCGCAGTTGTTCCTGCACAACACGCCCATGTACGGGCAGCGCGAGTCCCTCGGTATCCTCACGGCCGAAGTGCCCAGCGACGTCTCCGAGGCGGAGGTCGTGCTCGGCACGAAGTGGGTGACCGAGCAGGACTGCCGCGACGGCTATTGGGTCAACCACGCGCTGTACACGCTCTACAACATGCGGGCTCTGTTCGTGCTGTCGGGCTACCTCGACTCCACCGGGATCGTCTCGTACGGCGAGCTGTTCGCCCAGGTGTCCCGCTACTTCCGCACCCGCACCGACACCGAGGTCTGCCGCTTCCTCATCCAGCAGACCGATGACCTCGCCAACTATGACCTGCTCAACACCGGCAAGACCGCGCACATGATCCTCAGCTCGCACCGAGAGGAGTTCGACCGGATCCTCGCCGACTTCGTCACCGCCCAGGACTGGTGGGCCGACCCGATGGCACGCCAGGCCTTCGAGATCGATCTGCTCGCCCGGGCCTACGTCTATCGGGAGCCGGTGCGCACGCCCGACTACGCGTTCACCGAGACCGTCCTGCGCGACCAGCCGCACGCCCAGGGCTTCATGGCCGAGGTCTCTGCGGAGTTGCTGCGCCTGCTGGTGGGCCGGGAGATGCTCCAGGCGGACGCCGTCGACGCTGAGCGGGTCACCCTGCACATCGACCACCGGGGCCGGCAGAAGATGCCGTACATGCCGCAGCGCAGTCTGGAGCACAACGCGAACTACTGCCACGGCATGGTGCTGCGGTCCCGGGAGATCCTGCCCAACATCCAGGTCGAGTCGGCCGGGGCCCTCGCCCCCGTCGCCTGAACCGGAGCGCCGGTACGGTTCCGGCCGGCCCCGCACCGGCCGCTCGCCCGGCGCTCCGGCGTCGTCGCATCCCCACTCCGTCGGCCGTCCCTCCCACCGCCATTGCTAGGAGTACTCGTGGTTCTGACCAGGAACGGCGCGGGAATCCACCGTTCGACCGCCTCGCACGCGTGCTTGCAGGCCCGTGGCAGTCAGGAGCTGTGGGCCGAGGATCCGGCGCTCGCCGCCGCTCTCGACCATGAGGTCACGTACCAGAACGACACCCTGCAATTGGTCGCCCACGCCAGTCTCGCCGCGCCCTCGGTCCTGTCCGCCGCGGGCTCCGCACTCGCCAACGCCACCGCGGAGGGATACCCCGGCGCCCGCTACCACCCCGGCGCCACCCAGTTCGACCAAGTCGAACGCCTGGCCGTGGAACGCGCCAAGAACGCCTTCGGCGCCCAGTACGCCAACGTTCAGCCGCACTCGTGCTCCTCGGCCAACCTGACCGTCCTGTTCGCTCTCCTCGCCCCGGGCGAGACCCTGCTGAGCCTGGACCTGGACTCCGGCGGCCACCTCACCCACGGCGCCACCGCCTCCGTGACCGGCCGTTACTTCGACGTCGTCCATTACGGGCTCGACGCCGAGGGCTACATCGACGAGGACCAGGCCGCGCGCATGGCCCGCGAGCACCGCCCCAAACTGGTCATCATCGGCGCCAGCGCATACCCCCGCATCCCCGACTACGCCCGCTTCCGCGAAATCAGCGATTCGGTCGGGGCCTATCTGCTGGCCGACATCTCGCACATCGCGGGCCTCGTGGCGGCGGGCGTGCATCCCAGCCCCATCGACCTGGCCCACATCACCACCACCAGCACCTACAAACAGCTCGGCGGCCCGCGCGGCGGCATCATCCTCAGTGGCAAGGACTTCGATCAGCCGGGCCCGGACGGCACCCCGTTGCACAAACTGCTGCAGCGCGGGGTGTTCCCGCTGTCCCAGGGCACACCGAACCCCTCTGCCATCGCCGCGAAGGCCCGTGCGCTGGCCCTGGTCACACAACCGGAGTTCACCGCAACCGCCCGGGCCATCGCCGCCAACGCCGCCGCCCTGGCCGTGGCCCTGGACAAGCGCGGCTGGCCGGTCCTGACCGGCGGCACCGACAACCACACCGTGCTGCTCGACACCTACCAGCGCGGCATCACGGGAACCGTCGCCGAGGCAGCCCTGGAGAGCTGCGGCATCCACGCCAACAAGAACCGCATCCGCGGAGACACCAAACCCCCCCTGGTCACCAGCGGCCTGCGACTGGGCACCAACATCACCGCCCAGCGCGGCATGCGCGAAGACGACATGGACGACTGCGCCGACCTCGTCGACCGTGTCCTGGTCACCATCCACCCCACCAGCGACCGCACCTACGATCTGGCACCGCGGGACCGGGACGAGATCCGCTCGCGGGTCGCGGAAGTGTGTCGCCGCTTCCCCACGGCGTACCAGGACCTCTGAGCGGCGGCCGGCGGAACGACGGAGCGGCCCCGGGTGCACCAGGCATCCGGGGCCGCTCCGCGTCCGCCTCCGCCGGGCGGGTCCGTCAGGCCTGGTTTCCGGTCATCCTGCGCAGCGGGGGCCGGTTCTTGGCGGCCGTGGTCCCGAGCCGGCCCGAGAGCTGCGCGATCGTCGGGTACCGGAAGACCGTCCGGATGGACGACTTGATGCCGAGCGTGCGGTGCATGCGGCCGACCAGCTTGCCCGCCATCAGTGAATTGACCCCGAGGGCAAGAAAGTTGTCGTCGATGCCGATCCGCTCGACCCCGATCGCCTCGGCGAACATCGCGCACAGCGCCTTCTCCCGCGGGGTCCTGCCCTCCCGGTACGGGCCTTCGGCCGAGCCGGTGCCCGGGTCCGGCAGGGCCCCGCGGTCCACGGCGCCGTCTGCCGTCAGCGGCAGCCGGTCGAGGATCACCACGGCAGTGGGAACCAGGGCGTCGGGCAGGCGCCGGGCCAAGAACGCGCGCAGCTCCGCCGCCTCGGCACCGCCTCCGTCGCCCCGCGGCACGACGTAGCCGACGAGCAGGTCGTCACCGCCGCTGCCCGCGCCCTCGTGCGCGACGACCAGCCCCTGCGCCACCCCCGGATGTGCGGCGAGGACCGACTCGACGTCGCAGGTCCGCACCCGGCGTCCGCGCACCCGAGCGTCCGCGCCCGCGCACCCCGCGTACTCCAGCTCGCCTTCGCGGTTCCACCGGGCCAGGTCGCCGGTGCGATACATCCGGGATCCGGGTGGACCGTAAGGATCGGCGACGAACCGCGACGCGGTCAGGGCCGTGTCGTCCGCCCAGCCGCGCGCCACCGGTCCGGCGACGTAGAGTTCGCCCGTCGCGCCCGCGGGCAGCGGCTGGAGCGCGGCGCCCAGCACGTAGCGGCGCCCGCCGCCCGCGTGCGCGGTCCGCGCGCCCGGCACGCCCTCGCGTAAGTACCGCAGGAGTGGGCCGGACGGCACGTCCCCGGTGAGCACCACCGCGCCCGCGTCGACGGTGCCGGGGGAGCGGTCGAGCACTCCGGCGAGGACGGGGGCGGTGGTGCTCACCACGGCGCCCTTCCAGTCGCCGTGCCCGTCCGCCGCCCCCGGGTCCGCGGCCACGTCGACCGTCGCGCCCGCGCACAGTCCCGAGAGGACCTCGAAGGCCGCCGCGTCGGGGCCGGGCGACGCCGCGAGCATCCGCGCTCCCGGGATGAGGCCCGCGCGGGACACGAAGTCCCGCACCTCCTGGACCAGCGTGTCATGGCCGACCGCCAGGCGGCCCGTGATCCCGGGCGTGCGGCGCAGACACGCCAGGTGCCCGGCTCCGAGGGGAGCGCCCTGCTCCCGGCGTCCCGTGGACCCGGCCTCTTCGATGTCCGCCAGGGTGAGCGTCAGAGCGGCGCCGGGTACGGCGTCCGGGCCGGCGGGCGCGTAGGCGGCGCCCGACTTCAGCGTCCCGAGCAGCGCCACCGCCAGGTGCGTGGAGCGCGGCACGGAGAGCGCGACCACGGACTCGGATCCGACGCCCTTCCCGGCCAGAAGGCGAGCCAGCCGCTCGGACCGGGTGTCGAGGTCCCCGTATGTCAGCGACTGCTCCCCGCACACCACGGCGACCGCGTCCGGGGCGGCCGCCGCCCGCCGTTCGAAGAGGGTGGTCAGGGTCTCGGCGGCGGTGCCGGTGCTGTCGTCGAACTTGCCGGTGAACCAGTCGCGTTCGGCCGCCGACAGCAGGTCCACCGCACTCACCCGCATGCCAGGGGACGCGGCCAGCTGGTGCAGGATCGAGCGGAACCGGGCTGTGAGGGACTTGGCCGCCTCCTCGTCGTACAGGCCGCGGTGGTACTGCACGGTCAGTCGGTCCGGCTCGACGAACAGGGCCAGCGGATAGTTCACGGTGCCCACCGACGTGACGCCCGTGACCTCGACGGCGGGGGTCGGTGCCGCTCCGGCGTCAGTGCGGCCCGTCGGGTAGGACTGGAACACCACCAGGGTGTCGAACAGCGCGTCGACGCCGGTGGCCCGGTGGATCTCGGTCAGGCCGTGGTGGTGATGGTCCAGGAGCAGGGTCTGCCGGTCCCGCAGCCCGGTCAGCAGCTCGGCTGCCGTCGCACCGGGTTCCCAACGGGCCCGCACCGGAACGGTGTTGATGAAAAGTCCCACCATCGACTCCACGCCCGCGAGCGCTCCAGGGCGCCCGGATACGGTGGCGCCGAACACCACGTCCGTACGGCCGGTCAGTGCGCCGAGCAGCACCGCCCACGCGCCCTGCACCAGCGAGTTCACCGTGACGCCCAGGTCCGCGCAGCACCGGGACAGGTGCCGAAACTCGTCCCGGGACAGCGGCAGCGCGATCTCGCCCACCCCGGCGTGCGGGTCGGGCAGCGCCCCGGGAGGTGTCAGCAGGGTCGGCCCGTCCACGCCGGCCAGTTCGGCGGCCCACGCGCGGTCCCCCTCCTCGGTGTCGCGGCGCGCTAGCCAGGCGAGGAAGTCCCGGAAGCCGCAGACCGGTTCGAGGACGGAGGCGTCTCCGCCGGAGGCGTAGAGCCGTTGCAGGTCGTGTGCGAGAACATGCTCCGACCATCCGTCGACGAGTGCGTGATGGGCGGTGAGGACCAGCTCGGCGCGGTCCGGGCCCAGCCGCACCAGCGCCATTCGCAGCAGTGGCGGCGCGGCCGGGTCGAAGCGCTCGGTCCGGTCCTCGGCAAGGAACCGCCGCAGTGCCCCTTCCCGTTCGTCCTCCGGCGGGTCGCCGATGACGACTTCGCGCCACGGGAGTTCGACGCCGTCCACCACGAGTTGCACCAGGTTGTCGGTGGAGTCGCGGACGAAGGCGACGCGCAGATTGGCGTACCGGTCCAGCAGTGCCTGGCCCGCCGCCCGCAGCCGGTCCGTATCGACCGGGCCGGACAGGTGGAAGACCGTCTGAATCTGATAAGTGTCGTGCCCGGTGTCGTTGAGCATCGACTCGAACAGCATCCCGGACTGCATTGCGGTGAGCGGCCACACGTCGGACAGGCGCGGGTGGCGTCGCCGCCACGCCTCGATATCGGCCGGGTCCACTGTGACCAGCGGAGCAAACGCGTTCTCGTCCCCGGCCGCGGCCGGGTCCGTCGCGGCGGCGACCCCGGCGAGCGCGGCGACGGTCCGCCGTTCCAGCAGCTGGCGTGCGGTGATCTCGAAGCCTCTGGCCCGGGCCCGCGTCACCACCTGGATGGCGCGCACGCTGTCGCCGCCCACCGCGAGGAAGTCGTCGTCGACGCCGACCAGGCCCCGGCCCAGCACGTCCGCGAAGACTTCGGCCAGGACCCGCTCCGTCGCTGTTCCCGGCTCCCGGTGGTCGGCGCCGGTGAAGACCGGCTCGGGCAGGTTCGCGCGGTCCACTTTGCCGTTGGGCGTCAGCGGCAGCGCGTCCAGCGTCACGAACGCCCGCGGGACCATGTACTCCGGCAGCCGGTCGGCCGCGAGGGCGCGCAGCTCGTCACTGACGGCCGCGGCGTCGTGGGCGTCGGAGGTGTCAGGGTCCCCGCCGGGTCCGACGGGCACCACGTACGCGATCAACCGTCCCTCGCGGGCCACCACCGAGACCTGCCGGACCGCCGGGTGGCCGCGCAGCACGGTCTCGATCTCGCCCAGCTCCACCCGCAGCCCGTTGACCTTGACCTGGAAGTCCATCCGGCCCAGCAGCTCGATCAGGCCGTCCGCGCCGAACCGGGCCAGGTCCCCCGTGCGGTACAGACGTTCGGTCACCTCGCCGTGCGACCAGTCGACGAACCGCTCGGCGGTGCGCTCCGGCTGGTCCAGGTAGCCGCGGGCCAGGCCGGTCCCGGCAAGGTACAGCTCGCCGGGCACACCGGGCGGCACCGGCTGGCGGGCCTCGTCGAGTATGTACGTGCGCTGGTTGGCCATCGGACGGCCGTACGGGATGCTCGACCAGCCGGGATCGACGGTGCCGACCTCGTAGATCGTCGAATGGATGGAGGCCTCCGTGGCCCCGCCCATCACGATGAAGCGCAGCCCCGGCGCGAGCGCGTGGACCCGGTCGGGCAGCCGGACCGGCACCCAGTCGCCGCCGAGCATCGCCAGCCGCAGCCGGGGCAGCCGCCGGGCGCCGGACTGTTCCAGATGGTCGGTCAGGAGGCCCAGGAGGGCCGGTGCGGAGTTCCACACAGTGACGCCGTGAGCGGCCAGTAACTCCGCCCAGTGCATGGGGTCCTTGGCTCGGCCCTGCTCGGGGACCACCACGGTGCCGCCTGCAACGGTCATGCCCAGGAACTCGTAGACGGACATGTCGAAGCTCGGCGACGACAGGGCCAGCACCGAGTCCCCCGGGCCCACGCCGAAGCGGGTGTTGAGGTCCGCGAGGTTGTTCATCACCCCTCGGTGGCGCAGCGCGATCGGCTTGGGCGTGCCCGTGGAACCCGAGGTGTGGATGACGTAGCAGAGTTGGTCGGGACCGGCGGTGGTGCCGAGAGCGTGCGAAGGCCGGGCGGCGAGTAGGTCGGCGTCCCGGTCGAGCAGCACCAGGTGCGCGCCCGTACCTCCATCGGGGAGGTGCGCGGCGAGCGCCTCGCGGCTGACCGTCACGGCGCACGAGGTCCCCTCGGCCATGGCGGTCAGCCGCTGCGCCGGATAGTCCGGGTCCAGCGGCACGTACGCGCCGCCCGCCTTCAGGATGCCCAGCACCGCGACCAGCAGGCCGGGCGAGCGGTCGAGGCACAGGCCGACCCGCACGTCCGGGCCGACCCCGAGCGAACGCAGGTGGTGGGCGAGGCGGTTCGCCTCGGCGTCGACCCGGCCGTAGGTCCACCGTTCGGTGCCGTGCACGACGGCGACGGCGTCGGGCGACTGCTCCGCGCGGGCCTCGAACGCATGGTGCAGACAGGTGTTGTGCGGCAGATCGGCCCCCGTGCGGTTCCACTCCACGAGGATGCGCCGCCGCTGCGCGACGGTGAGCAGCCGCAGCAACTCCACGGGGCGGTCCGGGGACCGGGTCGCGTCGTCGACCAGCGTCCGGTAGTGGGCGAGCATCCGCTCGGCCGTCGACCGGTCGAACAGAGCGCCGTCGTAGTGGAGTTCCAGCATGCTGCGTCCGTGCGTGGCCGGGTACAGGACCAGCTGGAGCTCCATCGGTACCGTCGTGTCGGGCGAGGACTCCCCCGGCGGTGCGAACCGCATGCCGACCGGGGCGGCTCCAGGGGCGTGCCCGAGTTCGGCGCCGTGCGCCACGTCCCGCAGCGTCGCACCGCCTGTGACCGTCAGCAGGACGTGCTCGGTGCGGCCCGCGCGGTCCATCCGGTCGACACCGATCCGCTCCTGGCCCGTGAAGCGGTACAGGAGTGCCGCGAAGCCAGCGAACAGTACGTCGTCCCGGGCGGTGCCGACGGGCGCCGTGCCGGCCGCAAGTTCGGTACGCGCCACTGCCGAGCACCGGGGTGGTGTCCCCGTCCCGCGTGGTCGGTCGGTCGGCACCAGTACCGGCGGAAGCTCCGGGCGGGCGGTGTCGGCGGTGTCCTGGCGGGGGGCACGGTTCACTTTCCTGTTCCTCTCGCGAATGGGACGTGCACAAGCGCGCCGGCGTTCATCAGATCAAGCTCCTGATTTCCAGGAGACTCCCGGAGCTGGGCGATCGGGGCGTTGGGAAAGGGCATCCAGTATGGATTCACTGGTCGTTATACCGTACTGTTCGGCAGTGGCCAACTGGGCTTTGCCACGGCCGGTGAAATGTCCCGTCGACGGGACGGATTCACCCAGCTGACCGGCTGCTACGGTGAGTCGAGCCGGTTCCGGCCGCGCGCCGGATCCCATAATCAATTCCTTTCACGAGTATTTCGTTCGTCTGCCGAGACGGCGAATGTACAACTGGTTTTGCGGTGAATTAAAGGATTCGGGTAAGAGCCTCGCCCGCAGGACCGGGCGCCGCCGCTCCCCAAATCGGGTGTTCC
Organism: Streptomyces sp. DvalAA-43; assembly: GCF_900091725.1. GTDB lineage: Bacteria > Actinomycetota > Actinomycetes > Streptomycetales > Streptomycetaceae > Streptomyces > Streptomyces pulveraceus. The sequence continues at coordinate 1,192 of NZ_FMBW01000065.1, read as the reverse complement.
AGTCCGCGAAGAGATGACCAGGGGAGTAGAGACGAATGATCCCGTTGTCGTTTGCGCAGCGCCGCCTTTGGTTCCTTGATCAGTTCGAGGGGCCGTCCGCGACGTACAACATTCCAGTGGCGTTGCGCTTCGCGGGCGCGCTGGACCCGGCTGCGCTGGTGGCCTCCGTACGGGATGTGATGGCGCGGCACGAGAGCCTGCGGACGCGTTTCGTCCAGGACGCCGACGGAAGCCCATTCCAACGGGTCGTATCCGTGGATGAGTTGGAGTTTGACGTACCGCTCTCCGAGATCGCGCCGGATGAGGTGGACGACGCGGTGGCCCGGGTGGCGGGCCACCGGTTCGACCTGTCCGCGCAGGTGCCGATCCGCGCGGCACTGTTCCGGTGCGGCGTCGACGAGCACGTCCTGGCGCTGGCGATGCACCACAGCGCCGCCGACGGCGAGTCGATGGGCCCGCTCGTACGGGACCTGTCGACCGCGTACACCGCGCGCCTCGCAGGGAGCGAGCCGCAGTGGGAGGAGCTGCCGGTCCAGTACGCCGACTACACCCTGTGGCAGCGGGAAGTGCTGGGCGACGAGAACGACCCCCGCAGTGAGCTGTCTCTTCAACTCGCTTATTGGCGTAGAGAATTGGCTGGAGCTCCGCAGCCTTTGCCGCTACCGACGGACCGCGTGCGGCCGCCCGTGCCCAGCCATGAGGGTGGCCTCGTGGAGTTCGCGGTCGGGCCCGCGGACTGGGCGGCCGTCGAAGAGCTGGCCCGGGCCCACGATGCGTCGGCGCCGATGGTGCTGCAATCCGTCCTCGCGGTGCTGCTGTCGCGGCTGGGCTGCGGTGACGATGTCTCGATCGGCTCGCCGGTCGCCGGGCGCACCGACGAGGCTCTGACCGACTTGGTCGGCTTCTTCGTCAACACCTGGGTGCTGCGCGTCGACCTGTCGGGCAACCCGACCTTCGAGGACGTGCTCGACCGGGTGCGGGACAAGGCGCTGTCCGCCTATGACCACCAGGACGCACCCTTCGACCGGCTCGTGGAGACCCTGAACCCGGAGCGGTCGAGCGCCCATCACCCCCTGTTCCAGGTGATGTTCGCCTGGCAGGACACCGCCCGCATCCCCTTCGAGCTGCCCGGAGTGAGGGCCGAACTGACACCGGTCCCGACCCGGACGGCCAAGTTCGACCTGGACATCAG
>NZ_FMBW01000064.1 GCF_900091725.1 Streptomyces sp. DvalAA-43 | reverse complement strand
AACCTCGTCAACGGCGTCTCCCGGCTGGCGGAGGTCGTCCAGGTCGCGCCCGGCTCACGGATGCTCTGCGCCACCTCGATCAACTTCGACGTCTCCGTCTTCGAGGTGTTCAGCGCGCTGACCGTCGGCGCGAGCGTCGACGTGGTGGAGGACGTACTGGAACTGGCCAAGCGCGACGGCTGGACCGGTGGCTCGCTCCAGGCCGTGCCCTCGGTGTTCGCCGAGATCCTCGACCAGGTGACCGGTCGGATGAGCGTGGACACCGTCGTCCTCGGCGGTGACGCACTGCCCGCAGCGCTGCTGGAGAAGGTCCGCGCCGCCATCCCTGACGTGCGCCTCATGCAGGCCTACGGCCAGACGGAGGACTTCTACGCCACGACATACCACGTCCCGGACGACTGGAACGGCACCGGCAACGTCCCGATCGGCCGGCCGTTGGGCAATATGCGGACCTATGTGCTGGGTCCTGGTTTGGCTCCGGTTCCGGTGGGTGTGGTGGGTGAGTTGTACGTGGCGGGCGCGGTGGGCCGTGGGTATCACGGCCGTCCGGGGCTGACGGCCGAGCGGTTCGTGGCGGATCCGTTCGGGCCCGCGGGTGAGCGCATGTACCGCACCGGCGACCTGGTCCGATGGACAGCCGACGGCCAGCTCGAATACCTCGGCCGCGGCGACTCGCAGATGAAGATCCGCGGATTCCGCGTCGAGCCCGCTGAGATCGAGGCGGCGCTCCTCGCTCACCCGGGCGTCGACCAGGCCGTGATCGTGGTCCGCGACGGCCGGGGTGTGGGCAGCAAGCAGCTCGTGGGTTACGTCGTGCCGACGTACGGCGTCGATTCCGGTGATCCGGATTTGCGTGCGGGTGTGGACGTGGCCGAGGTGCGGAGGTTCGTGGGCGCGCGGCTGCCCGAGTACATGGTGCCGTCGGCGTTGGTCGTGCTGGACCGGATGCCGCTGGATCTGAACGGCAAGGTGGACCGTTCGGCGTTGCCTGCTCCGGAGTTCTCCGCGGGGGAGTACCGGGCGCCGCGTAAGCCGGAGGAGGAGATCCTCGCCTCGGTGTTCGCGGAGGTGCTGGGCCTGGACCGGGTGGGCGTCGACGACGACTTCTTCGCGGTCGGCGGCGACAGCATCCGTTCGATCCAGGTCGTCGCGCGGGCCCGGGCACGCGGCGTCGAGATCAGCCCCCGGCAGGTCTTCGAGTCCCGCACCGTGGCCGAACTCGCCGTCAAGGCCCGGCTGGACACGGCCGCCGTACTGGAGGAGCTGGCGGGCGGCGGCGTCGGTCGGCTGCCGCTGCCTCCGGCCGCCGCCTACCTCCTGGAGGCGGGCGGTGACATCGACAGGTTCTCGATGTCGACGCTGCTCGACCTGCCGGAGGGGATCGACGCGAACGGGTTGGCCGCGACCCTGCGCACAGTGCTGGACCGGCATGACGTGCTGCGCTCGCGCCTGGTCACTGAGGACGGTGTGTGTGGCCTCCGGGTGGGTCCGTCGGGTGTGGTGCCGGTCGACGGGCTGATACGCAGGGTTGCTTGTGACGGTCGTTGGGATGCGTCGGGGTGGCGTGAGTCGGCCGCCGTCGAACTGAACGCGGCGATGGGAAGGTTGGACCCGGTCGCCGGTGTGATGGCGCAGTTCGTCTGGTTCGACGCAGGTCCCTCGGTGCCCGGGCGGCTGTTGTTGGTTCTGCATCATCTCGTGGTCGACGGGGTTTCCTGGCGGATCCTGCTGCCGGATCTGGCGGCGGCATGGGCGCAGGTGCGTGAGGGTGAGGTCGTGGAGCTGCCGCGGGTGGCGACCTCGGTCCGCCGCTGGACCCACGCCTTGGTGGAGGAGGCCGCGACGGACCGCCGAGCTGCCGAACTGTCACTGTGGCAAAGGGTGCTGGAAGGCCCGGACCCGGAGATCGGCAGTCGGCGGCCGGACCCGGCGGTGGACACGATGTCGACTGTCGACACGGTGCGCGTCGAGCTTCCCGCCGAGGTGACGGAAGGGCTGTTGACCCGGATTCCGGCGGTCTTCCGGGGCGGGGTAAACGACGGCCTGCTCGCCGCGCTCGTGCTCGCCGTGGCGAAGTGGCGTTCGAGCGAGGAGAGTTCGCTGCTGGTGCGGCTGGAAGGGCACGGTCGTGAGGAGGCGGTGGTGCCGGGCGCGGATCTGTCGCGCACGGTGGGCTGGTTCACCAGTATGTTCCCGGTCCGGCTCGACGTCGCCGGGTTCGACCTGGACGACGCCTTCGCGGGTGGCGACGCGGCGGGCGGGCTGGTCAAGGCCGTCAAGGAGCAGCTCCTGGCGATCCCCGACAAGGGCCTGGGATTCGGGCTGCTGCGGTACCTCAACGACCGCACGGCCCCCGTGCTCGCCGCGTATCCCGAGCCGCAGATCGGTTTCAACTACCTGGGCCGCTTCTCCGCCACGGACATGCCGGACGAGCTGCGCGGCCTGGGCTGGACGCAGGCGCTGGAGTCCGTCGACGCGGACGCCGTGCTCGACGCGGACATGCCCGTCCTGTCGGCGCTGGAGGTGAACTCCTACGTCACCGACACCGCGCGCGGCCCCCGCCTGGACGCCACGTTCGCCTTCCCGACCGGGATCCTTGCCAAGGACGACGTAAAGGAGTTGGCGGAGCTGTGGCGGGCCGCGCTCACCGCGCTGGCCGACCACGCGGCCAAGCCCGACGCGGGCGGCCTCACCCCGTCCGACCTTCCGCTGGTCTCCGCCGACCAGGGACAGATCCAGGAATGGGAGCGGGTCTATCCCGGTCTGACCGGGGCCTGGCCTCTGACGCCGCTCCAGTCCGGTCTGCTCTTCCACAGTAAGTTCACCGACGCGCCGGTCGACGCCTACCAGGTGCAGTTGGTGTTCCACCTCTCCGGGCAGGTCGACCCGGAACGGATGCGTACCGCCGGCCAGGCACTGCTGGACCGTCACACCAACCTGCGCTCCGCGTTCCTCCCCGACGCGGGCGGATGGGTCCAGCTGGTGCTGGACGGGGTCGAGCTGCCGTGGCGCGACATGGACCTGCGCACGCTGCCCGAGGGCGAACGCGCCGAAGCCCTCGAACGGCTGCTGGCCGACGACCATCACGCGCGCTTCGACCCGGCGTCCCCGCCGCTGCTGCGCCTCGCGCTCGTCCACCTCGACGACGACACGTCGGAGCTGGTCCTCACCGCTCACCACGTGCTGTTCGACGGCTGGTCCATTCCGCTGCTGCTCCAGGACCTGCTGCGGCTGTACGGCTCCGGTGGCGACCCCGCGGCGCTGCCTACGGTCCGCGGCTACCAGGACTTCCTGGCGTGGCTGGCCGAGCAGGACCAGGACGCCGCCGCCCGCGCCTGGGCCGAAGAACTCGACGGCGTCGACGAACCCACCCTGCTCGCCCCCGGCGCGGCCGAATGGGACGGCGCGGGCGCCGAGCGCGTCGAGGTCGAGCTGAGCGTGGACGAGACCCGCGAACTGAACCGTCGGGCAGCTGAGTTGGGTGTGACGCTCAACACGGTGGTCCAGGGTGCATGGTCGCTCCTGCTCGGTCAGGTGACGGGACGTCAGGACGTGGTGTTCGGTGCGACGGTCTCCGGCCGCCCCGCCGCTCTGCGTGGAGTGGACGCCATGGTCGGCATGTTCATCAACACCCTGCCCGTCCGGGCACGAATCGCCCCCGCCGACACCCTGGCCGACCTGCTGACGAACCTTCAGGGCCACCAGGCGGCGCTGCTGGACCACCACCACTACGGGCTGGCCGAGATCCAGCACTCCACCGGGCTCCAGAGGCTCTTCGACACCCTCGTCGTCTACGAGTCCTATCCAATGGACCAGTCCGGGCTGACGGAGGCGAATGCCTGGGCCGGGATCACCTGCACCGGCATCCGGCCGTACGCGGGCAGCACGCACTATCCGCTGGCCGTGATCGCCGTGGCCACCGCGCGGCTCCAGCTGTCCCTCGAATACCGGCAGGACCTGTTCACGCACGACGCAATGGAAGGCCTGGGCGCCCGGCTGCTGAGGATCCTGCGGGAGCTCTTGGCCGACCCCGGCCGCAGGATCGCGGCGATCGACACACTGGAGCCGGACGACCGTGCGCGGCTGGAGGCGTTCAACGACACCGTGGCCGAGATCCCCGACAAGACGGTCCACCGGCTCGTCGAGCGGCAGGCTGCCGCGACTCCCGAGGCCGTCGCCGTGCGGTGCGGCGAAGTCGCGCTGACATACCGTGAGTTGGGTGAGAGGGCCGATCGGCTGGCGGTCGAGCTGAGGCGCCACGGAGCCGGACCCGAGACCCTCGTCGGGCTCGCGCTGCCACGCTCGGCCGACCTGGTGGTGGCGATGCTCGGCATCCTCAAGGCCGGTGCGGCTTATCTGCCGATCGACCCCAAGTACTCCAGCGACCGGCTGGTGTTCATGCTGGAGGATGCCCGCCCCGTCCTCCTGCTCACCGACCGGGCAACCGGCCCCGTGTTGCCCGCCACCGATGTGCCCCGGCTCCACCTGGAGGACGTCGACCTGGGCACGCAGGCGGACCGCGGCGTGCTGCCGACGGATCTGCGGCCGGACAACCTGGCGTACGTGATGTACACCTCGGGCTCCACCGGCACCCCGAAGGGCGCGGCGCTCACGCACGCCAACATCGTCAACCCTGTGACCCGGTTGGCCGAGATCCTCGGTTCGGGGCCCGCCTCACGGATGCTGGGGGCGGCGTCCATCAACTTCGACATCTCGGTGTTCGAGTACTTCCTCACCCTGATCACCGGCGGCTGTGTCGAGGTGGTCCGCGACGTCCTCGTCCTCGGCGAGGGGGGCGACTGGGAGGGGCGCGTGGTGCACACGGTCCCCTCGGCGCTGGGTGAGGTCCTCGGCCGGTGCACCGGCGAACTGCGTCTCGACACCGTGGTGCTGGCCGGAGAGGCGTTCCCGCCCGAGCTGTTGCACAAGATCCGCACCGTGATGCCCGGCACCCGCGTCATCAACGGCTACGGGCAGACCGAGGACTTCTACGCCATGACATTCGCCGTCCCCGACGACTGGGACGGCGAGGGCGGCATGCCCATCGGGGCGCCGCTGAGCAACATGCGGGTGTACGTCCTGGACGGGGCGCTGAACCCGGTGCCGCCGGGCGCGGTCGGCGAACTGTACGTCGCCGGCCGGGTGGGCCGGGGCTACTACGGGCGGCCCGGCCTGACCGCCGAGCGGTTCGTGGCCGACCCGTTCGGTCCTGCGGGCGAGCGGATGTACCGCACCGGCGACCTCGCCCGGCGCACCGCGGAAGGCCACCTCGAGTTCGCCGGGCGCAACGACTCCCAGGTCAAGGTGCGGGGCTTCCGCGTCGAACCGCACGAGATCGAGGCCGCGATCGCGGCGTATCCGGAGGTGGAGCGGGCGGTGGTCATCGCCCGGGATGGCAGGGGCTCCAGCAAGCAGCTCATCGCGTACGCGGTCCGGGCCGAGGGTGCCGAAGGGCCGGACGTACGGGAAGTGCGCGAGTTCCTGGCGGAGCGGCTGCCGGACTACATGGTCCCGGCCGCGATCGTGGCCATGGACCGGCTGCCGCTGACGCCCAACGGCAAGCTCGACCGGGCCGCGCTGCCCGAACCCGAGTTCATCGGCGAGGCGTACCGGGCCCCGCGCACCGCGCACGAGGCGCGCCTGGCAGAGATCTTCGCCGACGTGCTCGGTCTGGACCGGGTGGGCGTCGACGACAGCTTCTTCGCGCTCGGCGGGCACTCGCTGCTGGCGACGCAGCTGATCGGCCGCATCGAGGCGGCCTTCGGCGTGGGCTTCCCGATCCGGTTGGTGTTCGAGCACCCCACGGTCGCCGCGCTGGCCGACCAGCTGCGCACCGGCGCGGGATCACGCGTCGAGGACCCGTTCGCGCCGCTGCTGACGATCCGTTCCGGGGGCGAGGGGGAGCCGCTCTGGTTCGTTCAGCCCGGGTTCGGACTCGGCTGGTCGTACCTCAACTTCGCCCCGCACGTGAGGGACCGGCCGGTGTACGCCTTCCAGGCGCCGGCCTTCAGCGGGGCTCCGTCGCCCCGGTCCGTGGAGGAGTTCGTGCACGACTGCGTGCGGCGCATCCAGGAGGTCCAGCCCGAAGGCCCGTACCATCTCTTCGGCTGGTCGTTCGGCGGGACCGCCGCGCACGCGATGGCCGCTGAACTGGAGCGGCGCGGTCACGACGTAGGGCTGCTGGGGCTGCTGGACTGCGCGCCGAGCACTTATTTCCACGAGGCCGAGGTGCCCCCGCCGCACGACGTCGAGAGCGTCCTGGGCGAGTACGTCGGCAGTATGGTCGCCCCGGACGACGTTCGTGACGTCGTGCGCAAGGCCGCGGTCGCGTGGATCAACCACATGGAGATTCTCCAGGGCTTCACCTCGCCCGTCTACTCGGGGGACGCCCTGTTCTTCAAGGCGACGCGTAGCCAGGACGGCCGGTACGCAGGGGACGACGGGAACTGGAAGCAGCACGTCACCGGGACCGTCGAGGCGTACGATATCGAGGCCGACCACGAGGGTATGTGCGACGCGGCACCGGCCGCCGAGATCAGCAGGATCATCAACCGGAAGCTCGGCGTCGCATGACGAACGCGCTGCCGGAGGGGAATCCCCTCCGGCAGCGCGTTCGCGTCCGGCCGCCGGCTACCAGGTGACGGGAAGCTCGACGAGGCCGAAGACGCCCTCGTCGTCACTCTTGTACTTCAGTTCGCCGAACGGCACGGCCAGTTCCATGCCGGGGAGGCGGGCACACAGCGAGTCGAAGATCACCTGGAACTCCAGCCTCGCGAGGCTCTGCCCCAGGCACTGGTGCGCACCGAAGCCGAAGGCCAGATGGCTGCGGGCCGGGCGGTCGATGTCGAACACGTCCGGGTCCGGGAACGCCGCCGGATCGTGGTCGGCCGCGTTGGTCAGCGCCACCAGGCCCTCGCCCGCGTGGATCACCTTCCCACCGACCTCGACGTCCTCGGTCGCGACCCGGGTCATCGTCAGCTCGGCGATGGTGAAGCAGCGCAGCATCTCCTCCACCGCCTGCGGGGTCAGCGAGGGTTCGGCGGCGATCCGCGCGCGCTGCTCAGGATGGCGCAGCAGTGCCATCGTGCCGAGCGAGATCATGCCGGTCATGTTCTCCGACCCGCCGATGAACAGCAGCAGTGCCAGTCCCGTCAGCCAGGTGCGGTCGTAGGTGCCGCTCTCCTTGTTCTTGGCGATCTGCCTGCTGAGCAGGTCGTCGCCTGGCTCGGCCTCCTTCTTCTCGATCAGGTCCATCAGGTACCCGCTGAGCGCCCCGAACGCCTCGTCCCGGTCGGACTCCGAGGTGAGACCGCTGATCAGTAGGGAGTTGGTGGACAGGAACCACGCGTGGTCCGCGCGGGGAATACCGAGCTGCTCGAACATGACCAGCGCGGGCACCGGCACGGCGAACTCCGCCACCAGGTCGACGGGGCGCGGACCCCTGAGGATCGCGTCCAGCCGCTCGTCGACGATGCGCTGGATCCGGGGCCGTAGGTCCCGGGTCCGTTTCGCGGTGTACTCGCTGATCACCTTGCGGCGGGCCTCGCCGTGCGTCGGCGGATCCATGTGGATCAGCAGTTGGATGGGCTGCTCGTTGGGCCTCTCGGGGGTGAAGAACGGGTATCCCGGGAGCCGGACGTCCGAGCTGAACCGGGGGTCGGTGAGCACGGCGCGGACGTCCTCGTAGCGGGTGAGGACCCACGCCTCGTCCTTGTTCGGCAGGTGGAGCTTGGAGACCGGCTCCTTCTCCCGCAACTCGGCGTACTCGGGGGGTGGGGAGAAGGGACAGACACGGGGGATGGGCAGCGTCCTGTCGGCCGGTGCAGCCCGGTCGGGCGCGGATTGTTCGGTCACGGTTGGGTGCTCCATTCGTCGGACGTGCGCGGGCGACGCGGCCAGGTTGCCGCGCCGCCCGTGACTCGCCGTGCGTCATCGCGTTCCGTCGTTGTCCGCGACGAGGGTGATGGCGCCCATTGGGCACAGGCCGGCCGCCCGCCGGGTCGCCGCCGTGGCGGCGACCCGGCGGGCGGCGCGGGATCGAGCTGCGTCACCTTTCCGTCGTCGTCCTGGTCGAACACCTCGGGAGAGGTCAGCGCGCACACTCCGGTGCCCATGCAGCGCTCCCGTTCCACCCGCAGCTCCATCGGGTCAGGCCCGGTCCCACGTCACCGGAAGGCGGTCGACGCCGAAGACGTCGGAGTTGAACCGCAGCGGGATGTCGTCGGGGTCGATGTCCAGGCGCAGTGTCGGGAACCGTGCGAACAGCGAGGGCAGCGTGACGCGCATCTCGACGCGCGCCAGGTCCTTGCCCATGCACAGGTGGACGCCGTGGCCGAAGGCGACGTGCCCCTCGGCCTGCCGGTGCAGGTCGAAGGCGTCGGGGTCGGGGAACTTCTTCGGGTCGCGGTTGGCCGCCTGGTTCGACAGGGCGATGCTGTCACCGGCCTTGATCAGCTGTCCGCCGAGTTCGACGTCCTGCAGGGCCGCCCGCGCCCCGGTGTGGGTGATGGTCAGATAGCGCAGCAGTTCCTCGACGGTCCGGTCGGTGAGGGCCGGATCGGAGCGGAAGGCGGCGAGCTGCTCAGGGTTGCGCAGCAGCACCCACGTGCCCAGCGCGATCATGTTGGCGGTGGTCTCGAAGCCCGCGCCCAGCATGAGGGCCGCGATGTTGGCGATCTCCTCGTCCGTCAGGTCGGTCTCGGTGAGCTCGCTCATCAGGTCGTTGCCGGGATTGGTGCGTTTGGCCACGACCAGTCCGGTCAGGTACTCCTGGATGGCAACGAGGCAGGCCCACTGTTCCTCGGTGGGCAGGTCGTTGTCGTTCACGCCGATCGCGTTGCTCTGGAACGCCTCGCGGTCCGAATAGGGAACGCCCAGCAGTTCGCAGATCACCAGTGCCGGGATGGGCAGGGCGTACGCCTCCACCAGGTCGACCGACGGGCCGTGCTCCTCCATGGCGTCCAGGTATCCGTCGGTGATCTCCTGGATGCGGCCCTGCAGTTTGTCCATCTGGCGGCTGCTGAACCGGGGCTTGAGCAGGGTGCGGTAGCGGCCGGACTCCGGCAGGTCCATCCCGCCGAACATCCCCGGAGGGGCGGGCGGCAGCATCCCCTTGGTGCCCGCCCCGTGCAGCGGGGAGTGGATGAGTTCGAACCGCGCGCTGAAGCGGTTGTCCCCCAGCACCGCGCGGACCAGCTCGTGACTGGTCACCAGCCAGCCCCTGTGCCCGTCGGGGAAGACCATCGGGACCACGGGCTGCTCCTCGCGCAGCTGCGCCAGCTCCTCGGGCGGATCGAAGGGGCAGCCCGAGGGACGCTTGACCGGCAATTCCGGCAGTTCAGTGGCAGGGCGGGACATGAGCTTCCTTTCCTCGGATGATCGCGGGGAGACCGGGCGTCCCCGCCGCCGTGGGCCGCTCCACCCGGCCTGCTCCCGGTCGCCGCGGGCCGGGTCGCGATGGAGGCATCCCGCGCCACGCCGACCCTGCGCTTCGGCCAGCCCGCCCCGGGCGCTGCGGGAGTCGTTCGGAGACCGCCGTCGGCGGCGGCCGACGGGTTCTGGTCCGCGAACGTCCGGATCGGCGAAAAACGCGTGCTTACCGCCGAACGCTACAACGCGGTCTGGTGAATTGCTATCGTCTTCCCGGCGCCTCGGTCCTATAGGAAGGTCTGCTGTCCCGTCGACAGGACGAGCGCGGCGCGCGCTGATTTCCACCGTCCAGCCACAAACTGGAGCGCAAAGGAGTCAAGCAATTGCAAGGAAGCACTGAGCGACGCCCGACTCACCCCAGGACGGCGTCGCGGCGGCGTTACCTGATGTGTCGTCCCACGTATTTCGACGTCACTTATTCGATCAACGTGTGGATGGATCCGTCCCGGCCCACCTCGGCGCAGACCGCCCAGGAGCAGTGGAAGCGGCTGCATGACACGTTCAGCACCCTCGGCCACGACGTAGAGCTGATCGAACCGGTGCCGGGCCTGCCCGACATGGTCTTCTCCGCGAACGGCGCCATGGTCGTGGACGGCAGCGTGCTCGTCGCGCGGTTCCGCAACCGGCAGCGGGCCGACGAGGCGGAGGTCTACCTCGACTGGTTCCGTGCCGCGGGCTGGTCCCAGGTGCGGCAGGCCGAGTACATCAACGAGGGGGAGGGTGATTTCCTCTTCACCGGTACGGAAATCCTGGCCGGCAGTGGATTTCGGAGCGACCAGCGGGCACACCACGAAGTGCGTGATTTCTTCGACCGCCCCGTTATGTCCCTCACGCTTATCGACCCGCGATTCTACCATCTCGACACGGCGCTCTCCGTGCTCGGCCACGGTGAAATCATGTACTACCCCGATGCTTTTTCGGAGGAGAGCAGGTCTGTTCTTTCCGAGCGATTCCCAGACGCCATTCTGGCCGACGAGGCGGACGCCCTCGTCTTCGGTCTGAACGCGGTGTCGGACGGAAAGAACGTGATTCTCCCGCGGCGGGCCACCGGGCTCGCCGACCAGTTGCGCGACCGCGGCTACACGCCGGTCGGCGCCGACCTCACGGAGCTCCTCAAGGCCGGTGGCAGCGTCAAGTGCTGCACCCTCGAACTGCGGGAGTGATCAAGCCCCGCACGGACCGGGGGCGGGCCGGAGGCGGGTACGCGCTTTGGCGTCCCGTCGCCGGGACAACCGGTGCGGCCCGGCTCCGCGCGGTTCCGGCAAGGCCGTCGACGCAAGACGCGAGAAGGAGTAGCCACGCATGATCCCGCTGCCGACCGTGCACTCCCGCAGCACCGCGGCGGGTTTCACCCTGGACCCCGGACTGGTGGGCGCGGTGCGGGCACTGGCCGAGGAACGGGACGTGACGGTGGCCACGGTGCTGGGTTCGGCCCTGGAGGTGCTCCGGCTCCACCTGGGCGGTGACGCCCGGGCGGAGCTGCGGGCCACCCCGACCTTCGGGGAACTCCTCGCGGCGGTACGGGACCGGGGCCCCGAAGCTGGAGGCCTGATCGGGCCAGGAGCGGCAGCCCGGGGCGGTCTGTCGCTCACCGTTGCCCCGGACGCGCCCGGCCTGGAACTGGCCGGCGAGATCGCGTGCGCCGCGGGCCTGTTCGCACCGACGGCGGAGGAGGGGCTGGCGGACCGGTTCGTGCGGGTGCTGCGGCAACTGGTGGCGGACCCCGTCCTGCCGGTGGCCGCGGTCGACGTGCTGCATCCGGCCGAGCGCTACCGGTTGCTGGAGGAACTGGTGGGTACCGTGGTGGAGTTGCCCCCGCTGACGCTTCCTGACCTGGTGTGGCGCCAGGTACGCGCGACCCCGGACGCGGTGGCCGTCCTGGACGCGCTCCATAATCTGACGTACCGTCAACTTCATCGCGAGTCCGACCGGTTGGCTGCCCGTCTGAAGGGGTACGGCCTCGGACCCGAGTCGCTCGTGGGGCTGGCGCTGCCGCGCTCGGCGGACCTGGTGGTGGCCCTGCTGGGTATCCTGAAGTCCGGCGCCGGATACCTGCCGATCGATCCCCGTTACCCCAGCTGTCGGCTGGAGTTCCTGCTCTCCGACGCCGCCCCCGACCTGCTGCTCACCGACACCGGGACGGCGAGGAGGCTGCCCGACCACGGAATCCCCTGCCACTACGTGGACGCGTCCGGCCCCGACGGTGGCGATCCGGATCGGGAGCCGGATCGCGAACGGGTGCGGTCGCCGCTGCTCCCCGACCACCTGGCGTATCTGATGTACACCTCGGGCTCGACGGGTACCCCGAAAGGCGTGGCGATCACCCACGCCAACGTGGTCAACGGCGTCTCCCGGCTGGCCGCCGCCGTCGGCCTGGGCCCCGGGGCGCGCGTCCTGGCGGGCACGTCCGTCAACTTCGACGTGTCGGTCTTCGAGGTGTTCGCCGCACTGAGCACCGGCGCCGTGGTCGACGTCGTGCGCGATGTCCTGGCGCTCGGCGAACTGGGCGGCTGGACCGGCAGCGTCGTGCACACCGTGCCCTCGGTGTTCGCCGAGATGCTCGACCGGCTCGCGGGCCGCGTCGACGTGAACGTACTGATGTTCGCGGGCGAGGCGCTGACCGGTGCGCTGGTGCGCCAGGTCCACCGGGCGCTGCCCGGCACGTCGGTGGTCAACGCCTACGGGCAGACGGAGAGCTTCTACGCCACCGCCTACACCGTTCCCCGCGACGACGCGGGCCCAGGGGCCGTCCCGATCGGCCGCCCCCTGGGCAACATGCGCGCCTACGTGCTCGGCCCCGGACTCGCGCCCGTACTGCCTGGCGTGGCCGGGGAGTTGTACGTCGGCGGGGCGATCGGCCGCGGCTACCACGCCCGGCCGGGGCTGACCGCCGAACGGTTCGTCGCCGACCCGTTCGATCTGCCAGGGCGGCGCATGTACCGCACGGGTGACCTGGCCCGCTGGAACGCCGAAGGGCAGCTGGAGCACCTGGGGCGCGCGGACACCCAGATGAAGGTGCGCGGGATCCGCATCGAGCCCGCCGAGATCGAAGCGGTCCTGGTCGGCCACCCGGGCATCGCCCACGCCGCGATAGCCGTGCACCCCGGGCCGGGCTCCGGCGGCGGCCGCATCGTCGCCTACGTCGTTCCGGCCGCAGCGGGCGCCACCGGGGGAGCCCCCTACTCGGCGGCCACATCCCAGCTGGTCTCCGGTGATCCGGACTCCGCCCTCGCACCGAGGAAACTGCGGCGGTTCGTCGCCGACCGGCTCCCTGACTTCATGATTCCCTCCACGTTCGTCGTTCTGGACAGACTTCCGCTGGGGCCCAACGGGAAGCTGGACCGGCGGCAACTGCCCGAGCCCCGGCGCGGCGGTTGAGCACGGCCGCGCGTCGTCGGTGGCCCGGGTACGGACGCGCCCCGGTATCCGGGGCAGTGCCCTCATCAGGCGATCTTCGGTGCGACTCTCATGCCGAAGTACACATAGGGCGTACGGTCGGGAAGCGTCCCGAACACCAGCGGCAGCCAGGGCGCGCTCACCGGGCCGATCCCCGGCATGGCGAGCACCGCGTCGTCCACCGCCACCAGGTCGGACTCGATCGGCGGCGAGTACTGGGCCACCCCGCCGGTCAGTTCGAGACGCACCCGTGGCACCCCGTCGCGCTCGCCGACCGTGATGCGTACGCCCTCACGCTCGTACGTGCCCGTGAGCGCGCCCAGGTCGATCGTCGGCGACTGTGCCGGAGGCGCGAACACGTCCGGCAGGCGCACTTCGGCCAGCTCGCCCAGCAACTCCTGGAACAAGTCGACAAAGAAGCTGGTGGCGCTGCCACCGTTGGTCAGCAGCGCGGCGACGACACCGCTCCCGGGCACGACCCGCAGGTACGAGAACTGCCCGACCACCGCGCCGTCGTGGCCGTATCCGGCGACACCGTCCCAGTCGTACAGCGCCCATCCGTGGCCCCAGCCGTCCGCCATGAACGACCACGGATCCCGGCAGTCCGTCACGCGCCGACGCATCGTCGCCGCTGACCGTTCCGACAGCACCCGCGTACCGTCCGCGGCCAGGCCGCCGTCGAGGTGCATCCGCGCGAAGCGCACCACATCGGCGGCGGTCACCAGGACCCGACCGTACGGTCCTGCCGACCGAGGCAGTATGTCCCACATGGGTGCGGGCTCAGGCTCGTCCTCCAGCTCGCCGACGTGGCTCATCGCCACCCGGAACCGCAGCGCCTCCTCGGGCAGCGTCATCGAGTGCTCCAGGCCCAGCGGTGTCAGCAGCCGGTCGCGCAGCGCGTCGTCCCAGGTCTGACCGGTCACCACCTCCACGATCCGGCCCAGAATCGCGTACCCGGTGCTGCAGTAGGACACGATGGTCCCCGGCGGGCAGTCCTGGCCCACGCCGGAACACGCCTCCACATACAGGGCCAGGCAGTCGTCACCGCGACCGGTGTCGTGGGTGAACTCCCCGCCGATCCCGCTGGTGTGGCTCAGCAGCTGCCCGACCGTCACCGTCCTGGTGACCTCGTCGTCGGCGACCGAGAAGTCCGGCAGCACGTCCACGACCCGGGTGTCGAGTCGCAGTTGTCCGGAGTCGACGAGCTGCATCACCAGCGTCGCCGTATACACCTTGGCGATCGAGCCGGACTGGAACACCGAGTCCGTGGTCACCTGCACCCCGGTGTTCCGGTGCAGTACCCCGCTCACCAACTCGTGGATCTCCCCGTCCACCAGCACCGCCAGCGCCGCGCCCGGCACGTGGTACTGGTCGCGCAGCCGGTCGAGGCGGCGCTGCCAGCGGGCACGGTCGAAGGCACGGCGCACTCCCTCTTCAGTATTGATCTTCGCGGTGGACACGGCGTAGGTCTCCCTTCGTGGACGGAACTCTGGACTCCCGATGGAACGCGAGCCGTGCGAGGCGGCCGGAGACGCCGGCGGGACGGAGGGCGGTGCGCGACCGCGGGGCGCCCCGGGGCGGAGCTCTCCGCCCCGGGGCGGTCCGGGCTGCGGGGGATTCAGCCCGGGCTCGGGTTACCGCGTCTCGCGGTTGAACAGCGACTTCGACCAGTAGTAGCCGAGTACGGCCAGGCCCACGCACCAGACCACGGTGAGCCACCCGTTGTGGCCGATCTCGCTGCCCAGCAGCAGGCCGCGCAGGGTCTCGATGGCGGGCGTGAACGGCTGGTACTCGGCGACCGGCTGGAACCAGCCCGGCATCGCGTCGACCGGTACGAAGGCGCTGGAGATGAAGGGCAGGATGACCAGCGGCACCGCATTGTTCCCGGCAGCCTCACCGTTGGGGCTGGCCATGCCGACGGCGATCGCCATCCAGGTGAACGCCAGCGCGACCAGCGCGAGCAGCAGGAACGCCGCCAGCCACTCCAGGACCGTCGCGTCCACCGAGCGGAAGCCGATGGCCACCGCGACGGCGCCGACCAGGGTCACGCTGATGACCGATCGCAGCACGCTGCCCGCGACGTGCCCGATCAGCACCGAACCACGGTGGATCGCCATCGTGCGGAAGCGGGCCATGATGCCCTCGGTCATGTCGTCGGCCACGGACACCGAGGTCCCGACGAGGGTGGTGCCGATGGTCATCATCAAGATGCCGGGGGCGATGTAGGCGATGTACTCGGAGCGGTCCGCGCCGCCGCCGCCGATGCCCGCGCTCATCACGTCGCCGAAGACGTAGACGAACAGCAGCAGCATGATGAGCGGTGTCAGCACCACGTTCAGGGTCAGCGCCGGATAGCGCCGCGCGTGCAGCAGGTTGCGGCGCACCATCGTGGTCGAGTCGCGCATGGCGAGGGACAGGGAGCTCATCGGACAGCCTCCTTCTTGGGCTGGTTGAGACCACCGGTCAGCGCGAAGAACACATCGTCGAGATCCGGGGTGTGCACGGTCAGCTCGTCCGCCTCGATGCTCGCGGCGTCCAGCCAGTCGAGGATCGAGCGCAGCTCCCGCTGACCGCCGTTGCTGGGGATCCTCAACGTGAGCGCCTCGTCGTCCCTGCTGACCTCGCGCAGCGCGAAGCCGGAGGAGTCCAGCCAGTCGAGGATCGAGCGCAGCTCGCGCCGGGTGCCGTCGCTGGAGGCCTGGCGCGCCAGCGCCTCGTCGTCGGTGGTGGCTTCGTTGAGGGCGGAGACCGCTGACCGGTAGGCGACGGGATCGGCGAACCGCAGCCGCACATGACCGCCTGGAATGAGCCGCTTCAGCTCCTCGGCGGTTCCTTCGGCGGCGATCTTGCCGTCGCTCAGCACGGCGATGCGGTCGGCCAGTTGGTCGGCCTCCTCCAGGTACTGGGTGGTGAGGAACACAGTGACACCGCCGGAGACCAACTCGCGGATGATCTGCCATGTGTTGTGGCGGCTGCGCGGGTCGAGGCCGGTCGTCGGCTCGTCGAGGAAGATGATGCGAGGGCTGCCGACGAGTGTCATCGCGATGTCCAGGCGGCGCTTCATGCCGCCGGAGTAGGTGGAGGCGGGCTTCTTCGCCGCGTCCGTCAGATGAAACTGCTCCAGCAACTCCGCCACGGTGCGCCGTCCCTCGCTGCGTGGGAGGTGGTGCAGGTCCGCCATGAGGAGCATGTTCTCCTCGCCGGTGATCAGGCCGTCGACGGCGGAGAACTGCCCGGTGACGCCGATCGAGGCGCGTACGCCCTGCGGGTCGGTTGCCAGGTCGTGCCCACCGACGTACAACTCGTCGGCCTGGCACGTGATGAGCGTCGAGAGGATCTTGACTATGGTGGTCTTGCCCGCACCGTTCGGCCCGAGCAGCGAGAAGATGGTGCCGGACGGCACCATCAGGTCGATGCCGTCGAGGACCGCCTTCTCCCCGTAGGACTTTCGCAGCCCCTTGGCCGCGATGGCGAGTGATTGCGATGCCGTGGTCGTCATGGAGCAGAGGTTGCGGCACGCCGCACTCAGCGGGGTTTCACAGTGGCTTCAGCGCCTTGAAACCCTCGCTGAAACGGTCACCGAAGCTCCTTTGAGCAGGCTTCCCGCCCCTGCGGGACGTTTCCGCCCCGCTGCCTCAGCCGCTTCCCGAAACCAGTGCGCGCGCGGCCTCGCGCAGTTCGTCGCGCCCCAGCGCGGCGTACTGGGACACCGCGTCCGCGTAGGCCGCCGCGTCCGCGGCCTCGGCCGCCCGCCGCGCCCGTGCCGCCGACATCGTCGGCTGGAACTCGCGCAGCACCCGCAGCCGCTCGGCCAGCGCGACCAGCCGTACCGCCGACGCGTCCCCGGATGCGAGCCCCGCCATCCCCAGCGCGTGTAGTACCGTTCCGAACAACGGCAGCTCCCTGGGCGTGCGCGGCGGCCCGGACAGCAGCGTCAGCAGCCGCTGGTGCAGCCGGTCGACTGCCTCCGCCACCAGGTCGAGCCGGTCGGCGTGCGCGTGCGCCGTCACCGCCGCTGACTGGATCTCCAACGCCCAGGGGTCCAGCCACGGATCGCCGCTGTGCGCCGAGTCCGCGTCGGGCATCCGCTCCACGGCGCTGCGCCACAGGTCGAGCCCCGTCTCCGTGCGTCCTCGGGCGAGCGCGATCTCGGCGCGCCCGCCCAGGTCGGAAATGTGGGAGGCGTCACCGGGTCGCGTGCTGTCGCCCTTCGCCTGCCGCAGCCAGTACTCCGCCTCGTCCGGGTCACCCCGCTGCAGGCAGGCCAGCACCAGGCCCCGGCGGATGCCGATCGAGTCGTGCTCGTCGTCGAGCCGCGGCAACGCCTCGAGCGCTGCCTTCAGATGCCCGTACGCGGCGTCGCCCTGCTCCGTCTGCAAGCACATGTCGCTCACCCGGGCGTGCACCATGACCTGAATCGACGGGTTGGTGACCGTCGCCAGCGCGGCGATCATCCGACGGGCCGACGCGAGCGCGCGGTCGATGTCGTGCTCGTATTCCCAGACGTAGGTGGCGACGCACTCGGCGATCCCGGCGACCAGCGGAAGCCGGCTTTCGCACAACCGCTGGAGCACCTCGTATCCGGGCGGAACCATCTCGGGGATCGCGCTCAGCACGAGCGCGGTGGCCCGCAGCAGTGTGTCGGGCGGCGCGGGCGGCAGCCGCCGCAGCGTCACCAGCTGCCGCACCACGGTCACGTGCGGTCGGTAGCCCATGAACAGGCTCGCCGTGCACAACACGGCGGCGACGCGGGTGACTTCGACGTAACTGGGCTCGGGGTTGTAGTGCGAGAGCGGCGGCCCGGTGTCGGCGGCGAGCACGGCCAGCCTCGGGTAGTTGGAGTCGGTCGACCACAGCGCGGCGAGCACCGCGGTCAGCGCGGCGGTGGAAGGACCGTCCCCGCGGGCCAGCGCGTGCCGCAGCGCCAGGACGAGGTTGTCCTGCTCGGCGCGGATCAACTCCCAGGCCGCCAGAAGGTCCGACCCGAACAGCACGTCGTGGTACGCGACCCCGAAGCCCCGTGCCCAGTCCAGGAACCGGTCGACGGCCGGCTCCTCCTCGCCCGCCTCCGCACGCCGGGCGGCGCTGAACTCCCGTACGGTCTCCAGCATGCGGCACCGGACGCCCACCGGTGCGTCCACCACCGTGACCAGCGACTGGCCGGCCAGTTGCTCCAGCATGAACAGGGCGTCCTCGCCCAGCACATGCTCCGCCGCCTCCCCGGAGAAGCCGCCGGGGAACACCGACAGCGTGCGCAACGCCGCCCGGGCGTCCTCGGTGAGCAGGTTCCAGCTCCACTCCACGACCGCGTGCAGCGTGCGATGGCGCTCCGGCACGTCCCGCGCACCGCCGCGCAGCAGCGCGAACCGGTCGCCGATGCGCCGGGCGATCTCCGGCACCGACATCACCCGCACCCGTGCCGCGGCCAGCTCCACGGCCAGCGGCAGCCCGTCCAGGTGTCCGCACAGCTCCGCCACTGCGTCCGGCGGCAGCTTCACCCCGGGCCGGGCGGCCCGCGCCCGCTGCGTGAACAGCTCGACGGATGTCGCCAGGCCCAGCTCCGGCAGCGCGTACACAGCCTCCGACGTCAGGCCCAGCGGTGCCCGGCTGGTGGCCAGCACCCGCAGGTCCTTCGATGACGACACCAGGGCCTGTACGAGGTTGGCGGAGCCGCGGATGACGTGCTCGCAATTGTCCAGAACCAGCAGCGCCGGTCCCGAGCCCAGCACTCCCAGGATCCCGGACACCGGGTCGGCCGAGACGTGGCTGCTCACCCCGGTGTGCCTGTTCTCGCCCGCCCCGAGCGCGGACGCCACCTCCGCGGCCACGTCCCCGTCGGCAGTGACGCCGACGAGTGGCACGAAGTGCACGACGCGCTGCTCGGTGCGGCGGCTGACGGCGTACGCGAGCCGGGTCTTGCCGAGCCCTCCCGGGCCGACGACGGTCACCGCCCGCGACGCACGCAACAGCCCTTCGACCGCGGCGATGTCCTCGTCGCGCCCGAGCAGCGGGTTCGGTTCGTGCGGCACCCCGTGCCTGACCACGGGCGCCCCGCCGTGCAGCAGCTCCTGCTGTACGGCCCTGAGCGCGGAGCCGGGGTCCGTACCGAGCTCCTCGCGCAGCTCGCGCCGGTAGGCCTCGTACCGTGTCAGTGCGGCGGACGGGCCCGACCCGGCCGCCTCGCCGCGCAGCAGTTCGGCGAGGACCTCCTCGTCACGGGGGTGCTGCGAAGCGGCCACGGCCAGCGGCCCGGCCGCTTCTGCGTGGCGGCCCAGGCGCGCGAGCGCGAGGCCCTGCGCCCGGACGAGTGCGCCGCGCACGGGGGCCCGTTCGGCGCGCAACGCGGCGAGGGGGCCGTCCCCCACATCGGGGGAGCCGTCCCACAGGGCGAGCCCGGCCTCGGCGGAGGCCAGTGACCCCGCGTGGTCCCCGACCCTGGCTCGCTCGGCGCCGGCGGCGGCGTGCAGCAGGAGCGCGGAGGTGTCGACCTGTTTCTCGTCGAGGGCGAGCCGGTAGCCGCTCGGGATGCTGGCCACGACGTCGGCGCCGAGCTGCGTGCGGGCCCGGGACACCAGGACCTGAACCGCCTTGCCGGGCCGCTCGGGAAGTTCGTCGGGCCACAGCCCGGCCACGAGCCGGTCGGTGCTGCACCCCCTGCGCAGGTCCTCGGCGAGCAGAGCGAGGAGGTCGCGGATCCGCGGGGCCGTGACTTCCTGCCCGCGGTAGGCGACACGCGACAGCAAGGTCAGATCGGTGCTCACCTGAGCAGATTATCTAAGAGTTCAACCGCGCCCGCACGCGTGCAATTGATCCAGCCACTCGGCCCACAACCCGCACTGATGGGGCCCCGGAAGGCCTTGAGCGACATCACCCGATGGCTCCTGGGCCTCACCCGCCCGGCCCCAGAGCAACTGTTTCCAGCGGGTTTGCCCCTTGCCGGTGGGGTCGAGGGACATGATCGCCATGTAGACGCATTTCAGGGCGGCCTGCTCGTCGGGGAAGTGGCCGCGGGCCTTGACCGCCCGCCGGATCCGGGCATTCACCGATTCGATCGCGTTGGTCGTGCAGACGATGCGGCGGATCTCGGTGTCGAATCGGAGGAACGGGGTGAACTCCTCCCAGGCGTTCTCCCAGAGTCTGGCGATCGCCGGATACTTCCCGCCCCACGTGTTGGCGTCGGCCACCTGCACCGGCGCTGGAACGAAGGCATCCGAAACGCCGCCCAGCTCTGCCGGGAGATCCAAGAACTCGGCTATCCGGGCGGCGAGTTGGCCGTCCAGTGCCACCTGCGGCGCTACCGGGCCGGGCTCGGACACGCACCCGACCCGGGATCCAAGCCTCCGTCGGTCCGCGAGGTCACCTCCTGGATCATGACCCACCCCGAGCACCTACGGGACGATGAAGCCGGCAAGCTGCACCGGCTGCGTGAGCGCGATCCCGAACTCGACCGGCTCACACTCCACGTCAGGAAGTTCGCCGTGATGACGACCGGCCGCCACGGTGACCGCCTCGAAGGCTGGATCACCGACGTCGAACGGGACAGCCTGGCTCCGCTTGCGGGCTTCGCCCGCAACCTCCGCCGTGACTTCGACGCCGTCCGCAACGGACTGTCCCTGTCCCACAGCTCCGGTGCCGTCGAGGGCAACATCAACCGACTGAGAATGCTGAAACGCCAGATGTTCGGCCGCGCCGGCCTCGATCTCCTTCGCAAACGCGTCCTGCTCACACGATGAGCCCCAACCCACCGGATCACAAGATCGTCGACAGAACCGGATCTTCACGTGGACGGCGTCGATGAACACGACCGGACAGACCGGGTCGAGCGGGCGGTTCTGCCATTCGGCCATGGCCTAGAGGACCTTGCCGGTGATCGTGGAGATCGTCTGGCGGGAGACGTCGGCGCCATGGACCTCCGCGAGGTGGGCCTGGACCTCGCCCGTGGTCAGGCCCTTCGCCGACAGGGAGATGACCATCTCGTCCACCCCGGACAGGCGCTTCTGCCGTTTCTTGACGATCTTCGGCTCGAACGCCCCGTCCCGGTCGCGAGGGACGGATATCTCCACCGGACCGACATCCGTCAGCACGGGCACGGTCTTCGTCCGGGTGCCGTTGCGGGAGTTCCCGCCGTTCTTCCCGGCCGGATCGTGCTTGTCATAGCCGAGATGGTCGGTGATCTCGCCCTCCAGGGCGGACTCCGGCAGCCGCTTCGTCAGCTGCGGGAGCAGTCCGCCCTCGCCGGCTGCGGCTCTACCGCCTCGCTCATCTGGGCCTCGGCCACGTTCTCACTGGTCATCGATGCATCCTCCATGATCGGGAGTTACACCGAACGATTTACAGTCCCGGAGCACTCTCCGGTTGTTCGATCAAGCATCGGACAATCCACCTCGTGAAAGCCCGAGGCTAGGTTGCCGCGCCGTATCGAGCTCCCGTGCGCTCGCAACGCCCTTCCAGGGGGCGGGGAGGCACACAACCGCTGTCGGCTCGTCGGGGTGATGGTGATCACTGATACCCACAGGCGAGAGCTGCGTAGGCTTGCGGAGTCGTCCCGGTGGAGTTCGGGAGGGTGAGTGGGCCCTCCCAATGTCACCTGACGAAGCATCAGGGAAGTCGGCAAGCGGTCAGCATGAGTCCTGAAAAACTTGGGGAACGCTGCCCGAGCATGCGACTCGTTGTAGGGTGACGAAACAGCACTTGACCTGCGAAAACGCAGGCAGGGAGCCTACGTCCGGGAGTACCTCGATGATACGTACGATGTTCAAGTCCAAGATCCACCGCGCCACCGTGACCCAGGCCGACCTGCACTATGTCGGTTCCGTCACCATCGACGCCGCGTTGATGGAGGCGGCGGATCTGCTGCCCGGCGAGCTGGTGCACATCGTCGACATCGACAACGGCGCCCGTCTGGAGACGTACGTCATCGAGGGCGTACGCGGCTCCGGTGTCATCGGCATCAACGGCGCCGCCGCCCACCTGGTCCACCCCGGTGACCTGGTCATCCTCATCAGCTACGCCCAGGTCGAGGACGCCGGGGCCCGCGCTCTGATCCCGCGCATCGTGCACGTCGACGCCGACAACCGTATCGTCGGGCTCGGCGCCGATGCCTCCGAGCCCGCCCCCGGCACCGCCACCGAGCGGAGCCCGTACGCCGTGCCCGCACCGCGCTGACCGGGTCCCGACCACCGAGGGAGCACCCGTCATGGCAGAACGGACCGAGCGGATCGCACCCGACATCCGCGACGACCGCGCGAACGGCAATCTGCTCGCGTACGAGAACGGCCAGGCCGTCGGAGTCATCGCGTACTTCGTGAGGGACGGCGACCCCGCCGCGCTCGTCGCCGTGCACACCGTCGTGGAACCCGGCCACGAGGGCAAGGGCATCGCCGGTGCCCTCGTCCAGGAGTTCTACGCCATGGCGGGACGCGCGGGCGTGCCGGTCGTCCCGCTCTGCCCGTTCGCCGCGCAGTGGGCGGCGCGTCATCCCGACCGTGCGCCCGAGGCCCCGGCCGCACTGGTGGAACGGGCGAGGACGCAGCTGAAGTCGCACCCCGAGCTGTACTGACCCGCGTCGGCCGGGGGCTGTACCGTTCGGCCGATGACACTCGCCCTGCTGCACACCTCCCCGGTCCACGTACCGGTCTTCGACGCGCTCCGGGACGCCGACCACCCCGGGCTCGCCCTGCGCCACCTCGTGCGCGAGGACCTGCTTTCCCGGGCCGGGGAATCGGGCCCCGAAGCGGTGACGTGCGACATCCGGGACCTGCTCGCGGGCGCCGTCGCGGACGGTGCCCGCGCCGTGCTCTGCACCTGTTCGACGATCGGCGCCGTCGCCGAGTCGCAGTCGGCGGCGCTCGGCGTCCCGGTGCTGCGCGTCGACCGGCCGATGGCGGCCGCCGCCGTGGCACAGGACCGCGTGGTCGTGCTAGCGGCGATCACCAGCACGCTGGCGCCGACCCTCGCACTCCTCGCCGAAGAAGCCGGGGACCGCTCCGTGGACGTGCGTACCGTCGTCGTGGACGGTGCGTGGGCGCGCTTCGAGGCCGGTGACCGCGACGGCTTTCTGGACCTCGTCGCAGCCGCGGCCGACGCGGTGACGGACTGCGATGTGATCGTGCTGGCGCAGGCGTCCATGGCCGGAGCGGTCACCCGGACGGCCACCCGTATTCCGGTGCTCTCCAGCCCCCGGCCGGGTCTCGCCGCCGCGGCCGCCGCCACACGCTGACCTTCGCACGGCTCCCGGCCCCGGTGTCTCACCCGCAATCCGTACGCAGGGCCTCACCAGGCGCGGGCAGCCGCTCCGGGAGACGGTGGAAGGAGACCCCCGCCCCCTTCGGAGGCCCCCGATGACGAACCCGTACCCCGACCCGGTGCCCCCGGCGCCCACCCCCGGGCCGCTGCCCGGCCCGCCGCCCCCGCTGCCGGAGCCGCCACCCCCACCACCCGGCCCCGTCCCGCCCGGCCCGTCCCCGGACCCGATCCCCCAGCCGCCGCCCGAGCCCGCACCTGAACCGCAGCCGTCACCCCAGCAGGCCCGATGACCACGGAGGCCCGGGTGACCTGATCCGGGCCTCCGCCGGGAAGGGCGTCGCCGGCTGACGGTCCTGGCCCGCGTCCGAAGCGGGGCAATCCCGACGAGCCGTTGAGCTCTCCACCCGGCCGGGGTCAGGCCGTGGGTGGGCGGGCCGGGGACGGGCCCAGGGTGGTGGTGCCGGGGGAGGCGCGGTGGCCGAGGCCGGTGCGGTATGCGTCCATGGCGGCCTCGGTCCGGCCCGTGCGGCGCAGCAGGTCGCCCAGGAGCCGGCAGATGTCCGCGAGGTCGCCGGCGGCACCCGCCCGTTCCAGCAGGGCCAGCGCGGTGACGTAGTGCTCCTCGGCGGATTCCGGCTCGCCCTGTTCCTCGTGGATCAGGCCGAGCAGCCGATGGGCGCCGCCCGCGTGGACCGAGCCCCGGTCCGGGTGCAGTTCGCCGAGGAGTCTGTGCAGCAGCTCCTTGGCCTGGGAGGCCTTGCCGCGGCGGCGCAGTACATCGGCCAGCTCCACCTCGACCTGCGCCGTGTAGAGGGAGGCCCGCTTCGACGCCAGCATGTCGCGGGCGGCACGCAGTTCGGTCTCGGCGCCGGACAGATCGCCGTCCTGCGCGTGCACATAGCCGCGCATCCAGCGGCAGTGCGCGAGCTCCGTGCGGATCTGGAGCTGCTGGTAGATCTCGGCCGCCCGGGAGAGCGAGGCGTCCGCCTCCGCGGTGCGGCCCGCCGCCAGGAGCGTCCGGGCGACGCTGCGGTGCAGTCCGGCGACCAGCTCCGGATCGGAGACCTGCGGCGCGAGGGCCAGCGCCAGCTCGGCCGCCTGGGCGGCGCGGGCGTGGGCGCCCATGTCCATGTACGGGGCGATCGCGGCCGTGTACAGCAGCAGGAGCGCGCCGGGTTCCTGGAGGCCGGAGGTGTTCAGCGCGTCGATGGCGCTCTCCAGCAGGTAGCACGCGTACCGGAGTTCGCCGGCCAGCAGATGGGCGACCGCCCTGCCCCGGACGGCCGGGGCGCGCCGGGGGAGCGGGGCTTCGGCGAGCAGCCGCTCCGCGGCCTCGAAGTGCTCGCGGGCCGACGGTAGATCGCCCGTCTCCAGGGCGCAGTGGCCGAGGCCGAGCACGGCCGAGGCGCGTTCGTCGTCGAGCCCGTGCCGGCCGGCCTCGTCGAGCAGCCGGGCGTAGGCGGCGGCGGCGTCCTCGGCGGCTCCGGTGGCGAGTGTCCGCTGGGCCTCGACCAGCCCCAGCCGCAGAGCGGTCGCCAGATGGGCGGGGCGGCCGGTCGCCAGTTCCTCGTACGTGACGCCGAGCCGGTCCGCCAGGTGGCGTACGGCCGCCTCCGATGGGCGTACCCGGCCGGCCTCCAGGGTGGAGACATAGGCCGGGGTGTAGGCGGGCTCCGCCAGCTGTCGCTGCGTCAGACCACGTTCGGTGCGCAGCTGCTGGACGCGGCGGCCGACGGCTCCGGGGTCCTCGTCCGGCCCCGCCTCCCGTCCCGCCGTGCGTCTCGCGTTCATCGCGCCGCCCTTCCGCCTCGCACCGCCTCGAAATGCGGTCCCTGCATCGTAAATGCCCGGATACGGGCGTCGGCCACCCGGTGTCCGGGCCTTGTTCGACGGTCCGCACACCTCTAGGTTAAGCATCGCATTAAGTCGAGTTAACTCATGGGTTACGCGCTGGTCGTGCCCTGGAAGTCCCCCCGGACCCGAAGGAGTTGTCCATGCGCATACGCCCGCGCACGCGCCGAACGGCAGGAGTCACGGCGGGGCTCGCCCTCGCCGGTCTCCTGGCGGCGACCGCCACCACCGCACCGGCGTCGGCCGCCCCCGCGGGAACCGATCCGGGCCATCGTGTCGCGGCCGAGTACTTCCCCGATCCGGGCGGCTCGGGCCGGACCGTCGAGGTCCCGGCCGCCGCCCCCGCCCGGAAGGGCGCGGCCGCCGCACTGAGCGCGGCCGAGGCCGCCGTCGACGGCACGGTGGGCGAACAGGCGGTGACCGGCCCGTCCGACGACCGCCTTGACGTCGTGATCATCGGCGACGGCTACACGGCGGACCAGCAGGACGACTTCCACGCGGACGCCACCGCCAAATGGGCCGACATCACCGCTCTGGAGCCCTACAAGAGCTACCAGGGCCTGTTCAACGTGTGGACCGTCGACGCGGTCTCCCACGACTCCGGCATCAGCGGCGACCCCGGTCCGGACACCGTCAAGGACACCGCGCTCGGCAGCTACTTCTGGTGCTCCGACATCGAGCGGCTGATCTGCGCCGACATCGACAAGGTGGCCGCGTACGCCGCCGAGGCACCCGCCGCCGACCTCGTGGTCGTCATCGCCAACTCCACCAAGTACGGCGGCGCGGGCTACTCCGGACTCCAGGCCGAGGGCCACCCCTTCAACGGCGTCTCCACCCTCTCCTCCGACCACCCCTCGTCCAGCCTGATAGCCGCCCACGAGATAGGGCATTCGGTGGGCCTGCTGGACGACGAGTACACCTACGACGAGTACGGGACCTGGACCGGCGGCGAACCGGGCGGGATCAACTCCACCACCTACACGCCAGCGCAGCTCACCGAGAAGCGCGCCAAGTGGTACCGCTGGCTCGGGCAGACCGACCCGGCGGGCGGCTCGGTCGGTGCGTACGAGGGCAGCGCCTACTACCCGCTCGGGCTCTACCGCCCCACCGACTCGTCGATCATGCGGGAGCTGAGCAACACCGAGTTCAACCTGCCGGGCCGGGAGGCGATGATCGCCGGGTTCTACCGCGCGGGCAACGCACTGAGCAGCGCCGTCGACACCGGCACCGCCGTCGGACCGGGCCGGCGCATCGCCGTGAAGCCCGCGGACCTGGGGACCGCCGGGCACCGCCCCCACCGGCCCGGCGCCGCCACCGGTCTCGCCAGGATCGATCTGCGCTGGTACGTGGACGGAGTGGAGAAGGTCTTCGCCCGGGGACGCACCTCCGTCACCCCCGCATCGCTGGGCGTACGCCCGGACGGCCGCGGCCACAAGGTGACCGCCGAGGCCGTGGACCGTACGGACGCCATCCACGACCCCGCCGTGCGCGCCCTGGCCACCGACAGCCTGACCTGGAGCGTCAGGGCGACCGGGCACCGGAGGTAGCGCCTCGGAGCCTGTCGGGTGACCTCGGACCGGATGACGGACGCGGTCACCCGACAGGCTCTCAGGCGATGATCGGGACCACGGCCTCGGGCGTCAGCATCCGGAAGGTGAAGGCCTGATGGAAGTAGAGCCGGATGCCGGTCGCGTCATGGTCCTGGTAGCCGATGGAGAGGTCCTGGCCGAGGCACAGCTCGAAGTCGCCGCCACGGGTGGACAGCAGCACACCGCCCGTGACGGCGGGCGCCCACAGGATCTGGTCGTCGAGCAGCCGGGCCAGATGGGTGGCCACCGGGTACCCGTGGTCGGAGGTCTCGGTGGCCTCGGTGAAGGCGTCGGCGCCGAGGAGCAGCCGGTACGGGCCGTCGACTCCGGCCAGCCGTAGCTGGGTCAGTGCCTGGCTGACGGTGGTCGGGTAGTCGCGGGCATCCGCG
This sequence comes from Streptomyces sp. DvalAA-43, assembly GCF_900091725.1. Taxonomy (GTDB): domain Bacteria; phylum Actinomycetota; class Actinomycetes; order Streptomycetales; family Streptomycetaceae; genus Streptomyces; species Streptomyces pulveraceus. The sequence continues at coordinate 239,193 of NZ_FMBW01000064.1, read as the reverse complement.
GGCAGCGTCAGCGGCCTGTGCGAGGAGCCGTCCCGGAGCCCGGTGATCCCGGCCGAGGCGTACCCGTCGATGATCGCCATGTCCTCCGCGAACGCACAGGTGCGGGCCGCGTCCTTGACGGGCTGCCAGTCGCTGTCGTCCGAGCCGCGCTCGACGTCGTCCACGGCCGACCGGGTCACCGTGAACGGCACCCGCCACTCGATGACCGGCACCGAGGTGCGGGCGCGGGCGATGACGTCCGGAGCGGGCGGGTCGATGTCGCGCAGATGGCCGTCGCCGATGGCCGCCAGCCCGGGGCCGGACGGGTCGGTCACATCGACGACCCGGCGGCCCGCCACATGGCGGCTGAAGGTGCGCCGGGCCTCTTCTTCGATCTGGTTCCAGGCGGCTTCGGTGACTGGGGCGAGTTCGCGGTGGAGGTTGTTCATCACTGGGCGCTTTCTTGCAGGCTGCCGATGTGCAGCGAACCCTCGGCCGGGCGGGCCGGGTCCGGGGCCTTCGCCGTCACCGGCGCGGACGCGGGCTCCGGCAGGGCCTCGGCCCCGGCCGACGAGGGCGAGGGCGGCGGGGCGTCGAGGAAGTCGGCGCTGGGGGCGTAGAAGAGCGTGCCGGTGACCGCGGTCGAGAAGTCGAGAATGCGGTCGTGCGTGGCGGGCGGACTGCCGAGGAACATATTGCGGAGCATCTGCTCGGTCACCTCGGGATCGGCGGCGTAACCGATGAAGTACGTGCCGAACTCGCCCTGCCCGAAGCTGCCGAACGGCATGTTGGCGCGCAGGATGTCGCGCTCCGTGCCGTCCGGGTCGGTGATCGTGTTGAGGGCGATGTGGGAGTCGGCGGGCTTGACGTCGTCGGCGAACTCGATGTCGTCGAGCTTGGTGCGGCCGATGACCCGCTCCTGCTCCTCCGTGCTCAGCGCGTTCCAGGCGGCGAGGTCGTGGAGATACTTCTGCACGACGACGTAACTGCCGCCCGCGAACGCGGGATCCTCGGCGCCGACCAGGGCCGCCGACTCCGCGTCCGCCCCCACCGGGTTCTCCGTGCCGTCGACGAAGCCGAGCAGATCCCGGTGGTCGAAGTAACGGAATCCCTGCGTCTCGTCGACGACCGTCACCGCTCCGCCGAGCCGGTCGAGCAGGCGGCCGGCCCAGGCGAAACAGACGTCCATCCGTTCGGCCCGGATGTGGAACAGCAGATCACCCGGGGTGGCGGGGGCGTGGTGCCGGGCGCCGTGCAACTCCTGGAACGGGTGGAGCCGGTCCGGCCTCGGGCCGGCGAACAGCCGGTCCCAGGCTCCGGATCCGAAGCCGGTCACACAGACCAGGCCTGCCTCGGGGTACCGGAAGCCGATGGAGCGGGCGAACGCCGCGAGATCCGGCAGCACCTCGCGCACGGCGGACTCGCCGCCGGGCTCGATCGTGGCGACCAGGATCAGCGCGGCGCTGGTCAGCGGCGCGACGACGGGCTGGGGCGCGGCCGGCTCCGGGGTGGTGTCCGGGGTGGCGTCGGGCATGCGTGGGCTCCCTGGTACGGCAAGGGCGGGCAAGGGCGACAGGTTCGCGACGGGGGCGACGACAAGGGGCCTGCTGCTACTAACGCACAGGCAGGACTCCGCCGCACCCCGGGTCGCCCGGCCGGGCGACCACGACGACGGTACCTCGCCCCGCCTGCCGAGGACGGGGAGCGCACCGCCCTGCCCGGATCGGCCACGGTGCCCCTCCGGCGTCAGCCCGCCGCGACTTCCGACCGGTCACCGCCCCAGAGCGTGTGGAAGGAGCCCTCGCGGTCCGTACGGCGATAGGTGTGGGCGCCGAAGAAGTCGCGCTGCCCCTGGGTGAGCGCCGCGGGCAGCCGGTCGGCGCGCAGGCCGTCGTAGTACGCCAGCGCGGCGGCGAACCCCGGCGTCGGCACGCCCTGCCGCACCGCTTCGGCGACCACCGCGCGCCAGTCGTCCTGGGCCGCGCCGATCTCCTCGGCGAACTGCCGGTCCGAGAGCAGGCTCAGCAGGTCGGGACGGGCGTCGTAGGCCGCCCGGATCCGGTCCAGGAACGCGGCCCGGATGATGCAGCCGGCCCGCCAGATCGCCGCCACCGCGCCGAGATCGATGTCCCAGTCGTACGCCGCGCTGCCCGCCCGGATCTGGTGGAACCCCTGCGTGTACGAGACGATCTTGGACGCGTACAGCGCCTGCTCCACCCGGTCGGCGAAGGCCGCGGCCGCCTCCTCGCCGAGCGGGGTGGTCGACGGACCCGGCAGGTCCCGCGCGGCCTCGCGCAGATCGGCGTGCCCGGACAGCGAACGGGCGAAGACGGCTTCGGCGATGCCCGAGACCGGCACCCCCAGATCCAGGGCGATCTGCACCGTCCAGCGGCCCGTGCCCTTCTGCTCAGCCCGGTCCTGCACGATGTCGACGAAGGGCTTCCCGGTGGCCGCGTCGGTGTGGGCGAGGACCTCCGCCGTGATCTCGATCAGATACGAGTCGAGACGGCCGGTGTTCCAGCTGCGGAAGGTCTCGGCGATCTTCGCGGGGGAGTAGCCCGCCACGGCGCGCAGCAGGTCGTACGCCTCCGCGATCAGCTGCATGTCCGCGTACTCGATGCCGTTGTGGACCATCTTCACGAAGTGCCCGGCCCCGTCGGGGCCGATGTGCGTGGTGCACGGGGTGCCGTCCTTCGCCTTCGCGGCGATCCGCTCCAGCAGGGGCCCCAGCGACACATAGGACTCGGCCGAACCGCCCGGCATGATGCTCGGCCCGTTCAGCGCGCCCTCCTCGCCGCCCGAGATGCCGACACCGACGAAGTGGATCCCGCGCTCGCGCAGGTCCTTCTCCCGTCTGCGGGTGTCCTCGAAGTGCGCGTTGCCGCCGTCGATGATGACATCGCCCTCTTCGAGGAGCGGGGCGAACTCATGGATCACGGCATCGGTGGGATCGCCCGCCTTCACCATGATGACGAGCCTGCGCGGACGTTCCAGTGCCGCGACGAACTCCTCCGGCGTGCGCGCGGGCACGAAGGAGCCCTCGTCGCCGAACTCCCTCACCAGGGAATCGGTCCTGGCGACGGTCCGGTTGTGCACCGCGACCGTGAATCCGTGCCGGGCGAAGTTGCGCGCGAGGTTGCGGCCCATGACCGCGAGCCCCGTGACGCCGATCTGCGCGGTGCCGCTCATGTGTGTGCTCTGCAATCTGTCTCGGGGATGCCTGGACCTTCAGCAATGCCGGAATCTTCAGTATGGATACGGGGCACGGGAACGGCCTGTTCGGTATCGTCCGGATGGACGTGCCTGTGTATATTAGGGAAAAACCTAGATATCCTAGGTGTATTCCGGTGGAGGTGGCGGATGGCGCGCGCGGGGCTCACGACCGAACGCGTGGTGGGGGCGGCAGCCGATCTGGCCGATTCCATCGGCTTCGACAAGGTCACGATCTCCGCGCTGGCCCGCGGCTTCGGGGTCAAGGACGCCAGCCTCTATTCGCACGTCAGAAATCTGCAGGACCTGCGGACCCGGGTCGCGCTGCTGGCCGCGGGGGAGTTCATCGACCGGATCGGTGTCGCCGTGGCGGGCCGGGCCGGGAAGGACGCCCTGGTCGCGTTCGCCGACGCCTACCGGACCTTCGCGCTGGAGCGGCCCGGACGGTACGAGGCGACGCAGATGCGGGTCGCTCCCGAGATCGTCGCCCGGTCGTCCGCGTACCACCGCACCATCGAGACCACGGGTGCGATGCTGCGCGCCTACGGCCTGGCCGAGCCCGATCTCACGGACGCGGTACGGCTGTTGCGCAGCACCTTCCACGGCTACTGCGCCCTGGAGGCGAGCGGCGGGTTCGGTGCGCCCCGCGATGTGCGGACGTCCTGGGAGCGGTCCGTGGAGGCCCTGCACTTCCTGCTGGAGCACTGGCCGTCCGCGCGGGGAGAAGGGGAGAGGGCCGTGGCTGACCGCACGGTGCCGGAGCGCAGCTGACATCCGAAGGTGCCCGGGGTGACGCCGCACCGCGAGGTGCACGGCCCGCCCTGTCATGCAGCTCGCAAACATATGCATTTGCACCTTTGGATCAGCGCATATCATGGGCAGATCGGAAATTTCTCAGGCGATCCCCTGTCAAAGGTCTGGTGCCAGACCATGCGGCGCGCCACGCTGGCTTCGAGGTCACGTCCACGCATTCGAACCCGGCGAAGGCAGGCAGATGACACCGATCACCCGAAGGGGTTTTGTGGCGCTCGGCGCGGGCGTGGCGGCGGGTGCCGCCCTGCCCGCGGAGCCCGCTGGCGCGGCGGTCCGGACGAGGACGGCGACCGCGACGGCGGCGACCGGCACCGTCAAGGACGTACGGCACGTGGTGGTGCTGATGCAGGAGAACCGCGGCTTCGACCACTACTTCGGCAGACTCAAGGGCGTACGCGGCTTCTCGGACCGGTCCGGGATCACCCTCGCCGGTGGCCGTACCGTCTTCGACCAGCCCAACGGCACGGGACGGCAGCACCCATGGAAGCTCAGCGCCACACCGGCGGCGGGCGGCGCCGACCCCGAGACGCTCGCCCAGTGCAGCGGCGACCTGCCGCACAGCTGGACGTCGCAGCACTCGGCCTGGAACCAGGGCCGGATGGACAACTGGGTGGCGGGCGTGGGGAATGTCCGCACACTCGGCTATCTCGACCGCTCCGACATCCCCTTCCACTACGCGCTCGCCGACAACTACACGGTGTGCGACGCCTACTTCAGCTCGGCGCTCAGCGCGACCGGACCGAACCGCACCTTCCTGTGGAGCGGCAAGGTGGACGCGTCCAGCAAGGACGGCGGTGACGAGTCCGGGCTCACCTGGGAGGCGTACGCCGAGGCGCTCCAACGGGCCGGTGTGTCGTGGCGCGTCTACCAGAACGCCGAGGACAACTACGGCGACAACGGCCTGGCCTATTTCAGGAAGTTCGAGGACGCCCCGGCCGGTGACCCCCTGCACGACCTCGGGATGGCGTCGGTGAAGAAGGTGAGCGGCTCCACCCCCGATGACATCGCCGCGGCCATCAGGGCGGACGTGGTGGCGGGGACCCTGCCGCAGGTGTCCTGGGTCGTCGCCAGTCAGGCGTTCTGCGAGCACCCCTACGCCCCGCCCGGCGACGGGGCGCACTTCGTCGATCTGGTGTACCGGGCGCTCGCCGCCGACCAGGACGTCTTCGACTCCACGGTGCTCTTCCTCAACTACGACGAGAACGACGGCTACTTCGACCATGTGCCGCCGCCCGCGCCGCCCGCCGGAACCGAGGGCGAATTCCTCGGCGGTGTGCCCATCGGCCTCGGCTTCCGGGTTCCGATGATCGTCATGTCGCCCTGGACGCGCGGGGGCTGGGTCTCCTCCGAAGTCTTCGACCACACCTCCGTACTGCGCTTCCTGGAGACCTGGACCGCGGCCATCGGGAAGCCGGCAGTCTGCCCCCACATCAGCGCCTGGCGGCGCAAGGTCAGCGGCGACCTCACGGGCGTCTTCGACTTCGCCCACCCGGTGAACGGCGTGCCGTCCGGCCTGCCGGCCACCTCGGTGATCGGGCTGAGCACCTGCGGCCCCCTGCCCAACCCCGTCCCGCAGGACAACGCACTGCCCGCGCAGGAGCCCGGCACCCGGCCCGCCCGTGCGCTGCCGTACCAGCCCGGCGGCGATGTGGACCGGCTGGAGTTCGGTGCCGCGGGAGCGGTCAAGATCTGGCTGACCATGACCAACAAGGGCGCACCGGCGACCCGTGCCGCGCACTTCTCGGTGCACCCCAACGCCTACCGCGCGACGGTGCCGTGGCAGTACACCGTGGACGCGGGCGGCACCGCCACGGACTTCTTCAGCATTGGTACGGGCAACGGGGACGGCAAGTACGACCTCACCATGGCCGGACCCAACAGATTCCTGCGCAGGTTCACCGGCGACGCCAAGGCCGCGGGCAAGTCCTGCGAGGTCGCGGCCCGCTACGAGAACGCACCGGACACCGGCAGGCCCGCCCTCTGGTTCACCTTCACCAACACCTCGGCGAGCGCCGTCACGTTCACCGTGACCTCCGGTCAGTACCGAGGCGACGGACCCTGGAGGTACACCGTCGTAGCGGGCGGCAGCAAGCAGGACTACTTCAACGCGGTGACGCTGGCCAACGGCTGGTACGACTTCACGGTGACGGTCGGCGGCGACACCTCCTGGTCGCGGCGGTACACCGGGCACATCGAGACCGGCGGGGCAAGCGTCAGCGGCTGAGCGCACGGGCGCGGGTGCCGGGGCGGTCGGCCCCGGCACCCGCGCGCCCGGCGGGTCAGCCCGCGAAGACGGTGTCCCGCTGATCGGGGATCACACTGCCGTCACCACGGCGTACGGGCCGCGATGACCCGTCCGACGCGGTGTATGCGGCGGTGGCGCACGGATAGACGCCGTCCATCCGGCCCTTCGGACCGATGAACATGGGGTTGACCAGCCACTTGCCGTCCGCATCGTCGTAGGAACGGCACATCAGCTCGGCCTTGTTGCGGTTGAGGGCCAGTCGCAGTCCGGTCGCGTCCCGGAGCATCGAGACATCCGTGTCGGAGTCCCCGGCCGCGAACACCGGCCGCTTCGTAGGGGCCTGCACCCGGGAGGCGGCCGCGCCGCGCACACCGAAGATCTCCTTGTTGATCCAGCAGCGCTTGCCGTCGATGTAGGTGATCTGCGCGTCGTCCCCGGGGCGCTCGGTGCCGCAGGAGCCCAGGTGCGAGGTGTAGCGGCCCCGCTCGGTGGTGGAGCGGATGCCGATCACGTTTCCGGGCGCCACGTCGACACCCCTGGCCCAGACGTCCACCACGGGCTGCGGCGACGCGGAGACGATCCACACGTCGAACCCGGCCCGGCGCAGTGTGCGGATCAGGTCGCGCTGCTGGTCGTAGTAGCGGACGTAGCCGGTGGCGTCCGTGGTGCCGCCGACCCGTTGGGTGGCGCCCACCGGGGCGGCCAGGTTCTCGGCGCGGGCCGCGGCGGCGAAGGCACGCACCTGCGCGGCCGTCCAGCCGTGGGTCAGCTGCGCCAGCCAGGCGTACGAGGGTTCCATCGTGCGCCGGTCGTAGCCGGCGAAGGCGTCCTGCCCCGAGGTGGTGGCGGCCTCGCTGTAGACCGAGAGGATCTCGTCGGCGCAGGCCGTGTCGGTCGCGGTCGGCAGGGTGCGGTCGGGGCCGGTGCCGTCCGGGCAGGCGGCGCGCAGCGAGCGGGCCGCCGCGTCGGTGAGGTAGCGGCTGGTGGTGCGCCAGTCGCCGTGCTCGGGCTGCCGGATCCGGGAGTTGCGCAGCAGCCAGAACATGGTGGCGTCACCGACGTCGTTCTTGATGACGGTGTTGTCCCAGTCGAAGACGGCCACCGGCGCGCCCCGGCCGTCGCGGTGGTGCGGTGCGCAGTTCCCGTACCGGTCGATGATCCGCTGGATCCGGGCCTGGTTGGCCCCGTACCAGCCGGTGGACACGGTCAGTCGCGGACAGGAGCGGCCGGGACCGGGGCGGTCGTGGGCCTGGGCGGGTGTGGTGACGGTGGCCAGTGCGGCGGCCAGCGCGAGCGCGGTGACGGCCCGCCGGGCGGACCGGGGTGCGGGACGGAGTACGGGCACGCCGAGATCACTCCTGGGGTGTGGGTGGTGGTCGCGGGCGGGGGACGGGGGACGGCAGGGCGTCCCCCGTCCCCCGCCCGCGTACGGCCTAGAGAGGGGTCACGTAGGCGCCGGTGAGGCCGCCGTCCACCAGGAAGTCGGTGGCGTTGACGAAGGAGGAGTCGTCGCTGGCCAGGAAGGCCACGGCGGCGGCCATCTCGGTGGGCTCGGCGAACCGGCCGACCGGGATGTGGACCAGCCTGCGCGCGGCCCGCTCCGGGTCCTTGGCGAACAGCTCCTGGAGCAGCGGGGTGTTGACCGGCCCTGGGCACAGCGCGTTGACCCGGATGCCCTCACGGGCGAACTGCACCCCCAGTTCGCGCGACATGGCCAGCACGCCGCCCTTGGAGGCGGTGTAGGAGATCTGCGAGGTGGCGGCGCCCATCCGGGCGACGAACGAGGCCGTGTTGATGATGGAGCCCTTGCCCTGGCGGCGCATGTACGGGATGGCGGCCTTGCAGCACAGATAGACGGAGGTGAGATTGACCTCCTGCACCCGGCGCCAGGCGTCGAGCCCGGTCTCCAGGATGGAGTCGTCCTCGGGCGGCGAGATCCCCGCGTTGTTGAAGGCGATGTCGACCGAGCCGTAGGTGTCGAACGCGGCCTTGAACAACGCCTCCACCTGCTCGGCGTCGGTGACGTCGGTCCGTACGAAGAGGCCGTCGACCTCCTCGGCGGCGGCCTTGCCGCTCGCCTCGTCGACATCGGCGCAGACCACGTGCGCGCCCTCGGCGGCCAGACGCCGGACGGTGGCGAGGCCGATGCCGCTTCCGGCTCCGGTGACTACGGCGGTGCGGCCGACCAGGCGGCGGCAGACAGCGGTGGTGTCGGTCATGGTGCTCAGGCCTCCGTGCTGATGAAGACGTTCTTGGTTTCGGTGAACGCGGTGAGTGCGTCGGGACCGAGCTCACGGCCCAGTCCGGACTGTTGGTAGCCGCCGAAGGGGGTGGCGTAGCGGACGCTGGAGTGCGAGTTGACCGAGAGGTTTCCGGCCCGCAGGCCCTGGCCGACCCGCAGGGCGCGGCCCACGTCACGCGTCCAGATCGATCCGGCCAGCCCGTACTCCGTCGCGTTGGCCAGCCGTACGGCGTCCGCCTCGTCGTCGAAGGGCAGTACCACGGCGACCGGGCCGAAGACCTCGTCGACGGCCACCGGGGCCTCGGGCGACACCCCGGCGAGGACGGTCGGCGGGTACCAGAACCCCGGCCCGTCGGGCGCCGAACCGAGGATCGTGCGTACGCCGTCCGGCAGGCCGCCCTCGCCGAGGCCGTCCACGAAGCCCCGTACCCGGTCCCGCTGGACGGCCGAGATCAGCGGGCCCATCCCGGTCTTCTCGTCCGACGGGTCGCCGACCACCACGGCGGCGACGGCCGGCGCCAGCAGTTCGAGGAAGCGGTCGTGGACCGGGCGCTCGACCAGGATGCGGGTCCGGGCGCAGCAGTCCTGGCCGGCGTTGTCCAGGAAGGACATCGGGGCGGCGGCTGCCGCGGCCTCCAGGTCGGCGTCGGCGAAGACCACGTTCGGGCTCTTGCCGCCGAGTTCCAGGGTGAGGCGTTTCACGCGTGCGGCGCAGCGCGTCATGATGTGCTTGCCGGTCCTGGTGGACCCGGTGAAGACGATCTTGGCCACACCGGGATGGTCCACCAGGGCGCCGCCCGCCACCGGCCCCTCGCCCGGCAGCACCTGGAACAGCCCGCCGGGCAGTCCGGCCTCCAGGGCCAGTTCCGCCAGGCGCAGCGCGGTCAGCGGTGTGGTCTCGGCGGGCTTGAGCAGAACCGCGTTGCCTGCGGCGAGCGCCGGGGCCGCGCCCCAGGCGGCGATCGGCATCGGGAAGTTCCAGGGGGCGATCACACCGACGACGCCGAGGGGTTCCAGGATCGTGAAGTCGATGCCACCGGCGACCGGGATCTGCCGGCCCAGCAGGCGTTCGACGCCGCCCGCGCAGTAGTCGAGGAGGTCGCGCACATTGCCCGCCTCCCAGCGGGCGTTGCCGATGGTGTGACCGGCCTCGCGGACCTCCAGCAGGGCCAGTTCCTCGATGTGCTCGTCGACGACGGCGGCGAACCGGCGGAGCAGCCGGGCGCGGTCGGCCGGGGCCGCGGCGGCCCAGGCGCGCTGGGCGACGGTGGCGCGGGCGACGGCCGCGTCGACATCGGCGGCGGTGGCGGCCGGGATGGTGGCGATGACCTCGGCGGTGGCCGGGTTCAGGACGTCCAGGCTGTGCGGTGCGGGCTGTTGGGACACGTACGGGCCTCGATCGGGAGTGGGGGACGGGAGAGAGATCACAGGCGCTCGAAGGAGCGGCGCAGCTCCCAGTCGGTCACGGCGGCGTCGTAGGCGGCGAGTTCGACACGCGCCATGTTCAGATAGTGCGCGACGACCTCCTCGCCGAACGCCTCCTTGGCGATGGGGCTGGCCTCCCACAGGTCGGCGGCCTCGCGCAGGGTGGTCGGCACCTGCTCGTACTCGGCGGTGTAGGCGTTGCCCGTGCAGACCTCCGGCAGCGTCAGCTCGTGCTCCACGCCGTACAGTCCCGCGGCGACCAGCCCGGCGGTGGCGAGGTACGGGTTGACGTCGCCGCCGGGCAGCCGGTTCTCGAAGCGCCGGGAGCGGCCGTGGCCGACCACGCGCAGCGAGCAGGTGCGGTTGTCGTGCCCCCAGGCGACGGCGGTCGGCGCGAAGGAGCCGGGCTGGAACCGCTTGTAGGAGTTGATGTTCGGCGCGTACAGCAGGGAGAAGTCGCGCAGGGCGGCGAGCTGTCCGGCGAGGAAGTGCCGCATCAGCTCCGACATGCCGTCCGGGCCGTCGCCCGCCATCGCGTTCTCACCGTTGCCGTCGGTCAGCGAGAGGTGGATGTGACAGGAGTTGCCCTCGCGCTCGTCGTACTTGGCCATGAAGGTGAGCGAGACGCCCTCCTGCGCGGCGATCTCCTTGGCGCCCGTCTTGTAGATCGCGTGCTGGTCGCAGGTGACCAGCGCCTCGTCGTAGCGGAAGACGATCTCGTGCTGGCCGAGATTGCACTCGCCCTTGGCGGACTCCACGGTCAGCCCGGCCGCCTGCATCTCGTTGCGGACGCGGCGCAGCAGCGGTTCCACGCGGCCGGTGCCGAGGATGGAGTAGTCGATGTTGTACTGATTGGCCGGGGTCAGCCCGCGGTAGCCGCTGTCCCAGGCCTGTTCGTAGCTGTCCTTGAAGACGATGAACTCCAGCTCCGTGCCCACCTGGGCCCGGTAGCCGAGACCGGCCAGCCGGTCCAGCTGGTGGCGCAGGACCTGGCGCGGTGCGGCGGCGACCGGGCTGCCGTCGTTCCAGGCGAGGTCCGCGACGAGCAGCGCGGTGCCCTCGTGCCAGGGCAGCAGGCGCAGGGTGGCGACGTCCGGGAGCATGGCGAAGTCGCCGTACCCCCGCTCCCAGGAGGACATCGCGTAGCCGTCGACGGTGTTCATCTCGGTGTCCACGGCCAGCAGGTAGTTGCAGCCCTCGGTGCCGTGCTCCAGAACCTCGTCGAGGAAGAACCCGGCGGCGAACCGCTTTCCCTGGAGGCGGCCCTGCATATCGGGAAAGGCCAGGACGACGGTGTCGATGGACCCGCTCGCGACGAGTGAGCGCAGCTCCTCGACGGCGAGCGGGGGTGTGCGGTCTGCCACGGGATTCCTCCTTGGGTGCACCGAGGTTCATAAGGTATGACAGCCGACCATTGCTTGGGAAGAGGGCCCGGCCGTGATGGTCCGCCGACTCGGGGGAGGCGCCCGGCGCACCCGTCACCGGCATGGCGCACATCCGTAACCGCTGTTTAACGCGCGCCTCTTGTGTTTCCCCCTGGCGTTCCATAAAGGTGTGCCGGTGAACCTTTGATAAGGCCCTCACCGCCTCCCCCGCCTCGACGCAGCGCCGTCGACACACATCTGGAGCGCCCCATGGCCCAGGGAACCGACACCCCCACCAGCCCACCCGGCGACAAGGCCGGCGCGGGGTCCGGCACGGACGCGTATCTGCACCGCCGCACCCTGCGCCGGGGCAGCGCCGGCTGGCTCCTGCTGACCGGGCTCGGCGTCGCCTATGTCGTGTCCGGCGACTACTCCGGCTGGAACATCGGCCTGTCCAAGGGCGGTTTCGGTGGACTCGCCGCGGCCACCGCGCTGATGGGCCTGATGTACGCCTGCCTGGTCTTCTCGCTGGCGGAACTCTCCGCCATCCTGCCCACCGCCGGCGGCGGCTACGGCTTCGCGCGCCGCGCCCTGGGCACCTGGGGCGGCTTCCTGACCGGCACGGCCATCCTCATCGAGTACATCCTCGCCCCCGCCGCCATCTCGCTCTTCATCGGTGACTACGTCGAATCGCTCGGCCTGTTCGGCCTCGCCTCCGGCTGGCCCGTCTACCTCGCCTGCTTCGCGGTCTTCATCGGCATCCACCTCTGGGGCGTCGGTGAGGCACTGCGGTTCAGCCTGATCGTGACCGCCGTCGCGGTGGTCGCCCTGCTGGTCTTCGCCGTCGGCGCGTTCACCGACTTCGACCCGGACCGTCTCAACGACATCCCGGTGGACACCGGCGCACTCGGCTCCTCGTCCTGGCTGCCCTTCGGACTCCTCGGCATCTGGGCCGCCTTCCCCTTCGGCATGTGGTTCTTCCTGGGCGTCGAAGGCGTGCCGCTCGCCGCCGAGGAGGCCAAGGACCCGGTCAGGTCGATGCCCAGGGCGCTGGCCATCTCGCTGACCGTGCTGGTGGGACTGGCGGTCCTCACCTTCCTCTCCGCCACCGGCGCCCAGGGCGCCAGGGCCATCCAGGAAGCGGGCAACCCCCTGGTGGTCGCGCTGGAGGGCGACGTTGGTCCCACCGGCCTGAGCCGCTTCGTCAACTACGCGGGCCTGGCGGGCCTGGTGGCCTCGTTCTTCTCGCTGATCTTCGCCGGGTCCCGCCAGCTGTTCGCACTCTCCCGAGCCGGCTATCTGCCGCGCTTCCTCTCGCTGACCAACCGCCGCAAGTCCCCCTATCTCGGCCTGCTGATTCCCGGCGCGATCGGCTTCACACTGGCCGCCTGGATCGGCAACGGCGGCCGGATGCTGAACGTCGCCGTCTTCGGCGCCACCATCAGCTACGCCCTGATGGCGCTCTCCCACATCGTGCTGCGCCGCCGCGAACCGGGGCTCGAACGGCCCTACCGCACACCAGGCGGCGCGCTCACCTCGTCCGTGGCCCTCGTCCTGGCATGCTCGGCACTGGTGGCGACCTTCCTGGTGGACCGGGACGCGGCGTTCATCGCGCTCGGCGTGTACGTGGTGGCACTGGCCTACTTCGCCCTCTACAGCCGTCACCGCCTCGTCGCGGGCGCCCCGGAGGAGGAGTTCGCCGCCCTGGCGGCGGCCGAGGCCGAACTGTCCCGGGACCGAACCCAGACGTGACCTGGGGGAGTTGTCCGTACACCGGCCCCCGCCGTGCCCGTGCGCGGCAGGGCGCGCACCACGACCGAGCAGTGAACGAACCGGAGGAGGGGCTCCATGGCCCGGCCCGTCATCGGCATCAGCACCTATCAGGAACCGGCCCGCTGGGGCGTGTGGGAGATGCCCGCCGCCCTGCTGCCCGCCTCCTACCCGCGCCTGGTACGGGCGGCCGGCGGCCTGGCGGTGATGCTGCCGCCCGACGACACCGCCGACGCGGCCCGGGAGGCGGTGGCGGCACTGGACGGCGTGGTGATCGCGGGCGGCGCCGACGTCGAACCGGCCCGCTACGGCGAGTCGCCCGATCCCCGCACCGGCCCGCCCGCCCGCGCGCGCGACGCGTGGGAACTCGCGCTGATCGAGGCGGCGATCGACCTGCGCGTCCCGCTCCTGGGCATCTGCCGGGGCATGCAACTGCTCAATGTCGCTCTCGGTGGCACCCTGCACCAGCACCTGGACGGGCACACCGGAGGCACCGGGGTCTTCGGCGAGCACACCGTCACCCCCGTCCCGGGCACGGTCTACGCGGCGGCCGTCGCGGAGCCGACCGTGGTACCCACCTACCACCACCAGGCCGTGGACCGTCTGGGATCCGGCCTCACGGCGAGCGCCCACGCGCCCGACGGCACCGTGGAGGCGGTGGAACTCGCCGGCCACGACGGCCTGGTGCTCGGGGTCCAGTGGCACCCCGAGATGGGCGAGGACGTCCGGGTCATGGCCGCTCTCGTGGAGGCGGCGGCCCGGCACCGCTCCGCCGAGGGCGCGCCCGTGTCGTGACCGCCGTACGCGAGCGCGGTGGGGCGGTGGGGCCGGATGTGCCCGGCCGAGTGGTGGGGCTGCTGGGCCGGACGTGCCCGGCGGCCCGTCGCTCTCTTGTCATCGGCCTTTGCCTGCACATAAGTTGGGCGCTTGCGACGTGTCCTACTGCCAGTGGGGGAGCCAAGTCATGGCCGCGAACGGACGGCACCGCAGATATCAGCCCAGCCGGATCAACCGTGCCTCGCTCACGGTCACCGCAGGCGGTGCGGGCCTCGCGCTCCCGCTCATCGCGGCGGCCTCGGCGGGTGCCGCGTCGGCGGACGTCTGGGAGAAGGTCGCCGCCTGCGAGTCCACCGGCAACTGGCACATCAACAACGGCAACGGCTACTTCGGCGGCCTGCAGTTCACCCGGTCGACCTGGGCCGCCTACGGAGGCACGCTCTACGCCCCGCGCGCCGATCTGGCCACCAAGGACCAGCAGATCGCCATCGCCGAGAAGGTGCTCGACGCACAGGGACCGGGCGCCTGGCCGGGCTGCTCGACAAAGGCGGGGCTGGCCCGCGGCGGGCAGAGCGCCGACATCAGCCCGCAGTCGCAGCGGACCGGTCAGGTGCGGACCCCGGGCAAGTCCGCTTCCGGCACGACCGCTCCGGAGAAGACCGCTTCCGGCACGTCCGCCTCGGGGAAGTCCGCTACCGGGAAGCCGACGACGAAGCGGACCACCGCCCCCGCCACGCCGACCACCGTGCCCGGCAAGCGCGAGTCGTACACCGTGGCGCGCGGCGACTCGCTCTCCGCGATCGCGGCGAGCGAGCGCCTCCGGGGCGGTTGGGAGCACCTCTACGCGCAGAACCGCGAGGTCGTCGGGGACGACCCCGACCTCATCCTTCCCGGGCAGCGCCTGAGCCTGGACACGGCCCGGTCGGGCACGTCCGCGCAGGCGAAGCCGAAGGCCGGGCCGAAGCCCCGGAAGGCCGCCGTACCGGAGCAGCGACCGGCCGCCGCACAGCACCAGGAGGCGAAACCGCAGCACGACACCGCGAAGCAGAAGGCCAAGCCGAAGCCGCATCCGAAGAAGACCGAGAGCCACCGGCCGAAGGAGCACACGGAGCAGCGCGCCGGTCTCGTCGCCCCCGTGGCGGCCGGTATCGGCACCTCGTACCGCCAGGCCGGCTCCTGGGCCAGCGGCTACCACACCGGGGTCGACTTCCCCGTCCCGACCGGCACATCGATCAGGGCGGTGGCCTCCGGCACGGTGGTCTCGGCGGGCTGGGGCGGGGCGTACGGCTACCAGGTCGTCATCCGGCACGGCGACGGCAAGTACAGCCAGTACGCGCACCTGTCCGCGCTGCACGTGCGTGAGGGCCGGCACGTCTCGGCCGGCCAGCGGATCGCCCGCTCCGGCTCCACCGGGAACGTCACGGGCCCGCATCTGCACTTCGAGATCCGCACCGGCCCCGGCTACGGGTCGGACATCGACCCGTTGGCCTACCTCAGAGCGGGCGGCGTCAGCGTCTGAACGCCCCCCGGGGGCCCGTCCGCGTCCTCGGAAGCGGCAGGCCCCGCGGCCGGGCGGCCCCGCCGCTCCGCGGAGTCGTACGACGACGGCCCCGGCCCGAACGCCACCCGGCCCAGATGGTCCAGCGGCATCCGCACGGGCAGTGCACGCGCCGTGGCGGACGCCTCCGGGACCGGGTCCGCCACCGGCTCCGCAAACACCTCGGCACCGGCCCCGGCGTCCTCGCCCGGAGCCTTTGTCCCGACCGCCGGAGCCTCCTCCGCGGCCGCCCCGACCGCCGGGGCGGCCGGGAGTGCGGTGCCCGCCGCCCGCGCGGCGCGCTGCTCCGCGCCCAGCCGCTCCGACGTGAGCAGGATCAGGCCGCCCGCGGCGACCACGGCGCAGGCCGACGCGAGCACGGTCCCGGCCGTGCCGTGCCGGAACTGCTCCCCGAACATCGTGATGCCGACGATCGCGGCTATCACCGGGTTCACCACGGTCACCGTCGCCAGCGGCGCCGTCAGCCCGGCACCCCGGTACGCGGCCTGGGAGAGCAGCAGCCCGGCGGCCGCGAAACCGGCGATGGCCAGCAGCGCCGGGAGCTGCGCCGTCACCGCGCCGGAGGCCCACCCCACCGCCACCGTCTTCACGAACACCGAGGCGATGCCGAACGCGATGCCCGCCGCCCCGGCCAGGACCACGCTCCGTACCACCGGCCGCCGCACGCCCGTGGAGACCAGGGCGAGCAGCGCGATCGCACCGAGCGTCACCCCGGCGACCATCAGCTGATCCGAGCCGTTCAGGGAGTGCGACTCGGCGTTCCCCGTGAGCGCCAGCAGCCCCGCCAGACCGACGGTCGCCATGATCGCGCCCCGCCAGGCGGTGGCCCCGGCCCGGCGGCGCACGAAGAGCGCCGCCATCGGCAGGGCGAAGACGATGGTCAGCGCGCCGAGCGGCTGGACGAGACTGAGCGGGCCGTAGGCCAACGCCACCACATGGAGCACCGCGCCCCCGCCGTTCAGCGCCACGGCCGCCCACCAGACGCGGTTGCGCAGCGGTGCGAGCGAGCTGCCGTCGCCGGTGGTCGCCACGCGCTCCTGGACGATCGCCCCGGCCGCGTACGCGACCGCGGAGACCAGTGACAGCAGCACGGAAAGCGCAAGGGAACTCATGTACACCACGATGTCCCTTCGACGCGGCCGCGTCGTCGTCCTTGAGACGGCGATCGGGCGTACTGCTTTGGTAGTACGGCCGTAGTCCCAGTGTCCTCCTACGGTGGGTAGTCCTCCCTCCGGAGGACGCGGGGTCCCTCGCCGCGCGGGGTTACGGTGAACGACGGACGGGGCGCGCCGGGGCGTTCCCGCAGCCGGGTCCGGCGGCCGGAACGCCGGGAAGGAGCACATGCGATGGACGGGTCCGCGGCGGCCTCGGTGGGCGGATTCTTCGCGCTGCGGACCACCGCGCCGCCCGACGGCGCACACCGTCCGCTGGCCCGGCTGTACACGGGGGAGTCGGCTCCGCTCACGGCCCGCATCGACACGGTCGCCGCCCGGCTGGGCACCTCCGAGCGCAGAGTGGCCGCCTCCGTCGCACACCTGGGGCTGGCCTCCCGGCTCTGGTCGGTGGCGCTCGGCCCGGCGGCCCTGACCGGACACTTCCCCGCGCTCCCGCCCGGCGCCCTTTACTGGGACCCGGGGCAGCCGGCCCCCGACGATCTATGGCTGGACGGGGTCGAGTCGCTGCCCGGCACCGCCTGCCGGATCCGGGAGGCCGTCCAGTACGGCCACCTGGTGCCCCTTGCCGAGGCGATCCACCGGGACGGCCCCCTGTCCGACCGGCTGCTGTGGGGCAACGCCGGTTCCGCGCTGGCCGGAGCCCTGCGCCGGCTCGTCGCCTGGGCGCGTACCCACCGCCGCCCCGACGTGGCCGCGCGGGCCCGCGCACTGGCGGCCGAACTCTTCGACCACCCGGACCTGCGGAACACCGGCGCCCCGCACGACGCGGCGTTCCGCCGCCGCAGCTGCTGTCTGTACTACCGCACACCGGGCGGCGGCCTGTGCGGCGACTGCGTCTTCGAGAGCGCCTGACCCGGCACCGCCCCGCCGGACGGAAGCCGCGCTTCCCTCTCGATTTGTCATGTACCTGGACAGCGGCTCGGATGTCGTGCTGTCATGCCAACTGCCGTTCCTTCCAACGTTGTACATCCTGTTGCAACGAGCCGCCACCCTTCCTCAGCTAGGAGGATCCGTGCGCATCAGAAAGAACCTGGTACTGCTTCTCGCCGCAGTTCTCGGCGCCGCCGGTCCGGCCGCCGTGCCCACCGCGTCGGCCGCCCCCGACCCCGCCGGCTCCGTCGAGGTGCACGGCCTGAAGGGCGAGTACTACACCCAGTCCGCCCCCGGCGCCTTCGACTTCGGGCAGCTCAGGGCGACCGGATTCGATCCGGACATCGACTTCCCGACGCTGGAGCCCCGGCTGGCCTCGGCCACCGGACAGAGCGACGACGTCAGCATCCGGTGGACCGGAAAGATCGTGCCGGAGAAGACCGGCGCCCATCTCTTCTCGATGATCGGGGACAACGGCTTCCGGCTCTGGATCGACGGGAAGCCGGTCGTCGACCACTGGGTCGACGACTGGGAGAAGGAACAGACCTCGCAGCCGGTCGAGTTGACCGCGGGGGAGGCGTACGACCTCAAGGTGGAGTTCTTCGAGCACGAGGGAGGCTCCAACCTCCACCTGAAGTGGACCGAACCGGGCGGCACCAAGGTCCCCGTCCCGCAGTCCGCCTTCCGGCTGCCCGACGGCTTCGTGTACGACGGGGCCATCGCCGCCACCGTGCTCGCCGACGGCCGCACCCTCAAGCTGGACTTCGCGCAGAAGCTCGGGAAGCCGCCGGCCGGGCTGGCCGACCACCTCGACGCCGTGATCGGCGGGGCCGAGTGGCCGCTCGGGGCGGTCGAGGCCGACCCGCAGGACGCGCAGAGCCTGACCGTCGCGCTCAAGGAGCCGGTCGTCGGCAACAAGGCCGGCAACGCCACCGGCCTGGCCGACGTCCGCTACGACGGCGAGGGTGCGCTGGCCGGTGAGGACGGCAAGCAGGTCGGCGCCTTCTGGGCCGGCGGGTCGAACCACTCCACGCACGAACTCACCACGGAGTGGGCCGACGAAGTGGGGCCGGACAACGCCCTCCCCGAGTACCCCCGCCCCCAGCTCACCCGCGACAACTGGCAGAACCTCAACGGTTCCTGGGAGTTCGCCGCGGCCAAGGCGGGGGAGCGGCCCCCGGTGGGCAGGAGGCTCGGCGAGAAGATCCTCGTCCCCTACCCGGTCGAGTCCCAGCTCTCCGGGATCGAACGGCATGAGGACCGCATGTGGTACCGCCGGACCTTCACCGTCCCGAAGAACTGGAAGGTCGGCTCCGGCAAGCGCCTCCAGCTCAACTTCGGGGCCGTCGACTGGCAGTGCGAGGTGTACGTCAACGGCCACGAGGTCGCCGAACACAAGGGCGGGTACGACAAGTTCAGCGCCGACATCACCGACGCGCTGAAGCCCGGCCGTACCCAGGAGCTCATCGTCGGCGTCCACGACCCGACCGACGCCGCGAACGGCGAGAACCCGCCGATGGGCAAGCAGCGCCTCGACCCGAGCGGCATCTGGTACACCCCCTCGTCCGGCATCTGGCAGACGGTGTGGATGGAGCCGGTCGCCGCCGACCACGCCGACTCGCTGAAGATCACCCCCGACGTCAGGGAAGAGAAGGTGGCCGTCGAGGTGCGCGGGGTACGGGACGGGGTGCCCGTCACGGCGACCGCGTACGACGGGAGACGCAGGGTCGCGACCGTCGGCGGACGCACCGGTGCCGCACTGGACCTGCCCGTGCCGGACCCGCATCTGTGGTCCGCCGGTGATCCGCATCTCTACCGGCTGGAGGTCCGCGTCGGCTCGGACCGGGTCGGCAGCTACTTCGGGATGCGGTCGATCGCCGTCGAGAAGGTGAACGGCACCCCGCGCACCGTCCTCAACGGCGAGCCGGTCTTCCTGATGGCCACCCTCGACCAGGGATTCTGGCCCGACGGACTGCACACCGCGCCCACCGACGAGGCCCTCGCGTACGACCTGAGGATGCACAAGGCGATGGGGTTCAACTCCGTCCGCAAACACATCAAGGTCGAGCCCGACCGCTGGTTCTACTGGGCGGACAGGCTCGGCCTGCTGGTCTGGCAGGACATGCCCGCGATGAACACCGTCGACCCGTCCGCCGCCGCCCGCGCCGAGTACGAGCGCGAGATGAAGGAGATGATCGACGAACACTCCAGCCACCCGTCCGTCGTCATGTGGGTCACCTTCAACGAGGGCTGGGGCCAGTACGACCAGGCCCGCATCGCCGACCAGGCCAAGTCCTGGGACCCGACCCGGCTGGTGAACAACATGAGCGGGCTCAACTGCTGCGGCGCGGTGGACGGCGGCAACGGCGACATCGCCGACGCGCACGGCTACCCGAGCCCCGCGCTGCCGGGGCCCGACGGACGGCGCGCCCTGGTCAGCGGCGAGTACGGGGGGCTCGGTCTGGCCGTACCCGGGCACGCCTGGGCCGTACAGCAGTCGTACATCGCGGTCGACCCGGCCACCTACACCGACGACTACCTGGCCAGGCTCGCCGAGGTGCGCAAGCTCGCCTGCCAGGGAAGCAACGGCGCCGTCTACACCCAGATCTCGGACGTCGAGGGAGAGTTGAACGGGCTCCTGACCTACGACCGCCGGATCGTGAAGCCCGACGTCGGACGGATCCGGGCGGCGCAGGACGCACTCGTCCGCGATGCGTCGAAACCGGTCGTGGCCGGGTGCCCCGCCGCCTGACCCGCAACGGTCCCGCGGTCCGTCCCGTCCACCGGGGGCGGGCCGCGGCGCCCGGTCGGCACCCTTGACGCACCTCGCCGGGGAACCAAGAATGAGCGCGCTCTGACAACGTTGTCCAAGGAGGAGTACCCCATGCACCGGACCCCATGGCCACGACTCCGCGGTCCCGCGGCCGCGCTCGCCGCCGTCGCGCTCCTCGGCGGTTTTCTCACCACCGGGGCCACCGCCCAGGCCGCGCCCCGCGCAGATGAACAACTGACCGACCTGGTCAACCCGTTCATCGGCACCCAGAACGAGGGCAACACCTACCCCGGCGCCTCCGTGCCGTTCGGCATGGTGCAGTTCTCCCCGGACACCGGCCACAACACCGGCTACGACTACGGCGAGAACCACATCCGCGGCTTCTCCACCGTCCATCTCTCCGGCGTCGGCTGCGGTCTCGGCGGCGATCTGCCGGTCCTGCCCACCACCGGGGACATCGCGGAGACCGACTACGCCCGGTACGCGGCGGAGTTCAGCCACGACGACGAGCAGGCCACCCCCGGCTACTACCGGGTCGGGCTGAAGACCGGGATCGGCGCCGAACTCACCGCGAGCAGCCGCACCGGTGTGCAGCGCTACACCTTCCCCGCCACCGACAAGGCCAACGTCCTGCTCAACGCGGGCCAGTCGCTGCACCGGACACTCGCCTCCGAGGTCGAGATCCTCGACAACCGGACGGTACGGACCGCGATCACGGGCAGCGGCTTCTGCCAGGACACCAAGCCGTACACGCTCTACACGGTCACCCGCTTCGACCGGCCGTTCACCACCTCCGGTACCTGGAACGGCGGCACCGTCACCGAAGGCTCCAGGAAGTCCTCGGCCGCCGGGGACCGCAACGGCGCCTGGCTGCGCTTCGACACCACGAAGGACCGCACCGTCGAGGCCACCACCGCCCTGAGCTACGTCGACGCCGAGGGCGCCGCGCGCAACCTCCGCGCCGAGGGCGGCCGCGGCTTCGACCGGGTCCGGCACGCCGCTCGGCAGGCCTGGGAGAAGCGGCTCGAAGGCGTGCGGGCGCAGGGCGGCGGTGACCAGCTCCGCCGCACCTTCTACTCCTCCCTCTACCGTTCCTTCCTCGCCCCCAACATCGGCAGCGACGTCGACGGCCGCTACACCGGCTGGGACCAGCGGATCCACCGCGCCGTCGGGGCCGACGGGGCGTTCACCTACTACCAGAACTGGTCGCTCTGGGACACCTACCGCACCCAGGCCCAGCTGCTCTCCCTGCTCGCCCCGCGCGAGTCCCGGGACATGGCGCTCTCGGTCCTGCGGATCGACGCCGAGAGCGGCTGGCTCCCCAAATGGGGCTACGGCACGGTCGAGACGAACATCATGACCGGCGACCCGGTCACCCCCTTCCTCACCAACGCCTACCAGCAGGGACTGCTGAAGGGGCACGAGGAGGAGGCGTACCGCGCCCTGAAGAAGAACGCCGACGGAGTGCCACCCGCCGACTCCGCCCCCGTGGGCCGCGAGGCCAACGTCCAGTACCTCAAGGACGGGTTCGCCCCGTACATCAAGGACCGCCCGCACACCAAGCCCGGCGACTCGGACTACGACCACGGCGCCTCCGCCACCCTGGAGTACGCGCTGTCCGACGCGATGCTCGGCGAGATGGCCCGCGACCTCGGCCACGCCGCCGACGCGAAGCGGTACGCGGAACGCTCCCGGAACTACCGGAAGATCTTCGACCCCTCGACCGGCTTCTTCCGCGCCCGCGACACCGCCGGTGCCTTCACCGGGCCCGCCGACCCGGCCGAGAGCGAGGGATTCCACGAGGGCACGTCCTGGCAGTACCAGTGGCTCGTCCCGCAGGACCTGCCCGGCATGGTCGCGCTGATCGGCGGGAAGGCCGCAGCCAACCAACGGCTCGACTCCTTCTTCGCCTATGACGAGCTGCTCGCCGACCCCGCGAAGACCGCCCGTGAGGTCTGGGTCAACGGCCCGTACGCGTACTACAACGCCGACAAGTACAACCCGCAGAACGAGCCCGACCTGATCGCCCCGTACACCTATCTCTCCACCGGCCGGCCGTGGCAGACCACCGATGTGGTGCACGCGGCCCTGACCCTGTTCACCGACGCCCCGACCGGCATGACCGGCAACGACGACCTCGGCACCATGTCCGCGTGGATGGTGCTCTCCGCCATCGGTGTCTTCCCGGTCCAGCCGGGCACCGACACCTGGGGGCTGTCCACGCCCGCCTTCGAGCGCGTCGACATCAGGCTCGACCGCCGCTACTACCCGCGCGGATCGTTCACGGTCAGCGCACCCGGCACCTCGGCCACCGACCGCTACATCCAGTCGGCCCGGCTCGACGGTACGGCGCGCTCGCGCACCTATCTGACCACCGACGACATCCGCTCGGCCCGCTCGCTCTCCTTCACGGTGGGCAGCCGTCCCTCGGACTGGGGCACCTCCGACGCGGACGCGCCGCCCGCACTGGGCTGAGCGTGGTCGTGGGGCGGGCGGCGTCCCGCCCGCCCCACAGCTCAGCTGCTCAGTTCGAACTCGGCCCGGATGCGCTTGCCCACCGGCACGCGCTCGGCGGTCAGCCGGTCGCACAGTGCCACCACGATCTCCATGCCGTGGCCGCCGGGGCGCGTCGGGTCGGGGGAGTAGAACAGCGGCAGAGCGGTGCTGGAGTCGTACACCGTGACGCTGACGCGCTCCGCGGTGCCCTCCAGCTCCAGCAGATACGGGCCCTGGCTGTAGCGGTCGGCGTTGGTGACCAGCTCGCTCACCGCCAGCAGCAGGTCGCTGCGGGTGTGCTCACCGAAGACCGCGAGCCATTCGGCGGCCAGCCGGACCAGGAAGCGGTCGGCCAGCGCCCGTGCCTGCGCGATGCAGCCGGGCTCGCCGTCGAACACCTCGGCGCTGTGCAGAACCTCCGTGGACCGGTCCGGGCAGGGTCGGTCGGCCGGTCGCGAGGTGACCTGTTCGTTCATGTGCTCCAGCCAGGGGTGACGCAGGGGTGTTCGGTGACAGCTTCTCGGTGTCCGCCTACCCGCGGCGAACGGTCCCACTCCGGGCAGAACCCGGTAGATCTCAACCATGGCAGGACCGCCCCGCCGCGGTCTCCACAACGGGCGGTTCCGCCCCGGCGTGCGCCGGGGCGTCGGGGGCGACCGGCAGCGTGAAACGGATGCGGGTGCCTTCGGAGGGCTCCTCGTCCAGCCAGATCCGGCCTCCGTGGAACTCCACGATCTTCCTGCACAGGGCCAGGCCGATGCCCGTTCCCTCGTAGGCGTCCCTGCCGTGCAGCCGCTGGAAGATGACGAACACCTTCTGCGCGGACTCGGGCGCGATGCCGATGCCGTTGTCCGCCACCAGGAAGTGCCAGTCCTCGCCCTCCCGCACACAGCCGACGGTGATCCGGCACGGCACGTCCGGCCGGCGGAACTTCACCGCGTTGCCGATCAGGTTCTGCCAGACCATGGAGAGCGCCGTGGCGTCCCCGGTCACCTCGGGCAACGGCCCCTCCCGTACGACCACGGCCCCGGACTCCTCGACGACCAGCGCCAGATCGGCCAGCGCCCGGTCGAGGGTCCGGTCGAGGCCGACCGGCTTCCACTTGTCGTGCACCCGGCCCACACGGGAGAAGGTGAGCAGATCGTCGATCAGCACCTGCATCCGGGTCGCGCCGTCCACCGCGTAGTCGATGTACTGCCGGGCCCGGTCGTCGAGCGAGGCCGCGGCCCGCTTCTCCAGGAGCCGGCAGAACGAGGCCACCTTGCGCAGCGGCTCCTGCAGATCGTGCGAGGCGACATAGGCGAACTGCTCCAGCTCCGCGTTGGACCGGCGCAGCTCCTGGGCCTGTTCCGCCAGCAGCTTCTCGCGCTCCTGGGAAGCGGCGAGCTCCCCGACGATACGGCGCCGCATGTCCTCGACGGCCGCCGCCACCGCGCGCACGTCCGAGGGGCCACCGACCTCGATCCGGTTGCGGAACGCCCCCGAACGGACCGTGTCGGAGGCGGCGGTCAGCCTGTTCAGCGGCCGCCCCACCATCCGGTGCAGCAGGAGGCCCAGCGAGACCACGGCCAGCAGGAAACCCACGACCAGCGCGATGAACACCTGGTCCCGGGTGGTGCGGGCGGTGCCCAGATCGGCGCGGGCCCGGTCGCGCGCCACGTCGAGGTGGGCCTGCTGGGCCGTGTACAGCCGCCGCAGCGTGTCGAATTCGTCCTTGCTCCGCCGGATCGGGGACGAGGACTCGGACGCCGGACCGTCCCGGCGGACCTCGGCGATCAGCGGCTCGGCGTGCCGGCCGCGCCACTCCCGCGCGGCCTCGGCGATCCGGTCGAGATCGTCGGCGAAGGGCTGCTCGTCCCCGACGAGCGCCCGCATCCGGGCCAGCCGGTGGCGCTCGTCCCGCATCCCCTGTTCGTAGGGGCGCAGGAAGGTCGTGTCACCGGTGAGCGCGAAACCGCGGACCCCGGTCTCCTGGTCCAGCAGGGCGTTCTGCAACTGGAAGGACGACGAGCGGGCGGGCTGGATGCGGTCCACCAGCTCGGTGGTGCGGTCGGACATCCGGGACAGCACCAGGCCGCCGGCGACCGATCCGGCGCAGACGACCAGCACGAAGACGGCGAGGATCAGATGGACCCAGTGCTGGACCGACAGACGCGAGGCCGGGCGGCGCCGGGCCTCCGGCGCCGCGTCACGCGTGCTCATCGCGCGCCGCTCCGACCCCAGCCCAGGTGGAGCACGGCCACGTCGTCCGCGAGACCGCCGTACGGGGACGCAGCCCCCGCGGCCTCGTCGACCAGGGCGTCGACGAACTCGCGGGCCGCCAGCGCCCCGTGCCCACGGGCCAGGGCGAGCAGGCCCTCCTCGCCCAGCCGGGTACCCGGGCCCGAGCGCCCTTCGAAGAGGCCGTCCGTGAACAGCACGATCCGGCCGTCCCCGGGGAGGGCCAGCTCCGAGGCGCTCCACCGCTCCGTCCCCGTCCCCGGCACCAGACCCAGCGCCATCCCGGGCTCGGGCTCCTCCCAGCTCACCCGGGCACCGCCGCGCATCAGCAGACCGGGGTGCCCGGCCCGCACCACCCGCACCCGGCGCCGGTCCGGGGCGAAGGCCAGCGTGGTGACGGTGGCGAAGACATGCGGGTCGGACCGCTCGGCGACCAGGATCTCCTCCAGCAGCCGGACCTGTTCGAGCTGGCCGGTCGCGCACAGCACCGCCGTACGCCACGCCACCCGCAGACAGACCCCGAGCGCGGCCTCCGCCGCCCCGTGCCCCGACACATCGCCGATCACCGCGTGCACCGTGCCGTCGGCCGTCTGCACCACGTCGTAGAAGTCCCCGCTGAGCAGGGCGTGTGCCCGGCCCGGTTCGTACCGCGCCACCGCCTCGAAGGAGTCGTCGAGCAGCAGGGGCACGGGCAGCAGACCGCGTTCGAGGCGGGCGTTCTCCTGGGCCATCAGACGATTGGCGCGCAGCGCCGCCGCCGCCCGCTCGACCTGCTTGCGCTGGAGGGCGTACCGGACCGAGCGGCCCAGCGCCTCCGGATCGAGCCGTCCCTTGACGAGGTAGTCCTGGGCACCGGTCGCCACGGCCGACAGGCCCGTATCGGCCTCGGCCCGGCCGGTCAGCACCACGATCGCCGCGTCCGGTGCCGACTCGACGATCTGGGTGACGGCGTCGAGACCGAACACATCGGGCAGATGCAGATCGAGCAGTACGCAGCACGGCGTCCGGCTTCCGGCCAGGAACCGGCGTGCCTCCGTCAGGGTCTTGCACCAGGTCAGCGCGGAGTCCAGTTCACTGTCCGCGAGCATCTCCTCGACCAGGAGCGCGTCCCCGGCGTCGTCCTCGACCAGCAGGATCACGGCGTCGACGTCCCACACCGAACCCTGACCCGCCGGGGGAGCGCCCTGCTGCACGGGGACGACCGGTCCCGCCGGAGAGCCGCCCGCGGGGAGTCCGGCCACTCTGCACCCCCCTTGTCGTACGCACGGCACGGCCCGTCCCCGGCCGTATGGCAGCGAAGCATATGTGACCGCCCCGTGAAGGAGCCTCCGGGGCACAGGCGGCGGTGACCCGCCCAGGTCACCCGCCCGGGGACCGCGCCGGAGGGCCGTGATGTCACGCGAACGGAGCAGTATCCGGTGCATGGCAGACTTGATCGGGGCGTTCGGCCCGGCAGGAACAGGCACGGCGGTCGGCGCCACGCGAGACGGATGACAGAGGAACGGCAATGACGGTGACAGAGGACAGCCCGGAGCTCGCTCCCGGTACTGAGGAGTTCGGTCCCGGTATCGACCCGGAGCGGCTGGCCGTCTGCCTGAGCGTGCTCGACGAACTCGACACCATCGAGGTCGACCACCCCGACGCCGTCACCGTGCGCCGCGCCACGGCCGGGATCTACCGCACCGTGAAGCAGCGCCGCCGCCAGGAGCGCCGCGCGGCCAAGACCGCGCACGACAAGGCGGTCACCGAAGCCACCGCGACCGGCTCGGCCGACCGGATCGACGACGAGACCCAGGGCGTCCTGCCGTCGTCGTCCGCCCAGGCCGAGATCGCGGGCGTGCTCCAGCGGCCCCGCTCCTGCTACATCTGCAAGGCCAGGTACGTGGAGGTGGACGCCTTCTACCACCAGCTCTGCCAGCCGTGCGCGGCGGAGAACCGCTCGCGCCGCGACGCGCGCACCGACCTCACCGGCCGTCGCGCGCTGCTGACCGGTGGCCGGGCGAAGATCGGCATGTACATCGCGCTGCGGCTGCTGCGCGACGGAGCCCACACCACCATCACCACCCGCTTCCCCAACGACGCGATCCGCCGCTTCAAGGCGATGCCGGACAGCGACGAGTGGATCCACCGGCTGAAGATCGTCGGCATCGACCTGCGCGACCCCGCCCAGGTCGTCGCCCTCGCCGACTCGGTCGCGGCCGAGGGTCCGCTGGACATCCTGATCAACAACGCGGCGCAGACGGTGCGCCGCTCCCCGAACGCGTACAGCGAACTGGTCAACGCCGAGTCCGCGCCGCTCCCGGCGGGCGAGCTGCCCGCCGCCGAGGTCATCGGCACCTTCGGCAGCGGCACCGTCGACCGGGTCGCGGCCCTGCCGGCCGCCCGCAAGGAGGGTCTGAGCGCACAGGACGTCACCGATCTCGCCCTGGTCACCGGCTCAGCCTCGCTGGAGCGGATCGCCGCCGGAACGGCGATCGACGCGGGCGGACTGGTGCCCGACCTGCACGACACCAACAGCTGGATCCAGACGGTCGAGGAGGTCGAGCCGATCGAGCTGCTGGAGGTCCAGCTCTGCAACTCCACCGCCCCGTTCATCCTGATCAGCCGACTCCGTCCGGCCATGGCGGCGACGGCCGCCAAGCGGGCGTACGTGGTGAACGTCTCCGCGATGGAGGGCGTGTTCAGCCGCGGCTACAAGGGCGCGGGCCACCCGCACACGAACATGGCCAAGGCCGCCCTGAACATGCTCACCCGCACCAGCGCCCAGGAGATGTTCGAGAAGGACGGCATCCTGATGACCGCCGTCGACACCGGCTGGATCACCGACGAGCGCCCGCACCCCGACAAGATCCGGCTCGCCGAGGAGGGTTTCCACGCCCCGCTCGACCTGGTCGACGGCGCCGCCCGCGTCTACGACCCGATCGTGCGCGGCGAGGACGGCGAGGACCTGTACGGCTGCTTCCTCAAGGACTACGCGCCGGCCAATTGGTAGTCGTCCGGGCGATGCGCCGGGCATGAGCCGCCGGGGACCCGGCCGGGAGTCGCTCCCGGCCGGGTCCTTTCCATATCCGGTGGCTGAAAGTGACCTAGAGCACACATTCCATCGAGCGCGGAAGCGCTCATTTGGTTACTCTGATGTGAACGGACGTCATCGAGGAGTCCACAAACCTTCCTCGACCGTCCCGGGACAGACTTGTCAACCAAGTCGTCGTCCCGCCAACGTACCCGGCGCCACCGCGACCGAACTGTTCTTGCCCCTGCCCCATGCGGGTGGTCGATCCCGGCAATGAGGCCGGTGCATCGGCGACGCCCGGGGCTACGCGACACAAAGGAGTGCGCGGTGACGACACCGGAACTGACAACGAAGCACGAGAAGCGGCCGGCCGATCGGTACGGAGAGCGGGCCCGCAGGCCCGAGAAGCTCCGGAACATCGAGGTCTGGGCCAGGTCCGCACCGATCAGGCTGGCCGGCTACGAGGACGACCTCGCCGAGCCGCACATCCTGCCCGGCATCGACTGACTCCGTCTCACACCCTGGCACCGGAACCCCCGAGCTCCGGCCCGCATCGTGCGGGCCGGAGCTCGCCGGGTCCGGGCGCCCGCCGTTCACAGGGCCGCACGCGCCACGGCCGCCCCCGCGAACGACAGCCCGACGCCCGCACCGACGGTGAGCGCCAGATACCCGGCCGCCAGCGCCACCCGCCGGGCCGACGTGAAGGTCAGCAGCTCGTACGAGAACGTCGACCAGGTCGACAGGGCGCCGCAGAAGCCGACGGCGAGCAGCAGCTGGAGCCGGTTCCCCAACTCCCCGTCGGTCACCGCCTCGGCTAAGAAACCGAGAAGCAGCGCCGCCCCCGCGTTGGCCGCGAAGGTGCCCCACGGAAAAGCGGTGTGGAGACGGAATTTGGCGTCCACACCCAGCAGATAACGCACCGGAGCGCCCACCAGCCCGCCCGCGGCCACCAGCAGCCAGTCGGTCATCGGGCACCGTCCTGGAGCGCGTAGCCACGTCCGAGGACCGCGTGCGCGCTGAACGCGCCCGCCGTCACGGCCGCCAGGGCCGCCACGATCGTCAGCAGCAGACAGCCGACCGCGTAGCCGGGGCGGCCCTCCCCGAAGAGCTGCCGCACATTGTCGGTGTAGTGGGAGAACGTGGTGAACCCGCCGAGCAGGCCGGTGCCCAGCAGCGGACTGATCAGCCGGGGCGCGCCGGGGAAGCGCCGCTTCAGGGTGACCATCAGGACACCCATGAGGAAGCAGCCCACGGTGTTGATCAGCAGAACCGTCCACGGGAACGCCGCGGCGCCGGTCGGCCAGAGCCGCTCGGCGCCGTAACGGGCCACGGCTCCCGCGGCACCGCCGATCGCGACGGCCGCCACGACGGCCGGCTGCGCCCCGGGATGGTGATCGGGGTGGGTCTGATGGTGCAGCCGCATCCTTGGGGACATCCGGCGAACCTAACGAGCGGATCCGGACACCGGGGCGCAGCACGCGGAACGGCCCTCTTCCGGACTCGAACGGAGCAGTGGAACGCCCCACGGCGAGAAGAGACGTCCGGCATATGCGTGGATGGCGATGAGCCATTCCGCGCCCTGCGGGCTCCCTGACCGGAGCAGACCTTCTCCACCGAGCCGTTGGAGCTCCCCCGTGCCCTTCGCCGAGCCGGCTGCCGTCCGGAAACTCGAAAGCCGGCAACCGACCGCCTTCCTCCTGGCCGCCGTGCGTGGAGTCGGGCAGGTGGATCTCCAGCCGGGCATCTGGACGGGTGCGTTCATCCTCGCCGGGTTGTGGGCGGCGGGCTGGCAGATCGGCCTCTTCGCCACCCTGGGCACCGCCGTCTCGACTCTGACCGCCTACGCGCTCGGCATCGACAGGTCCGGCATCGCCCTCGGCCTCCACGGCTACTCCGGCTGTCTCACCGGCATCGCGCTGGTCACCTCGCTGGGACACCACCTCGCGACCTATGCGCTCGCGGTCATCGGTTCGATCCTGTGCACCGTGCTGACCATGACGCTGACGGCCTTGCTCAAGCCGTACGGACTGACCGCGCTCACCGCGCCGTTCTGCCTGGTCTCCGGGGTCATGGTGCTCGGTGCGCCGTCCTTCGGACGGATCTGGCACGGCGCGCCGAAGCCTGTGTCCAGCACCACCAGCGGGGACACCGCGATCTCGTGGGACGCCCTGTGGCACGCCTTCTTCACCAACGTCTCGCAGGTCTTCCTGGTCGACGCGTGGTACGTCGGGCTCATCATGCTCGTCGGCCTGGCCTGCGCCGGAGTGCGCGTGGTGCTGTACGCGGCGGCCGGCAGTGTCGTCGGGATCGTCGCCGCCTGGGCGCTCGGCGCCCCCACCTCGCTGATCGCCGACGGGATCTACGGATACAACGCGGTGCTCGTCGCCATCGCCATCGGCGCGGTCTTCCTCACCCCCACGGTCTGGAACGGGGCGTACGCGCTCTTCGGCGCCGCCGCCTCCACCGGCCTGACCGCCTCGCTGACCTCGTTCTTCAAACCGTTCGGCGGCCACACCTTCACCTGGCCGTTCATCCTCGTGACCTGGGCGCTCATGGCAGCCGTCCCGCTGCTGCCCCGCTTCCGCAGGAGCGGCTGACCGCCCGGCCCGTACGCACCCCGCCCCGCATCCAGAGGAAGGTACTGACGATGAACCTCGCACCTCGCGAGATCGACAAACTGCTGGTGTACGTCGTGGCCGACCTGGCCCGCAAGCGCCAGGGCCGTGGCCTCAAGCTCAACTACAGCGAGTCCGTGGCGCTGATCAGCGAGGCGATCCTGGAAGCCGCGCGCGACGGCAGGAGCGTCGCCGACTGCATGGAGCTCGGCCGTCATGTCCTCGGCGAGGACGACACCATGCCGGGCGTACGGGAGATGCTCGGGCTCCTCCAGATCGAGGCGTCCTTCGTGGACGGCACCAAACTGGTGTCCTGCCACGACCCCATCGGCGGCTGAACCGGTGTCCGACCACTGCCGGGTGATCGCCGTGTGCGGCCACGAGGCCGTGTTCGGCGAGGCGTTGCGCGGCCGGGTGGGCCCCGAGGTGACCGTCGTGCCCGACGGACGCGAACTGTTCCGGACCGTCGCAGGGCTGAGCCGCCGGGGCGAGGAGAGCTGCGTCGTCCCGATGACGCTCGGCCGCGACCCGGAACTCGTCGCGGACACCGCCCGTACACTGCGCGCGCTGCCCGCCGCCGATCGCGCCCGGACCGTGCTGGCCGAGCCGTTCGGCACCTCCGGGCATCTGACCGCCTGGCTGCGCGCGGCGGCGGGCCGGGCCCCGGACACCGCCGCACTGCTGGTCACCGCCCCGGCCGGCGACCCGTTCGAGGACGCCGAGCTGTACCGGGTCGCGAGCCTCGTCCGCCGCTACGGCGGCCACGACCTGGTCGAGGTCGCGTTCACCGGGGGAGACCCCGATCCCGCGGAGGGGGTCCGGCGGTGCCGGCTGCTCGGCGCGCGGCACGTGGTGCTGCTCCCGGCGGCGTTCGCGGAGCCGCAGGCGCCCGACGTACCCGGCATCCGGGTCGAGAGCGCCGGTCCGCTGATCGTCCCCGCGGCGCTGGCCCGGGTACTCGCCGAGCGGGTGGCCGACGCCCGGCGGCACCGGAGCGAGCGCGGTGACGACGGGATCGCGGCCGGGCTGACCGCCGCCGAGAACCACGGCCACTCCCACACCCACCCACCGGGCGAGGGCCACGGCCACGGTCACGGACATCTGCACACGCATCGGCACCCGCATGTCCATGGTGCGGGCCAAGTCATCAGGAGCACCGCATGACGTTCCGTCAGAAATACATCTACGGCAAGGAACCGGTCGAGATCAACGCCGGTCGCCGCACGGTGAAGCTGACCGTGCGCAACACCGGAGACCGTGCGGTCCAGGTCGGTTCGCACTACCACTTCTTCGAGGTCAACTCGGCACTGTCGTTCGACCGTAGGAAGGCGCTCGGCATGCATCTCAACATCCCCGCGGGCACTTCCGTCCGCATCGAGCCCGGCGGCACACGCGACGTGGAGCTGTGCGCCTACGCCGGAACCGGCCGCCTCGTCGGCTTCAGCGGGCTGCTCAACGGCAGCCTCGCCTCGCACCCGGTCAAGGTCGAGGCCGTCCGCAAGGCCATCGAGCTGGGCTTCCAGGACACGGAGGACGGCGACGGCGGCGGCTCCGGAGCCGCGCGCGAACGCACCGGGACCGGCAAGAGCGCCAAGGGTTCGAAGGACTCCAAGGCTTCCAGGGTCTCCAAGGAAAAGAAGAAGGGTTCGCGCTGATGCCCATCCTGCCGCGCAAGCAGTACACCGACATGTTCGGACCGACGGTCGGCGACCGCTTCCACCTCGCCGACACCAACCTCGTCGTCGAGGTCGAGAAGGACTTCAGCGAGGGCCAGTACGGGGACGAGGTCCTCTACGGAGGCGGCAAGACCATGCGTGACGGCATGGCCTCCGATCCACAGTGCACCAGTGCCCAGGGCGCCCTCGACACCGTCATCACCAACGTCGTGGTCATCGACGCCATGGTCGGCGTCGTCAAGTGCGACATCGGCATCAAGGACGGCCTCATCGCAGGCATCGGCAAGTCGGGGAACCCGCAGACCCAGAACAACGTGCACCCGAATCTGGTCATCGGCCCCGGTACCGAGGCCATCGCCGGTGAACACCTCATCGCCACCGCGGGCGCCATCGACTCCCATGTCCACCTGATCGCGCCACAACAGGCCGAGCAGGCGCTCACCAACGGCATCACCACCCTCATCGGCGGTGGCACCGGCCCGTCCGACGGCACGAACGGCACCACCTGCACGCCCGGTCCGTACAACATCGCCCGGTTCCTCCAGGCGGCCGAGACCTTCCCCGTCAACCTCGGCATCATGGGCAAGGGCAACGGCAGCCTCCCGGAGGCGCTCGACGAGCAGATCGAGGCCGGGGCCTGTGCGCTGAAGGTCCACGAGGACTGGGGCGCCACCCCCGCCGTGATCGACAACTCGCTGAAGGTCGCGGACCGGTACGACGTCCAGGTGGCCATCCACACCGACAGCCTCAACGAGAGCGGCTTCTTCGAGGACACCCGCTCCGCGTTCGACGGCCGCACCATCCACACCTTCCACAGCGAGGGCGCGGGCGGCGGCCACGCCCCGGACATCCTCCGGGTGGCCGGCGAGCCGAACGTCCTGCCGTCCTCCACCAACCCGACGCTGCCGTACACCAAGAACTCGGTGGACGAACTGCTCGACATGGTCATGGTCTGCCACCACCTCAGCCACGACATTCCCGAGGACGTCTCCTTCGCCGACAGCCGCGTGCGCGCCGAGACGATCGCCGCCGAGTCGGTCCTGCACGACCTCGGTGTGATCAGCATGGTCTCCTCCGACTCGCAGGCCATGGGCCGGGTCGGCGAGTCCGTCACCCGGGCCTTCCAGATCGCCCACCACTGCAAGGACAAGCTGGGCACGATGGAGGGTGACTCCGCCCGCAACGACAACCAGCGGGTGCTGCGCTACCTCGCGAAGGTCACCATCAACCCGGCCATCGCCACCGGCATCTCCGACCACATCGGCTCGATCGAGAAGGGCAAGCTCGCCGACATCGTGCTCTGGCCCATCCACTCCTTCGGGGCCAAGCCGAAGATGGTGATCAAGGGCGGCATCATCTCCTGGGCGCAGATGGGCGACCCCAACGCCTCGTTGCCGACCCCGCAGCCGGTGATCTACCGCCCGATGTTCGGGCAGTACGGCAAGGCCCTGCAGGCGACGCATGTCACCTTCATGTCCCAGGCCGGAATCGCCGCCGGGGTCCCGGCCGAACTGGGCCTGGAGCGCAAGGTGCTGCCGGTCAGCCGCACCCGGACCATCGGCAAGCACAACATGGTCCGCAACAGCGAGCTCCCGGAGATCAAGGTCGACCCGGAGACGTTCAAGGTCACCCTCAACGGCAAGGTCGCCACCATCGACCCGGCCGAGGAACTGCCCCTCAACCACCTGTTCTTCCTGGTCTAGGCCGATGTACCGCGACGAGAGCGACATCCTCGGCGACCCCGCCCCGGAGTCGGCACGGACCGACGCCGGGGCACCGGCACCCGAGCCCGCGCTCGGTGCGCTGCTGGTCGGCCTCCAGCTGACCGACTCGGCGTTCCCGAGCGGCTTCTACACGCTGTCGCACAGCCTGGAGGGGTACGCCCAGGCCGGGGCGGTCGACCGGGAGAGCCTCCCGCTGCTGCTGGAGGATCTGCTGCTGCACGGCGTCGGCCCGGCCGACGCCACCGCACTCGCGCTCGCCCACCGGGCGACCCGGGCGGGCGATCCGGCGGCCGTCGTCCGCATCGACGAGCACCTGTTCGCCACCAAGCTGGGCCGCGAGATGCGCCAGGCCGCCACCCGGACCGGCCGGCAGCTCCTCGACCTCGCCGCCGAGGTCTTCGACCGCCCGGAGATCGCCGCACATTTCGACCGGGTCGTACACCGCGAGACCCCCGGCACCCAGGCGGTGGCCGCGGGCGTCATCCACGCGGCGACCGGCGTCCCGGTGCGCCAGGCGGTCGCCTCGGACCTCTTCGCGTTCAGCGCGAGCTTCGCGGGCGCCGCCCTGCGGCTGCGGCTCACCGACCACCGCGGGGCACAGACCCTGCTGCGGGGCGCCGCACCCGTCATCGAGGCGGCCACCGAGGCGGCGCTGCGGCGCGAACTCGCAGACGTCGGCGCCACCGTCTTCGCCTCGGACATCATGTCGGGCCGTCATGAACGCGCCGAGGCACGGCTGTTCGCCAGCTGACGACCCACCCCCCAACGAGCCAGGGAGCATCATGGACGACAACGTACTGCGGGTCGGCATCGGCGGACCGGTCGGCTCCGGCAAGACCGCGCTGATCGAGGCGCTGGTGCCGGTACTGATCGAGCGCGGCCACCGCCCCTCCGTCATCACCAACGACATCTACACGCAGGAGGACGCCCAGCACATCCGCCGCACCCTCGCCGGAGTCCTCGAACCGGAGCGCGTGGTCGGCGTCGAGACCGGGGCCTGCCCGCACACCGCCGTGCGCGACGACCCCACCATGAATCTGGCGGCCGGTGCCGAGATGCTGGATCGATTCCCCGACACCGACACGCTGCTCTACGAGTCCGGCGGCGACAACCTCACCCTCACCTTCAGCCCGGCCCTGGTCGACCTCTTCATCTTCGTGCTGGACACCGCCGAGGGCGAGAAGATGCCCCGCAAGCGCGGTCCTGGAATCACCGATTCCGATCTGCTCGTCATCAACAAGATCGACATCGCCCAGTACGTGCGCACCGACATCGGCGTCATGGAGTCCGACGCCCACCGGGTCCGTGAGAACCGCCCGGTCGTCCTCACCGACTGTCTCACCGGCATCGGTGTCGAGGACGTCATGGACTTCCTCGAATCGCGTCGCAAGGCGCTGATCTGACATGCGCCCCACGCCGACCGCGCACCCCGGCTCGTCGCCGCCCCGGCCGGACCGGCTCGCCCCCGACTACTACACCGCGGTCCGCGTCCCCCCGGCGGTGGCGGCCCTGGCGTCCGTGCCCGACACGCTCGGGCCGGGCTCCCCGGCCAAGGTGGGCATCATCGATCTGGCCTTCGCCGTACGGGACGGGCGCACCGAACTCGTGGAGCGCTACCAGAAGACCCCGCTCCAGATCATGCGGCCGCTGTGGATCGACCCCGCGATGCCCGGCATGAGTTACGTCTATCTGATGGCGACCGGCGGCGGTATCGCCCAGGCCGACCGCTACCGGATGGACTTCCGCTGCGGGCCCGGCACCGAAGTGCACCTGACCACCCAGGCGGCCACCAAGGTCTTCCGCATGGAGCACGACTACGCGAGCCAGCGCGTGCACCTCACGGTGGAGGAGGGCGCCTATGCCGAGTACCTGCCGGACCCGCTGATCCCGTTCAGGGACGCACGCTTCTACCAGCGCACCGAGGTCACGGTCGCCCCCGGCGCCACCGCGGTCGTCGGCGACACCCTGACCGCCGGGCGGCTGGCCCGCGGCGAGCGCCACGCCTACCGGGTCCTCGCCACCGATCTGTACATCGCCCGGCCCGACGGCACCCTCCTCGCCATCGACACCCTGCGCCTGACGCCGGGCGCGGAGACCGGCGGCGTCCTCGGCCCCGGTGTGTTCGCCGGGCACGACCATGTCGCGTCGCTCTTCGTCGTCACCGACCGCGCCCCGGCCGCCGAGCTCGCCGACACCCTCCACACCGCGCTGGCCGGGCTCGGCGTCCTGTACGGAGTCAGCGTGCTGCCCCGCGACTGCGGCGCCTGGGTGCGGCTCCTGGACGACAGCCCCGTCAGGGTCGCCGCCGCGCACACCGCCGCCTGGGACGCCGTACGCAGGCTGCTCACCGGCCACCCGGCCCCCGATCCGCGCAAGCCGTAACCCGTCGCCGACCAGCCCAAGTGCCCCTGCCGCCCCTCCCACGACGAGGTACCCGCCGATGAACACCGCTCCCGCGCCGATGCCACCCGCGTACGACTCCGGTGACACCGCCTGGCTGCTCGCCTCCACCGCCATGGTGCTGCTGATGACGCCGGGACTGGCGTTCTTCTACGGCGGCATGGTGCGCACCCAGCACATCCTGATGATGATCAAGATGAGCTTCGCCGCGCTCGCCTTCGGCACGCTCGTCTGGTGGGTGATCGGCTACTCGCTGGCCTTCGGGCCGGACGTCGGCGGCGCCGGACTCATCGGCAACCTCGACCACGTGTTCATGCACGACATCGGGCTGACCACCCTCACCGGCCACATCCCCACCTATGTCTACAGCACGTTCCAGATGGGCTTCGCGATCATCACGGTCGCGCTGATCAGCGGCTCGATCGCCGACCGCGCCACGATGAAGGGCTGGCTCGTCTTCGTCGTCCTGTGGCTGCTCATCGTCTACGTCCCCCTCGCGCACTGGGTGTTCGACCAGGACGGCTGGATCGTCAAGCACCTCGGCGCGCTGGACTTCGCCGGCGGCCTGCCGGTGGAGCTCAACTCCGGGGTCGCCGGGCTCGCCGTCGCCCTGGTGCTGCGGGCACCGCGCGACTTCGCCCGCCGCGAGGAGCGGCCCAACAACGTGCCGCTCGTGGTGATCGGTGTCGGGCTGCTCTGGTTCGGCTGGTTCGGCTTCAACTCCGGTTCGGCGCTCAGCG
Source organism: Streptomyces sp. DvalAA-43 (assembly GCF_900091725.1). Taxonomy (GTDB): domain Bacteria; phylum Actinomycetota; class Actinomycetes; order Streptomycetales; family Streptomycetaceae; genus Streptomyces; species Streptomyces pulveraceus. Next base: position 202,108 of record NZ_FMBW01000064.1, on the reverse strand, counting down.
ACCAGGGCACCGCGAGCGCGGCGTTCATCAACACCCAGCTCGGCGCCGCGGGCGCCATGGTCACCTGGCCGCTGGTCGAGAAGTGGCGGACCGGCACGGTCACCACCATGGGCGTCGTCTCCTCCGCCGTCGCGGGCATGGTCGCCATCACCCCCGCCTGCGGCGAGGTCGACACGCTGGGCGCCGTCATCACAGGCCTCGTCGTCGGGGCGGTCTGTGCCTTCGCCATCACCCTCAAGTACCGCTTCGGTGTGGACGACACGCTCGATGTGGTGGGCGTGCACGGCGTCGGCGGTCTGGTCGGCCTGATCATGGTCGGCCTGTTCGCCACCGCACGGATCAGCGGCAAGAAGGGGCTCTTCCACGGGGGCGGCTGGGGGCTGCTGGGCAAGCAGCTCGTCGCCATCGTCTGCGTGATGGCCTTCTCCTTCATCCTCACCTGGATCATCGCGAAGGCGGTCGATCTGGCCGTCGGCTTCCGTGCGAAGGACGAGTACGAGAGCGTTCCCGGTACGGAGCGGGAGCGCGCCTACGACTTCCAGACCGCCGAGCGCCTCGGCGCCCTGGTCTCCGGAAAGGCCGTGACCAGCGACGACGAACTCGTACGGCAGATCACCAGGCTGCTGCGGGCCCGGGAGGAGTCCAAATGACGGGCCCTGCCGGGGCCGGGCGCCGAGGGCCGGTTCCGCACACGGATTCCGTCAGTCATCGGATGAGTGCGGGGCAGTTGTTTCGTTCTGTCTGGAAGATTGCATTGACAGGTTCGCGTCGTGCTCCAATCATCGGATGTCATGACCGAACTTCCCAGGCGCCATGTACTCGGAATGACGGCAGGGGCGGCAGTCGGCGCCGCCCTGCTCACCCCCGCCACCGCCGATGCGGCCCCGCACCCCCCGGCCGCCCCGCGCACCGGAGCCGGTACCGGGAACGGCGGATGGGGTACCGTTCCCGCCGCCGTCCCCGTGCCCCTCGACCAGTGGTTCGACAACGACGGCATCGACACCGCCGAGGCCCGCGGCGGCGACTTCGACGGCTCCGGCTACACCTTCCCGGGCGAGGAACTCCCTGCGGGGGAACGGGAGATCGGCGGCACCGCCTTCCTCTTCCCCGGCTCCGGGGCAGGCGCCAAGAACAACGTCGTCGCCCTCGGCCAGCGCATCGACCTGCCGCCCGGCCGCTATCTCTCCGCGCTCTTCCTCGCCTCGTGCAGCTACGGCGCCGCGTCCGGCAGGGCCACGGTCCACTACGCCGACGGCACCACGACGACCCCGCTGCTCGGCGGGCCCGACTGGTACGGCGGCAGCGGCACCCTCACCGCCGCCTACCGCTACACCGCCGACGGCGCCGAGGACCCGCACCAGGTGTCCATCGCCGTCAGTGAGATCGCGCTCGACCCGGCGCGGGAGGCCGTCGCGCTCACCCTGCCCACCACCCAGCCCGCCGAGGCGAACAAGTCCTCCCTGCACATCTTCGCCCTCTCGCTCCAACCGGCCGCCCAGGGCAGGGCGTTGGCGCTGCGCGACGCCCACTCCACCACCTCGTTGCTGGACTCCGGCGCCCAGAGCGTCGAGGCCACCGTCGTCAACGCGGGCACGGTCGGCATCCTCGCCGCCGACGGCCTCACCCTCTCCGTAAACGTACCGGGAGCCCGGACCGTCGTACCCGCCCGTGTCAGCCGCCTCGCCCCTGGAGAGCAGGCCCGCGTCCGGATCGGTATCCGCAGCAGACCCGGCACCCCGCCCGGCACCGCCCAGGACGGCGACGTTGTCGCCCGCGGCCGGGGAGCGCGGGCGGCCACGGTCCGGCGCTCGCTCACCCTCGGCGTTCCCGACTACGCGCCGACGGACGCCTCGCTCTCCACCCACCAGGCGCCGTACTGGTTCCAGCAGGCGAAGTTCGGGATCTTCATCCACTGGGGCGTCTACTCGGTCCCGGCCTGGGCGCCGGTCGGCACGCAGTACGCGGAGTGGTACTGGAACCAGATGCAGGACCCCAACAACCCCACCTACGCCCATCACCGCGACACCTACGGCGAGTCCTTCGCCTATGACGACTTCATCCCGCGGTTCCGCGCCGAGCGCTTCGACCCGCGTTCCTGGGTGGAGCTGTTCCGGGACGCCGGCGCCCAGTACCACGTGCTCACCTCCAAGCACCACGAGGGCTTCGCGCTCTGGGACACCAAGCTCTCGGACCGCAACGCGGTGAAGATGGGCCCCCGCCGCGACCTGGTCAAGGAGCTCTTCGACGCCTCGCGCCGCTACACCCCCGAACTCCACCCCGGGCTGTACTTCTCCATGCCCGAATGGTTCAACCCCGACCACCCGTGGATGGGCCACGCCCCGCGCAACCCGTACACCCTGGAGCCGGTCCCGTACACCGGGCACACGGCGGGCAAGGACTACGTCACCGAGTTCCAGGGCCCGCAGATGCTGGAGCTGGTCCACGGGTACGACCCCGAGATCCTCTGGTGCGACATCGGCGGCGACAACGACAGCCACCGGGTGCTGGCCGAGTTCTTCAACCACGCGAAGAACCGGGCCCGTCCGATCGAGGTCACCGTCAACAACCGCTCCGGGATCGGGCCGTACGACTTCACCACGCCCGAGTACACGACGTACGACCAGATCGTCACCGCCAAGTGGGAGTCCAGCCGCGGCCTCGATCCGTTCAGCTACGGCTACAACGCCCAGACACCGGACGAGAAGTACATGACGGCCGAGGAGGTCGTGCACTCGCTCGTCGACATCGTCTCCAAGAACGGCAACTTCCTGCTGGACATCGGGCCCAGGGCCGACGGCACGATCCCCGACATCATGCAGCGCAGGCTGCGCGAGACGGGGGAGTGGCTGAAGACCAACGGGGAGGCGATCTACGACACCACGTACTGGTCACGGATGCCGCAGCTCGGCGAGGACCTGCGCTTCACCGTGCGGCCGAACCGGGCGTTCTACATCCACTCCCTGGCACGGCCGGGCGCGAGCCTCACCGTCGAGGCGCCGGTGCCGGTCCGCGGCGGTGACCGGATCACCCTGCTCGGTCACGACCGGCCGCTCAACTGGCGCGTCCGGGGCGACTCGCTGGTGATCGACGTGCCGGCGGCGGCCCGCAGGACCGGGAAGCACGCCTGGGTGTTCAAGATCGCCTGGTCGGGCTGAGCGGGGAAGGGCCGAGCGAGACGGGGCGCATGAAGTCCCGCACGTAGGTGCGGTGCCACCAGCGTCCGGTGGTCCGCAGTTCGCGCCAGGTGGTGTACCGGTAGCGGTACACCCCGGCGCGGACGTACGCGGGCGGGGCCTCGGGGAACGGGTTGTGACGCAGCAGCCGCAGGGTGTCCCGGTCGTTCTCCAGCAGCCGCTCCGCGAACGGGCCGAACCAGGGACGGGCGTACGCGGGGGACAGCGCCGCGAACCACATCAGCCAGTCCAGCCGCAGATGGTACGGGGCGAACTGGCGGGGCATCCGGCGCGGATCGCCCGGCTTGCCCCGGAAGCCGTACTCCCGCCACACGGTGCCGTCGTGGAGCACCCGCTCGTCCGTGCCCTCGACCACCACCTCCAGCCGGACCCGGCTGATGCTGCCGAACGCGCCATAGGTGTTGACCAGGTGCAGCGGGTCGAACGAGCGGTTCATCACCTGGCGCCGGGAGACCAGATTGAGCGCCGGGCGGTAGCTGAGGAACACGACCAGCGCGGTCACGGCGAGGACGACGATCTCGTACCAGAGCGGCGGCGCGGACTGGGCGGGCGGCGCGGTGAACAGGGACCAGTCGACCGCGGACAGGGCCAGGGTGATCGTCAGCCAGTTCAGCCAGGCGAAGTTCCCCGAGAAGACCAGCCACAGCTGGGTGAGGATCATCAGCCCGGCGGCCGCGCTCGCCACCGGCTGCGGTGTGAAGAGGAGCACCGGCACCAGGAGTTGGGTGACATGGTTGGCCGCCACCTCGGCCCGGTGGACAGGCCTGGGCAGCCGGTGGAAGAACCAGCTCAGCGGCCCCGGCATCGGCTGGGTCTCGTGGTGGAAGTACAGACACGTCAGCTTGCGCCAGCACTCGTCGCCGCGGATCTTGATCAGCCCGGCGCCGAACTCGACCCGGAACAGCACCCAGCGCAGCAGCCACAGCACCAGCACCGGCGGAGCCGTGTGCCCGTTGCCGAGGAAGACGGCGAGGAATCCGGTCTCCAGCAGCAGCGACTCCCAGCCGAAGCCGTACCAGGTCTGGCCGACCTGGACGATCGACAGATAGAGCGCCCAGGGCAGCGCCCAGAGCACCATCGCCGCCCAGAGCGGAAGGTACGAGTCCGCGCCTGCGAGCAGGGCGACGGCGATCGCGACGCCGGTCCAGGCGACGAAGGCGAAGAAGCGGTCGGAGTAGTGGAGCCGGAAGAGCCCGGGGCCGTCGCGCCAGTCCGTACGCCGCAGGAAGTCGGGTACGGGCAGCATGCCGCGTTCACCGATCAGCGCCCGGAACTGGAGCGCGGCGGTGAGAAAGGCGACCAGATAGACAGCGGCGAGAGCCCGCTGGAAGACCAGCCGGCTGAGCCAGTACCCGTCTGCGGTGAACCACTCCATCGCTTCCAGTATCGGCGATTCAGCCCCGTCCGCCGCGCTCCTCGTCCACGATGCGACGGAGCGTGCCGCCCAGCCGCCGGGCGTACAGCCGCTGGAGCACCGGTACGACGGGCCCGGCCAGCCGGGTGTACCAGGCGGCCGGGCGACTGAACGCCATGACGGTGAACCACACCGTCCCGTCGTCGGCCAGCTCCGCCACGAAGCACTCCTCGCCGCGTTCCGGGTGCCGGACCTCGGTCCCGTAGGCGAACCCGACGCGGTCCTGCTCGTACGCGGTCCAGACGACCTGGCAGGGCGCGGTGAACCGGATCGGGCCGATGCCCAGCGACACCCGGACGCGTACTCCGTCCCCGGCGCGGGGCGCCGAGGCGCGGACCCGGGCTCCGCTGGTGCGGTGCATGCGCCATTCGGTGATCGCCGCGCCCGCCGCTTCGAGGTCGGCCCGGCCGCGCCCGACCGGGGCCCGGTGGTGGAGGTGGTGGTACCCGGTGGGGAGCGGGCCGAGGCGGGTGGCGCCGACCTCGGAGTAGCTGAGGGAGCTCATGTGGTCCTGCTTTCTGCGGGGTCGGTGCGGTCGCGCAGCCGCTGCCAGGCGAGCACCGAGCAGAGCGCGAAGCCCAGCGCGTTGCCGAGTCCGTGGGTGGCGGCCATCCAGGCCAGAGTGGGATGCGGGAGTCCGGTGGCCTCGCCGAGTGCCCAGCTCAGGGCGAGCACCATGGTGACGGCGAGCACGATGGACGAGACGGCGAGCAGCGTCCGGGTGGTCCGGTCCCGCTGCCCGGTACGGACCGACCGCCAGGTGAGGACGGCGACGGTCCACATCCCCGCCGTCAGTACGGCCGCGCCGGCCAGTTCGGCCCAGTCCCCGATGAAGTAGCCGATCAGGACGAGCAGGGTGCCCAGCGGAACGCTCAGCGCGGCGAACCTTCCCGCGACGCTGTCGGCGACCCGGCAGACGAGCCCCGCGACCAGCGCGGCGGCGAATCCGGCGAAGTGGAAGTGCGGCACGGTCAGCGCGAGGATGCCGAGCCCGAAGCCGAAGAGCGTGTGCCCCGAGCGTTCGGCGACCAGCGCGAGGGCCGCGACCGAGGGGGTGACCAGGGCGGTGAGCAAGGCGATCTCGGCGGGTGCCGTGGACCTCGACGGACTCCTGCGGAGCAGCCGGTGCGGGGCGTGCAGGGCGAGGAGTGCGGTGCCGAGCGCGTAACAGACCGCGAGGGCGGTGGCGGCGGTGCCGCGCGGCAGCCACAGCGAGACGGCGCCGGGAACGGCGAAGAGCGGCCACAGTCGCCGGATCCGGTCCAGTTCGGCCGCACCGGTCAGCCGCAGTCCTGCGGGGACCACCACCAGCATGCCCAGCATCACGATTGAACTGACCAGTACGGACATCGCCGCCCCCCGACTTGAACGTGTTCAACTGTGCTCGGCGCCGACTCTACGAGCTTTCTTGAACGTGTTCAAGCGGGGGTGTGCGAGGGCGGGGAGGAGCTGTGCGTGCGAAGGGCGGGAGGGGAAGGCCCAGGCGCCGATGGCAGGATGCCCGGCATGGAGATCATCCCTGGACGCGGCGTCGCCCTCGCCATGATCGGCGACCACCGGACCCGGGTCGAGGAGCGCGTCGGCCGACCGGGCCTCGGCCCCGCCGCCGTCCGCCCTGCCGTGTACGACACCACACCGAAGCTCGTGATCACCTACGCACCCGACGACACCGTGGAACTCGTCGAGATCGGCTACAGCGGGCAGGGCGGCGAGGCCGAGGCGAGTTGCGACGGGGTCCAGCTGACCCACCGGCTGATCGACGATGTCGTCGCCGAACTGCACGCCAAGGGGTACACCAGCACGCCGTGCGACATCGGCTACGACTTCCACGCCGGGTTCTCCGTCTGGTCCATGCGCGTGCTGGAGGCGCGTGAGGTGGACCCGACGGCCGGGGAGGACGACCCGAGGTGTGTCGTCGAGGGCGTGTCCGTGGCACCGTACGGCTACTTCGGCGGCGAGTAGCGTACGGCGCCACGTCTCACAGAACTCCCCGGCGCCACTCGCGTACCAGCAGACAGCCGAGGTACACGCCTCCGATGGCCATCGTGTAGATGCCGACCGGCAGGTTGTCGAAGAGCGGCAGCTGCTGGGCGCAGAGATCCGCGAGCACCAGCAGCAGCGCGCCGGTCAGCGCCGACAGCGCCAGGTGCGGGCCGGGCACCCGGGTGATCCGCTTGGCGACCTGCGGGGACGTCAGCGCGATGAACGCGATGGGGCCGGCGACACTGACCGCCCCCGCCGAGAGCACGATCGCCAGCACCACGGCGGCCGTCTTGGTGCGGCGGGGCTGCGAGCCGAGCGCGGCCGCGATGTCGTCGCCCATCTCCCCGATGTCCAGCCGCCGCGAGAGGAGCACGGTGAGCGGGGCCACCACCAGCAGCACCAGCCAGATCGTGGTGGCGTCCTCCCACGACCGCGCCGACAGGCTGCCGTTGACGTAGGCGGTGAGCACGGCGGCCCGGTCCCGCTCCATGGCGTAGACGACGTACTGGGTGATCGCGGTGCCCATCGCGGCGATCCCGATGCCCGCGATGACCAGCCGGGCCGGGTTGCGGAACCCGGTGCCGGTCGACACATACACCAGCACCATGGCGAGGACGGCGCCGATCAGCGCGCCGAGCGCCACCGGCACGGTGTCCGGGAAGAGCAGCGCGGAGATCGCGGCGCCCGCCCCGGCCCCGGACGCCAGCCCGATCACATCGGGACTGCCGAGCGGATTGCGGGTGACGGACTGGAACAGCGCCCCGGAGAGTCCGAGCGCAGCACCGGTCCCCACGGCGACCACCAGACGCGGCCCGCGCAGCCGCTCGATGACGAACCCGTTCTTGCCCTCGGCCCCACCGGTCACCGCCCCGGCGAGCTCGGAGAGCGGAATGCCCAGCCGCCCGAGCGACAGCGTGGCGACGGCCCCCGCCAGCAGCAGTACGAACAGCACGAGCGCCGTCAGCACGGACACCCGCCGGACCGGCAGCGCGACGGACCGGCCGACCCTCAGGAACCCTCTCGGCGACGCGGTACGGATCGCGGTCTGGCGCGACGTCATGAGTTGCCCCTCATCCTGCGTACGGCGACGAGCAGTGCGGGCGCCCCGATGAACGCGGTCACGACACCGACCATCAGTTCCTGTGGGCGCATCACCACCCGCCCCACGACATCCGCGAGGAGCAGCAGCGCAGGGCCGACCAGCGCCGAGAAGAGGATCTGCATCCGGAAGTCGACCCCGACCAGTGCCCGCACCACATGCGGAACGGCCAGTCCGACGAAGGCGATCGGGCCGACCGCCGCCGTGGCCGCCGCGCTCAGCAGCGTGGCCGAGAGCAGTCCGCCCGCCCGCACCAGCGCCGGACGGGCCCCCAGCGACGCCGCGGTCGAGTCACCGAGGGCGAGCGTGTTGAGGCCGGGACCGAGCACCGCGGCGATCACCAGACCGGCCACGGCGAACGGAAGGACCGACCAGAAGACATCGAAGTCCCGCCCGCCGAGCGCGCCGACGACCCAGTACCGGTAGCTGTCGAACACCTTGGGGCGGCTCAGCGTCACCGCCTGGATGAACGCCATCAGCACGGCGGAGAGCACCGCACCGGCGAGCACCAGCCGCACCAGCCCGCTGCCCGAACCCGCCGAGCCGATCGCGTGGACGAGCAGACCGGCGATCAGGGCGCCGGGCAGCGCCCACCACATGGTCTCCGTGCTGCCCGTCGCCCCGAGGAACGCCGTCGCGGCGACGATGCTCGCCGAGGCGCCCGCGTTGATCCCGAGAAGGCCCGGATCGGCCAGCGGATTGCGGGTCACGCCCTGCATGAGCGTGCCCGCGACGGCCAGACAGAGACCGGCGAGCAGGCCGAGCGCGGTGCGCGGGTAGCGGCTCTCGACGATGGTGGTGACATTCGGGTCCGCGGTCCCGGACAGCGCGTGCAGCACATCGCCGAACGAGGTGGTCCGGCTGCCGAACACGATGCTCGCGAACACGGCGAGCACCAGGACGGCGACCGCGATGACGAGGGAGGACACCCGCCGAGCGGTGCCGGCCCGTGAGGTGCCGGCACCGCTCGGCGGTGCGTGTGTGGTGGTGGCCATGGGGGTGGTGGCCGGCCTCAGGCGTTGTCGGAGGCCTTGACGGCCTTGTCGATCAGCGGCAGGTAACGGTCGATCACCCACGGCACGGTGAGCGGGTTGATGATGGAGGAGGCCGTGACGAAGGAGTTGTCGTTGCTGTACACCATGGCGCCGCTCTTGACGGCGGGCATCGCCGCGTACAGCGGCTGGGCCTCGATCTCCTTGCGGGCCTTGTCATCCATGTAGAAGGTGAAGAGCAGATCGCTGTTCTTCAGCTTCTCGGCGTTCTCCAGGCCGATGAGCGCCGAGTCGGTGCCCTTGGTCTCCTTGAAGGAGTTCACCACCGGGTCGACGGTGAGACCGAGCGAGGTGAGCATCTTGACGCGCTGCTCCTCGGGCTTGAACACGCCGAGGGTGCCGGGACCGGTGTTGTAGATGTACGAGAACGTGTGCTTTTTGTACTCGGGCCGGGTCGCCGCCGCGTCGGACAGCTGCTTCTCGGTCTTCGAGACGAGGCCCTTCGCCTCGGCCGTCTGCCCCAGCGCCTTGCCGATGATGTCGATCTGCTGGTCCCAGTCCGTGCTCCACGCCAGATCGGGGTAGGCGACGGTGGGGGCGATGTCCTTGAGGATGTCGTAGTCCTTCTGCGTGATCCCGGACCACGGCGCGAGGATGACATCCGGCTCCAGCTCGGTGATGGCCTCGAAGTCGATGTCCTCACCGCCCGTGATCTGGGTGGGCAGCTTGTCGCCGGACTTCTTCACGGCCTCGTGGATCCACGGCAGATAGCCCGTCTTGTCGCTTCCCCACTCGTACTTCTCGATGCCCACCGGGGTGTGGCCGAGCGCGATGGCGGTCTCGGCCGAGCCCTGGCCGAGGGTGACGACCCGTTCGGGCTGCTTCTTGATCTCCGCGGTACCGAGCGCGCTCTTGATGGAGACGGGGAACGCTCCGCCGCTCTTCCCGGATGCACCGGAGATCTCCTTGCCGTCGTCGCTCGAAGAGCAGCCGCCGAGGGCGAGAACGAGGGCTGCGGCGGCGGCAGTTGCGGCGAGCGTCCGGCGACGTGCGCGGGTGAACCGGGACATGGGTGTTCCTCATGATGCTTGACGGATGGAGCGGGACCCCGCGACCGCGCGCGGGCACGCCGAAGGAACGGCCGTACGGAACACGACGGGCGGCCCGATGCGGATCGCAAGGAGTTAGGCAAGCCTAAGCTAAGCCTTTGCGTGGCGGTAATCGGCCCCTTGGTAAACGCTTTCGGTGCCTGGCCCGCTCCGCTTCGGTGGTGCCGTGGAGGCCGCGGTCCGGCGGCTGCTTTGGTCCAGACCTATTGACGGACGGTCCGGGCCTCCCTAGCGTGTGGCGAGCCGTGAAATGCGAGACCGCATTCCGTCTGAATTGTCAGGGGCATGCCATTCACGCGCCAACTCGCCCTGCGCCGGGCAGCCTCGGGCACCCGCACCGCCCCGGTGGCGCCCGGCCGCGACAGGAAGGGAAGTGACCATGTTCGGTCGGACAGCGCGCCTGCTGGGGGCAGGCCTCGCGGCGGCATGTGCCGTACAGATGCTGGTGGCGGCGACGCCCAGTGCCGCTCAGGACGAGACCTGTGCGGTCAAGTCGAAGCCCGCCGGGAAGGTGCTCCAGGGGTACTGGGAGAACTGGGACGGCGCGTCGAACGGTGTGCACCCGCCGCTGGGCTGGATCCCGGTCACCGACGGCCGTATCGCGCAGCACGGCTACAACGTGATCAACGCGGCCTTCCCGGTCATCCTCTCGGACGGCACCGTCCTGTGGGAGGACGGGATGGACTCGACCGTGAAGGTCCCGACCCCGGCCGAGATGTGCCAGGCGAAGGCGTCCGGGCTCACCACCCTGATGTCCATCGGGGGAGCGGCCGCCGGTATCGACCTCAGCTCCAGCGCGGTCGCCGACCGGTTCGTCGAGACGGTGGTGCCGATTCTCAAGAAGTACAACTTCGACGGCATCGACATCGACATCGAGACCGGCCTCACCGGCAGCGGAAACATCAACCAGCTGTCGGCCTCGCAGTCCAACCTCATCCGCATCATCGACGGCGTACTCGCGCGGATGCCGTCCAACTTCGGACTGACGATGGCGCCGGAGACGGCCTATGTCACCGGCGGGAGCATCACCTACGGCTCGATCTGGGGCGCGTACCTGCCCATCGTGAAGAAGTACGCGGACAACGGGCGCCTGTGGTGGCTGAACATGCAGTACTACAACGGCAGCATGTACGGCTGCGCCGGGGACTCGTACTCCGCGGGCACGGTCGAGGGGTTCACCGCCCAGACGGACTGTCTGAACAAGGGGCTCGTCGTCCAGGGCACCACGATCAAGGTCCCGTACGACAAGCAGGTTCCGGGACTGCCGGCCCAGCCGGGCGCGGGTGGCGGATACCTGCCGACGGGTCAGGTGGCGCAGGCCTGGAACCACTACGGCAACGGGCTCAAGGGCCTGATGACCTGGTCGCTCAACTGGGACGGCTCGAAGGGCTGGACCTTCGGGGACAACGTCAAGGCGCTGCAGGGCCGCTGAGACGCCGGCGGACCGAGGGCCGGGCAGCTCCGCCGAGGTGGACGGAGCTGCCCTTCCGGCCGGCCATGGCGGCCGGCCGGTCGGTACGCCGTACGTTCAGGAACGGGGCTCGGAGGCGTCCAGCATGGCCTCGCGCTCCACGACCTTGATCCGCTCACGGTCCTGCTCCGCGCCCAGGGCGCGCTCGTGCGCGTCCAGGCGGTACCAGCCCTCGCGGGTGGTGTAGCGGACGCCGCGCTCCTCCAGGAAGGCGGTGACGGCCTCCGGCTCGGGCCGGACCGGGGCGGGCAGCCGTCCCTCGGCCCGGTCCTCCAGCAGGCAGGCCACGGTCTCGTTGGCATCGCCCTTGGTGTGGCCGATCAGGCCGACCGGGCCGCGCTTGATCCAGCCCGTGACGTACACCGAGGGCATGTGCTCCCCGCCGTCGACGACGCGTCCCGCGGCGTGCGGGACCGTGCCGGAGACCACGTCGAACGGGAGCTTCGGGAGCTCCCGCGAGTAGTAGCCGACCGCGCGGTAGACGCTCTGCACATCCCAGTCGGTGAAGTTCCCGGTGCCCTTGACGTTTCCGGTGCCGTCCAGCTCGGTGCGCTCGGTGCGCAGGCCGACGACCCGGCCGTCCTCGCCGAGGATCTCCACCGGGGACTCGAAGAAGTGCAGGAACAGCTTGTGCGGCCGGTCGCCGGCGTCGCGGATCGCCCAGTTCTCCAGCGTGGAGGCGACCATGTTGGCCTGCTTGTTGCCGCGCCGGGTCTCGATCGAACCCGCGTCGTACTCGATGTCCTCGGGGTTGACGATGACCTCGATGTTCGGCGAGTGGTCCAGCTCCCGCAGCTCCATCGGGCTGAACTTGGCCTGCGCGGGGCCGCGGCGCCCGAAGACGTGCACCTCCAGGGCCTTGTTGGCCTTGAGGCCCTCGTAGACGTTGGCGGGGATCTCGGTCGGCAGCAGCTCGTCCGCCGTCTTGGCGAGGACGCGGGCCACGTCCAGGGCCACATTGCCCACGCCGAGCACGGCCACCTTCTCGGCCTCCAGGGGCCAGGTGCGGGCCACATCCGGGTGGCCGTCGTACCAGGAGACGAAGTCGGCGGCGCCGTGGGAGCCGTCCAGCTCGCTGCCGGGGATGTCGAGCGCGCGGTCCGCGTCGGCGCCGGTGGAGAAGATCACGGCGTCGTAGAAGGACCGCAGATCGTCCAGGCCGATGTCGTCGGGGTAGTCGACGTTGCCGAACAGCCGCAGCTGCGGCTTGTCGAGAACCTGGTGGAGTGCCTGGACGATGCCCTTGATCCGGGGGTGGTCCGGGGCCACTCCGTAACGGATCAGGCCGAAGGGGGCGGGCATCCGCTCGAACAGGTCGATCGAAACCCCAGGGTCCTGGGCGGCGTCGGATTTCAGCAGCGCGTCCGCCGCGTAGATGCCGGCGGGGCCGGCTCCGACTATGGCGACGCGGACGGGGCGGGTCATCAGGTACTGGTCCTTAGAACGGGCTGATGCGGTCAGTGCAGCTCAGGGTAAAGGTAAGGCTGGGCTTACCGTGCCCCACGGGACACCGTAACCGTTGCCCGTCCGCGACCTCGGGGCGGTTCGCCCTGCGAGACATCCGGTCCGGAGCCCGGAACGGGTGTCCGTGTCACTCGGGTGACATGGACACGATTCGCCCGACCGTGCGGGGTTCGCTCGAAGAATCGGACAAATGATGGCAGAGTGACACGCATGGATGATCGGGTAGCGGGTGCCCTGTCACTCCCGGACGACTGGCCCGCCCACCCGGATCTCAGCCTCGCCCTGAACCGTATGGGCAGCTTCGACTGGGATCTCGACAGCGGCCTCATGCACATGGACCGGCCCGCGCTCGACGTGTTCGACCTGCGGGCGGAGGAGTACGACGACCGGCCGGAGTCGCTCGGGCACCGGGTGCCGACGGACGAGGGCGTACGGCTCGACGCCATGGTCGCGCAGGCGCTCAAGAGCGGCCGGAGCAACTACGGGGCGTACTTCAGGATCAAGCGGCGCGACGGCACCCTCCGCTGGACCCACACCCAGGGCTTCATCCGACGGGACGGCACCGGCCGCCCGCACCGCATCATCGGCATCGTCCGCGACGCCACCCAGGAACTGGCCGACTCCACCGCCCGCCACGAGCTGGACCAGCAGCGGCGCCGGCGCACCAGCCTGGTGGACGTCACCACGGCCGCCCTGGCCCACGCCCGCACCGTCGGGGACGTCATCGAGGTGCTGAAGAACTCCCAGGGGCTGGCACATCTCGGGGCGACCAGCCTGGTCATGGGGCTGATGGAGGCCGGGCGCATCCATCTGGTGGCCGACGGCCCGGAGGACTCGTTCGTGCCCGGCACCCGGTACACCCGGACGGACGAGCAGTACCCGATGAGTGAGGTCGTCCGCACGCTCGCGCCCCGCTTCATCGAGTCCGCCACCGACTTCGCCACCTCGTACCCGATCCTGTGGCCACACATCAGCCACCTAGGCATCACCTCGGCCGCCTATCTGCCGCTGATCGCCCAGGCCCGGCCCATCGGCGCCCTCGGCCTGCTCTACAGCGACAAGGACGGTTTCAGCGGCGACGAACGCAATCTGCTGGTCGCGCTCGGCAGCTCCATCGCGCAGAGCCTGCAACGGGCCATGCTGTACGAGCAGGAGCACGATCTCGCCGAGGGACTCCAGCAGGCCATGCTGCCGCGCAGGATCCCGGACGTGCCGGGGGCGCAGATCGCCGTCAAGTACCGCTCGGCCCGGCTGGGCAGGGACATCGGGGGCGACTGGTACGACGTCATCCCGCTTCCCGGCGGCCGGGTCGGCGCCGTCATCGGCGACGTCCAGGGCCACGACACCCACGCGGCGGCCGTGATGGGGCAGCTGCGCATCGTGCTGCGGGCCTACGCGGCCGAGGGGCACAGCCCCGCCACGGTGATGGCGCGGGCCTCCGTCTTCCTGCACGAACTGGACACGGACCGCTTCGCGACCTGCACCTACGCCGAGGTCGACCTGACGACCGGGGTGGTGCAGCTGGTCCGGGCCGGCCATGTCGACCCACTGGTGCGCGAGAGCGACGGCAACTGCCGCAGGCTGCCCGCCGAGGGCGGGCTGCCGCTGGGGCTCTCGGCCGAGTTCGGGCGGCTGGAGTACCCGGTCAGCACCGTCGAGCTGGACCCCGGCCAGACCCTGGTGCTCTTCACCGACGGCCTCGTGGAGCTGCCGGGCGCCGATCTCGACGAGGGCATACAGCTGCTGACGTCCATGGTGCGCAACGGGCCGCAGGACCTCCAGCGACTGGCCGACCGGCTCTGCGAGGAGGTCGACGAGCGCGGCGGCGAGGACGACGTCGCGGTGCTGCTGCTGCGCCGCAAGGCCGCCCACGCGCCCCAGCCGGGCGGCCGGCTCCAGCAGCACGTCGCCCAGAGCGATCCGGAGGCGCTCAGCTCCGCCCGCCACATGATCCGGGCGGCGGTCCGGGCCTGGGGCGCCAAGACACGGGCCGACGAGGTCGAGCTGGCCGCCGACGAGCTGATCACCAACGCGCTGATGCACACCGACGGCGGGGCCATCGTGACGATCCGGGTGCTCACCGGCCCCGAGCGGCGGCTACGGGTCGATGTCGAGGACCGCTCCAGCGCGCTGCCCAGGCGCCGGGACGCGGGGGAGGCCGGGGTGTCCGGGCGGGGGCTGATGCTGGTGGACCGGCTGGCCGATCTGTGGGGCGTGGAGTCCCGGGGCAGCGGCAAATGCGTGTGGTGCGAATTCGTCATCCCGGCACACGAGTGACGGAAGCACGCTTTCCTGTCCGGGCACGCTTTTCTACCCGACGGTAACAGAACGTAACATGTCTGTACTTGACCGTAACCGATCGCGAGGGATTGACTGCGACTGCATCGGTCCGGTGCGACTCCGTCAGTCTTTGTCTTCGATGACATGAGGACCCGTTGGGAACTGAGCTGCTGGCACCCCTCGATCTCGCCTTCTGGCACCTCGAATCCGATGCCCACCCGATGCACCTCGGCGCGCTCGCCGTCTTCTCCCCGACCCCCGGCCCGGTGCCCGGCGCCGACGCGGAGACCGTTCTCGACCTGCTCGGCACCCGGGCCGCCGCCATTCCCCGGCTGCGGATGCGGGTCAGGGACGTACTGCTGCCCGTCGGCGGGGCCGCCTGGTTCGTGGACAAGGACTTCGACGTCCACCGGCACATCCGGCGGGTGCGGCTGAGCGGGGCGGAGTCGCGGGACGGGGACGGCGGATTCATGGCGGGCGCCACCCGGCTCGCCGGCGAACTGATGGAGCGGCCCCTCGAACGGGGGCTGCCGCCCTGGCAGATGTACGTCATCGGCGGAGCCGACGGCGGTCCCTTCGCGGTGCTCGTCAAGCTCCACCACGCGCTGGCCGACGGGATGCGCGCGGTCGCCATCGGCGCCGGGATCTTCGACGAGATCGCCGCCGCCGGCCGGGCCCGCGGCGGTGTCGCCGCCCGCCGCGCGCGTACCGTCCCGCCCCGCTCGTGGATGCCGGGCCCGCGTCAGGTGGCGGGTCTCGCGCTCGGTCGGATCGAGGATCTCGGGCGGGCGTTCGGCGTCGGCGCCTCCATGGTGCGGGCCAGCCGTCTCGACCCGCGCGGCGTGCCCGCGCTCACCGCGAGCTCCAGCGGCACCCGGCGTCTCGCCACCGCGGACCTGGACCTCGACGCCGTCCAGCGGATCCGCCGGGCCGCGGGCGGCACGACCAACGACGTCCTGCTCGCGGTCGTCGCCGGGGCGCTGCGCCGCTGGATGCACGAGCGCGGCGAACCGCTGCCCGGGGAGGACCCGCGCGCCCTGGTCCCGGTCTCCCGCCGCAGGCCGGGCCAGACCGCGGCGACCGGGAACAAGCTCTCCGCCTATCTGCTCGGGCTCCCGGTCGGCGAACCCGATCCGTGGAAGCGGCTCGGCGCCGTCCGCGCCGCCATGGACCGCAACAAGGCCGCGGGCCCTTTCCGGGGCGCCGGGGCGGTCGCCGTGCTCGCCGATCAGCTGCCGTCGCTGGCCCACCGGTTCGGCGCGCCGCTCGCCGGGAACGCGGCCAGGATGCTCTTCGACGTCCTGGTCACCAGCGTCCCCCTGCCGCGCTCGGCGCTCTCCCTCGGCGGCTGCCCGCTGCGGGCCGTCTATCCGATGGCGCCGCTGGCCCGCGGCCAGGCCCTCGCCGTCGCGCTCTCCACGTACGGCGGCCGGGTGCGGGTCGGGCTGGTGGCCGACGGCAAGGCGGTGCCCGACCTGGAGCGGCTGGCGCGCTGCGCCGACGAGGAGGTGGCGGAGCTGCTCGCACTGCTGCCGGCTCCTTGAGCAGCCGGCCACCTGATCAGCATCCCGATCGGTCATAGATCGGACAGATTTCCTGGGAAGTGCCACGGTCGGTGGTGCCTGAGGTGTTGACGCACCCAAGTGATCCGATGAATATTCGCTGTGTGCAGAAAGAGATCATCGGGGAGGGCGGCGGAAGCATGCGGCGCAACAGGCTGGGAAGCAGCGCGGTCGAGGTCACCGAGCTGTCCTTCGGGGCGGCCGCCATCGGCAACCTCTTCACCGCCGTCGAACCGGAGCAGGCGGCCTCCGCGGTCGCCGCCGCCTGGGACGAGGGCGTCCGCTACTTCGACACCGCGCCGCACTACGGACTCGGCCTCTCCGAACGGCGGCTCGGCGAGGCCCTGCGCGACCGGCCCCGCGACGCGTACGTGCTCTCCACCAAGGTGGGCCGGGTGCTCGACCCGCTGCCCGCCGACGCCACCGGGCGCGGCGGTGACGGGCTCTCCGAGGGCTTCGCCGTCCCCGCCACCCTCCGCCGACGCTGGGACTTCAGCGCCGACGGCGTACGCCGCAGCATCGAGGACAGCCTGGAACGGCTCGGCCTGGACCGCATCGACATCGCCTATCTGCACGATCCGGACGACCATGCGGAGACCGCCTTCCGCGAGGCCTACCCGGAGCTGGAGAAGCTGCGCGCCCAAGGTGTCGTCGGAGCCATCGGCGCCGGGATGAACCAGACCGCGATGCTCACCCGGTTCCTGCGCGACACCGATGTCGACGTGGTGCTCTGCGCCGGGCGCTACACCCTCCTCGACCAGTCCGCACTGAACGGTCTGCTGCCCGAGGCCGCCGCCCGAGGCCGCAGCGTGGTCGTCGGAGGGGTCTTCAACTCCGGGCTGCTCGCCGACCCGCGCCCCGGCGCCACCTACGACTACACGGCCGCACCCCTCTCCCTCCTGGACCGGGCCCTGCGCATCAAGGCCGTCACCGAGGGCCACGGCGTCCCGCTGCGGGCCGCCGCCCTCCACTACCCGCTCGCCCACCCCGCCGTCGCCGGAGTGCTGGTGGGCACCCGCTCCCCGGACGAGGTGCGCGACGCCGCCGCCCTGCTCCGCCGCGAGATCCCGGACGAGCTCTGGGGCGAGCTGCGCGCCGAGGGCCTGCTGACCGAGAACGGACACTGACATGAGAATCGCCCTGCACACCAAGGTCCGCGCCGACCGGATCGAGGAGTACGAGGCCGCGCACCGCGAGGTCCCGGCGGAGCTCACCGCCGCGATCCGCGCGGCGGGCGCCACCTCCTGGACGATCTGGCGCAGCGGCACCGACCTCTTCCACGTCATCGACTGCGAGGACTACGCCGCACTCCTCGCCGAACTGGAACAGCTCCCCGTCAATGTGGCCTGGCAGGCCAGGATGGACGAACTGCTCGACGTGGCGCACGACTACTCGGCCGACGGTGCCGAAGCCGGGCTCCCGGTCGCCTGGGAGCTGTGACATGACCGGGCAGGAACGGATCGTCGACGCCCACCACCATGTGTGGGACCTCTCCGTGCGCGACCAGGACTGGATCACCGGCGACGAACTCGCCCCGCTCCGGCGCGACTTCACCCTGGCCGACCTGGAACCGGAGGCGCGCGCCGCCGGGGTGCGGGCCACCGTCCTCGTCCAGACCGTCACCGTCGCGGAGGAGACCCCCGAGTTCCTGGCCCTCGCCCGGGACAGCGGCCTCGTCGCGGGCGTCGTCGGCTGGTGCGACCTCACGGCGCCGGACATCGCCGACACGCTGGCCGCGCTGCGCGAACTCCCCGGCGGCGACCGGCTCGTCGGCATCCGCCACCAGGTCCAGGGCGAACCCGACCCCGCCTGGCTGCTGCGCCCCGACGTCCGGCGCGGACTGCGCGCCGTCGCCGACGCCGGGCTCGTCTACGACCTCGTCGTCCAGGCCCGCCAGCTGCCCGCCACCGTCCAGGCCGCGGCACTGCTGCCCGAGCTGACCTTCGTCCTCGACCACGCGGGCAAGCCAGCCGTCGCCGCCGGTGAACTGCACCCCTGGGCCGACGACGTCAGGGCGCTGGCCGCCCGCCCCAACACTGTCTGCAAGCTCTCCGGCCTGGTCACCGAGGCCGATCCGCGCTCCTGGACCGTGAGCGACCTGCGCCCGTACGCCGACACCGTCCTCGACGCCTTCGGCCCCGACCGGATGATGTTCGGCTCGGACTGGCCGGTGTGCCGGCTCGCGGCGACGTACGCGGAGGTCGTCGACGCCGCACGCGGCCTCACCGACACCCTCACCGAGGACGAGCGGGCCCGTGTCCTCGCCACCACGGCCGAGCGGGTCTACGGCCTCTGACAGGCGCCCCGCCGGGGCTTTTGGCAGTCTGGAACCATGCCCGAACTGCCGGAAGTCGAAGCCCTGCGGGTCTTCCTCGACGACCACCTGGTCGGCAAGGAGATCGACCGTGTCCTGCCGCTCAACGTCAGCGTCCTCAAGACGTACGACCCGCCGCCGGCCGCCCTGCACGGCGCCACGGTCACCGGCATCGCCCGGCACGGCAAGTTCCTGGACATCGGGGCCGGGCCGCTGCACCTGATCACCCATCTCGCGCGGGCCGGCTGGGTGCGCTGGAAGGACGAGTTCCCCGCCGCGCCGCCGCGCCCCGGCAAGGGACCCCTGGCGCTGCGCACCGTGCTCACCGGCGGCGACGGCTTCGACCTCACGGAGGCGGGCACCACCAAACGCCTCGCCGTGTACCTGGTGCACGAACCGGCCGAGGTGCCGGGCATCGCCCGGCTGGGCCCCGACCCCCTCGACGACTCCTTCGACCGCGACGCCTTCGCCGCGCTGCTCGCCGGGGAGCGCCGCCGGATCAAGGGCGCCCTGCGCGACCAGTCGCTGATCGCGGGCATCGGCAACGCCTACAGCGACGAGATCCTGCACGTCGCGAAGATGTCGCCGTACCTGCTCACCGCGAACCTCACCGACGACCAGATCACCCGGCTCCACACGGCGCTGCGCACCACCCTGCACGACGCGGTCGCACGCTCCAGCGGCCTCGCGGCCGGAAGGCTCAAGGCCGAGAAGAAGAGCGGGATGCGGGTCCACGGACGCACCGGCCAGGCATGCCCGGTCTGCGGGGACACCATCCGCGAGGTGTCGTTCAGCGACTCGTCGCTCCAGTACTGCCCGACCTGCCAGACCGGCGGCAAACCGCTCGCCGACCGCCGCCTCTCCCGGCTGCTCAAATGACCCACCGGGGCGCGCCGTACGGCCGGTGGGCGAAGAAGCCGTGCATCACCCGGCCCGCACCCCCGTGCGCGCTCTACACTCCGGCCCATGCTGCGCGTACTCGCCGTCGACGACGAAGAACCCGCCCTGGAGGAACTCCTCTACCTCCTGCGCGCCGATCCCCGGATCCGCAGCGCCGAAGGGGCCACCGGCGCCACCGAGGCGCTGCGGCGCATCGGCGCCGCCGTCGACGCGGGCCCGGACGACCCGGCCGCCATCGACGTCGTGTTCCTGGACATCCACATGGCGGGCCTCACCGGTCTCGACGTCGCCCAGCTGCTGGCCGGTTTCGCCGCGCCGCCGCTCATCGTCTTCGTCACCGCGCACGAGGGCTTCGCCGTCCAGGCCTTCGACCTGAAGGCCGTCGACTACGTGCTCAAACCCGTACGCCGCGAGCGCCTGGCCGAAGCGGTGCGCCGCGTCGCCGAACAGGTCGGCGACCGCTCCGCACCCGTGGTCGACACCGCGGGCGACCAGATCCCGGTCGAGCTCGGCGGTGTCATCCGGTTCGTCCCGATCGACGACATCGCCTACGCCGAGGCCCAGGGCGACTACGCCCGGCTGCACACCGCCACGGGCAGCCACCTCGTCCGCGTCCCCCTCACCACCCTGGAGGAGCGCTGGCGCACCCGCGGCTTCGTGCGCATCCACCGGCGCCACCTCGTCGCCCTGGGCCGGATCGACGAACTCCGCCTCGACGCGGGCAGTATGAGCGTCCGCATCGGCACCGCGGAGCTCGCGGTGAGCCGCCGCCACACCCGGGCACTGCGCGATCTGCTGATGCGTCAGACCGGCCGCTGACCAGCGCCTACCGGGCTCCGGCCTTCCCACGGCGGTCCGGTGCCGCATACACTCCGGGCCCATGTCCGCAGAGCCAACACCCCGCCGCGAAGTGGTGACGGGGGAGCCCCGGCGGGTGCGCCCGCTGCCGCGCTACCGCACCCAGTCGGAGATCGACGAACAGACCGCCCTCGGCGGCGCGTACGTCCGTTCGCTGATGCGCAGCCAACTGCGGGCCGGACTCACCGCGTTCGCGGTCCTCGCGGTGGTCGTCGGAACACTGCCACTGGTCTTCGAGGCCCTGCACAGCGCCGCGCTCGTCTGGGCGGTCCTCGGATTCGCCGCCTACCCGCCGCTCACCCTGACCGCCTGGTGGTACGTGCGCCGGGCCGAGCGCAACGAACGCGACTTCGCCCGGCTCGTGGAAGGCCGCCCCGGACCGTGAGCCGTACGTACGCGGTGGCGGCGGTCGCCGTCGTCTTCCTCGCCACCGTCCTCGTCGGCGGTTTCGGGCTGCGCATCTCCCGCACCACCTCCGACTTCTACGTCGCCTCGCGCACCGTGCGGCCCCGGCTCAACGCCGCGGCCATCAGCGGCGAATACCTCTCCGCCGCCTCCTTCCTCGGCATCGCGGGCCTGGTCCTGGTGCACGGCCCCGACATGCTCTGGTATCCGGTCGGCTACACCGCGGGCTATCTGGTGCTGCTGGTCTTCGTGGCCGCACCGCTGCGCCGCTCGGGGGCGTACACGCTGCCCGACTTCGCCGAGGGACGGCTGGAATCACGGCAGGTGCGCAGACTGGTCAGCGTCTTCGTCGTCGCGGCGGGCTGGCTCTATCTCGTACCCCAGCTCCAGGGCGCGGGCCTCACCCTCAAGATCCTCACCGGGGCGCCCGGCTGGCTCGGCGACGTGCTCGTGGCGTCCGTCGTCGTCATCGCCGTCGCCGCGGGCGGCATGCGGTCCATCACCTTCGTCCAGGTCTTCCAGTACTGGCTGAAACTGACCGCGCTCCTGGTCCCCGCGATCTTCCTGGTGCTCGCCTGGCGTGGCGACGGGCGGCCCCGCGTCACCTTCGACGAGCAGCTCTCCGTCTTCCGCGCCGACCATCCGCTCTACGCCACCTACGGGCTGATCGTCGCCACCTTCCTCGGCACCATGGGCCTGCCGCATGTCGTCGTCCGCTTCTACACCAGCCCCAACGGACGCGACGCCCGCCGCACGACGGTCGCCGTCCTCGCCCTCATCGGCGTGTTCTACCTGCTGCCCCCGGTCTACGGCGCACTGGGCAGGCTGTACGCCCCCGAGCTGATCCACGGCGGGGACGCGGACGCCGCCGTGCTGCTGCTGCCCGGCCGGGTCATCGGCGGACTCGGCGGGGACCTGCTCGGCGCGCTCATCGCGGGAGGTGCGTTCGCCGCGTTCCTGTCGACCGCCTCCGGGCTCACCATGGCCGTCGCCGGAGTCATCACCCAGGACGTGCTCCCCTCGCGCGGCGTACGCCACTTCCGGCTGGCCACCGTCCTCGCCATGTGCGTACCGCTGGCCGGTTCGCTGATGGTCAGCCGGGTGCCGGTGGCCGACTCCGTGGGCATGGCGTTCGCCGTCTCCGCGTCCTCCTTCTGCCCGCTGCTGGTCCTCGGCATCTGGTGGCGGCGGCTCACCCCGCCCGGTGCCGTCGCGGGCCTGCTGCTCGGCGGCGGTTCCGCGTTCCTGTCCGTCGCCATCACCGTCAGCGGCGCGGTGCGCCCGCCGGGCTGGCCGCACGCCCTGCTCGCCTGGCCCGCCGTCTGGTCGGTGCCGGTCGGCTTCCTCGCGATGGTCCTGGTCTCCCTCGCCACGCCCGGCCGCATACCCTCCGGCACCAATGCCGCCATGACCCGCTTCCATCTGCCGGAGACACTGACAGCGGGGAGGCACCGATGACCGGAGCCGGATACGCCGCATTGGTCCTGCTCGCCCTCCTGCTGCTCGGCGCGGGGTTCCTGCTCGGCCGCCGCACCGCCCGCCCCGTCCGCACCAGCGACGTCGGGACACCCGTCGAGCACGCCACCTTCGAGACCCTGCACACCGCCTCGCTCGCCGCGCCCCCGCTGCGCGCCGGGCTCACCGAGGAGAGCGCCCGCAGATCCGCCCGGAGGCTGCGCTCCCTGCTCGGCACCGACGCGCTCTGCCTCACCGACCGCGACCGGGTGCTCGTCTGGGACGGCGAGGGCGAACACCACGGCCGCCAGGTCATGGACCAGGTGCGCGACCTCCTCGCCAGCGGCCGGGACACCGCCTTCCGCAGCGACTGCGACGACCTTGACTGCCCGCTGCGCTGGGCCGTCGCCGTTCCGCTCACCGTCGACAACCGGGTGCTGGGCACCCTGATCGCCTACGCGCCGCGCGAGTCCGCGGTGCTGGCGAGAGCCGCCGGGGAGGTGGCCCGCTGGGTCTGCGTACAGCTGGAACTGGCCGAACTCGACCGCTCCCGCACCCAGCTCATCGAGGCCGAGATCAGGGCGCTGCGGGCCCAGATCTCCCCGCACTTCATCTTCAACTCACTGGCCGCCATCGCCTCGTTCGTCCGCACCGACCCGGAACGGGCCCGCGAACTCCTGCTGGAATTCGCCGACTTCACCCGCTACTCGTTCCGCAGCCACGGCGACTTCACCACCCTCGCCGACGAGCTCCACTCCATCGACCAGTACCTGGCACTCGTACGGGCCCGCTTCGGCGAACGGCTCGCGGTCACCCTCCAGATCGCGCCCGAGGTCCTCCCCGTCGCCCTGCCGTTCCTCTGCCTCCAGCCACTGGTCGAGAACGCCGTCAAGCACGGACTCGAAGGAGCCGTGCCCCCGCCCCGGGACCCCGGCTCCGCCGCGGCACGGGAGACCCCGACCCGCATCACCATCAGCGCCTTCGACGCGGGCTCCGAGGCCGAGGTCGTCATCGAGGACGACGGCACCGGCATGGACCCGGAACGCCTGCGCCACATCCTGCGCGGGCAGGGCGGCCGCTCCACCGGGATCGGACTGCTCAACGTCGACGAACGGCTGCGCCAGGTCTACGGGGACGACTACGGACTGGTCATCGAGACGGGCATCGGCGCGGGGATGAAGATCACGGTGCGGCTGCCGAAGTACCGTGCCGGGGTGCACGGTTCCTGACCGGCCGCACTCAGTGGAGATGGATCGCCAGATGCCCGAGCGGCAGCCCCAGCTGCCAGGCCGGTGTCCAGACCTGGGCCGCCTCCTCCGCGTCCGGCCCTTCGTCCACCGCTTCCCAGGGCGGCGCACCGATCGCGTCGAGGTCGGCCGCGAGCAGCTCGGTCTCCTCCAGCCACCGCCAGGCCGCACGGGCCAGCGCCAGGTCGGGCTCCGCGCCGGCCGTCCCGGACGCCGGGTCGCCGAGCGCGTCGAGCCGTTCGCGGACCCAGCCGCACCACTGCGCCCCGTACGCCGTCAGCAGCCGCAGTTCGTCCAGCCGGGCCGCGGGCAGGGCGTCGGGCACCGCGCCACCGGAGAGGAAGACGGTGAGCGCGAGGGCGTCCCGTCCCGCTCGGTACTCCAGCGTGGACGGCTCCATCAGATCGCCGGTCCGCAGCATCCCATCGGCTATGTACTCCGCGTACATCCAGGCCATCGGGACCAGCAGCCCGCCCCCACCGGTTCCATCCTGACGCTCGGGGCGCATCCCGTCTCGCCTCTTTCTCTGTTCGGTACCGCGCTTCACGGAGCATTGAACCGGGGGAGCGCGCCCCGCGTGGCCAGAAGGACAGGATCCGTTCACGACACGAGGATGCGATGACCGCCGATCCCGGGGAGGGCCCGCACGTGCGGCATGCGCTCGGCGCCTACGTACTCGACGCGCTCACGACCGGCGAGACCCGTACGGTCTCCCGTCATCTGCAGTCCTGCGACCGCTGCGCCGCCGCCTACGTGGAGGTCGCGGAGGCCGTCTCGCTGCTCGCCCTGCTGCGCCCGGAGGACCTGCTGGAGTAGCCGGGCAGGTTGCGGGAGAGCTGCCGCAGCGCGTAGTAGGACCGGGACTTGACCGTGCCCGGCGGGATGCCGAGCACCCGGGCCGTCTCTTCCACGGTGAGCCCGCGGAAGTACATCTGGACGAGGACCGCGCGGTGTTCCGGGCCGAGGGTGCGCACCGCCTCGCGCACGTCGAGGGCCGAGACCGTGGCCTCGGCGGTGTCCTCCCCGGCCGCCGTCGTCGCCAGCACGGCGTCGCCGACCTCGGTCGGCCGGGCCTGCCTGGACCGGCGGGCATCGATCGCGAGCCGCCGCGCGACCGTGAAGAGCCAGGGCCGCATCGAGTCGTAGGGGGCGTCGAAGGCCTCCGGATGCTGCCAGGCCCGGACCAGCGTCTCCTGGAGCAGATCCTCGGCCCGCTGCCGGTCGCCGAAGGTCAGCCCGAGCAGGAAATGGAAGAGGGCGGGCCCGTGCTCCCGCTGGAGCTCCGCGAGGGCCCGCTCATCGGTCGTCGTGGTGGTCATCGAGAACGCCCTTTCCGCCGAAGTCCCGGCCGCTTCACTGCCGACTGGCGTATACGAACGCATCGGGGGCGCCGAGGAACAGGCGACGGGCGGCTCCGTGCGACGAGCGGTCGCACAGTGCGGCGAATGGTGCGGTGAACGGTCGGGCGGCGGTCGGCGCGGCGCGTACACGGGCGCCCGGCGCCCGCGGCACGGCCACCCGGCCGGGCCCGCCACCCGCTCAGCCCGTACCCGTACCCGTCCCCGTCTCTGTCCCCGGCGTCCTCGCCATCTCCGACTTCCGGTACGAGTAGCCGAAGTAGATGACCAGACCGACCAGGAACCACACCACGAACCGCACCCAGGTCTGCCACTGGAGGAAGGTGATCAGCCAGATCGAGAACACCACACCGAGGGCCGGGACGAACGGCATGCCGGGGGTGCGGAAGGTACGCGGCAGGTCCGGCTGCTTGTAACGCAGCACGATCACCGCGATGCACACCACGACGAACGCCAGCAGAATGCCGATGTTCGTCAGCTCGGCGGCCTCGCCGATCGGCAGGAACCCGGCGATCAGGGCCGAGGCCGCACCGACGATCCAGGTCACCCGGGTCGGCACGTGCCGGGTCGGATGGGTCTTGGCGAACCACTTCGGCAGCAGCCCGTCACGGCTCATCGAGAACCACACCCGGGTCACGCCGAGCATGAAGGTGAACATCACCGTGAGGATGCCGATGATCGCGCCCACCGCGATCACATCGGCGAGCCCGCTGAGGCCCACCGACTTGAAGGCCGTGGAGAAACCGGACTCCGGATCGATGTCCTTGTAGCTCTGCATCCCCGTCAGGACCAGGCACGCCGCCACGTAGAGGACCATGGAGATGGCGAGGGAGTACAGGATCGCCTTCGGCATGTGGCGCTGGGCGTCCTTGGACTCCTCGGCGGCCGTGGACATGGCGTCGTACCCGAACACCGCGAAGAACACCGTCGCCGCACCGGTGAAGGCCCCGCTCACCCCGAACGGGAAGAACGGGTGGTAGTTGCCGGTGTTGATGTGGAACACACCGACGCCGACGACCAGCAGGACGACCAGGACCTTCAGGACGACCACGACGGTCTCGAAACGGGCCGCGTTCTTGATGCCGAGGGTCAGCAGATACGCGACGAGCAGACAGAGCAGCGCGGCGAACAGGTCCACCTTGTGGCCGTCGCCGGTGCCGGGCGCGCCCAGCATCCACTTCGGCACGTCGAGCCCCATCTCGCCGAGCAGGAAGCTGAAGTAGCCGGAGATGCCGATCGCGACCACCGCCACGATCGCCGTGTACTCCAGCAGCAGGTCCCAGCCGATGAACCAGCCCACCAGCTCGCCGAGCACCGCGTAGCCGTAGGTGTAGGCGGAGCCGGCCTTCGGGATGAGGCCCGCGAACTCCGCGTAGCTGAACGCGGCCGCCGCGCTCGCCACGCCCGCGATCAGGAACGAGAGCAGGACCGCGGGGCCGGCGGTGCCGTTCGCCACGGTGCCGGCGAGGGTGAAGATGCCCGCGCCGATGATGCCGCCGACGCCGATGGCCGTGAGCTGCCACAGCCCGAGCGTTCTGGTGAGCTGGCTGACGGCTCCCCCCGCCGGGCCCTTCTCGTCGATCTGCTCGATCGGCTTGCGGCGCAGTACACCCTCGCCCACTCGGAGCCTTGCCATGAGTCACCTCTCCGCTGACGGCTGTCCCTGACGGGCGCTCATGATGGCCCAGGCGGAGCCGGTGCGGAAGACGGCGTGCCGTCCGGCGGAGCGGAGGATTCCGCTTCGCCTACGGGACCACCGTGACGGGCCAACGGCCCGCCTTCACCAGCCGGATCGCGACCGAGCCGATGAACCGGTGCCCGGCCGACTCCGACGCGCCGACGACCACGGCGTCCGCCTTCAGTTCGTCCGCCGCGGTCACGAGCCCGTTGTACGGGTCGCCCCGGAAGGTATGGAACTCCCAGCGCACATCCCATATGTCCTTCATCCGGCGGGTCGCCTCCCGGATCTCGCTCACCAGCCCCTCCGCGACCTCGCCGGTCGTATCGGCCACCGGTGCCCCGAGAGCGGCCCCCGCGGGCAGCACGGGCTGGACATAGACGAGGGCGAGCATGGCGCCCTGACGACGGGCCAGCCCCGCAGCGTAGGCCGCGGCTCGCATGGAGGAATCGGACCCATCAAGGCCTGCGACGATCACTTTCGGGCCGTCTGTGCCACGTTCGAACTTATGAGGCTGCGGTTCTGTCACGGCAGTGAGGCTATCCGCTGCCCGGCCCGACCCTGGAGCGGGCTGCGGTACGGCCCCGTCCGAAGCTGCCGGATGCCGCGCCGCAGGTCCCTCCATGGGGTGCAAAACCCTCCACCGCCGGTGTCGGTGACGGGGTGGCGGCCACCGTCGTGCGAGCAGTTGGCCATGAAGAACGATCAGAGGCCGCCGGGGCGCAGAACACTGCTGCGACTGGCCGCCGGACTCGGTGCGGCCGCCGCCGTGCGCATGATCGCCGCGGATCCGGCCGGAGAAGCGGTCCGGGCCACCGCCCCGCCCCCGGCCGGGGCGCCGGGCCTCAAGCCGGCCGTCCGGACGGAGCCGACCGCCCACCGGCTCCGGCCCATGACCGCGGGCGCCCCGCCCCGCTTCCGGCCGACGGCGCCACCGGTCCGCACGAGGCCCTTCGAGGAACTGCCCGAGATCGGGCACGCCATGGTGCTCACCTTCGACGACGGGCCCGACCCGCTCTACACCCCGCAGATCCTCGCGACCCTGCGCGCACACGATGTCCGCGCGATGTTCTTCCTCTGCGGCGAGATGGCCCACGACAACCAGGACCTGGTGCGGGCCATCGCCGACGACGGCCACACCATCGGGAACCACTCCTGGAACCATCCCCTGGTCACCAGGCTCTCCCGGGCCGGAGTCCGCGACGAGCTCGGCCCCACCAGCGAGGTCATCGAGCGGATCACCGGAGCGCCGCCGCGCTGGTACCGGGCACCGTACGGGGCGTGGAACCGCAACTCCTTCGAGATCGGTGCCGAGCTGGGGCTGGAACCGATGGCCTGGACGGTGGACAGCCTGGACTGGACCGAACCCGGTGTCGGCACGATCGTGCGCAGGATCAGGGAAGGGGCCGCACCCGGCGTCGTCGTGCTGTCGCACGACGCGGGCGGCGACCGTTCGCAGAGCGTGGCCGCGTTGCGCCGCTACCTGCCCGAGCTGCTCGACGACGGCTACCGGATCACGGTGCCGCGACGCCGTTGAGGGCCGGTACACGCGTCGCCCCGGGTCCCGCGACGGGACCCGGGGCGACTTCTCGTCCGGTCGGCACCGACCCTGCTCTCAGTGCGAACGGCTCTCCCCGTGACGTCGGTCCAGGTCGACCGTGGCCGCGACGGAGCCACCGCGGGGAAGGGTGACGGTGTCGAAGACGCCCGAGCCGGCGATTGCGGTGGTACGGCACCCCCGGGCGGCCAGGACGACCTGGCTGCCCGGCGTGATCACCGACGGAGTGGCGGTGAATCCGGTCGCGGAGGACGCGCCTCCTGACGTCACGGCGCACGCGGTTGCGGCCGGAGCGGTCAGTACGAGAGCGGCGGCGCCGAGCAGGGCGACGGGTGCGACACGTATCGCACGCATGGGTGAGCCTCCGGGTCCCCGAGGAGCACCTGCGGAACGAGTTTCCACAAAGCGTCAGAAATGCACCTCGACGCGCCACACGCTAGGAGCCGGGCATTTCGCTCGCTATCGGAGTGCGCCGCCCGGGGCACGGGCGTCCCCCGGGCGGCGCACTCCGACCGCTTTCTGACGGACCGCTATCCGCCCGCGGCGCGCGGGAAGAGATCGAGGAACGGCGCCGCGGTGGCCGAGATCCCCCGCCCGAAGGGGGAGTCGAAGTCCCAGATCAGGAAGAGCAGAAAGGCGATCAGGACGCTGAAGAGACCGGCCAGCAGCAGTTCGCGGAAGGTCCTGCGGATCTGCAGCGTGAACAGCAGTCCGACCGTCACCAGGGCTCCGATGATCAGGCCGAACCAGACCACGCCCGGCATGGTCGCACCGGCGCTCTGGCCCCGCGCGCTGCGCGCGTCGTCGACCGCGGCTACCTCGTCGACCAGTGGCTGATATGCCTGCCCTTCGTGGTCGTTCTTCGGCTGGTACTGGGTGACATCGGCACGCACCCGGCCCAGCAGACGCGCCCCCTCGTCGGTGAGGGTGCCGTGCTCGCTCATCGACCGCCATTCGTCGTGGACGACGTGGTGGACGTAGGCGTCGACATCGGCGCGGATGCGGGCGCGCACCTCGGCGGGGTAGACGGCCGAGCGGACCTGCACCTCGTGCAGGGCCTGGGCCTCCTGGCGCACGTACTCCTGGGCGGCGCCGCGGCCCTCCCAGACTCCCGCGATGGCGAGGCCCAGCACGATCGCGTAGACCACCCCGATCATCATCGTCATGTACTCGATGACGTCCGGGGTCTCCGACGGGTCGTCGTCCTCCGCGACCCGGCGGTTGGTGAGCACGGCGATGGTCAGGACGACGGCGCTGGCCGCGACCATGGCCAGGGTGAGAACAAGCCATTCCGACATGTGTTCCTCCGGGGGTCAGCGGGAGCGGGGACGCAGGACGGCGACCGCGAACACCGCGGGCGCCGTGATGAGCAGGGTGAGGGTGACCACGGAGGTGCCGTGCCGCACGACCTTGCGTGGCGGCTTGCGGTAGGCGGGCAGGGCCACGGGCCGGGGCGCGGGGGGCGAGGGGCGCACCGACGGCGTGGGGGGCGGCGAGGGCGTCGGCCTGGGCGCCGGCGTGGGAGGCGGCGGCGCGGGCTCCCGCTTCGCTCGCGACGGGCTGGGCGTCGGCGCGGGCGGGGGAGGGGGCGGCGGAGTGGGAGGCGGGACAGGCGGTGGGGTGGGGCGTGGAGTCGGCGAGCGAGTCGGCTCGGGCAGCGGGCTCGCCCGGCAGGACCCGTCGCCCGATATGGCGATCCAAGAACCGCCGCCGTTCTCACCGATGGAGGCGTAGGCGCAACTGTCCGCCACAGCGGGCGCCGGGGCGCTCAGCAGCCAGAGAAGGGCGACGGCTGCCGTGAGCCGTCCTATGAGTGATCCGTACACGACCGGGAGCATGGTCCGGCCGGTCGCGGGACACGCGGAGGGAGGGCCGGATTCGCCTGATGGTGGGGACCTGGGTTGGTGGGTGTTTGGCACCGGGGAACTTCATGAGGCCCAGGTGAACGGGGTGGGGACGCGGCTCGTGACCCGGGTCCGTGGGGTGGTGAGTGCGTTCGGCAACCGGACTGCGCCGTACGAGTGTTGACGCGGCCCCCTGGCCGAGGCCCTTGCCGGTGCCGTGGTGGTGACGGCGCGGCGTGACGGCCCATCGGTTCGAGAAGAACACCGCACAGCCGGTGAGGCGGGTTCGCAACGGCCTCCGCCCTTGATTCGGCTGGGCATTGCCTCATTGGTAAACAATGCTGCCAATGGTGTGACGGCCAAGGGATTTGTCACCGGGAATCGGTCCGGCGGACTCAAGTGGCAGGACATCGGCCGCCGTCCGGTCCAGACCTATGTATTCCGCGATGTGAAACCGGGCGTCTCACCGGATACATCAACGGGCAAGGGATGAGCGCCGCATGGGGTGTCCGGTGCCCCACCGAGCGTGTCCGATGTCGAATGTCACACCCAGCGACCGGCCGGTTGCACATGCCACTGGTGTGTGACCAATAACGGACGGCTAATTTCCGTTTCCGCTCGCTCTCTTGGCAGTCGATCAGTAGCCTCTGGTCAACACTGACCATGAACATGGCCGGATCGCCGTGGCGACTTGTTGGAGACATTGATGGAGCGTCCCGCCTGGGCACCGCGAGGCATAGACATTTCGGTGCCGAGTGTGTCCCGCATGTACGACTTCTATCTGGGCGGATCGCACAATTTCGAGGTGGACCGGGAAGCGGCTCGCAAGGCCATGGAGTTCATGCCGGGGCTCCCCAAGATCATGCAGGCGAATCGCGCCTTTATGCGCAGGGCCGTGCGTTACGCGGTGAGTGAGGGCATCACCCAGTTCCTGGACATCGGTTCCGGAATACCGACCTTCGGCAATGTTCACGAAGTCGCCCAGGCGGCCGACCCCGAGGCCCGGGTGGCGTACGTCGATCACGACCCGGTCGCCGTCGCGCACAGCCGGGCCGTACTGGACGGAAACGACCGTGCGGTGATCGCCGCCGCGGATCTGCGCCGCCCGCGGGAGATCGTGAAGAGTCCGGAGATCTCCGGACTGCTCGACCTCGGCCGCCCGGTGGCCCTGTTGCTCGTCGCGGTGCTCCACTTCATCGAGGAGTCCGACGACCCGCAGTCCGCGGTCGCCGAGCTGCGCGAGGCACTCGCCCCCGGCAGCCTCATCGTCCTCACCCACGCCTCGTACGAGGGGATCCCGCTCAGCCGGGAAGAGGCGGGCGGCACGGTCGAGGTCTACCAGAGCATCCGCAACCCGCTGGTCATGCGGTCCCGCGACGAGATCGCGGGCTTCTTCGAGGGGTACGAGATGGTCGAGCCCGGACTCGTGTCCATGCCGCACTGGCGCCCGGACGCCCCGGTGGTGGCGGAGCACGAGGACCCCTTCGCGTTCTCGGGCTTCGCGGGAGTGGGACGCAAGGCGTGAGCATTCCCGCCCAGTCGTCCGGTACACCGGACACGGAACCCGACGGTCCCGAGGGCCGGCTCCGAAGATTCGCCACGATCTGGAGCCGGGCCATCTTCCCCTCGACGGCCACCTCCTTGACGCGCACCGAGTTCGAACAGCATCTGCTGCCGCTGGCCCGCGGACTCAGCGACATCCTGCACGCCCGGCCCTTCGACGCGGCGCCCGCCGGCGAGGTGGGTGCCGCCCTCGTCGCCGCGCACTGCACCGACCCGGACGCGCTGAGCAGCACGCTCGGCGTCGTCGACTCGTATCTGGTGCTCTACTGCGGGAGCAACGGCGAGTCGGCGCTGTCGACCGAGGACAGCAGGGCCCGCTGCGCCCGGATGCAGCACGCCCTCGCGGGCGGCTTCACCCAGGCACTGCGCGAACGCACCCTCAGCGAGCAGGAGGCCATCGCGCGTTCGGCGCTCACCGCCCGCTCCGACGCGGAACGCGCACTGCACGCGACCGAGGCACGATTCCGCGCCGTCTTCAAGGACGCGGCCATCGGCATCGGCATCGCCGATCTGGACGGCAATGTGCTGGAGGTCAACGACACCCTCACCCGGATGTTCGGCGGACTCGACCACCATGTGCGCAGCCACAAGGTCAACGAGTGGGTCCATCCCGAGGATTCGCCGTACGTGTGGAAGTACTACGACGAGCTGGTGCGCGGCGAACGCGAGCACTACCGGGTCGAGAAGCCGTACTACCGCAACGACGGCACCGTGCTCTGGACCAATCTGACGGTGTCGCTGCTGCGCGACGCCGAGGGCGAGCCGCAGTATCAGCTGGCGCTGATGGAGGACACCACCGAACGCCGGCTGCTCAACCTGCGGCTGCGGTACGAGGCCACGCACGACGCGCTCACCGGCCTGCCCAACCGGACGCTGTTCTTCGAACGGCTGGAAAAGGCACTGACCGCCGCCGACGGCAGCCGCTTCGGCCTGTGCTACCTCGACCTGGACGGCTTCAAGGCGATCAACGACAGCCTCGGCCACGCGTCGGGGGACCGGCTGCTGGTCGAGGTGGCCGACCGGCTGCAGAGCTGTGCGACCGCGCGCGGCGAGATGGTCGCGCGGCTCGGGGGCGACGAGTTCGTGGCCCTGACCACCGGCCCCGACACCGAGACGGAGGTCGTCGAGCTGGCCTGCCGCATCCTCGGCGTGCTCACCACCCCGATCCGCCTGGACGGACGTGAGCTGACCGTACGCGGATCCATCGGGGTCGTCGAAGGGCCGGCCCGCGAACGCAACGCCGCCGAGGTGCTGCGCAGCGCCGACATCACCATGTACCGGGCCAAGTCGGCGGGCGGCAACCGGTTCGAGTTCGCCGACGACGAGGCGGACGCCCGTGCCATCACGCGCCACGGGCTGACCACCGCGCTGCCCGCCGCCCTGGAGCGCGGGGAGTTCTTCATCGAGTACCAGCCGCTCGTGCACCTCGACGACGGCACGGTGCACGGTGCGGAGGCTCTGGTGCGGTGGTGCCACCCGCAACACGGGGTGCTCGGGCCGGACCGGTTCATCCCGCTCGCCGAACACACCGGGCTGATCGTGCCGCTGGGCCGCTGGGTGCTGGAGGAGTCCGTACGGCAGGCCAACTTCTGGCAGAAGCGGCACACCGACGGCGGTCCGCTGCGGATCAACGTCAACCTCTCCCCGACCCAGCTGCACCATCCCCGGCTGGTCGCCGAGACGGTCGACGTGCTGGAGCGGTCGGGGCTCGACCCCGGGGCGCTCTGCCTGGAGGTCACCGAGTCGGCGCTCATCGGCGCCGACGACGACCTGCTCAAGCCGCTGCGGCAACTGGCCGAGATGGGTGTCGACATAGCGCTCGACGACTTCGGCACGGGGTACTCCAACCTGGCGAATCTGCGTCGGCTGCCGGTGAGCGTGCTCAAGCTGGACCGTTCCTTCACCATGGGCATGCAGCAGCACCCGGCGGATCCGGTCGATCTGAAGATCGTCGAGGGCATCGTCTCGCTGGCGCACAGCCTGGACCTCGCGGTCACCGTGGAGGGCGTGGAGACCGGGGCGCAGGCGGAGCAGCTGCGGAAGCTGGGCTGCGACACGGCCCAGGGCTGGTACTACGCCCGGCCGGGTGCGCCGGACCGGATCCACTCGCTGCTGCTGGCCGACGCGGTGTGAGGGGGCGGGGTACGGGACCGTTCCCGTGCCCCGTACCCCGCCGCCGGGCGGGTTCAGGCCCGTCCGGCGGCGAGCAGCACCCTCTGCAGCTCACGTGCCGCACGCGGCGGAGCCACGTCGCTGCGGTGCGCGAGCGCGATGGTGCGCCGCAGGCCCGGCCGGGCCAGCGGTGTGGTCCGCAGGCCGTGGCCGGAGCGGACGGCGACCATGCTGGGCACCACCGCGATCCCGAGCCCGGCCCGGACGAAGCCGAGCACGGCGTCCATCTCCCCGCCCTCCACGGTGAACGACGGCTCGAATCCCTCCGCCCGGCAGGCGGCGACCGTCAGCTCCCGCAGGTCGTAGCCGTGCCGGAACATCACCAGGGGCGCGCCCTGGAGGTCGGCGATCCGTACACGCCCGCCCCGGCCGGGCCGCGGTGCCCCGGCCGACGACACCACGACCAGGTCCTCCTGGAGCAGCTCGACCGTCGTGAGCGCGGGGGACGCGGCGGGCAGCGGCAGCACCACCAGGGCCAGGTCCAGTGCGCCGCGTGCCAGCTCGCGGACCAGGTCGAGCGAGCCGCCCTCCTCCAGCAGCAGCTGGATGCCGGGATGCCGGTCGTGGAAGGCGCGCAGCACATCGGGGAGCAGACCGGTGCAGAGGCTGGGCGTGGCGCCGAGCCGGACCCGGCCCCGGCGCAGCTGGGCCAGCTCCTGCACCTCGTGGCGTGCGGTGTCCGCGTCCGCGAGGATGCGGCGGGCCAGCGGCAGCAGGGCCTCGCCCGCGTCGGTGAGCGTGATGTTGCCGCGCGCCCGGCTGAACAGCTCCGCCCCCAGCTCGCTCTCCAGCGCCCTGATCTGCTGGGAGAGCGAGGGCTGGGAGACATGCACCTCTTCGGCGGCGCGGGTGAAGTGACGGGCCTCGGCCACGGCCACGAAATACGTCAGCTGCTGGAACTGCACGAACCCATCCTAGCCCGCTCGATAGCCTCAGCCTATGGACATGAGCTGCTCCATGTCTTGGACTGATGAGGTGGATCGGTCCTAGCGTCGTGTCCATGGCATTGGCAACCCGAACGGACCGACGGCCGTCCATGACGCGTACGCTCTGGGACTCGTCCGTCGGCAAGAAGACGGTCATGGCCGTGAGCGGTCTGATCATGCTGCTCTACTTGGTCGTCCATATGATCGGCAACCTGAAGATCTTCTTCGGGTCCGGCGAGTTCAACCACTACGCGCACTGGCTGCGGACCATGGGCGAGCCCTTCCTCCACTACGAGTGGGCCCTGTGGATCGTGCGGGTCGTGCTCGTCGCCGCCGTGGTGCTGCACGCCACCTCCGCGTACCAGCTGAGCCGCCGCGACATCCGGGCGCGCCCCGCCTCGTACGTGCACCGCAAGCCACGCGCCGGTTACGCCACCCGCACCATGCGCTGGGGCGGGATCATCCTCGCCCTGTTCATCGTCTGGCACATC
This sequence comes from Streptomyces sp. DvalAA-43, assembly GCF_900091725.1. Taxonomy (GTDB): domain Bacteria; phylum Actinomycetota; class Actinomycetes; order Streptomycetales; family Streptomycetaceae; genus Streptomyces; species Streptomyces pulveraceus. Next base: position 166,771 of record NZ_FMBW01000064.1, on the reverse strand, counting down.
CTCGACCTGACGACGGGCACCGTGCACCCCGGCGGATTCCAGTCCGGGCACCCGTACCAGAACGTCATCGACACCTTCTCCACCTGGTACGGCAACACGATCTACATCGTCGCGATGCTCGCCCTCGGACTCCACGTCCAGCACGGCTTCTGGAGCGCCGCCCAGACCCTCGGCGCGGGCAACGCGGCCCGTGACCGCGCCCTGAAGGCCCTCGCCAACGCCCTCGCCCTGGTGCTGACGCTGGGCTTCATCTCCGTACCCGTCGCCGTCATGACCGGAGTCGTGAGCTGACATGACCGACCACCCGCACTACGCGCACTACGGGACCGGCGCGCCCGTCGTCGACACCAAGGCCCCCGAGGGACCCGTCGCCGAACGCTGGGACACCCGCCGCTTCCAGGCCAAACTGGTCAACCCGGCCAATCGCCGCAAGCACACCGTCATCGTCGTCGGCACCGGCCTCGCCGGCGGATCGGCCGGTGCGACCCTCGCCGAACAGGGCTACCACGTGGTCCAGTTCTGCTTCCAGGATTCGCCCCGTCGCGCCCACTCGGTCGCCGCCCAGGGTGGCATCAACGCCGCGAAGAACTACCGCAACGACGGCGACTCGATCCACCGGCTCTTCTACGACACCGTCAAGGGCGGCGACTTCCGCGCCCGCGAGTCCAATGTCCACCGGCTCGCCCAGATCTCCGTCGAGATCATCGACCAGTGCGTCGCCCAGGGCGTCCCCTTCGCCCGCGAGTACGGAGGCCTCCTCGACAACCGCTCCTTCGGTGGCGTCCAGGTCTCCCGCACCTTCTACGCCCGGGGCCAGACGGGACAACAGCTCCTGCTCGGCGCCTACCAGGCGCTGTCCCGGCAGATCGCCGCGGGCAACGTCGAACTGCACGCCCGTACCGAGATGCTCGACCTGATCGTCATCGACGGCAAGGCCCGCGGGATCGTCGCCCGCGACCTCGTCACCGGGAAGATCGACACCTACTTCGCCGACGCGGTCGTCCTGGCCAGCGGCGGCTACGGCAACGTCTTCTACCTGTCGACGAACGCCATGAACTCCAACGCCACCGCCATCTGGCGTGCCCACCGGCGCGGCGCGTACTTCGCCAACCCCTGCTTCACCCAGATCCACCCCACCTGCATCCCGCGCACCGGCGACCACCAGTCCAAGCTGACGCTGATGAGCGAGTCGCTGCGCAACGACGGCCGGATCTGGGTCCCGAAGGCCAAGGGCGACGACCGGCCCGCGAACGAGATCCCGGAGGGCGAGCGCGACTACTACCTGGAGCGTATCTACCCGGCCTTCGGCAACCTCGTGCCCCGGGACATCGCCTCCCGCGCCGCGAAGAACGTCTGCGACGAGGGACGCGGCGTCGGCCCCGGCGGACAGGGCGTCTACCTGGACTTCGCCGAGGCCATCCGGCGGATGGGCCGGGACAAGGTCGAGGAGAAGTACGGCAACCTCTTCGACATGTACGCGCGGATCACTGCGGAGAACCCGTACGAGACCCCGATGCGGATCTACCCGGCCGTGCACTACACGATGGGCGGTCTCTGGGTCGACTACGACCTCCAGACCACTGTCCCCGGCCTTTTCGCCATCGGCGAGGCCAACTTCTCCGACCACGGCGCCAACCGGCTCGGCGCCTCCGCGCTGATGCAGGGCCTCGCCGACGGCTACTTCGTCCTCCCGTCGACGATCAACGACTACCTGGCCCGCAATCCGCACCACGACGAGGTCGACGCCTCGCACCCCGCGGTCGAGGAGATCGTCGCCGACACCGAGGACCGGCTGAACCTGCTGCTCGCCGTCGACGGCGACCGCACCCCCGACTCCTTCCACCGCGAGATCGGTGAACTCATGTGGGAGCACTGCGGAATGGCCCGCACCGAGGAGGGGCTGCGCGAGGCGCTCGACCGGATCCCGCGGATCCGCGAGGAGTTCTGGCGCCGCATCAAGGTGCCCGGAACCGGCGACGAGTTCAACCAGTCGCTGGAGAAGGCCAACCGCATCGTCGACTACCTGGAGCTCGCCGAGCTCATGTGCCTGGACGCGCTGCACCGCGCCGAATCCTGCGGAGGCCACTTCCGCGAGGAGTCGCAGACCCCGGACGGCGAGGCCGCCCGCCGGGACGAGGAGTTCTCCTACGCCGCCGCCTGGGAGTTCACCGGCACCGGCGAGGCCCCCGTCCTGCACAAGGAAGACCTGGTCTTCGAGTACGTCCACCCCACCCAGCGGAGCTACGCATGAAGCTCACCCTGCGCGTCTGGCGCCAGAAGAACGCCGACGCACCCGGAGCCATGTCCACCTACGAGGTGGACGGCATCTCGCGGGACATGTCGTTCCTGGAGATGCTCGACACCCTCAACGAGGAACTCATCCTCGAAGGCGACGACCCCGTCGCCTTCGACCACGACTGCCGCGAGGGCATCTGCGGGGCCTGCAGTCTCGTCATCAACGGCGACGCCCACGGCCCCGAGCGCACCACCACCTGCCAGCTCCACATGCGGTCCTTCGAGGACGGCGACACCATCGACATCGAACCCTGGCGCGCCTCCGCCTTCCCGGTCGTCAAGGACCTGGTGGTGGACCGCTCCGCCTTCGACCGGATCATCCAGGCGGGCGGCTACATCTCCGCACCGACCGGCACCGCCCCCGAGGCGCACGCCACCCCGGTGCCCAAGCCGGACGCCGACTTCGCCTTCGAGCACGCCGAGTGCATCGGCTGCGGCGCCTGCGTGGCGGCCTGTCCCAACGGCTCGGCGATGCTCTTCACCTCGGCGAAGATCAACCACCTCAACGTCCTGCCGCAGGGCGCCCCGGAACGTGAGACCCGGGTCCTCGACATGGTCGACCGGATGGACAGCGAGGGCTTCGGCGGCTGCACGCTCACCGGCGAATGCGCCACCGCCTGCCCCAAGGGCATCCCGCTGCCCTCGATCTCGGCCATGAACAAGGAGTGGCTGCGGGCCGTCCGCAAGGTGCGCCGCTGAGGGCCGGGCGAGTTCCTGGTCCCGGAGGCCGCCCACCCCCGGGACCAGGAAGTCTCATCCGTTCCGGTGGATCAGGACGTCACGGAGATGTCGTCGCCGTAGACCGTGCCCTGTGCGTACCAGCCGTGCAGATAGACGGTCACCGTGCCCGTCGAACCGGTGGTGAACGCCACCGACTGCTTCGCGTAGCCGCTCGACGAACCCCAGACGCTCGCGGTCGCGTCGCCGCGCACCCCGAGGTATCCGTAGTTGCCCTGCACCCAACCGCTCAGGGTGTACTTGGTGTTGGGGGACAGGGTGAGGGTCTGCGCGCACTCGCCGGTCTGCGACGCGGTGGCCGCCGCGGCGAGCGCGTGCGAACCGCCGTGGACCGGTGTGGAGACGACCGCGCCACCGGCGTCGCACGTCCAGGGGCTCAGAGAGCCGGTCTCGAAGTCACCGTTCACCAGGGCACCGGTGCCGCCGCCCGGACCCGACACCGTCAGGGTGAAGGTCACCGCGTGGCTGAGGCTGCCCGAGGCGCCGGTCACATTGATCTTGTACGTGCCCGGAGCCGTGGACGCCGAGGTGACGACCGTCAGCTTCGACGCCTCGCCCGCGGTGACCGAGCTCGGGCTGAGCGTCGCCGTCACTCCGGCGGGCGCCCCGCTCGTCGTCAGCGCCACGGTCTTCGCGCTGCCGGAGGTGACCGCGGTGTTCACCGTCGCCGTGGCGGTGCCGCCGGGGGCGACCGTCGCCGAACCCGGGGCGACGGCCACCGAGTAGTCGTCGGTCACCGGACCGGTACCGCCGCCCGTGAACGGGGCGAACGTGTGGCTGAAGTACCAGGTGTCCTGCGCGATGCCGGAGCAGGTGTCGCTGCCCCCGGTACCGGGGCAGCCGCCGTTGTCGCGCTGGAGCGCCCAGAACGACAGGGTGCTGAGCCCCTTGGAGACGGCCCAGTCGTAGACCGAGGTGGCATCGGCCGTGGTGAACGTCTCGGCGGGGCCGTAGTCGTCGATGCCCGGCATCTCGATGACACCGGTCATGCCCCACAGCTGGGCGTCGCTCTTCAACGGATACAGGTCGGCGAGCTGGCCCTTGAGACCGGTGATCGCCGTCTGGGTGTCCTGCGCCATGTTGTGCGAGGCACCGTCGTAGTAGTCGAACGTCATCAGGTTCACGACATCGACCTTGGCGCCGTTGGACACGGCGTTCTCCAGCACCGCGAGACCGCTGTCGGCGAGGCCGCTCGTCGTGGTCGGCAGGGTGTACGAGATCTGCACCGAGCGCCCGTTGGCGGCCGCCCAGTCCTGGACCTTCTTGATCGCCTTGTTGCGGCGGTCGATGCCGGCGCTGTTCTCCAGCGAGTTGTCCTCGATGTCCATGTCGAGGCGTGACACGTCGTAGGTCGTGATGACCTTCTCGTAGGCCGCCGCGATGGAGTCGACGTTCGTACAGCTGTCGGCGATCTCGGTGCCGCCGTTGTCGGCCGTGTACCCGCCGAACGAGGGGATCACATCGCCGCCGCGCGAGCGCATGGTGGTGAAGTCGGCGCCGAACTCGGACTGGGCGATGGGCGTGCTCGAATCGCCGTTCCAGTAGGGGGTGCAGGAACCGCGGGCCTCCGTCTGGATGAAGGCCATGGTCAGGTACTTGGCGCCGGACGCCTGGGAGAGCGCGGCCGGGCTGTCGCCGTTCCACGCCTCGAAGTACGGGGCGAAGACGTGCGCGGGCAGGGGAGTGGCGGCGGCGGGGGCGGCCTGCGCCCCGGCGCCTGACCCGAGGACCAGGCCGGCGGACGCGACGGTCGTGGCCAGGGCGCTCAGGACTGTGCCGAGTGCTCGTGGACATCTCATGGGGGTGCTCCCAGCGGGTGAGACAACGGGCGGATCGCACGGCTCGGCCGCGCCCGCTCGGGGGCGCGGCCCGTTCCTGTGAAACCCGGCCGGGGGTCACACACCGCACGGTGTGGAGCGGCCGTGAGGCATGCCCATGATTGGTCTGGACCAGCTCGCGGTCAATGCTCTTTGCCGTTTCATTCCCCATTGCTTGCCTGATGCGGCAACTCGGCGTGGGTACGGGGAAGTTGATCCCGGACGGGCCGTCAGGGCCGACGCAGGGCCGCGGCCAGGTACGGCGCCGTACGGCTGCCCGCGGCCCGAGCCACCTCGGCGGGCGTTCCCGCCGTCATGATCCGGCCGCCCCGGTCACCGCCGCCGGGCCCGAGGTCGATCACCCAGTCGGCGCCCGCCACCACCGCCATGTCGTGCTCCACGACCACCACCGTGCTGCCCGCGTCGACGAGGCCGTGCAACTGCCGCATCAGCACCTCGACATCGGCGGGGTGCAGCCCCGTCGTCGGCTCGTCCAGCAGGTACAGGGTGTGGCCCCGGCGGGTGCGCTGGAGCTCGGCGGCGAGCTTGATCCGCTGGGCCTCGCCGCCCGACAGCTCCGTCGCGGGCTGCCCGAGCCGCAGATAGCCGAGCCCGACATCGAGCAGGGTCCGCAGGCTGCGTTCGGCGGCCGGTGTGTCCGCGAAGAACCCGGCCGCCGACTCCACCGTCAGATCCAGCACCTGCGCGATGTCCAGGCCGCGCAGCGTGACCTCCAGCGTGCGCGGGTTGTACCGCGCCCCGTGACAGTCCGGGCAGGGCGCGTACGTACTGGGCAGGAAGAGCAGCTCCACGGAGACGAACCCCTCCCCCTGGCAGGTCTCGCACCGCCCACCCGCCACGTTGAAGGAGAACCGCCCGGCCTTGTACCCGCGCTCCCGGGCCGTGTCCGTGGCGGCGAACAGCTTCCGTACCACGTCGAAGAGCCCGGTGTAGGTGGCGAGATTGGACCGGGGGGTACGGCCGATCGGCCGCTGGTCGACCTGTACGAGACGGTCCACCGCCGCCAGCCCCCGCGCCGACACGCACCAGGCGGTGGGCGGCTCGGCGGCCAGGTCCGCGGGGGCGGCGGCCTGACGGTCGGCGAGCACACCGGCCAGGACCTGACCGGCCAGCGTCGACTTCCCCGACCCCGAGACCCCCGTGACGGCCGTGAACACCCCGAGCGGGAAGGCGGCGTCCACGCCCCGTACATTGTGCCGGTCTACCCCGTCCAGCCGCAGCCACCCCGACGGCGCCCGCACCTCGCGTACCGGCGCGGGCCCTTCGTCGAAGAGGAAGCGCCGGGTGGCCGACTCCGCCACGCCCGCGAGCCCGGCCGGGGGGCCGCTGTGCAGCACCCGGCCCCCGTGCTCACCGGCCAGCGGCCCCACGTCCACCAGCCAGTCCGCCCGGCGCACCACATCCATCTGGTGTTCCACGACGAAGACCGAGTTCCCGGCCTCCTTGAGCCGCCCCAGCACCCCCAGCAGCGACTCGGTGTCCGCCGGATGGAGACCGGCCGACGGTTCGTCCAGCACATAGACGACCCCGAAGAGGCCCGAGCGCAGCTGGGTGGCGAGACGCAGCCGTTGCAGTTCGCCGGAGGACAGCGTCGGAGCCGTGCGGTCGAGGCTGAGATAGCCGAGACCCAGCTCGGTGACCGTCCCGATCCGGGCGAGCAGATCCGCCGTCAGCACCCGCGCCGTCTCGCTGCCGCCCGCCGTGCGCAGCAGCTCCGCGAGCGAGGTCAGCGGAAGCGCGGCCAGCTCCGCGATGGTGCGGCCGGCGAAGGTGACGGCCAGCGCCTCCGGGCGCAGCCGGCTGCCGTGGCAGGACGGGCAGGGGGCACTCGTCAGGAACCGTTCGGCCTTCGCCCGCAGGGTGCGGCTCCTGGAGTCCGCGAAGGTGTGCATCACATAGCGGCGGGCGCTCATGTACGTGCCCTGGTAGGGGCGTTGGATGCGTCCCGCCTCCCGCACCGGATGGACCGTCACCACCGGCTGCTCGTCGGTGAACAGGATCCACTCCCGCTCCTCGGCGCCCAGTTCGCGCCAGGGCCGGTCGGTGTCGTGGCCCAGCGCGTCCAGCACATCGCGCAGGTTCTTGCCCTGCCAGGCCCCCGGCCAGGCGGCGATCGCCCCGTCCCGGATCGACAGCGAGGGGTCGGGGACCAGCAGCTCCTCGGTGGTGCGGTGGACGAGGCCGAGCCCATGGCACCGCGGGCACGCCCCGGCCGCGGTGTTCGGTGAGAAGGCGTCGGAGTCCAGCGGTTCGGCGCCGGCCGGGTACTCACCGGCCCGCGAGAACAGCATCCGCAGGAAGTTGGAGAGGGTGGTGACCGTCCCGACGGACGAACGGGCGCCGGGCGCCGAGCGGCGCTGCTCCAGGGAGACGGCGGGCGGCAGCCCGGTGACCTCGCCGACCGCGGGCGCGCCGACCTGATGGATCAGCCGGCGGGCGTAGGGGGCGACGGACTCGAAGTAGCGGCGCTGGGCCTCGGCGTAGATCGTCCCGAACGCCAGGGAGGACTTCCCGGAGCCGGAGACGCCGGTGAAGACGGTGAGGGTGTCGCGCGGGATGTCGACCGAGACGTCCTGGAGATTGTGCTCACGGGCGCCGCGCACCCGGACGTACGGATCGTGGGGGGTGGACATGTGCGCGGGGACTCCGTACGGATCGGGGCAGGCCGTCGGCCGGGGGACAAACACTCCGATTCTAGGCACGGGGACGGCGGACACCGCCCAGGCCCGCGACGAGGGTGGGCCCCGCCCGGGTCCGCGACGACCGGAGGCCGGTCCTGGCGGACCGGCCTCGGGGATCAGTGCGGGCGCGGGCTCATCGGGAGGGGCGCAGGGCGCGCTTGATGGGCCTTCCCACGACGCTGCGGGCGCGCTGGTACGTGGAGCGCTGGGCGGGCAGCGAGGCGCTCTTCAGGAGCTTCCGCCTGAGCTGGGCGTTCTCGGTGGTGAGTTCGGCCAGCTGGGACTGGAGCCAGTTCAGCCGCGGTGCCATCGTGCCGGCGTCGGTGCCGACCCAGGGGCGGACGCCCGGAGGGAAGGCCAGCTTGCTCATCCGGGTCTCGAAGGCCGCGCCGCCGTCACCGTGGGTGAAGGTGTTCTCCAGGCCGTTCTTGTCGAGGAAGTTCATGAACCGGTCGAACCGTTCCTGGTGACCGCGCATCAGCGGCCCGAAGTCCGCCGAGGCGTAGAGATCGGCGGGGTCGAGGTCGGCCGGGACCTTGGTGAGCATCCGGTGGGGGATGTCGAAGTAGCGGCACAGCTCCAGCGTCCGGGAGTCGCCGCAGAGCACGGTGGCCGGCGTCCCGGCCAGCAGCGCCGCGATGTTGCCGTGGATCCGGGAGCCGAAGGAGAAGTCGAAGCCCCGCAGGTCGGCCATCCAGGTGACGGGGTCGATGTAGACCCGGACCTTGTCCTCCCTGTACATGGGGTGGTCGGGGTGGGTGGGGATGCCGGTGACCGCGGCGTTCGGATGGGACAGGTCGCGCCAGTGCAGCTGACGGGCGTCGGAGAGGTTCTGGCCGATGAACCGGAGGTGGGGGTAGCGCGCATGGGTGCGGTCGATGATCTGCCCGAGCTTGTGCTTGCGCACCGCGTCGTGCGATCCGTTGACGGCGATGCGCGACTCGGGGCCGAGCGTCCGGCCGTCCTCCCGGATGACGAGTCTGCTGCCGTGCAGGAACATCGACGGACAGCCGATGACCTCCACGTCGCGGAATCCCATGTCCCGGAGATACCGCTCGGTGAACTCCCCGCGCACGCCGATGGAGGCGCTGTGGTCGAGCACGGCGGAGACGAAGGCGTAGACCGAGGGCTGCATCGGCTTCAGCCGGTCCGCGGAGTAGTTGACGCCGGTCTGGGCGCCGACACCCGGGACGACCACCGGGATCTTCAGCTTCGAGATGAGCTGGGTGAGCCGCTTCAACTGCGGCTCGAAGGACGGCCGGAAGGCGTTGGCGAGCGGGATGACGAAGACGTCGTACTCGCTGTTGATGCGGTCGGCGTCGGCGACCTTGGTGGTGATGCCGTTCGACACCACCTCGGAACGTGGCGTCTCAAGGATCTTGTGAGCGGCGTCGCTGAAGATCAGGTTGCCCGAGTTGGTGGCGAACACGTCCTCGTGGAGAGCGCGCTCGACGGGGACGACGTCGTAGGGGCTCTTGCCTGAACGCAGGAGTATTCGCTTCACATGGTTAACGTTGGATGCCACAAACCTGAATATAGCTTTGCGAACGCTTTTGATTCCATGCACATCCTGTACAACCTTTTGCGATCTTCGCGGAACGCAAGCATCCGATCACCCATCCACGCGCGCGACCGGGCGCGCGCGGAGTGGTCAACGAGTACCGGGTGAGCCCCGTCGTCCGCCCCCGTACGCCCTCTTGAAGGCCGGGCGGCCCCGCCCGTACGCTGCCCCGGGCGCGCGGGCGCGCCGACCAGGGGAGGTGGAAGCACCGTCATGGCCGAGTCACTGTCCGAGGACGATGTCCTCGAAGCGATCGCCCGGCACATCGGCCGCCCGGGGCAGGGGCCGCAGTTGCGGCGGACCGGCGCCGACATCGCCCGGCTCCCGATGCTCGACCTGCGCGTCGTCCGCAGTGTGGAGACCCGCACCACCCGGCCGGAGACCAGGCCCGGCAGGTACGACATCTCGGGGCTGCCGACGTACGAGGGGAAGCTGCGCGACCATCCGGTCGAGCCGCCCAGGAACCCGGCCCGGCCGCGACGGGTGGAGCTGGTGCTCAGCGGCTCGGTGCGGACGGTGGACTGCGGCTGCGACGAGGGACGGCAGCCGTGCTCGCGCTGCCGGGCCAAGGGGAAACTCGGCTGCGACATCGGTCCGTCGTGTCCCGCCTGCAAAGGCGTGGAACCGTGCACCTGGTGCGACGGCACGGGCGAACGCCGCAAGGACCGGGCGACGCCCGGACCGGCGCGGGAGAAGAGTCCTTCCGAGCGGACCACCTGTCTGGAGTGCCGCAGACCCCGTACCGCCTGTCCGCGGTGCCGCGGCCGGGGCACCGAGCAGTGCCGGAGGTGCGACGACACGGGCTTCAGGGTCTGCCCGGTCTGCGCGGGCGAGCGGTCCACGCAGCACGCCCCGTGCGAGGGAACGGGTCTGATGACCCGGTGGACGGCCGGGTCGGTCGGACACGCCCCGGAGCGGAGCGCGGCCAGACTCCCCGACCCGGCTCCGCCGCTCCGGGTCCGGCAGCAGGCCGGGCGCAGTGGCGCGTGGGAACGGGCCACGCTGACCTCGGCCGACGAGCCGCTCCCCGATGCCCTGGACCCCGCCCATGTGAAGGTGGCCGCATCGGCGCTGGAGCCCCGGCCGGGCGAGGTGGCCCGACGGGTCGACATCGGGTGGCTGCCTCTCATGTCGGTCGCGGTCCCGGACGACCCCGACCACGTCTTCTACGTCTTCCCCGGCTCCGGCGGCCTGGAGGTGCTCCCGATCTGGTCCAGGCGCCGCTCCCTGCGGGTCGCCGCGGTGGTGGCCGGAGTGGTCGTGCTTCTGCTGCTGGTGGCGGCGCTGGTCTGATGTGATGGGGGCGTGAAGAGCGACCACCGGCCCCTGGCCGTATTCGACGTGGACGGCACGCTCGCGGACAGCGGCCACCGGCAGCACCACCTGGAGGGGCGGCGGCGCGACTGGAACGCCTTCTTCGCCGCGGCCGTCGACGACCCGCCGCTCCCCGAGGGCGTACGGCTGGCGCTGAGCAGCGCCGAGCAGTGCGAGATCAGATATCTCACCGGACGGCCCGAGCGGTGCCGCCGGGACACCGTCGCCTGGCTGGCGGAACACGGGCTGCCCGAGGGGCGGGTGTACATGCGCCGCAACGACGACCGCAGACCGGCCCGGCACACCAAGCTGGAGATCCTGCGGGGGCTGGGCCGGGAGCGTGAGGTGCGGATGCTGGTCGACGACGACGAACTCGTCTGCGACGCCGCTGAGCAGGCGGGTTTCGCCGTGGTGCGGGCCCGCTGGGCGAAGGCGTCGGCGGCGCTGCGGGACGCGCAGGAGCGCGAGGGCCGTACCTGAACCGGCCGGACCAGCACCTGAACCCGGCCGGATCAGCTCGTCTCGTCGAGCCGGAAGCCCACCTTCAGGCCCACCTGGTAGTGCTCGACCCGGCCGTCCTTGATCTCGCCGCGCACCTGTGTGATCTCGAACCAGTCGAGATTGTGCAACGTTTCCGAAGCTCTTGCGACGCCCCTGCGGATGGCATCGTCGACCCCTTCATGGGAGGTTCCCACGATTTCGGTGACCCGATAGGTGTGGTTTGACATCTTATGTCTCCTCTCGTCCCTACCACGGTGCCCCACCCGGCCCGAGTCCGCGAGGGATCGACGTGCAGAATGTGCAGTGAACGGGCCTTGACCAAATCATTGGTCCATACCAAAATCCAGCCACGCCCGTGCGAGCGCCGCCCGCAGTCCCCCACACCGGGTCCCTGAATTCAGTCGTGCCGTTTCGCAGAAGGTGAACCTGGTGAAGAACCGCATACTCGTCGGAGCCGTCGCGCTCGTTTCCACTTTTGCGCTGGGCGGATGCGGATTGGGGTCGGGCTCGGCCGCATCGAGCAGCAAGAAGGTCACGATCTGGCTGATGAAGGACAGTGTCTCCGCTGATTTCCTGAAGCGGTTCACCAAGGCTTATCAGGACGAGCACCCCTCCATCGAGCTGGAGTTCAAGTTCCAGAGCTGGAGCGGAATCGGTCCGAAGGTCATCGGCGCCCTCAAGGGCAAGGACACCCCCGATGTCATCGAGGTCGGCAACACCCAGGTCGCCCAGTACGCGGAGAGCGGCGGCCTGCGGGATCTCACCCTGGAGTCCGTACGCGACCTCGGCAGCGAGGAGTGGCTGCCGGGCCTCGCCGACCCGGGCAGCATCGACGGCATGCAGTACGGCATTCCCTGGTACGCGGCCAATCGCGTGGTGATCTACAACAAGGAACTCTTCGAGGACGCGGGCATCAAGAATCCGCCGAAGACCCGGGACGAGTGGATCGCCGACAGTCAACTCCTGAACCGGAACGGCAATCAGGGCATCTATCTCGCGGGCCAGAACTGGTATGTCCTCGCCGGATTCATCTGGGACGAGGGCGGCGAACTGGCCGAGGAGAAGGGCGGCGCGTGGGAAGGCGCCCTGGACAGTCCCGCCGCGATCCGGGGGATGAGCTTCTACAAGCAACTCCAGGCGCTCGGGGACGGTCCCAAGAACGCGGACGAGGAAAAGCCCCCGCAGGCCGATGTGTTCGCCGAAGGGAATGTCGCACAGATCATTTCGGTGCCCGGCAGCGTCGCGCAGATCGAGAAGAAGAATCCCGAACTCAAGGGAAAACTGGGCTACTTCCCGATTCCGGGCAAGACCGCGAAGGAGCCCGGAGCCGTCTTCACCGGCGGCTCCGACCTGATCGTTCCGGACAAGGCGGACCAGCGCGCCGAGGGCATCGAGGTGATCAAGGCACTCGCGGGGCGGAAGTGGCAGGAGGAGCTGGCCAGAACCATGAGCTACGTGCCCAACAAGCCCGGTCTCGCGAAGGTGATCGTGGGCCAGGAGGGCACCGCGGCGATGGCCCGTGGCGCCACGCAGGGCCGGGCGACGCCCAACTCGCCGCAGTGGGCGGACGTCGAGGCAGACAACCCGATCAAGCCGTACATGACGGCGGTGCTCGAAGGCGGTGACCCGCTCGCCGAGGCGAAGTCCGCCTCGGAGAAGATCACCTCCAAGCTCGCCGGCAGCTGACCCGCGCGACCCCCGCTCGGCAGCCGGGCGGGGGTCCGAGCCGGCCACCCCCGGGATTCAGCCTTCGCACATGTCGGCGCTCCCGGGCGGTCATGTCGAATCCAGCCGGTCGCGGAAGAAGTAAGGGGCCGGGCCTTCGCACACGGTGCGGGGCCCGGCGGCCGCCCTTGCCGATCCGTCCCCGGAGATTGTCATGAACGCGCTGCCCGCTACCCCTCTCCCCGCCGCCCCCGTCGTTCCCACGCAGCCCGTCACCCCCGCCACCCCGCACTACCGGGTGTCCCTCGCCGCCGACCAGGACGAGGTCCGCGCCGCCCAGCGGCTGCGCCACCTGGTCTTCGCCAATGAGTTCGGCGCCCGGATGGAAGGACCCGAACCCGGCCTGGACAGCGATGCGTTCGACGCGTACTGCGACCATCTGCTGGTCCGGGAGGAGGCCACCGGCGACATCGTCGCCACCTACCGGGTGCTGCCGCCCGACCGGGCGCGCATCGCCGGGCGCCTCTACGCGGAGAGCGAGTTCGACCTCGGCCGGCTCGGCCCGATCCGCGACGACCTGGTCGAGGTCGGCCGCTCCTGTGTCCACCCCGCCCACCGGGACGGCGCCGTCATCGCGCTGATCTGGGCCGGACTCGCCCGCTACATGGAACGCACCGGGCACAACTGGCTGGCCGGCTGCTGCTCGATCCCCCTCGGCGACGGCGGCATCGCGGCGGCCGGGGCATGGGAGACCGTACGGACCAAGTACCTGGCCCCCGAGGACCAGTGGGTCACCCCCCACCGCCTCTGGCAGCCCACCGGGGGAGGGGCGCCGGTACCCACCGGACTCGCCACGCTTCCGCCGCTGCTCCGGGGCTATCTGCGCCTCGGCGCCCGGGTGTGCGGGGCGCCCGCCCACGACCCCGACTTCAACGTCGCCGACCTGTACGTACTGCTCTCGCTGCGCCGCACCGACCCGCGCTACCTGCGCCACTTCCTCTCCCTCGCCCCGCTGCGATGAACCCCTGGCTGCCCACCGCACCCTGCACCCCACGCACCTGCGCCGGTCACGAGGGCCGGGTGCGCGGCCGGCCGGCCGCCGCGGCCCTGCTGCTCGCCGGGTGCGCGTGCATCCTGGCCGGTGCGCTGGGTGCCCCGCTCCTGCCACTGCTCGGCGCGGCCCGCAGGGAGCGGCTGATCAGGCGCTGGGCGTACGGGGTCGTGCGCGCCTTCGGGGTGCGGGTCCGGATCGTCGGCACACCCGGCACACCCGGCGCCCCCGACAGGACGCCCGGGACACCCGGCACGCTCGTCGTCGCGAACCACATCTCCTGGCTGGACATCCCGCTCGTCGCGGCCGTGTTCCCCGGCCGGATGCTGGCCAAGAGCGAGATCCGCGGCTGGCCGCTGCTCGGCCCGCTCGCCGCACGGGGCGGCACGCTCTTCGTCGAACGCGACCGCCTGCGCGCGCTGCCCGCGACCGTACGGACCATCGGTGCGGCGCTGCGCGGCGGATCACGCGTGGTCGTCTTCCCGGAGGGCACCACCTGGTGCGGGCGCGGCCCCGGTGGCCGGTTCGGCCCCGCCGTCTTCCAGGCCGCGATCGACGCGCACGCCACGGTCGTGCCGGTACGCATCACCTACCGCACGGCCCCGGCAGAACACACCACCCCGGCAGGACACAACGCGACGGCGGAGCACACCGCCCCGGCCGGTGCGGCCGCGTTCGTCGGCGACGATCCGCTCGTCGCCTCGCTGTGGCGGGTGGTGACGGCGGCGGGCCTGACCGCCGAGATCCGCGTCCTGCCGCCGATCCCGGCGGACGGCCCGCCGGACCGCCGCGCCCTGGCCCGCCGCGCTCAGACCGCCGTCGCCAACGACAGCGCGAACCGGCCGCCGGAATCCGTCCACCACTGATCCAGCCGCAGACCGGCCGTGTCCAGTTCCGCCCGGACCCCCTCCTGGCGGAACTTGGCCGACACCTCCGTGCGCATCTCCTCACCGGCCTCGAAACCCACCAGCAGATCCAGGGCCGGGATCTTCACGGTGTGCGCCCGGCGGGCCCGCAGTCGCATCTCGATCCATTCGTGCTCCGGATCCCAGAGCGCCACATGATCGAAACCGGCCGGGTCGAAGTCCGCGCCCAACTCCCGGTTCACGACCTTCAGTACGTTCCTGTTGAACTCGGCGGTCACCCCGGCCACGTCGTCGTACGCGGCGACCAGCACCTTCTCCTCCTTCACCAGATCGGTGCCGAGCAGCAGCGCGTCGCCGGGCGAGAGCAGCGACCGTACGGACTTCAGGAACGCCGCCCGCCCGTCGGGCAGCAGATTGCCGATCGTGCCGCCCAGGAACGCGATCAGCCTGGGCCCCGGCGTGCCCGGCAGTGCCAGCCCGCCCGTGAAATCGGCGATCAACGCGTGTACGGAGAGCTCGGGCCGCTCGGCGAGCAGGGCCTCGGCGGCGCCGCGCAGCGCGCTCTCGCTCACATCGACCGGAACATAGCTGTGCAGCGCGGGCAGCGCGTCCAGCAGGTGCCGGGTCTTCTCGGACGAACCGGACCCCAGCTCGATCAGGGTCCGCGCCCCGGACGCCCGCGCGATCTCGTCGGCGCGGCCGATCAGGATCTCCCGCTCGGCGCGGGTCGGGTAGTACTCGGGCAGCCGGGTGATCTCCTCGAACAGCTCACTGCCGTGCGCGTCGTAGAACCACTTGGGCGGCAGCGTCTTAGGATGCCGGGTCAGACCGTGCAGGACATCGGCGCGCAGCGCCGCGTCCGTCGCGTCCACCGGCAGGGTGCGGGTCAGCAGAAAGGGACTCACTCGGCGGGCTCCTTGAGCGGGGTCAGCAGAACGTCGGTGCGGGTCGCCGTCAGCAAGGTGCGGTCGGGGACCGTGCGCCAGCGCGGATCGTCGTCGTACGGCTCCGAGGCCACGACCGTGCGCAGGCCCGGTTCGGCGAGATAGGACAGGGTGTCGCCCCAGGCCGTCGCGATGATCGTCGAGCCGTCGGTCAGCAGCAGATTCAGCCGGGACCCCGGCGCCGCGCCCGCCACGTCGAGCACGGTGTCGGCGACGGCCTGCGGCAGTGCGTCGCCGTCGGTCAGCCGGTGCCGTACGAGGGCCCAGACGAGCGCCGAGTCGCAGCGCGCCGTGAGGGTGAGCAGTTCGGCCGGCGGCAGCGCGGCGGCCAGCGGCGCCACCGAGTGCGGCCAGCCCTTCACCGCACCGTTGTGGCTGAACAGCAGCGGCCCGGCGGCGAAGGGCGCGGCCGCCGCCTCGCCGTCGGCGCCCGCCTCGGTGGCGTCCCGGACGGCGGCGAGCAGCGCCGTGCTGCGCACCACCCTGGCCAGGTCGGCGAAGGTCTCGTCGCCCCAGACAGGGCCCCGGCGCCGGTAGCGTCCGGGCACCCGGTCACCTTCCGCGTACCAGCCGACGCCGAAACCGTCCGCGTTGACGGTTCCGTACCGCTGGTGCCGGGGCTCCCAGGACTGGCGCACCAGGGAGTGGGGCGGTCGTGTCAGCAGTTCACCGAGGGGCACCGGCGGTCCCAGATAGGCGATATGACGGCACATCAGGCATCCCTCGCGGTGCGGAACCCGGAGAAGATCTGACGCCGCACCGGCAGGTCCCAGTTGCGGAACGTCCCCCGGCAGACCACCGGGTCCACGGCGAACGAACCGCCGCGCAGCACCTTGTGGGCCGGGCCGAAGAACACCTCGGAGTACTCGCGGTACGGAAACGCCGAGAAGCCGGGATAGGGGAGGAAGTCGCTCGACGTCCACTCCCACACATCACCGATCAACTGCCGTGCGCCGCAAGGGGAACCGCCCCGCGGATACGCCCCCGCGGGCGCGGGCCGCAGATGGCGCTGACCCAGGTTCGCCAGTTCCGGCGCCGGGTCCTCGTCGCCCCAGGGATAGCGCCGGGAACGCCCCGAAGCCGGGTCGTGGCGCGCCGCCTTCTCCCACTCCGCCTCCGTGGGCAGCCGGCGCCCCGCCCAGCGGGCGAACGCGTCCGCCTCGTACCAGCTGACGTGGAGTACCGGTTCGCCGGCCGGCACCACCTCGGTGATGCCGAAGCGGCGGCGCAGCCACTGACCCGTGTCCTGGTGCCAGAACAGGGGAGCGGTCAGTTCGTGTTCCCGGACCATCGCCCACCCCTCGGGCGCCCACCAGCGCTGCTCGGTGTAGCCGCCGTCCTCGATGAACTCCTGGTACGCACCGCAGGTGACCGGGGTCGTGTCGATGAGGAAACCCGGTACGTCGCGCACGTGCGCCGGGCGTTCGTTGTCCAGGGCCCATGGCTCGGTGGACGTCCCCATGGTGAACGGGCCACCAGGGACCAGGACTTCGGCGGGGAGGTCCGCCGCGTCGGAGGCGGCGGGCGGCACGGGCGCGGTCAGCACGGCCGGTCCCGACCGGAGCTGATGAGTGATCAGCATCGTCTCGTCGTGCTGCTGTTCGTGCTGGGCGATCATGCCGAAGGCGAACCCGGACCGCACCAGCGGACGGCCGCCCTCCAGCGCGGTGCCGTCCAGGACGTCCAGGGCCCGGCCGCGCACCTCCGCGGCGTACGCCCGCGCCTCGGCGGGCGGCAGCAGGGGAAGCGAGGGACGGGCCGCCCGGGGATGCTCGAAGGCGTCGTACAGCCCGTCGATCTCCGGGCGCAGCGCCTCCCGCCCGGCCACTCCGCGCAACAGCCACAGCTCCTCCTGATTGCCGATGTGCGCGAGGTCCCACACCAGTGGGGACATCAACGGCGAGTGCTGGGCGGTCAGTTCGTCGTCGTCCACGCTGTCGGTGAGCAGCGCGGTGCGTTCCCGGGCGGTGAGCAGCGCGGCGAGGGCGCGCCGCCGCAGCGCCTCTGCGTCCACCTCGTGGGGCGCGGATCCGATGGGGGTGGGGGAGTCGGTCATGAGCAGGGCTCCTCGGAGTGGTGGCCCGGACCGCCGGGCGGAGCCGACGCGAGCAGCCCGGGGAGATCGTCGGCCGGACATCGGCCCCGGGCCACGAAGCGGTCGGTGAAGCCGGCCACGGCGTTCTGCACGGCGTCCGAGGCCCCCAGCCGGGGCAGTGCCGCCAGGGCGGCCTCGAAGCAGGTGACCGCCGCCGCCCCCAGCTCGGGATCGGTCAGGCCGTCGCGGGCGGCACGGACCCAGAGCGGATTGCGTGGCGCCGGCTCCGCCCCGGCCGTCTCGGCCAGTGGTTTCACGGTGCGGTACACGGTCTCGGCGGCCTCCGGGTCGTCGAACATGGCGGTGGTGACGGCGAGCGGCACCAGCCACCCGTCCGTACCGTGCTGGGCGTCGATCATGCGCAGCTCCAGATGACCGCGCGGGCGCACGGGCGGGAAGAGCGTGCTGATGTGGTAGTCGAGATCGGCGCGCACCGGTGGTCTGGGCGCGCCGGTGCGGATCCAGTCGCGGAACGTCAGCCCCCGAGGCACGGCCCACGGGCCCGCGTCCTTCCGGATGCACATCACCGGGGTGTCCAGCACATGTGCGGTCCAGTCGTCGCGCGGCGGCAGAAGGCCGGGCGGTGCCAGCGGCCGCCATGGGTCGAGGTCGGCCCAGAGCGACTGCCGGGCGGACCGCCACGGCGTCGGGCGGCCCAGCCGGATGGGCGAGTTCGCGAACGCCGCCACCAGGACCGCGCCCAGCAGATGACACAGCTGCCAGCGCCGCCCGTAGCCGAGCGGACCGGGTTCCTCCTCTCCGGCGTCCAGGCAGACCTGGACGGACGCGGTGGTGCACATCATGGCGCGGCCGGCCGGTCCCGACCGGTCGAGCGCGACCTCCATCGCGTCGTAACGGGGCTCGCGCAGCAGACGGCGCGGCGGGTGCCACGGGTCGACGCCGAGACCGACCGGTGCGAGCTCCACTCGGTCCAGGGCGTCACGTACGGCGGTGAGATCGGCGGCGGTGGCATCGACACACGCCATCAGGGAGTCGGCGGGGCGCGAGCTGAGCTCCAGCTGGCCGCCGGGTTCAAAGGTGAGCGCCGCGCTCAGGGGCAGGGCCCGCAGCAGGTCGGCGGCCGCTTCGAGACGGTGGTGCGGGACGGGGACGCGGGGATGATTCCGGTCGTGGATGAGCCATTCGAGTTCTACGCCGACCTTGCGGGGCGGTCCCGTCTTGAAACAGATGCAGCGCAGTAAATCCTCGGCCTCTCCCTCGCCCAGGGGCGGGGGCTGGCCGGGCGGACCGTGGTCCCCGGGGGTGTCGCACGACATGCCGGGCCTCCTTCTCTCGGTGCCTCCCCACCACCCAAACCCGTACGGATGGATCGCACAAGAGCGCCCCCGCGCGAGGAAAACCGGTTGCGCCCATCGAACGGGGGCGCCGAGCATGT
This sequence comes from Streptomyces sp. DvalAA-43, assembly GCF_900091725.1. Classification (GTDB taxonomy): domain Bacteria; phylum Actinomycetota; class Actinomycetes; order Streptomycetales; family Streptomycetaceae; genus Streptomyces; species Streptomyces pulveraceus. The sequence continues at coordinate 147,826 of NZ_FMBW01000064.1, read as the reverse complement.
CCCGTATGCACCACACGGGGGAGTACCGATGAGCGCACGGCTGCGCTCCATCGCGCGTGAGACCGAGGCCATCGTCGAGGCCGGCCACTACCGCACGCAGGACGGCCGGGAGGTGAGCATCGAGCGCGCGCTGACCGCCGCACTCTCGGCGACCAGGCTGTACGGACCGGAGCCGGTGCCGGTGCCGGTCGCCGCACTGGACTCCGACCGCACCCCGCGCGTCGAGGTCACCGCGGAGAGCAGCCTGCAGGCGGCGCTCCGGATGACCGGCGAGGCCCCTGGCAAGGTCGCCGTGCTGAACTACGCCTCGGCCCGCAACCCCGGCGGCGGATACCTCAACGGCGCACAGGCCCAGGAAGAGGCCCTGTGCCGGGGATCGGCCCTGTACGCCACCCTGCTGCGCGCCCCCGACTACTACGCCCACCACCGCGCCGAACGCAGCGCCTTCTACACCGACCGGGTGATTCACTCACCGGGCGTGCCGGTGTTCCGCGACGACCGGGGGCGGCTGCTCGACACCCCGTACACCGCGGGCTTCCTGACCTCCCCGGCGCCCAACGCCGGTGTCATCCACAGCCGCACCCCCGAGGAGGCCCACCGCATCCCCGCCGCGCTCGCGTCCCGGGCGGAGCGGGTGCTGGAGGTCGCGGCGGTGCGCGGGTACCGCAGGCTGGTGCTGGGCGCCTGGGGCTGCGGTGTGTTCCGCAACGATCCGGCGCGGGTGGCCGGTGTGTTCCGGGCGCTGCTCCTGGATGGCGGCAGGTTCGCCGGGCACTTCGAGCAGATCGTCTTCGGCATCCTCGACCGGGGCCCCGGATCCGTCACCCGTTCCGCCTTCGATCAGGTGTTCGGTGGAGAGGGGCCTCAGGACCCGACCTGACCGGCCCGGCCGGACTCGGTCGGGCCGAGCCGTTACCGCCAGTCGTAGAGCTCCCGCAGCCGGTCGGCGACCAGGTCGAACCTGTCCCGGTCCAGCGCGCACGCCTCACGCCGCATCCCGTCCTCGTGCAGCCGCAGCACCCGGTCCAGATCGACCCACGACGGACGGCCGGAGCTGTCCCAGGGACCGGCCCCGAGCGCCACCCACTCGCGGTCCTGGTCGTGCCGCTTGCTGGAGAGCTGCACGGCGAGCAGCGTGCCCGCCGCCTCGCGCGCCACCACCAGGACCGGCCGGTCCTTGCCGCGCCCGTCGTTCTCCTCGAACGGCACCCACGTCCAGACGATCTCCCCGGGGTCGGGGTCGCCGTCCCGGTCGGGGGCGTACGCGGTGCGGACCGGCCCCACGTCGCGCGGGTCGGCCTCCGCGGTGGCGGTCGGGCCGGAGCGGCCCGGGAAGTCCGCCGAGTGGTCGATGCTCTGTTCACGGTGCTGGATGGTCATCCCCACACCGTAGGACCTGTCCGGCCGATTCCGTGGAGCGGGGCCGGTGCCCGCCCCGGACGAGGGGTGCGCACCGGCCGCCGTCCGGACCGGTCAGGAGGACGAGCCGCCCTCCTGATCGTCCGTCACCGGAATCCGCTCGCGCGACGGTGGCGGGGTGGCCGGTGCCACTCCGTTCACCCGCGGCGCGGGTTCCGCCGGGCCGCCCTGACCCATCGTCGCCAGCAGCTGCCGGGCCAGCCCCAGGCCCGTGCCGCCCATGGTCAGCGCCTTCGCGAACATGTCCGACATGCCGTCGGCCCCGTTCAGCAGCACCATGTGGTCGACACTGCCGAAGGCCCCCGCGCCCGCCTGCACGATCTCCGGCCACTTCTCGGCCAGCTGCTGGGCGACGACCGCCTCCTGATTCTCCGCCAGGGCCGCGGCCCGCGCCTTGATGGCCTCCGCCTCGGCGAGACCCTTGGCGCGGGCCGACTCCGCCAGCGCCAGCCCCTTGGCGTGGGCGGCGGCGGCTTCCGCCTCGCCCGTCGCCCGGGTCGCCGTCGCGGAGGCGGCGCCGCGTGCCTTCGTCGCCTCGGCCTCGGCGAGTGCCGCCGTCTTCACCCGGTTGGCCTCCGCGACCGCGGCGAGCTCCGTCTCCCGCGCCTTCGCCTCGGCGGCCGAGATCCGGGCATCGCGCTCACCCTCGGCCAGCGTGCGCTTCTCGTACGCCTGGGCGTCCGCGGGCTTGCGCACATCGGCCTGGAGCTGCTGCTCGCGCCGCTGGGCCTCCAGTTCGGCGACCCTGGTCTCCTGGACCACGACCTCCTGCCGGGCCGCCGCGTCGGCCAGCGGACCCGCCTGCCGGGAGCTCGCCGCCGCCTTGTCGCGCTCGGCCTGGTACCCGGCCTGGAGGATCTCGCTGTCCCGGGTCGCCTCCGACATCCGGGCGGCGGCCTGCTGCTCCGCCTCGGTGGCCAGCCGGTTGGCCTCGGCCTGCGCGATCCGGGCGTCCCGCTGCACGGCCGCCGCGTGCGGCATCGCCAGGTTCTTGATGTAGCCCGTCGGGTCCTCGATCTCATGGATCTGGAGCGAGTCGACGATGAGCCCGAGCTTCTCCATCTCGGTACCGCACGCGGCCCGGGTCTGCCCGGTGAGCTTCTCCCGGTCCCGGATCATGTCCTCGACCGTCAACCCGCCCACGATGGACCGCAGATGACCCGCGAAGACGTTGTGCACCCGCTCCGCCATCAGCTTCTGCTGATCGAGGAAACGGCGGGCCGCGTTGGCGATCGACACGAAGTCGTCGCCCACCTTGAAGATGACGACGCCCCGCACCCGCAGGGGAATCCCCTGATGCGTGACGCAGTCGACGGACAGCTCGGTCTCGTTGAGATCGAGTGACATCTTCCGCACCGCCTGGACCCCGGGCAGGACGAGAGTGCCGTGACCGGTGACGATCCGGAACCCCATGCCCTGCCCCAGGCCCTCGGTCCGGTGCTTGGACCCCGAGATGACCAGTGCCTCGTTCGGCTCGGCCACCCGCCACATCAGTTTGAACAGACCGAACAGCACCATGATGGCGGCGAGTACGAGACCCGCCGTGACGCCGATGACCATCGGCATGCGCCCCCTTATCGCGGCACCCCGCCGGCGCCGCTGGACACGGGAGTCTTCTCCTGCTCGCGACGGTGCAGAAGACGCGTGCGGATCCTTGCCGAATTCTTGACGACGAATGCCGTCAAGAAGCCCGCGCGCGGGCCTCAACTCCCGTACGCGGGAGCCACATAGACCGTGCGCGGCGGCAGATGCTCGATCACCGTCACCACCGTGCCCACCTCGATGCGCTCCCGCGCCGAGGCCGGATGCGCGAGAAAGTGCTCGGCGCCGCCCCGGATCCGTACCATCACCTCGCCGACCAGCCCCGGCCCCACCGTTCCGGTCACCCGGCCGAGCAGCCCCACCATCGAGGATTCATCCATGCCCCGGAGCGTACCCACGCACCACGGGTCTGGAAGACTGCCCGACGCCATGAGCCAGTTACCGAACCAGCCCACCGAACGCCCCGTCCCCACCAGCGCCGACGTCGCACGGCGCGCCGGGGTCTCCAGGGCCACCGTCTCGTACGTGCTGAACAACAACGCCTCCGTACGGATCAGCGACACCACTCGTCGCCGGGTCAGGGAGGCCGCCACCGAACTGGGCTACGTGCCGCACGCCGCGGCCCGGAGCCTGCGCGCCGGACACACCCGCATGGTGCTGCTGCCCACCGTGAACCTCCCGGCCTCCCCGCTCCACCACCGCTTCTTCCACGAGCTGGAATCGGGGCTGCGCCGACTCGAATACACCGTCGTCCAGTACGGCAGCACCGGCCTGGACCCCGACGACGCACCCCGGGCCTGGGCCGAACTCCGCCCGGTCGCCGTCATCGCTCCCGGCACGATCGACCTCACCCCGAACGGGATATCCGTGCTCCGGCGGTCCGGGGCCAAGGCCGTGATCACCCTCGGCCCGCGGCCGGTGCCGGGCGCCCACGCACTGGTCATGGACCAGCGGGAGGTCGGCGCCTGCGCGGTGGGACATCTGCTGGAGAGCGGCCGGCGCCGCATCGGTGTGGTCATGCCCGAGGACCGCGGACCCGGCCTGTTCGCCGAACCCCGGCTGACCGGGGCCCGGCAGGCCGCCCTTCCCCACGGGGCCCGGGTGGAACCGCTGGCGCTGCGGTACGACGAGGAGTCGGCAGCCCGGCTGGCCGCCCGCTGGCGCACCCTGGACCTCGACGCCGTGTTCGCCTACAACGACGACTACGCGATGCTCCTGATGCGGGCCCTTCAGGACGCGGGCATCGACGTGCCCCGCGAGACCGCCGTGATCGGCGCCGACGACCTGATGCTGGGCAGGCTGCTGCGGCCCCGGCTCAGCACCGTACGTATGGAGCTGGCCACGGCGCAGCCACTGGCGGACCTGGTGGACCGGCTGGTGCGGGACCCCGGCGGCGCCCCGGAACACCACGACCTGCTGCGGGTCAGGGCCGTCCGGCGCGAGTCCGCCTGAGGCGCCGGGGCCGGACCCGACGGCCGGGCCGCACCGTGCGGCAGCGCGGCAACGTGCGGACCGCGTGCCGCTTGCCTAGCGTCATGACCATGAGCCATCCGCAGAGTTACGAGATCCTGCTGGTCCCCGGGTTCGCCGAGGACACCACCGACGCCCCCGAGTCCGGCGGCGCCATCCGCTCGGCGGTGGTGGCGGCCACCGGCGAGACGGGGGCATCCGGCTACCCCCGGTACGCCGGCGAAGGCATCGTCGCGGACATCGACCCCGCGACACGCTCGGTCGAGGCCCTGCTGGTCGACGGAGCCGAGCTGTCCTACGGCCTCTCGGCCCGGGTCAAGGAGCGGGACACCGCAACCGGCGCCGACAGCTGAAGCCGCCCCACGCTCCCGTACACGGTGAGGGCCCGGCCGACCGGCCGGGCCCTCACCGTCGCCACACGGAGCGCGCAGGCCCTATTCCTGCCCCTTCTGCTGCTCCTCGATGGACTTGCGGACCTCGTCCATGTCCAGCTTCCTCGCCTGCCCGATCACATCCTCAAGCGCCGCCTCCGGCAGCGCCCCGGGCTGCGCGAACACCGCCACGTTCTCCCGGACGATCATCAGCGTGGGAATGGACCGGATCTCGAAGGCCGCCGCCAGCTCCTGCTGCGCCTCCGTGTCGACCTTGGCGAAGACCAGGTCGTCATGGCGCTCCGAAGCCGCGTCGTAGACCGGCGCGAACTGCCGGCACGGGCCGCACCAGGAAGCCCAGAAGTCGATCAGGACGAAGTCGTTCCCACTGACGACCTGATCGAAGTTTTCCTTGGTGAGCTCAACGGTGCTCATGTGTTTGTTACCTCTTCCTGTGCCCGCTCGGACCTGTCCGGACAACGGTGCCTGCACCTGCCCTATTCCGCCTGCCCATGTGGCCGCCGCGCACACCCGCGACCAGACTGTTCCCATGACAGATGCTTCCCAGAACGCCGAGTACGACGTCGTGGTGATCGGAGCGGGTCCGGTGGGCGAGAACGTCGCCGACCGGGCGCGGGCCGCCGGGCTGAGCGCCGCGGTCGTCGAGGCGGAACTCGTCGGCGGCGAATGCTCCTACTGGGCCTGCATGCCCAGCAAGGCCCTGCTGCGCCCGGTGGTAGCCCGCGCCGACGCCCGCCGCGTCCCGGGCCTCAGCGACGCCGTCCAGGGGCCGCTGGACACCGCGGCGGTCCTCGCCCACCGCGACACCTACGCATCGCACTGGAAGGACGACGGCCAGGTCGCCTGGCTGGAGGGCATCGGCGCGGACCTCTACCGCGGCCGGGGCAGACTCACCGGCGTGAAGGCGGTGTCCGTCACCGCGCCCGACGGCACCGGGCACCGGCTCACCGCCCGCCACGCCGTCGCCGTCTGCACCGGCAGCCGCGCCGTCGTGCCCGACCTCCCCGGCGTCGACGGGGCCCGCCCCTGGACCAGCCGGGAGGCGACCAGCGCCAAGAAGGTGCCGGGCCGGCTCGTGATCGTCGGCGGCGGAGTGGTCGGGGTGGAGATGGCCACCGTCTGGCAGGCCCTCGGCGCCCGGGTGACGATGCTGATCCGCGGCAAGGGACTCCTGCCGAAGATGGAGCCCTTCGCCGGCGAACTGGTCGGTCAGGCCCTCACCGAGGCGGGCACCGACCTCCGCACCGGGGTCTCGGTCGCCGCCGTATGGCGCGCGGTCCCGGACGGCCCGGTCACCGTGGAGCTGGCGGGCGGTGGGCACGTCGAGGCCGACGAGATCCTCTTCGCCACCGGACGGGCCCCGCGCACCGACGACCTCGGACTGGAGACGGTGGGCCTGGCGTCCGGCTCCTGGCTCACCGTCGACGACAGCTGCCGTGTCGAGGGCACCAGCTGGCTCTACGCGGTCGGGGACGTCAACCACCGGGCGCTCCTCACCCACCAGGGGAAGTACCAGGCGCGCATCGCGGGCGCCGCGATCGCCGCCCGCGCCGCCGGCGTACCGCTGCTGGAGACCGACCGCTGGGGCGCCCACGCGGCCACCGCCGACCACGCGGCCGTCCCCCAGGTCGTCTTCACCGACCCGGAGGCCGCCTCGGTCGGCCTCACCCTCGCCGAGGCCGAGCAGGCCGGACACCGGGTACGCGCCGTCGACCACGACCTCGCCGCGGTGGCCGGCTCCGGCCTGTACGCGGACGGCTACCGGGGCCGCGCCCGGATGATCGTGGACCTCGACCGGGAGATCCTGCTCGGCGTCACCTTCGTCGGACCGGGCATCGGCGAGCTGCTGCACTCGGCGACGATCGCGGTCGCGGGCGAGGTCCCCATCGAGCGGCTCTGGCACGCCGTCCCCGCGTACCCGACGATCAGCGAGGTCTGGCTGCGGCTGCTGGAGGCGTACCGGGACGCGTAGGCACTCCGGGAGGGGCGGCATCCGTACCGGCCGTGAGGGCGGCCGCGAGCAGCGACTTCGTGTACGGGTGCCGCGGTGCGTCGAACACCTCCTCGGCCGTGCCCTCCTCCACCACCTCCGCGTCCTTCATCACCAGGACCCGGTCGCTGATCCGCCGGATCACCGACAGATCGTGCGAGACGAACAACAGGGCCGTGCCCAGGCGCTGCTGGACGTCGTCCAGCAGATCCAGGACCTGTGCCCGCACCGAGGCGTCGAGTGCCGAGACCGGCTCGTCGCACACCAGGACGCCGGGGGACGGGGCCAGGGCACGGGCGATGGCGACGCGTTGGCGCTGGCCGCCGGAGAGCTGGTCGGGGCGGCGGTGCAGATGTTCGGGGCCGAGACCCACCAGGCCCAGGAGTTCGCGGGTGCGGGCGGCCCGGTCCTCGTGGCGCGGGATGCCCTCGGCGATGATCCGGGACACCGTGAAGCGCGGATCGAAGGCGCTGTACGGGTCCTGGTGGATCAGCTGGATCCGGGCCCGGCGCGGCCGCCGCAGGCGTTCGGGCAGCTCGGACCACGGCTCGCCGTCCAGCCGCACGGTGCCGGAGTGCGGTCGCAGCAGACCGGTCGCGAGCCGGGCCACGGTGCTCTTGCCGGAGCCCGACTCACCGACCAGCCCGACCGTTTCACCCGCGCGCAGTGTGAAGGAGACCTCGCGGACCGCCGTGCGCGCCCCGTACGACAGCGACACCGCGTCCACCTCCAGCACGGTCCCGGTCCGCTTCGGGGCGCGCGGCGGGGAACGCAGCACGGACGCCGCCACCAGGGCGCGGGAGTACGGGTGCCGGGGCGCGGCGAGCAGTGCGGGCGTCGGCCCCGTCTCCACGACCTCGCCCCGTCTCAGCACCGCCGTGCGGTCCGCGATCCGCGCCACGACACCGAGGTCGTGACTGATCAGCAGCAGCCCCGTGCCGTCCTCCTTCGCCGTGGCGAGCAGATCGAGGATCTGCGCCTGCACGGTCACATCGAGGGCGGTGGTCGGCTCGTCCGCGATCAGCAGCCGGGGGCCGGCGGCCAGCGCCGAGGCGATCAGGGCCCGCTGCCGCAGCCCTCCGGAGAGCTCATGCGGATACTGCGTCGCCCGAGCCTCCGGATCGGGGACGCCCACCCGGCGCAGCAACTCGACGACCCGCGCACCGATCCGCGACCGCTCCGCCGTACCGTGCAGCCGCATCGGTTCCGCGATCTCGGCCCCGATCCGGCGCAGCGGGTCCAGCGACACCAGCGCGTCCTGGGCGACCAGCCCGACGACCCGGCCCCGCACGGAGCGCCATTCGCGCGCCCCGAACCCGGTCACGTCCCGCCCGTCCACCCGCAGGGTCCGCGCACTCGTCCGCGCCCCGGCACCGGCGAGCCCGAGCAGGGCACGCGCCACCGTGCTCTTGCCGGAGCCCGACTCCCCGACCAGGGCCAGGCATTCGCCCGCGGCGACGGAGAAGCTGACGTCCCGCACGGCATGGACCGGGGCCGCCCCCGCTCCACCGCGCCGCGGCCCGAAGCGCACATCGAGGTTCTCGACGGTCAGCAGCGCGCTCATGCCCCGGCCCCCTTCGGCGTACGGGACCGCAGCGACCGGACCAGTACCGTCACCGAGAGGACCACCGCGACGATCGCCAGCCCCGGGAAGGTCGCCGTCCACCACGCGGTCGCCAGGAACTCCCGGCCGTCCGACAGCATCGACCCCCACTCGGCGGCCGGTGGAGGGGTGCCGAGCCCCAGGAAGCTGAGCGCCGAACCGGAGATCACCGCCGTCCCGGTGCCGATGGTGGCCAGGACCAGCAGCGGCCCCGTCACATTGGGCAGCACATGCCGCAGCACGATCACCGGCCGCCGCACCCCCAGCACCACGGCCGCCTCCGCGTAGGGGGACCCGATGACCGGCAGCGCCTGGCCCCGCACCAGCCGCGCGTACGTGGGCACGGCCGCGATGCCGATCGCCACCAGCACGTTCGCCGTACCCGAACCCACGACCGTGACCACCAGCAGCGCCAGCAGCAGTTCGGGAAAGGCCAGCAGCACATCGAGACCACGCATCAGCGCCCGGTCGACCACGCGCGGACCCGTGGCCGCCAGCAGCCCGATGGCGAGGCCGGCCAGCACGCCGAGCGCGGTCGCACCGAGCCCGATCGCCAGCGACGGGCGCGCCCCGTACACCACCCGGGACAGCACATCGCGTCCCAGCTCGTCCGTGCCGAACGGGTGCCCGCCGCCGGGTGGCCGGAACGCCGACACCACATCCGTGTCGTTCGGCGGGTGCGGGGCGAGCAGCCCGGGGAAGACCACCGCCACGCCCAGCAGAACCAGCACCGCCGCGGCCACCGCCGGGGCCACCCGCCGGCCTACCCTCCCGCCGGCCGGCCCGCCCCATGTCCGCGCGACCACGCTCATACGCCCGCCCCTTCCGTACGCAGCCGCGGATCGATCACCAGATAGGCGAGATCCACCAGCAGGTTCACCACGACGAACGCCGCCGCGGACAACAGCACCAGCGCGGTGACCACGGGGATGTCCTTGGACGTCACCGCCGTCACCAGCACCCGGCCGAGGCCCGGCCGGGCGAACACCGTCTCGGTGAGCACCGCCCCGCCCAGCAGGCTGCCGACCACCCACCCGGACAACGTGGCCACGGGCAGCGCCGCATGACGCAGGGTGTGCCGCAGCAACACCGTCCGCTCGGTCGCGCCCCGGGCCCGAACCGTCAGCGCGAACGGCCTGGCCAGCGCCTCGTCGAGCTCTTGCCGCACGACCCGGGCCAGCACCCCGCCGATCGGCAGCGCGAGGGTGAGCGCGGGCAGGACCAACGCCGCCGGACCCTGATCGCCCGCCGCCGGAAGCAGCCGGAAGCGGTACGACAGGAACGTGAACGCCAGGATGCCGAGCCAGTACGACGGCACGGACACCGCGAGCAGCTCAAGACCCGAAGCCACCGCGCGGGCGGCCCGGCCCCGGCCCGCGGTGGCGACGGCCGCCACGAACGCGATCAGCAGCGCCAGCACCGTCGCCGCGAGCGCCAGCTCCACCGTGGGCCCGATCTGACCCGCCAGCACATCGCCGACCGGCAGACCCTGCTGGTACGAGCGGCCCAGATCACCGGTCAGCAGACCGGCCAGCTGCCGCAGATACTGCACCGGCAGCGGATCCCCGAGTCCGTAGTCGGCCCGGATCCGCTCACGCAGCTCGGGCGTAGCAGCCGTCGAGGGGCCGAGCACCGTGTCCACCACATCGCCCGGAACGAGGTGCAGCACCAGGAACGAGACGGTGGCCGCGCCCCACAGCACCAGCACCCCCGAGCCGAGCCGGCGCACCACGGGCACCGCCCACCGACGCATGACGGACATCAGCTGCCGTCCACCCACGCGCCCTGGAACAGCGGCCACGCAGAGGCGTCGAACGCCACGTCGTGCGCCCGGCCCCGGACCCCCAGCTGGCGGGTGCCGACGAAGGCGGGCAGCGCGTAGCCCTGCGCCACGATCCGCTCCTGCACCTTCGCGTACAGCGCCTCGCGCTCCTTGCGCCCGGTGGTCGCGGTCGCCGTGTCGAGCCAGCCGTCGATGCGTGGGTCGTGCAGCCGGGAGCCGTTCGCCCCGCCGTCCGCGAGCTGACTCCCGGAATGGAAGACCGTGCGCAGCAGGTCCGGGTCCGAGCCGCCCCAGGCGAAGGCGATGATGTCGTACTCCCCACGATCGCGCACAGGGGTGTAGCTGCCCGCGTCCAGCGGCTTGAGGACCAGCTCGATGCCCGCCTTCTTGAGGTCGTCCTGGACCGCGGTGTCGAAGGTGCGCCGCTCGGACTTGGTGTACGCCGGGACGTACAGCAGGGTCAGCCGGAACCGTCTGCCGTCCCTGGTCCGGTAGCCGTCGGCGTCACGGCCGGTCCAGCCGAGTCCGTCGAGCAGCGCGCCCGCCCGCGCCGGGTCGTGCTTCCAGCTGTTCTCCACGGCGGCGGCGTAGCCGGGTGTGGACGGGCTGAGCGGGCCCCAGGCCCGCCGGTACTGACCCGCGAAGACGGCCTTGGTGATGGCCTCCGTGTCGACGGCGTGCAGCACGGCGAGCCGGGCGTCCCGCTGGTCGAACGGGGCGCGTTCGGTGTTGAGAAAGTACGAGTAGACGATGCCGGGCGAGTCGTGGCTGCTGATGGAGAGGCCCGGCTGTGACTTCAGCGCGGCGATCCGGTTGGCCGGCAGGGCGTCGGCGACATCCGCCTGGCCGGAGGTCACCGCGCCGACCCGGGTGGCGTTCTCCGGCAGGAACGTGACGACCAGCCGCTCCAGATGGGCGGGACCGTCGTTCTTCGCGGAGGCGGGCGCCCACGCGTAGGAGGCGTTGCGGGCGAAGACGAGCCGCTGGCCCTTGACGCGCGAGACGAAGGTGAACGCCCCCGTGCCGACCGAGGCGCCACCACCCGCCGCCAGTTCGCCCGGCCGCTCACGCAGCGCCTCGGGCGAGTGGAAGCCGAGATACGTGGTCGACACGGCGTGCAGGAACGAGGCGTACGGCTTCTTCAGCCGGACCGTCACCGTGTGCCGGTCCACGACGTCCGTGCGCGCGTACGGGCCGATGAGCGTGGCCGCGTACTGGGACTTGGTGGCGGGGGCGACGATGTGGTCGAAGTTCGCCTTCACCGCCGCCGCGTCGAACGGAGTGCCGTCGGTGAACTCCACGTCGTCCCGGAGCCGGAAGGTGTACGCCCGCCCGTCGTCCGACACCTCCCACTCCCTGGCCAGCCACGGTTCAAAACCGCCGTCCTGGCGCTGCGCCACCAGGGAGTCGAAGACATTGCGCAGCAGCACCCCCACGATGTCGGCCGGGGAGACGTGCGGGTCGAAGTTGTCCGGCTCGACATCGGTGGCGAAGGTGAGCGTCCCGCCGTCGCGCGGCGCACCGCCCGCACCCGGGGAGGGCTCGGCCGTGGAGCAGGCGGTGAGGCCGGCCGCCGTCAGGGCACCGGCGGACAGCAGGAGGAAGGACCGGCGTGTGGGCACGGAAGCTCCGTTCAGAGAGGTGCGACAGAGGAGTGGGGAGTGAGGGGCGCGGAGTCAGCGGGGGAGCCGCACGGCGCGCCAGGCACGCACCGTGATGCGGTAGACCTCCCCGTGCTCCGCAGTCCGGGCGGCGGCGGCCCGGCCGACCGCGTCGAAGAACTCCGTCTGCCGGTCGTCGGGGAGCAGCCGGCTGAAGTACGTGCCGAACGTGGCGGCGTGGAAGTCCCGGTACTGCCGGGCATCGGCGGCCCGCACCGGCGCCGTCCGTTCGTGCGACTCCTCGATCGTGAAGTGCCGCTCCAGCAGGGCCCGTACGTCCTTCGCCGGCCGGGCCCGTACTCCCATCGGCACGACCCCGGACAGGTCGTCCGGGGCCCCGAGCGACCGCAGGGCGTCGACGGCGACGACATCCTCACCCCCGAGACCCGCACCGTCCGTCGCCGGGTGATGTGTCGTCAGGACGAAGGCGCCGCCGGGCGCCAGATGGGCGGCGATCCAGGCGAAGGCCCGGTCCTCGTCCGGGTGCAGCCAGTGCAGCACGGACGTCATGAACGCCACGTCGAACCGGTCGTCCAGGGCCGGCAGACTCAGCAGGTCCCCGGTCAGCAGCTCGGCCCGTCCGGCCAGGCGCACCCCGGCCTCGCGGACCCGGTGGCCGGAACCGTCGATCCCCACCGCGCGCGCCGCGTCCGGCCAGCGGTCCAGCGCCGCCTCCAGCAACGCCCCCGTCCCACAGCCCAGATCGAGGAGGGTGCGCGGAGTGCCCGGCGCGAGACCGAGGACCCAGCCATGGTCCTGCGCCTGCCGGATCCGGCTGACGTCGTCGTACCCGGAGAGGGTGCGGGCGCGGTCGAGTATGTCGTCGGTCATGTCGGAGCGGTCCCTTCACAGCGGGGCGTCGATGAGTGCCGCGATGCGCTCGCGCACCGCCGACAGATCGTGGTTGCGGTACAGGTTGATCCGGTTGCGCGCGAGGTCGCCCCGGTGCACGTACTCGTACAGGTCCTGCCGCTGCCCGAAGCTGTCGGCCGTCAGGTCCCAGGCGAGCCTGAACAGCCGGGACTTGTGCGCGGCGTCGATGCCTTTGCCGCGCATGTAGCGGTCCAGCAGCGGCCGCAGCTCGGCCGACCGCAGATCGTTCTCGGTGGGCTGCATCAGGATTCCCGACTGTCCGATGCCCCGTACGATCCCCACCGCGCGCCCGGCCACCTGCGCCGCCCACACCGCGGCGGCCGGTGTCGGCCCGGGGGCCAGCAGCCCGCTGTCGGTGCGGTACGCGGTGGCCTCCCCGGCATCCAGGAAGTGGTCGAGCACCTGGGCGTACCCGGCGAGTTCCCCCAGGTCCTCCTGGATGTTGCGGAACCCGTCGACCCCGATCGACTCCGCGAGCAGCGAGCCGACCCCCAGCAGGGTGCGCAGCCGCTCGCGGTAGCGGACCTGGCCGATGTACTGGCTCCACGCGTTGATCCGGCCGAGCCCCTCACGGGCCAGCGCGCCGTCGCCGAGCAGGAACACCCGGTCCCACGGCACGGTCACGTCGTCGAAGAACAGCATCGCGTCCTGTTCGTCGTACCGGCGCGCGAAGGGATGGGCATGCCCGTGCGGTTCGGTGCCGAACGGCTCGCGGCACAGGATGCGCAGCCCCGGCGCGTTCAGCGGCAGCGCGAACCACAGTACGAACTCCTCGGCGCCGCGCTGGGCGAACGAGGCCGAGAGGTAGACCAGCACCTCGTGGGCGAACGGTGCGAGCGTGGTGAGCTGTTTGGCCCCGCGGACCACGATCCCGGCGCTGTCCTCGCGCAGCACCCGCAGCGCGTGGTCCGGGTGGTCCACCGGACTGGCCGACCGGTCGATCTGCGGATCGCCCAGCGCGTGCGTCAGCAGCAGGTCGCGCGAGGCCGCGAAGCGGTGGTACGCCTGCGCGTTCGCGCCGAAACCGGGCCGGCTGGTCTCCAGCCGGTGCCGGAAGTCCAGCAGGCCGACGGCGATGGAGGACATGAAGGCGGGGGAGCGGCCGTGCTGGCCCCAGGACTCCCGCATCCACACCTCGGCACTGTCCCGGGCGGCCCTCAACTCCTCTGCGGTGCGCGGCGGATGGTAGCCGCGGCCGATACGCAGACCCGTTTCCGGGTCCTCGACGGTGAGGAGGTCGCGGTGGGCCGGGTCGTGCTGGAGGTCGAGCAGCCGGGAGAGCTCGGCGACCGGGGCGGCGAACGCCGGGTGCCCGGCCACGTTCTTGATCTCTTCGCCGTCCAGCCACACACTGCGACCGTCGTCGAGACCGGCCCGGAAACGTGCGCCGTCGAGTACGCCGAGCGGTTCGACGGCCGAGGTGAGAGAGGAGGTCATCGTCAGGTCCCTTGCTGATGCGGGAGAGGGGTCCGGGGCGGCGGTGTCCCGTGGTGTGTGAGATGGCTGAGGCCGCGATAGCGGCCGGCGTGGTGCACGAGCGGCGGACCGCTGCCGGTCCGCACCCCGACGACCTGGCCGATGAGCAGTGCGTGGTCCCCGCCCGGTGTCACGGTGACCAGCCGGCAGTCGAACCAGCTCAGGCAGTCGTCGAGGACGGGCGCACCGGTACGCTCCCGCCGCAGGCCCACCGGGGGCGGCTGGGCCCGGCCGCGCTCGGGCGCCGCGTAGTAGTCGGCGACCTCCTGCTGGTCGTGGCGCAGGACGTTCACCGACAGCACACCGGAGGCGCGCGCCGCCCAGATCAGCGGGCTGTGCCGGCCGATCGCCACGGCGATCAGCAGCGGGTCCAGGGAGAGCGAGGCGAAGGCGGAGACGGTCTTGGCGGGCGTGCCGTCCCGGTAGCGGGTGGCCACGACGGTCACCCCGGTGGGGAACGTCCGGGCGGCGGCCAGATACTCCTCCGCCGTCGGCTCGCGGCCGGTCGTGAGGCTCATCGCACCCTCACCCCGTAGGTGTCGAGCCAGCGGTCCACGGCCAGCAGGTGGTCCAGCCCACCGGTCGGGTGCGGTGCGGCACGCGGCCCCGGCAGCGGGGTTCCCGCCGCCAGATGCCGCTTGACCGCGTCCCGGTCCACCAGGTCGAAGACCGGGCCGTTCCGTTGCACGAGATCCTCGGCCAGTGCCCGGAGCGTCCGCCCGTACCCGGGCGCGGAACTGGCCGGGTAGCCGCTCTTGGGCCGGTGCAGCACGCTCGCGGGCAGCAGATCACCGACAGCCCGCCGCAGCAGCCCCTTGGGCACACCGCCCGCGTTCTTCTGCGACCAGGGCACGTTCCACAGGTACTCGACGAGCCGGTGGTCCGCGAACGGCACCCGCACCTCCAGGCTCGCCGCCATGCTCATCCGGTCCTTGCGGTCCAGCAGAGCGGGGAGCCAGCGGGTCAGGGCCAGATAGGAGATCTGCCGTGCACGCCGCTCCTGGCCCGATTCGCCCTCCAGATGCGGGACTTCGGCGAGCGCCTCGCCGAACCGCCGGGCGGCGTACTCCCCGGGCCGGACCCACTCCGCGACATCCGGCCGCAACAGGCCCGCCGGGGACGGCCCGCCGCCCAGCCAGGGGAAGGTGTCGAGCGGACGGTCGTGGTGGAAGTACGGATAGCCGCCGAACACCTCGTCGGCCACCTCCCCGGA
This sequence comes from Streptomyces sp. DvalAA-43, assembly GCF_900091725.1. Lineage (GTDB taxonomy): Bacteria > Actinomycetota > Actinomycetes > Streptomycetales > Streptomycetaceae > Streptomyces > Streptomyces pulveraceus. The sequence goes on along the minus strand of NZ_FMBW01000064.1, from coordinate 132,404 downwards.
CAGCGCGACCGTGACATGCCGCCGCACCCCCTTGAACAGCAGGTACAGCGAGACGTCCGGCTCGCCCCAGCCGGGCCGGTCACGGGCCTGGAGCCCGATGGAGCGGTGCGCCAGCAGTTCGCTGCCCGGCACCGTCACCGCCGTGTGCGTGGTGGCGAGCCGGTCCGCCAGCTCCTGGATGTACGGCGCGTCGCTGTCCCGGTTCCAGTCGCCCAGCCGCTCGGGCTGCTCGTCCGGCGGGAAGTCCACCGAGAACGTCGCCACCTTGTCGCCGTCCGCGTCGTCCGCCGCCAGCGCGGTCAGCGTGGAGGAGTCGAGCCCGCCGGAGAGCAGCAGCCCCAGAGGAACGTCGCTCACCAGCTGGCGTTGCACGGCGTCGGTCAGCAGCTCGCGCACCCGGGCAGCGGTGGTGTCGAGGTCGTCGGTGTGCGGCCGGGTCTCCAGGGTCCAGTACGCCCGCTCGCTCACGCCCGCCGGACCGAACCGCACGGTGTGCCCTGGGCGTACCGTCCGCAGCCCCCGGAACACGGTGTGGCCCGGTGTCGGCGCGGACGGCACCGCGAACAGCTCGGCCAGCCCCTCAGCGTCCGTCTCGGCGGTGAAGAGCGGGTTGGCCAGGACGGCCTTCGGTTCCGAACCGAACAGCAGATGGCGGTCACCTGCCGTCCAGTACAGCGGTTTCACCCCGAGCCGGTCACGGACCAGCAGCAGCTCCTGCCGGGAGACGTCCCAGACGGCGTACGCGAACATCCCGGTCAGCCGGGGCACCGCGGCCTCGCCCCACTGGAGGTGGGCCCGCAGCACCACCTCGGTGTCCGAGCCGGTACGGAAGCGGTGCCCCAGCGCGGTGAGTTCGGCCCGCAGCTCCCGGAAGTTGTAGACCTCGCCGCTGTAGGTGATCGCGGCCAGCACCCGGCCGTCGCCGTCGCGGGCCTCCATCGGCTGGCTGCCGCCCTCGATGTCGATGACGGCGAGCCGGCGGTGGCCGAGAGCGGCATGCTCGGAGAGCCAGACGTCTCCGGCGTCGGGGCCGCGCAGCACCATCGTGTCGGTCATCGCCCGCACGGTCCGCGCCTCGGTCCGCAGATCGCGGTCCCGGTCGACCCACCCGGCTATGCCGCACATTGCGCCTCCCAGATGCAACCGGGGCCATCGGGGCCCTCGGTGAGTTCATGGCGTGCGGCAAATCCCTTGGCGGCGATGTTGGCGCCGGTGGCGTGCACGCAGTACTCGCAGGGCGACGCGAGCGTCAGCCGCACACCTCGGGCGCGTGCCTGCTCGCGGTAGTCCCAGATGGCACAGTGCGAGATCTCCAGCGCGGCGCGCTCGGCGCCGTCCGCGACGATGCGGTAGCGCGATCCGTACAACTCGGCCTGGCGGGCCACCCGGAGGACCGGGTCCAGCGCGCCGCGGCCGTGACCGGCTTCGACATAGCGGTGGACCTCGGCGCCGGCCCGTGCCCAGGCGGCCAGCTCACCGTGCCCGTACCGGGAGACCAGGAACCGTTCCATCAGGGCCTGGGCACGGAAGAAGACACGCTGCCAGTCGTCGGTGCCGGCATCGGTATCGGCGCCCCGGCCCGGCAGGTCGGCGAAGATCTCCGAACGCACCGCGATCCAGTCGTCGATGTCCTGGCCGCCGCGGGTCTCGGTGAGATACCGCGTCAGGCCTGCCTCGGCCTCGAAGAGGCGCTGCCGCCACAGTGCGGCGCGCTCCGACGGGCTCATGTCGGTGGAGTACTTCTGCTTCATGAGCAGCTCTTTCGACCGGAGAAGAAGGACTTCGGAAAGATTGAATTCAAAATTCCTGACGCAGAATAGGAATGCCGGTTCGATTCCGTCAATGGCAATTTTCGAGGCGGTGCACCGGCCATCCTGTGACTGCGAATAACAGCATCCGCAATGAATTCCAGAGGAGCCGCAGACTGTTTATCCTGGCCCGATGGCGCTGTTCGAGGGATTCGATTCGCTGACCGTCGCCGGGGCCGACGGCGGCCCCGTGCACGTCCGCAGGGCGGGCGAAGGGCCACCGCTCCTGCTGCTGCACGGATTTCCGCAGACGCACGCGATGTGGCATGCCGTCGCACCCCTGCTGACCACGGAGTTCACCGTCGTGGCCACCGACCTGCGGGGGTACGGGGAGAGTCGGCGGGCCGTCCGGACCGGCGAGGGCCCGTCGCCGTACGGCAAACGCGCCATGGCCGACGACCTGGTCCGGGTCATGGGCGAGCTGGGCTTCGACCGCTTCGACGTCGCGGGCCACGACCGGGGCGCCCGGTGCGCCTACCGGCTGGCCCTGGACCATCCGGAGCGCGTCGGCCGGCTCGCGGTGCTCGACATCGTGCCGACGGCGGACGCGCTGGACGCGGTGGACGCGCCGGGAGCCAGACAGCTGTGGCGCTGGTTCCTCCTGGCCCAGCCGTACCCGGTCGCGGAGCGGATGATCGCGGGCGCCCCGGAGACGTTCCTCTTCGGGGCACACACCGCGCTGTTCGCGCCCGAGGCGCTCGCCGCCTACCGGGCCGCCGCCGCGGACCCGGCCGTCGTGCACGCGATGTGCGAGGACTACCGGGCGATGTTCGGCCCCGACCTGGAACACGACCGGGCGGACCTGCGGGCCGGGCGGCGGATCGAGGCTCCGGTGCTCGCCCTGTGGGGCAGGCGGTCGCACACCGAACAGCGCCATGACGTACTCGCCGTCTGGCGGCGGTGGGCGCACGACGTGCGGGGCAGGGCGCTGGACTGCGGGCACTTCCTGCCCGAGGAAGCGCCCGCCGAGACCTACGCGGAGCTGCGCTCCTTCTTCGCCGAGGCCGCCACCGGATGACCGGCGGCCGCCCGGTCCCGCCCGATCCGGACCACCTCCGCACCCGCGCCCCGGCTCTCCCGCACCAGCCGGGCCACCAGCTCACGGTCGGCGGGGCCGACCGGCGCCTGCACCACGATCAGCGCCTCCGGGTCGTCGACCGGCCGCATCGCCGAGAACAGCAGGTCCAGCCCGCCGTGGCGGGGCAGCAGCACGGAGATCCGGCGGGCCGTCAGATCGCCGACGCCCTGGCACTCCCACCACTCGGCCAGCTCGGGGAAGTCCGCGCGCAGGGTCGCGTAGATCTCCTGGGTACGGCGGTCGGTCGCGGCGAGCCGCGCGGTCTGCCCCCGGAAATGGGCCAGCACGGCACGGGCCAGCGGCTCCCAGTCCAGCAGCGTGGAACGGAACGCGGGACTGCCGGCCACGCACCACATCAGATTGCGGCGCCCGGCCGGGATCGCGGCCGGATCGGACCACACGGCGGCGTACGCCTCGTTCCACGCCGTGATGTCGAAGCGCGAGTCCAGCAGCACCGCCGGGCTGTTCTCCCAGGTGTCCAGCAGGCACTGCACCCGGGCGGCCACCTCGTCGTGTCCCGCGCCGTCCGGGGCGGGCGGCAGCAGCCCCGACAGGGCCAGGACATGGCGGTACGACACCGCGTTCAGCCCGAGCGTACGGGCCACCGCCTCCAGCACCTTCCGGGACGGGATCACCCGGCCCTGCTCCAGCCAGGTGTACCAGGCGAGCCCGACGCCCGAGAGCGCGGCGACCTCCTCGCGGCGCAGACCGGGCGTACGGCGCCGGCCGGTGTCGGGCAGGCCGACGTCCCGCGGCGAGCGCCGCTCGCGGTGGGCGCGGAGGAACGCCCCCAGCTCCTTGGAATTGGCGAACTGGCGGCTCTCGCCGATCTCTTCGCCCTGGTGCGCTTTCGCGTGTGCGGAGGAGTCCGAAGAGGTGTCCGCGGAAGCATTCGCGGAGGTTTTCACGGAAGCGTTCGCGGACGTGCTCGCGGATCGGTTCACAGACGTATTCAGGGATGTATTCACGGATGTGCTCATGGAAAACGGCCTTCCGGATCGTCGCGACGACTGCGGGGTCAGTGGATTCGCTGTTGTGCGCCCCTACATCGCCGACACCGTCCGCACGGCCCGGAATTCATGACTCCGTCGCCCGGCTGCATGCCGCCCCCGATTCTCCGCGATCCTGCGGTTTTCAAGGACCAGCTTAACCGGGCCCGCTCCACCCCTGTCCGGTTTCTCGGCAGTTGTCCGTCAGGCGAGATGTTGCGTTAAGAATTCCGCAACAGAGCGGGCCGCCACCACCGCCTCCGGCAGCCGTTCCACGGACAACTGCCAGCAGTGCGTCGTCCCGTCCCACATCTCCACCCGGCACTCCCCGCCCGCGGCCGTCATCCGCGCCCCGAAGCGCTCCGCGTCGTCCGACAACACCTCCGCACGGCTCGCCTGGAGCAGCACGGGCGGCAGCGCGGCCAGCGCCGCCGCCTCGGCGAACAGCGGCGACGCGGCAGGGGTCCGGGGGTCGGCGCCCGCGAGGTACAGGGTGGCGGAGTGGAGCAGCGAGGTCCGGTCGAGCACCGGATCGGTGGCCGCGCACCGCTCGAACGCGGGGGACTCCAGGGTGAGGTCCAGCCACGGCGACAGCCCCACCGCGGCGGCCGGCATCGGCAGCCCGGCCCGCTGCGCCGCCAGGAGCACGGAGAGCGCCAGACCTCCGCCGGCCGACTCGCCCAGGACCGCGATCCGCTCGGCGGGTACTCCGTCCGCCAGCAGTTCCGCATACGCGCCGAGCCCGTCCTCCACGGCGGCGGGGAACGGATGCGCGGGCGCCAACCGGTAGGCGGGCAACACCACTTCGCAACCGGTGAGACGGGAGAGGTGTGCGGCGAGCGGGCGGCTCAGCTCCGGCGCACCGGCCCGGTAGCCGCCCCCGTGCAGCTGCAACAGCACGGGCCGGTCGCCCCCGACGGGCGGCCGGACACGCAAAACCGGCCGCCCGCCCAGGAGATGGGGGGCGGTCATGCCCGGAGCTCCGCGAGCAGTCCGGCCAGCGCCTCCGGCCGCCCGTACAGCTCGGGCGTCGGCGCGACGTAGAGCAGGAGCGTCGTCACCCCGGGATGCAGGTAGCGGCTGATCCGCTCGCGCAGTGCGGCGGGTTCGCCGTGCAGCCACAACGCGTCGACGAGCCCGTCGGGCAGCGCGGCGGCGGCCCCGCGACGGTCCCCGGCCCGATGGGCTTCGTAGGACTCCTTGAGCAACTCCCCGCGCCCCAGCCACTCGTGGAACGCGTGGTAGGGCTTCTGATTGAGGATCCAGCCGAGGAAGCCGCGGCCCGCGTTCCTGGCATACTCCGCGTCGCGCGTCGGGCAGACGAAGAGCTTCACCACGGTCTCCCGCTCGGGCAGCGGCCGGCCGTCCACACCGTCGACACCCCCTTCCGCCCGCCCGGCGGCGATCACCCTCGGCACGTCCTCGGCGGTGAGGAGATTGACGACCGCCCCGTCCCCGTCCCCGTACGCCACCCCGAGCATCCGCGGCCGCAACGCCCCGACCAGCACCTTCGGCGGTCTGGACGGGGTGAAGCCGAGACTGAAACCGGGGGCCGAGAGCGTCTCGTACGCATCGCCCACCGGCTCGCCGTGCAGTGCCCGCTTCAGGAACCGGACCGTGTCCCGGACCCTGGCGAGCGGCCGGTCGTGCGCCCCGCCGTTGAGCGCCGTCGTATGGGCGGGTACGGAGGCGCCGATACCCAACAGGACCTCGCCACGGGCCAGTTCGGAGAGTGTCGCCGCGGTCTGCGCGAGGATGCCGGGGCCGCGTGTGAAGACCGGCACCACGCCCGTACCCAGACGGAGTCCCGGCTGCCAGGCCGCCGCCGCGGCCAGCGGTGTGAAGGCGTCGATCCCCCCGCCCTCCCCGGTCCACACATCGGTGAAGCCGAGATCGGGGAGCGCCTCGACGGTGCGACGGTGATCGGCCAGGGCATGGGCGGGCAGAGGCAGATTGATGCCCCAGCGGACGGCGTTCATTGGCGTACGTACTCCTGTTCGTGACGGATCTCAGGTTGCGGCGGGCCGGGGCGACGGGCGCCCGCGAGGCACCGGCGTCCGGCCGCGCAGCCGACGCAGCGGCCGTTCGACCAGGTAGTGGCTGAGCGCGGCACATCCGACGGAGAGCACCACGGTGACCGGGAAGAGCACCAGGAAGTCCGCCGAGCCGGCCCGCTCCCCGGTCGTGCGGAGCCAGGCCTCGACCACGACCATGTGCCACAGGAACAGCCCGTACGAGATCTGCCCGAGCCAGGCGGGCAGCGGACGGGACAGCAGCCGGGCGGGTGTCGCCCGTTCCGGCCGGGCGGGCCCCAGGGCCAGCGGCACCACCAGCCCCACCGCGACGACGAGATACAACGCGTGCTCCAGCAGCGCCTGGCCCACCGTCGGGTAGCGCAGCGTCGAGCCGGTGAGCGGTGTCGACACCAGGACGTACGCGCCGAGCGCCACGCCCCAGCACAGCCACGGCCTGCGGGCGAGGGCGGGCGGTTCGGTGGTCCGGGCGGCGACGACCGCCAGCGCCATGCCCGTCGCGAAGTACCCGGCGTACTCGGGCAGCCACAGCTGGGCCGGCGGATAGGGCCCGGCCGACGGCACATGGGTGAGTACCACGGAGAGCAGGGTCACCGCCTCGACCGCGCCGAGCACACCGAGCACCACCCCCGTCCTGCCCCGCCGCAGCAGGGGGTGGAGCGCGGCGGCCAGCAGCGGCAGCACGGCGTAGAACGACACCTCGGTCGCCAGGCTCCAGGTCTGCGGCAGACCGGCCGGGATCGGGTCGGAGCCGTAGATGTGCAGCAGCAGGAAGGTCCGCAGCGCGGGCAGCGGCGCGGCGAGGGTGTCCCGGCCGAACCACACGAGCGCCACCAGGGCCACCAGCCAGTAGGCGGGCAGGATGCGCACCGCCCGGTGGCGGAGGTAACGGCCGGTGGAGGGGCGCGGAGCGCCGTCGCGGGCCGCGTCGGCGAACGGGCGGTAGAGCAGCAGCCCGGACAGGACGAAGAAGATCGGCACTCCCACGGTGAAGCGGGAGATGACCGGTCCGAGCGGTCCGGCCTGCCCGATGCCGAGCCAGCTGGAGGCGACCTGACCGGTGTAGATGCCCACATGCAGCGCGATCACCAGCAGCGCGGCCACGGCACGCAGCCCGTCGAGCGCGAGGGCACGCTCGCGCCCGGTGTCAGGCACGCCCATCGGCCGCCGCCTCCTTCGGGCCGGAACCGGCCGGAGCGGAACCGGTCTTCGCGGCCCCGTCGTCCCGGGCCGTCTCCGGGCGCAGGCGGCCCACCAGCGGCAGCGCGGTCAGCCCGGCCAGCACGGCGAGTCCGCCGCCGACGACGGCGGTGCCGGTGTCCGCGTGCGCGAAGGTCCCCGCCACCGCGACGCCGACCGCCGTACCCGCGTACAGCGTCGCGCTGTTCCAGGAACTGGACGTCGCGCCCAGCTCCGGCCGGGAGGAGACCAGCAGCGTCTGGACGAGCGTGCCGAACGCCCCGCTCGCGAAGAACCACACCAGCACCGCCGCGTAGGCCAGCACCGAGTTCACCCCGAGCGCGGCCAGCACCGCTCCACCGCCCAGCAGCAGGCACCACACCGGGATCCACCACGCGTCCCCGGAGCCGCGCTCGCGCGCCCGGTCCCCGATCCGGCCCGCGGCCAGGGAGCCCAGCGCGCTGCCGGCCCCGACCAGGATGCCGAGCAGACCCAGTTCGTCGACGGAGAGGCCGAAGCGGTCGTGGAGCGCCGAGCCGAGGAAGGTGTACGCCCCGAGGTTCGCGGCCTGCAGCAGGAAGACGACGATCAGGGTGTGCCGCAGTACCCCGTCGCGCCAGACGGAGAACACCGCGGTGAACCGCAGCGGCGCCGCCTCGGTCCCTTCGGCCGGCCGGGACTTGAGCTGGGCGAGCAGCAGGGGCGCCGACGCCGCGGTCAGCGCGGTGAGCGCCCAGAACGAGGCCCGCCAGCCGCCCCAGCCCGCCAGGAAGCTGCCGGCCGGAACGCCCAGCACCTGCCCGGCGGAGAAGAGCGCCATCCCCAGCCCGACGGCCCGGCCGCGGACCGGGGCCGGTGCCGTCTCCGCGATATGGGCCCAGATCGAGGGTCCGGCCAGTGCCGCGCCCAGCGCCCCCAGGACGCGGGCGACGACGAGCACGGTCAGATTCCCGGCGACCGCCGCGAGGGCATTGCCGAGCAGGAACAGCAGCGTGCCCGCGAGCACGGTCGGCCGTCGGCCGAAACGGTCGGACACCGCCCCGAGGAACGGTGCGGTCAGGGCGTACACCAGGGTGTACGCGGTGACCGTGCTCGCCGCGGCGGCCACCGAGACCCCGACCGAATCGGCGATGGTCGGCAGCAGCGGCGAGACCAGGAAGGTCTCGGTGCCGATCAGGAACAGCAGCAGATACACACCCGTGTACGTCGCCCACGGCACCCGGGCGGGTGGCGACTGGGCGGGCGGTGCCTCGTCGGCGACGGGTGGGGTGGACTCGGGCACGGCATTCCTCTCGCCGGACGGCGTCTGACGAGGCGATCGTTCCGCCGCGGGCGCCGGGCAGCCAGATCCCGAATCATGCTGGTACTGGCACACACAGGCTGCGGCGCAGCGCCGCGAGGAACCGCCCGGCGAGGACGGGGTGTCCGGCGGGCCCCGGATGCAGCCGGTCCAGGCCCTCGGGCTCCAGCAGCAGTCCGGCCTCGCGCGGGCCGAAGACATCGAGACCGTCGATGTAGTGGAGGTTCGGGTCGCCGTGGCGGCGCAGGAGTTCGACCGCCTCGCGGGTGCGGGTGCGGCAGTCCCGGACGGTCAGGCCGGAGGGCCCGGCGACGGTCTCGCGGTCCGGCGCGATGATCGTCGACATCAGGGCGAACGGCGTCGTGGGATGCCGCTCGCGGACCGTGGCCACGAAACCGACGAGGGCCGAGGTGAAGGCGGCCGGGCTGTGACTCCCGAGTGCCTGGATGTTGATGCCGACGCAGGCCGTGAGCAGTTCGGCGGGCAGATCGCGCATGAGCCGGGCCGTCATCGGCTGGAGGCAGCACGCCGCGCCGAGCGCGATGGACGTCAGATCGAGCCCGGCCCGCCCGGCCACCAGCGCGGGCCAGGCCCTGGCGGGCGAACGGGCGCCCCTGCCCTGCGAGACGGAGCTGCCGTAGTGGACCCAGCGGGGCCGTTCGCGGTCGTCGTACGCGACCGTCGCCGACCGGTCGACGAGGAGCGCCCGCAGCCGGAACTGGTGGTACACGGGGAGCCACAGCTCGACGGTGGTCATCCGCCCCGGCAGGCCGGACACCAGGAACTCGGCGTCCTGCCCGTCGCAGCGGAGCTCCACGGTGTCGGTGATCCTGCCCTCCCGCACCACGTCCAGGCGGGGCCGCTCCTGCGGCCCGTTGAGCCGTGGTGCGGGATCGGCCCGGTAGCGGCAGCCGATCTCCCGGCTGTCGGTCCGCAGGGTGATGCGGACACCGGCGGGCATCGCGGCCCGCCCGATCCCGCCCTCCGGCAGATGCAGTTCCGCTTCCTGGTGGGGCACCCGCCAGGGTGCGACCCAGCCCGGTCCGTGCTGCAACGAGACCGCTCCGCGAAATCGCAGCACGGGATCGTCCCCGGCCACCACACGTTTCACCGGCATGTGCGCCACCTCCCCGAATCGGTCGCCATCCTCGGCGTACGGGGTGGCCGCAACCAGTCGTTGCGGATGCTGTGATCAGGACTCACCGGCAGGAGCGGCGGACCGGGGCCGGCCGAACGGTCAGGCGGGAGGCCGGAGATCGCTGGTGGTGACCCGCACATGGTCGACGACGAGCTGCTGCGGGAAGGAGGTGCTGCCGTCCGGGTCGCCCGGCCAGTAGCCGCCGACCGCGAGGTTGAGGATCAGGAAGAAGGGCTTGTCGAACACCCAGGTGTTGCCGCCGAGATCGGCGGGCGTACGGCGCTGATAGACGTTTCCGTCCACCGACCAGGTCACCGAGCCGGGCGCCCAGTCGACGGCGAAGGTGTGGAAGTCGTCGGCGAACGCCTGGCCGTTGGGCAGGGTGTAGGCGGCGCCGATGCCGCCGGAGCCGGAGTAGCCCGGACCGTGCAACGTGCCGTGGACCGTGGACGGTTCGAAGCCGACGTTCTCCATGACATCGATCTCGCCCGAGTTCGGCCAGCCGACCTGGCCGATGTCGTCGCCCAGCATCCAGAAGGCCGGCCACATGCCCTGACCGCGCGGCACCTTCATCCTGGCCTCGACGTGTCCGTACGTCTGGGTGAACTTGCCGGAGGTGTTCAGCCGTGCCGAGGTGTACTCGCACGTCCCGTACCAGCACTGGTAGTTGTTCGGGTTCTCGCGGCGTGCGGTGATGACCAGATGGCCCTGGCCGTCGAGCGCCGCGTTGCTGTTGCCGGCCGTGTAGTACTGCCGTTCGTGGTTGTTGACGTTGTCGCCGGTCTCGATCTGCCACTTGGCGCCGTCCACGGCGGCGCCCGCGGGGCCGTCGAAGTCGTCGGTGAACGTCGCGGCCGCGGCCCGCGGCGCGGGTACCCCGGCCGCGAGACCGGAGGAGGCCGGGACGAGGGCGAGCGCGGACAGCGCGCAGATCGCGGAGAACAGCAGGCGGCGGGGGAGACGGGGGTGGGGAGAGGTCATGGGGGGTCCTTCCCGTGCGGAACTGAACGGTCGGGCTGTGCCATGCGTATGACGAGCGCCCGTTGTGGGGGAGCAGGGAGAGGTTTTGGTTCCGTATGCGATTGAAGAAGTGAACCAACACCGTGTCAAGACCTTGGTACAGACCACACTTCTTGCATTCACCCGTTCGTGGAACGTCCCGTGCCACGACCCCGGGGGCACCCCGTCCCGGCCGCCGGGCGCTGTGTCGTACGCGGCCGTGCCGACGCACCCGGGCGGCGATGCCGGCGAGGTCAGTCGCCCGGCGCGGAGGAGAGCGGCTGTCCGCACCGCAGGTTCCACCGGCCGGACCGGCCGCTGAGCCCGGTCAGGGTGAGCGGGGCGACATCCAGCCGCCAGAACGCCTCCGGCGGCAGGGCGAGCGCCCCGACGATCACCGCCCGTACCACCGCGGGCTCGACCACGCCCAGCACACGGTGGCCCTTCCGGCCGCCCTCGACGGACTCCAGCGATGCGAGCCAGCGCCGGGCCCGGGAGCAGAGCTCCAGGAGGGACTCGCCGCCGTGGGGAGCGGCCGAAGGGTCGGTCAGCCACGCCGACACGGCCTCCGGTTCGGCCGCGCTCACCGCCGCCAGCCGCCGGCCGCTCCACCGGCCCATGTCCCAGCCGCCGAGGGCCGGTTCCGGACCGGCGCGCAGGCCCAGCGCGTCGGCGGTCCCGGCGCACCGCTCGGACGGCCCGCGCAGCTGCCGGTCGGCGACGGGCACCGCCGGTGCGGCGGCCCTGGCCCGGCGGGTCCCGGCCGCGTCGAGCGGCGCGTCGCCGTCGAAACGCGCCTCGCGCAGCGCGGTGTTGAGCGCCGGTGAGATCAACATCACGTGCACCGTCATGAACCGGTCAACTCCCTGAACTCTGGCCCCCTGGGTGTGCCCACCATGGCATCCGGGTGGTCCGGACCGCCGTCGGCACCATGGCGGCGCTTCTCCCCGAGCGGTATGGTCACGGCGAACATGACGTAGGTGTGACGGAAGTCCGGTGAGAATCCGGCACGGTCGCGCCACTGTGAACCCGTACCTGTGCGGGAAGTCAGACCCAGCACCCACGTCTCAGGCACCACGATCGGGACGCGTGTTCCCACTGGAGGTTCTGCCATGGCACAGAGTGCTGCCCCCGCCACCGTCGTACCGGCCATCACCCCCATTTCCCTGAAGGCCATCGCTCCCTGGGCGGTCTTCTTCGGCATCCTCATGCTCGTCCTGCTGTACTTCGTCGGCGCCGAGCAGGGTGCCACCGCGGTCATCTCCGGCGAAGGTGTCCACGAGTGGGTCCACGACGGCCGCCACCTCCTCGGTTTCCCCTGCCACTGACGTACCGTCCGATCCAGGGGAAGCCCCATGAACTCCATATCTGTCAGAGCCCTCTTGGTCCGCGGCATGCTGGCCGGCCTCGCCGCGGGCGTGCTCGCCCTGCTCGTCGCCTACTTTCTCGGTGAGTCGCGCGTGGACGCGGCCATCGCTCTGGAGGAGGCGCACAGCCACCACCACGACGGCGGCGAGGAACTGGTCAGCCGCACCATGCAGTCCACCGCCGGTCTCGCCACCGGGGTGCTCGTCTTCGGTGTGGCGGTCGGCGGTATCGCCGCCCTCGTGTTCTGCTACGCCCTCGGCCGGATCGGCAGATTCGGCCCGCGGGCCACGGCCGCGCTGATCGCCGGCGCGGCCCTGCTGGCGGTGTACGTCGTGCCGTTCCTGAAGTACCCGGCCAACCCGCCGGCCGTCGGCAACCCCGACACCATCGGCAGGCGTACTGCCCTGTTCTTCCTGATGGTCGCCCTGAGCGTGCTGCTGGCCGTCGCCGCGGTCATCCTCGGCAGGCGCCTGGCTCCCCGTCTGGGCAACTGGAACGCGACGGTCGCGGCATCCGCCGCCTACGTCCTGCTGATCGGGGTCTCCTACGTGTTCCTGCCCTCGTACAACGAGGTCGGCAAGGACTTCCCGGCAGCCCTGCTGTGGGAGTTCCGCCTGAGCACCCTCGCCGTGCAGGCCACCCTCTGGGCGACGTTCGGCCTCGTCTTCGGCGCCCTGACGGAACGGCTGCTCGCACCGGGCACCGGCACCGTCGCGGCCGGGAAGAGCGCGGCGAACCGGGCGGCCGCTGCGGCGGGCTGACCGGCTCGACATCCGCGAACAGGCTGATGACCGGAACCCCGCCGGGATCTCCCGGCGGGGTTCCGGCGTTCCACCGCGCGCCCCGCGGCAGACGGCGGTTCGACGACAGGCCCCAGCCGCGGGTCCCGGTGGAACGCCGGCTCACTCCTCGGCCCGCGGGTCCAGGTCGATCCGGTAGTACGCCAGCTTCTCGTCCTCCTCCATCAGACGCATGCCGACGGCCTCCATCACGCGCCGGGAGGCGGTGTTGCCCGGATCGGCGTCCCCGTGCACCCGGCGCACCCCCTGATCGCGGGCGAACCGCAGCAGGGCGCGCAGTGCCTCGGAGGCGTAACCCGTCCCCCGGGCCGAGGGAACGAGGCCGTAACCGATCGTGACGGCCCCCGTCGTGTCCGGCGGGCCGTGGAATCCCAGCCCGCCGATCACCTCTCCGTCCTCGCGGCGGCGTATCTCGTACGAACCGAAGGGGCTGGGGTCGCCGCTCCGCGCGCAGGTGTCGAGGAAGCGCTCGGCCGCGGCCCGCTCGCCGGGGGAGGGGTAGCCGGGCGCCCAGTGCGCCCCCTCCCCGGGCGTGCCCGCGACCACGCGCAGGGCGTCGGAGGCGTTCATCGGGTGGAGCAGGAGGCGCGGGGTATCGAGGTCGGTCATGAGCGAGTGGAGTATCACGCGGGAGGGGCGGACGGCATCCGAATATGAAGGTATCAACGCTAACAGTGTAGTGTTAGCGTTGATTACACCAGGTCGGTTCCTCGCCGGCCGTCCGAGAGGGGAGCACCGTCATGGGCGAGCAGCCCGTCACCGAGCGCGAGCGTCGGGTGGCGATCGTCACCGGAGGATCGCGGGGCATCGGCCGCGCGAGCGCCCAGCGGCTCGCGGCCGACGGATTCGCCGTCGTCATCAACTACGCGGGCCACCATGCCGAGGCCGAGTCGGCGGTGGCGGCGATCACCGAGGCGGGTGGGCAGGCGGTCGCCTTCCGTGCCGACGTGGCCGACGAGGTCGCGGTCCCGGCCCTCTTCGACCTGGCGGAGCAGACCTTCGGTGGGGTCGACGTGGTGGTGCACGCGGCCGGTGTGATGACCCTGGCCCCGCTGGCCGACATCGATCTGGACGCGCTGGACCGGATGCACCGCACCAACATCCGCGGGACGTTCGTCGTCGACCAGCAGGCGGCCCGCCGCCTGCGCAGGGGCGGGGCGATCATCAACTTCTCCAGCTCCGTGCTGTCGCTGGCCCTGCCGGGCTACAGCGCCTACGCGGCGACCAAGGGCGCCGTCGAGGCCATGACGCTGGTACTGGCCCGGGAGCTGCGCGGCCGGGACATCACGGTCAACGCCGTGGCACCCGGACCGACGGCCACCGACATGTTCCTCGACGGCAAGGACGAGGAGACCGTCGCGAGGATGGCGGCTCAGGCACCGCTGGAACGGCTGGGCACCCCGCAGGACATCGCCGAGGTGGTCTCCTTCCTCGCCGGTCCGGCCCGCTGGGTCAACGGCCAGGTGCTGCGCGCCAACGGCGGCATCGTCTGAACCGCCCCGCCGGGCCGCCCGGACCTCGATCCCACCGGGGCGCGCTTGATAGCGTCCGTGCGATGAGCACACGAGCACGCATCCTCGATGTGGCGGCGCGGCTGGTCGCGGAGTCGCCGGACGGGGACATCTCCACCCGGGCCGTGTGCGAGGCCGCGCAGGTGGGTGCCCCGGCCCTGTACCGCCACTTCGGCGACAAGGAGGGCCTGCTGTCGGCGGTGGTGGACCACGGCTTCGACGCGTACCTCGCGACGAAACGGGGGCGCGGCGAGGGTGCGGACCCGATCGACGACCTGCGCAAGGGCTGGGACGGCCATGTGGAGTTCGCCCTGCGGAACCCGAATCTGTACCGGCTGATGAACTCGCCCGCCATGCGCACCCCGCCCGCCTCGGCCCTGGAATCCCACCGGATCCTCACCGGGGACCTGGAGCGGGCCGCGGCCGTCGGCAAACTGCGCCTGGCCCCCGAACTGGCGGCCCGGATGGTGATGTCGGCCAATGTGGGCGTGGCGCTGATGCTGGTCGCGCGCCCCGCTACCTTCGCCGACGCCGGGATGTCGCACCGGGTACGCGACGCCGTGCACGCCGCCGTCCTCACCCCGGAGGCGTTCCGCGCATCCCGGGGAGAGGACGCGGCGGACGGCCCGCGCGGCCCCGGCGGCACCGTGCCCGCCACATCCGAACCGTCCGTGCCGTCCGCCGCGGCCCGGCTGAACGCGCTGCTGCGGCGGTCACCCGACCCGTCGCTCAGCGCGGCCGAGGGCGCTCTCCTGACGGAATGGCTGGACCGCCTGTCGAACGCCCCGCGCGCGCACTGAGAAACCCCGTCGGGATCTTCCCGGGCGTCGAGGACGTCCCGGGCTCACCCGGCGGCAGGCCCCTGGGGGGCCGTCCGGCCCGGGATGGGCTCGAAGTCGCCGGAGAGGGCCGCCGCCATCCGCAGATGCCCGGCCGCCTCGGCGCCCCGCCCCTGGCGTTCGAGCGTGCGGCCGAGCATCAGCCGCGCGTAGTGCTCCACCGGATCGCGCTCCAGCACCGCGCGCAGTTCCGCCTCCGCCTTGCCGAGCCGCGCCGAGTGGTAGTAGGTCCGGGCCAGCAGCAGGCGGGGGGACACCTGCTCCGGGACCTCCTCGACCAGCCCTTCCAGGATCCGGGCCGCCGTCATGTACTCCTTCGCCTCGAAGAACATCTGCGCACGGTCCCAGCGGTCGGCAGCCGTGCCGAACTCGAAGTAGGTGTCGCTCACTTGACCTCCTCTGTCGTGGGTCGTCCCCGGATCGTGCCCGGCTCCGTCCAGCCTCCGGCCCGGCTGCCGCCCGGCCGTCCCGCAGTCTCCCCAACATGGCTCAGTGGTTGAATATTCCACTAAATTGTCGGCGTGGGTACCGTCGCCCCGGCCCCGCCCGCGAATAGGTTGAGCGCCATGAGCAATCTCGATCGCCAGGCCGCACTCTCCGTCTGCGGGGGACGTGGCTTCGTCGTCGCCGAGCCCGTACGTGAACTCCTCACTCCCCGCCGTGTCCGACTGGGCGAGTCCACCGAGGTCCGCAGGCTGCTGCCCAACCTGGGCCGCCGGATGATCGGTGCCTGGACCTTCGTCGATCATTACGGCCCCGACGACATCGCGGGCGAACCCGGGATGCAGGTGCCGCCCCACCCCCACATGGGCCTGCAGACGGTCAGCTGGCTGCACGACGGCGAGGTCCTGCACCGGGACAGCCTCGGCAGTCTCCGCACGATCCGGCCGCGCGAACTGGGGCTGATGACCTCCGGCCGGGCGATCAGCCACTCCGAGGAGAGCCCGAGGTCCCATACGCGGCTGCTGCACGGCGCCCAGCTCTGGGTCGCCCTGCCGGACGCCCACCGCCACGTCGAACCCCACTTCCAGCACCACACCGACCTGCCGACCGTCTCGGCCCCGGGTGTCACCGCCACCCTGATCCTGGGTGAACTCGACGGCACCGCCTCGCCCGGCACCGCGTACACCCCGATCGTCGGCGCCGACATCGCGCTGACCTCCGGTGCCGAGGCCCGGCTGCCGCTCGAACCGGACTTCGAGTATGCGGTGCTCTCCATGTCCGGCCGGGCCGACGTCGACGGCGTACCCGTGCTTCCCGGCTCCATGCTCTACCTCGGCTGCGGCCGCACCGGACTCCCCCTGCGCGCGGACACCGACGCGGGCCTGATGCTCCTGGGCGGCGAGCCGTTCGAGGAGGAGATCGTCATGTGGTGGAACTTCATCGGGCGTTCCCAGGAGGAGATCGAGGAGGCCAGGCGGGGCTGGATGGAGAGCTCCCGTTTCGGTGAGGTGAAGGGCTACGACGGCGACCGGCTGCCCGCTCCCGAACTGCCGCCCGTCGCCCTGAAACCGCGAGGACGGGTGCGCTGACCCGAGACGTACGGCCCGCGTTGTAGGGTTCCGTGCATGTTTTCCGCCGCTGTGCCTCCCCGACTCGGCGGACTCTGGCGGTCGACGGAGTCGGGTGTCGCCTACGCCCCGCAGCGACCGGCCGAGCTCCGACGGGTGCGGAACCGGGCCGCGCTGCTCATCGTGCTGGCGTGCCTGATGGCGGTCGCCGCGGTCGCCATGTGCGGTACCGCGGCGGCACATTGGGGCGACACGTACATCGAGATGCCCCATCGCTCCGGCGAGCCCGAACGGTCCCGCCCGATCGTGGTGCTGGGGCTCGGCCTGCTGCTGCTCGTGTCCGCCGCGCTGGCCGTGATCGGTGCGCGCATCCTGCGCAGACCGAGGAAGCCGACCGTCGAGCTGACCCCGACGGCGGTGCGATCCCACATGTACGGCGCCGTCGAGGTGCCGTGGGACGAGGTCATCGGGGCCCGGGTGGCGGAGGGGCCGCGCATCGATCTCGCCCGTCCGGCGAGCGCCTACCGGATCACGGGGCGGGAACGCCGCGAGGACACCGAGGCATCGCTCCGCCTCTACGCCCCGTCCTCCGAGCTGCTCCCGCTCCTGGCGTGGCTGCGGGAACACCCCGAGGCCCGTACGACGGTTCTCGCCCCGTGGTCGGACCGGCTGGCCGTCAGGAACGACGACGAGGAGAAATGATGCGTCCCCTGGAAAGGCGGTCGTTCACCGTGGGTGACGGTGTCGAGGTACCCGTTCCCGCACTCGGTGAGGTCTGGGCCGTCGGCGCGGTCATCCTCGACCGGGACGGCGCGGCCTTCGCGCAGAAACGGAGCCCGGACCGCCGCCTCTTTCCCGGCACATGGGACATCGTGGGCGGCCACGTCGAGGCCGGTGAGTCCCTCCTGGACGCCCTCGCCCGGGAGATCGAGGAGGAGACCGGCTGGCGCCTGCGCCATGTACGGCGGTTCCTCGGCACCAGCACCTGGACCGGCGACGACGGCGCCGGACTCCGCCACGAGGCCGACTACCTCGTGGAGGTCGACGGAGACCTGGACCACCCGGCCCTCGAACGGTCCAAGCACTCCGCCTACGACTGGTTCGGCCCCGACGGCTTCGCCCGCCTGAAGGACAACCGCGCCCCCGGGGAGTTCCTGATCCACGACCTGATCGCCCGCGCCGTGCGGGAGTACCCGGGCGGGGGCTAGGGCCTCACGCCACGGTCGGTGTCCGCGTCGGTGCCGGGCCGGGAGCGACGCGCAGGTGCCCGGTGCGGCGCAGGCCGGTCAGGGTGGCGGCACAGGCGAGGCCGAGCGCGGACAGCGCGGTCCAGGGCAACCAGGGGACGTGGGCGCGGTCGGCCAGGTCGAACAAGCCGCCCACGGCGAGGTTCCCGGCCGCGACGGCGATGCCGGCCACGGTGCTGTAGGCCCCGTAATAGGTGCCCACCAGACGCTGCCCCGAGAGGCGGACCAGGGTGTCCATCTCGAACGGATACAGCAGCGCGGCCCCCACGGCCAACAGCGCGGCGCACGCCACCAGCCCCCCGAGCCCGAGCGCGGCGCTCAGTCCATGGACGCGGTGGTGCGGGCCCGGCAGCAGGGGCAGGAAGGCGGCGCCCATGACGGCCAGGCCGAGCGCGATCGCCTTCGGCGGGTCCAGCCGGTCCCGGGCCCAGTCCGTCAGCCGGAGCTGACCGGCGACCGCGACCAGGGCGGAGACGGCGAAGACGACACCCATCGCGGTCCCGTTGTGCTCGTCCAGCAGGGTCCGGGCCTGGAGCGGCAGGGCGAGGTACGTCTGGAAGGCCAGCAGGTAGGAGCCGGCCATCGCGACGGAGAACAGGACGAAAGGCCGGTTGCGGAGAATCGTCCGCCAGTCCGTGGCGATGCCCCGCCACCCGCTCGTACGCTCCGGGTCCGGTGCCGGACGCCGGGCCGGGAGGGCACGGGCCTGGACGATCGCCAGGACCCCGAACACAGCCGCGGAGGCGGCGCACACCACCCGGAAGTCGAGGGTGAGCAGGGCGAGTCCGGCGAGCGGGCCCAGCAGGATGCCCGCCTGGTAGAAGACGTTGAAGACGGCGAACGCCTCCACCCGGCGCTCCCCGGCGCCCTGGGCGACATAGGCGCGGACGGCGGGGTTGAACAGGGCCCCGGCGAACCCGGTCGCGGCGGAGGCGACGACCAGCGCGGGCACGGTGCCGGCGAGGGCCAGCAGCACGAACGCTCCGGTCCGCAACGCGCAGCCGGCCAGGATCATGGGCTTGTAGCCGATCCGGTCGGCCAGGGTCCCGCCGAGCCAGAACATGCCCTGCTGGGAGAGGTTGCGTACGCCCAGGACGAGGCCGACCGCCCAGGCCGCCAGCCCCAGACCGTGGGCGAGGTGGTCGGCGAGGTAGGGCATGAGCATGTAGAAGCCCAGATTGATGCCGAACTGATTGACCATCAGCAGCTGGATGCCGGGCTCGAAGGAGCGCATCTGGGCGCGCAGCCGTCTCATCGGGCACCCGCCAGCACGGCGGGGACGACGGCCGGGCCGGTGACCGTACGGCACCGCGTCCAGGACGCCACGGTGCGCTCGCCCGGGTCGGCGATCTCGTCGGGCTCGTCCGGCAGCGGCACCGGAGTGTCGAGGAGGCGGTGGCCGTGGCACCAGCCGTCGTTGTAGATGGTGTCGAGATAGCGGTGGGGGCCATCGGGAAAGATCGCGGCGATCCGCGTTCCGGCGGGGTAGGTGCGGGCGGCCCATCCGGCGACCATCGCGACCGCGCCGACGCTCCAGCCCCCCGAGGCGTAGTGGTGGCGGGCCAGCGACCGGCAGGAGCGGACCGCTTCGGCAGGGGCCACCCAGTGGACCTCGGTGAACGCCGGATAGGCGACATTGCCCGGGTGGATGCTGGAGCCCAGCCCGCGCATCAGGCGCGGTGCGGCCGGCTGCCCGAAGATCGTCGAACCGGTCGAGTCCACACCGATCAGGACCAGGTCGGGGAAGGTCCGGCGCAGTGCGGCGGAGATCCCCGCAGAGTGGCCACCCGTCCCGACGGAGGCGACCAGGACGTCGACGCGGCCCAGCTGCGCGACGAGTTCGGCGGCCAGCGGGGCGTAGGCCGCCACATTGTCGGGGTTGTTGTACTGGTCGGGGCACCACGCCCCGGGCGTCGCGGCGAGCAGCTCGGCCACCCGCTCCCGCCGGGCCTGCTGCCAGCCACCGGACGGGTGCGGGGCGGCCACGGTCTCGATGCGGGAGCCGTAGGCGATCAGGGCCCGGCGGATGCCCGGTTCGAGCCCGGGGTCAGTGACCACGGTGACCGGGTGCCCGAAGGTGATCCCGGCCAGGGCCAGGCCCAGTCCCAGGGTGCCGCTGGAGGATTCGACGACGGGGGCGCCGTGGGCCAGGTCGCCGCGCTCCCGGGCGCGGGCCACCATGTGCAGGCCGGGGCGGTCCTTGATGCCGCCGGGGTTGGCGCCTTCGAGCTTGGCCCAGAAGCCTCGGCCCGCATCGGCGAAGGGCTCACCGATCCACAGGACCGGCGTGTGGCCCACCAGCTCGGAAGGCCCACGGGCGGACACCGGGGCAGGGGCGTACGAGGGGATGTTCATGAGGGTGTCACGGCTCCTCGCCCCGGGCCGGCATCGGCCGTCGGGGCATCGGGGGGATCAGGGGGGCGGACACACGGCGGCCCGGATCCGGCCCGGCGCGGGCCGGGACGGCGTGCAGGGGACGGGCGGCCGTGCGGGCACGGTCAGGTCCGCGCCACGCACAACGCCGTGAGGATGCACCGCCCGCCGAGGAGACCGCGACCGGGTGCCCGAGCAGACCCGCCTCCCGGCGGGACGGAGGCGGGTGCCGGGGGCCGGACCTCCGCCGGGAGCGCCCCGCCCGGGGCGGGCGGGGGCGGGGCGTCGACACGGATCCAGTCCGCCGCGTGATCCGACTCGGGACAGCACGGCGCCGGATCGGGAGACGAGGTCGTGGCCGGAACGGAGGGAACCGCCGCAGGAGCCGAGGCCGCCGACAACGCGGTCATCGGATCGTGATGGGTGCCGAACGCCGGGCCATGGCTGTGCGCGCAGCCCAGGAGATGGAAGGCCGCCCAGAGCAGTACGAGGAGCACGCCACTGTCCCACCTGCGGCGATGTGCCGGGGGGAACGACGCCGCACCGATCATTGACTCAAAGTACCCAACCGAACACCCAAAGTCACACCGGCGGGTCGGCTCGCCGCACGCGGTCATGGCGGCCCCGGGCGGCGGCGCCGCCGTCAATCGTGCGTCAAGGGGCGTACCCGCGGGATCAAGAGGCCGCTAACGGGGACGTCCGGCCCGGCGGGGCGGCATAGCGTCGTGCCATGCCATGGACGCCCGGCGGTCCGTGGCGATGTGCCACCCGTCCCGCCCCGTCCCCACGAGGAGTGCCATGAACGACAACCCGCGTACCGAGGACCCCGACCCCCTTCAAGAAGACCCCGACCCCCTTCAACCGGACCGGGCCGGGGCCCTGTTCGTTCCGGTCCGGCCGGGGCCGGCGGGCTGCTGCGCCCGCCTCTTCCGTACGCCGCTCGGTGTGCGTACCGCCGTCGCCTTCACCGATGAGCGGCAGCTGATCCGCACCCTCGGACAGCGGCAGGCCTGGGTCCGGCTCGCCGAGCCGGCGGTACGCGCTCTCGTCGCGCCCCTGGGGGTCGTCGACCTCGTCGTCGACCCGCTGCTCGCCGTCCCGGGCCCCGGCACCGCCTCCCGTGGGCAGCGCACCCACCGCCCGGCCCCCGCGCCGCAGCGCGCACGCCGGCCGGTCCGCAGGCCACGGGCGGCCGATGCGGTCCGCGCGGCCGCAACGCCGTCGTTGTCTCCCGCGTCAACCTCCTGATCGGCCGAGGGAACACCATGACCACGCCACTGCCCGCGACCCCGGCACCGACCGTGCCCGACACCGCACCCGTGCCTCCGGGGACCGCCGCGAGCCTGTCCGTCTGGCCCGCTTCGGCGCGGCTCGCCTCCCGCGGCGATGTCGCGGTCGGCGGCGTCTCCCTGGTCGAGGCCGCCGAGCGGTTCGGGACCCCGGTCTATCTCCTCGACGAGGCAGAGGTCCGGGAGCGCTGCCGCACCTACCTCAGGTCCTTCCCGGACACCGAAGTCGTCTACGCGGCGAAGGCATTCCTCTGCCGCGCCCTCCTGCGCTGGGTGCGGGAGGAGGGCCTCGGCCTGGACGTCTGCTCCGCGGGCGAGCTCGAATTCGCCGTTACCACCGGCTTCCCGCCCGAACGCATCGTGCTGCACGGCAACGCCAAGAGCCCCGACGACCTGGAGGCCGCACTGCGTCTGGGCGTGGGGCGGATCGTGATCGACAGCGCGTGGGAGATCGCCCGGCTCTCCGCGCTCGTCCCCCACGGCGCCCGCCAGAAGGTACTGGTGCGCGTCGTCCCGGGCGTGAACGCGGGCGGCCATGCCGCGATCCGCACCGGCACGGACGGCCAGAAGTTCGGGCTGTCGATCACCGACGGAAGCGCTCAGTACGCCGTCGCCCGGATCCTCGACCAGCCACGGCTGGAACTCGTCGGGCTGCACTGCCACATCGGTTCGCAGATCAGCACGGCCAAGCCCTATCTGACCGCGCTGCGACGGGTCGTCGGACTGCTCGCCCAGATCCGTCACCAGCACGGGATCGTCCTGCCGGAGCTGGACCTCGGCGGCGGGCACGCGGTCGCCTACCGGCCGGGGGAGACCGCGCTCGACATACCGTCCCTCGGCGCCCGCGTCCGCCGGGAACTGGCCGCGAGCTGCGCCGCGGCCGGGCTCCCCGTACCCCGGCTCACCGTCGAGCCCGGCCGTGCCCTGGTCGGGCCCGCGGGTGTGGCGCTCTACCGGGTGCTCGCGGTGAAGAGGACCGGCGAGCGGATCTTCGTGGCCGTGGACGGCGGGATGAGTGACAATCCGCGACCGGCGCTCTACGGCGTACGGTACGCACCCCGGCTCGTCGGCCGCCGCTCGACGGCCGAGCCCTGCACGGCGACCGTCGTCGGCCGGCACTGCGAGGCGGGCGACGTGCTCGCCGCCGATGTGGCCATGCCCGGCGACATCCGCCCCGGCGACCTGGTGGCCGTCCCGGTCGCGGGCGCCTACCACCTCTCCATGGCGTCCAGCTACAACGCGGTCGGCCGTCCGCCGGTGGTCGCCGTCGCCGACGGCCGGGCGCGGCTGCTGGTCCGCCGTGAATCCCTCGCCGACATCAACGGCCGCGACATCGGTCCCTGAGCCGCACGCGCCCACGCCCGTGACGCCCGTCCCGGCGCCGCGTCCCGTCAGCCGTGCTCCTTCGGGCCGGTCGTCGCCATGGCCGCCCCGGCCTGGTCGGCCAGGGTCACCGCCACCAGGCGCGCCTGCAACGGGGCGGGCTCCGCGCCGGGCGTCGGCGCGAGCATGAATCTGCCGTAGTAGTGGCCGTTGCCGGTCGCACGCAGCTCGATCTCCTCCTGCGGCCAGCCCCTGCGCTCCACGTCCCAGGTCCGCCGCCCGACGACCACGTCGCCGTCCTGCTCCAGCCGCGGCGGGTGCCCCAGCAGCGTCCCGTACTCGAACCGGCAGCCCTTCAGCCCGAGCAGCCGGGTCAGTTCGCCCCGGACGTGGTCGACCACCGCGTCGGGGGAGGTCGTCGACTGCGCCAGCTGCGCGGTGTCGTGGATGGTGGCCAGATGGCCCGCGTCGGTGATGGCGACCACCCGGAGCCGTCGGGCCCGCGCCGCGAGCTGCGAGACGACCAGACCGACGACCAGGAGCAGCACGGCCGTCTGGATGTCGTCGCGGTTGCCGATGGTGAAACGCTCGTACGGCGCGGTGAGGAAGAAGTCGAACCAGACGGCGGCCGAGAGCGCGGCGAGCGCACCGGCCACCCGGTTTCCGATCGCGGCGACCGCCACGACGACCACGACGAGGATCAGCGCCGTGTTCGTGCTCGTGAGGTCCGTACGGAAGGGCACCAGGAGCCCGGCCACGGCGGGCGGGCAGACCAGGGCGGCGGCCACGGCCGCTCTGTCCCGCAGGGGGAAACCGGACATGCTGCCTCCTGAGGTCTGTCTTCCACGATGCTCCTCCGCCGCCCGGACCGGTAGCCGGGACGGCGCCGGAACGCCCGTGGGGCGCCCGGACGGAACCTCCGTCCGGGCGCCCCACGGGGTGTGGTGATCAGTGACGCAGGTCGAGACGGTGCACGCCGCCGTCGACGGTGCCGACGTAGAGCGAGCGGCCGTCGGGGCTCGCGGCCAATGCGGTGGTGTCGGTGTTCTGCAGGCCGGAGGAGATGTTCTGCCAGCTCCGGCCGCCGTCGGTGCTGCGCAGTACGCCGCGGCCGCCCTGGAGGAGGCCGCTGGCCCCGGAGCCGGTGGTGGCCGCGTACCAGGTGTCCTTCACCCGGAGCAGGTCGGAGACATGGATCGCGAGGGTGCCGGTGTCCGCGGCGCGGAAGGTCCGGCCGCCGTCGGTGCTGACGCGGACGCTGTCGCCGCCGATGACCAGACGCCGTCCGTCGAGGGCGATCGCGGTCACCGGGCCGTCGGCGACCTTGGTGACGGTCACCCCGCCGTCGTCCGACCGGTAGAGCCCGGAGGTGTTGCCGAGCCACAGGCGCAGCGGATCGGCGGGGTCGCCCACGAGGGTGCCGAAGGAGCGGTCGTGGTAGAGGTTCTTCCACGTCGCGCCGCCGTCACTGGTGGCGAACAGACCCTCGCCGAGCAGGCTCCGGAAACCGACCATCACCCGGTTCGGGTCGGCGGGGTGGACCAGCAGCGCCGTCGGTACCTCCGCCGACGTGCCCCTCTTCTGCCAGGTGGCACCGCCGTCGCGGCTGCGCTCGACGGTGAACGCGCCGAACGCGGTGCGGCGCACCTTCCAGACCACCTTCGGATCCTTGGCCGACACGGCGAGTTGCGGGACGCCGACGCCCCGCCCGCCCTCGCCGCCCGACTTGCCCCACTCGGGGTTCGTGACGGGCAGGGCGGTGCGGTAGACCGCGCTGTCGGTGGCGGCGAGCAGCCGCCCGTCACTGACCGCGAGATCGTTGACGGTCAGTCCCTGGACGCCGATCCTCCGGTACCCGGTGCCGTCCGCGGCACCCCGGTAGAGACCGTCCTGCTCGCTGGAGACGGTGACGGAACCGTCGGCCCAGCGGTCGTAGTCCACCGGCAGCGCCGCGCGCGACGGCGCGGCGACCTCGGTCCACGTCCGTCCGTGGTCGCGGCTGAGCCGGCCGACG
Organism: Streptomyces sp. DvalAA-43; assembly: GCF_900091725.1. Taxonomy (GTDB): domain Bacteria; phylum Actinomycetota; class Actinomycetes; order Streptomycetales; family Streptomycetaceae; genus Streptomyces; species Streptomyces pulveraceus. The sequence goes on along the minus strand of NZ_FMBW01000064.1, from coordinate 107,605 downwards.
CCGGTCACCGTGCTCAGATACAGGTCGCCGCCGGAGGCGGTCAGGCGGAGGCCGCCCTCGGTCAGGGGCAGCAGGGTGGTCCAGGTGTCCCCGCCGTCATGGGAACCGACCACTCCCCGGCCCGGGACGTACACCGCCACGACCGAGGCGTCGACGGCCAGCCCGCCGACGCCTCCACCGGACGGTTCGAAGAGCGGGCGCGCGTCGCCGGGGTTGCCCGAACCGATGGCGGAGCGGGCCCAGACACCGTCGTACGTCGTCAGGTAGAGGGTGTCACCCGTGACGGCGGCGGCGGTGACGGCACCGGTGACACCGGTCGGATACGTCGTCCAGTGGTCGCCCGCGTCCGTGCTGACCAGCAGCGCGTCCGAGGTGACCGCGACCAGGGTGCGGGTCCGCTCATCGGCGGCGAGCGCCGCGACGCGGGTGTTCGGGAAGTCCAGCGTGCGCCAGGTGCGCCCGTTGTCATCGGTGCGCAGCAGGGCTCCCCGGCGGCTGCCGTCGTGGACGCTGTTCACCGCGTACCACCAGCGGTCGGGATTCTCCGCGTCCACCACGAGCGGTCCCGTGCCGTCCGCGACCGGGAGCCGGCCCAACTGGCGCCAGGAGGCGCCGCTGTCGGTGGTCAGCCAGGGAGCCGCCTTCTGGAACTGGGTGAGGACGGCCTGCTTCGGCCGCCCCGGCGAGAGGGCGACGGCACCGGCCTCGCTGTTGGGGCCGACCGGCTTCCAGCGGTCCTCGCGGCTGTCGACCGGGGTGACCTCGAAGGCGCTGGAGCCGGTGAGCCGCTGTCCGGTGCCGGCGGTGCCGCGCACCGAGACCCGGTAGGCGCCGGCCGTATCGCCGGTCACCTCGGCCCGGTAGTAGCCGGTGGCGGGATCGAGGGTGGACGTGAGTTCGACGGCCCTGCCGCGCGGCGGGGTGACGGTGACGACCGGCGGCGCGGCCAGCCGGGTGGGCGGGGCGATGTGCACGGTCGAGTGACCGTCGCTCGGGTCGGGGGCGGCCTGGACGGCGAGGTGCCGCACGGCCAGCAGGTAGGGGACCCCGATCGTGGGTCCCCGGTCGGGAGTCGCGGTGAGACGGCCGCTGATCTCGGTGTCGGCGGCCGGCCGGGTGGCCCGCAGCGAGACCGTGACGGTGGCGGTCCGCCCGGCCGGTACGGTGACGATCCTCGGCCAGACCTTGGCCGGACCGTCGGTCCGCAGCGAGGCCCTGACCGGACGCTTGCCGGGGTTGCGCAGGGTAACCTTCGCGGTGCCGGAGACCTGGCTCCGGGACAGATCGGCCAGCCCGAACGACACCGACGCCGGTGAGGCGCTGAGGGTGGCCGAGGCGGCCGCGGCCACATCGAGCCGACCCGAGCCCCGCGCCGTGGGGCCGGTGGAGTTCAGCGGCTTCGCGGTGCCGACCAGCTCGGCCTTGATCTCGGCGGGCGTCCGCCCGGGGTGCAGCTGGCGCAGCAGGGCCGCGGCGCCGGCGACGTGCGGGGCCGCCATCGACGTACCCGACATGCGGTACTGACCCGGCCCGTACAGGGACTTGGGCACGGTGGAGCGGATCTCCACGCCCGGCGCGACCAGATCGGGCTTCAGACCGAAGTCCGGTGCGGGACCGCGCGAGGAGAACGAGGCGATCTCGTCGGTGGTGTCGGTGGAGCGCAGTGTCACCGACACCTTCCCGGCGGCGAGCCGGGAGCTCAGCTCCGTGTACTGGGTCGAGTCGATGCCCATGACCACCAGCCGGTCCATGCGCAGCGAGTCGCCGGAGGCGTCGATCCGGGCGGGCGAGGACGGCACCTGGGCCACCCCCGGCTCGGGGTTCACCGCCGGCGGCCGGACCTCTCCCGCTCCGGCGACGAACACCGGGCCGTCGCTGGAGGGCAGACCGGCGAGCACCGCGATCGCCCCCCGCTTCTCCGCCTCCTGCGCCCACTCCACGGCGCTCGCCGTCAGATACCGGACGTCGGAGGCGACGAGCATGCTGGCCCGTACGATCTTTCCGCGTACGTCACCGGCCCGCTTCCAGTCCTCGGCGGTGCCCTCGCCGACATCGACGAGCGGCGCGGTGACGGGGCGCTCCGGCGGGTTCGCGGACAGGATGCCTCGGTAGCTCTGGATCAACTCGGGCTTCTCGCCCGCCAGATAGGCGCTCGGCAGCCGCAGATTGCTGGTCGACGCGCCGACCGAGATCACTCCGTCGGCCGTGCCGGGAGTGCTGACCGTACCCGCGCCCGGTCCGTCGTTGCCGGCCGCGGCCACCACGACCACACCGGCCCGTACGGCCGCGGTCGCGGCGCGGCCCAGAGGGTCGGTGCCGTCGCCGGGGCCGCCGAGGCTCATGTTGATGACATCGGCGCGGTGCGGGTTGGCCGGATCGGAGGCCGCCTCGATCCCGGCGATGATGTCCGAGGTGTAGCCGGCGCCGTCGGCGTCCATGACCTTGTACGCCAGCAGCTTCGCGCCGGGCGCCACGCCGGTGATGCCGCCCTTCGCGGCGGCCTTCCCCGCGACGATGCCCGCGACATGGGTGCCGTGGCCGTTGTCGTCCATCGGGTCCTCGTCGCCGTTGACGAAGTCGTGCCCGCCGACGACCTTGTGGCCCTTGCCGAGTCCGCCGCCGAGGTCGGGGTGGGTGTAGTCCACCCCGCTGTCCAGGATCGCGACGGTGGTCCCCCTGCCGGTGACGCGGTGTCCGGCGGGGTCCTTGCGCTGCCGGACGGCGGGCGCGCCGATCAGTGGCACACTCGCGTCCGTCTTCGTGAGCACCCGGGTGTCGGGGCGGACGGCGGTGACGCCCGGCAGCGAGGACAGCCGCCCCACCTCGGACGCGGGCACCGTCATCGCCACGGCGTCGATGAGCAGGCCCAGTCCGCGGGTCGCGGAGGGGTGCAGTCCGGCGCTCCTCGCCGAACCGAGGAACGTCTCCTGCCGCGCGTCGAGCGCCCGGCGGGCGGCACCGACGCCGCGGACGGCCTCGGCGGACAGCAGCGATCCGCCGGGTGCGGCGGTGACCGCGGGGTTCCCGGACAGTTCGACGAGGACGCGTTGCGACGGGCCGGGCGCGGACGCGTCGGCGGCGCCCGGTGCCGCCGCCAGCAGACCGGCGAGAACAACGGCGGCGAGAGCGGCCTGACTCGATCTTCGTGACTTCATTGCCATGCATAAAGGTCCTAGTGGTGAGGGCACTTGCCGCACAACTGATCTTCGTGGCCCATTGCTGCCGCTGGCACAACTGGGCCACGATCCGTCCATGACTCCCGAGACTTCCCAACTCACCGCGGCAGGCATCGATCCGTTCGACGAGAGCGTCTACCGCGCCGTCCTGACCCGGCGTACGGCGGCCCCCGCCGAACTCACCGCGGACCTCGGATGTTCGGCCGAGCGTGTCGCCAGGGCGCTGGACCGGCTCCGCGACCACGGACTGGTCGGCCGGCTCGCCGGCGCCCGCCGCCGGTACGCCGCGATCGAGCCGGGAGCCGCCGTCGAGGCCCTGGTGCGGGCCAGGACCAATGAGCTGGAGCGGGTCCGCACGGCGGCCGGGGAGCTGTCCCGGCTCTTCGCCGCCGCGCAGACCGGCGCGACCGACGAGGACGAGGTGGAGATCACCACCGGCAGCGAGGCCCTCGGCCGCTGGTTCGTCCGCCTCCAGCAGGAGGCCCACGAGGACGTGATGACCCTGGACCGGCCGCCGTACGCCCTGACCACCTCCAACCCGGTGGAGGCGACGGCGCTCGGCCGCGGCGTGCGCTACCGCGCGGTCTACGCCCCCGAGGCCCTGGAGTGGCCGGGCGTCCTCGACGACATCCGCGAGCTGGTCCGGCACGGCGAACAGGCCCGCGTCCTGCCCGGCCTGGGCATCAAACTCGCCATCGCAGACCGGAAGCTCGCCCTGATGCCGCTCTCCCTCGACCTCGACGACGTCCGCGCCGCGGTGATCCGCCCGTCCACCCTGCTCGACGCCCTCACCGGCTACTGGGAGATGTGCTGGAAGCAGGCCGTGCCCCTCAACGCCCCCGCCGAGGACCCGCTCGGCGAGGAGGACCGGCTCGTACTCACCCTCCTGGTCAGCGGCCTCAAGGACGAGGCGATAGCCCGTCAGCTCGGCTGGTCCGTCCGCACCATGCGCCGCCGCATCAGCCGACTGCACGAGCTCCTCGGCGCCGCCAACCGCTTCCAGGCCGGTGTGATCGCGGCCCGCCGAGGCTGGCTGTGACCCCGCGCGCCCGGCGCGCGACGCGTGGATGTGGTCCCGGCGCGCGGTCCGTGCCTGCACAATGCGGTGTGTGAGTGATGAAGATCCGTACCTGTGGCTGGAAGACATCGAGGGCGAGGCCGCGCTCCGGTGGGTGGCCGAGTGGAACGCCGAGACGGACGCGGCACTGGCCGCCGACCCCGGCTTCGCCGACCTCAAGGAGCGCCTGCGGGAGGTGCTGGACGCCTCGGACCGTATCCCCTACACGGTTCGGCACGGCACGTTCCTCTACAACTTCTGGCGGGACGCCGGGAACGCGCGTGGAGTGTGGCGGCGCACGACGCTGGAGCAGTACCGCAAGGACGCTCCCGAGTGGGAGATCCTGCTGGACGTCGACGCGCTCGCCGCGGCGGAGGACGAGAAGTGGATCTGGGCGGGGGCGCGGCTGCGTCACCCCGATGACGACCGGGCCCTGGTGTGCCTGTCGCGGGACGGTGGTGACGCCGTCGTGGTCCGTGAGTACGACCTCGCCACCCGCACCTTCGTCGAGGGCGGCTTCCAGGTGGCGGAGGCGAAGACACGGATCGGGTGGATCGACGCCGACACCGTCTTCGTCGGCACGGACTTCGGCCCGGGTTCCCTGACCGACGCCGGCTATCCGCGCACGGTCCGCAGATGGCGGCGCGGCACGCCGCTGGAGGACGCCGCCCAGGTCTTCGAGGCCGGGACGGGGGACGTGGCGGCCTGGGCCTGGCACGACACCACCCCCGGTTTCGAGCGGGACTTCGTCGCCCGGTGGCTGGACTTCTTCCGCAGCGAGACGTTCCTGCTGACCCCGGAAGCCACGCTCATCAGGATCGACGTTCCGGACGACGCCAGTGCCTACGCCCATCGCGAGCACCTGATCGTCACCCTGAAGTCCGACTGGCTCGGACAGCCGGCCGGCTCCCTGCTGGCGTTCGACTTCGACGCCTTCCTGGCGGGCGACCGTACCGCGGAGGTGCTGTTCACCCCGGACGAGCGCACGGCCCTGTCCGGGCACTCCTGGACCCGCCACCATCTGCTCCTGGAGACGATGCGCGACGTCTGCACCCGCATCGAGGTGCTCACCCCCGCCGACGGAGGCGGCTGGACCCGCCGCCCGCTCGCGGACGTCCCGGCACTGTCCGCCGTGACGGTCGTGGACACGGACCCGGACGTCTCCGACGAGTACTTCCTCGACATGTCGGGGTTCCTGCAGCCGTCCACCCTCCACCACGGGTGGATCGGCGCGGACTCGGAGACCCTCAAGCAGGCCCCGGCCCGCTTCGACACGGCGGGCCTGACGGCCGAGCAGTTCTTCGCGACCTCCCCGGACGGCACGCGGGTGCCGTACTTCGTGATCGGTCCCGACCGTTCCCCCGACGGCCCCGGCCCTCGCCCCGCCCTGCTCCACGGCTACGGCGGCTTCGAGGTCTCCCTCACCCCCTCCTACGACGCGGTGACGGGCCGGGCGTGGCTGGAGCGCGGCGGCACCTATGTGGTCGCGAACATCCGAGGGGGCGGTGAGTACGGACCGGACTGGCACCAGGCCGCGCTCGGCGCGCAACGGCCGCGGGCCTACGAGGACTTCGCCGCCGTCGCCGGGGACCTCGTCGCACGGGGCATCACCACCCCGGCCATGCTGGGAGCCACGGGGGCAAGCAACGGCGGCCTGCTCATGGGCGCGATGCTCACCCGCTACCCCCACCTGTTCGGCGCCATCGTCGTACAGGTGCCGCTGCTGGACATGCTCCGCTTCCACAAGCTCCTCGCGGGCTCCTCCTGGACCGCCGAATTCGGCAACCCGGACACCGAAGCCGACCGTCCCCACCTGCGCGAGATCTCCCCCTACCACCAGTTCACCGCGGACCGGGTCTACCCGCCGGTCCTGCTGACCACCTCGACCCGCGACGACCGCGTCCACCCCGGCCACGCCCGCAAGGCCGCCGCCCGGCTGCGCGAGCAGGGCCACCCGGTCCTCCTCCACGAGAACACCGGCGGCGGCCACGCGGGCGCCGGCGACAACGAACAGTCCGCCCACAACGAGGCCCTGACGCACACCTTCCTGTGGCAGCACCTCGCCCCGGTGCGACCGGACGAGGGGGACTGACCGGACGGCGCCGCCCGCTCGGCTCAGCCCAGGACGATCGGGTTGCTGAGCGCCGCCATGTGCCCGCCGGGGTGGCGCACCTCGACCCGGACGAACGAGGTCTCGGCCGGGCCGGTGCGCCATGTCACGGTGCCCGATCCCGATCCGGGCAGCGACGCGTGGTGCGCCCGTCCCCGCTCGGTGTGGAAGCCGACCGTGCCCGAGGGCACCCCGCGTACGTCCACCCGCACCTCGACCGGAGCGTCCCCCGCCACCAGCCGCTCACCGATTCCGGCGCGCGGACCACCGGCCGAGGCCGTGAACGACAGCTCGACAGCGGCCGATTCGGCGATCCAGCTCCGGCCGGCCCGGATCGCGGCGAGGACCGCTTCGGTGCTCAGCTCTTCGGCGAACACGACGGTGTGGGGGATGCCGATCTGGTCCTCCAGATGGGTGTCGCTGTTGCCCATCGCCGGACGCCACCGCCCCCGGTGGACGTCCGCGGCCAGACCGCGCCCCCACTCGGCCAGCGCGGCCTCGTTGTCGGCATTCCACGGCAGGTCCGAGCTCCACCGCCCGTTCCACACCTCCACCGCGTCGAAGCCCTGGTACGGGTACATGAACGTGCCCGAGGCGTACGGTGCGTGCGGATGGGCCGCCACACACAGGCCACCGGCCCGGTGCACCTCGTCCAGATGGCGGTCGACCCGCTCGTCCCGCAGGCCGTAGCGCCAGTCGACCACCTGCCCGGGGCGGAGGCCCAGTGCGAGCCAGTGCCCGGTGCGGGTGGTGACCTCCTCGCCGAGGATCACCAGCAGACCGTCGCCCGCACAGTGGTTCCAGGCACCGTGCGCCTCGGCGTTGTTGTGTTCGGTGGTCGCCAGGAAGTCCAGCCCCGCAGCACGGGCACCGGCCGCGAGTCGGTCCGGCGTCAGGCTGCCGTCCGAGTACACCGAATGCACGTGACAGTCACCCCGGTACCAACCGCGGCCCCGGCCCTTCACACGCGTGGGCGGGAATTCCGGCTCGGGCATCCGTTCCCCCCACTGTCTCGATGCGGACCCGCCACTCCGAGCCTGCCCCGGCAGGGCCGTCTCATGGGTGCCCGGGTCATACCGTGACCTTCTCGGCCGGGCGCCGCTCCGTAGGAGGGAGCGGGGAAAGCACCCCGCCCGACTACGCGGCCGTCGGCGCACCCGGGACGTGCCGGTCGCCGCCGTTGTGCTGCTGCCACAGCCGGTACACATCGACGGCACCGTCATGCGGCTCGTGGCGCATGGGCAGCCGCCGTTCGGTGTAGTCCTTGGCGAACTCGCCGTAGAGGGTTTCGAGTTCGAAGTACTTGCGGTCGTCGACGTAGTGCTGCTTGTAGGTGTCACGGGTGGTGAGGAAGACGACCTCGTCGGGGGAGCAGTAGTACAGCGACCCCAGGCACATCGGGCAGGGGTGGGCGAGCACGTAGATGGTCGTGCCGACCAGGTGCTCGGTGCCGAGCCTACGGCAGGCGTCCCGGATGGCGAGGATCTCGGCGTGGGCGGTGGGGTCGTTCGTCTGGGCGACCTTGTTGGGGCTCTCGGCGAGGATCTCGCCGTCCTTCACGATGACGGTGGCGAAGGGGCGTCCGCCCTCCTCCACATTCTGGCGGGCGATGTCGATGGTGCGCTGGGCGAAGTCCACGGGAGGTCCTCCGGGGAAGCGATCGGTGGGGTGGGGGAGCGGGGGCGGGCCGGACTCCGCCGTGCGGAGTGGTCCGGCCCGCTCGCTCGGTGTGCCGGGTGAGGTCAGAACGGCTTGGTGGGGAGGTACTTGCCGTCGAGGGTGATGACGGCGCGCTCGCCGCCCTCGGGGTCGGCGACCTTCTTCACGTCGAGCTTGAAGTTGATCGCGGAGATGATGCCGTCGCCGAACTCCTCGTGGACCAGGGCCTTGAGGGTGGTGCCGTAGACCTGGAGCATCTCGTAGAAGCGGTAGATGGTCGGGTCGGTGGGGATGCCGCCGGGGATCGATCCGCGGGCCGGGATGGTCTGCAGGAGCATCGCCGCGTCCTCGTCGAGGCCGAGGAGCTCGGCGACGGCCTCGGCGGAGTGCTCCGGCAGGGCGTGCTGGCCGAGCACGGCGGCGGTGACGAAGGCGACCGACAGTCCGGCGGCGTCGGCGATCTGCTGCCAGGTCAGGTCCTTGCGGGTCTTCGCCTCGACGGCGGCGACGGAGAGGGCCTGGCGGGCGGTGGGGTCGAACTGGGCGTGTGCCATGGCGGGGATTCCTTTCGGGGTGCCGGCCTCGATGCGGGGCCGGGCGGTCTTGGGGGTGGGGGTGGTGGTCAGGCCGCGGCCAGGGCGGCGTCGACCGGCTCGACGGTCCCGGTGGCGATGTCGAACACCCAGCCGTGCAGCGTGAGCGTCCGTTCCGCCAGGGCGCGGGCCACGGAGGGGTGGGTGGTCAGGTTCCGCAGCTGTGCGGCCACGTTCGCCCGGACCAGGGCGGCCACCCTGGCCGGTCCGGATGCGGCCGGCGCGGCGGCGGTCCGGGCCCGAGCGGCGTCCGCGTGCCGCAGCCAGCCGGCGATGACCGGCGCGGCACTGAGGTCGTGCTCCTCGGCCAGGGCGGTCATCGCGCCGCAGGAGGAGTGGCCGCAGATGACGATGTCGGTCACGTGCAGTACGGCGACGGCGTACTCGATGCTCGCCGCGATGCCGTCCGGGCCGAACGCGTGGGCCGGAACGAGATTGCCCGCGGTGCGGATGACGAACAGCTCGCCGGGGTCGCTCTGGGTGATCAGCTCGGGGACCACCCGGGCGTCCGAGCAGCCGATGAACAGGGTTTTCGGCCGGTGCGTCGTGGCCAGGTGGGCGAAGAGCCCCGCCTTTGCCGGAAAGACGTCGCGGTGGAAACGCGCGAGGCCGTCCGTGAAGTCCTGCATCGGTCACTCCTTTCGGTGGGTGTCGGCCCGAGTGGCTGACGAGATCCACCATGCATGACCTGTGCCTATAGTGTCCAAGTCTTGGTATCCATCATCTTTATAGATTGCATCAATACATCTGAAGTGGCGCCGGTGACGCCCCTTCGCCCCGGGCATCCCAGGGGTCATAGACAACAGGGCGCCCTGGAGGTGATTTCGATTGGCTGTCTCTATACTTCGCTCATGGGTCCGGAACTGCGTCACCTCCGCTATCTGATCGCGGTGGCCGAGCACGGCAACTTCACGCGCGCCGCCGAAGAGCTGCGCATCTCGCAGCCGACGCTGTCGCAGCAGATCAAGCAGCTGGAGCGGGTCGTCGGCGTCCAGCTGCTCGACCGCGGCGGCCGTGGCGTCCGCGCCACCGACGCGGGCGAGGCCTATGTGCACTACGCGCGGCGCGCACTGCGGGAACTGGCGGCCGCCGACCGTGCCGTCCTCGATGTCGCCGACCTCTCCCGGGGGCATCTGCGCCTGGCGGTGACGCCGACCTTCACCGCCTATCTCGTCGGTCCCCTCGTGGAGGCGCTGCACACCCGCCATCCCGGCATCACGCTGGACCTGTGGGAGATGACGCAGGACCGTATCGAGGCGGGCCTGCTGGCCGACGATCTCGACCTCGGGATCGCCTTCGAGGGACCCCATCCGCCCGGTGTCATCCCGACCGCGCTGTTCACCGAAACCCTCAGCCTCGTCGTCGCCACGTCCCGCGCCGAGGCCCGAGCCGAACGGCCGCTTCCCGTGCGCGATCTGGCCGACCAGCAACTCGCCCTGCTCAGCAGCGACTTCGCTACCCGCGGCCATATCGAGGGCTACCTCGCCGAGCACCGCGTCAGCCCGCCGATCGCCGTGGAGGCCAACACCATCCAGGCCCTCACGGAAATCGTCCGGCGCACCGGCACGCTGGCCACCGTGCTGCCCGACGCGATCACGGACGACCACCCCCACCTCGCGCCCATTCCCATCGACCCTCCACTGCCCACCCGCGTCGCCACCCTGCTGCACCGGGAGAGCGCCTACGAGAGCGCCGCCGCCCGCGCCTTCACCCGGCTCGCCCGCGACCTGGTCCGTGCCCGCGGATACGCACCGGCCCGAGGAACCCGAGCCGCGGGCGGCATGCCGAATGGGGACATCGAGTGATGAGAGAATCGAGCGCATGACAGGGTCTGGGGACTTCGAGCCCGAGTCGGAACGGGTCACGCGCCAGTTGCGTGACGAGATCATCGACGGTGTGCGTGAGCCGGGCAGCAAACTCGTCGAGCGTGAACTCGCCGCGGAGCTCGGGGTGAGCAGGCTGCCCGTACGAGAGGCTCTGAAGGCACTGGTCACCGAGGGGCTGGTCACACCCAGGCCGCGGACCTGGGCCGTCGTACGGGAATTCACGCCGGCGGACGTCGAGGACCTCGACGAGGTCCGCGCGGCCCTGGAGGCCCTGACCTTCCGGCTCGCGGCCCAACGGCGTACCCGGGCGGGGCTGGAGAAGCTCCGGGCGGATCTGGACGCCGAGCTGAAGGCGGCGGACAAGGGGGACGCCGTACGGGCCCGCCGGGCCGCCGCCGACTTCCACGAGACGGTGACCGCGCTGGCCGACAACGAGCTCCTGAACGAGCTCCAGAGCACCCTTCGCAGCAGGATGCGCTGGCTGCTGGGACAGCACGACGACCTTGAGGGCGTGGCGCGGGAACACGAGGGCCTGTACCGGGCGATCGCCGAGCGCGATGTGGTGAGCGTCGAGCAGCTGGCCGGCAAGCACCTGGTGACAGGCCGCAACGCGGCGGCCGCCCGGCGCGGGCAGCAGGGCTGAACGGCACGGCCCGGCCCGCGCGCCGGGCCGATCGCGGCCCCGGCGCCGGAGGCCCTTCACGCTCCGGCGCTGGGGCGGGATGCATCGCAATGGCCGTTGCCGACAACGGAGTTGACCGAATGTCGGCCCTCTTCCGGCTCGGGGCTGACACAGTGGGCGTGCCGGTTCCATCTCCCGAACCAGAGAGGTACCCATGCGCTTACGTCGATTCACCCGCACCACCCTCACCGCATGCGTCGCGGCAGCGAGTCTGTGCGCGGCGCTGACGCCGGTCACGGCCGTCGCACAGGAGCGGCCGACCGGTTCCCGGACCGGGACCGCCCAGGTCGTCAACACCGAGTCGCGCGCCCGACTCGACGCCTACTGGACCCCGGCGCGGATCCGCGCGGCCCGGCCGATGCCCGCGCCCGACGCCGGCTCCGAGACGCGGCCCCTGACCGTCGCGGCCGCCGGGCAGGGCGGCGAACCGGTGCACGTACCCGCGACAAGACCCCAGGCGAGCTCGGGAGTTGAGACCCGGGCCAGCGTGTGGGGGACGGTGGGGCGCCTGTACTTCACGATCCCGGGCAAGGGCGACTACATCTGCTCTGGCAACGTTGTCACGAGCAACAACCGTTCGGTGGTGGCGACCGCGCGGCACTGCGGCTTCGGTGAAGGCGGCACCAACTACCGCTTTGCGCCCAACTACAACAAGGGCAACGCGCCCTACGGCTGGTGGGGCTGGCGCAGCGCGGGCTGGGTCACGGGAGGCGGTCAGGAGAACGACAACGCCTTCCTCGTCCTGGACACCCCGGACGGCCGGCATGTGCAGGACGTCGTCGGCTCCACCGGGCTCGGCTTCAACTGGTCCAGCAACTACGCGCACATCATCGGTCTGCCGGCCGACAAGGACTATGCCGTCTGGTGCGAGGGCCAGGGTTACGCGGGGCCCGGCGGGCAGCGCCTGATGGACAACTGCAACGGCCTGTCCGGCGGTGCCAGCGGCGGCGCCTGGATCGAGAACTACCAGTCCGACGGCAACGCGATACAGACCGGTGCCTACTCCGGCAGCTACGGAGCGGCGGCGGCCACGTCCGCGTACGGAAACGCCGCGTACGACGTCTGGAACGGCGCCCAGAACGCCTGACCGGGCTGCTCCTTCGGTACTCGTGCCGCTCCGGGGCCGGGGCTCGTGCCCCGGCCCCGGAGCGGTCACCGTGATCGATCCGGACCTCGATGTCTGCCGCACATGCCATGGGGGAGTGCTCGTCTCGGCTGCGCGGATCCGACGTAGAGTCCGCGTGATCCCGCGAGCGTCGGCTCACTTGTCGCATCCCCGGGGAACGCTGATCACCGAAGCGTGCCCCGGACGGCGGTGTCCGCGCGCCCGACGGCCCCGGTGCCGCTGCCCGCGACCGGATGCAGCGCGGCGTACTCCAGTGGCGCCGACGGGTCGATGGACACGTCCAGTGGTGCCGGTAGTGCGCCCGCGCGGACCAGCAGGTCCCCGACCGCGGCGATCATCGCGCCGTTGTCGGTGCACAGCCGCAGCGGCGGCACGCGCAGGGTGATTCCGGCGGACCGGCACCGCTCCTGGGCCAGGGCCCGTACGCGGGAGTTGGCGGCCACGCCGCCCACCACGACCAGCGTGCCCACGCCGTACGCGTCGCAGGCGGCCACCGCCTTGCGGGTCAGCACGTCCGCGACGGCCTCCTGGAGCGCGGCGGCTCCATCGGCCAGGGGGAGCCGGGCCCGGCGGATCCGGTGCTGCTCCGCCCAGCGGGCCGCGGCGGTCTTCAGGCCGGAGAAGGAGAACGCGTAGGGGGCGTCGCCCGGCCCCGTGAGCGGACGCGGGAACGCCACCGCGCCCGGGTCGCCCGTCCGCGCCGCCCGGTCGATGGCCGGACCGCCCGGATAGGGCAGGCCGAAGACACGGGCGACCTTGTCGAAGCACTCGCCGGCCGCGTCGTCGAGGGTGTCGCCGAGATGCAGGATCGGATCGCGGGCCAGATCGCGCACGAGCAGCAGGGACGTGTGGCCGCCGGACACGATCAGGACCACGCACGGATCGGGCAGCGGGCCGTGCTCCAGAGTGTCGGCGGCCACGTGCCCGGCCAGATGGTGCACCCCGTGGAGCGGCACGCCCAGCGCGTACGCGAGCCCCTTCGCGCCGGCCAGGCCGACCTGGAGCGCCCCCGACAGACCAGGGCCCGTGGTGACGGCGACCGCGCCGATGTCCTTCATGCGCAGCCCCGCTTCGGCCAGGGCCCGGGACACCACCGGGGTCAGCGACGAGACATGCGCACGGGCCGCGATCTCCGGGACGACTCCGCCGAACCGCGCGTGCTCGTCCATGCTCGACGCCACCGCCTGCCCGAGCAGCCGCCCGTCGCGGACGAGACCCGCGCCGGTCTCGTCGCACGACGACTCGATTCCGAGCACCACCGGAGACCCCACAGCACACTCCCGCACTTCATGATTAGTTGCGAATAGTTTGCAATAAGGGTACGGGGGTGGCGACCTGGCCGTGGACCGAGCACGGCCGGACAGTAGAGTTCGGCTGCGTCATCCCCTGAACACCGAGGTACCGGCCGTGACTCTCGCTCCACCCGCACCACCCGTCCCACCTGCGGTGACCGTCGTGGGAATCGGCGCCGACGGATGGGCGGGACTGCCCGACGCGGCGCGCGCGGCGTTGGCCGACGCCCAGGTGCTCATCGGTGGCGCGCGGCAGCTGGCCCTGCTCCCGCCGTCCTGCCGGGGGCAACGCGTGCCGTGGCCCTCGCCGCTGCGGCCCGCCGTCCCCGGCCTGCTCGCCGCGCACGCCCGGAGCCGGATCGCCGTCCTGGCCAGCGGCGACCCGATGTTCTACGGCATCGGCCGGGCCCTCACCGAAGTGCTCGGCCCCGATGCGCTGAGGATCCTGCCCCACCCGTCGTCCGTGTCCTACGCCTGTGCCCGGATCGGCTGGCCGGTCGAGGACACCGAGACCGTCACCCTGGTCGGCCGCCCCGCCGCACGGCTCGCCGCCGCTCTGCACGACGGACGGCGGGTGCTCGTCCTCAGCGCGGACGCCGACACCCCGGCCGCAGTCGCCGGACTCCTGCGCGAACAGGGCTTCGGCCCGAGCCGTCTGCGCGTGCTCGAACAGCTCGGCGGGGCGGACGAGGCATGCCTGGAGGGCACCGCGGACCACTGGCCGCACTCCCCGGGCGACCCGCTGAACATCATCGCGGTCGAATGCCGGCGCGCCCCCGGAGCACCGCGCCTCGGCGCCGTTCCCGGGCTGCCCGACGAGGCATACGAGCACGACGGCCAGCTCACCAAGCGGCACATCCGGGCCGCGACCCTCGGCGTGCTCGCGCCCGCCCCCGGCGAACTCCTCTGGGACATCGGCGGAGGCTCGGGATCCATCGCGATCGAATGGATGCGGAGCCACCCGTCCTGCCGGGCGGTCACCGTGGAACGCGATCCGGCACGGGCCGCACGCATCGTGCGCAACGCCGACCGCCTCGGCGTACCGGCCCTGCGCGTGGTCACCGGCCGGGCCCCCGGCGACCTGGCCGGACTCCCCGCACCCGACGCCGTGTTCATCGGCGGCGGGCTGACCGCGCCCGGCCTCCTCGACGCCTGCTGGGACGCGCTGGGGCCCGGCGGACGGCTGGTCGCCAACACCGTCACACTGGAGTCCGAGGCGCTGCTCGCCGAGGCGCACCGCCGTCACGGCGGCGACCTGGTCCGGCTCGCGGTCGCCCACGCCGTGCCGGTCGGCGGCTTCACCGGCTGGCGGCAGGCCATGCCGGTCACCCAGTGGTCCGTACGCAAACCCTCGACCAGTACCGAAGCGGACAGCTCAGCACAGGAGCCCGCGCAAGACCCAGGAGACAACGGATGACCGTCTATTTCATCGGCGCGGGCCCGGGGGCGGCCGACCTGATCACCGTGCGCGGTGCCCGCACACTCGCCTCCTGCGGAGTGTGCCTGTACGCGGGCAGCCTGGTGCCCGAGGAACTGCTCGCCGAATGCCCCCCGGACGCCCGCCTGGTGGACACCGCGCAGCTGGACATCGACCAGATCACCGCCGAGCTGACGGCCGCGCACCGGGCCGGTCACGACGTGGCCCGGCTGCACTCGGGCGACCCCTCGGTCTTCAGCGCGGTCAACGAGCAGATGCGGCGGCTCGACGAGGCCGGTGTCCCGTACGAAGTGGTGCCCGGCGTGCCCGCGTTCGCGGCCGCCGCCGCCGCGCTCAAGCGTGAGCTGACCGTGCCGACCGTCGGTCAGACCGTCATCCTCACCCGGATCGCCCACCGCGCCACCGCGATGCCGGAGGGCGAGGACCTGGCCACGCTGGGCCGCAGCGGCGCCCTGATCGTGCTGCACCTCGCCGCCCGGTACGTGGACCGAGTCGTCGAGGAACTGCTGCCGCACTACGGGGCCGACTGCCCGGCCGCCGTCGTGGCACTGGCCTCACGCCCGGACGAACTCGTCCTGCGCGGAACCCTCGACGACATCGCCGGGCAGGTGAAGGCGGCGGGCGTGCTCCGTACCGCCGTCATCATGGTCGGCCGCACCCTGGGCGCCGAGCAGTTCCGGGACAGCCACCTCTACTCGCCCGGACGCGAACGCCACGTCTGCTGACGGCACCGCCGCATCTGCCGGGCGGACGGTCAGCGCACACTGCTGCGCCCGACGACCGTGCCCGCCCGGTCGATGCAGATGACGTCCACGGCGACCGGCGCACCCCGCAGCACCGACAACGCCTCGTCCCGCGCCGCCACGGCCACCAGGTCTCCGAGCGGCACACCCCGCGCGAGACACAGCTGGAGCGCCGCGAGACCGGTGTTCGCGACCGCCACCTCGGCCGCCAGAGCCTCGTCCGCACCACCGCGCCGGGCCAGCCCGGCCAGGAAGGGCTTGTCGACCTGGGACCGGGCGGAGTGCAGGTCCAGATGGCCGGCGGCGAGCTTCGAGAGCTTCGCGAACCCGCCGCAGACCGTGAGCCGGTCCACCGGGTGACGGCGTACGTACTTCAGCACCGCGCCCGCGAAGTCCCCCATGTCGAGCAGCGCGATCTCCGGCAGCCCGTACTCGGACACCACGGTCCTCTCCGAGGTGGAACCCGTGCACCCGGCCACATGGGTGTGCCCGGCGGCACGGGCCACGTCCACACCGCGGCGGATCGAGTCGATCCACGCCGAGCAGGAGTACGGCACCACGACCCCCGTCGTGCCGAGGATCGACAGACCGCCCAGGATGCCGAGGCGCGGGTTCCAGGTGGAACGGGCTATCTCCTCGCCGTCGTCCACCGACACGGTGACCTCGACGTCCCCCGAACCCCGGTGCTCCGCGGCGACCTGCGCGATGTGGTCGCGGATCATCCCGCGCGGCACGGGATTGATCGCCGGCTCCCCGACGTCCAGCGGCAGCCCGGGAAGGGTGACCGTGCCCACACCGGGCCCGGCCCGGAACACCACACCCGAGCCCGGCGGCAGCTTCCGCACGGTCACCCGCACCAGAGCGCCGTGCGTCACATCGGGGTCGTCGCCCGCGTCCTTGACCACCCCGGCCGTCGCCCGGCCCTCCGCCAGCTCCTCCACCGCGAGCGCGAAAGCGGGCGTCTGCCCCTTGGGTAGGGTGATCGTCACCGGGTCGGGGAAGTCACCCGTCAGCAGGGCCGTGTACGCGGCGGTGGCCGCCGCGGTCGCACAGGCGCCGGTGGTCCAGCCGGGCCGCAGACCGGTGTGTTTCAGCTGGGCGTCGCGGCCGCCCTCGCTCTCACCCATGGATGGATCCGATGCATGTACTCGTACTCGGCGGCACGACGGAGGCCCGTCGCCTCGCCGAGTCGCTGGTGGAACTGCTCCCGGCCGGTGCCCGGCTGACGAGTTCGCTCGCCGGACGCGTGTCCGGCCCGAGGCTTCCGCCGGGCGAGGTCCGCATCGGTGGCTTCGGGGGAGCCGAGGGGCTCGCCGCATGGCTGCGTACGCACCAGGTGGACGCGCTCATCGACGCCACCCATCCTTTCGCCGGGACGATCAGTTTCAACGCGGCAGCCGCCGCCGCTGCCGCCCATGTTCCCCTGCTGGCACTGCGCCGACCCGGCTGGGTGCCCGGCGACGGCGACGACTGGCATGCGGCCGGTTCCCTCGCCGAGGCCGCGGCGGCACTGCCCGCGCTGGGACGGCGGGTGTTCCTCACGACGGGGCGGATGGGGCTGGCCGCCTTCGCCGGTCTGGACGAGCTGTGGTTCCTGATGCGCTCGGTGGACGCCCCGGAAGCGCCGCACCCCGCCCGCATGGAGGTCCTGCTCGACCGGGGCCCGTTCTCCCTGGACGGGGAACGCGAGCTGATCCGCCGCCATCGCATCGACGTCGTCGTCACGAAGGACAGCGGAGGAGCCGCCACCGCCCCCAAACTCACCGCGGCCCGCGAGGCGCGGATCCCGGTGGTGGTGGTGCGGAGGCCGCCGGTGCCCCGGGGCATCCCGGTCGTCGACGGACCGGAACCCGCCGTGGAGTGGCTGCGCGAACACCTCCGCCACGGCCCGCGGCCGACGGCCGCCCGTACTCAGTCCTCCGGATAGCGGCGGGGCGTCCAGACGATCTGCTCCCCGCCACCGCGCCGAACCCAGCGGGTCTGCGAGGAACCGACCAGCAGGATCGTGCGCATGTCGACCTCGGCGGGATCGAGGTCGCCCAGGCGCACCGTCCGCACGCTCTCGGCCGGACCGCCGACATCCCGGCCGAGGACCACCGGGGTGTCCGGCGAGCGGTGTTCGAGCAGCAGGTCGCGCGCCTTGCCGACCTGCCAGGTCCGGCTGCGCGAACCGGGGTTGTACAGCGCGAGCACCAGATCCGCCGTCGCGGCCGCCCGCAGCCGCTCCGCGATGACCTCCCACGGCTTGAGCCGGTCGGAGAGCGATATCGCGGCGTAGTCGTGGCCCAGCGGCGCACCCGCACGGGCAGCGGCGGCGTTGGCCGCCGTCACCCCCGGCAGCACCCGCACCGGCACCTGCGCGTACGCGTCCTGCGAGGCCACCTCCAGGACGGCCGTCGCCATGGCGAAGACCCCCGGATCGCCGCCGGACACCACGGCCACCCGCCGCCCCCGCCGGGCCAGGTCGAGGGCGAACTCGGCACGCTCCGACTCGACCTTGTTGTCCGAGCCGTGGCGCACCTGCCCCGGACGGACCGGCACCCGGTCGAGATAGGTGGTGTAGCCGACCAGGTCGTCGGCGGCGGCCAGCGCCCCGCGCGTCTCGGGCGTCAGCCACAGCGGCCCGGCCGGGCCGGTACCGACCACGGTCACCCCGCCGCCCTCCGGGGCACGTTCGGGACGCGGTGCCCCGATCCGGCTGGGCAGCACCGCGACCGCGAAGTACGGCACGGAGTCGGCGTCGACCTCGGCCAGCTCGCCCACACGCTCCCCGGCCATCGTGGCGCGCTCGACATAACGCGCCTCGGGCAGCCGCCCGGACGTCTCGAAGGCGCGGCGCACGGCGGGAAACGTCCGGCCCAGCTTCATGACCACGGCGGCGTCGGTGGCGGCGAGCCGGGCGGTCAGCTCCTCCTCCGGCAGGGTGCCGGGCAGGATGGTCAGCACCTCCTCGCCCTCGACGAGCGGGGTACCGAGCCGCGCGGCGGCCGCGCTGACCGAGGTGACGCCCGGGATCACCTCGGTCGGGTAGCGGTCGGCGAGACGCTTGTGCATGTGCATGTACGAGCCGTAGAAGAGCGGGTCGCCCTCGGCCAGCACGGCGACCGTGCGCCCGGCGTCGAGGTGCACCGCCAGGCGGGCCGCCGCCTCGGCGTAGAACTCCTCCATCGCCCCCCGGTAACCGCCCGGGTGGTCCGTGGTCTCCGTCGTGACGGGATAGACCAGCGGCTCCTCCACATGGTCGGCACGGATGTGCTTCGCCGCGATGGACCGGGCGATCGACCGCCCGTGCCGGGCGCTGTGATAGGCGATGACATCGGCCTCGGCGATGATCTCCACCGCGCGTACGGTCATCAGAGCCGGATCGCCGGGACCGAGCCCGACCCCGTACAGCCGGCCCGTCTGCTGCTCGTTCACGTCTACTCTTCCTCGCTGGCGATCGCGTTGAGGGCGGCGGCCGCGATGGCGCTGCCGCCGCGACGGCCTCGGACTATCAGGTGCTCAAGACCGGACGGGTGCGCGGCCAGGGCGTCCTTCGACTCGGCGGCACCGATGAAGCCGACCGGCACACCGATGACGGCGGCGGGGCGCGGCGCGCCCTCCTCGATCATCTCCAGCAGCCGGAACAGCGCGGTCGGCGCGTTGCCGACGGCGACGACCGCGCCCTCCAGCCGGTCGCGCCACAGCTCCAGGGCGGCGGCGCTGCGGGTGGTGCCCATCCGCTGCGCGAGCTCCGGCACCGACGGGTCGGAGAGAGTGCACACCACCTCGTTGTCCGCGGGCAGCCGCTTGCGGGTGACACCGCTGGCGACCATGGCCACATCGCACAGGATGGGCGCGCCGGCCCGCAGAGCGGTACGGGCGCGGGCGACCGCGTCCGGGGTGAAAGCGAGATCCCGGACGAGGTCGACCATCCCGCAGGCGTGGATCATGCGGACCGCGACCTGGCTCACATCGGCGGGCAGACCGGCCAGATCCGCCTCCGCGCGGATCGTGGCGAAGGACTGGCGATAGATCGCCGGTCCGTCCTTCTCGTACTGGTGCACAGTGCTTTCGCTCTCTTCCTCGGGCGTGCGACGGTCGGGTACAGGAATGTGGGGCGTACGGGATCAGCCGCGCGCGCGGCGGGCCGCGGCCACCGCGGCGGCGAGCCCGCCGGGGCCGTCGGGGACGCTCACGGGGGCGTCCCGCTCCTCGCCCCGCACGAGGGAGATCCGGTGCCCGTCGGGGGTGGCGACGACGTCGACCCACTCGCCGCGCGGGTGACCGCACCGGCGTTCGCACCCCGACCAGTACACCGGCAGCAGGCCCACGGGCCCCAGCGAGGCCGCCGCCTGGGCCCGCACATCGGCCAGCGACCTGGCGCAGCCGGGCCGGCCGATGCAGGCACCCACCCCGGACCAGGGGGAGTCGGGTCCGACGACGAGGCCGGTGGCCGCCAGCGCGTCCAGCAGCCCGGCGGACTCCCGCCGCTCCACCCCCGGTACGACGACGCCGCGCCACGGTGTCAGCCGCAGCTCACCGCGGCCCCGGCGCCGGGCCGTGTCCGTCAGCGACCGCCACTGCGCCGGGCCGACACGTCCCAGGGGGATCCCGACGGACAGCGCGGTCGCACCGTCCGGGCCGGTCACGACGCCGGGGGCGGGCCCGTCCGAGCCGCGCGGGCAGGCGCGGTCCTCGGTGGTGAGCCCGCCGGGGACCGTCGCCCGCAGCCGTCGGACGACCTCCTCGCGCAGCGCGTCGGCGCCACCGGGCAGATCCGGCACCCGCCAGGCACCGGTGCCCGACGCCCGGTCGAGAAAGGTCTCGGCCGCCACGAGGGCGGCCCGCGGCGCCTGCGCGCCCGGAATCCGTACCGCGGTCGGGGCGGTGCCGATCCGCAGCAGAGCCGTTCCGTCGTCCTGCGCCAGCAGCGTCACATCGCCGCCCAGCGCGTCCACATCGCCCCGGCCGTCGTCGAGCACGAACAGGAACCTGCCCGAGAGGCCCGCCGTCCCCTCGCCCGCGCACAGCAGCGCGTCCAGGCGGGAGAGCCAGGGGCCGACGTCCCGCGCGCCCCGGCCGTCGAGACCGGAGAGCGGCGACGCCACGATGTTGCGTATCCGTTCATGGCGCGCGGAGGGCAACAGCCCCGCCTCGCCCAGCAGGCCGGCCAGTTCGCCACCGCTGTCCGGGCGCAGCCCGCGCAACTGGACGTTGCCACGCGAAGTGAGATGCAACTCACCATCGCCCAGGCGCTCCGCCACCGCTCCCAGGGCATCCGCCTGTTCCGCGGTCAGCAGACCGCCGGGCACCCGGACGCGGGCCAGCGCACCGTCGTCCGCCCGGTGCAGCCGCAGCGTGCCGGGGCAGGCGTCACCGCGGTCCCTGGGAGAGGAGTCTCCCGGCGGTGAGGGCGAAGTGGCTGGTCGGGGCATGGCGGCGAGCATACCGACCATCTCACCAGATCCGTATGTCTCCATTATCTGACTGGCCCTTACTATGCCTAGTGACGGGCCAGCCGGCCCGTCGTCGCCACAGACGGCGACAGGGGAGGAAGTCCGGTGCAAGCCCGGCACGGTCCCGCCACTGTGAGCCCGGCCACGGCCGGGCGAGTCAGGAACTCCCTTCCCCGGCCCTCGACCCCGTTCGAGCAGGGGAGCTCCATTCCGACACCGCCCGGGGCGTGGACACCCCGAGGAAGGCCCGACGCCGCATGATCCTGCTCCTGTCGACGTCCGACACCGACCTGCTCAGCGCCCGAGCCTCGGACGGCCCGGTCTCCTACCGCTACGCCAACCCCTCCCGGCTCCCGCTCCAGGACCTGCCCGAACTCCTGGACGGCGTCGACCTGGTCGTCGTGCGCCTCCTCGGTGGCGTCCGCGCCTGGCAGGACGGCCTCGACCAGGTGCTCGCCACCGGACGCCCCGTCGTGGTCCTCACCGGCGAACAGGCCCCCGACGCCCAGCTGATGGCCGCCTCGACGGTTCCCATCGGCATCGCCGCCGAGGCCCATGCCTATCTGGCCCACGGCGGACCCGCCAACCTGGACCAGCTGGCCCGCTTCCTCTCCGACACCGTCCTGCTCACCGGCCACGGTTTCGCACCGCCCGCCCCGGCACCCTCCTGGGGCCCGCTGGAGCGCACCCCCGGCCGCACCGACGGCCCGCTCGTCGCCGTGCTCTACTACCGCGCCCACCACATGAGCGGCAACACCGCGTTCATCGAGGCCCTCTGCCGTGCCGTCGAGGACGCGGGCGCCCGCGCGCTGCCGCTGTACGTCGCCTCGCTGCGCACCCCCGAGCCCGAACTCATCGAAGCGCTGCGCGCCGCCGACGTGATCGTGACCACCGTTCTCGCCGCGGGCGGCACCCGGCCCGCCGAGGCGTCGGCCGGCGGCGACGACGAGTCCTGGGACGCGGGCGTCCTCAGCGGACTCGACGTACCGATCCTCCAGGCCCTCTGCCTCACCGGTTCACGCTCCGACTGGGAGGACAACGACGAGGGCGTCTCCCCGCTCGACGCCGCCAGTCAGATCGCGGTGCCCGAGTTCGACGGCCGTCTGATCACCGTGCCCTTCTCGTTCAAGGAGATCGACGAGGACGGCCTGCCCGCGTACGTCGCCGACACCGAGCGCGCCGCCCGCGTCGCCGGGATCGCCGTGCGCCACGCCCGGCTGCGCCACATCCCGGCCGCCGAGAAGCGGATCGCGCTCGTGCTGTCCGCGTACCCGACCAAGCACTCCAGGATCGGCAACGCCGTCGGCCTCGACACCCCCGCCAGCGCCGTCGCCCTGCTGCGCCGACTCCGCGCCGAGGGATACGACTTCGGCACCGAGGAGGTCCCCGGCCTGGTGTCGGGCGACGGCGACGAGCTGATCCGCGCGCTGATCGAGGCGGGCGGCCACGACCAGGAGTGGCTGACCGAGGAGCAGCTGGCCCGCAACCCGGTCCGCATCCCGGCCGCCGACTACCGCCGCTGGTACGCGACCCTCCCGGCCGAGCTCCGCGAGGCGGTCGAGGAGCACTGGGGCCCCGCCCCGGGCGAGATGTTCGTGGACCGGTCCCGCAATCCGGAGGGCGACATCGTGCTCGCCGCCCTGCGCCACGGCAATCTGCTCGTCCTCATCCAGCCGCCGCGCGGCTTCGGCGAGAACCCGATCGCGATCTACCACGACCCCGATCTGCCGCCCTCGCACCACTACCTGGCCGCCTACCGCTGGATCGCCGCCTCCGCCGACGACAACGGCTTCGGCGCCGACGCGATGATCCACCTCGGCAAGCACGGCAACCTGGAGTGGCTGCCCGGCAAGAACGCCGGCCTCTCCGCCGCCTGCGGCCCCGACGCCGCCCTCGGCGACCTCCCGCTGATCTACCCGTTCCTGGTCAACGACCCGGGCGAGGGAACCCAGGCCAAGCGGCGCGTCCACGCCACTCTCGTGGACCACCTGGTCCCGCCGATGGCGCGTGCCGACAGCTACGGGGACATCGCCCGGCTCGAACAACTCCTGGACGAGCACGCCCAGATCGCGGCGATGGACCCGGCGAAGCTCCCGGCGATCCGCGCGCAGATCTGGACCCTGATCCAGGCCGCCAAGCTCGACCACGACCTGGGGCTGGAGGACCGCCCCGAGGACGAGGGCTTCGACGAGTTCATCATGCATCTCGACGGCTGGCTCTGTGAGATCAAGGACGCCCAGATCCGCGACGGCCTGCACGTCCTGGGCGGCGCCCCGGCCGGCGCCGACCGGGTCAACCTCGTCCTCGCGATCCTGCGCGCCCGTCAGATCTGGGGTGGCACGGCCTCGCTGCCGGGTCTGCGCGAGGCCCTGGGACTCGACGAGTCCGCCGCGACCCGTGTCACCGCCGACGAGGCCGAGGAGCGGGCCCGCACCCTGGTCCAGGCGATGGAGGACGCGGACTGGTCGCCGGAGGCCGTCGCCGGGGTGGCCGCCGGACACCCGAGGGCGGTCGCCGACATCCTCGCCTTCGCGGCCCGCGAGGTGGTTCCGCGGCTGGCCGCCACCACCGACGAACTCGACCACGCCCTGCACGCGCTGGACGGCGGCTTCGTCCCCGCCGGACCCTCCGGCTCCCCGCTCCGCGGTCTGGTCAACGTCCTGCCGACCGGCCGCAACTTCTACTCCGTCGACCCCAAGGCCGTCCCCTCGCGCCTCGCCTGGGAGACCGGCCAGGCCCTGGCCGACTCGCTCCTGGAGCGCTACCGCACCGACAACGGCGACTGGCCCACCTCGGTCGGTCTGTCCCTGTGGGGCACCAGCGCGATGCGCACCGCCGGTGACGATGTCGCCGAAGCCTTCGCGCTGCTCGGCGTCCGACCGGTCTGGGACGACGCCTCGCGCCGTGTCACCGGCCTGGAGGCGATCCCGCCGGCCGAACTCGGCCGTCCGCGCATCGACGTCACCCTGCGGATCAGTGGCTTCTTCCGCGACGCCTTCCCGCACACCATCGGCCTCCTCGACGACGCGGTCCGCCTCGCCGCCTCCCTGGACGAACCCGCCGAGCAGAACCACGTACGCGCCCACACCCAGGCCGATCTGGCCGCCCACGGCGACGAACGCCGCGCCACCACCCGTATCTTCGGCTCCCGCCCCGGTACGTACGGCGCCGGTCTGCTCCAGCTCATCGACTCCCGTGACTGGCGCACCGACGCGGACCTCGCCGAGGTCTACACGGTGTGGGGCGGCTACGCCTACGGACGTGAGCTCGACGGCCGCCCGGCCCGCGAGGAGATGGAGACGGCGTACAAGCGGATCGCGGTCGCGGCCAAGAACACCGACACCCGCGAACACGACATCGCCGACTCGGACGACTACTTCCAGTACCACGGCGGCATGGTGGCCACCGTCCGCGCCCTGCGCGGCACCGCGCCGGAGGCGTACATCGGCGACTCCACCCGCCCCGAGACGGTCCGCACCCGCACCCTGCTGGAGGAGACCTCCCGGGTCTTCCGCGCCCGGGTGGTGAACCCGAAGTGGATCGAGGCGATGCGGCGGCACGGCTACAAGGGCGCCTTCGAGCTCGCCGCCACCGTCGACTACCTCTTCGGCTACGACGCCACGACGGGCGTGGTCGCCGACTGGATGTACGACAAGCTCACCGAGACGTACGTCCTGGACCCGACCAACCGTGAGTTCCTCCAGCAGGCCAATCCCTGGGCCCTGCACGGCATCGCGGAACGCCTCCTGGAGGCGGAGTCCCGGGGCATGTGGGCCAAGCCCGACCCGGCCGTCCTCGAAGCCCTGCGCCAGGCGTACCTGGAGACGGAGGGCAACCTGGAGGGCGAGGACTGACCTTCGGACCGGATCACCGGTCCACCGTCCAGCGACAGGGCCCCGGCCGCACTCCCGGCCGGGGCCCTGTCGGTGTGTCCGGTGCCGGCCGCGGGCGGTGGGGGACCGGTGCGGTGGTTCGGCCGTACGCGGTGCGTGCGGTGGGCCTCGCGGCATTGCCCCGGGCAGACGTACTGCTCAGCGAAGGGGCGTCACCCGTTCCGCCGTCGGGCATAGTGTCGCCCGCGGCGTGGAAGCGATCTACGCATGACCGAAAGTGACAGCCCTTATATCGCGATGCCCCGGATCACCGTGCTGGGAGTACAGCCCGGCGACCCGCCCTTCCGTCTTGTGGAGATCGACGGGGAGATCGTCCGTGAGGCGACATCGATGGTGGACGTGCTCGCCGCCGCCCTGGCCGCGGGGATCAAGGTCCATGATCTCGACGACCCCGAGACGGTGCGGTGGGTGGGTGGCGGGAAACTCACCTGGAGGCTGCACTGAGCATCGCCCTGTGGCGCATCTGCGGCACGGCGGCACGCACGGATGCGGCGCGGTCGGGGCGCCGCGCCGTGCGGGCCGGCCGGTGCGTCGTGTCCGCGTGGTGCGGCCGGGTGTCCCGGGCGCCCTCGCTCCGGAACCGCCGGTCGGCCCCGGTGCGGCTCCCGTGGGTCCGATCGGGTCCCGGCGGGGTGGCCGTGGTGCGGGTGTTCCCGCCAGGGGCCGTCGGTGCTGATGGTGACGGCGGAGAACCCGCCACGGCCGCCCTCGCGACATCGGTGGCCCTGATGCTCCGCAGGTTGATGACCGGCTCCTTCGGCGATGCGCCGGTGGCGACTCGCAGCAGTCCGCGCGCACCCGTCACGCGGGCACCGGCGTACGGAACACACCGGCAGGCGGGCTTGGTGACACCGTCACGAGTCGGAGCCGACGGCCCGACTGGCCCCGAACTCTCCCGCCCCGCACTGACGTTCCGCGCACGTTTCGCTGACGTTTCGCTGACGTCACACGTGCGGCCCCGGCGCACCGGGGCCGCACCCGCGTCGACGGCTTCCGGGGTCTCAGGCCAGTGTGGTGGCGCGGTCGGGGTCGATGGCGTGCTGAAGAGGCTGGTCATGTATAAAGCGTCGGAGTTCGTCGAGCACAAGCGCTCCGAGACGATGACGTTCGGCCCCGAGGGCACCGCCGAGGTGGGGTGTCAGGACCACGTTGGGAAGGGTGAAGAGTGGCGAGTCATGGGCGGGAGGCTCCGGGTGTGTGACATCGAGTACGGCGGTGAGGTCGGCTCTGGCGCGCAGCACCTCCGCCGCGGCGGTCTCGTCGATGAGCGCGCCACGCGCGGTGTTGATCAGTGTGGCGCCCGGCCCCAGGGAGTTGAGCAGCCGGGACCCGATCGTGCCGCGGGTCTCGGGCAGGAGGGGGGCGTGGAGACTGACGACATGGCTGGTGGCGAAGAGTTCCTCGATGCCGACGAGCCGGACGCCCGCCCGCCGGGCGGTGTCCGGAGAGGCGACGGGATCCGTGGCGAGGACCTCGATGTCGAACCGGCCGAGGTGGGACGCGACGAGACGGCCGATGTGCCCGAGCCCCAACAGGCCCACGCGTGACCGGTAGGCGCCCGGCACCTGGGGGTTGTGCGGGAAGCGGCGACTGCTCGCCACCTCCCGGGTGACGCGGTGCACCTGCTTCAGTCCGAGGAGGACCTGAGCGAGGGTGAACTCCGCCACCGGTACGGCGTTGGCCGATGCCGCGGAGACGATCGGCACGCCGCGTGCCCAGAACTCGGGTGTGGTCAGATGCCGCACGGAGCCCGCGGCGACGAGGACCGCCCGCAACCGGGGGGCATGGGACAGGAAGGCGGCATCGAGGACGGGCGCGCCCCAGCCCGTGAGCAGCACGTCGACGTCGCGCAGCACATCGGGGTCCTCGGCGAGCCGCTGTCGCGTGAGGGGTGGACGCCGCAGGTGCACGAGACGTTCGATTTCGGCTAGGACCTCATGGGGATAGACGTCCGCCCTGCGCTCTTCCTCCATGACCAACAGGGCGGTCGGTCTGCGGTCCGGCTCGTTCATGGCGTTGCGCTCCTCAGCTCTTCGCCGACAGACCGTCAGCGAGTCGATCCGTGGACCCTGATCGGATGTGTGGGGAAATGTCCGATCGGATGTTGAAGATTGGCGTGGCTTGTTCGTTGCCTTGATCGGCGTGCTTGCCGCACGATACATCGGATGATTGAAAAGGCTTCGAGCGAAAACCGGTCATCCGATGCCTGTCGCCCCGGCGATCGTGGTGTTCGGGCATGATCGACGTGCGGTCGGTCGATCGTTGCCTGGGGCAGTCAATTTCCGGTTCCATCAGGCGCTTTCGCGGGAGGAGTGATCCGCCTGCGGGGGTGTCGGGGAGTGACGGTCGAGTAGGGGGCGCGTCCGGAGGGCCCAGGGTGAGCCCTCGCAGAACTTTTGCATTCATCGGACTATTGACCACGGATTCGGACCCCGTTAGCGTCCCAGCAAGCGCTTTCCAGGCCAGCTGTGATGCGGCGAAAACAGGAGTTGTCATGCAGAGAACGCGGTGGATCGGTGCGGGTGTTCTCGCTTCCGCTCTGGTCCTCACCAGCTGTACATCAGGGCCTGCGGGAGTGGATGCCAAGCAGAACTCGAAGGCACCGCTCGAACTGTGGACCCGGACGACACCGGGCGGACCGGGGGAGCAGGGGACCCTCAAGCTCGCCGCCGCCTTCGAGAAGGCCACGGGCTTCAAGGTCAAGGTCACGGCGATCTTCGACGACTTCGAGACCAAGCTGCAGCAGCGGGCCGCGCAGAAGAACCTGCCCGACATCGTCCTGAACGATGTGACGCAGCTCGGCGCCATGCACAGCCAGGGTCTCCTCCGGGAGATCGACCTGGACAAGATCAAGAACAGCAAGCAGGTCGTCGGCCAGGGGCTGGACTCCGGCAAGAGCGTGGACGGCAAGCAGTTCGGCCTGCCGTACTCGGCCCAGGCGTCCGCGCTGCTCATCCGCAAGGACTGGCGGGAGAAGCTGAAGCTCGAAGCCCCGAAGAGCTGGGACGACTTCGCCGCCATGGCCGAGGCCTTCACCACCAAGGACCCCGACGGCGACGGCAAGAACAACACCTACGGTCTCGCCGCTCCGCTGTCCACCAAGCGCGGATACGCCTCCTGGTACTTCTCCAACTTCCTCTGGGCGGCGGGCGGGGACTTCATCACCGGGGCCGGTGACGGAAAGTACAAGCCCGCGATGACCACCAAGGAATCGGTCCAGGCCGTGCAGTGGTTCCGCGACCTCGGCTGCAAGAACAAGGTCATCCAGCCGGGCGCCGTGACCATGGAGACCCCGCCCACGAACGAGACGTTCGAGGCAGGCCGGACCGGCATGTTCGTCGTCGGCCCGTATCTGCTGCCCCGCTTCGACGAGACCCTCGGCAAGGACAAGTACGAGGTCGTGCCGATGCCCAAGGGGCCGAAGGACGCCACCGTGCTCGCCGAGGGCGGGTCCGTCTACCTGATGGCCGGCTCCGAGAACATGGCGGGCCAGGACGCCTTCGCCGACTTCGCGCTCTCCGCCGAGGGCCAGAAGACCGGCATGGAGGGGGAGACCGGCTTCACCGTGCAGCTGCCCGTCAACAAGACGGTGGACATCTCCCAGGTTCGTCCCGACCCCCGCTGGAAGACCTACGCGGAGATCTACCAGAGCTCCGGCCGGTACGCGCCGTCCATCCCGAACTGGACCCCGGTGCGGCAGACGACCGCCGACGCCGTCAACGCGCTGATGGCCGACTGCGACCTGGACACCGGGACCAAGCTCAAGGAGCTCGACAAGCAGCTCGCCGACATCCTCAAGGAACAGGGAATCGCCGCGTCATGAGTCTTGACCAGGCGGATCCGGCCGCCCTCCCGGCGGCCGGGCCCGCCACCCGGAAAACGGGCCGCACGGCCGGCGGCGGCGCCGGCCGCCGCGGGCACGACCGCCGGGCGGGCCGGTGGTGGACGCCGTGGCTGTTCCTCGCCCCGGCACTGCTCCTCTTCCTGTACTTCAAGTTCATCCCCATGGTCAGCGCGCTGACCATGTCCTTCCAGGACGTTCAGCCCTACCTCGGCAACAAGTGGGTCGGCACCGAGAACTACGCCACGGTGCTCCAGTCCGCCGGCTTCCGCGAGGCCGCCTGGCACACCATCGTCCTCGCCGTCGGGCAGACGGCCGGATCGATGGCCCTCGGCCTGGCACTCGCCCTGCTGATGGAGGGCCAGGGCCGTCGGCTGGGATTCGTGCGCTCCGCGGCGTTCCTGCCGGTGGTGGTGCCGATCGCCGTCGTCGCCGAACTCTGGCGGATCATGTACCACCCGACCGCGGACGGCATGCTCAACTCCCTCCTCGGCCTGGTGGGATTCGGCCCTTCGGGATTCATCAACGACCCCGACTCGTCGATGGCCTCCATCATGCTCACCGGCATCTGGCGGGGCGCCCCCTACGACATGATGATCTTCCTCGCCGGTCTCACCAGTGTGGACCGCGGTCTGTACGAGGCCGCGAAGGTCGACGGCGCCTCCAGGCGCCAGCGGGTCTGGCACGTGACCGTGCCCGGACTGCGGTCGGTGTTCTCGATCCTGTTCATCCTCGCCGCGATCCGCGGACTGCGGGTGTTCACCGAGGTGTTCCTGCTCACCAACGGCGGGCCCGACGGCTCCACCGAGGTCGTGATGACCCTGATCTACAAGCTCGGTCTTGAGCAGAACAGACTCGGCGTCGGCGCGGCGGGAGCCGTCCTGCTGTTCCTCGCGACGCTGATCCTGACAGTCGTCGTCCACCTGCTGCGACGGAGAGAGAGCAAATGAACGCGCCGACCGAGACCGCGCTGGGCCTGACGGAGAGCAGGAGTCCGGGCGGGCGGATCCTGAAGGCCGTCACCTACCTGCTGGTCCTCATCGTCTTCGCCGGGCCGCTGCTGGCCCTGCTGGTCAGCGCCTTCGGGCATGTCAAGGACCCGACCCAGCTGAGCATCGTCCCCACGGGCGCCACGCTGGACAACTTCAAGATCGCCTTCGACCAGGGCGTCCTCGCGTACCTGCTGAACTCGTTCTTCGTGGTCGGCTTCGGGCTGCTGCTCCAGGTGGCCGTCTCCGTCCTCGCCGGGTACGCGCTGGCCAGGAAGGTCTTCCCGGGGATGACCGTGGTGCTCGTCGCCATCCTGGCGACGCTGATGCTGCCCGAGGAGATCCTGGCTCTCCCGCTCTCCTTGATCCTCTCCGATCTGCCGGTCGTCCACTTCAACCTCATCGGCACCCTGGCCGGAATGATCGTCCCGCTGGGCGCCTGGGGATTCTCCATCCTCGTGATGACCGAGTTCATGAAGGACGTCCCCCGGGAACTCGAAGAGGCCGCCCGGATCGACGGCGCCGGCGACCTGCGCATCTTCGCCCAGATCATCCTGCCGATGTGCAAGCCCGCGCTCGGCGTCATCGGAGTCTTCGGCTTCACCATGATCTGGGACCAGTACCTGCTGCCCCTCCTGGTCTCCACCGACTCCTCCTCGTACACGCTCCCGCTGGCGCTGCGCACCCTGCGGATCGACCCCGCCGTGACCCCCGGAGTGGTGATGGCCGCCTCGCTGCTGGCCCTGCTCCCCTCCGTGATCGTCTTCCTGTTCTTCCAGCGTTCCTTCGTGCACGGTCTGTCGTCCGGTGCCCTGAAGGGCTGACCCGGCAGGCCGTCCCCCTTCCCCGCCCCCCGTACCACCAGCCCTCCGACAGCGCACCGGGCACGCCACCGGACGCCGACGACAAGGAACGATGCCCCATGACCCCGAGCGCCGAGACCCCGTCAGCGCCCCCCGCTTCCCCGGCACCCGCACCGGGCCCGGACACGACCTGGTTCACCACCGACCGGTTCGGCATGTTCGTCCACTGGGGCCTGTACTCGCTCGCCGCACGGCACGAGTGGGTCAAGAACCGGGAGAAGCTGACCGACGAGCAGTACCAGGTCTACTTCGACCACTTCGACCCCGACCGCTACGACCCGGTCCAGTGGGCCAGGGCGGCCAGGGCGGCGGGCATGCGGTACGTCGTCCTGACCACCAAGCACCACGACGGCTTCTGCCTGTGGGACAGCGCCCTCACCGAGTACAAGGTCACCAACACCCCGCACGGCCGCGACCTCGTCGGGCCGTTCGTCGAGGCGTGCCGCGCCGAAGGGCTCAAGGTCGGCCTCTACTACTCCCTCATCGACTGGCACCACCCGTCCTTCCCCGTGGACGGCACCCACCCCCAGCGCGACGACGAGGAGTTCAAGGCCGCGGCCGCCGACCGCGACATCCGCGACTACCAGCGCTATCTGCACGGCCAGGTCCGCGAACTGCTCACCTCCTTCGGACGCGTCGACTACCTTTTCTTCGACTTCTCGTACGCGGGCCGCACCTGGTGGGGCGGCAAGGGCCCGGACGACTGGGACTCCCCGAAGCTGCTGGAGACGGTCCGCGAGCTCCAGCCGCATGTGCTCGTCAACGACCGGACCGGCCTGCCCGGCGACTTCATCACCCCCGAGCAGTACCAGCCCTCCGGTCCCATGACCAAGGACGGGCAGCCCGTGCTGTGGGAGGCGTGCCAGACGCTCAACGGAAGCTGGGGCTACGACCGCGACAACCTGGACCACAAGAGCGCGGACCTGCTGATCCGCATGCTCGTCGACGGGGTGTCCAAGGGCGGCAACCTGTTGCTCAACGTCGGCCCGACCGGCCGCGGCGACCTCGAACCGCGCGCCGTCGCCGTCCTCGGCGAGATCGGCCGGTGGATGGACCTGCACGAACGGTCGGTCCGCGGCTGCGGCCCGTCCCCGTACACCGCGCCCGCCGAATGCCGGTACACCCAGCGCGGCGACCGGCTCTACGTCCACCTGCTGGCCTGGCCGCTGCGCCATCTCCACCTGCCGGGACTCGCCGGCCGGGTGCGCTACGCCCAGCTGCTGAACGACGCCTCGGAGATCGGCCAGGTCCACATCGACCCGGACCGGCCCGCGCAGAACACCGAAATGGGCGGGCAGCCCGCCGGGACGCTCACCCTCGAAATCCCCGTCCAGCGCCCCGACACCCCCGTGCCCGTCATCGAACTCTTCCTGGACACCCCGGCCGACCGGGCCGACGGCTGATACAGGCCCGGCCCCCTCGATCCACCACCACACTCACGGAGGCATCATGCAACGCCGCACGTTCCTCATGGGCACCGCAGCAGGGGCGACGCTGGCCGTCGCCCCCACCGGAGGTCTCCTGACCGCGAGCGCCACGGCGGCCCCGGCCACCGTCGGTTCGCTGGACGAGCTCCAGGCCGCCATCGACCGGGCCCGGCCGGGTGACCGCATCGTCGTGGCCGACGGCACCTACACCGTCCCGTCGGACCGGCCCCTCACCATCAGGAACAAGCAGGGCACCGGGCGCGCGCCCATCACCGTCGTCGCCCGGACCCGCGGCGGCGTCGTCCTCGACGGCGAGCAGAGCTTCGTCCTCGACGGCTCCAGCCACATCACGCTCAGCGGCTTCTCCTTCCGCCAGAGCACCACCCTGGACATCCCCCCGACCTGCTCGCACATCAGGCTGACCCGCAACGACTTCCAGCTCGCCGACATCGAGGGCGTGCACTGGGTGATGGTGCGCGCGGACGACAGCAAGGTCGACCACAACCACTTCCACGGCAAGTCCACACTCGGCATCTACCTCGGCATCGAGGGCGCGGGCACGGAGGAGATGGCGCAGCGCGTCCACATCTTCCGGAACTACTTCTCCGACCACACCTTCCCCGGGGACAACGGCGGAGAGCCGATCCGGCTAGGTGTCAGCCCCCGGGCCCTGTCCAGCGCCCACGCGATCGTGGAGTACAACCTGTTCGAGCGCGCCAACGGCGACCCGGAGGCCATCTCCGTGAAGAGCTCGGACAACGTCATCCGGCACAACACCATCCGCGACAGCTTCGGCGGCATCGTCCTGCGGCACGGCAACCGCAACCGGGTCGAGGGCAACCACCTCCTCGCCGGCACGGAAGGCGTGCGGATCTACGGCAACGACCATGTGATCGTCAACAACCACCTCGCCGGTCTGTCCGGGCGGGCCATGGTGATCGGCAGCGGTTCGGAGCGCGACCACCTGCCCGGCGAGTCACCCGACACGCGCCGCGGCAACGACGCGCCCGACCGGGTCCTCATCGCGTACAACACCCTGGTGAACAACAACGGCACACTCTCCGGCGAGAGCCAGCGCCCCCACGAGCCGCGCGATGTGACCGTCGCGGACAACCTGTTCGTCGGTGACTCGGGCGAACTGGTCGCGATGGCCAACACCGTACGGTTCGCCTGGTCCGGCAACATCCTGTGGGGGTCCGCCGCCGACGGCAACATCCCGTCCGGTGGATACACCCGTGTCGACCCGAAGCTGGTGACGGGCACGGACGGTGTGGCCCGGCTCTCCGCGGGCAGCCCGGCGATCGGTGCGGGCACGCTCCGGCCGTCACCGGTCACCCACGACATCGACGGGGACCCGCGCGGCCGTCGACAGGACGTGGGTGCGGACGAGTACGCGAAGCGGGCGCCCCGGTACCGGCCGCTGACCCCGGCCGACGTCGGCCCCCACGCCCGCTGACAACCCGCCCGAGAGGGACAGCCGGTCCGGTCCGCCCCCGGCTGTCCCCACCGTCGAACAGCCGGTCCGTCCAGCGCGGGGGCTGTACGGACCGGCCCGTCATGTACTCGTCGCCACAGGAGGCATCATGCAACGACGCACGTTCCTCAGGGGCACCGCGGTGGCAGCACTCGCCGCCGTGCCCCTCACCACCTCGATGTCGGTCGACGCCTCGGCGGCCGACACACCGGTCAGCAGCCTGGCCGCACTCCAGAGCGCGATCAACAGCGCCGCACCCGGCGACCGGATCGTCGTGGCCGACGGCACGTACACCGTCCCGTCGGGCGGCGCCATCAACGTCTCCGGCAAGAACGGCACCGGCGCCGCGCCGATCACCATCGTGGCCAAGTCCCGCGGCGGCGTGGTGCTCAAGGGCGAGCGCAGCTTCGTCTTCGCCGATTCGAGCAACATCACCGTCAGTGGCTTCGCCTTCCGGCAGAGCACCACGCTGGAGATCCCGGTGAACTGCTCGTCGATCCGGCTGACCCGCAACGACTTCCAGCACGCGGACGACGGCGACCCGTACTGGGTCGTCGTACGGGCGAACAGCACGAAGATCGACCGGAACCACTTCCACAACAAGACGACCACGGGCATCTTCCTGATCGTCGACGGTCCGGGCTCGACCGACATGGCCCAGAACACCCACATCCTGCGGAACTACTTCTCCGACCACAGTTTCGCCGGGGACAACGGCGGCGAGTGCATCCGCCTCGGCGTCAGCGGGCGGGCGCTGTCCGCCGCGAACGCGGTCGTGGAGTACAACCTGTTCGAGCGTGCCAACGGCGACCCCGAGGCCATCTCGGTGAAGTCCTCCGACAACATCATCCGGTACAACACCATCCGCGACAGCCGCGGCGGGATCGTGCTCCGCCACGGCAACCGCTCCCGGGTGGAGAGCAACTACCTGATCGGCGGAGAGGAGGGCGTGCGGCTCTACGGCAACGACCACCTGATCGTCAACAACTACCTCGCCGGACTCTCGAAGCGGGCCCTGGTCGTCGGCAGCGGCACCACCCGCGACCACAACTCGGGCGAGACGCAGGACGAGCGGCGGGGCAACGACGCCTGCGACCGCGCGGTGATCGTGCACAACACCCTGTTCGGCAACTCCAGCATGCTCTCCGGCGAGAGCCGGGCCTACGAGCCCCGGGACGTGGTCATCGCCGACAACCTGCTCGTCGGCGACTCGGGGAGCCTGGTCGCGATGGGGACGACGACCAACTTCACCTGGCAGAGCAACATCCTGTGGGGTGCGGCGTCCAACGGCAACGCGCCGTCGGGTGGTTACACCCGTGTCGACCCGAAGCTGGTGACGGGCACGGACGGCGTGGCCCGGCTGTCCGCCGGCAGCCCGGCGATCGGCGCGGCCACGCTGGCCGACCCGGGCGTGAGCGACGACATCGACGGCGACTCGCGAGGCAGCACGCGCGACATCGGCGCCGACGAGTACGCGACCACGGCCGCGCTCCGTCACCCCCTCACGACCGCGGACGTGGGGCCGAACGCGGCCTGATACGTCCTCACCGGGACGGCCCGCCCGGGGCGGGCCGTCCCCCACCCGACCGGAGACCGGGCGGGAGACGCGCCGCCACGCGGCGACCGCAGGAAGGAGTGTTGTGACAGGCAGGGAGAGCCGTGACCGCGCGGAGCGCGAGCGCGGCGCGGCGGACCGCACCCCGGACAGCCCGCCGACCGGGTCGGGAACTCCCGTGACCAGACCGGGAATCTGCTCGGTCACCTTCCGTCGGCTGCCCGCCGCCGAGGTCGCGCGCCTCGCCGCGGACGCGGGCCTGGAAGCGGTCGAGTGGGGAGCGGACGTGCACGCGCCTCCGGGGGATCCAGACACCGTCCGCTCGGCCCGCGAAGCCTCCGACAGACACGGGCTCACCTGCTGCTCGTACGGCTCGTACTTCCGCGCCGCACCGGGGGAGACGGCCGGATTCCCCGGGATCGCCCGCGCCGCGACGCTTCTCGGCGCGCCGCGGGTACGGGTCTGGGCGGGCGGAGCCGGATCGGACGCCGCCACACCGCAGGAGCGGAGCGGGACGGCCGCCGGACTGCGGGAGGCGGCCCGGATCGCCGCGGACCACGGGCTGGAGCTCGCTCTGGAGTTCCATGGCGGGACCCTCACTGACACCGTCGCCTCCACCGTCCGGCTGCTGGACGAGGTGGGCGCGGACAACCTCCGCACCTACTGGCAGCCTCCGCAGAACTCCCCCGCCGAGGAGGCGCTGGCGGGGCTCCGCGCACTCGTCGAACGGGTCAGCGCGGTGCATGTCTTCTCGTGGTGGCCGGGAAATCACCGACTGCCGCTGGCCGACCGGGCGGACCTCTGGTCCGAGGTCTTCGACCTGCTCAACGCACGACGCGTCCCGCTGGACGCGCTCCTGGAGTTCGTGCCCGGCGACGACCCCGCCGTACTGGCGCGCGAGGCCGGTACGCTGCGGCGCGTCGCGGCTCACCGATGAGCGCGGCACCCATCCCACCATCCCCACCTCAGGACGGCAGAGCAGACATGCACATCACGGAAACGGACACCCTCCTGTTCATCGGTGACTCCATCACCGACGCGGGCCGCGACCGGGCGGATGCCACGTCCCTCGGCAGCGGATACGTCCAGGAGATCGCACGCACCCTGCACGACAGGGCGGGCGACGGAGCCGCCCCCGTGGTCATCAACAGGGGCGTCAACGGCAACCGTGTGTACGACCTCGAAGCCCGCTGGGCCACCGACGTCATCGAGCACCGGCCCACCGTGGTCACGGTCAAGATCGGCATCAACGACACCTGGCGGCGCTACGACCGCGGAATCCTCAGCCCGGTCGACGAGTTCGAGGCCTGCCTCGACCGCCTCCTCGCGGACACCGCACGCAGTCTCTCCGCACGACTGGTCGTCATCACCCCGTTCCTGCTCCCGGTCACCCCGGAGCAGGAGGACTGGTTCGAGGACCTGACACCCCGTACCGAAGCCGTCCTGCGCGCCGCGGCGGCCACCGGGGCCCAGGTGGTCCGTGCCGACCTCGCGCTGCGCCGTGCCGCGCAGACGAAGGCAGCCGCGGAGCTGGCCCGGGACGGAGTCCATCCGAGCCCCCTCGGCCACCGGATCGTCGCCGATGCCTGGCTGGCCGAGGTGGGCTCCCGCCTACTCGGGCAGCAGGGGGAGGCCCAGCCGGACCTCGACTGACTCGACGCGGCCGAGGACCCGCACCGAACCGCTGAAGCACAGGGCCCGCGCCGGATCGAGCGTCAGCTCGCCGGTGACGTCGCCGTGCTCGTGGAGGTAGAGACCGATGTCGTACAGGTCGGCCATGGTCTCGTCGATGCTCACGGTCGCCACGTCATCGGTCCAGGCGGCGGGCACCGCCGTGAGGTAGAGATGCGGCGGATGCAGCGCCCAGCCGAACGGACCGGTGTCCCCCTGCCCGTCCAGGGCCTCGATGGTTCCCCACAACGACACGGTCACCAGGCCGTCCGGGGACACCTGGACCGATGATTCCGACCGGTCGACGGCGAAGTCCGTGTCGCCCAGCACGAATGTGTCCACGGTGAAGACCCCAACGGATGTCGGTTCGGCGCGATCAAGGCGTCCATCATGGCACCGGACCCCGTCCGGCATGGTGCCCACGCGCGGAGAGTCCCGGGAAGCGGCGGCCACGAGCGCACGAGACCCCAGGCCACGGCGTGAGGCGGATCACTTTCCGGCGAGCACGGGGCATGGTTCTCCGGACCCGGGGCAGGCGGCCGGATCGCCGGGGTGTGACCGGCGCTGGAAGCGAACCGGAACCGAAGGGTCAAACACGACGTGTCGGCTGCACAACAGACCATCCAGGTGGGCGGGGAGTGGCGTCCGGCCGTCTCCGGCGCCACGCGCGACATCATCGACCCCGTCGACGCGGACGTCTTCGCCGTGGTGTCGGAAGGCGGTGTCGCCGACACCGACGACGCCGTCGCCGCCGCGCGTGCCGCCTTCGACGACGGGGTCTGGCCGCGCACGCCCGTCGCCGAGCGGGCCGCCCTGCTGCGCCGCGTCGCGGCCCTGCTGGAGCGGGACCGGGAGAAGATCGGTGCCCTGGAAAGCCGGGACGCGGGCAAGACCCTCGAAGAGGGACGCGTCGACGTGGACTGTGTGCGCGACGCCTTCGTCTACTTCGCCGACCTCGTCATGAACGAGAGCGGCGGACGTGTCGTCGACGCCGGGAACGACGAGATCCACAGCGTCGTCGTCCACGAGCCCGTCGGTGTGTGCGCCCTCATCACCCCCTGGAACTACCCGCTGCTCCAGGCGAGTTGGAAGATCGCCCCGGCGCTCGCCGCGGGCAACACCTTCGTGGTCAAGCCCAGCGAGATCACCCCGCTCAGCACCGTCGCACTGATCGGACTCCTGATGGAGGCCGGACTGCCCCAGGGCGCCGCCAACATCGTCACCGGCGCCGGTGACACCGTCGGCGCCCGTCTCGCCGAACACCCCGATGTCGACCTCGTGTCGTTCACCGGCGGACTGGCCAGCGGTACGAAGGTGGCCCGCGCCGCCGCCGACACCGTCAAGAAGGTCGCCCTCGAACTCGGCGGCAAGAACCCCAACGTCGTCTTCGCCGACGCCTGCGCCACCGACGAGGGCTTCGACACCGCCGTCGACCAGGCACTCAACGCCGCCTTCATCCACAGCGGCCAGGTCTGCTCCGCCGGATCCCGGCTCATCGTCGAGGAGTCGCTGCGCGAGCGCTTCGTCGCCGAACTCGCCCGCCGCGCCGAGAGGATCCGCCTCGGCCGGGGCACCGACCCGGGCGTCGAATGCGGCCCGCTCGTCTCCGCCCGGCAGCTCGCGAGGACCGAGGACTACGTCGCGTCCGCCCTCGCGGAGGGCGCCGTGCTCCGGGCCGGCGGCGAACGGCCCGACGGCCCCGGCTACTTCTACCGCCCCACCGTCCTCGACCGGTGCGACCGCCGGATGCGCGTCGTCCGCGAAGAGGTCTTCGGCCCCGTGCTGACCGTCGAGACCTTCCGTACCGAGGACGAGGCCGTCACCCTCGCCAACGACACCGAGTACGGGCTCGCCGGAGCCGTGTGGACCGCCGACGCGGGCCGCGCCCGGCGCGTCGCCGGGCGGCTGCGCCACGGCACCATCTGGATCAACGACTTCCACCCCTACCTCCCGCAGGCCGAATGGGGTGGCTTCGGGAAGTCGGGCACCGGCCGCGAGCTGGGCCCGACCGGACTGGCCGAGTACCGCGAGGCCAAGCACATCTACCAGAACCTCGCTCCGCGCCCCGTGCGCTGGTTCGCGGGCTGAGGCGCACCCGAGGGACACGACGCACATGCCGCACGTGACACACGGCACGGGCCAGGGACGCCACGGCCGCAACGGAGCAGAGGAAAACGAGCGCATGACCGACCACCACGTATACGACTACGTCGTCATCGGCGGAGGCACCGCCGGATCGGTGATCGCCTCCCGGCTCACCGAGAACCCGGACACCACCGTCGCCGTCATCGAGGGCGGCCCCAGCGACGTCGGACGGGACGACGTCCTGACCCTGCGCCGCTGGATGGGCCTGCTCGGCGGTGAACTGGACTACGACTACCCGACGACCGAGCAGCCCCGCGGCAACTCGCACATCCGCCACAGCCGCGCCCGGGTGCTCGGCGGCTGCTCGTCCCACAACACCCTGATCGCCTTCAAGCCCCTGCCCTGCGACTGGGACGAGTGGGCGGACGCGGGCGCCGAGGGCTGGGACGCGGCCTCCATGGACCCGTACTTCGCCAGGCTCCGCAACAACATCGTCCCCGTCGACGAGGCCGACCGGAACGCCATCGCCCGCGACTTCGTCGACGCCGCGCGGAGCGCGCTGGACGTGCCGCGCGTCGAGGGCTTCAACCAGCAGCCCTTCCACGAGGGCGTCGGCTTCTTCGACCTCGCCTACCACCCGGAGAACAACAAGCGTTCCTCGGCCTCCGTGGCGTATCTGCACCCGTTCCTGGACCGGCCCAACCTCCATATCGCCCTGGAGACCTGGGCGTTCCGCCTGGAACTGGAGGGCACCCGGGCCACCGGTGTCCGGGTGCGCGCCAAGGACGGCACGGAGCACGTCGTACGGGCCCGGCGCGAGGTGCTCGTGTGCGCGGGCGCCGTGGACACCCCCCGGCTGCTGCTGCACTCGGGCATCGGACCCCGCGCCGACCTGGAGAAGCTCGGCATCCCCGTGGTGCACGACCTGCCGGGAGTCGGCGAGAACCTGCTCGACCACCCCGAGTCGGTCATCGTCTGGGAGACCGAGGGACCGATACCGGAGAACTCCGCGATGGACAGCGACGCGGGCCTGTTCGTACGCAGGGACCCGGCGGCCGAGGGGCCGGACCTGATGTTCCACTTCTACCAGATCCCGTTCACCGACAACCCCGAGCGGCTGGGCTACGAGCGGCCCCCGCACGGTGTGTCGATGACCCCCAACATCCCCAAGCCCCGCAGCCGCGGCCGGCTCTACCTGACCAGCGCCGACCCCGAGGTCAAGCCCGCCCTCGACTTCCGGTACTTCACCGACGAGGACGACTACGACGGCCGCACCCTGGTCGACGGCATCCGGATCGCCCGTCGCATCGCCGCCCAGGAACCGCTGGCCGGCTGGCTCAGGCGCGAGGTCTGCCCGGGGCCCGGGATCACCTCCGACGAGGAACTCGGCGCGTACGCGCGCAAGGTCGCGCACACCGTCTACCACCCGGCGGGGACCTGCCGGATGGGTGCCGAGGACGACGAACTCGCCGTGGCGTCACCCGATCTGAGGATCCGTGGGCTGAACGGCATCCGGATCGCCGACGCGTCCGTCTTCCCGACGATGACGACCGTCAACCCGATGATCGGCGTGCTGATGATCGGGGAGAAATGCGCGGACCTGCTGGGAGGCACTGCCTGATGAACACCGAGCCGCCGGCCCCTTCCGAGCCGCCCGTGTCCGAGCCGCCCGTGTTCTCCGTACGTGAGCTGTGGAAGGTATTCGGCCCGAAGGCGGGCCGGGTGCCGTCGGACCCCGCCCTCGCCGCCCTCGGCCCCGCCGAACTGCGTGAACGGACCGGCTGCACCGCCGCCGTGCGCGAGGTGTCCTTCGACGTCCGCAGGGGCGAGGTGTTCGTCGTGATGGGCCTCTCCGGCTCCGGGAAGTCCACCCTCGTACGCTGTCTGACCCGGCTGATCGAGCCCACCTCCGGTGCGATCGCCATCGACGGCGAGGACGTGCTGTCGATGGACGCGGCACGCCTGCGCCGACTGCGCCGCCACCGCGCCGCCATGGTCTTCCAGCACTTCGGGCTGCTGCCGCACCGGTCGGTGCTGGACAACGTCGCCTACGGGCTGGAGATCCAGGGCGTCCCGCGCGCCGAACGGCGGGCCCGCGCGGCGGAGTTCGTCGCCAAGGTCGGCCTCGAAGGCATGGAGCACCGCCGCCCCGCCCAGCTCTCCGGCGGTCAGCAGCAACGGGTGGGGCTGGCCCGCGCACTGGCCGTGGACCCCGAAGTGCTGCTGTTCGACGAACCGTTCAGCGCGCTGGACCCACTGATCAGGCGGGACATGCAGGAGGAGGTCGTACGGCTGCACGGCGAGGAGGGCCGCACGATGGTCTTCATCACGCACGACCTCGGCGAGGCGCTGAAGCTCGGCGACCGGATCGCACTGATGCGGGACGGCCGGATCGTGCAGCTCGGCACGCCCGAGGAGATCGTGGGCGCCCCCGCCGACGACTACGTACGCGACTTCGTCCGCGACGTGCCGCGGGAACAGGTCATGACCGTGCGCTCGGCGATGCGGCCCGCCACCGCAGCCGAGACGGACCACGGCCCGGCGCTGGCCCCCGGCGCGACGGTCCACGAGGCCATCGAGGCCGTCGTCCGCAGCGGCGGCACCGCCCGCGTCGTCGAGCACGGCCGCTGCCTGGGCGTGGTCGGCCACGCGGACCTGCTCGGCGTGGTCGCGGGGCTCGCCCCGCGCGAGGAGGCGGCCTGATGCCCGCCCACGCCACCTGGGCGCGCACCGGGCCCGCCCGCGCCGCCGACCCGGCAGGGAGGCGGACACGATGAGCACCACCGTCACCGAGGCGGGCGCGCCCCCGGCACGCCTGCCGCTGAGCGATGTCCTCGCCCGGCACCGCACCGCGCTCATCGGGGGTCTCGCGCTCGTCGCGCTCCTCCTCGGCGCCCTGCTCCTGGGCGGTGGCGCCTGGCCCGCACGCTTCTCCGTCGACCTGTCCGGACCGCTCGGCGACGCCAGCGACTGGATCATCGACAACCGGGACAGCCACCCGCTCTTCCTGTACTTCTTCGGCCACGTCAGCAACGCCGTCGTGCTCTCCGTACGCGCCGTCTACCTCGTGCTCCTCGCCGCAGGCTGGGCCGGGGTGACGGCCGGCGCCGGGCTCGTCGCCTGGCGCCTGGCGGGCCTGCGCCCGGCGCTCACCGCCGTCGCCGCGTTCGGGGTGTGCGGGCTGCTCGGCATGTGGGTCCCCACCATGCAGACGCTCGCCCTGATGGTCGTCGCCGTCGCCGCGTCCGTGCTGCTCGGCCTCGTGCTCGGGCTGGCCGCCGGGCTCTCCGACCGTGTGCACCGGGCCCTGCGCCCGGTGCTCGACACCATGCAGGTGCTGCCCGCGTTCGCGTATCTGCTCCCGGTCGTGCTGGTCTTCGGCATCGGTGTGCCGGCAGCGGTCCTCGCCACGGTCGTCTACGCGGCACCGCCCATGGCCCGGCTGACCGCGCTCGGACTGCGCGGCGCGGACGCCGGGGTGCTGGAGGCCGCGGCCTCGCTCGGCGCGACCGGCCGGCAGCGGCTGCTGACCGCCCGCCTCCCGCTGGCCCGCAAGGAGCTGCTGCTCGGGGTCAACCAGTCGATCATGATGGCGCTCTCGATGGCCGTGATCGCGTCCGTGATCGGTGCGGGCGGACTGGGTGACCGCGTGTACCAGGCCCTCGCCTCCGTCGACGTCGGAGCGGCGCTCGCCGCCGGTGTGCCGGTCGTCCTGCTCGCCGTCGTCCTCGACCGCGTGACCGCCGCCGCGGGGGCGCGCATCGGTGCCGCGCCCGCCCGGGGCACCGGCCTGGGCTGGGCCGCCGCCGCGGCCGGGACCGTCGCCGCCGCCCTCGTCGGCCGCTCCGCCGGCCGGCTGTCCTGGCCCGACGCCTGGACCGTGGACGTCGCGGCCTTTGTCAACCGTGCCGTCGACTGGATGACCGCGCACCTGTACTCCGGGGTCCCCGTCATCGGTGGCACCGCCGACTGGGCCGCCCGCTTCACCACCTGGGTCCTCGACCCGGTGCGCGACGGCCTGCGGTGGCTGCCCTGGTGGACCGTACTGCTCCTGGTGGCGGTCCTCGCCCTGCTCGTCGGCACCTGGCGCACCGCGGCGACCGCGGTGCTCGCGATGGTCGCGATCGGGGTGCTCGGGGTGTGGGACCCGGCGCTGGACACCCTCTCGCAGGTGCTGGCCGCGGTCGCCGTCACCCTGGTCGCCGGTGTCGCCACCGGTGTGGCCGCGGGTCGCAGCTCGCGTCTGGAACGGCTGTTGCGGCCCGTGCTCGACGTCTTCCAGACGATGCCGCAGTTCGTCTACCTCATCCCGGTGGTCGCGCTGTTCGGCGTCGGCCGGGCACCCGCCGTCGCCGCGGCCGTGGTGTACGCCCTGCCGGCCGTCGTCCGTATCACCACCCAGGGCATGCGTGCCGTGGACCCGGTCGTGATGGAGTCGTCCCGCTCGCTCGGCGCCACGGCCCGGCAACAGCTGTGGCGTGTCCAACTCCCGCTCGCCCGGCCCGCGTTGCTGCTGGCCGTCAACCAGGGCGTGGTCCTCGTCCTCGCCGTCGTCATCATCGGCGGCCTGGTCGGCGGTGGTGCGCTCGGCTACGAGGTGGTGTTCGGGCTGGCCCAGGGCGACCTGGCGACCGGTCTCGTCGCGGGCGCGGCCATCGTGTGCCTGGGGCTGATGCTCGACCGGGTCACCCAGCCCGCCGGAAAGGAGCACCACGATGCGTAGGCGCACCATCGCCGCCGCCACGGCGTTCGGCCTGCTGGCCCTGACGGGCTGCGGCGCGGCGGACATGACGAAGCAGTCGTCCCCGTACGCCGACGCGCACGGCGCCAGGACCGTGACCCTGTCCGTGCAGTCGTGGGTGGGCGCGCAGGCCAACGCGGCCGTCGCCCGGTACCTGCTCGAACACGAGCTGGGGTACCGCGTCGACACCGTCCAGATCGACGAGGTCCCCGCCTGGGACGCCCTCAGCCAGGGCCGGGTCGACGCGATCCTGGAGGACTGGGGCCACCCGGAGCAGGAGCAGAGGTACGTCGAGGACAAGAAGACCATCGTGCCCGGCGGCGAGCTCGGTGTGACCGGCCACATCGGCTGGTTCGTGCCGAAGTACTTCGCCGACGCGCACCCGGACGTGACGGACTGGAAGCACCTGAACGCGTACGCCGACCGGCTCCGCACGGCGGAGAGCGGCGGCAAGGGCCAGCTCCTGGACGGCTCGCCGTCCTACGTCACCAACGACAAGGCACTGGTGAAGAACCTGGACCTGGACTACCAGGTGGTCTTCTCCGGCTCCGAGGCGGCGCAGATCACACAGATCAAGCAGTTCGCCAAGGAGAAGAAGCCGTTCCTGACCTACTGGTACAAGCCGCAGTGGCTGTTCGAGCAGGTTCCGATGACGGAGGTGAAGCTGCCCGCGTACGAGGAGGGCTGCGACGCCGACCCGGAGAAGGTGGCGTGCGCCTATCCGCACACCCCGCTGCGGAAGTTCCTCAACGCCCGGTTCGCCGACCGCGGCGGCAGGGCGGCCGCGTTCCTGAAGCACTTCCGCTGGACGACCCGGGCGCAGAACGAGGTGGCGCTGATGATCGCGGACCAGAAGCTGTCGCCCGAGGAGGCCGCGGAGCGGTGGGTGAGGAAGAACGGACCCATCTGGCGGGCGTGGCTGCCGAAGTGAGCCCCGGGGCCGGTCCGGCGGCCCGATGGGCGCCCGGGGCGGATGCCACGCCGGACCACGGCGCGGCATCCGCCCCGCGGTGTGTCAGGAGGTGGTGTGCAGCGGAACGGTCAGCTGCTTGAGCCAGGTGCCGGTGGTGAAGTCACGGGCCTTGATGACGACGGAACGGGGACCGACCTCGACCTGGAGCCCCTGGTTGAAGGCATCGCCGAGGGAGACCTCGCCGCCCTTGCCGTCGTCCATCCAGCCGACCTGGACGGCCGAGGTGTTCACCACGGTGAAGCCTTCGAGGTTGCCGGTGCCGG
Organism: Streptomyces sp. DvalAA-43; assembly: GCF_900091725.1. Classification (GTDB taxonomy): domain Bacteria; phylum Actinomycetota; class Actinomycetes; order Streptomycetales; family Streptomycetaceae; genus Streptomyces; species Streptomyces pulveraceus. Next base: position 62,690 of record NZ_FMBW01000064.1, on the reverse strand, counting down.
GGACGACACGGCGCACCACCCAGTCGGACAGGTTGAGGTCCCAGTGGGTGTGCCCGGAGAAGAGGAACACGTCCTTGTGGCGGCCGAGGATCGACAGCAGCCGGTCGGGCTGGAGGTAGTCGTTGAGGTAGAGCTTGTTGTGTGTGCCCGACACCGTGTTGGGCAGCGGGTGGTGGGTCAGCACCATGACGGGCCGGCGGCGGCGCGCCCAGTACGCGAGCCGGTCCTCCAGCCAGGTGAACTGCGCGTCGCTGATCCAGACCTCGTCCCACAGCTTCGCGTCGTGGTAGTGGGAGTAGCGCTCGGTGCCCAGGCTGAGCACGGGAACGCCGCCGAACGAGGTCTCCGAGTAGACCTTGTTGCGCTCCGCGAAGTTGTAGAAGCTGCGGAAGAGCGAGCCCTCGGTGGTGCCGTTGGGCCAGGTGTCCTGGGCGAGTGTGTTCGGGTCGCTGTACTTCGGTACGTAGAACTCGTGGTTGCCGATGGCCCACGCGATGTTCTTGGGGTGCGGGTGCCGCTTGAGCGTCTGGCGGACCGCCGCGTACTCGAAGTCGTAGCCGCGCGGGGTGATGTCACCGGCTATGCCGAGGCCGGCGCTGCCGGGGTTGATGCGGTGCAGATCGTCGAGGGCCTTGCCGAAGTCGGTGAGGTCGCCCTGGATGTCACTGATGATGTTGAACCGGACCGTGTGGCCCTTGTCGGGCCGGTGCGGAGCTGCCGCGGCCGCGGGCGCCGCCGGCCCCGCGCCGGCGGCGAGCGCGCCGCCCACCAGCGACGCGCTCCCTGTGGTGGCCATGAACGATCTGCGATCCATCGGTACTTCCTTCGTCTGTGCGCCCCCGTGCGTGTGGGACGCGGCGAGTGTCGCCGCTCAGGATGGCCCGTCGGGGTATCACAGATGGCCATGGCTTGAACTGTTCGGTCGCCGATGGCGTGTTTCTGATGTTGCCGGTCAACGCGGCCCGGCGTCGGCCGGGTTCCTGGCCCGGTCGCGGGTCAGCCGCCAGACCCGGTCCTCGCCGGAATCGGCCGGAGCGAGGCTCTCGGCGGGGCTCTCGGAGGGGCGGCGGAGGTGTTCGGTGAAGCCGAGCCGGGCCGGGACGGCGCCGCTGGCGGTGTTGGCCACGTCGTGGACGATCTCGACGTGGTCGACGCCGGGAATCCGGAAGGCCAGTTCGGTCAGGGCGCGGACGGACCGGGTCACCAGACCGCGGCCGGTGGCGGCGGGGTGCAGCCAGTAGCCGATCTCGCGGCCGTTCTCCGGGGCCGCACCGCGCCGGAAGAGCCCGCAGGCGCCGACGATCGCCCCGTCGAGCACGATCGCGTAGGTGAACTCCTCGCCGCGCGCCCAGCGTTCCGCACGTTTGGCCAGGAACCGGCTGGTCCCGGCCAGGCTGTGCTCGGCGGCCCAGGGCATCCACGGGCGCAGGTGCTCCAGCGACTCCTCGATGACCCGGAAGAGCTCCGGGAGGTCTCTCTCGCCGTTGAATCGGCGCAGTGCGAGGCCGTCCAGTTCGATCAGGTGCGGGGGAAGGTCCATGCCGTGAGGATGCTGGGCGTACCCGCCCGCGGGCAACGGGGTTTCGCGGCCGTGGCCGCAGCCGGGGCGCCGACGGGGCATGCACGGCCCATGGGCAGCCGTGTGCACCACGCCGACGCCCCGGCCTTCGGCGGACCGTCCCGGTCACCTCGGGGCGGCGGGTTCCGCCGGAGTCACCGGGTGCGGTAGGCGTCGACGAGGGTCTGGGTGAGTGTGCGCCCGCCGGTGTCGGTCAGTTCCGCGCGCAGGGAGACGCCGGTGCCCGAGCCCGGGTTGTGGATCGTGACGGCGCCCTGCTCGACCGGCACCCGCTTCCAGGAGGCGCCGCCGTCCACCGATACGGACACGGCCGACGAACGGAGCTTTCCGTTCGCGGCGCCGCCCTGCACCGTGACGGGAATCCGCAGCGCCGTGCCCGCCTCGGCGGTACCGGTGGAGCCGAGCGCGGGAGAGAACCGTACGACGCTCACGGGCACCGGGACCGGACCGGTGGTCGTGCCCGAGGTGAAGGTCCACGACACGGTCACGCGGGTGGCGGTGCCGGGTGCTCCGCCGCGCCGCACCGTGCTGGTGATCCGGTACGTCGCGCGCCCCGGCGGCACGGTGAACCGGGCCTGCCCGGGGGCGCCGGTCCGCGTCCCGACGAGCACGCCGTCGCGGTGCAGCGTGGTCGAGGCCTCGGCGTACGGCGGTGACGACGGCACGTGTCCACCGCCGTCCGTGAGCAGCGGGACATCGACGGTGAGGGTGTCGCCGTCGCGCACGACGCCGGAGCCGCCGGTGAGGCCGGGGCCGAAGACGGCGTTGTCGAAGGTGTGCGTGGTGGTGCGTCCGGCGCGCACGGCGACGCCCTCGGCGGAGTAGCGGTTCGACGGCCCGCCGGGCGCGCGGGGAGCCATGTAGGTGATGTCCCAGGCGCCGCGTCCAGGTGTCACGAGGTAGGTGGCGGTGCCGGGCGTCGCCAGGGCCCGGGAGAGCCCGACGGTCAGTCCGGTGCTCGGTTGCAGGTCGACGGAGCCGGTGCCCGCGGTGCCCGGCAGGGCGGCGCCATGGACCTTCATGGTGGCCAGGTCCTTGGCGGTGGGGTGCCGGGTGAGCCCGGTCAGGGCGCGCGCCCCGGTGAAGACGTAGCCGAGCGCGTAGTCGGCGCTCTCGGTGGTCCAGTACCCGTCGAACCACTGCTTCACCGATCCGGCCTCGGCGTCGGGACCCAGGTGGGCGACGCGCAGATTCGCCGCGGAGGAGATCAGGTTGACGAGCCGTTCGGCGCCCCGGTGCCTCACCTCGACGACCATCGCGCTGTGCAGGAAGCGCGCCGAGCGGTCGGGCGGCCGTACGTCGACGGGGGCCGTGGTCCGCGCGTCGACGGTGACGGTGGTGTCGCGGTCCAGGTCGAGGCGCGGCTGCACGATCCAGTCGGTGCCGTCCGCTCCGTCACCGGAGGTCAGGGAACTGCTCAGCAGATAACGGCCCTTGGGCAGCCGCACGGTGGTGGTGCCGGAGGCGTCGTGCGGCTGGACCACCTCGTCGGCGCCCGCACCAAAGACCCCGGTGACGGTGGTCTCGTACGAGCCCGTCAACCGGCCGGCCCGGTCGAGGTGCTTGATCGTGAGGGCGTACGTCTGCGCCGTCGCGGCGAAGGCCGGGGCGTTCCAGACGGGCGTCGCGCCCCCGGCCACGGCGGCGGCCACGGCCATGGTCCGCAGAACGCTCCGGCGGGGTACGGAAGAAGCGGAGGAATGAGTCATGACCTGCACTGCGCCGCCGGGCGCCGGAGTTCCGGTGAGCCGCGTCACACCCGGGTGCGGGACCGCGGCCCCGGACCGCGCATGTGGTGCACGTCACGGGAACCGGCGCAACGGAGGTGGCAGAGCAGAGTGTGGAATCACTCATGAGGAATCGCTTCCGCCGCGGGGACCGGGGCGTCTTGGGGGAGCTGTACGACGAACACTCCCAGGTGCTGTACCGGTACGCCCTCCGTGTGACCGGTGACTGGGCGGAGGCCGAGGACGTCGTCTCGGCGACCTTCCTGGAGGCCTGGCGCAGCAGGGAGAAGGTGCACCCCGAAGGGGACGGCCTGCGCCCGTGGCTGCTGGGCATCGCCACCAACGTGATGCGCCGCGACGCACGCGCGCGCCGACGCCGTGACATTGCGCTCGCCCGCGTCCCGGAACGCGGCCTGGTCCCGGACTTCGTCGACGACCTCGTCACCCACCTCGCGGATTCCGAGCAGTTGCGTGCGGCGCACGCCGCACTCGCCCGGCTCCGGCGCCGCGACCGGGAGGTCTTCACCCTCGTGGTCTGGGAGGGCCTGGACTACGCGGCCGCGGCCGAGGCGCTCGGCGTACCGGTCGGCACCGTCCGGTCACGGCTCTCCCGCGCCCGGACCCGCCTGCGCGGGCTCGCCGACACCGAGGCCCGCGCCGCACGTGCGCAGCCCGGGAGGGGAGCCGTCCCGCCGCCCGCGCCGGGGGGCCAGGAGCCCGCCGCCACCCCCGACAAGCCCGCCCCGTACCGCGTCCCCGCGATCGGCTCGTCCCGCCAGGAGAAGCACGGATGAACGCCAGCCCGCGACACCCCACGGACCAGGCCGCCGAGGAGAACGAACGTCTCGTCCTCACCGGTCTGCTGCCCCCACCGCCGGTACCCGGCCTGGCCCCCGACCGCGCACTGCCGCTGAAGCAGGCACTGCTGGCCGAGGCCGCCGCCACCGAACCGTCCGGCAGGCCCGCCACCCGCGCCCCGCGCTGCCGTCGGCCGGCGGTCCGGTTCGTGGCACCGGCCGTCGCCTGCGCCCTGGCCGTCGGCGGCGTCGTGATGGTGGACCGCACGGACGCGCCGGGCCCCGCGACCCCCGCCGCCGCGGATGGCGGCACCACTCGCGCACCCGAAGCCGCACGGCTGCTCGACCGCATCGCACTCGCCGCCGCCGGGGAGCGGCGGCAGACGGTCCGCGCCGACCAGTTCGTGTACATCGAGAGCAGGGTCGCCTACGCGGCGCAGAGCGCCGGGGGAGGCCCCGTGACGATGCCTCCCGCGCACACGCGGCAGGTGTGGCTGTCCGCCGACGGCAGCCGCCCCGGCCTGCTGCGCGAGGCGGGCTCGCCCGACACCGGGCTCGCCGCCGACGGCCCGGTCGACACCCTCGACGGCCCGGGAGCGACACCCCGCCCCGGCCGCCTGAACGCCTCGGGCCCGTCGGTCAGCAGCCCCACCCACGCCTATGTCGCATCGCTGCCCACCGACCCCGACGCCCTGCTGAAGCGGATCCGGGACGAGACCCGGGGACAGGGCCGGGATCCGGACCAGCGGGCGTTCACCGCGATCGGCGACCTGCTGGCCGAGACCTGGGCCCCGCCACGGGTCGGCGCCGCGCTCTACCGCGCCGCCGCGAAGATCCCCGGCGTCACGGTGGTCCGCGCGGCCACGGACGCCACGGGCCGCGAAGGCGTCGCCGTCGCCCGCACCGCGCACGGGCAGCAGACGCAGTGGATCTTCGACCGGACCACGTACGCGTTCCTCGGTGAACGCACGGTCCTCGCCGAGGCCGGTGACGCCGGCCCGGCAGGCACCGTCGTCGGCACCTCGGCGATCCTCACCAGGGCCGCCGTCGACCGCACCGGCCGGACCGCCTAGCCAGGAACTGTCCGGGCGATCGCGCTGGGCTCGATCCTCGGGTATCCACCCCCAAGGTGCTCCGGAGCCGCCTCCGTCGAATCAGACGCCGATCGGCTTGCGGTAGCGGACGTATTCGTTCTGGCGCCGGAACCCTACGCTCTCGTAGAGGTCGTAGGAGCGGTGCGGATTCGCGGTCCCGGTGAACAGCCGGGCAGTCTCCGCGCCGTGCTCGCGGAGAGATCGCAATCCGTCCAGCAGCAGGGCACGCCCCAGTCCCAGACGCCTCGACTCTGCCCGGACGCTCAATTCTTCGACTTCGCCCACGGTGCGGTCATGCCGGCGGATGGAGCACAGGGCGACGCCGGCCATCTGATCCTCGTACCAAGCAGCTCGCCAGCGGGTCGGGACGGCCGTGGCGAGGAAACTCTCGAACGTCCACTTCTCGGTGAAGGCGGCATTCGCATAGGAATCGACGACCGTCTTCCAGGCCGCGTGGTAACTGGCCGGCTCGACGGCACCCACTTCGATACCGGCCGGCAACCGACCGTCGTGCTCGGGTAGCCGTCGGAGATCGGCCAGTTCCAGCTCCACCAGGCTGAAGACACGCCGGTATCCGGTTTCGAGCAGCAGCTGCGTTGAATCCTTTTCGGAGGCCATTGCGTTGGCGCCGAACACGGCCGTCCGTGCGGTTCCGTGTTGCTGTACCAGCCGACGGATACGGTTCTCGGCCCAGTTGAGCATGTCTGAGCCGATGCCCGCGCCGCGGTGGTCGGGCAGCAGGTAGCCACGGTGCAGGTACAGCCATGTCCCGTCCCGTTCCTGCCACCACCTGATCGTCACGTAGCCGACGATGCCGCCGTTGCACTCCACCAGGACTTGGTTCTCGGACGGGTCGTCCAGCTCGGCGGAGGCTTCGGCGATCTCGGCCGCCGTCGGGACTCCCTCCACGACCGAGCGGGCGTCGGTCTCGTCCAGCCCTGCGCAGCCCAGCCGCACGGCGGCCATCGCGCCGTGGTCTTCGTTGCCGCGGTACGGCCGGAAGAGACAGCTGGGCAATCGTCCCGGCGTCCCAAGGCCGCTGCCCCTGTTCACGCCCATACCCGGGCCTCCCGTCATGTCGGACATGAGGTCGGCGAGCGTAGGCCGTGCCGATCGGACAACAGAACTCGTTTTCCGCAGTGCTCCCCGATGACAGCGTTCCGCCGCCGCGGCCGGAGCCGCGACGGCGGAACGCCGAAAGGGATGGTCAGTCCGCCAGGGTCACCGCGTTGTACTGGCCGGAGTCCTTCGCATGGGAGATGCCGCCGCCCCAGGCGAGGAAAGAGCGGCCCCCGCCGTCGTCGTCGTTCACCAGCACCGAGACGCTCAGCAGGCGCTGGTCCGCGGCGATCGGCGCCAGCTCCGCCCAGGGCAGGGACATTCGGTAGCGCGTCCTGTTCGCGGAGTCGTCCCGCGTCACGGTGCTGGTCGCGGCGGTCCTGGTGCCGGGACTGCCGTCCATGGTGCGGAAGACCACGCTCTCCGCTCCGGACGAGGTGAGCGCCGCGCCGTACTCGGCGCCCGCGGAGACCGTCTCTCCCGGGAACCCCGGTGCGAGAGCCACCTGGACGGAATCGCCCTGCCAGATGTTCTGCCCGGTGAAGGTCTGCCGCTGGACGTCGTCCGCGACGCAGACGTCGACGACGAGAGCCTCCTGCGACCAGGCCAGGGTCACGTCGGCCGACAACCCGGGGGCCTTTCCGACGCTCGCGGCCGGTGGCGCCCCGTCGATCTGCGCCAGCGGTCCGGCCCTGGTGATCGCATCCACGGACGGAACACTCACCCGTCCCCGGGATCCGGTGCACCGCATCGCCGACGGTCACGAACCGCACGCGGTAGTCGGTGCCGTCCTTCGCCGTGCCCGGTATCGGCACATCCACCGGCAGCGACTCACCGGGCTGCACGGTGGCGCCGCGGGTGGGCGCGATCACCCGCTTCTCGCCGAACTGCGCTGTGACGGCGCTGAGCCGCGTCGGGCGGTCCGTGGTGTTGGTGTAGACGGCCCGCACCGCGTGCTTCCCGCCGGTGGTGAGTACATGGCCTGCGGTACCCGTGAGGGAGGAGCCGGTGATCTCGGCCACCGAGGGCGACGCCTTCCGACCACCGAAGTCCGCGCCGACCCGGAGCTCGCCGCGGACGCCCATCACCGTGTCGGGGCCTGCGCTCACCTTCACGGCCACGGCCACCGACGACATCGCGGGATCGTCACCTGCGGCTGCGCGATCGCCGTCCGCCATCCGTTGTCCGCGTCGGCGTGCAGGGAGCCGGTCATCGGCACATCGTTCAGGTTGTACAACTGCACGTCGACGGTGTTCGCCCCGTCCCCGGACAGCCGGTACCCCTGCGCCTTCGAGCCCGCACGCGCGGCATCTCCGTAGTGCTGGGCCACGACGACCCGCTGCGCGGGTGTGAGGGTGAGCGAGGACCGGGTCGACTTCACGGGGCGCAGGGCGGACTTCCCGGTCACCACCTGGGCGCCGTGCACCCTCAGATACGTGGGGTCGGGCTGGGCCTTGAGGTGGTACCGGCCGTCGGTCGAGGCGAGCTGGTGCTCGTTCCGACGATCGTTGTACGCGTCGCCTTGTCGGCACCGAGATCCAGGGTGACGTCGGTGGGATTCTCCGACCACAGCGCGATCACCTGGTCGTCGCCGTCGGCGAAGGCGAACGCGGTCACGCCTGCGGGAAGGCCGGGCAGGGTGCCCACGTAGGCGGCGTGTCCGAGGGCGGCCGTCATCGCGGACTCGGCGGTGAACGCCGCGTTGGGCGCCCAGTCACGGGTGAGCAGGCCGAAGAAGGTGCTGCCCTCGTTCAGCGGCGGCAGCGAGAAGGCGAACGGTTTGTCCACGCCCTGGCTGAGTGTGGTGAGGGTCGCGACCACGAAGCCGCGGGCCTGGGCGCGCTGTTGTTGCGAGGTCATCGGCTTGTGGCGTGGGGACCTGGAACTTGACCCCGCCTTCCGTGATCCACCGCTTCGTCGTCGCCCTGCCGTACGTGTTCACGAGGTCGAGGTGGGGCGGGATGCCGCCCCACGCGTTGGGCACCTCGGAGCCGTCGTCGGTGGCGTACAGATGGAAGGCGTGGATGTCGGCGTAGCTGAACACGTCGTTGCGCGCCCTCAGATCGGTGTACGGCTTGCGCTGTCCGGCGGTCCCGGCATCGGAGATCAGCGGCTTGCCCGGGGAGTCGTGGAATCCGATCGCGGCCGCCTTCATCATCGCGGTGTACTGGTCGGCGCTCTCGTTGCCGGAGCTGAAGGCGTTGCTGCCGGGAGCGTCCGCTTCGTTCCAGATCTCCCAGGCGTCGGCCTGAGGGTAGTTCGCCGCCGCCAGCGCGTACTTGTAGGCCGCCATGAGGTCTCAGGGCATCACGTCTTCCGGATGCTTCTTCGTCCACGCCGGGGCCGAGTGGTAGGCCGCCAGGAGGTTGATCCTCAGCGCGTCGACGCGCTGGTAGAAGTCCTTCATCGCGGACTCCCTCGCGAAGTCGAAGACGCCGGGCGACGGGTTGGTGCCGTCGTTCCAGGTCGTCCTGGCGCGGACCCAGGGGATCCCGCTGAGGCCCAGCCCCGCCGCGACCTCCTCCTGTCTGTCCGCGGGGATCGACCAACTGCCGACGGCGATACCGAAGGACGAATCGGTGAGTTCAGGGCGGTCGGCACGAGGTACGACCACGGCGAACTCGTGAACGAGGGGCGTTCCGCCGACGATCGACGCCTTGATGCGGTAGTGGCCGATGGGCAGTTTCCCGAGTGCCACCGGAACCCGGTCGGAACCGTCGGGGATGGCGACGGCCCCGGACGCCACCTCGGCGTCCCAGTAGTCGAGGACCTGATAGTCCACCGACGCCGACGTGTTGGGCCCGGCGTTGAGCCGGAGGTCCAGGGCGACGTCATTTCCCTTCTGGAACATGTCCAGAGGAGCCGTACTGTCGATCGAGGTCACCCGGAACGTCGTGGCCTCGAATCGGAGTCTGTCGATGTAGGTCATGTAGCGGGCGTCGTCGGCTCGGTGGCCGTCCACCGAGAAGGTGACCTTGTTGTCGCCCTGCTTGAGCCACACCGCACCGAGCGATGCCTGGCGGATCTCCGGGATCGAGGTGTTCGCGTACGTCGGGGTCGTCGCGTAGGGCTTGTCGTTGACGGTGACCGAGACGGCGGATGCCCAGGAGGCGTTTCGCAGCGGGCTCATGTCGGCTTTGAAGGTGTACAGCCCCGCGGACGGCGCGGGGACCGGGTATGTGGCGGTGTAGTGGCCGCCGGTGGGTTCGTCGGCCGTGAACGCTCTCAGGTACTTCCCGCCGGACGCGCGGGCATCGGTGAACACGGCCGGGAAGTTGGTCGATGCCGGGCTCTCCCCTTCGACGGAGATCACGCTGTCGGCCTGCGCCGGTGGCGCGGGCACGACCACCGGGGCGAGCGCCGCGACGGGCGTCAGCACCACCGCGAACGCTGTTCTCCGTGGTCTGGTACTTGGTCGGCTCTTGAGCGAGATCATGCTTCATCTCCTCGCTGGGGGAGGGACATTGATGGATGCCGCGACGGTACGAGAGCGTTCGACAGCGTCACTAGGGCCCGGTACGAGGTGGTTGCTTTCGATCGTCCGGGGGCGTCCGCAGTGGTGGCAGCAGGTCCATGGTCACCGTGAGCTCGGCTTCGGTGGCTGTGCGGGAGAGGTCGAGGACGTGGACCGGGACCGGCTCGCCCTCGGTAGGCCATCCGGTGCACGGTCGCTCTCCACCCTGTTCCGGCGAAGGTGAGGCGCAGCCCGGATCGGCTCCCCCGGATGACGGTTCCCTCGCCGTCGAGCTCGATGGGGAAGAAGGACACCAGCCGGTCCACGATCGCGAGCGGTCTGGATGCCGCGAACCGGTCGCGCAACCGCAGCGACGTGGCCGTCAGCCGGAGTTCGCGTTCGGCGATCTCCAGTCCTTCGACGTCGTACGCCGGGGAGAGGTCGCAGCGGAGCCGGGTGAGGCCGGGCTCGGCCAGCACGTCCCCGAGCCGTCGGCAGACCGCACACCGCGCGGTGCACGGCGAACCCGGCGTCCTCCAGCAGCACCGCGAGCCGCTCGGCGGCGCGGGTCTCGCCGAACGACGTCTCGGGATCGTCGTGCAACCGGTGGCTGAGCTCCAGAAGCCTGTCCTTGTACTCGTCGAGACGGGCGGCGACACGGTCGCGCAGCGACGGGTCGGTTGCGGGCATGGGGATCCTCCACTTGAAGCAGGCAGACCGAAATGGAAACTATTCGTTTCCTAAATCGCTCCCATGTCTACCCGCCACCCGGGAGGTGTCCAGGGCCCCGGTGCGTCTCAGGGGTGGTCGGCAGCGTCACGGCCGGACAACTCCTGCCGGAAACTCTCCGTTTCCCATTGACGTGAGGGGGTCGCGTGCCCCGAAATAGGAGGTCATGGCGAAGAGCACTCAGCGGCCGGTCGGCCGGCCCCGCAGCGAGGGCGTCCGGGACCGGGTCATCGGCGCGGCCGACGAGCTGCTCGCCGAGACCGGCTACCTCGGCATGACCATGGACGAGATCGCCGTACGCGCGAAGGTCTCCAAGAAGACGCTCTACCGCTGGTGGCCGCACAAGGCCGCGGTGACCGCCGAAGTGCTCGTCGCCCGTGCCGACGTGCGCGCCATTGCGGACCTCGGCGACACCCGCGCCGAACTGCTCGTGCTCTTCGGATACATCGACGACTTCACCCGCGCCCGCGACACCTTCACCCGGCTGTGCCTCACCGAGGCCGCGGCCGATGAATCCGGTGTCCTCCAGTCGTTCCTCGATGTCGTACTACGGCGCCGGGACCAGGCGCGAGCCGTCATGCAGCGCGGTATCGCCCGTGGTGATCTGCCCGCCGACATCGACGCCGACGCACTGCTCGACCTGTGGAACGGCTACTTCGTCTACCGGCGGTCCTTCCGCCCCGCGCCCGTGCACGAGGACACGGTGCGCCAGCTCGTCGACCTGGCTCTCGCGGGGCAGGTGCCGCGCCTGCCCCGCGAGGGCCGGGGCCCGCACGCCGTGGGCGGCTGACCCCGGCGCAAAGAGCGGAAGCCGCGGTCGGAGCCGGGCGGCCCGGCCCGCTGCGGCCGTGGCCGCCCGCGCCGCCCTCGATCAGCTCTCCTCGTCCTCCGCGCGACGCTCGCCCTCAGCCTGGGACGGCTGGGTGCGCCGGGTGGCGGGGTGTCGCTCCTCGGCCGGATCCCTGTCCTCGTCCAGCCTCTCGCCCTCGGCCTGCGACGGAGTCGAGTATTCGATGTTCTCCCTCATGGCCGCCTCCGTGGTCGGGATGCGTGCCTACAGGTCGAGCGTATCGCTTCCGTCCGGTCGGTGGTCCGGGCTGCCCGCGACGCCGGGGACCGTGGAAGTCATGTGCGCCTCGGCGTAGTGGGCGCACCCACCGCACCTGCTTGTCTATTGGTCGTACACTCAATAACATCGGGTTCATGACGTCAAGGGCTCAACGGCCGCGAAACATGACGCTCGCAGCCGACTGGAGCGGTTGACCCGTGACCGTAGGGGCGGCGGCCACTTCCGTACGTACCGCGACCGCACCCGCCGGCCCACCGCTCTCTCCGTATCGCCCACGACCCGCTCAAGGAGTACGCCCGTGCACCCCGGCCTCGTCCTGCTCTCCGCCCGCCTCCTCGATGTCGTCACCGGGGAGCTGCTCCCGCAGACCGCCCTGGCCGTGTCCGGGGGGCGGATCTCCGCACTCGACGACGACCAGCGGATCCGCGCCCTCGCGGGCCCCGCGACCACGGTGATCGACCTCAGGGGCGCCGTGGTGACCCCGGGGCTCGTCGACGGCCACATCCACCCGGTCATGGGCGCCGAGCTCACCCGGGGCCTGGACCTGTCCGGGTGCACCACTCTCGACGAGGTACGGCAGGCCCTGGCGCGGGAGATCCGGGCGCTGGCGCCCGGAGCATGGCTGCGCGGCTGGGGCCTGGACCCGAACGTCTTCGGGGACCGGCCCGTCGCGTCCGCCGCCCTCGGACCGGTCCTGGACGGCGTCCCCGCCCTCCTGCTGCTCTTCGACGCCCACTCCATGCTCGCCGGCCCCCGTGCGCTGGAGCTCGCCGGCGTCGACGGGCCCCGGCGGTTCGAGCAGTACGCGGAGATCGTCTGCGACGGAGCGGGCCGCCCCACCGGGCTCCTGCTGGAGGACGCCGCCTGCGAACTGGTCGAGCGGGCGGCACCGCAGGCCGACCCCACCGAGCGCCGCGCCGGCCTCGTCTCGGCGCTGCGCGAGCTGGCGGCCTCCGGGCTCACCGGCGGCCACGCCATGGACGCCAACGGCGACAGCCTGTCGCAGTACGCCGAGCTCGACGCGGCGGGCGAACTGCCGCTGCGTCTGAGGGTCGCCCCCTGGTGCCAGCCCGGAGCCGACGGCGGAGCCGTGGCCGAGCTCATCGAGCAGCAGGGCACCGGCGGCCGGCTGTGGCAGGTGGCGGGCGTCAAGCTCTTCATGGACGGCACCATCGACAACGGCACCGCCTGGCTGGAACGGCCCGACTGCCACGGCGAGTCCACCCATGCCTTCTGGCCCGACCCCGCGTCCTTCACCAGGATCATCGGCCAGCTCCACCGTGCCGGAGTGCCCACGGCCACCCACGCCATCGGCGATGCCGCCGTGCGCCATGTCCTCGACGCCGTGGAGAAGGCGACGAGTGCGGAGCACCGCGGAGTCCGCCACCGTGTCGAGCACATCGAGACCGTCCCCGACGACACCCTGCGCCGCTTCGGCGAACTCGGTGTCATCGCGTCCATGCAGCCCACGCACTGCTGCGACTTCACCCGCGCCGACCACACCGACAACTGGTCCCGGCGGCTCGGTGACGAGCGTGCCGCGCGGGCCTGGCGCTGCCGCGACCTGTGGGACTCGGGCACCACCGTCGTCCTCGGCTCCGACTGGCCCGTCGCCCCCTGCCACCCGCTCACGGTGATGGCCGGTGCCCGTCACCGCCGCCCCACCCGCGACCTCACCCAGCCCCCGCACGGCCCCGGCCAGGCGCTCACCGCACTCGAAGCGCTCCAGGCCATGACCCTCAACCCCGCCTACGCGGCGGGCGAGGAAGACCAGGCGGGGCGCCTGGCCATCGGCCACCGCGCGGACCTCACCGTGTTCGCCGAGAACCCCCTCGCCACGCCCGCGACCGACCTGGCGGGCCTGCCCGTCCTCCTCACCGTGGTCGACGGCCGCACCACCCACCGCGACACGGGCATGTGACGGCGCGAGGGGCGCGGCATTCCTCCTGATGCCCCGCCCCTCGCTCCGCGCGTTCACCCATTCGCCGCGGGCACACCCTGCGGGCGTACGGGACTTCATGGGCACGGACTAGCCGGGACGCCGTACGCCGATACGGTCGACGGCGCACGTCCCCGGGACGGAGGTGCTCTCGGCGCGTTGCCCGAGGTGGGTCAGACGGAGCGTGTTGGTCCCCGCCCGCAGGGGCACCTGGGCGAACTCCGGCTCGCCGTACGTCGCCACCGGGCTGTAGAGGTCGAGCGGCTCGCCGACCGTGGTGCCGTTCACCGACAGCCGGTAGACGCCCCGGGAATAGTGCCGCTTCACCCGCAACCGCAGGGTGCGCAGACCGGGTCCCGGCTGCTGGAACTCGACGGTCAGCGCATCACCCGTCGCGGCCGGAGTGAACAACAGACCGTGTCCGGCACCGCATTGGGCGTCGTCGAAGACCTCGGCGCGGCCGCCCGAGACGGTGTACGCGAGCTGCTCCGCCTCCGCCACCCAGTCCAGGGGACGTGGCGTCCAACTGCCGCCCGAGTCGCAGAGCACCACACGGGTACGGTCGGTGGCGGCCTCCGTGTCGGTGTAGGCGACCAGGCGGCCATCGCGCGAGAAGGCGGGATGGGGATGGCCGGGGTGGGCGGATCCCCAGCCCACCAGGCCGAGCGTACGCGGCGGGTGAACACCCGTCAGATCCACCAGGGCCACCGAGCCCACCTGCCCGCGCGCCGAACCGTTTCGGCCGTTGGTATCGGCCACGGCCCAGCGGCCGTCGGCGGAGATGTCGCAGTGGTTGTACGAGCCGTTCGCGCCCGAGGTGCCCGGCGCCAGCAGCCGGTCCGGCCGGTCGTCCGGGTGGATCAACCACAGCCCCGACGCGCTGCCGCCGATGGCCACGGCGAGGCAGCCGGTGTCGGCACCGGACTTCCACACCTCGTGGGTCCCGACCGGCACGCCCGAAGCGGCCTGGTCCCAGATCATCTTGCCGTGCGGCGCGTGGACCGGGTGCAGTGCCCAGGCGCGGATGTTGCCGCCGAGCGCATAGCCGATCCACTCGGGATCGTGGGCGCTGTACTGGAAGTGGGTGGCGAACACGCTCCCGGAGAAGACCTCCCGGACCCGGCCGCCCGTCAGTGCGATCTCCACCGCCGTGGTCGGTCCGGCGGTGATCGGTGCCGGGTAGTGGCTGCACAGAACCCGGTCGCCCGCGGGATGCAGATTGACGACGACGCTGAGCGCGCGGCCCGGCGGCGGTGAGTAGAGCTTGACGGGCGAGGGATCGGCCAGGTCGATCAGCCAGATCGCGTTCTCCGCGCAGGTGACGAGGCGTCCGGAGTGGATGTTCCACCAGACGAACGGGTTCCGGTCGTCAGCCGGGGTGGCGAACCGCGCCAGGAACCGCTCCTCGCCGGAGCGCAGATTCACCTCCCACAGGCTCGTGGCTCCGGTCTCCCGCTGGCCGAGAACGATGCGGTCGGCATCGACGAAGCCGTTGTGGGTGGGGTAGGTGAAGTAGCGACGCTGGTCGAACGAGCTGAGATGGCGCGGCTCGAACGATTCCTGGGCCGTGGCGGCACCGGCGGCGGCTTCGCTCACGGTCTCCGTCCCGGCGGTGAATCCTGCGGCCAGCACTGCCAGCCCGGCCATGCGGCCGAACCCTCTGCGGGTGATCTCACTCATGGCGTCCTCACTCATGCGTGCTCACGTGGGTGGCGCTCAGCTTCGGACCCGCCGATGGAGGAAGTCAAGGTACTAATACGAATTAGTAGAGGCAGGGGGTGGAGGCGGGGGTGTGCTGCGTGCCCTTGGCGGAGGCCCGATGTCACAGGTGGTGGATAGCCTTCGACGTATGGATCTTGGCCTGGCGGGACGACATGCGATGGTGACGGCGAGCACGGGCGGAATCGGTGCGGCGATCGCCCGGCGGCTCGCCGAGGAGGGGTGTGCCGTGCTGGTGCATGGCCGAAACCCGCTGCGTGCCGAGGAGGTTGCCGCGGAGCTGCGGGCCATCGGCGCGGTGGCCGATGTCGTGCTGGGAGACCTGGCCGATGACGAGGCCGCGGAGATGGTGGCCCAACAGGCCCGTGAATGGGGTGTGGACGTGCTGGTGAACAACGCCGGCCCGTTCGCCGAACACGACTGGGAGTCCGCGGAGCCGGCTGCCTGGCTGGCGGCGATGAACGGGAACGTCCTGTCCGCGGTGCGGATGATCCGGGCCCTGACGCCGGGGATGAGGGAGCGGGGGTGGGGGCGGGTCATCAACGTGGGCAGCCGCGCGGCGACGACTCCGCTGCCGAACATGGTCGAGTACGCGGCGGCGAAGGCGGCCGTGGTCAACATGACCACCAGCCTGGCCGGTCACCTCGCCGGGTCCGGGATCACGGCCAACACGGTGAGCCCCGGGGTGATCGTCACCGACGGCCTGCGGAAGATGTTCGAGGAGGGTGCGGCCGACCGGGGCCGGCCGGGGGAGTGGTCCGAGCTGGAGCCGCTGGTGGTGGCCGAGTACGCACCGAACCCGACGGGGCGGCTGGGTACCGCCGACGACATCTCGGCGGCGGTGGCGTTCCTGGCCGCCCCGCACGCCGGCTACATCAACGGGATCAACCTGCGCGTCGACGGAGGCATCGCCCTGGTCCCGTAATCGATTTGTACCGCCTGAGGAGTGGTCCGGCCGTGACGCCGGTGGTCGTGCTCGTGCGGGGCGTCCGTGGAGTCGCGGTGGCGCGGCGGGTGGATCTCGCCGCCTTCGCGGATGGACGGCCTGGCTGTAGCGCGGGTGTCGACTGTGCGCGGCGCCGGAGAGTTCGTCGGTGTGCGGGACGGGTCAGGGTGTGAGGGGGGACCGCTCCGGGGTCGCCCCGGATACTCGGGGGTCTGTTCCTCGGCAGTGTGGGGGACATGACTTCAACGCGCCTGTCACGAAGGGCCTTTACGGGCATCGCCATGTCGGGGGCGGCCGCGCTGGCCGCCGCCGCGGTGCTGCCCGCCCCCCGCGCCACCGCCTCTCCCCCGACCCTCCCACCGCTCGACCCCACGGCCCTGCGGGCGGTGATCGAGGAGCTGGAACACCCGCCGTCGACCGCGGCCCAGTTACGAGTCGGCGGCACGGCCGGCCAGTGGTACGGCACCTCCGGCGTGGCCGACATCAGGACCCGGCGACCGGTGACCGCACACGACAAGGTCCGGGTCGGCAGCATCACCAAGGCCTTCGTCGCCACGGTGGTGCTGCAACTGGTGGCCGAGGGCCGGATCGGGCTGGACACACCGGTGCGGCGCGTCCTCCCGGGGCTGCTGCCGGACCGGTTCGCCGCCGTCACCGTGGCGCACCTGCTGAATCACACCAGCGGGTTCCCGGACCACGTCGGCATCCCCGAACCGGCGACGGCGGAGGAGGTGTTCCGCCACCGCTTCGACCACTGGACCCCGCGGGAATGGGTGGCGACCGCGACGTACGGACCGCTCAAGTTCGCCCCGGGCACCTGCCAGGAGTACCGCGGCATCAACTACGTACTGGCCTCACTGATCATCGACAAGGTGACCGGCCGCCCGTACGACGAGGCCGTCGAGGCCCGTATCCTGCGCCCGCTGGGCCTGGCGCACACCGTGGTGCCCGGCGACGACCCGCGCGTCCACGGCCGCCATGTGCACGGCTACCTGGCGATGGCCGACGGCAGCCTGCGGGACATCACCACCTACGATCGGTCCCCCGCCCGGGGCGAGGGCGACATCATCTCCACCACGGGCGACGTCGACGGGATGCTCGCCGCGCTGTTCTCCGGCGAACTGCTCCCGCCGGAGCTGTCCGAGCTGCTGTTCACGCTGCCCCCGGACGACGTGCGGATGCTGGACGGCTCCCCGGCCCGTTACAGCACCGGATTGCAGCAGGCCACCGTCAACGGCGTCACCCTCTGGGGCAAGACCGGCGAGACGTACGGCTACAAGAACGCCGCGTTCTCCACCCGTGACCAGCGGCGTCGCTTCGTGCTCATGTACCACCCGACGTCCGCCCGCAACGGCGAGGAGAGCCGGATGATCGCTCGGGTCGCCGCCCTGCTCACCCGCGGGCCGGGCACCGAAGGCCCGTGACCAGTACACCCGATATGTCACCTGATCCGATCGCCGGTCGGCGCACGTGTCGGCGGGAGCGCCGCGCGGTGATCGTTACTCTGTTCTGCCCCGCCACATGGCGGGGCAGAACAGGGGTGGGACATGCACAGAAGAATCGCCGCGGTGGGAGCGGTTGCCGCCGCGGTCATGGTGGCGCCGGCCGCGCATGCGGAGGGACGCGGTGACATCCGGGTCACCAAGACCGTCGTCAATGACGGCGGCAATGTGATCGTCGGGGTCAAGGACGTCAAGCGATTCCCGATCACCCTCACGATCAAGGACAACTCGGGGGTGCAGAAGGTCAGTTCGGTGTCCGCGTTCAACCGGACCAATGGCCACGGACCGGTGGACCACCTCGGTACGACGTGCAAGAAGGTCAGCACGGCGACCTCCGTGTGCACCGCGACGATGCAGATCGACCCGGCGTGGATCGACTCCTACGGAAGCGGCAACAAGGGCTGGGACGCCGACGCCGTCGCGGGCGACTGGACGGTCAACGCCACCGTCCACGCCAATGACGGGGACTACTGGATCTCGGACAGCATCGCCTCGTTCAGGGTGAAGCGCGCCGCGACCCTGACCACCGACGCCTCGCCCGAGCCGGTACGGAAGGGCGGCACGCTCAGCGTCACCGGAAAGCTGTCGCGGGCCAACTGGACGGACCTGAAATACCACGCGTTCACCAAGCAGGTGGTGAAGCTCCAGTACAAGAAGCCGGGCGGCAGGTACAGCACGGTGAAGACCGCGACCACGGACAGCAAGGGCCACCTCCGTACGACGGTGAAGGCCACCGCTTCGGGCAGCTGGCGCTGGGCGTTCCTCGGCACGAACACGACCATGAAGGTCGTCTCGACGGGTGACGCCGTCACGGTGAAGTGACCTGGCGGCGGGCCGGGGAACCGGCCCGCCGGCGAATCACCGAACCACGGCGATCACGCGATGCGCCGTCGTTGTCGCCACCACGCCGCGTCCGTCCGTCAGGGCTCGATCGTCAGTACCTCGGTCACCGGACGGCGCGGCGTGCACGGCCCCTCGGGTCCGAAGCCGAGGCGCACGATCATCTGCGGGTATCCCGTGCCGAGGGCGGGGCCGCGCAGCCGGTGCCGGAGTTCCGGCCATTCGAGGGGCTGGGTCGCGAACGAGGCGACGAGCCCGTGGGGTACGGCGGTGAGCAGGACGCGTTCCAGGGCCTGACCGGCACGCAGCCAGTCCGCCGGGCGGTCGCGCGCGGTACGGAGCAGGGCGAGCTGCGGCCGGTCCTCGAACAGGGCATGGGCCCGGCCCGGGACGACGTCCGTGCCCGCGAAATCCCGGTTCATCGCTCTGCCCGACGCGTCGGTGGGGCCGAAGGCGTAGTCAGGGACGCCGTCGACCGGTGCCTCCGCCCTGGTGTCCCGGGTCCAGTAGCGCTGTTCCGCCTCCCTCGCCGGGTCGCTCAGATCGAATCCCTCGGCGTCCCGGATCAGCACGAGCACACGCTCCAGATGGTCCGGCGGCAGAAACGTGAATTCGACGCCCTCGCAGTGAGCCGCTTCGGTGAGGAGTGCGCGGACGTCGTCGGGGATCATCCGGTCGTCGAACGGATACCGGCTGGTGTGACGGCGCCGGATCGCGGGGTGCAGCGCGGCGAGGGCCGCATCCGTCGGCGGCACGGGTCCACCGGGGCCTTCGTCCAGGCGCACCGTCGCCACGAGGTCGGGATCGGCGGGGACGGGAAGCAGCGTGGTCACCGAGTCGAGGCCCCGGTGCGACGCCGACACCCGCAGATTCAGCAGCGCCGCGCCGCACCCCACGTGCAGGCCGCGAGTGGAGGGGTCGGCCTCGGGCATCTCACGGCCGAACTCCGCCCGGAGCGCGAGGGTCCGGTCGGCGTGCCGGTACCGGAACCGCCAGGGCTGGGCGTTGTGCATCGACGGTGCGGCGATCGCATCGGCGACCAGCGCCTTCAGCATCGTGTCGTCGAGCGGCTGTGCGGGCATCGCCACCTCCCTTATCGGAGCGCGCGGTTGTCCCTCCACCGTCGCACGTCCGGCAGGACCCGGCCCGGGACGTCCGGCCGGTCCGGTGCGCCGGCGCGGGAGGCGGCCAGCGCGGCCTCCGGGACCGGCGCGAGGGGGCTGGCCGCGTACGCGTCGGGGACCGTGCACGCCCGCAGATAGGCCGCGACGAAGGTCGTCGTACGAGCTCTCCAGCCCGGGGCGGTGCCGTTCGGGGTCCCCATCAGAGCGAGCCCTTCGCGTGCCGGGCCGCGGCCTCCGCCAGTCCTGTGATCAGGGGGTGCGGCCGGGTGCCGTCGCCGTGCAGCTCGGGCTGGAAGAGGGTGGCGAGAAAGAAGGGATGGGTCGGCAGCTCGGCTATACGGACCTCGCCCGCGTCGTCGGTGCCGGTGAAGCGCAGCCCGTGCGACCTCAGCAGGTCGAGATGGCGCGGATTGGGGCCGTAGTTGCAGTAGTAGCGCTCCACCGTGCGCTCGGCGCCCAGGAGTCGGGCCGCCCACGAGCCGTCGCCGAGCTCGATCGCACCCTCATGGCCGACCAGCGAACAGGCGAGCGGAATGAGCACCGCGTCCTCGGCGGCGGTCAGCGGCGCGTTCTCGCTGTGCCCGGCGTCCGCCAGGCCGCACACCGTACGGGCGTACTCCAGCAGGGCGTGCTGGAAACCCCCGCAGGTACCCAGAAAAGGAATGCCTTCCTCGCGGGCGGTACGGATGGCCGCGAGCGCCCCCGCCTCGCTGCGGTACGGGCTGCCGGGCAGCACCCAGACCGCGTCGAACCCGTCGATGCCCTCCGTGGCCTCCTGTGTGGGGATCCAGTAGGCGTCCAGGTCCAGGCCGTCGCGGGTGCGCAGGGAGTCGAGCAGAACGGGAACACGGGTGTGGGAGCGGACGGCCGGATCCCGGTCGCCGACCAGGGCGATACGTGCGGTGTGGGTCATGGCACCATCGAAGCGCAGCTTCCGCATCGCGTCCAACGATGATCAGTGCATCTGGTATCAGAGATACTGATACTCATGGATCCGCATCTGCTGCGTACCTTCGTCGCCGTCGTCGAGCACCGCTCCTTCTCCGCCGCGGCCCAGGCGCTGGGCTACACCCAGTCCGCCGTGTCCCAGCACATCGCGGCCCTGGAGAACGATCTCGGCACCCGGCTGGTGGAGCGCCGCCCCGTCGGGCCGACCACGGCGGGCGAACGGCTCATGGAGCACGCCGCACCACTGCTGCTCCGCCTCAACGCCGCCCGCGCCGATGTCGCCCGAGCCGGCCGGACGCCCCCTGCCGGGCTGACCCTCGCCTGCGGCCCCGTGGCCCTCACGCCCGCCGTCGCCGGGGAGCTGGCCCGTCTGCGCACCGACACCCCTGGACTCGCGGTGGACGTCCAGGTGCTCGGACGGGCAGCGGTGGCCCGAGCGGTGCTCACCGGCACTGCGGACCTGGGCCTGATCGACGGCGCGGCAGCCCCCAGCGACCCGCTTCCGGTGCCCGACGCGGCGCCCCTGACCGGCCTGGCCGTGGCCGAGCAGCCCCTCGCCGTGCTCCTTCCCACAGGTCACCCGCTGGAGCGCCGGGGCTCCCTGCGCCTCTTCGACCTCGCCGACGCCCACTGGATCGACGCCCCCGACACCGCCGTCCCGCTCGGCCAACTGCGCGCCGCCGCCAACACCGACGGGTTCCGCCCACGCGTCACGTACGGCGGAACCGATGTGCACGGCCTGGGGACGCTCGTCGCCGCGGGGCACGGACTGGCGGCGCTGCCCCTCTCCCTCACCGCCGCGCTGCCGGGCACGGCCGGTATCCGGCTCTCCGCCCCTCGCCTGGTCCACCGCACCGAAGTGCTGCACCCCGGAGCCCCGGCAGCCGCCGTGCGGGAGCTCGTCGCCAGGCTCACCGGCTGACGGCGCGCGGACGAACCCACGGACCCACGGGCGCGGACGCGGGAGGGGCGGGCGCCCGGACCCGGGTCAGCCGGTGCGGTCGATGAGGAAGGGGAGCAGGGCGAGGATCTCGCCGAGCGCGGCCGGAGCGAGCGGAACGCTCTCCAGGCTGCGCCGGGCGCTGTCCAACTGCCGGTGGGCCTCGGCCAGGGTGGCGGAACGCCCGCCGGCCTCCTCGACGAGCTCGGCCGCCCGCCGGGCGCCGGAGTCGTCGAGCGGGTCCCCGGAGCTCAGTAGTGCGGCGAGGCGGCGGGCGGCGGGGTGGTCCGTGGCCAGGGCCGAGAGGACCGGGTACGTCTTCTTGAGCCGGCGCAGATCGCTGTGCACGGGCTTGCCCGTGACCTCGGGGTCGCCCCAGATCCCGAGGAGATCGTCCACCGCCTGGAACGCCACCCCGAGGTGCCGGCCCGCCCGGCCGAGCGCGTCGACGGTCGTGGCCGGGGCACCCGCGAGTACCGCGCCCAGCCCCGCCGCGCAGCCGAGCAGCGCACCTGTCTTGTGCTCGGCCATCCACCGGTACTCGTGCGGCTGGACCGCCTCGGGCCCGTCCCACGGCCGGGACTCGAAGAGCAGGTCGTCGGCCTGGCCGCGGACCAGGTCGGCCAGCGTCCCGGCGAGCTGCCGGACCGCCGTCGCGGAGTACTGTCCGGGTGCGTCGGCCAGGGTCTGCACGGCCAGCGCGAAGAGCGCGTCACCCGCGAGGATCGCCGGGCCCGTTCCGTACGCCTTCCACACGGTGGCGCGCTGTCTGCGGGTCTCGTCGCCGTCCATGATGTCGTCGTGGAGGAGGGAGAAGACATGGATCAGCTCCACGGCGACCGCGCCGACCACCGCGTCGTCGGCCGGTGCCCCGGCGGCCTCGGCGCTGAGCAGGGTGAGGGCCTGGCGGACCCCCTTGCCCTGGGAGCCCGCGGCGGGGCTGCCGTCCGCCGCACCCCACCCGAAGGAGAAGGCGGCCATCTCCGCGTGCCACGGATGCAGACGGCGTACGGCCTGTGCCAGCGCCGGGCGTACCAGGTCGCGGCAGCGGGCGAGCACCTCCGGCGCCTCGGCCCGCTGGGTTGTGGGCGGTGGTGTCATCGTCGTCCGCTCTCCTCGGCCGTGTCGCCCGCGACCGGCGCCACACCGAGTTCGGCGTAGGCCTTGTCCACCATCTCCCGGGCATTGAGCAGACCGATCCGGTCGAGGGTGTGGCGCAACTCGTCGAGATCCGCCGCGGTCTCGGTCCGGTCGCGGCCGAGCCGGGCGAGCGATTTGACGAGACCGAGCCGGGCCAGGGCCTCGCCCCGGGGTTCGGTCATGGCACGGAACTCCGCGAGCGCGCCCTCGTACATCTCGCGCGCCTCCTCGTAGCGGCGGGCGCGGAAGAGGACGTTGGCGCGCATCTTGTGGTTGTAGGCGAGCGCACTGGACAACTTCATCTCGCGGCAGGTGAGTTCGGCCTCCGAGAGCAGGGCGAGGGCCCGCTCCGGGTCGTCCCGAAGGGAGATGATGTCGGCCATGCCGCGCAGGGCCCACGCCCGGCCTCGACGGTCGTCCGCGTTGCCGGCCAGCTCGGCCGCCTCCTCGAACATGGCCAGGGCCGTGTCGAGCGACCCCGTGTTGCGGTGGATCTGCGCGATTCCCTCCAGCGCCCACACGGTGTGACGCGCCTCGCCGCGCGCCCGTGCTTCGGCGAGCAGTTGTTCGTGCAGCGCGGCGACGGTCCGGTAGTCGCCCTGTATTCGGCCGGTCTCCGCGAGGCCGGCGAGGGAGTAGCCGCGGGCGACGATGTCCCCGCCGCGCTTGCCCATGTCGGCCGCGAGCCCCAACAGCCGGAAGGCGAGCCTGAGTTTTCCGCGCTGCCGGGCCAGCGTCCCGCCGCTCCACAGGGCCCAGGCCATCGCCCCGAGGTCATCGGCCGAACGGGCGGACCGATAGCTGGCCTTCCAGGCCAGATCGGCTTCCGCCACATTGCCGAGCCTGCGGTGTGCCTCGGCGACGGCGAGCCCGCAGCGGGCCACTTCCTGCGGTGAACCGGAGAGCTCGGCTTCCCTCAAGTGGCGTACTCCTTCCGCCAGTACGTCGGTGAGAGAGGAGTTCACCGACATCTTGGTGAGGGCGCCCTGGTACTCGGGCGCCAGTGCCTTGCTGTGCATGGGGGGCCTTTCGTGCGCGGCCGGATCGAGGTGGGAAGCCACCACTATGCACCCAATGTATACATGGGGTGCATAGTTACCTGGTGGGCGGACCCGGGTGCTCGTGGGGGTCGGGCGAGGCTTGTCGCTTGTGGCGAATCGCCTTGTTGTGGATCAAGACGACGGTCGTGCGTCCGAGGTTGCTCCATGGCCAACAGAAGTCGACATCGTCGGTGCGGCCGGGCTGCGGTCCGGCGGCCAATGCGCAGCCATCCGGTCAAATCCGACCCGGCATCGCCAACTCCACCCGAAACGCCACTGGATGTTAGCGGTTACTGTCGTGATCGACCGTCCTGGCCATAGTAAAAGACAGAAACATTTCAAGCCCCCTTGCGGCTCATAGCAATCGCTTACATGCTGGCGCGCAGCCCCGCAGTACCCCGATTCCGTTGATCCTCCTGGGAGTTTCCGGATGCGTCCTGCCCGAACACCGTTCACCACTCCGGCCCGTTCCGCCGCCGCTTCGCCACCCGTACGGAACGTGGGCCCGGCCGATACCGCTTCGGACGGCCCCGCCTTCCGTGCCACGAGCCGCCGGACGATCCTCGGCGCCCTGGCCGGTGCCGGTGCCGCGACCCTGCTCGGCGCGGGTTCCGCCGCCGCTCGGCAGACCGGGGACCAGGCCGTGGACCGGACCGGACGCGGCTTCGGGGACACCCTCCTGGTCAAGGCGTTTCCGGACGCCGAGACGGAGCGCATGCGGCTGGCCCGCGCCCTTCGGTCCAGCGATCTCGTTCCCACCGGCCGATACGCCCCGCCCGGCAGGCCCCTCTCCGTGACGGTCCGTCCGGCAGGCGGCCGCGTACCGGTGCTGCACATCGGCACCTTCGACTACTACAACACGGAGACCGCGCTCCAGGAGCCGCGCGCCATCCCGCTGCGTCCGGGCCGCAACACGGTCGCCGACGCCCACGGCGGCCCGGTCCATCTGAGCTTCGCAGGACAGGGGGAGCGTGCCGAGGTCACCTTCGGCTCCCGCACTCCGCGCATGGCCGTCTTCGAACTCGGCCGCACGAGCGAGGCCGCGTTCCAGAAGCAGCTCGACGAGAGGGCCGATGTCCCCTGGGTCGAGCTGATCACCGACCGGGCCATGCTCACCCTCACCCGTGAAGGCGCGCTGCTCTATCGCGACGAGGACCACGCCGCACTGATGGGGCTGTTCGACACCGTCATCGACAGCCATGCGCGCATCAGCGGTCTGGACGGCCGGGGGCGGATCAACCGCCCCAAGGCGGGCCGCTACCACTTCAACGAGGTCAGTGTGGTGCCCAGCGGGGTGGGCGCCTACGCCTGGCACGGATACAACGGCTTCCCGCGCGCCTACATGGACCGGCTGTGCACCGTGGCGGGCCTCGGCACCCGGGGCTGGGGGCTGTACCACGAGCTCGGCCATCTCCATCAGCAAGGCGCCTACCAGGCGGACCAGCTGACCGAGGTCACCGTCAACATCTACTCACTGGCCGCGCAGCGCACCCTCGGTCAGCCCTCCAACCTGCTGACCGCCGACCCGAAGACCGGGCTGAACCACTTCCAGACCGCACTGCCGAAGCTCGGCGCCGGCGGGGTCACCTACGAGAAAAGCTTCGGGGCGTACGAGAAGCTCGTCCCGCTGCGGCAGCTGGAGCTGGCGTTCGGCGAGGACTTCTGGCCGAGGCTGCACCGGCTGGTGCGCAGCGAGCACCAGCGCGACGCCCCGGTCGACGACTACACGCACGATCCCGTCATCAACGCCCGCCAGTACCTGGCCCTGGCGTCCTATGCCGCCCGTACCGCCGGATACGACCTGACCGACTTCTTCGTCCACCGGTGGGCCTTCCCGATCGACTCCGCGGGGGTCGCCGCACTCGCCGCGCTGGGACTGCCGAAGCCGCCCGTCGATCCCAGCACGCTCACCGGCTGATCAGTTCCGGCCCTGCGGCCGAGTCGGGCCGCAGGGCGTCAGGGGCCGAAAGACCGCATCGCCGTACACGTCACCAGTCGCAGTGGACCAGCCATAAGGAGATGACATGCGCACTGCAAGCACACGTCCCGGGACCCCCGTCCGCAGGCATCTGCGCCGCCTGACACGGTCGGGCACGGTCCTCGCCGCCACCACGCTGCTCGCCGTCGGCGCGGCGGGGCAGTCGTGGGCCTCCACGCCGATCCTCCGCTGGACGACCAACGCACCCACGCCCGTCACCACACTGACGCTGCCGATGGCCGTGGACTCCGCGCCGGACGCGTCCGGCATCTACTTCGCCTACTACACCACCCTGGAGAGCGGCACGCGCCCCTACGCGGGTTTCCAGCCGAAGCCCGTCGACGCGAACGGGACCCGCGTACTCCAGGCGGTCTTCAGCTCCTTCAACGCCGACGCCACGACAACCGACGACCACTGCACCTACGGGGCCGACGGCGGCGCCGGAGTGAGCTGTGCGGTCCGTTTCCCCTACACACCGGGGACGATGTACTCGCTGGTGCTCAAACGGGCCTCGGTGAGCGGAGCGACGCAGCTGATGACCGGGGACGTCGTCGAGACGGCGACCGGGGCGCCGGTGGCACACATCGGCAGTTTCGGGCTTCCGGCCGCGTCCGGCCGCTTCAAGAACGCCGACCAGGGATTCATCGAGCCCTACCTCTCGGCCGGCTGCGGCCAGCGGGTCACCGTCACCTACGGCAGACCGGTCGGTACCGAGGCAGGCGTGGCGCATACGGGCAGCCTCCCCACGGTCACCGATCCGTCCTCCGGGAGCTGTCTGAGCACCACCTCCCAGACCACGAGCCGGGGGCAGCAGGTCACGGTGGTGGGCGACGCGGCCGCGGCGGCACCGCCCACGACGGGCTGAACGGCCGAGTCCGGAACCACGACGCGTCCGATCCCCTGAACCACGACGCGTCCGATCGCCCGGAACCGGCCCCGGGCGGGTCGAGCCAGGGCGGGCCCGGCGGTCGGAGCACCCCCGGGCCCACGGCCGTGGCTCTTCCCGTGAAGCGGCATCGGCACCCACTGGCTAAGCTCGACGAGGGGTCCAGTACGGGACGGAGGCTCCCATGACGACGTTCGAACCGCGTGATGTGCCCCCTCGCCTCACCATCGGTGCGTTCATCCTGAACTCCGGCTTGGGCAAGCTGAAAGCCGACGCCGAGACGGCCGAGGGCGTGCACGGCATGGCCTGTGTCGCCTACCCGTTCCTGAAGAAGATCGAGCCCGAGCGGTTCACCCGGCTGCTCGCCTGGTCGGAGATCGCGGTCGGCGGAACGCTGCTCTCCCCCTTCGTACCGACCCGGCTGGCCGGGCTGGCGCTGACCGGTTTCTCCAGCGGCCTGGTCGGTCTGTATCTGAGGGTTCCCGGGATGCGGGAACCCGGAAGTCTCCGGCCCACCCAGAACGGCATCCCGCTGGCCAAGGACTTCTGGATGCTGGGCATCGGTCTCGGTTTCCTGGGCTCCGGGGGCCGCCGGTCACGCGCGGGCGCCTCCCGGTGCCCGTGGCACCGGCGCCGGGGCTGACACATCGGCCGGGACCGGACGGGCGCCGCCCCGTCCCAGGGCGGGCGGGTCCCGCACATCCAAGGAGGGATCATGAGCGAGTCCGACGAACTCCGCAGTCGCGTACAGCAGATGCGGGCCAAGGCGAAAGACCTGAAGGACGAGGCCGAGCGCGCCGCAGACCCCGACGAACGTCGGCGCCTGAAGGAGAAGGCCCGCCGGATCGAATCGGAGAGTGAGCAGGTCAGCGGCATGGCGAGCGGTGACATCTACCCCATGAAGTGAGACCGGCAGAACCCGGTCCCGTACCCCCGGTCCCGTACCGTCACGACTGCGTACGGGACCGGGGGAATGCCGACGGGTCCCGGACGTTGAACAACGGTGTGAGCTCAGTGATCGCATCCACCCGGTTCTCCGTCCTCGACCGTTCCCGCACCCGTGAGGGGCACGACGGCCCGGAGGCGCTGCGCGACTCGGTACGCCTCGCCGAGGAGGCCGAGGCGCTCGGCTACCACCGGTTCTGGGTGTCCGAGCACCACAGCGTGCCGGGCGTCGCCGGTTCGGCCCCGACCGTGCTGGCCGCAGCCGTCGCGGCCGCCACGTCCACCATCAGGGTCGGTACCGGCGGTGTGATGCTGCCCAATCATCGACCCCTCGTGGTGGCCGAACAGTTCGGTGTGCTGGAGTCACTGTTTCCCGGCCGCATCGACATGGGCCTCGGCCGCTCGGTGGGCTTCACCGACGGCATCCGCGGCGCACTCGGCCGGGACAAGTCGGCTGCCGAGGACTTCGCCGGGCAGCTCGGCGAACTGCTCGGCTGGCTGGACGGCACACAACGGGCCCATCCGCAGGTCCACGCCCTGCCCGCCGAAGGACTGCGGATACCCCCGTTCCTGCTGGCCACCGGCGAGGGCGCGGGCATCGCGGCCGCAGCGGGCCTGCCGCTGGTGGTCGGGGACCTCCGGGGCCGGGAGAAGCTGCTGAGCGCCGTCGAACGCTACCGCCGGGAATTCCGCCCCTCCTCCTGGGCCGCGGAGCCCTATGTGGTCGTGGCGGGCACCATCGCGCTGGCCGGGAGCGCGGCCGAGGCCCGCCGGATCCTGATACCGGAAGCGTGGTCCCTGGCCCATTCCCGGACCCACGGCGTCTTCCCGCCGCTCGCCCCCGCCGAACGGATCGAGGCGCGGACCATGACGGAGAAGGAACGCCGCCTCTACGAGAACGGGCTGCGCGGCCACCTCCACGGAACGGAGGAGGAAGTCGTCACGGAGCTCGAAACGGTCATCGGGCGGACGGGTGCCGACGAGGTGCTCGTCACGACGAGCACGTACGACCGCACGGCCCTGGTCGACTCCATGCGCCGACTCGCCCGGATCGCGCGACTGACCCCTCGGCGAGGAGCGTCCGACGTGTTCCTCTGAGGGCCCGGTCGGGGCTACGGGCGCCGTCCCTGCCGGCCCAACAGGGTTGTGGCGATGGCGATCTGGGCCGGTTCCAGAGCGGTCTTGCCGTCCTCGACGTCCCACAGCGCGTTCTGCAGGACACGGCCCAGCGTCCAGCCCGTCGCCCGCTGCCGGTCCAGGCCGAGCACCTCGGTCAGCTGGTCGAAGCGGCGGAGCACCGTGCGCGTCACGTCGCCGCTCGCCACCACCTCGGCCCAGCGGTTGTCCAGCGCGGGCAACAGCTCGAACCCGGGGTCGCCCGCCAGGGGTTCGGGGTCGATGGCCAGCCACGGTTCGCGCTGTCCGGCGAGGACGTTGTCGTAGTGCAGGTCCCAGTGCAGCAGACGGTCGCCCGGCTCGGGGAGGAGCTCGGCCACCGCGGAGGCGCAGGTGTCCACCAGTCGCCGTTCGGCGGGGTCGTGCAGCTGCGGTACGGCGCGAGGCGTCGCGTCGAGCATGGCCGCGGCGATGTCGGCCAGCTGCCGGAAGCCCGGTGGCGCGGCCACCGCGACCAGGCGGGCCATCAGCTCGGCGAGGATCCGTACGGCGGCCGTGTCGTCGGCCACCGTCGACAGCGGCCGCGCCGCGTCCAGCCGTTCGAGCAGCATGGTGCCGGTGTCCGGATCGTGGTCGAGCAGGCGCACCACCCCGACGCCGTCCCACACCCGCAGGCCCGGCGCGGCACCGATGTTGTCCTCGGTGACCTGCTGGAGCTTCAGCACCGCGGGCATCCCGTCGGCACGGGTCACCGGCAGCACGAGCGAGGCCATGCCGTGCGCTGCGGGACCGTCCGGCCGGAGGGTCCAGCGGTCGAGGAAGTCCGCGGCCAGTCCGGGCAGCGCGGCGATCCACGCCCGGCCGGACGCACCGCCGTTCGTACCGTAGGACGCGGCGAACGCGGCGGGGACATCGACGGGCATGCCACCACCCTACGCTGACGCCGAGACGCGGTTGCGGCCGTGGCCGGCGACCGGGGCGGGTGCGGGGCGTGGTGCGTGTCGATGGCCGGGGACGGGCCCGGCAGCGGCGATGGTGAAGGCATGAACAGTGCTGACCTTTTGACCGACGCGTTCACCCGCGTCCGGGAGACGGTGCACTCGGCGGTCGAGGGCCTCTCCCGCGCCGACCTCCACGCCCGTCTCGACGAGGACGCCAACTCGATCGGCTGGCTCGTCTGGCATCTCACCCGGGTCCAGGACGACCATGTCTCGGACGCGGCCGGTGTCGAGCAGGTCTGGTTCACCGAGGACTGGGCCTCCCGTTTCGATCTGCCCTTCGCGAAGGAGGCCACCGGGTACGGACACAGCAGCGCGGATGTCGCGTCCGTGCGGGTGGGCTCGGCCGAACTGCTGCTCGGCTACCACGACGCGGTCCACGAGCAGACCCTCGCATTCGTGCGCGGGCTCGACGACGGCGCCCTGGACCGCATCGTCGACGAGGCGTGGTCGCCGCCGGTCAGTCTCGGGGTGCGTCTGATCAGCGTCATCTCGGACGACTTGCAGCACGCCGGGCAGGCCGCCTTCGTCCGGGGTGCGCTGGAACGCCGGTAGGCCGGGTGCCGACGGCGGTCGGCCGGTCCGCCGGCCGGACTCCCTTGCGCGATCGGTAGGTTGGTCCCGACGGCCCGGCCGCAGCCGTGGCCCGATGCCCGGAGGGACGCACGTGGAAAGTGACATACAGGCACGCATCTCGGCGTATGCGATCGCTGTCGCCGGGGACCGGATGCTGCTGACCCGGCTCTCGGAGAGCTCCCCGGTCTTCCCGCCCGGACTGTGGCACCTGCCCGGCGGCGGCATCGACCCCGGTGAGCAGCCGCGGGAGGCGCTGGCACGTGAACTGTACGAGGAGACCGGCCTGGAGCTTCTCGACGCCCGGCTGGTGGACGCGCGCTCGTACAGCGCGCACCGGCTCGGCGTGAACTGGCACCTCGTGGGGCTCTTCTACCGGGTCGGCCTCGCACCCGGATCGCTCGCGGTCACCAAGGCCGATGACTCCACCTCCGACGTCGGCTGGATCCCGCTGTCCTCCTTGGAGGAATCACGGCTGTCGCCCGCGGCGATCGACGGTCTCGCGATGATCGGCGGACCGGAGGCGCGGACGTAGGCCGTCCGCCCTGTCGCTCCCCCGCCGCCCCGCCGTCCCGGTCCGGGGGAGGCCGCCTGCCTCCACCGGGCCGGGCCACGGCGGCGCCCGAAAACCGGATGAAGGCCGGACCGGCACGGTGATGGGATGGCGCGATGAGCAGCGACGCGCCGGCAGTGGTGGACCGAGGGCAGTACCCGGACGCGGTGACGCCCTGGGAGCGGGAGGACTGGCGGGCGGACGCCCTCGGATGGGCGGAGCGCGGTCTCGCCGCTCACGGGCTGCGCGAGACCGGGCCACGGAGGGTCCGGCTGCGGCCGTGGTCCGTGCTGGTGCGGATGTCCGTCGCGGGCGGCGACGCCGTGTGGTTCAAGGCCAACCCGCCCGCCAGCGCCTTCGAGGCGGGGCTGACCGGGGCACTGGCCCGGTGGGTGCCCGGGTACGTACTGACACCGCTCGCCGTCGACGCGGACCGGGGCCGGTCGCTGCTTCCGGACGGCGGCACGCTCTTCCGCGAGGCTCTCGACGCGGCGGCCCGTACCGCCGTCGACCCGCGTGCGTGGGAGGAACCGCTGCGGCAGTACGCCGGAGTGCAACGCGCCCTCGTGCCGTACGCCGACGCGATCGAACGGCTCGGCGTCCCCGGCGCGCGCACGGCCACGCTCCCGGAGGTCTTCGACCGGGTCGTCGCCGGGAACACCGCACTGGAGCCCGCCGAACGCACGGCCCTGCACGCGTTGCGGCCCCGGCTGGTCGGGTGGTGCGAGGAGCTCGCGGGCGTGGGCATCGCCGATACGCTCGACCACGCCGACCTGCACGACGGGCAGCTCTTCGCGCCGGAGCCGGGCCGTTTCACGTTCTTCGACTGGGGCGACGCGTCCGTCACCCACCCGTTCTGCAGCTTCCTCGTCCCCGCCCGTGCGGCCCGTGAGCGGTTCGGCCCCGAGGTGCTGCCCCGGCTGCGGGACGCCTACCTGGAACAGTGGACCGGTTCCGGCCGTACCACGGCCGAACTGCGGCGGGCGCTGAGCCTGGCCTGGCGGCTCGGCGCGATCGGCCGGGCCTGCTCCTGGGAGCGGCTCTTCCCCGGTGCGTCCGGCGCC
Organism: Streptomyces sp. DvalAA-43; assembly: GCF_900091725.1. Lineage (GTDB taxonomy): Bacteria > Actinomycetota > Actinomycetes > Streptomycetales > Streptomycetaceae > Streptomyces > Streptomyces pulveraceus. The sequence goes on along the minus strand of NZ_FMBW01000064.1, from coordinate 30,931 downwards.
GTGGGCGGGGCCGGACGCGGCGGGCGCACGCTGGCTGCTGGAACTCGCGGCCGAGCCGCCGCTGTAGGCACGGCCTCAGGCGTCGATACGCAGGCGGTCGGCGACGCCCCGGGGCACCGGATAGATCCGCTCGGGCGGAAGCAGCCGCTGGGCCTGCGCGGCCCGGCCGCTCTGCCGCAGCGCCGCGATCTTCTGGACCCTGGGCGTCAGGTCGGTGAGGCCGACGACCCACTCCTCGGCGAACGTGCGGATCAGACCGCGCCCCACCCCGACCTGGATGCTGTAGTGGTTGAGAGCGGCTCCCCGCAGCGTGCGTTCGGGATCCCACTGGACGTGCACGGGAGCCTCGGCTACAGCAGCCGGGGCGGCCGTCGTCAGCACGGCCCGGGAGAGCGCCTCCTCCCAGCCGGCCCGGGTGATCCGCACCGCGAGAATCCGCTCCTGGCCCGGCTTTTGTGCCCAGTTGCTGCGGTGCATGAGCCAGAGGAACGACGGCTTGATCCAGGTCATCCGATGGAACGAGAACGGCGCCACGAACCGGTTCGCGCGCACGGCCGGACCGGCGACCGCCGGTGAGTACGCCTGATAGACGACGATGGTCCGGGCATCGAAGTCGGCCCGTATGTGGTGCTGCGAGGTCATGCGCCAGAGATTTTCATCCGCCGGGTCGCGGAGCGATCGAATTTCCCTCCGGTGGAACCCCCCGAGTCCGGAACCACTGTGTCCATGCCCCGTCTTCGGTGCGGCGCACCGTCGCGAGGGCGGTTTTTCGTGCGCCGCGACCACTCGGAGCCGATCAGGCGCTGCCTAATGTTCCCTCACTCGGCGGCGGCGTGCCGCTCCCTCGGAGGTGACCATGGCCAGCACCGCAGGCACGGAGACCAGCAACGGAACGGCCCGCAGAACCAGGGCGGCGGCCGCGGTGGTCACGGTGCTCGGCCTGGTCGGCACCGCCTCCGCCTGCGGCGGCGACACGTCCGCGGGCGGTCCCGGCGGTTCGACGGTGGTGGTCGCCGTCGCCGGTGATCCCGGCAGCCTCAGTCCCACCACGTCGCTGGTCAGCACCGCGCTGGCGATGAACTCCTTCGCCTACGACACGCTCGTGCACATCGGTGCCGACGGCTCGCTGATTCCCGGAGTGGCCGAGCAGTGGTCCGCCACGACCACCTCGGCGACGTTCACCATCCGCCCCGGAGTCACCTGCGAGGACGGCTCGGCGCTCACCGCCGAGGACGTGGCCGCCGAGTACAACCACCTCGCGGATCCGAAGAACCAGTCGCCGATGCTCGGCCTCTCCGTCCCCGTCACCGCTGTGGCGAAGGCCGACAAGGCGGCCCGGACGGTCACCGTCACCACGACGAAGCCCGCCCCGTTCATCGTGCGGATGGCCCGGCTGCTGCCGCTGCTGTGCAGGAAGAGCCTGGCGACGCCGACCGCACTGGCCAGGACCACCGACGCCAGCGGCCCCTACCGGCTGACGGAGGCGGTCCCGGGCGACCACTACACCTATGTCAAGCGGGACGGATACACCTGGGGGCCCCGCGGATCCACCGGCGCGGACCTCCCCGGCAAGGTGGTCGTCAAGGTGGTCGCCAACGAGTCGACCGCGGCCAACCTCCTGATGGCCGGTCAGATCAACGTCGCCCTGGTCAACGGCGCCGACCAGGACCGGCTGGACGCCGCCAAGGTGAAGAACCGGAGCACGGAGGCGCTCTTCGGCCAGCTCCTGTTCAACCAGGCCGCCGGCCGTCCGACCGCCGAACTCGCGGTGCGCAAGGCCCTGGTCTCCGTACTGGATCTGAAACAACTGGGGAGCGTCGCCACCGGTGGGAAGGGCAAACCCCCGACCGGCATAGGCGAGAACGCCCCCACCCCCTGCTCCGGCGACACGGTGACGGGCAATCTCCCCGCCCAAGACACGGCGAAGGCGGCCGCCGCACTCACCGGGGCCGGCTGGACGAAGAGCGGGGGCACCTGGACCAAGGACGGCAAACCGCTCGCCGTGCAGCTCAGCTACGCGACCAACCAGGGCCCCCAGGTCGGCTCGGCGGTCGAACTGGCCGTCCAGCAGTGGACCTCCTTCGGCGTGAAGGCGACGGCGAAGCCCAGGGGCTCCGGCTCCATCGTCAGCACCCTCGCCGGCGGCGACTGGGACATCGCCTGGGCGCCCATCGGAGTCACGCTCCCCGACCAGCTGACCCAGTTCTACGACGGCCCGCCACCGCCGAAGGGCAACAACTTCGGCTCCGTCGTCAACCCCGAGTACCACCGGCTCGCCGCCCAGGCATCGGCCAGGCCCGGCGCCGACGGATGCGCCCTGTGGGCCGCGGCCGACGCCGCCCTGGTCAAGAACGTCGACATCGTGCCGGTCGTCAGCAAGGCGATCCGGTACTACGCCAAGGGCGTCACCTTCGAAGTGGACGGCAGCGGAATCGTCCCGAGCACCCTGCGCCGGAGCGCCGACTGATGGCGACGATCACCCTGGACTCCCTGGGGACAAGGGTCCGCAACCCCTGGATCGCCTTCGGCCTGCGCCGGACCTGGCGGCTGCTGGCCTCGCTCGCGGCGCTGGTCACGGCCGCGTTCGCGATGATCCATCTGATCCCCGGCGATCCGGTCCGGGCGGCTCTCGGCACCACCGCGGACCCGGCCCTGGTCGCCGCCCGCAGACAGTCGCTCGGCCTGGACCAGTCGCTGCCGAAGCAGTACGGCGACTTCGTCGTGAATCTCCTCCACGGCAGGCTCGGCGAGTCGATCGGCGCCCAGATGCCGGTCTCCGGGATCATCTCCGGCCGGCTCCCGGCCACCCTGGAGATCGCCGTCCCCGCATTCGTACTGATCCTGCTGATCGCCGTCCCCGTGGGCATGACGGCCGCGGTGCTGACCAAGGACGGCCGCAGACGGCGCGGTGAACTCGCCTTCACCGGGGTCACCGGGTTCCTGGGCGCGGTGCCCGAATTCCTGCTGGCGGTGGGCCTGACCGCGGCGTTCGCCGTGGCGTGGCCGCTCTTCCCGGTCGCCTCGCGGGGCGGTCCGGACTCCTACGTACTGCCGGTGCTGGCCCTGACCGTCGTACCGGCGGCGACGCTGTCGCGGATCGTCCGGGTGGAGACGCTGCGGGTGCTCGGCGAGGACTACATGCGCACCGCACGGGCGAAGCGGCTCCCGGCCCGGCTGCGCTATCTGCGGCACGCGCTGCCCAATCTGCTGACCTCCTCGCTCACCCTGGGCGGCCTGCTCTTCAGCTCGCTGCTCGCCGGCACCGTGCTCGTCGAGAACGTCTTCGCATGGCCCGGCCTCGGCACCACGATCGTCCAGGCCATCACCGAGAAGGACTATCCGCTGGTCCAGGGCGTCGTACTGGTCTACGGGGCGGCCGCATTGCTGATCACCTTCGTCGTCGACGTGGCCGTGGCCGTCGCCGACCCCCAGTCCACCGTCCGCGGGAGTTGACGATGCCTCATCACGACCATGACAGCTCGCTGCGGCACCGGCTCGGGCGCACGCTGCGGACACCGATCGGCATCACCGCACTCACGGCTTGTCTGCTGGTGGCGCTGGTCGCCGTCCTCGGCCCCGTACTGCTCGGCGACCGGGCCGCGCGGATCGACACGGACGCGATCAACCAGGGCAGCAGCGCCGCCCATCTGCTCGGCACGGACCAGCTCGGCCGGGACATCGCCGCCCGCGTCGTGGTGGCGACCCGGCTGACCCTGCGACTCACCCTGCTGGCCGCCGTGATCGGCGTCGGCGGCGGGCTGCTGCTCGGTGTCGCCCCGGCGGTCGTGGGCCGGCGCCTCGGCCGGCTGATCACCGCGACCGTCGGCGTACTGGTGGCCTTTCCCGGGCTGCTGTTCCTGCTCTTCCTCGCCACGATCTTCGGGGTGGGCAGCACCGGCGCGGTCCTCGCCGTGGGGCTGGCCATGGTCCCGCCCATGGCGCGGCTGGTGCAGAACCTGACGGCGTCGGTCGCGGGCTCCGACTACGTCGCTGCGGCCCGGATCCTCGGCGTGGGCCGGTTCAAGATGGTGGTACGCCATCTGTTGCCCAACATCGCCGAACCGTCGGTGCTCTTCGCCACCCAGGCGACGGGCGGAATCCTGGTCGCCTTCTCCGGCCTCTCCTTCCTCGGACTCGGCGTACAGCCGCCGCAGTACGACTGGGGGCGGCTGCTCAACGAACAGCTGAACCGCATCTTCGTGAACCCGGCGGCGGCCCTGGCACCCGGCGCGGCCGTGGTCCTGACGGGGCTGATGTTCGGGCTGGCCGGTGAGGTGCTCGCACAGGCCGGCGGCCGACGGGCGCCGCAGGCACCGGAACCGGCCCGGGGGCAGCAGCCGAACCCCTCCGAGGAACCGGCCACCGACGGCGACGGGGTCCTGGTCCGGGCGTGCGACCTGCGGGTGACCTTCCCCGGCGGGCGGCAGGCGGTACGCGGTATCTCGCTGGACATCGCCAGGGGCGAGGCGGTCGGCCTGGTCGGCGAATCGGGCTCCGGCAAGAGCCTCAGCGCGCTGGCCCTCGCGGACCTGGTGCCGCACCCGGGCCGGGTCACGGCCGGTACCCTCCGCTTCGACGGGCACGACCTGCGGGACGACCCCCGGCTCGGCACCGAACTGGCCATGGTCTTCCAGGATCCGATGGCCTCCCTGAACCCGGCCCTGCGCGTGGGCCGCCAGCTCGCCGAGGTGGCCGAGGTGCACCTGGGCGCGAGCCGCGCACAGGGCGCGGCACGCGCCGTCGACCGCCTCCGCGCCGTCCGCATCCCCGCACCCGAACGCCGCGCCCGGCAACGGCCGCACGAGTACTCCGGCGGGATGCGGCAGCGGGCCGTCATCGCGATGGGACTGATGGGGGAGCCGAAACTGATCATCGCCGACGAGCCCACCACGGCGCTCGACGTGGCGGTCCAGGAGCAGGTGCTCGACCTGCTCGCCGAGGTGCGCGAGGACTCCGGCGCCGCGCTGCTGCTGATCTCCCACGACCTCGCCGTCGTCGCCCAGGTCTGCGACCGCGTCCTGGTGATGTACGCGGGCCGGATCGTCGAGGACCTCCCGGTCACCGCACTTCTCGGCGGGGCCGCCCACCCGTACACCCGGGCACTGGTGGGGGCGGTCCCCACCATGACCACGGATCCCGGCACGGAACTGGCGACCATCCCCGGCAGGCCCCCGGAACCGGGGGAGACCGGCGGCGGATGCCCGTTCGCACCGCGCTGCGAACGCGCCCGGGAACGCTGCCACCGGACCGCCCCCGAACTCTCCGACTTCGGGCCGGACCGACAGGTCGCCTGCTGGTTCCCGGTCGGGACGGCAGCGGCCGGCGGGTCCGTCGCGGCCACGTCGTACGCAGCGGAGGCCACCTCATGAGCTCACTCGAACTGCGCGGGATCACCGTGCGCTACGGCCGGTTCACCGCCGTGGAGAACGTCGATCTGCTGGTGCCGGAAGGGACGGTGACCGGACTGGTCGGCGGGTCGGGGTCGGGGAAGTCGACCCTCGGCAAGGCCGTCGTGGGGCTGGCGCCGACCCGGTCGGGGCGCGTACTGGTCGACGGGGCCGACGCCGCACCCCGGCGCGGGCACAGCCCCGTGCAGCTGGTGTTCCAGAACCCGTACGCCTCGCTCGACCCGCGCATGAGCGTCGGCGCGTCCGTGGCCGAGGCACTGCCCGACGGGGTGAGCGGGCGCCGGACACCGGCCCGGGAACGCCGCGCCGCACGCGACGCCGAGGTGGCGCGTTTCCTCGAACTGGTCGGCATCGACCCCGCACGGGCCGTGCTCACCCCGGACGCACTCTCCGGCGGCCAGCGCCAACGGGTGGCCCTGGCCCGTGCCCTGGCCGCCCGGCCCGCCGTGCTGATCGCGGACGAGATCACCTCGGCCCTGGACGTCTCCGTGCAGGGCGCGGTGCTCAACCTGCTCCGCCGCCTCCAGCGCGAACTGGGCTTCGCGATGCTCTTCATCTCCCACAACCTCGCGGTCGTCCGCTACCTCTGCGACCAGGTCGCCGTGATGGACGGCGGACACCTCGTCGAATGCGGCCCCACCGACCGGGTGCTGGAGCGACCGGAGCACCCCACGACCCGGAACCTCATCTCCTGCGTACCGACCCTTGCCCTCGCCGAGGAGGCGTCATGACCCGACCACTGACGATCGAAGACCTGTACCGGTTCGAGATCCCGGGCGATCCCGCACTGTCCCCGGACGGCGAACGCGTCGCCTACACCCTGACCACCCAGGACGCCGACAACGACCGCGTGATCCGCTCGATCTGGGAAGTACGCGGCGGGGGCGGCCCGGCCCGGCGCCTCACCCACGGCCCGGCGGACACCGCGCCGCGCTGGTCCCCGGACGGATCGCGACTGGCCTTCCTGCGCGAGGGGCAGCTCCATCTGCTGTCCGCCGACGGGGGCGAGGCCGTCGCGCTCACCACGTCCGCCCGGTGCCCGGCCGGGGCGGGCACACCGGTCTGGAGCCCGGACGGTGCACGCATCGCCTTCGCGGCCCCCGAGACGTACCGCGCGAAGAGCGCACCGGTGGTCATCGACGCCCTCGGCTGGAAGGCGGACGGGGTCGGCCTGATCGGATCGCTCCGGACCCAGCTGTTCGTGGTGGAGGTGGCATCGGGCGAGGTCGTACAGGTCACCGAGGGCGACCGGCACGTCGGCCCGCCGAGCTGGTCGCCCGACGGCACCCGGCTCGCCTACCCGGCGCAGACCGGTCCGGACGCGGCTGTCCTCGGCCCCTCGGCCGCCCATGTCGTGGGGGTCGGGGAGCACGTGTCCGAGGCCCGCCGGGTCGGGCCCGCGGACGGGCTCGCCGGTCCGGTGAGCTGGTTCCCGGACGGGTCCGCACTGCTCGTCGTCGGCCGGACCTCGTTCGGCGTCGGCCACTCGGAGCTGCTGCGCCAGCCGCTGGACGGCTCCGTGCCGGTCTCCCTCAGCGCGGCCCTGGACCGCAACGTCATGGGCGGCGGCCCCGGCTACCCGGGTGCGCTGCCGCAGTTCCACGGTGACGCCATCGTGTTCTGCGCCCGCGACCGGGGTGCCACCCGGCTGTACCGGGTGGACGCGGCCGGGATCAGCGCCTCCCCGCTGCCCGCCGGCACCGGGGTCAGCGGATGCTCGGTCGTCACCAAGTCCGGGCGGGCGGCGGTCGTCGTCTCCGACGCCTCGCGCTTCGCCGAGATCGTGCTGCTCGACCTGGACGCCTGGACGTCCGGGGGCCCGGGCCTGCCGTCGGCCGGACCGCGGCCCGCGCGGCTCACCGGCCACATGGCCCGGTCGCTGCCCGGGGTCACCCTCCACCCGGTCACCGAACGCGAGTTCACCCTCGCGGACGGCACGGTCGTGCACGCCATGATCACCCGCGCCGCGGACACGCCCCCGGGCGGCCCGCTCCTGGTCGACGTGCACGGCGGCCCGCACAACGCCTGGGCCCCGCACTCCGATCCGGTCCACCTCTACCACCAGGAGCTGGCCTCACGGGGCTGGACGATCCTGACGCCGAACGTGCGCGCCAGCGACGGCTACGGCGAGGCGTTCTACACGGCCGCCCTGGGCGCCTGGGGCGAGACCGACGAACAGGACGTCCTGGAACCGGTCGCCGCCCTCGTCACCGAGGGGCTCGTCGACCCGACGCGGATCGCGCTCACCGGCTACAGCTACGGCGGCTATCTGACCTGCTGGCTCTCCGCCCGCAGCGACCTGTTCGCCGCCGTCGTACCGGGCGGCGTCCTGGTCGACCTGAAGAGCATGGCCGGCACCTCCGAGGAGGGCCACCTGATCGCCGGCCACGAGATCGGCGACCCGGCACGGATGGCGGAACTCTCGCCGCTCAGCCACGCCGACGCGGTCCGCGCACCCACCCTGATCCTGCACGGCGGCGCGGACGACACCTGCCCGGTGGGCCAGGCCGAGCAGTGGTTCCACGCGCTGCGCACCCGGGACGTGCCGGCCCGGCTCGTCGTGTACCCCGGCAGCTCTCACCTGTTCCTCCTCGACGGCAGGCCCTCGCACCGGGAGGACTACTCCCGCAGGCTTGTCGCATGGGTCACCACGCACACCACCCGCTGAACGAAACGGAATCGGAGCACCACATGACCGACACCACCGAGCTGTCAGCCCGCTGGACCACCCGGCTCACCGAACTCGCCGCCCGTCACTCCGTCCCCGGCGCCTCGCTCGCGATCCTGCACCGCGGGGAGATCGTCGCCGAGACCGCCGTCGGCCTGGCCAACACCGAGGCCGGGATCGAGGCGACCACCGACACCCTCTTCCAGATCGGCTCGATCTCCAAGGTCTGGACCACCACGGTGGCCATGGCCCTGGTCGACGAGGGCGTACTCGAACTGGACACCCCACTCGCCTCCGTACTCCCCGAACTGAGCCTGGTGAGCGATGAGTTGACCCAAGGCGTGACGATCCGTCATCTCCTGACGCACACCAGCGGCATCGACGGCGACCTCTTCACCGACACCGGCCGGGGCGACGACTGCCTGGAGAAGTACGCCGCCCTGCTGGGCGACGTACCCCCCAACCACCCGCTCGGCGCCACCATGTCGTACTGCAACGCGGGCTTCACCCTGCTCGGCCGAGTGCTGGAGGTCGTCACCGGCGTCCAGTGGGACGAGCTGATGCGCGAGCGGCTGTACCGGCCGCTCGGTCTGACACACACCGCGACCCTGCCGGAGGAGGTGCTGCGCTTCCGTGCCGCCATCGGGCACCTGGGAAGCCCGCCGGTACAGGCCCCGATGTGGGGGCTGATGCGCTCGGCCGGACCGGCCGGGCTGATCTGCTCCACACCGCGCGAGGTCCTGGAGTTCGCCCGGCTGCACCTCGACAAGGGCGTCACCGTCGACGGCACCAAGCTGCTCTCGGAGGAGTCCGTCGCCGCCATGCAGACCCCGCAGGTCGAGCTCCCCGACCCGCACGTCCTGGGCGACTCCTGGGGACTCGGCTGGTTCCTCGACACCTGGGACGGTCACCGGGTGTACGGACACGACGGCGGCACGATCGGGCAGAGCGCCTTCCTGCGCGTCCTGCCCGAGGCCGAGCTGGCGATCTGCCTGCTCACCAACGGCGGCGACACCCCGGCCCTCTACCGGGACGTGTACGCCGAGATCGTCCGGGAGCTGGCCGGGGTGACGATGCGCACCACCATCGAGCCCGCGACGGAGCCGGTGGCGGTGGACCCCGCCGACTACGTCGGCGTGTACCAGCGGCTCTCCAGCCGGATGGAGATCGTGGAGCGGGACGGCGGCCTGGTGATGCTGGACCGGGTCACCGGCCCCCTGGCCGAACTGGTCCCCGACACGGAGAAGGAGTACCGGATGCACCCCGTCGAGCCGGGCCTGTTCGTCGTGCAGCGGCCGGGGTCCGAGCTCTGGATTCCGGTCGTCTTCTACACGCTCGACGACGGCACCCCGTACATCCACCACGGTGTCCGTGCCACTCCCAAGGTGGGCTGACGTGCCCACGATCACCGCCGCCCTGGAAGCGGGGCTGCCTTCGCTGCTGGCCGACATCGAGGACCTGGTCCGCACCGAGTCGCCCAGCGGCGACCCGGCCGCCGTCGCCGACTGCGCCCGCGTCGCCGCCGGGATCGGCACCCGGCTGACCGGCGCGGCGCCCGAGTGGATCGACGGCTCGGGACGGCCCGCCCTGCGCTGGCGCTTCGGCTCCGGCGACCGGGTGCTCCTGCTCGGCCACTTCGACACCGTGTGGCCGGTGGGCTCCCTCGCCACCCACCCCTTCGAGGTCGCGGGGGGCCGGCTCACCGGGCCCGGCTGCTTCGACATGAAGGCCGGTGTGGCGCAGCTCTTCCACGCCCTGTCGGTGCTGGACGACCTGGACGGCGTCTCGGTGCTCCTCACCGGCGACGAGGAGATCGGCGCCCCCACCTCGCGGACCCTGATCGAGGCCGAGGCCCGCCGGAACCGGGCCGTCCTCGTCCTGGAGGCGAGCGAGGGCGGCGCGCTGAAGACCGCGCGCAAGGGGATCTCCGGCTACGAACTGACCGTCGCCGGACGCGCCGCGCACGCCGGTCTGGAACCGCACAAGGGGATCAACACCACCACCGAACTGGCCCACCAGGTCCTCGCGTTGTCCGCCCTCGCCGATCCGGCGGCCGGCACCACCGTGACACCGACCGTGGCCGCCTCCGGCACCACCCGCAACACGGTGCCCGACGCGGCCCGGCTGATGGTCGACGTACGCGTCGCGACGGCCGCCGAGCAGGATCGGGTGGACCGCGCGGTGCACGGCCTCCGGCCGGTGCTCGACGGGGCCTCGCTCACCTTCTCCGGCGGCCCGGACCGGCCGCCGCTGCCGACGAGTGCCTCGGCCGGGCTCTTCGCACTCGCCCGCGGCCTCTACGCGGAGCTGGGCCTCGGGACCCTGCGCGGCGTGGCGGTCGGCGGCGGCTCCGACGGCAATCTCACCGCGGGAGCGGGCACGCCCACGCTCGACGGCCTCGGGGCCGTGGGCGGTGGGGCCCACGCGGACGACGAGCATGTGACCGTCGCCGAACTGCCCCGCCGCGCGGCACTCGTGGCCTCCCTGGTGGCCTCGCTGACCGGCCCCGGCCGGGTGGAACCGTGAACGCCGCGCGGGCGGCCGCCGCGACGGCCGCCGCGGACCTGGCCGCACAGCGCGCCGACGTCACCATCAGGGAGCTGCACGGACTGGACGAGATGTACGAGGCCTGCCGGGTGCTGGACCGGATCTGGCGGCCCGACCCCGGAAACCCGCTGATCACCCCGGAACTGCTGCGGGTCTTCGCCCACTCCGGTAGCTATGTCGTCGGAGTCGAGCGGGACGGCCGGACGATCGGATTCTGCCTGGGCTTCCTGGCCAGCGCCGGACTCCACTCGCACATCGCCGGGGTCGACGACAGCGTCCGGGGCCGCAACGTCGGCTTCGCGGTCAAACAGCACCAGCGGGCCTGGGCGCTGGCCCGCGACCTCACCACCATCACCTGGACCTTCGACCCGCTGATCAGCCGTAACGCCTACTTCAACCTGGCCAAACTCGGCGCGGTGCCGAGCGAGTACCTGGCCGACTTCTACGGCGCCATGCGGGACGAGGTCAACGCCGGGACCGAGACGGACCGGCTGATGGTCCGCTGGGAGCTGACCGGCGCGCACGCCATCGCCTCCGCCGCGGGCACACCCCGCACCATCACCGTCGACGACGCGGGCGCCCGCGCCGTGGTCGGGCTCGACGCCAAACCCGACGGCAGCCCCGTCGTCGGGCGCCGGGACGGCGACACCGTCCTGGTCCGGATCCCGGCCGAGGCCGAGGAACTGCGCCGGACCGACCCGCCCCTGGCCCGCGCATGGCGGTACGCGCTGCGCGAGGTACTCGGCGGCCTGATGGCCGAGGGGCACACCGTCACCGGATTCACCCGGGACGGCTGGTACGTGATCGACAGACATCAGGAGACTCAGGCATGAAACTCGTCGGTGTGGAACTGCGCCGGATCGCGATGCCCCTGGTCGCACCGTTCCGGACCTCGTTCGCCACGATGACCACCCGGGAGATCCTGCTGGTCAGGATCGAGACCGAGGACCACGAGGGCTACGGCGAATGCGTCACCATGGCCGATCCGCTGTACTCCTCGGAGTACACCGCGGCCGCCGCGGACGTGCTGCGCGGCTACCTCGTACCCGCCCTCGCCGCCCTGCCGGCGCTCGACCCCTGGGCGGTCGCCCCGGCCCTGGCCGCGTTCAAGGGCCACCGGATGGCCAAGGCCGCGCTGGAGACCGCGGTCCTCGACGCCTGGCTGCGCTCCCACGACCTGTCGATGGGCCAGTGGCTGGGCGCTACGGCCGAACGGGTACCGGCAGGGGTGTCGGTCGGCATCATGGACTCGGTCCCCGCGCTGCTCGACGCCGTCGACGGCTATCTTTCCGAGGGCTATCGGCGGATCAAGCTGAAGATCGAGCCCGGCTGGGACGTGGCACCCGTGCGCGCGGTCCGGGAACGCTTCGGCGACGACGTACAGCTCCAGGTCGACGCCAACACCGCGTACACACTCGCCGACGCCGCACAGCTGGCCCGGCTCGACCCGTACGGGCTGCTGCTGATCGAGCAGCCCCTGGACGAGGAGGACATCAGGGGCCACGCGGCACTCGCCCGGCGGGTGCGCACCCCCATCTGCCTGGACGAGTCCATCGTGTCCGCCCGCTCGGCGGCCGACGCCATCGCGATGGGCGCCTGCTCGGTCGTCAACATCAAGCCGGGACGGGTCGGAGGCTATCTGGAGGCCCGGCGGATCCACGACGTGTGCGCCGCGCACGGCGTTCCCGTCTGGTGCGGCGGAATGCTGGAGACCGGTCTCGGCCGGGCCGCCAACGTCGCCCTCGCCGCACTGCCCGGCTTCACCCTGCCCGGCGACACATCCGCGTCCGACCGGTACTACCGGACCGACATCACCGAGCCGTTCGTCCTGCGCGACGGCCATCTCGACGTGCCGCGCGGACCCGGCCTCGGAATCTCCCCGATCCCCGGGCAGCTGGCCGAGGTGACCGCGTCGACGGAATGGATCGGCCGATGACCGGCCCCCGGGCGGACCGGGGGCCCGGACGGGTGCCCGTCCTCGCCGCGGACGATCTCCGATCAACTACCTTGTGACGATGACGGAGCAGCCACGGGCCGTGCTCGGACGGATCCTCAACGATCTCGGATCGACGCTGATCGAAGTGGTGGCCGGGGAAGCCGACCCGGCCCGCACCGTCAGCGGAGTGCTGATCCAGGACCCCCTGGACGAGCCGGCGAGGCTGCCCGGCGCGGTGGTGCTCGGTGTCGGTGTGTACGGCGCCGAGCAGGTCGCCGCCCTGGTCGACACGGCCGCCGGGCTCGGTGCGGCGGCCGTGGTGGTCCGCTCCCCGGTCCCGGTGGACGGACCCGTCTCCGAGGCCGCCGCCCGCACCGGCGTGACCGTGCTCGGCCTGACCCCCGGCGCCTCCTGGGCCCAGGTGGCCGCGCTGCTGCGGTCGCTGCTCGCGGTCGACGAACTGGGCACGGTGGGCGGCCCCGACGAGGCCGACGGCGCCGAACCGCTCGCCGGTGACCTGTTCGCCCTGGCCAACGCGACGGCCGGGCTGCTGGACGGCCCGGTCACCGTGGAGGACCGGGGCGGGCGGGTACTGGCGTTCTCCAGCCGACAGGACGAGGGCGACCACGACCGGATCGCGACCGTCCTGGACCGCCAGGTACCCGCCGAGAAACTGCGCGCCCTGGAGGAACGCGGCGCCTTCCAGGCCCTCTACCGGAAGGAGGAACCCGTCTATGTGGACGGCATCTCGGACAAGCCCCGGGTCGCGATCGCCGTCCGCGCGGGCGGCGAGATCCTGGGCTCGATCTGGGTCGTGGTCGACGGACCGCTGAGCGCGGACCGCACGCAGGCACTCCAGGAGGCGGCGAAGGTGGCCGCCCTGCATCTGCTGCGCCGCCGCACCGGCGAGGACGCCGAACGCCGGCTGCGCGCGGATCTGCTCGCCACGGTCCTGGAGGGCGGTACGCACGCACCGCAGGCCGCCGTACGGCTCGGCCTGTCCGCGCAGCCCGCCTGCGTACTGGCGCTCGCGGTGACCGGCGAGCTGTACGCGCCCGACCGGGTGGCCGCGGGCCACCGCGTCGCCGAGGCGCTCACCCTGCACCTGGCCGCGATCCACCCCCGTACCGCCACCGCCACCCTCGGCCCGGTCACCTACGCGGTCCTGCCCACGAGTTCGGACGAACAGGGGCTCCGGGTGGCCGAGGCGTTCCTCGGCCGCATAGGCGACAGGACGCCCGCCGTCATCGGAATCGGCCGGCTCGCCGCCCGCCCGGTGGAGCTGCGCCGCTCGCGCGCCGACGCGGACCGTGCGCTGCGGGTCCTCGGCTCCGGCCGTACGCAGCGCAGGGCCGCCCGGCTGTCGGACGTCTACGCGGCCTCGTTGCTGGAGGAGCTGACGGACCGGATGGCCGCCGAGGACGATCTGCCGGACGGCCCCGTCATCCGGCTGCGCGCCTACGACGCCCGGCACCACACGGCCCTCACGGACACCCTGGACGCCTGGCTGAGCACCTTCGGCGACGTACCTTCCGCCGCTGCCGCCGTCCACATCCACCCCAACACCTTCCGCTACCGGCTCAAACGGCTGGCCGTGGTCGCGGGCATCGACCTCGACGACCCGGAGGCGCGCTTCGAGGCCATGCTGCAACTGCGCCTGAGGCCACCGCACTCCTGAGCCGGGACACCGTCCTCCCGCGTCCGGGCCGGTCCGGGCGCCGTCCGGACGGAATGGTGCGAGAGTTCTCGGAGCACCGCGACACACCGATGTCCGCGGGTACGCGTGTCCGAACGACGACGATGGGACAGAATCCATGCCTCTCCAGGGAGAGTACGAGCCGAGCCCCGCGAAGTGGGTCCGCGATCAGGTCGAGCTGTTCGAGAGCTCCGGTGGCACCGAGGGAACCACGATGCGGGGCATGCCCGTCATCCTCCTCACCACCCGCGGGGCCAAGAGCGGAAAGATCCGCAAGACCCCGCTGATGCGGGTCGAGCACGACGGCTCGTACGCCGTGGTCGCCTCGCAGGGCGGCGCCCCCAAGCACCCCGTCTGGTACCACAACATCGTGGCCGACCCGCGGGTGGAACTCCAGGACGGCCCGGTCCGCCAGGACATGAACGCCCGCGAGGCCACCGGCGAGGAGAAGGCCCTGTGGTGGCGGCGCGCGGTCGAGGCGTTCCCCGACTACGCCGACTACCAGGCGAAGACCGAACGGCAGATTCCGGTCTTCGTCCTCGAACCGGCGGCCGAACAGCACTGACGACCGTCGCCGGTCTCCGCCGGAGCGCTCAAGGGCGCGGCCGACGTCCATCGCACGCGGGTCGCCGGAGCGGTGGGCGTCGTCGGCGGCTCCGGGCGGTGGCGTCCGGGGGCTCCCCGGCCGACCGGCCGACGCGGGACGTGGCCCCGGCCCACCGCCCGGTCCGGCGCCACCGGGCGGGAGACACGCCGATGCCCCCGTACGCGGCAAGTCCGGCCAGGGAACCCGGACAGCCGATCAGGACGAGCGCCCGCGCGGCCCCGGGCGCTCCAATGGAAGGGTGACCGCGCCCCCGGACGACTGCCTCGCGCGCAACGAGTGGCTCTGCGGGGCCTACCTCTCCAGCCGTCGCGAGATCCTCTGGGACGCCACCGTGCAACACCTCCAGCTCACCGTGGTCTCCGTGCTCATCGGACTGGCCCTCGCCGTTCCGCTCGCCCTCGCGGCGCGCCACCGGCGCTGGGCGGCGGGCCCCGTGCTCGGCGTGACGACCATCCTCTACACCGTGCCGTCGCTCGCCATGTTCTCGCTGCTGCTGCCGGTGTACGGACTCTCCGCCTCGCTCGTCGTCGCCGGACTGGTCCTGTACTCGCTCACCCTCCTCGTCCGGAACATCCTCGCCGGACTGCGCGCCGTGCCCGAGGAGACCCGGCAGGCCGCCCGCGGCATGGGGTACGGGCCCCTGCGGCTGCTGCTCGCCGTGGAGCTGCCCCTCGCCCTGCCCGCGGCCATGGCCGGACTGCGGATCGCGACCGTCTCCGCGGTCTCCCTGGTCACGGTCGGCGCGATCGTCGGGTACGGCGGACTCGGCAACCTCATCTACTCCGGGATGAACACCTACTTCAAGGCCCAGGTGCTCACCGCCTCCGTCCTCTGCGTCGTCATCGCCGTCGTCGCCGATCTGCTGCTCCTGCTCGTCCAGCGGCTGCTGACCCCATGGACCCGGAGACAGCCGTGAACACCCTGGCGGACGCCTGGTCCTGGCTCACCACCTCCGCGAACTGGTCCGGCGACGGCGGTATCTGGAACCGGCTGGGCCAGCACCTGTTCCTCACCGTCGTCTGCCTGCTGATCAGCTGTCTGATCGCGCTGCCCGTCGCCGTGGTCCTCGGTCACCTCGGCAAGGGCGGCGCGCTCGCCGTCAACCTCTCCAACATCGGCCGGGCCGTGCCCACCTTCGCCGTACTGGTGCTGCTCCTCCTCACCCCGATCGGCGGGTACGGCGAATGGCCGACCATCATCGCCCTGGTGCTCTTCGCCGTACCGCCGCTGCTCACCAACGCCTACGTCGGCATGCGGGAGGTCGACCGCGATGTCGTGCGTGCGGCCAGGGGGATGGGGATGACGGGCGGACAGCTGATGCTGGGGGTCGAGGTGCCGCTCGCCCTCCCGCTGATCCTCACCGGCGTGCGGATCGCCGCCGTCCAGCTCGTCGCGACCGCCACCCTCGCCGCACTGGCGGGCGGCGGGGGACTCGGCCGCATCATCACGGCGGGCTTCAACCTCGCCTCCACCGCGCAGGTGGTCGCCGGGGCGGTGCTGGTCGCGGCCTTCGCGCTGATCGTCGAAGGGCTCTTCGAGGCGGGCCGGCTGCTCGTCCCCGGCCGGTTCCGGGGCGGGGGATCCGGATGAGGCGACGGACCGCCGCCCCCGTGCTGGCGCTGCTGCTCTCGGCGGCCGGATGCGCCACCGGCCCCTCCCTGGAGAACCGGGGCGACGTCACCGCACCGCCGGGCGACAGCAAGCGGCTCACCATCGGATCCGCGGGATTCACCGAGAGCGATCTGCTCGCCCAGATGTACGCGCTGCTGCTGGACCGGGCCGGCTACTCCACGAAGATCATCTCCGTCACCAACCGGGAGATCTACGAACCGGCGCTGGAGAACGGCCAGATCGACGTCGTGCCGGAGTACGCCGCCACCTTCGCCGACTGGCTGAACGCCAGGAAGAACGGTGCCGACGCCACCCCGGTCGGTTCACCCGACCTCGCCGCCACCATGAAGGCGCTGCGCGCGCTGGCCGCGCCCCGTGGTCTCACCGTCCTCGACCCCGGGCGCGCCGTCGACCAGAACGCCTTCGCGGTCGCCGCCCGGTACGCGGCCGAGCACCACCTCAGAACCCTCGGTGACCTGGGCAGATCCCGGCTGCCCGTACGACTGGCGGCCGGTGACGAATGCGTGCGGCGCCCCTACTGCGCACCCGGGCTGAAGAAGACGTACGGCATCCGCATCACCGCCGTGGACCCCAAGGGCGTCGGAACCACGCAGGCCAAACAGGCCGTCCAGAAGGGTCAGGACCAGATGGTCCTGACCACCACGACCGATGCCACGCTCGACAGCTTCGGCCTCGTCCTGCTCGCCGACGACAAGCACCTCCAGAACGCCGACTACCTGGTCCCCGTCGTCAACCGGTCCCGGGCGGGCAGCGCGGGCGTACGCACGGCGCTGGGCAGTCTCAACACCGTACTGACCACCGCCGATCTGGCCCGGCTCAACGAGCAGGTCGACAGCTGGCGGCGGCTGCCCGAGGACGTGGCTCGCGACTATCTGGAGTCCAAGGGCCTCGTCCCGCGCGGCTGACCGCCGCCGCCCGCCGTCAGGCCCGCAGCCGTCCGGGCAGCCAGCCCAGCTGCACGGCCTCCTGGAACGGCCCGCCGCCCTCGTGATCGTTGAAGTCGTACACCTCGATGGTCTTGTCCGGGTGGGCGTAGGCGTTGAAGGCGGCGAAGACGGTCGAGGGCGGGCAGGTCATGTCCTCCAGCGCCGTCGAGAACAGCGCCGGTGCCCGCCCGCGCGCGGCGAAGTGCACCCCGTCGAAGTAGGAGAGCGTGGCCCGCGCCCGCTCGGCCCGGCCGCGGTGCGTCTTGAGGTAGTTGCCCACCTCGCGGTACGGGGTCCGGTCGGTGACGGTGAGGGCGCGGGGGAAGTCGCACAGGAACGGGACGTCCGGCGCGATCGCCACCAGATCGGGTATCAGCCCGCCCACGGCGAGCGTGATGCCGCCGCCCTGGCTCTCGCCGATGGCCGCGGTACGCGCCGCGTCGGCCAGCGGGTGCGAGCGCGCCGCCTCCACCGCACGCACCGCGTCGGTGAACACCCGCCGGTAGTAGTACGACTCCGGGTCCTCGATGCCACGGGTCATGAAACCGGGGTACGCCGGCGCGCTGCCCACCGGGTCGGCGGTGTCGCCGACGAGCCAGCCGCTGCCCTGGCCGCGGGTGTCCATCACGAAGTGGGCGAAACCGGCCGACGCCCAGAGCAGATGGGTGTGCGCCAGCCCCCGCCCGCCGCCGTAGCCGATGAACTCGACCACCACCGGCAGCGGCTCCGTGGTGCCCGCCGGGACGACGAACCAGCCCTTGACCGGGTGACCGCCGAAGCCCGCGAACGTCACGTCGTACACGTCGACGGTGCTCAGCCCCGTGCCGGCGCGCAGCTCGAAACGGGCGTCGAGGTCGTGGGACCGGGCCTCGTCGAGCGTCGTCGACCAGAACGCGTCGAAGTCCTCCGGCTCCACCGATCCGCTGCGGTAGTCGCGCAGCCGGTCGAGCGGAAGATCGAACTGGGACATGGGGGACCGCCTTCTTCACAGGGATGGTTGATCACACCGTACGGGGGCCCGCGGACGGTCCGGAGCGAGCCCTCCCGCGCAGGGAGGAGAAGCCGCCCGCACGGTGAAGAAGTTGTGCCCGACCTCTTGACCGATGCCCGGCCGACCCTCACAGTACTCGTTAATGCGCATTACTAATACGCATTAATCGATGTGAGGAGCCCTCGTGGAGGAACCCAGGAAGCGGGCCAGGCCCGGCCGTTCACCCGCACCGGCGGGCCGCACGGCCCGCCCGCGCCAGGCGGAGGTCGCACGGCTCGCCGGGGTCTCGCAGGCCACGGTCTCGCTGGTGCTCGCGGACAAGCGCGAGGGGCCCGCGATCTCGGAGGAGACCCGGCAGAAGGTCCTGGAGGCGGCCCGCAGTCTCGGCTACGTCCCCGACCCGGCGGCCCGCAGGCTCGCGGCGGCGCGCAACAACCTGCTGGGCGTGTTCAGCTTCACCGCGACGTTCCCGACCGATGTGCAGCACTCGTACTACCCGTTCCTGGTGGGCGTGGAGCGCGAGGCCGCGGAGCGCGGCTACGACCTGGTGCTGTTCACGGGGTCGAGCACCGGCGGCGCGGGGGCCGCCGGACCCGAAGCGCTGAGCCGGGTCCGCCTCGCCGACGGCTGCCTGTTCCTCGGCCGCCACGCACCGGTCCAGGAGCTGGGCCGGCTGGTCACCGACGGCTTCCCGGTGGTCCACCTCGGCCGCCGGGACGATCCGGAGGGCCTGCACTGGGTCGGCGCCGACTATGTGAGCGCCGCCCACGAGGTCGTCGACCACCTGGCCGCGCTCGGGCACCGGAGGATGGTGCTGATCCGCGAGGACGACGAGGCACCCGCCTCCACCGACCGTGAACACGGCTTCCTCAAGGGGCTGGAGACCGCCGGCCTGCACGGCGGACCCGAGACCGTCTTCCGTTCCGCGGACCCGGCACGCGACCTCACCCCCGAGCGGCTGCGGGGCTGGCTCGCCGACGGCGTCACCGCGTTCGTCGCCGAGGAGACCGACACCGGGGCCGCCTGGCGCGCCCTGCTCCGCGCCGTCGCCGACGCCGGGCTCGACTGCCCGCGCGACGCCTCCCTGGCGCTGCTGGGCAGTCCGCCCGCCGATCTCGCGGACGGCCCCGAACCCACCGGTTTCGACATCCCCCGCACCCGGCTCGGCGCCGCCGCCGTCCGCATGCTCGCCGCGCTGGTCGCGGGGGAGGAGGCCACCGAACCCCTGGTTGCCTGCGCCTTCCGGCCCGGCGCCACCTCGGGCCCACCACCGGCCGTCCACGGCCACTGACCAGCCTCACCCACAGCTCAAGGAGAACAGTGATACCCGAACCGGACATCCTCGTCGTGGGCGCCGGACTCGGCGGCGTCGCCGCCGCGCTCGCCGCCTGCCGCACCGGACGCACCGTCGTCCTCACCGAGGAGACCGACTGGATCGGCGGCCAGCTCACCTCCCAGGCCGTCCCCCCGGACGAGCACCCGTGGGTGGAGCAGTTCGGCACCACCGCCTCGTACCGCGGTCTGCGCGAAGGCATCCGGGCGTACTACCGCCAGTGGTACCCGATGCGTTCCGAGGCCCTCGCCCTCCCCGGCCTCAACCCGGGCGCCGGGCGCGTCAGCAAGCTCTGCCACGAACCGCGCGTCGCGCTCGCCGTGCTGGAGGCGATGCTCGCACCGCACCGGGCGGCGGGCCGCCTCACCCTGCTCACCGAGCACCGGGCCGTGGCCGCCGAGACGGACAACGATGTCATCCGGGCCGTCGCGCTGGAGAACCTCCGCACCGGCGACCGCACCACCGTCACCGCCCGCTATGTCGTCGACGCCACCGAGACCGGTGAACTCCTCGCACTCGGTGGTGTCGAGCACGCCGTCGGCGCCGAGGCGCGGAGCGAGTTCGACGAACCGCACGCCCCCGAACAGGCGCAGCCGCTCAACCAGCAGGGCATCACCGTGTGTTTCGCGCTCTCCCACCACGAGGGCGAGAACCACACCGTCGACCGCCCGGCCGACTACGACTTCTGGCGCTCCTACCGTCCCGGCTTCTGGCCCGGCCCGCTCCTCGGCTTCCAGGCGCCCGACCCCCGCTCCCTGGAATCCGTACCACGCACCTTCGTCCCCAACCCGGACGTCGACCCGCTCGCCGTCAGCGCCGACCAGAGCGCCGACGCGGGCGACAAGGAACTGTGGGGCTTCCGCCGCAT
This sequence comes from Streptomyces sp. DvalAA-43, assembly GCF_900091725.1. GTDB lineage: Bacteria > Actinomycetota > Actinomycetes > Streptomycetales > Streptomycetaceae > Streptomyces > Streptomyces pulveraceus. The sequence goes on along the minus strand of NZ_FMBW01000064.1, from coordinate 10,319 downwards.
CCTCGCCCGGGGAATGCACCGCCCCGGCGCCTTCGACTCCGACATCACGCTCGTCAACTGGCCGCTCAACGACTACTGGCTCAAGCCGCTGGTCGGCGCCGGGGACGAGGTCTCCGCCCAGGCGGTCGCCGAGGCACGGCAGTTGTCGCTGTCGCTGCTGTACTGGCTCCAGACCGAGGCCCCGCGCCAGGACGGCGGCACCGGATTCCCCGGACTGCGGATCCGCCCCGACATCACCGGCACCGACGACGGCCTGGCCAAGGCCCCGTACGTACGCGAGTCCCGCCGGATCAAGGCCGTCACCACCGTCACCGAGCACGACGTGGCGATCGACCTCGTCGGCCCGCACGGCGGGACCCGCCACCGCGACGCGGTCGGCGTCGGCAGCTACCGCATCGATCTGCACCCCTCCACCGGGGGCGACAACTACATCGACATCGGCTCGGTCCCGTTCGAGATCCCGCTCGGCGCCCTCGTCCCGCGCCGCGTCCGCAACCTGTTGCCCGCGGGCAAGAACATCGGCACCACCCACATCACCAACGGCTGCTACCGGCTCCACCCGGTGGAGTGGAACATCGGCGAGGTCGCCGGTGCCCTGGCCGCCCACTGCCTCACCGAGGGCGTCGAACCGCACCAGGTCCAGTCCGAGGACAAGCGGTACGAGGCGTTCGCCCGGCTGCTCGACCGCGACGGGGTCCAGCGCCACTGGCCCGACGTACGCGGCTACTGACGGTCCGTCCCGCACCCGTGGAAACGCCGGGTGGGACAGCTCCACCTGTCCCACCCGGCCCGCCCGCGCATCAACCCACCCGCACAAGGAGGTGCCCAGCCATGACCACCCACCGCATCCGCGTCGGTATCGACGTGGGCGGAACCTTCACCGACGCCGTGGCCGTCGACGCCACGACCCTCGAACTGCTGGGGCAGGTGAAGGTTCCCACCAGCCACCACCACGAGGACGGGGTCGCCCACGGCATCGTCGAGGCACTCGACCGGCTGCTGGAACAGACCGGCCGTGCCGCCGAGGACGTCGCGTTCCTGGCCCACGGCACGACACAGGCTACCAACGCCCTGCTGGAGGGCGATGTCGCCACCGTCGGACTGATCGGCATCGGAACGGGCCCCGGCGCCGTCCTCACCCGCCGGCTCGCCTCCCTCGGCAGGCTCGAACTCGCCCCGGGCAAGCGGCTCCCGCTCGCCTACGCCCATGTGGCCGACCCCGAGGACGCGGACGAGGTGCGCACCGCCGTCGACGCCGTCACCCGGGACGGCGCCCATGTCCTCGTCGCCAGCGAGCCGTTCGGCGTCGACCGGCCGGAGGGCGAGCGGGCGGTCCTCGAGGCGGCCCGTCCGCGCGGACTGCCGATGACGGCCGCGCACGAGATCACCTCCCTGTACGGGCTCGCCAAGCGGACCCGTACCGCTGTGGTCAACGCCGCGATCCTGCCGCGCATGCTGGCCACCGCGGACCTCGTCGACACCTCCATCACCAAGGCCGGGGTGCACGCGCCGCTGATGGTGATGCGGTGCGACGGCGGGGTGATGTCGCTCGACGAGATGCGCAGACGCCCGCTGCTGACCGTGCTCTCCGGCCCCGCCGCGGGGGTCGCGGGCGCACTGATGCGGGAACGCATCAGCGAGGGCCTCTTCCTGGAGACCGGCGGGACCTCCACCGACATCAGCGTCGTGCGCCGGGGCAAGGTCGCCGTCCGGCACGCCACCATCCTCGGCAAGACGTCCTACCTCTCCGCGCTCGACGTACGGACCGTCGGGGTCGGCGGCGGGTCCATGGTCCGGATCGGCGGCGGCAGGGTCGTCGGCGTCGGACCCCGCAGCGCGCACATCGCCGGACTGCCGTACGCCTGCTTCGCCACCCTGGACGAACTGCGCGACGCGCGCCTCACCACCGTCCGCCCCATGGCGGGCGACCCCGACGATTACGCCGTGATCGACGCGGCCGGCGGACGGTACGCGCTCACCATGACCTGCGCGGCCAACGCACTGGGCCGGGTGCCCGAGGGCGACTTCGCCCGCTGCGACCAGGACGTCGCCCAGGCCGCGCTGGCCCCGCTGGCCGCCGCGCTGTCCACCGATGTCGCGACCGCGGCCGCCCGGCTCCTGGACGCCGGTGTCGAACAGGTCAGGGCCGTGACCGACGCCATGATCCGCGACTACCGGCTGGAGAAGGACACCGCGGTGCTGGTCGGGGGCGGCGGGGGCGCCGCGTCCGTCACCCCGCACCTGGCCTCCGTCACCGGACAGGAGGGCCGGATCGCCCGGCACAGCGAGGTCATCAGCCCCATCGGTGTCGCCCTCGCCCTGGTCCGCGAGCAGATCGAGCGGATCATCCCGGGCGCCGGCCAGGAACAGATCCTCGCCGTCCGCGCGGAGGCCGAGGCGGCCGTCGTGGCCCAGGGAGCCGCCGCCGACGGCGTGGAGGTCGAGGTGACCGTGGACCCGCAGACCAGCACCGTCCGGGCGGTGGCCACCGGCGCCACCGAACTCCGCAACCGGGACCGCACCCACCGGGCCGACGAGCGCGAACGGCTGTGCGCCGCGGCGGCCAGCCTCAAGGCCGACCCGGCGGACGTGGACATCCTGGCCGCCACCCCCGCCCACACCGTCTACGGCACCGAGGTCCGGCGCCGCTTCCGCACCACCCGGCACCCGGTGCGGGTCGTCGACGCCGACGGTGTCGTCCGGCTGCACGCCCCCGACGCCCTGGTGGAGACCACCACCGTCGCCGCCGCCCCCGAGACGCTCGCCCGGCTCGTCGGCGAGGCCACCTCCTACGGCGACGGCGGGGTCCGCGCCCCCGCCCTGCGGCTGCTCATCGGCTCCCGCATCGCCGACCTCTCCGGCGTCCTGGACCCACAGCCGCTGCTCGCCCTGGCCCGCAGCGAACTCGGCACCCGCGCCGCCGACGAGCCCGTGATCGCCGTCGTGGAGGTACGGACATGACCGCGCCCCCCGACCTCGCCGCCACGGACGACATCGAATTCGGCGTGCGGCTCCTCGCGGCCACCCCCACCCACGAAGGACGCGACCGCGACCTGCTGCGCCACTGGGCCACCGTGGCCACGGAGTTCGGCGCCCGGCTCGGCCCCGTCCCGTCCCGCGCCCGCGTCGTCGAACGCGACGGCGGGCTGGCCCACGGCCTCCTCGCCCGCTACACCTCGCGCCCCGCCACCGTCGAGCTGTACACCGACACCCTCGCCCGCGCGGAGGCCCTGGTCGACGAGCGCGGCTGGCGCCACTGGTACCCGGCGGGCTCGGTGCGCGCAGCGGCCCTCGCCCACGAGGCCGTCCATGAACTGCTCCACCACGGCCCGGCGAAGGCGGAACTGAAACACGCCCTCGGCCATGTCGTGCTGCGCGCCGGACGCCGACGCCTGTACGGGCATGTCGCCGGGGCCGAGGAGATCGCCGCCCACGCCCACGCCCGCACCGTCTGCGGACTCGGCCGCAGCCCGCTGCTGCTCACCGCCGCACTGGCCACCGCCGACACGCACCCCGTCACCGCACCGCACGGAAGAGAGAAGTAACGCCATGGGCGTCGTCATCCTCCTCGTCATGGCGGCCGGTGTCGCCGCGATGCTCACCCGTAGACTCCCCACCGCCTTCGCGCTCGTCGTCCTGGCCGTCGTCATCGCCCTCGTCGCGGGCGCCCCGCTCACCGGCAAGGACAGCGTCCTGGACACGGTCCTCCAGGACGGCGCGCCCGCGCTCGCCGCCACCATGATCGCCATCCTGCTCGGCTCCTGGCTCGGCAAGCTCCTGGACGAGACCGGCATCGCGGGCACCCTCGTCCGCAAGATCGTCGAATTCGGCGGCGACCGCCCGGTCGTGGTGGCCCTCGGCGTCCTCGCCGTCTCCACCCTCGTCGGTACGGTGACGGGCTCCGCGCCCGCCGCGATGCTCGCCGGAATCATCGGCATCCCCGCGATGATCGCCGTCGGCATCCCCAAGGTCACCGCGGCCGGCACGATCCTCATGGGCATCGCGGCCGGAATGCCGTTCGAGCTCCCGGTCTGGCAGTTCTTCTCCACCGCGCTGGAACTGCCCGTCCCCACCGTGCGCGGATTCATGATCAAGCTGTTCCCGTTCGCACTGGCCGCCGCGGTCCTCTTCGTCCTGATCGAGTCCCGCCGGCGCGGCGTCGAACACACCTGGTCCGCCAAGTCCCTCGCGCCGAAGCCGCGTCCGGGCCGACGCGCCCGGCTCGGCGACGCCCCCTGGTACGCGCTGCTCACGCCGGTCGTCCCCCTGGTCCTGGCCCTCGGCCTCGATGTGGCCATCGTTCCGTCGCTGCTCGCGGGTGTGCTGTGCTGCCTGGTCACCACCACCCGGCCGCGCGAGATGAACAAGCGGCTGCTGCGCACCCTCTACGGTGGTTTCGAGGTGGCCGCCGCGCCGATCACCCTGTTCATCGCCATCGGCATCCTGCTCGCGGCCGTGAAACTGCCCGGTGCCATCGACGCGCTCGAACCCCTCGTCAAGGCGGTCAGCCCGCAGAACGCCGTGCTGTTCGTGCTGGTCTTCACCGTCCTGGTGCCGCTCTGCCTCTACCGCGGCCCGCTCAACGTCTTCGGTCTCGGCGCGGGTATCGCCGGTGTCCTGATCGCCGCCGGTATCTACCCCGCCACCGCGGTGCTGGGCCTGGCCACCTCGTACAACCAGGTGTTCGGCGTCGCCGACCCCACGAGCACCCAGACCGTGTGGAGCGCGCAGTACGCGGGCGTCACCCCGCAGCAGGTGATGGTGCGTACCCTGCCGTACGTCTGGGCCGTCGCCCTCGGCGGCTTCTGCGTGACCGCCGCCACCTACCTCTGACCCGGTCGCCCGGACCCCGTCCCGCCCGCGGGCGTCGCGCACACGCCGCCCGGGGGCGGGACTACGCGTCCGAGACCGAGTCGAAGCGCACCTCGTCCCGGCCCACGCCCCGCGCGTCCGCGTCGACCGAGCGGCGCAGCGCCTCATGGAGCTTGGCCGGGGTCAGTACGCCGAGGAACCGGGAGCCGTCCAGTACCGCGACCCATCCCGCGTCGTGCTGGAGCATCTCGCTGAACGCCTGCTTCAACGGGGCCCCGACCGGTACCCAGGCGTCCATCCTGCGGGCCAGTTCGCCGACCGTGCCGTGCTCACCGGCGATCCGCAGCGCGTCCGCCGCCACCCAGCCGTGCAGATCGCCCTCGCCGTTCAGCACCACGGCCCAGCGGGCGCCCGTGGCGCCCAGCCGTGCCGCCGCCGCGGCGACCGGCTCGTCCAGCCGGGCGACCGGCGGCTCCTCCAGGTCGTCCGGCTCGATGGTGGTGACCGAGAGCCGCTTCAGGCCCCGGTCGGCGCCGACGAACTCGGCCACGTACGGAGTCGCGGGGGATCCGAGGACGGCGCCCGGGGTGTCGAACTGCTCGATGCGCCCCGCCCCGTACACCGCGATCCGGTCGCCCATCCGGACCGCCTCCTCGATGTCATGGGTGACCATCAGGACCGTCTTGCGGACCGTCGCCTGGAGGCTCAGGAATTCGTTCTGCAGTCGCTCGCGCACCACCGGGTCGACCGCGCCGAACGGCTCGTCCATCAGCAGCACCGGCGGATCAGCGGCCAACGCCCTTGCCACCCCCACCCGTTGGCGCTGTCCGCCGGAGAGCTGCGCGGGGTAGCGGGAGCCGTACGTCGTCGGGTCGAGGCCCACCAGATCCAGCAGCTCGGCCGCCCGTTCGCGGGCCCTCGCCCGCTTCCAGCCGACCAGTGCGGGAACGGTCGCGGTGTTGTCGAGGACCGTGCGGTGCGGGAAGAGACCGACCTGCTGGATGACATAGCCGATCCGGCGGCGCAGCTTCACCGGGTCGACGCCGGAGATGTCCTCGCCGTCGACGAGGATCCGGCCCGAGGAAGGCTCGATCAGCCGGTTCACCATCATCATCGTGGTGGTCTTGCCGCAGCCGGACGGTCCGACGAGCGTGACCAGCTCCCCCTCGGCGACCTCGAAGGAGAGGCCGTCGACCGCGCTGGTGCCGTCCGGATACACCTTGCCGACCTGCTCGAACCGGATCATGCCTGCACGGTAGGGGGCGTCCGGGCGGTGCGCACACGGGCCGCGACCGTCCGTGTCACGGCCGTGTGCTGAACTGTCCGTGGCACATCTGATTCAGGAGCACCTTGTGAGCAGCTACCAGCACCCCGGCATCGTCTTCACCGACCGCTATTTCACGGTCCCGCTCGATCACAGCGATCCGGGCGGTGAGCAGATCGAGATCTTCGGCAGGGAGGCCGTGGCGAGCGGCAGGACCGGCGAGGAGCTGCCGTGGCTGGTCTACCTGGAGGGCGGGCCCGGCTTCGGCGCCCGGCGTTTCATCGGGGCGGAGGCCTGGCTGGGCCGGGCCGTGCGGGAATTCCGGGTACTGCTGCTCGACCAGCGCGGCACCGGCCTCTCCACCCCGGCCAACCGGCAGACCCTGCCGCTGCGCGGCGGCCCGCGCGAGCAGGCCGACTACCTCGCCCATTTCCGGTCCGACGCGATCGTGCGCGACTGCGAGCTGATCCGCCCGCAGCTGACCGGCGGCGAGCCGTGGACGGTCCTCGGCCAGTCCTTCGGCGGTTTCTGCGCCGTCCGCTATCTGTCGGCCGCCCCCGAAGGGCTCAGCACCGTCCTCATCACCGGTGGTCTGCCGTCCCTGGACGCGCACGCCGACGACGTGTACCGCGCCGCCTATCCCCGGATCGAGCGCAAGGTCGCCGCCCACTACGCCCGCTACCCGCAGGACGTCGAGCGTGCCCGGGAGATCACCGCGCACCTCGCGGAGCACCGCCCCGAAAGCGCCGGACACCGCCTGACGCCCGAGGGGTTCCAGTCCCTCGGCATCATGCTGGGCGGCGGCAATGGCAGCCACCAGCTGCACTACCTGCTGGAGAACGCCTTCGTCCGCACGCCGCTCGGCACCGAGCTCTCCGACACCTTCCAGGAGGCCGTGCGGGCCGCCACCTCGTTCGCCGGGCACCCGTTGTACGCGCTGATGCACGAGGCGATCTACGGTCAGGGCGGGCGGTCCACCGGCTGGTCGGCCGAGCGGGTCCGTGCCGAATTCCCGCAGTTCGACGCCGCCGAGGCGCTCAAGGGGGACGGACCGGTGCTCTTCACGGGCGAGAGCATCCACCCCTGGCACTTCGAGGTGGATCCGGCGCTGCGCCCGCTGCGCGAGACCGCCGAACTGCTGGCCGCCCGTGCCGACTGGGCGCCGCTGTACGACACCGAGCGGCTGGCGGCCAATCAGGTGCCGGTCGCGGCCGCCGTCTACCACGACGACATGTACGTCGACACGGAACACGCGCTGCGCACCGCGGCGTCGATCCGGGGGCTGCGCACCTGGGTGACCAATGAGTACGAGCACGACGGGCTGCGCGCGGGCGGCCCCCGGGTGCTGGACCGGCTGCTCGCCCTGGTCCGGGACGAGGCCTGACCGCTGCCACGACGGGAGGAGCCGGTCGCGCGGCGTGCGCGACCGGCTCCTCCCGCGTACGGAACGAAGGGCGTCAGCCCTGGAGGGCGTGGAGCGTGTCGTCCAGGCCGGCGGCCGACCGCGGGGCCCGGTTGTACGGAAGCTTCGACAGCGCGGCCGCCATGCCGCAGGTGTTGGTCACCGCGGAGAACACGAGACCGGAGCCGACGCCGGCGGAGATCCAGCGTGCCGCGGGGAAACGTACCCCGGCGAGCAGACCGGCCACCACGAGGGAACCGGCGGCGAGCCGGACCTGACGTTCCATCGGCCAGGTCGCGCGGGCCCCGGCGGGGTGGTCGAGACCGTGGCCCTCGCTCTCCCAGGCGGAGGTGCCGCCGGAGAGCGTCACGGCGTCGATGTCGGCGTCGGCGAGAATGTCGCAGGCCCGGGTGGAGCGGACGCCGGAGGCGCACACCACGAGCAGCGAACCACGGGCCGCGGCGGACTTCAGCGCGGGAACCGCCTCGGAGAGGCGGTCCAGCGGGACGTTCAGCGCACCGGGAACATGCCCGGAGGCGTACTCGCCGGGGGCCCGCACATCGATGACGGTGAACTCCGCGAGGCGGGCCGCGGCCTGGGCGGGGGAGAGGGAGACGGGGCTGGTCACGAGCAGTGTGTCCTTTCGTTCACCGGGGTTCGGGAGGGATGCGGTCCCCCTTCCCCGGTCAGGCTAGAATACCCCTTGGGGTATCAGGAGGAGGATGTTGTGGAACTCGACATGGCGGCCGACGAACTGAAATCGGTCCTCAACCGCCTTCGCCGCGCACAGGGCCAGCTCGCCGGGATCATCAGGATGATCGAGGAGGGCCGGGACTGCGAGGACGTGATCACGCAGATGGCGGCCGTGTCCCGGGCGCTGGACCGGGCCGGTTTCGCGATCATCGCGACGGGTCTGCAGCACTGCATGGCCGACGGCGGCCAGGAGCCGGCGGACCGCGACCAGATGCGGGCGCGGCTGGAGAAGCTCTTTCTCTCGCTGGCCTGAGCGGGCCGGGGGCGGTGCGCCGGTTCATGCCACGGCGTCGACGAGCATGAACACGGCCACGGCCAGCAGCACCGCGCCGAAGATCCGTTGCAGGGCGGCCACGGGAACCCGCGCGGCCAGTCGCTGCCCGTCCCAGGCGCCGAGCACCGCCGCCGCCGTGAACGGCGCGATGACCGCCCAGTCCAGCGTGGTGGGCGTGGTGAGCCGGGTGGCCAGCGCGGCCGTGGAGTTCACCGTGATGACCAGCAGACTGGTGCCGACCGCCTCGGCCATCGGCACGGCGACCACGGCGACCAGCGCGGGCACCACGAGGAACCCGCCGCCCACGCCGAGGAACCCGGTCACCGTGCCGAGTCCGGCGCCCGTCCGCGCGACCCGTCCGGCGGGCGGGGCGGCCGTGCTCGCCCCGGCCCGCGCCGCCGCCTCGCCCTTCGGGCGGAGCATCCGCACCGCGGCGACCGCCGCGAGCACGGCGAACCCGGCCGTCAGCACCCCGGCCGGTACCCGCGCCGACAGGGCCCCGGCGATCGCGGCCGGAACGATCCCGGCCGCTGCGAACAGGCCTCCGGTACGCCAGCGGACCCGGCCGTGGCGGGCGTGGGCGACCAGTCCGGTGAGGGACGTCGCGATGACGATGAGGAGCGCGGCGGTGGTGGCCGCGGCCGGATCGAAGCCGAGCAGGTAGATCAGCGCGGGGACGGCGAGCACACTGCCGCCGCCGCCCAAGCCGCCGAGCGCCAGGCCGACCAGCGCACCGGCGGCCGACGCCAGGATCAGGGTGTTCACGGGGCGGGGACGGTGAGGCGGAGTCCGGCCTGCGCCGCCGCGTCGAAACCGTCGTCGACGGCCACCGTCCCCCGCCCCGCCGCGTCCAGCATCGACGCGGCGATCGCCGCGCGCGTCCCGCCCGCGCAGTGCACCCAGACGACACCCGGCGGCACCTCGCCCAGCCGTTCCCGCAGTTCGTGCAGCGGGATGTGCACCGCCCCCGCGATCGCACCCGCGCGGTGCTCGGCGTTTCTGCGCACATCGAGGACCACCGGGTCCTCGCCCCGCTCCCGGGCCGCCGCCAGGCCCGCGAAGTCGGACCTGCGCGACGACCGCAGCTTTGATGCCGTGCCCGCCCAGTCCTCGGGGCCGCCGGTGGCCGCGGCGACCGGACGGCCCACGCCGACCCGGGACAGTTCCCGCTGGGCGTCCGCGATGTCGGCGGCGGTGCTCGCCAGGAGAGTGACCGGCTTGCCCCACGGGATCAGCCAGGCCAGATACGTCGCGAGCCGGCCCTCGCCCTCGAAGTTGAACGACCCGGCGACATGCCCTTCGGCGAACGCCACCCGGCTGCGCAGATCCACCACCCACTCGCCCGCGGCCAGCCGCCGGGCTATCTCCTCGGCGTCGGCCGGGTCGGGCGGGGTCAGATCCAGCGGGGCCGGTCCCGCGGCATTGGCCGGGCCCATGTGCGCGTAGTACGCGGGGACGTCGTCCAGCGCGGCGAGCAGCTCCGCGACAAAGGTGTCCACGTCCTTGACCAGCGCGTCGTTCCGCCCGCGTTCATCGCCGATCGTCGTGGCCGACCCCTCGGCCTGCGAGGACGAACAGAAGCTGCCGAAGCCGTGCGTGGGCAGCACGGGCACGGCGTCCGCGAGCTCATCGGCGAGCCGGTGCACGGAGGCGTGCTGGGCGCGGGCCAGTGCGGCGGTGAGCCGGGGCTCCACCAGATCGGGCCGGCCCACACTGCCGATCAGCAGCGAGCCACCGGTGAAGACGGCCACGTCGCGGCCCTCCTCCGCCAGCACGTACGAGGTGTGGTGCGGGGTGTGCCCGGGGGTGGCGAG